>CAKSUM010000009.1 GCA_934501535.1 uncultured Clostridia bacterium
CAAAGACTGGGGACAAATCCACTCACAGCTTGAAATATTCTTTGCCGATAGATTACCGCAGTAGCATAAAACAGCCGCCAAATCAAGGGTGAAATAAACGCCCTCTTGCGAGGGCGCCCTTGACATGCCGGCAATTTCATGCTATATTATAACTAAGGACTGAAAGCCGAAATCCGGCTCTCAGCCCACAAAAAACTACTTAGATTATATTATCATTTTGGAGCCAATTTTGAGGTTTACACAAAATGAGGGATTGCCCCAGAAATACCACTCTAAAAATTTTTATCATACATTCGCCGGAAGCCTCGTGACCAATTCTGCCAAATGTGCATCTTCACTTATTTTAACGAAATCTGCATTATCTCCCTCTATGTCTACCACCGTCACCGATGCATTGGACACCCACGGAATGTCTTTCATATCATCAAGCGGTCTGTTCTGAAAAACGCACATTGCGGCGCGGATTGGTGTAGCGTGCGTCGCTATAACAACAGTTTTGCCCTCATTTGCCTTTGCGATGCGGCGTATTTCCTTTGTAACGCGCTTTGCAAGGTGTTTAACACTCTCTCCTCCGGTACATTTCGCATTGCCAATATCATTCAAAAAAGTGTTGTAGTCATTACTGTATTTTTTCATAAGTTCGGCAAACGGCAATTCGTCCCAGTCACCGGCATCTATTTCGCGCAGCTCTTTTTCCGGAATTATCTCAACGCCTGCAAGCTTTGCCGTTTCCTCCCCGGTTCTGAATGCACGCTGTAAATCGCTTGCATAAACAACATCGGGCTTAAAATTTTCGTTTATGTACTCTGCCGTCAGCTTCGCCTGCTTTATTCCGATGTCATTAAGCGGTGAATTTCCCTGTCCGGTAAACGTCCTTGCCTCATTCGACTTGCTCATTCCATGACGAACTAAAATAATCCTTGTCATATATTTTTTCCCTCCAAATTTTTTTGGTCATGCCATGAAAGTTATATCTTCACAGCATGACCGATTTTATTTCTTTTATATATGCATCTGAGCCTTTACATCTTCGCTGAGTTTATCTATCAGCGCATTGCCGTTTTCCATGCTGTCTGCGCATGTGCCGATATAAAGCTTGATTTTGGGTTCGGTTCCGGACGGACGAATTATAAAATATGTCTTTCCGTCATCAAGCTCGTATTTCAGTACATTTGACTTCGGCAGTCCTGTTTCATCATGCTCAAAGTCGGTAATCTTATCTACTTTCATGCCGACAGCTTCAGTAATCGGAGTTTTTCTTATGTCGACAAGAATTTTTGACATTTTTTCCATTCCGTCCTTTCCGGGCATAGTGAACGAAATTGTTCTCTCGGCATAATATCCGTATTTTTTATAGATATTCTGCAGTGCGTCATACAGCGTCATTCCCTTTGTTCTGTAATACGCAGCCATTTCGGCAATAAGCATTGTTGCAACAACACCGTCTTTATCGCGCGCGTGGTTTCCTACAAGATAACCGTAGCTCTCTTCAAATCCGATTAAGAACGTATGGTTTTTCTTTTCGGTAAACTCGGTCATCTTTTCACCGATATATTTAAATCCGGTCAAAAGACTCATAATTTCAATACCGTATGCCTTTGCAATTGCAGACGCAAGCTCTGTAGTAACGATAGTTTTTATTACAACTCCGTTTGACGGCAGCTTGCCTTGCTCTTTGCGTGCACGCAAAATGTATTCAACAAGCAGTGCGCCTGTTTGGTTTCCCGTCAGGGTGCGATATACTCCGTCGGAATCACGAACAACTATTCCCACGCGGTCGCAGTCCGGGTCTGTTCCTATTATCAAATCAACATCATTTTTCTTAGCAAGCTCGATAGCAAGCGCAAAGCCTTCGGCATTCTCCGGATTTGGGGATTTAACAGTCGAGAAATTGCCGTCCTCATTATCTTGCTCCTTAACAACAAGAACATTTTTAAATCCAATACGCTTCAATATCTCTTTTATCGGTCTTGCACCCGTTCCGTGAAACGGCGTATATACAAGCTTCATTGTATCCGCTACTGCATACACGGCATCAGGGTTGATCTGCTGGGTTTTAATTGTCTGAAGAAATTTCTCATTAAGCTCCGGGCCTACAATTTCTACCAGTCCCTTACTCTGCGCGTCTTCAAGCGGCATAACTTTAACGTCATCAAACACATCATACTGCGCAATCGCGTCAATCACAATCTGCGCCGCATCTGGCGGAAGCTGTCCTCCGTCCGGGCCGTACACCTTAAATCCGTTATACTCTTTCGGGTTATGGCTCGCCGTAATCATAACTCCGGCTCCGCAGCCCATTTCCCGAATACCGAACGATACCTCGGGAACAGAGTGAACAGTGTCAAAAAGATATGCCTTTACTCCGTTTGCAGCAAGCGTCTTTGCGGTTTCTTCAGCAAAAATGCGCGAAAAATTACGCGTATCATATCCGATAAGTACACCCTTTTCGCTCGCATCTTCCTTTTCAACATACCTTGCAACTCCTTGTGCGGCACGTCTTACATTGTATATATTCATTCTGTTTTTGCCGATACCCAAAATTCCGCGCATACCTGCCGTACCAAATTCCAGTTCACGGTAAAAACGTTCTTCTATTTCCTTTTCATCTCCTGCTATACTGCGAAGCTCCTGTTTTTCTTCATCAGAAAGCATACTTGAATTAAGCCATCTCTCATAATCAGTTCTGTAGTCAGACATATTACAAAATTCCTCTCTTACTTTTTTCTATCATTATTATATCCTATATCGCAATAATTTTCAACTATTTTTAACTTTTTTTAATAAATATTATGCAATAATGCGGAACAATGAATTTCCACGAGGAAAATTTATGTATAAAAAGCTACGGCAAAACATCGTTACGCCGCAGCTTTTTGATTACATTTTATATACGGGAATATAACCCCAGGCCTTTGCAAGCTCAGAAAACAGATTTTTTTCAAAGTTTTAGCAAGCAATAATCATTATTTTTTCAGATATGTTGTAAAAAGAGTTCTGAGTTCGCGTCAGGTGCCGCAACACTATCTGCAAATAACGAAATCGAACTTATTGTAAATATAGTCGCTAATAATATTTTTTATGGGGTTAATTCTTTTCCACATTATAATTATACCCATCGTTTTTACCGATGGGTATAATTTATCCGATTTGTAAAAATTCGTTTACAACTTGAGTCATACGGTCTTTCTCGCACACCGTATCAAACAGCTTTAATTTATTCTTCAGTTCAGCAAGTGATTTCGGAATATCCGTTCTGCTGATTTGCGACAGCTCGGAAAGCAATGTAAATTCATCTTTTCCTGCAACATATCCATGACCGTTAAGGGCAATCAGCACACTTTGACTGAATTTAAACGGACTTGCGGTTGACGCAATTATTGTCTTTGTGTTATCACCCGTTTTTTGAACATAAGCGTCATAAACCGACATGGCAACAGCAGTATGAGTATCTATGACATATCCGAACTCATCATAACACTTTTTAATTGCCTGCATTGTGTCGCTGTCATCCGCATATCCGGCACTGAAAATACTTTCCATTTTACTTTTTATTTCCGTGCTTACTTCATATTTACCGTCTTGCGCCAGTTTTTTCATCAAACCGTTTATCATTTCATCGTCATTTCCGGACAAATCATATAAAAATCTTTCCAGATTGCTCGAAATCAAAATATCCATCGACGGCGAAATTGTTGTATGGAAATCCCTGTTTTTATTATATATACCTGTGTTGATAAAGTCTGTGAGGACATTATTTTTATTTGAAGCACAGATAAATCTGTTTATGGGAAGCCCCATTTTATATGCATAATATGCCGCAAGAATGTTACCGAAATTCCCCGTAGGCACAACAACATTGATTTTTTCACCGGACACGATTTCGCCGCCGTCAATCATATCCGCATACGCGGAAAAATAATACACAATCTGCGGCACAAGGCGTCCCCAGTTTATTGAATTGGCACTTGAAAGTTTATAATTGTTTTCAGCCAAAAATTTGTTGTAATCCTCATCGGTAAAAATGCGTTTAACTCCGTTCTGCGCGTCATCAAAATTGCCCGAAACCGCAGCTACACCGACATTTTCGCCTTCCTGAGTAATCATTTGAAGCTTTTGTATTTCCGACACTCCGTTATCCGGATAGAACACAATTATGCGTGTTCCGCCGACATCGCGAAATCCCTCAAGCGCCGCTTTACCGGTATCGCCCGATGTTGCAACCAAAATTACAACCTCATGATTTTCATTTGTTTTTTTCATGGAGGCAGTCAGAAGATGCGGCAGGATTTGCAGCGCCATATCCTTGAACGCACATGTCGGACCGTGCCAAAGCTCCAGCACATACTTGCTGTCATTGAGCTTATAAACGGGCGCAATATTATCCGTTTCAAATTTTTCCTTTGTATAGGCACTGTCTATGCAGTTCTTCAGTTCCTCATCCGTAAAATCAGTCAGAAATTTCGACAAAATTGTATATGCCCTCTGTCTGTAATTTAATTTTGCCAGACTGTTGATTTCTTCAGCCGTAATTTTCGGAACAGAGTCGGGCACAAACAGTCCGCCCTCGTCTGACAGTCCTTTTTTTATCGCTTCGGCAGCAGTAATCGAGATTTTACTGTTGCGCGTACTTCTGTAATGCATCTGAGATTTCCTTTCAACGGTTTATTTTACGTACTTTTTGATATATTCTGGAGCCTCGTCCTTATCAACAGATACCGAAAATTCAAAATTAATATCAAATTTCTTTCCGAGTTCCTCCACTCTTGTAAGGAATTGTTCAAAGCCTTCCGTATTCTTTACTATTTTTAATGTGCCGTCAACAAAAATATTTGTAATATCAAAATTTCCGCTTACAATTCCGCAGATAAAGCCAAAAAATTCATTCCATGACGCAATTTCAAAATCCGACGTATCCGCCATTCTTACTTTTGATGTTATATTATACATATTTTGAGAGGTATTATTGCTGATAAATACAACATTACCGTCTGCATTTACCGCCGACGCATTAACATTGTCAATCAATACCTTTGTTTTACCTGTTCCTTTTTTTCCGATTAGAAGCTCTACCATTTCGAGTTCCTCCTTTAAATTTATTTTGTTTCTCTTATTCGCCGAGTCTTTGTTCAAGAGCGGTTTTTTCCGACTCATAACCCGGCTTTCCGAGAAGCGCAAACATGTTCTTTTTATATGCCTCAACGCCCGGCTGATTAAACGGATTTACACCCAAAAGATAGCCGGAAATTCCGCATGCTTTTTCAAAGAAGTATACCAGCATACCGAAATTATACGCATCAAGCTTCGGTACCGTTACCGAAAGCTGCGGTACGCCGCCGTCGGTATGTGCAAGACACACGCCGTCCGATGCCTTTTTATTAACAAAGCTCATGTTTTTGCCTGCCAGGAAGTTCAAGCCGTCGATGTTTTCTGCATCCTCTTTAATTACAATATCTTTTGTAGGTTCTGAAACCAAAATTGCAGTTTCAAACAGCATTCTCTGTCCTTCCTGAATATATTGACCCATTGAATGCAAATCGGTTGAAAAATCTGCAGCCGCCGGGAAAATACCTTTATTGTCCTTGCCTTCCGATTCGCCGAAAAGCTGTTTCCACCACTCGCCGAAATAGTGCAGTGCCGGTTCAAAATTAACCATCATTTCTACGTTTTTGCCTTTTCTCAAAAGAGCATTTCTGACAACCGCATACTGATAACATTCATTTTCCTCAACATTCGGATTTGCGTAAAGCTCCTGCGCGTCCTTCGCACCGTTCATCATTGCGTCGATGTCAATGCCTGCCGCCGCAATAGGCAAAAGTCCCACCGCTGTCAGCACGGAGTATCTTCCGCCGACATCATCGCTTATTACAAAGCTTTCATAGCCTTCTGAATCTGCCAGATTCTTCAGTGCGCCGCGTTTTGCGTCGGTTGTTGCGTAAATACGTTTTTTTGCTTCTTCTTTTCCGTACTTCTTTTCAAGCAGTTCGCGGAAAATTCTGAAAGCTATTGCCGGCTCGGTAGTTGTGCCGGATTTTGAAATTACGTTAACCGAAAAATCTTTTCCGTCGATATACTCCAAAAGGTCGGCAAGATATGTCGAGCTTATGCTGTTGCCGGCATATACAATCGCCGGACCGTTTCTTTTTTCTTTATCAAGAGAATTATAGAAAGTATGGCTGAGCATTTCAATAGCCGCTCTCGCGCCCAGATATGAACCGCCGATACCTATTACTACCAAAACATCGCTGTCGCTGCGGATTTTTTCCGTCGCTTTTTTAATGCGTGCAAATTCCTCCTTATCATAGTCCGACGGAAGATTTACCCAGCCCAAAAAGTCATTGCCGGCTCCCGTTTTATTATGAATCATCTCATGCGCCGCTTTTACATATTCTTTCATACCCTCAATTTCGTGTTCTGAAACAAAGGGGAGCGCTTTTTTATAACTGAAACTGATTTTTTCCACTTTAGGTTCCTCCAATTGTGTAAATATATTTTCTCATTTCTATTTTAATACAAATTCATGTATAAATCAAGTTTTTTTTGTAAATTTTTCATTAATCTATTTTATTTTTTCATAATTTATGATATACTTATATCAAAACCACCTCAAAAGGAGGATTTGACTTGGAAAATACAAAGACTCTTGCGCAAAACAAAAAAGCAAGACACGATTATTTTATTATCGAAACCATCGAATGCGGAATTGAGCTTTTCGGCACGGAAGTAAAATCAATCCGTCTCGGCAAGGTAAATATAGCGGACGCATATGCTTCGGTCGATAACGGCGAGGTGTTCGTAAAGGGCATGAACATCAGTCCGTACGAGCAGGGAAATATCTTCAACCGCGACCCTCTGCGCCACAAAAAGCTCCTGCTGCACAAAAACGAAATCCGCCGTCTTATCGGCGAGGTAAAGCAGTCCGGATATGCGCTTATTCCGCTTTCGGTTTATCTGAAAGGCTCACGCGTCAAGGTTGCGCTGGGCATATGCAAGGGCAAAAAGCTCTATGACAATCGCGCAGACCTGCAAACGCGTGACGCAAAGCGAAACATGGACAGAGCCTTTAAAGAACAGAACAGCAGATAACAATACGCAAAAGGAGTGTGACAAAACTTCTTCATTTTGCCACACTCCCCCGAGGTTTCATAAAAACACCGTTTTACTTTTCTTTCGGCGTTTTGTCCTTGAACAAAATCCCTATTGCCCACAGTCCCGCAATTCCGACAAGTGTGAAAATAATTCTTGACAGCACCGCATCCTGTCCTCCGAACAATGCGCCTACTATATCAAATTTGAATATTCCGACACTTCCCCAGTTTATTGCGCCGATTATCACCAGCGTCAATGCAATATTATCAATCGTATTCATAAAAATCTCCTTTCATAAGCCTCTTTTTTGGGGTCTTATTTTTTTACATTAATATTATTCACCGATTTATCATAATATATTATTGCTTTCCTGAATAAATATAAACGAGGTGAAATATGAAAAAAATGTATTTATTAACCATTGCTTTAATTTTATTGATTGCGTCGGGATTTTTGTTTTTTTCACGCGATACCGACGCTGCAAACGCACAGTTTCTTTCATCATACGGAATAGTGATTAATTCCAAGCCCGTATCGTTTGAGGAAATTACCATACCGGCAGAATTTGACGAAATGTATTCACAGTACAACATGATGCAGATTGAGTGCGGACTCGACCTGTATCCCGTACGCGGAAAAAATGCCGTACGCTATACATATGAAATCATGAATATGCCTGACGGCGACGGCAAAACCGTATATGCAAATGTCATCTGCGTGCGCGGAAAGCCTGTCGCCGGAGATGTTACATGCCCGTCTCTTGACGGCTTCACCAAGCCCTTGAATTTCCTCTCGGAATTACAAGATTGACAAAACCCAGTACCATATTCCTGCGACGAATGCCGCACTTACGCCGTAAACTATAACCGGGCCGGCAATTGTGAAAATTTTAGTTCCCACTCCCATAACAAACCCCTCTGTCCGCGCCTCAATTGCCGGTGACGCCACCGAATTGGCAAAGCCGGTTATCGGCACAATCGTTCCGGCACCGGCATGCTTGGCAAGCTTCGGGTAAATGTCAAGTCCCGTGAGCAGCACCCCAAGGAAAATCAGCGTAATCGATACGGCGTTAGCCGTCATTTCTTCGTCCAGTCCGGCGGAACGGTACAGCGTAAAAAGGACTTGTCCCACGGTACATATCGCACCGCCGAACAAAAATGCCTTTAAACAGTCCGCCGCCGTATTCGACGGCGGCGCTTTTTTATCCGCAAATTTTTTGTATTCCTTTTTGTCCAATACAAAATCATTCCTTTCTGTATTTAGTTCATTCTCAGTATTTCCTTTTTCAGTCTTTTTATTATTCTTTTTTCAAGCCTTGAAATATATGACTGCGAAATACCCATTAAATCCGCAACCTCTTTCTGCGTCCTTTCCTTGCTTCCTTTAAGCCCGAACCGCAGCCGCATTATCTCCTGTTCCCGTTTGGATAACTTTTCCATTGCAAGTGACAAAAGCTTTATATCAACCTCTTTTTCGATGCTCTGATATGTGACATCATTGTCTGTCCCGAGAATATCGGACAGCAGCAATTCATTTCCGTCCCAATCGACATTCAGCGGTTCGTCAATTGAAATTTCCGTTTTTACATTTTGATTTTTCCTAAGATACATCAGTATTTCATTTTCAATGCACCGCGACGCATATGTCGCCAGTTTAATATTCCTGTCGGGTCTGAAAGTGTTTATCGCCTTTATAAGCCCTATTGTACCTATCGATATTAAATCCTCGACGTTAATTCCCGTATTTTCAAATTTCCGCGCAATATAAACAACCAAGCGAAGATTATGCTCTATCAGTACCGATTTAACATTGTCGTCTTCAATATTTTGCAGAAGCCTTTCTTCCTCCCCTCGCTCAAGCGGCGCGGGGAGTATATCCTGTCCGCCTATATACAGTATTTCTCCGCACGGGCAGCATATATCCGCAATTCGTTCCTTAAGTCCGTTAATCAATGTCAGCATTTTTTACGCATATCCTTTCTATGTCATAATACCGTTTAAAATTAAATCATTTTCAAATTTACCGTCAAAATACGCAAGTACGGCGTTTTCAAAGCAGTGCTCCCCTGCCGTGACGCGGTCAAGCCGTACTCCCAATGCGGTGCCGTTACCTCCGAGCGAAGTATACGGCACAATACGCAAATCCCTTGCGTCAACCCATTCGCTGACCGCATTTATTGAAAATCCGGCTCCGAAAAGGCTGCAAAAAACCTTTTTGCTTCCAAGCAAAACAGGCGTTCCGTTATATGTCATCATGTTACCGCTGTCATAAAATCCTTCAAGCGCAACGCATTTATTTCCGTATTCAAGCAAAACCTCTGTGTACTTTTTTGCGGTTTCTTTTTTGACGACACTGAGAATTATGTATACCGGTACGGGCAGCAAAACCGCATATACCGTTTTTGCGTGCAAAAAATTCACCGCACCCGACAGTGCAAACGCGCAGGCAAGCAATATCGCTCCGCCGCGCAATGCCGCGCGCAGGCGGCAGGGATAAAGCACCGTGTACGCCATCACAAAAGCCGCCGCAAGCCTCGCCGGAGGCAGGCAGAGTATTCGGAAATAAGGGACAAAAGCAAATATGCTCTGCACGCCTCCCATGCAAGCGGATAATACAAGCCGCCCGATGGGAATTTTACGTGATGACAGCTTCAGCAGTATCAGCAGAATTTCGGCGTCAAACAGAAAATTCACAAAAAATAACAAATCCGCATAAACCGTCATAACTTTTCCCCCTCGCTGCGGGCTATGCTTGTATTATATCAGATAATGAACGGTTATCTTGTCAAAAACGGTTGTAGATTTTTGACAAGCTTTCGACAAAATATTTTTTTATCCGTTTATACTATTGAAAAAATTGTATTTTTACTGTATAATATAATTGAGGTGATATTTTATGGCAAAAGAACAGCACATTACTTCAATAGGCGGTCAGGCGGTTATTGAAGGCGTAATGATGCGCGGCCCTTACAAAACCGCCGTTGCGGTACGCAAATCGGACGGCAGCATAGAGTGTAAAACAGATGAGAACGGTACAAAAAAACATAATGCTTTTTTTCGTCTGCCGATTATCCGCGGCTGCGTTAATTTTATAGAAAGTCTTGTAATCGGGATGAAAGCGCTGATGTTTTCGGCAAGCTTCATGGACGTTGAAGATGACGAACCGTCGGAAAGCAAATTTGAAAAATGGCTTGAGGATAAACTCGGTGACAAAATCAAGGACATCGTAATATATTTTTCAATCGCACTTTCCCTTGTTTTGTCGGTGGGGCTTTTTATACTACTCCCGACTGCGGTAACTCAGGGACTTCAATGGATACTGGCAAAACTCGGACTTGAATCCGTTTCGCAGACAGGCGCTTTTATAAGCGTATGCGAGGGTGTTGTCAAAATGGCAATTTTTCTGACATATATGTATCTTGTGTCCAAAATGGAGGATATACGCCGCGTATTTGAATATCACGGCGCGGAACACAAAACCATTGCCTGCTACGAAGCCGGCGACGAGCTTACGGTGGAAAATGTAAAAAAATATACGCGTTTTCACCCCAGATGCGGAACCAGTTTTCTGCTTTTTGTCATGATAGTGAGCATAATTTTGTATGCTCTTTTGCCGAAATTCGGCGGAGAAAATTACAATGCGGTTCAAAGGCTGCTTTTGCGCATGGGCACACGTCTGCTCCTTTTGCCGGTTGTTGCCGGGCTTTCATATGAAATCATTAAGCTTGCCGGACGCAGCAAGAACGCATGCGTGAAACTTTTAACCAAGCCCGGGCTGTGGCTGCAGCGCCTGACAACACGCGAGCCTGACGATTCGCAGATTGAAGTTGCAATTAATTCGATTGAGGCAGTTATTCCGGAGGATAAGGAAGCAGATAAATGGTAATACGGGAAAAACTGAAAAATATAATCGCCATGCTGCGCGAAAACGGCTGTGAAAACGCTGTTTTTGAAGCCAATCAGCTGATGCGCAGCGTGATGAACCTGTCGGCAACCGACCTTGTAATACGGCATACCTCTGTACTGCCGACCGATAAAGAACAGGAAATTGACGCACTTGTAAAACGTCGGATATGCGGCGAACCGCTGCAGTACATAATAGGCACGCAGGAATTTATGTCGCTTGAATTTATCGTTAACCGCTCGGTTTTAATTCCCCGTGCGGATACCGAAACACTCGTTGAATTTCTGCTTGAACAAATGAACGGAAAAGGATTTACGCTGCTCGATATAGGCACGGGCACGGGCTGTATACCGTTAAGCGTTGCGCACTACAACCGCCGGGCGTATGTCCGCGGCATAGATATAAGCGAAAAAGCCCTTGAAACGGCAGAAAAAAACTGCGCCAGACTAAACCTTTGCGAAAGAGCGAGCTTTGAAAAATTGGATATACTGTCCGAAATTCCGCACGGAAAATATGATGTGATCACGTCAAATCCACCATATATCGAGCACGATGTGATTGATACTCTCCAAACGGAGGTCAAAGATTATGAGCCTCATCTTGCGCTTGACGGCGGCAATGACGGACTGAAATTTTACCGGCGTATCTGTGAAGCCGCACCGGGACTTTTGGGCAAGGACGGCAGACTGATTTTTGAAATAGGCTGCAATCAGGCGGAATCCGTTTGCGGCATGCTGGAAAAGGATTTCCGGGACATCGGAGTCATAAAGGATTTATGCGGTAATGACCGCGTGGTAAGCGCCGTAAAAAAATCCGGATAAAATCAGCAAACCCTATCCGTGGGTACATACGATATTTAATATTTTATACTCAAAATATACTGAGGTGATTTTTAATGAAACAATGTATGGATTCCGAAAATCTGCATAACAGGTTAAGCAGAATAATCGGTCAGATACAGGCGATAGACAGAATGATAGATCAGGATATTCCCTGCGAGGACATTCTGGCGCAGATAAATGCAGCAAAATCAGCCTTGCATAAGGCAGGACAGGTTGTGCTCGAGGGGCACCTGAAGCACTGTGTCCGCGACGGCATTGAGCACGGCGATGCCGACAAAACAATAGAAAGCTTTGCAAAAGCGGTTGAGCGCTTTGCTAATATGAAATAATTTTAAAAGAATAAAACAGCTGCAATTAAAAACAGTCAAACTCATGGCTGTTTTTTTCTTTTTCCTCTTGACAAAATATACCTATAGGGGTATAATGTGTATATACCAATAGGGGTATATGTATATAAAGGAGGTTTAATGATGAACAAACTCATTGAAAAATTAGAGCAATTCGCCGAATGGGGCGGCACAAAAAAAGATATTGTATGCCTAATCCTATCGGGAATATCACTGCTTTTAAGCATTTTCGATGTTCCGATGCCGTTCAATCCGGCATGGATTGCGATAATTTTATGCGGAGTTCCGATTATTTTAGAGGCAATTATCGGGCTTGTTACGGCTTTTGACATAAAAGCCGACGTGCTTGTATCTTTGGCGCTTATCGCTTCAGTTTGCATAGGTGAAGATTTTGCCGCAGGCGAAGTCGCGTTCATTATGCAACTGGGCGCATTGCTTGAAGATTTAACCGTTGCAAAAGCAAGAGCCGGGATTGAAAAACTGGTGCACCTTACTCCCCAAACCGCACGCGTAATTTGCGGCAGCGAGGAAAAAATTATTTCCGCAGAAAAAGTAAAAGTCGGGGATATTATACGGGTTCTGCCGGGAGAAAGTATCCCGGTTGACGGTGTAATCATTTCGGGTCAGACATCGGTAAATCAAGCTGTAATGACAGGCGAATCTCTCCCTGTTGACAAATTTCCCGGTGATGAGGTGTCAAGCGGAACCGTCAACCAATTCGGAGCTTTTGAAATGAAAGCAACAAAGGTCGGCGAGGACAGCTCAATTCAAAGAATGATTAAACTCGTTCAGTCGGCTGACGCAGGAAAAGCAAAAATTGTCGGTATCGCCGACCGGTGGGCGACATGGATTGTTGTCATAGCTTTATCTGCTGCGGTGCTTACTTGGCTTATTACGGGTGAAATTATACGAGCTGTCACTATACTCGTTGTATTCTGTCCCTGCGCTTTGGTTCTGGCAACTCCGACAGCTATTATGGCAGCAATCGGCAATGCGACCAAGCACGGTTTTTTGGTGCGAGAGGGCGATGCGCTTGAAAGGCTTGCGAAGGTATCAAAAATAACCTTTGACAAAACAGGCACGCTTACATACGGAACGCCTAAGGTAACGGAGGTAGTACCGTTATCGGATTATGAAAAAAACGAAATATATGCTTATGCCGCCGCTGTTGAAAAAATGAGCGAGCACCCATTGGGTAAAGCGATTACAAAAAGCTGCAGCGAGCCTATAAAAACGGTTGAAAACTTCAAAATGATACCCGGCGAGGGCGTCGTCGGCACGGTTGATAATAAAGAGATAAAAGCCGGTAATCTTAAACTGTTGTTTCAAAACAAAGAATCGGAAATGCAAAATAAAGCTTTAACCGAAACTGAGAAATATATAAATGCCGGCTCAACGGTGATATATATTTCGGTAAACGGCGAATTGGCAGGATATATCGTTTTATCCGACACTGTAAGAGCAGAAAGCAGACAGACGATAGAAAGTCTTGTAAAAATCGGAGTCCGCCCCGTTCTTCTTACGGGCGATAACAAAAATGCGGCAAATAGGATTGCAAATGAGCTTGATATAAACGAAGTTTATGCAAATTGTCTGCCGGAGGATAAATTAAAGTACATCAGCAAATCGCAAAAGGAAAATCAGGCGGTGTGTATGATCGGCGACGGCGTTAATGACGCACCTGCACTCAAAGCGGCAAACGTCGGTATTGCCATGGGCGGCATCGGCAGCGATATAGCCGTGGACGCTGCGGATATAGCACTTGTCGATGATGAGGTTAAGGAGCTTCCGCACCTCATAACCCTCTCAAAGCGTATGATGACAACCATAAAATGCAACCTGACATTCTCTATGGGGCTTAATTTTATAGCTATCTTTCTCGCTATTCGAGGTACACTGAATCCCGTTGTCGGTGCATTGGTACATAACGCCGGCTCGGTTTTGGTAATTATAAATTCAGCATTTTTATTAAAATGGAGGAAAAGAAAATGATTTTTAATGCAGTAGGTTTGGTAATCGGTTTGGCAATTTTATTTGCCGGGGTATTTTATTTGATTAGAGAGAAAAATGATAAAGAGTCGGTTAAAATATACGGCACAGTCACCGCTGCCGGAGGAATACTTTTTATCGCTATGCTGTTTAAAAATATCTTCATGTTTTTGGGATAAGAAAAATTACAGCAGGTCAAATCTGACAGTAAAAATAACAGGCTGCCGTAAAATGAAATCATTTTACGGCAGCCTGCTGTCTTTTTTATCTCGCTGCGGCACTTCCGTACATTCTGCCGCAGCTGTTTATCACCTGTGATTTTATACCAATGCCGGTTCTTTTGCAGTTTCTTCTTCCTCAAGCGCGCGGTATGCCACCTTTCCTACCAGTGTTTTCGGCATTTCGGTTTTAAATTCAATATCATACGGCATAGCATATTTTGCAATATGCTTTCTGCAATAATCCATCAATATTTCTTTCGTTTTCTCGCTCGGCTCAATTCCGGCAGCAAGCGTTACAAACGCTTTCACTTTCTGCATTTTATACGGATCCGGAACGCCTATAACACAGCTCATCTGCACAAATTCATGTGCGTCGAGAATATTTTCAATCTGACCCGGATACACATTATACCCCGACGATATTATCATGCGCTTTGCGCGGCCGTGAAAATAAATAAATCCCTCACTGTCCATGACACCCAAATCGCCTGTATGAACCCACGTCAGACCGTCCGCGCCCTGTGTCAGAGTCTTTGCGGTTTCCTCCGGATTATTCATGTATTCTTTCATGACAGTCGGACCGGCAAGAAGTATCTCGCCTTCTTCCCCGTACGGAAGCTCATTATCCGTATCGGGCGTGACAATTTTGATATATGTATCGGGGAACGGCAAACCTATGCTGCCCGTTTTAAACATATGCGGCGGCGTCAGACAGCATGCCGTAACCGTTTCGGTTGTGCCGTAGCCCTCACGCACCTGAATTACGCTTTTATGGTCATAAAGGAAAGTATCCAGTTTCTTTTTAAGCTCAATCGACAGCGAATCTCCGCCCGAAAAAACGCCTTTCAGGCTGCTTAAATCCGCCTTTTCCATCGACGGCAAACGCAAAAGCGCCTCATACAGCGTCGGAACGCCGGCAATGAAATTACATTTGTATTTTGTAATCAGCTTTGCATAGCTTTTTGCGGTAAACCGCGGCACAAGAATACATCTGCCACCCTGAGCAAGCATGGTGTGAATACAAACGCCCAGCCCGAAACCGTGGAACAGCGGCATGGCGGCAAGCATCTTATCCCCCGGCCGAAACATCGGATTTGCCGCAACAACTTGCTGCGACAGCGCATTAAAATTCTTGTTTGTAAGCACAATTCCTTTTGTTGTTCCCGTTGTTCCTCCCGAATACAAAATTACCGCCGGATCCTCCGCCCTGCGCTTCACTTCATGGTTATAAAAGCAAAATCTGCTCATGCGCATAAATTCATTCCAGCGGATTATAGGTGCGTCCGCCGGGATTTTCTGAATTTTTCTGCCCTCGGTGAGCATATATCCCGCCTTTATCGGTTTTGAAAGCTCGTCCTTGATACTCGCAATTATGATGCTCGTAATTTTTGTATTTTTTCTTATTCTTTCAAACTTGCCGTAGAACTGGTCAAGCGTGATTGCCGTTACGCTTTCCGATTCATTAAGATAAAATTCTATTTCCTTTTCCGCCGATAACGGATGAATCATATTTGCAACCGCGCCGACTACATTTATTGCATAAAACATGTAAATCGCCTGCGGACAATTCGGCATTGCAATTGTGACGCGGTCACCCTCGCGTATACCGATTGCCTTGAGCGCCATTGCACATTTTTTCACCTCGGCGCACATTTTGGAATATGTAGTTGACCTGCCCATAAAGTCGAATGCCACATAATCGGGGTATTTTTTTGCTATATCACTCACCATTTCAAACATGGTTCCGTCAAAATAATCAAGGTGCAGCGGAACACCTCCCAGGTGCGCCGCCCACGGTGTTTTTGCTGTAATATTCATCAGTAATCAACCCCCTCGGAAAAGCTTTTTTCGAGCAATTCCGGATTTTCCAAAAGCTTTTTCAAAAGACGGATTGTTTTTGAAAAATAGTACCCGTCCGCAATCCTCTCGTCAACCGTCAGTCCCAAATCAACGCTGTCATGCATGACAAAGCTTCCGTCCTCGTTATAAAACGGTCTTATTTTCTTCTCGCCGATAACAATAAAAAGCGATGTTGTTCCCCAATTCGTCAGATGATGATAGCCCGAACGCAGTTTTATCGACCCGAGGTTTGAAAGCACCGCCGATGAGTAAAACGGGTCGCTTGCAACTATCGAGCGCGGAATCATGCCGTGCCTGTCAAGCACGCACAAAAACTCTACAACGGCTTTTCCGAGAAATCTCGGCATTTTATTAAACAAATCCATGCTTTTATCCGTCGAATTTTTTCCCTCATGCCTGCAATGCGACACCTGCCGGTAAATCTCATTATGTACGCTGTCCAAATTATCATCACCGTGCGCGTGTATAAAAGCCAGTCCCTCCTCGCTTGTATCACTGAACTGCTTTTTTATAACAAAAGCCGCCGAAACTTCATTGCGCTCATAAAGGTTTTTATTCGCAATGAACCGGTTCATTTTCGGACGAAGAGTAATTGTCTTTAAAACCGCGGTAACAATCAGCTGAAACAGATTATATTTATACTCCGGATTATCCGCATTTTTTTCTGCCAGATATGCGTTAATATTCGTCAAATCTATCCGCTCCGATATAAATGCCTCATTATCGCTCCTGTTCGGATAAATAATCGGCATAATAAAATGCATTGCGTCTGTATTGCGCAAAAGCCTGCCGTCGCGGCGGTCACCGTATTTTCTTTTTCTGCTCATAATTCCAATCATGCAAAAAACGTCCCGAAAGGACGCTTTTTGTCGCTCCTTGTCAAAACTATATACTATTACTTTACCACGTTTACGCGATAAAGTCAATATCATTTAATACAGTTTATAAAGGCATTAATTGTTAATTTTGTCTATAGCACGAAACATTTTTTCTATTTCTCGCAGCTCGCTTTCTTTATTTTTTCTGCGCCACGCACTTGCGTATTCCGCAATCCACGCCTTTGCATCAACGTATTTTTCCGTCGGCTGCCCGAGCACGGCAAGAACGTATTGCGCCATGAGAATTATCGCTTTTGCGGCAAGTATCATTTCCTGCCTGTACTCATCATTTTCCCATTTTTTCGCATTAAGCTCGTTCAGCAATTCGCCTGCTCCGGCAATTACATTCCGCATGTTTTCCGGCGGCATGGACTTTTCCATGTCGGCTTTATTCTGTTTTCCGCAAGTGTTTTCCGCTATCATATTATAGCTTATATTGTCATGCAGCCGTGAAAGACGCTTCTCCGAATCAGCTGTTCCGGGCTGTTTATAAAGCAGTTTATCAATTCTTTCATCAAAATCGGAATTGATTTCGGTATGAACCGACCATGATTTTTCCGCACCCGTGAGCATCATATACATCGCAAGTTCCAAGCTGCACGGATTTCCGTAATCGCCCCAGTTCGTATTCAGCACACCGTCCGCACCGTATTTATATCCATATTCTGCCATTTTTGAAATATTTTCTATTGCGCAGTCCACGCGTTCGCAAAAGCGTGACCATGTTGATGTGCCCGGGCATACGATTTGAGTTCTTCCGGAATTTTTAAACACTTCAAAACGGCTCGTATCGGTAACTGCTCCGTAATGCCAGTTGAGCAGCTGCACATTCTCCGGAAGCTCGCTTATGGTTTGCGGGTGTTTCAGAAGAATATCGCCCCAC
This sequence comes from uncultured Clostridia bacterium, assembly GCA_934501535.1. GTDB lineage: Bacteria > Bacillota > Clostridia > UBA1381 > UBA1381 > UBA1738. Next base: position 18,013 of record CAKSUM010000009.1, read on the forward strand.
ATCATCGCAGTTTTTCCCTTTGAATTGACATGGTTTATCAGCTTGCATACAAAATCTATATACAGTCTGCCCGTGTCCGTTCCTTTGTGCTTGCCGTGCTCCAAATCGAACGTTTCGTCACAGCAAATATTAAATCTGTCCGTATGCTCAAACAGCGGCATATATTGGTCTATAAGACTTTTAATAAGCTCAAGGCTTTCGGAATTTGTCGGGTCAATCGTGTGATGGCTCATGCGCGCATTCCACATACAATTATTGTCATAATCCTCAATTTCTCTCAGATGTTTGTACTTTTCCTTTTCCAAAAGTTCGTAAAGATGACCGAATGTTGACAGCGACGGAACAAATTCAATGAAGTTTTCATAGCAGTAATCATCAAGCTCACGTATCTCCTCCGCTGTCAATGCACCGGTTCTTTCCGTTCCGTCTGCGTATTCCTTAAATTCAAAGGTATGCTCGACATACAGCTCCAGTTCGTTCATTTTGTGATATGCCATTTTATCAATCAGCTTTTTCAGCGTTTCAACCTTGGGCACCTTTCCGCGCGTGACATCGTGATAAAATCCGCGGTATTTAAAATCGGGTTTATCCTTTATGTATACGCACGGTACATCGTCCGCCTCAAACAGCTGTCTGAGCGTCTGAATTGCATAAAACGCTCCGGCGGCGCCGTCAGCGGTTATGTTTATTTCATTCTCTCCGATTTCCAGCTCATAGCCCTCGCCGCCGCTGCCCATGCTCACCGACAGCTTTGCTCCGCAGCGACCCAACGGCAGCTTTTCCGCCGCTTTTTTTACTCTGCCGTCCTCGGTTTCCGGCAGCTTTACGGTTTTCTTTTTCAGAAATCCTCCCTTTTCCTCAATCACTTTCGGCATCGGTATTAAATTCAGCATTTTCTTTTCCTCCTCTTTCTTCTATTGCCTTTATTGATTTTGAATATTCCGTCGGCGACATTCCCGTTACCTTTTTGAACTGTCGCGAAAAATAATGTATACTTTCATAGCCCAATATGTCCGCTATCTGCGACATATTGTAGTCGTTTTCCCTGATATATTTTTTTGCATAGTCTATTTTCATGCGTATAAACCACTCGATTGCACCGGTTCCGAGACTGCTGTGGAACGCTTTTTCAATAAATGACCGTCCGGTATTTGTAATGGTTTCAAGGCTTGCGAGAGTCAGCTTTTCCGATATATGCTCCGCCATGTACGCAAGTATCGCGTTCACAAGACCGGAAGCCGTATTTTGTACCATTTTTGTCGATATTCCGTTAATGTCGGCACGTATTATCCCGATAAGCAGCTCGCACAGGTACTGGCGGATAATCTGCTCAGCCCCGAACGGCGGATTTTCGCACCGCTCGAAATACATCGTAAACGGATCGCCGAGAGTTGTTTTAAAAAGACTTCCCCCCTCGCGGATAATGCCGGAAATAAGTTCGCGCTGGCGGCTGCCGACCTTGATGATACGCTGCTCGAAAAATTTCATCGCACGCGAATTTGATATAAACGATACTATCGCGATATTGGACACATTTTTGCCGTCCGCTTTCAGATTATGCCATTCTCCCGGTTTGTGAAAAATTATGTCCCCCGTTTTCAGCAGCACCTTTTCATTATCGTAGTAGGCATATATTTTGCCCCTGTCAACATAAACAAGCTCCCAAAAATCGTGGCTTTCCCCCGAAAATTCATAGTCCTTTGAAAATTCAAAATAATGTATCGTTATAATATCCTTTATGACGATGCTGTCACGAAATTTCATTGGTAAGTATTGCATTTATTTTACCTCCCGATTTTAACACACGCTCTGCCGGCATGTCAACCCAAAACACGATTATACAAATATTATACACGATTGTGCAAATATTTTCAAGTGTAAAAAATGTATAATAATAATGAAATTTTACATATTAGGAGAATTGTTATGGATAATTTATCTGAAATCGCACAGCATTTTGCTCTCGACTATGACGCCGAGAGCTACGGCAACGGTCATATAAATGACACATACTTAATCAGCGGAAAGCAATATATACTGCAAAGAATCAATACCGATGTATTTAAAAAACCCGACGAGGTTATGGAAAATATCGTTCGTATAACGTCTTTTCTGAGAAATGAAATCATAAAAAGCGGCGGAGATCCGGACCGTGAAACAATGACGGTTATACCCACCGTTGACGGTAAAAATTATTACATGACGCCGAGCGGCAATTGCTACCGTGTTTACAAGTTTATATCAAACGCCGTCAGCTATGATGTTGTCGAAAACCCCAATCAGCTTTACGAGGCTGCACGCGCTTTCGGAAAATTCCAAAAGCTCCTGTCCGGCTTTCCGGCGAATGAGCTTCACGAAACAATACTTCGGTTCCACGATACATACAAGCGTTTTTGCGATTTAAAAGCCGCCGTTTCGGCTGATGTTATGCATCGTGCGGCAAGCGTGGAACGCGAGCTTGAATTTGCATACAGATTTGAGGACGAAACAAAGATTATCTGCGACCTTATGAATAAAGGAGAGCTTCCGATAAGGGTAACGCACAATGATACAAAGCTGAACAACGTCATGCTTGAAGCAGGCACGGATAAAGGCTTATGCGTCATCGACCTTGACACCGTAATGCCCGGCTCGCTGCTGTTTGATTACGGTGACGCACTGCGCACGGGTGCGGCAACTGCACCGGAGGACGAAAAAGACCTCAGCAAAATGCACTTTGATTTAACCTTGTTCGAGGCGTTTACCAAAGGATTTCTTGAAGAAATGGGCGACAGCATAACAGAAAAAGAAACGCAGCTTCTCTCGTTTTCGGCAAAAATAATCACCTACGAATGCGGTATCCGCTTTTTAACCGACTATTTATGCGGTGACACATATTTCAAAACAAAATATCCGGAGCACAATCTTGACAGAACACGCACGCAATTCAAGCTTGTTTCCGAAATCGAGCAAAAGACTCCGGAGATGAAAAAAATAATAGCAAAATACATTAAATAGCTTTAACCACCGGAGGTATGACAAATGAAGCTTACAAACGCAGCTGTACTTGATGATGATTTTAAATTCCGTATACATGATTTATGCTTTGAAAACGGCATTATCAGCGATAATTCCGCCGATGAATTTGCAGAGGACTGCACGGACTGCTATATCGTTCCCGGACTTATAGATATTCACATTCACGGCGCAATGGGATTTGACAACATGGATTTGTCCTATGAAGCCGTTAACACCATATCCTATTTTCTGGCAAAAAACGGTGTAACAACTTTTCTTCCGACGCTGATTACACAAAGCAAAAAATGGCTTACAAATGCCGCTGTCAACATAAAATCCGCAAAAGAACGCGGTGTAACGGGCGCGGATATTGCCGGAATATATATGGAAGGTCCGTATTTTTCCGCAAAGCACAAAGGTGCGCATGATGAAAATTTTCTGCGCGCTCCTTCCTGTGAAGAATTTGATGAAATCTATGAACGCTGCGGCGGACTTGTCAAAATAATAGGAATTGCTCCGGAGCTTGACGGCGCAATCGACTTTATAAAAGCTGAAAAAAACCGTGTGAAAATCTCCATCGGGCATACCGACGCGGATTATGAAACCGCGATGAGCGCAATAGACGCCGGTGCAACTCAGCTTATTCACACCTTCAACGCAATGCGGCCGTTTCTGCACCGTGAACCTAACGCGATAGGAGCTGCATTTGACAGCAATATTTTCTGTGAATGTATATGCGATGGTTTTCACCTTTCCCCCGCCGCAGTTCGGCTTATTTATAAAGCCGTCGGCGAAAACAGAATGATTTTGATAACCGACGCCGTACGTGCCGCCGGCATGGCAGACGGCAAATATGAGCTGGGAGGTCTGCCGATTACAGTGACCGGCGGAAAAGCATATACTCAGACCGGCGCTATAGCCGGGGGAACTTCAACGCTTTTTAAATGCGTAAAAAAAGCCGTTGAATTTGGTATTCCGCTTGAAAAAGCCGTTATGATGGCGTCCAAAACCCCTGCACGCGCTATAGGTTTATTTCATGACCGCGGCAGCATTTCTGTCGGGAAACGAGCCGATTTACTCGTTTTAAACAAGGATTTGACCGTACGAAAAGTTATTTTGAACGGCAAGCCCTTATTAAACAGACAATAAAATAAACAGTCAATAAAAAAATCAACAAGCGGTCTTTTTTAGACTGCTTGTTGATTTTTTGGCAATTATGTGCTATAATATTATTGAAACCACTTTTATATCAGTCAAAAACTGCTGCGGAGGATAATAAATGAATTATTATGTTGAACAAAGAGAAGTCCCGTTTGATCTTCACTACACCACGATGCTTGATTGCAGTGCGCATCTTCATGACCACATTGAACTGGGATTTATAAAAAAAGGCAGCTCATTCATTTACGTTGACGGCATAGGATATGAGCTGAAAAAAAATGACTTCTTTATTGTTTTCCCAAACCAGATACACTCGTATGAGGCATCAAAAAATCTTGAATGTCAGCTTATTATATTTTCTCCGGGTCTTGTCCCGGAGATGCGTGAAACCTTCACGGCATATCTTCCGCAATCAGCGGTTATTTCTGCCGAGGGCACCGATATTGAAACCATTATGTCGGTCATTTTGCATCAATTCAGGCTGAAGCTTCCGGAATTTAATCACGGCATTATACTTGCGCTGTGCAGCCTCGTTACGCATATTATGACAATGCAGAAGCTCAGCAAATACAGCATAGACACACTTAAAAATATACTCATTTTTATAGAGCAAAATTTTACCGAGCCGATAACGGTCGAAGATGTTGCGGAAAATCTGCACATCAGTCCGTCCAGGCTGTCACATCTTTTCAGTGACAAGCTGAGCACCACATTTACAAAATACGTTACATCAAAACGTATCGGCTACGCCTGCAATCTGCTGAAAAACAGCGACATGCCCATTACCGATATAGCATTTCGCTCCGGATTTGGTTCGGTGCGAACCTTTAACCGTGCCTTTTTGCTGGCAACAGGCATCAATCCCCGAAATTACCGCGAACATGAATATGAACCTATGCAAAATGCATAGGTTCATTGCTTTTCTTATAAATCATATCCGGCTTTAAGCGCTTTAAGGTTAATATCAATCATATTCGCTTTACGCGCCGGAATAACCTTTTTCAGCCCTACTTCTATCGTGCTGAAATCAACCGCTTTGGTTTCTTTTATCATTTTGCCGAGTATAATCATATTGGCAAGGGTCGGTGCCCCGATATCCGCAGCCATTTTTGTCGCCGGAACATAGAAAGTTTCAACATCGGTTCTTTCGGCTTTTCTTGTAATCAGCGTCGAGTCAACGAATATTTTCGCACCCTTTTCAGCTGCATTTTCATATTTGTCATATGACGGCAAATTCATTGCAATCAAGACGTTCGGAACGGAAACTATAGGCGAACCGACAGGCGTATCACTGAGTATAACGCTGCAGTTTGCTGTACCTCCGCGCATTTCCGGGCCATAAGACGGCAGCCAGCTGACTTGTTTATCCTCGGTCAGTCCCTTGTATGCAAGACATTTTCCGGCAAACAAAACGCCCTGCCCGCCGAAACCGGCAATAAGAATATTAAATGTACTCATATTATTCAGCCTCCTTCGCGCTTCTGTCTTTATAAACGCCCAGCGGATAATACGGAATCATATTGTCATCAATCCATTTAAGAGCGTCTTTCGGAGTCATGCCCCAGTTTGTCGGACAGCTTGAAATAACTTCTACAAGTGAGAACCCTTTTCCGTTAATTTGATTTTCAAACGCCTTTTTAATAGCCGCCTTTGCCTTTTTAATATTTTTCACATTATTTACCGCAACACGCTCAAGATATTCCGGGCCTTCAAGTTCGGAAAGCATCTCACAGATTTTTACGGGATATCCGCAAAGCTTAGGATCTCTGCCGTAAGGAGATGTCTGCGTTACCTGTCCCGGCAACGATGTCGGAGCCATTTGTCCGCCCGTCATTCCGTAAATTGCGTTATTTACAAATATGATAGTAATATTTTCATTTCTTGTAGCGGCGTGAACGGTTTCCGCAGTACCTATTGACGCAAGGTCACCGTCACCCTGATATGTAAATACAATATTTTCAGGGTCGGAACGCTTAATTCCGGTGGCAACCGCCGGCGCTCTGCCGTGTGATGCCTCAACCATGTCGCATGCAAAATAGTCATACGCCATAACCGCACAGCCGACCGGCGCAACGCCTATCGTTCTTCCCTCAATTCCCAGCTCGTCGATAGCCTCCGCTACAAGACGGTGAATGATACCGTGCGTGCAGCCGGGGCAATAATGCAAAGGAGCATCTGTCAGTGATTTCGGTTTATCAAATACAATCATTAGTTTTTACCTCCGTTTGCTTCAATAATTTTTGCAAGAACTTCCTCCGGTGACGGAATCATACCGCCCGTACGGTTGCAAAGCTCAACCGGCTTTTTACAGCGGATTGCAAGCTCAATATCTTCTATCATTTGTCCCATCGACAGTTCGACAGAGATGAATTTCTTTACTTTGTCCGCAGCTGCCAGCATCGACTTTTTCGGGAAAGGCCACAGCGTAATCGGTCTTATCATTCCTGCTTTTATTCCCTGTTTTCTTGCCTCAACGATTGCATTCTGCGATACACGCGCGGCAATTCCGAATGCTACAACACAAATTTCCGCGTCATCCATCATAAATTCTTCATACATTGCTTCGGTTTCTTCAATTTTCTTGTATTTTTCAAACCGCGCAAAATTGCCTTTTTCCAACTCATCGGGCTTTAAGTACAGAGAATTTACGATATTATGTTCTCTCTTGCACCCGGTGCCTGTAACAGCCCAGGGCTTATCAACGGTTTTGATTTCAGCGTCTTCGCGGATTTCAACCGGTTCCATCATCTGACCCATAGTTCCGTCTGCCAAAATCATAGATGTCATTCTGTATTTATCCGCAAGCTCAAATCCCTTTATCGTGAGGTCTGCCATTTCCTGAACAGACGCCGGCGCGAGAACAATCATTCTGAAATCACCGTGACCGCCTGCCTTGGTTGCCTGGAAGTAATCCGACTGCGACGGCTGAATACCGCCCAAACCTGGGCCTCCGCGCTGTACATTTACCACGAATGCCGGAAGGTCTGCACCGGCAAGATATGAAAGACCCTCGCTCTTTAACGCAATTCCGGGGCTTGAAGATGATGTCATTACTCTCTTTCCTGTCGACGAAACCCCGTATACCATATTTATAGCGGCAATTTCACTTTCCGCCTGCAGGAATGTTCCGCCGATTTTCGGCATTCTTTTTGCCATATAAGCGGCAATTTCCGTCTGCGGCGTTATCGGATATCCGAAATAATGACGGCAGCCTGCCTTAATAGCAGCTTCCGCAATAGCCTCATTACCCTTCATCAATACTTTTTCTGCCATGCTTGTTCCCTACCTTTCCACAGTTATGATACAGTCGGGGCACATAGTCGCACAGAATGCACATGCAATACATGCGTCCTTATCGGTAATTTCAACCGGCGAGTGTCCCTTTTGATTAATTTTGTCTTTTGCGATAACCAGCAGATTTTTCGGACATGCTTCAACGCAAAGTCCGCAGCCCTTGCAAAGGTCTGTTTTAAATGTCAGTTTTGCCATAACAAATCTCTCCTTGTCTTGTATTTACAGTCCGATGATTAATCGGACAGTTATACTTTTTTAACCGCATAATATTTTTCCTGCAGCTTTATTTCAAACACATCCGGACATTTTCCCTCCAGCTTTGCGCTCACACCGCCCGTGCAGGTTGTCATCACTATCGGTAAACCGGATAATTCCGACAGCTTATCCGCAAACGCGCGGCTTGCCGTAACATCGTCCGCCGTTGTTTCATCGCCCAGATTAGAATTGTTCACAATTCCCGTGAACGGAATATGCGATGCAATCTCAATTTCACGCATAATTTCAAGCGCGTCCTCCGCCGTTTTTGTCAGCGGTCTTTTACAGTTCGCAACAAACAGCATATCGTAATCGTTTTCAGCAAGAATATCCGGCGTATACCGCCCCAAAGCAACCGCACCGCGGTCATCTCCGCCGACATCGATTACAAGATAATGGCTTTTATCGCTGATTGCGGTGTAAATTTCTTTAGGAAGCGCCGGCGCGTCAAGGTTCGTATTTGCATAATCGGAACAGACAAGCTCTATCCCCATTTCCGCCAATTCCTTTTCGCTGTCCTTTGTTCTGAAATACGGATTGACAATGTCCAAATCCACAATTGAAACCTTTTTTTTATGTTTTCTTATATATTCCGCATAGCTTACGGCAATGCAGGTTTTCCCGCTGCCGTAATGCCCTGCGAAAAGGGTTATTCTTTTCATTCTTTTCTCCTGTCGGAAATTATCAGAGCTTTGCCCTTATGATTTTCCCACTTGTTGTTTTCGGGAGTTCGTCCTTAAATACAACAATACGCGGATATTTATACGGAGCAGTGTGCTCTTTTACGTAGTTCTGAATTTCTTTTTTGAGTTCCTCGGAGCCTTCGGTATCCTTGGTAAGAACGATACTTGCCTTTACAACCTGACCTCTTACCTCGTCCGGTGCCGCAGAAACGCCGCACTCTAAAACATACGGAAGCTCCATAATAACATTTTCAATCTCGAACGGCCCGATGCGGTAGCCCGACGATTTGATAACATCATCTATACGGCCGACATACCAATAAAATCCGTCCTCATCACGCATAGCGACATCGCCTGTGTGATACAGACCGTCATGCCATGCTTCTTTTGTCTTTTCCTCATCACGGTAATATTCCTTAAACAGTCCGCAAGGCATTTTCTCCGACGTTCTTATTACTATTTCGCCCGATTTACCTACGCCGACGCTCTTTCCGTCCGGGTCAACGATGTCAACGTCATATCCCGGCACCGGTTTTCCCATTGAGCCTATTTTATGTGTGCCGCCAAACAGATTTCCGATTACAAGCGAGGTTTCCGACTGACCGAAGCCCTCCATAACCTGCAGTCCGGTAAGTCTTTCAAGCTGCTTGAACACCTCGGGGTTGAGCGCCTCACCGGCAATTGTTGCGTGCTCAACCGATGACATATCGTACTTCGTCAAATCCTCTTTAATCAGCATACGGTACATTGTAGGCGGTGCGCAGAAGGTTGTGATATGATATTGTGCAAACAGCGGCAGAATATCTGCTGCATGAAAACGGTCAAAGTCATAAACAAATGTCGCAGCCTCACACAGCCACTGACCGTACAGCTTGCCCCAAAGCGCTTTCGCCCAGCCGGTATCGGAAATTGTCAGGTGCAGACCCTCCGGGTCAACGCAGTGCCAGTAGTTTGCCGTAACAAAATGTCCGAGCGGATATTTATAGCTGTGTGCCGCAATCTTCGGATAACCCGTGGTTCCTGATGTAAAGAACATCAGCATTGTATCATTTCCGCACGGCGTATCTTCGGTTCGTTCAAACTTATCCGAAAACAGCTGATAATCTTCATTAAAATCATGCCAGCCGTCACGCGAAGCGCCGACAAGAATTTTTGTTACCGGCATTTCAGCCTCTTTTTCCGCAAGCTCAACCTGATGTGCTGCGTCGCCGTCTGCCGTGCAGACAATTGCGCTTACTCCGGCAGCATTAAAGCGGTATGTATAGTCATGCTCCTGCAGCTGATTTGTTGCAGGGATTGCAATGGCACCTATCTTGTGCAGCGCAAGAATGGAAAACCAGAACTGATAATGTCTTTTTAAAACGAGCATTACCCTGTCGCCCTTTTTTATACCAAGTGATTTGAAGTAATTTGCCGTTTTATTAGACTCTTTCTTCATATCATCAAAGGAAAAGCGCCGCTCGGTTTTATTTATGTCAAGATGCAGCATTGCAAGCTTTTCCGGGCGTTTTTCCGCCAAAGCGTCAACAATGTCAAATGCAAAATTGAACTTATCCTCATTTTCAAACGTGAGCGACAGCAATGCGCCGCGTTCGTCCTCTTTCGGGTGAATAAAGTTGTGATAAATTCTGCGGTACGGCTGATGCGTCTTTCCCTCTTTTGAATTTGCCGCCTGCGGAATACTGCTTTTTAATGCGTCCTCGCTCGTCGGTGACAAAACAATTGCATAAAATTCACAGTCCGTGCCGCCGACAGCCAAAAGTCCGTGCGGCGTTGAGCTGTCATAGTAAATCGAGTCGCCCGGATTTAATATTTCCTTATGTGAACCGACCTGAACCATCAGGCTGCCGCTGATGACAATATCACATTCCTGTCCTTCGTGCGTGGTCAGCTCAATATCACGGTGCTCAGCCTCTTCATCATAAATCGCTTTAACGTACAGCGGCTCCGCAATACGTTTTCTGAATTCCGGCGCAAGGTTATAATATATCATTCCGTGCGCCTGTTCTATTTTCTGACCTTCGCCGCTTCTTGTGAGCGTGTAGGAGCGCAGCATAGGGCTTGTACCTTCCACTATGTCGGTGACGTCTACATGGAATGCCAGCGCACAGCGATAAATAAATGCAAAAGACAAATCGTGCTGTCCGTTTTCACACGCATTGTATTCCTCCACCGAAACATCGGTGAGTTTCGCCATGGTAATCGGCGACATGCCCTCAATTTCACGCAGCTCCTTAATTCGCGTTGCCATCTCCTTGATTTTGTAATCAAGACCTGTGATTTGATTTTTCATAACAATACCTCCAAACGTGCTTTGGGATATAAAAAACTCGTCCCAAAGATATACTAAAATCCTTGAGACGAGTTACAAATTCCGAATATAACCCGCGGTACCACTCAAATTGCGTTATTACAACGCCGCTTCAGACTCCAACAAGCCCTATGCACTAACGTAGCCTGCACGGGAAGGTTCTACTTGCATGCGCTTTCTTCCTTCCAGCTCCGGAGCTACAAACCCTCTGCACGGTTTATTGACTTGCACCAACCGTCAACTCTCTTGAAAACCTGCTGCAGGAGCCCTCTCCTTCAATGCCTTTAATATTAAATTATATATATTTTAGCACATCTTTTTACAATTGTCAAGAAAAATTTTCAAATTACAGCTTATTTCTTTGAATTTTTCCGCTGATAGTTTTCGGCAGCTCATCTTTAAATACCACAATTCTCGGATACTTATACGGTGCTGTTTTCTTTTTAACGTAATCCTGAATTTCCTTTTTAAGCTCTTCCGACGCGGTTTTGTCCTTTGTAAGCACAATGCTTGCCTTTACAACCTGACCTCTTACCTCGTCCGGCTCGGCAGAAACGCCGCACTCCAAAACATACGGAAGCTCCATAATTACATTTTCAATTTCAAACGGTCCTATGCGGTAGCCGGATGACTTGATAACATCGTCCGTTCTGCCCACATACCAGAAGTAGCCGTCCTCATCGCGCCATGCAATATCGCCTGTATGATACAGTCCGTCATGCATAACCTCTTTCGTTTTGTCCTCGTTGAGATAATACCCTGCAAACAGTCCGCACGGCTTTCCTCCGTCAAGACGTACAACAATCTCGCCCGACTCACCGATGTCACAGCTTTCGCCCTCGGAATTAACAATATCTATATTATATGTCGGAACCGGCTTGCCCATTGAGCCGGGTTTCGGCGTCATACCGACAAGGTTTGCAACCGTCAGAGTGGTTTCCGTCTGACCGAAGCCCTCCATAAGCGACAGTCCCGTTGCCTTTTTGAACTGTCTGAACACCTCGGGGTTCAATGCCTCACCTGCAATTGTTGCATGTCTGATAGATGACAAATCATACTTTGACAAATCCTCTTTTATAAGCATGCGGTACATTGTAGGCGGTGCACAGAAAGTTGTGATATGATATTTTGCGAACATCGGCAGAATGTCTGCTGCATGGAAACGGTCGAAATCGTATACGAATACGCCGCCTTCGCACATCCACTGACCGTACAGCTTACCCCAAAGTGCTTTTCCCCAGCCGGTATCGGCAATGGTGAAATGCAGTCCGTCCCTTTCGGCACAGTGCCAGTATTTTGCCGTAACAAAATGTCCGAGCGGATATTTGTAGGTATGTGCGGCGATTTTGGGATAGCCCGTTGTTCCCGATGTGAAGAACATCAGCATTAAATCGTCACCGCACGGCGCGTCCGCTTCACGCACGAATTTGCGGCTGAACAGACCGTATTCTTTATCAAAATTATGCCAGCCGTCACGTTCGCACCTCGTTGCAATCTTTATTTTAAGCGTCGGCGATTCTCTTTCCGCAAGCTCCACCTGTTCCAAAATATACTCATCTCCGGCACAGACAATCGCTTTGACTCCGGCAGCATTGAAACGGTATGTGTAATCATGCTCTTTCAGCTGGTTGGTCGCCGGGATTGCGATTGCTCCCAGCTTGTGCAGTGCAAGAATAGAGAACCAGAACTCATAGTTTCTTTTCAGAACCAGCATTACGCGGTCGCCGCGCTCAATACCGAGCGATTTGAAATAGTTTGCCGTCTGGCTTGTTGCGTCCTTGATGTCCTTAAATGTGAACTTGGTTTCGGTTTTATCGTCCGCAACATGCACCATTGCAAGTCTGTCGGGATATTTCCGTGCGATTGCGTCAACAACATCAAATGCAAAGTTGAATTTATCTTCATTTTCAAATTTAATGTCTCTGAGAACACCGTTTTCATCTTCAACCGGCTTTATAAACTTGTTGATTACAAGTTTTTCGGTCTGACGCGCAAGCACGATACTCTTCGAAAGCTCGGTTTCATCAGCATTGTCCTCGCCCGAAACAACTATTGCACAGAATACGCACTTTTGACCGTTAATTGCAATCATTCCGTGAGGTGTGGAACTGTTGTAGTAAATACTGTCGCCCTCGTTCAAAACAACCGTATGTTCGCCGACCTGAACTTTAAGGCTTCCCTCAAGCACAATATCAAATTCCTGTCCCTTATGGGTTGTGCAGTGAATGGGATTATTTTGCAGCTGCTCCGAATATTCGTATGTAACGTAATACGGTTCGGCAAGCTTGTTTTTAAACAGCGGCGCCATATTTGCAATCTGAATACCCTCTTCTTTCGCAGTCTGATGTCCTTTGCCCTTTCTCGTCACATTGTAGGATGACAAATTGGCACTTACACCCTCAAGAATATCATTGATTTCCAAATGAAAAGCAATAGCACATTTATGAATGAACGTGAACGGGAAATCAACCTTGCCCGCCTCCAATTGCTTGTACTCATCAACGCTGACCTCTGTTTTTTCCGCCATTTCCTGTACGGAAAATCCCATAATCTCGCGCATCTCCTTAATTCTTTCCGCAATTTCAAATAACTTTTCGTCGGCAGCTGCCACAACAATCACTCCTTTTTTAATATTTCGGGCGCAAATCAGTTTAAAATAAAATAAACCCGTCCCAAAGAAAAATCTTTGAGACGGGTTAGTATACTAATCCGCGGTACCACTCAAATTGCGTTACACAAATAACGCCGCTTCAGACTCCAACAAGCCCTATGCACTAACGTAGCCTACACGAAAGACATTACTGTAATTTTCACATCTTCAGCTCAGAAGGGATAAGCCATTGGATACGCTCACTATTGGCTCGCAGCAACCGCCAACTCTCTCAAAGCCTGCATATCCGACCGTCTTCATCATAGCTTTTAATTATTAATTTTCTTTATAATACCACATTATTTTTGTTTTGTCAACACCTTTTTTCAAATTTCTCAAAAAATTTTTGTGCACTTCCCTGCCGGCACTTTAATCAGCTCCTCGCCCTCCACCGGATATTTCGACATCTGGCGCAGCAGCCATACATCGACTGCGGACGGATTTTGCACAAAACTTGCGTCTGCGCTGAAAACAAGCGACTCATACGCTTTTACATATTCATAAATTTCAATATTTGTCGCATACCATATATCCTTGCGTCCCGAAACTCTTTTTGCAAATTCTTCAATTCTGTCCCAGTTATTGTCATTGTTAAATTCATAGCTGTGACCCCACAGATAAAACATATACTGACGATAGTCAGCAGTTTCATCTAAAAATTTGTCCAAAAGCTCAAACAGTTTTTCGTCCGTATGATGACATGTCGGGTCAAGCAACAGCCAATTTTTCGGCAAAGAAAAACCGTGTGTGGCTTTCGTTGTCCTTGAATAAACAACCCCTGCGGCTTTCAGCGCTTCGGTCAGCTCCTCATTGCAGGTTCCGAACGGATACGCCATGCCGCGCACAATTTTTCCGGTTTTCTTTTCAAAAAATTCACGGTCATTCAGTATTTCCCTCACCGCCAGCGGCATCGGCAGCTGCTCCATAAAAGCATGGTGCTCACCGTGCAAAGCAAGCTCATGACCTCCGTCATCGTAAGCGTTCACAAGCTTATCAAAATATTCTCCGCCCTCGGTACTTCTATAATTGCACGAGTTCAAATTAAACGTACATTTTAAGCCGTATTTATTCAGAATTTCCGCAAGTTTAAAATCCGCCGGGTTTCCGTCATCATAGCTGAGTGTTAGTGCCTTTGATACTCCGCCCGGAAAACGCATATAAATATTCACTTTATTTATCCCCTGTCTTGATATAATTTCAAACAATATTATATATCGGATACATGCCGTTGTCAAGATTATTTTTCATCTTCTGTGCACAGCACGCCTATGGGTGACGGCATTGAAAGCTCATACATAAGTTCTCCGTCCGTGCGAGATACAAAAGTGACATTTCCGGACTTTTCATTTGTGCAGATTACGGCGTTTTCCGTAACCCAAATATCGCGCGGGTCTTTTCCGTATGCGGAATATACTCGTTTCAGCGACAGGCTGCCGTCATAGTTAAGCTCGGTCACCGTGTCATCGCCGCGGTGCGATACAAAAATGCTGTTTCCGACCGCACGTATGGCAGCCGCCGTATTGCCGTCGGACTTTGCCAGCGGCGGAGTTGTTTCTTTAAGCGTGAGCACGCCGTCCGCATAATCAAGCACCGAAACCGTTGACGCAAGCTCATTTACGCAAAACACGGTTTTTCCGTCCTCATGAAACGCAAGATGGCGCGGACCGTGCCCCGACGGCATATCAACCGTTGATATAACGCTCAGATTTTTGTCATACACAAAGATTTTATCAAGGCCTAAATCGGTAACGAATATGTATTTGCCGTCCGGCGACGGAGAAACATAATGCGTATGCGGCATATCCTGGCGCGGCTGATTTACGCCCTTTCCCGTATGAACATCAACAGTATCCGGCATTTTTATCACGCTCCCGGACAAATAATTCACACAGTAAATGCAGCCGTCCGACTCAGTAAGGTGGCATGCCACAATCCCTTTTGTACTCTGCGGATTTGTTGGGTTTGCAAGTGATGCATCACTGCAAATATCATATGATATTACACCGCTCGTTCCGTCGGCGAACGGCTTGCGCAAAATCACATGCAGCTTACGGTTTTCCCCGGCAATCGCATACATCGGAGAATCGCATTTGTATACTTTTTCAAAAACAGGCGCGTTTTGTCCGTCAAAGCGGTAATGATAAATTCCGCCGTTTTCGTCGCATGCCGAAAAATATAAATTATACATATTAAACTCCATTCCGCCGCAGCTGCGGCACATTATATAACCTGTATTATATCACTTCTCCGCTTTAAGGTCAATGCCGGATTTGTAAATTTTACAGATGCATGCCGCCGTCAACGATTATTTCCGAACCGGTGATATAGCGGCTTTCATCGCTGCATAAAAATAGTATGCACGGGGCAACATCTTCCGCCAGTCCGACATATCCTGCCGGAATGCTCTCAATTACCTTTTTATTAAATTCGGCGTCGGCAAGCGCCTCCGAATTTCTCGGCGTGCTTATCGCACCGGGGGCAATATTGTTTACCGTCACCCCAAACGGCGCAAGATACGGTGCAATGTTTTCAACCATTTTTTTCTGCGCCGCTTTTGTCATTCCGTAAATCGCAAGCTGAGGATGATTGTTATACTGGTTTACGCTGCCGATTGTGACAATTCTTCCCCAGCCCTTTTCTTTCATATACGGCGCGTATTTTTGTATCAGAAAATAACTGCTTTTTACGTTGCAGTCAAACTGCGTGTCATATTCCTCTTCGGTAAAAGTGCTCCAATCGCGCTTATACTGTATCGACGCATTTAAAACAAGAATATCCACGCCGCCCGTCTTTTCAAATAGTGCGTCGATTTCCGCCATATCTGTCAAATCCGCCCGAACCGGCACCGAACCCGGGATTTTTTCGCTTGCCGCACGACATTTTTCTTCGCTTGACGCACCGTTTATAAAAACCTTGGCGCCGTGCCGGGCAAGAAGCTCTGCTGCGGCAAATCCTATCCCCTGGGTAGAACCGGTAACAAGCGCGGTTTTGCCTTTCAAATCAAACATATCCGGTTCCTCCCTACAGCGATGACTGCGTATCATTCGGGTCACCGTTTATCGCTAAATCATACTCCTGCGACCAGTCCATATTACGATATTCTGCGGCGCGGTCATCGGTTTCTATAAACTCCATCAGCAAATCCAGCATTTCTTTTGTCCATGTGTTTTTGTCAAT
The DNA here is from genome assembly GCA_934501535.1 of uncultured Clostridia bacterium. Lineage (GTDB taxonomy): Bacteria > Bacillota > Clostridia > UBA1381 > UBA1381 > UBA1738. The sequence continues at coordinate 34,541 of CAKSUM010000009.1, forward strand.
CTGCGCTGTTGTAAATTTGTTCTGTGCTATCATTTCAAATCCGAACAGGTCTTTAACCTGAGTTTTTGCCGCTCCGCCGACTACCTCCGCCACCAAATGGCTCGGAATAAACAAAACTCCGCCGCCGGCACCGAACACAACATCACCGGGCAGGCAAACCGCTCCGCCTATTCTTGTTACCGTATTGTAGCCCGTCATTATAAAATCACGTATGGGCGTGGGGTCAATTCCGCGGTAATAAACCTGTGTATTTTCGACGCGCTTCATTTGCTCCGTATCACGTATACCGCCCCAGATTACCGCTCCGCCGTTTTCATTCTTTGTCTTGTTTTTCAGCGCAGTTGTAAGGTTTCCGCCGAGAAACGTTCCCTTGTAGATTTTGTCATACATGTCGATTACAGGCACATCCCCCTCCATCAGATTGTCTATAACCCACTGATTGTACGTACCTGTTCGGTTTTCGCTCCTCCCTATATCCTTAACAACCTCGTCAAGGTCGGGGCGGCACGGGCAGTACGTAGCCGTAACGGCTCTTCCGATAAGCTTTCTTCCGTCATCGTGTATCGTGTGCAGGCGTCCCTCAAACTGACTCTCGTAGCCTTTTACAAAAATCGGTTTCCATACCTCCTCAAGCGTGAGGTTTTTAAGCGCCTTCAAATATTTATCTTCAACCTTGGGTCTGCCGTCCGGCAGTCTTTCACCCTTCCAATGCGGCGTAAGCGCAATTACTTCCTCTCTGTCATTAAAATGCATTGTTATATCCTCCTTTATGCGTTTTCCAAAAGTCCTTTCAAATATCCGATTGCAAACAAGCGCCCGAGAGCGTCATAGCCTGCATTTTTAATTTCTTCGCCCGCCATGGTCGGCACATGATCCACCCGTATCGGCACATCAACGCCGCAATCCTTATACAGCCGTATAAGTTTGCCCATTTCAAGCTGCCCGTTATCATGAAATGTTTCATGAAAGTGTTTAACATTCCCTGACACATTCCGAAAATGGATAAACTTTATTTTATCTGCAAACCGCGGAATAACTTCATACAAATTCTCGCCCATCATTGCATATGTAGCCTGACACATCGTTATGCCGAGGTTATCCGATTTTACCGTATTTACCGCACGGTCAATATTATCCGCGCATGTCATAATCCGTTCCACGCCGCCGAGTTTTTCAAGCGGCGGATCATCGGGGTGCAGCGCAAATGTAACATTAAATTTTTCCGCATACGGAATAATTGCTTTTATAAAATATTCATAGTTTTCCCAAAGTTTTTCTTTTGTGATAACGTTTCCGTCAGGTCTGAATTCATCAAAATCAAATCCCGTAACCAATGCTCCGCCGCGTTCTTTTATATCCGCTGCGGTTCTGAGCCAACCGATATGCGCCATGAAATTAAAACATATTGTTCTTATATCGAGCCTGTCCATGTACTCAAGCATTTTTATTGTTTTTTCAATGCACTCATCGCGTTTTTCGTCGCCGATTTTAATATGGTCATGCAATTCATTCGGCAGCGGCTCAATTATTATCGGCTTAATACCGAAATCGGCAAAACGCTTATACACGGTTTGCCAGTGTGAAAAATCGGTAATATCAAAATCTCCGGTTTCCGGCAGCCGAATGACGCCGTTTTTAACACCGCATTGAAGCGCAAAATCCCATGTCAAATCGCGCTCACTTCTGAAATAATCGGTTAATATCATTGCTGCATCTCCTTTGTAACGCGTACAAACAGACCTTTTTCAATATTTTTAATTTTATTCCCGTCCGATTTCGCATTATCATTCCATATATGTATTATTTCCGCCGTTCCGCAAATATCAAGAGCAATTTCTTCAATAACTGTCGGAGCATTCAAATCACGAAGTATGTTCTGCCATGATGCCGATTTATTTCTGATATAATACAAATCATGTTTTTTACCTCGCAGCGCAAGTACATATGCTTTACTGTCGGAACAGTCGGCTGCCGTAAAATCTTCTTCATCAAAGTTAATTCCGTCTGTAAGCGCCTTTAACGGCTTGTACATATGATACAGATTTTTTGATTCAACATATCTTGCGTCCCAATGCCAGATATTACCGCAGCATGCGCAGCCGAGAAACAGCGGAGTATACACGCAGTCCGCAAAAATAATACCGTCATCGTCCGAGGAATAATATCTGAACGGTCCCGAATGACAGTCATTCACCGCGCCCGTTTCCGCAACAAAAAGCGGCATATTTTCCGGCATCTGCTCCGTACAGATTTTCTTTAAACCCTCGATAGAATTATGCGTCAGTTCAGCAAATTTCGCCCCCTGATCCAAATATGAATGAACCTGCTTAAAATCAAAGCTGTCCCACGGAAATTCCGCATAGCATTTCTTTGCGCCGTCCCAATCGCAGCTGCCGAGCGAATTTATAATCATATGGTTCGGAAAAAGAGCATGCAGCTTTTCCGCCGCTTTTATGTTCCAGCGTGCAAGACGTTCCGTGTCATGAAACACCGTTCCGAAACAATTCATTTCATTCCACAGCTCAATCGCAAAAATCGTGTCATTATACGCATAACGTTTTGCATATTCCCCGATTTTTTCAAACCATGCTTTCTGCCAGACATCATCGGCGAGCCACTCATCGGCGCTTTTGCATTTCCTTCCTTTAAAGCAGACTTGTTTGTTAAATAATTTTCCTATATATGAGCCGTCCGCGCCGTCACCGACATTTCTGAACTGTTCCATTGTCAGCTTGAGCTTAATTCCGTATTTTTTTGCAAGTGCAATAATCCGGTCAAGTTTTGCAAACTGCCCGGCGTGGAAAATTCCGGCTTCATTTGTATCTGCGCTGAGGTAATCATGTCCGCACCAAATGCGAACGAGATTTACTCCGTTTTCGCTCGCCTTTTTGAACCACGCTTCATACTGCTTTAGTCCGATATATGCAACATTATCGGACTGACCGAATTCACTGCCGTTGCTCACGGCAAAGCTTTGCGGAAACGCCATGTTTATCCCTATCGGCATGAACGGCTCCGAATCCGTGTATGCAAAATATCTTCTGTCTTTATCGCTGACCTTTACAAAGCCGTGTTTATCTCCGCAAACGGCGGTAAAACCGTACTCTTTAAGTACGGCATTTCCGCATCTTTCGCATATCTTGTAATCTCCCTGCAAAACCGGAGCATACCGAAAGCAAAAGTTTTCTCCGACGCTTACCATATGCTCGTATCCCTCACTGTCATAGGTAAACTCCGTCAGCCCATTTCTGAACGGTTTTACGGTATCAATCGCACCGTCCGGTCTGATTACGGAAATTTCCGTTGTGTCTTTATCAGCTTCCCGTTCAAATTCCTCAAAAATAAAATACTCCATATCAGCTCCACTCTCTGTCATTTGCCCACTCGTTGTCCCAGAAAGACGTGTCGCCCCACGCCTCGGGATATTTTTCGTGCATGTGCTCTTTTATAAGCTCCTCATTCAGGCTGTCAATACCGAGTCCCGGCTTATTCGGAACATTAACAAATCCGTCCTTAAACAGCGGATTGTCAATACCGAACGCAAGGTCATTCCACCACGGAATATCAACCGAATGAAATTCAACAGCAAGAACATTCTGAACCGCCGCTGCCGCATGAATTGCCGCCATGCACGCAATCGGGCTTTCAGCCATATGTATTGCCATAGCTACGCCGTATTTTTCACACATGTCGCCGAGTTTCTTCATTTCCATAGTGCCGCCGACCGTCAGAATATCGGGGTGAACAACAGATACGCCGCCGTTTTCCATAAGCGGACGGAAATTCTCGGCAAGGTATATATCTTCACCGGTACAAATCGGCACATGCACGGCATTTGAAATCTTTTCAAAATGCTTGGTATAATGCCACGGCGCAATATCTTCAATCCACGCTATGTTATACTTCTCAAGACGTTTTGCAAACATTATGCAGTCCTCAATGCAAACATGTCCGAAATGGTCGATTGCAAGCGGCACTTCATATCCGATTACATCGCGTACCTGTTTTACGTAATCCTCTAAATAATCCATGCCTTTCTGCGTCATATGTATACCTGTTGCATGATGCGGAATTGTGAACGTTTCGTAATTCTTGCCGAGCATCATGTCCATATCAACCGAGCCTTTTTGGTGATTGATTGCTTTCATGGAATACTTTTTTATATCCTCCAAAAATCCGAGCGGCGCATTAAGGCAGCCCGGTTCGTCAAGCATAAGTTCAATGCCCAAATCCATTTTCAGGAACGTAAATCCCTGTTCCATACGCTTTTTGAGCGCATGCCCCATATCCGTTCCGGTATGCTTGCCGTCAACATCGGTATCACAGTACATACGCACCTTGTCACGGAATTTTCCGCCGAGCATCTGCCACAGCGGCACGCCCCATGCTTTGCCTGCCAGGTCCCACAGCGCAATTTCAATTCCCGAAACTCCGCCGCCCTGACGCGAGTGTCCGCCGAATTGCTTTATTCTGCGGAACAGCTTATCAACGTTACACGGATTTTCACCGACCAGACGCGACTTCAGCATCAGCGCATAGCTTGCGCTTGACGCGTCACGTACCTCACCGTAGCCGACAATTCCCTGGTTTGTGTAAACCTTTATAAGCGGACAGTGCTTCGGCGCACCGTTAATATTTGCAACGCGAATATCCGTTATCTTCAACTCGCTCGGCGATGAGCACACATTTACATTTTCCGAAATCATATCTTTTAAATTATTATTCATGTCGTACCTCATAATTCTATTTTCAAACCGTCATAAGCGACAAAATCTTTGCTCAGGCTGATTTCTTTTGTATATTTCTTTCCGTCAATCTCAACCTCAGCGTCATAATTGCCGTAAAAGCCGCGGAAATAAACCTTACCGTCTGCGTCGGCGGTAACTTCTGCGTCGGTATGCCATTTCTTTTGGAACAGCTCTTTTATCTTATAATATGCAGGCTTGGGGGTTAAATCATGTCGGAGCAAACCGCCGTAATAGTAGTTTTCGCCTGCCGTCATGTCGCCTAAGGGTGCATATGCCGCATATCCGTCAACCAAATTCCAGTATATAACCTGCTCGACATTCGCATGCGAGAACCATATACTGTACAGATTTTCTATAAGCTCTGCCTGAATTGCCTCGTCCTCTTCATCATTTGAGTATGCCGGAATTGTCACCTCGGTAATCTGGAAAGGTATCTTCAGTTTCGCATATAAATCCAGTATTCTGAACAGACGGTCGGGGTCATATTCGCACCGCGTATTCTCATACTCGTCCTCACGCTTATTGAACATGTGGAACTGAATACCGACTGCGTCTATCCGCAAGCCCTTTAAAAGTGCGTTTTCCACAATTGCGTAATACTTGTCGCGCGGTGTTCCCTGGGCACGCCAGCCACTCCATTCATTGATAACAAGCTCATTGCACGGGAAATATTTTTCCGCCAGCTTGTAGCAAAATTCAATGTAATCATCGCTTGCGTAAAGCGGCGACGTATCATTAAGCTGCCACTCATGCTCGTTTGTAACTTCTATTGTACGAATCCTGCCGGCATAACGCTCGGAAATTTCCTTAAACCGTCTTTCAATCTCACGCTTATTTTCCCATAAATCGGTTTTGCTCAGCCAATTCGGGAAAAATCTGTCATACGCCAGCGCATGCTCACGCGGTTCAATTCCGTTTTCTTCGCAAAATTCAAGACACAAATCCGTTGCCGGGCGGCGGTATATTTTCGGGCTGTCCTTCTCATATCTGGTCTTGCCTTTTTCCGGCTCCAGGGCGTCCCAGTAAAACGGCAGCGTCGCCATATTGAAGCAATCCTTAAAGTATTCCCTGTATTTTTTATTTTTCTCATCTGTTTCGAGTTCATCAAGCATAAACAGATTTGCTCCGTACTTAAATTCATGGGATTTTTGCTTTAAATGAATTTTAGCATTCGGCACCGGTTTTCCGTCACGCATAACCTGCAGCAAAACAGTTCCTTTTCTGTTTTGTTCTATTCCTGCCTCAACGCGCGCTTTCGTTATCTCTTTCTGCTGCTCAAATTTTTCTAAAATCTTTCTTCTGTCCGACATAGTAACCTCCATTCTGCCGCACCGCGCGGCATACCTCCGAAATATTATTATACAGCTTGACTTTTCCGCACTGCATATGTTACAATTACATTATAGTGCATTTTATATTACATAACTTCCTATATATTTTTTATTTTGTCCACTATATTACGATTGGAGAATTTGCGATGCATGATGACCAAATAATACTTGACCGTTTTTCGCACCCGTATCTGAAGCTGCGGTATGCGGAAATTGCGCCGACAAAACGCAATTATATCGAGCACCACCACACGGAATGTGAAATAGCTCTTTTCTTATCCGGCACCGGTTCTTACCGTGTCGGCAGCAAGGAATATGACATTGCAGCCGGTGATATATTTTTATTTGCAAGCAACGAAAATCACTTCATAACCGAAATCGGCGGTTTCAGCTATATCCGCCTGCACTTTGAACCGCGGATTTTGTGGCTCGGCAACGAATTGTCCGACCCTATTTTTATGAAAATATTTTTTGACCGAAATGACAGTTTTGAAAATCGGCTCGACAGAAAAAATCCGAATGCTGCACTTCTTTCCGGATATATAACCGAATTGTACAATGAAATGAGAAACAAAAAAACAGCCTACACGGCTGCTGCTCAGATTTTACTTGATAAAATATTTTTAACGCTTATCCGCGGCTATAATTTTGTCAATACGGACAGCTCATTTGCTGCGGACACCGTTTCACTCAAGCATCTTGAAAAGGCGATGAAATTTATTGACGCTAACCTCGAAAATCCGCTGTCGCTTGATGACATTGCAAAAACCGCGCTGATGAGCAGAAATTATTTCTGCACCGTTTTTAAAAAGTTTAACGGAATTTCTCCCTGGGATTACATTACAATCAAGCGGATTGAAAAATCAATCGAGCTGCTAAAAACAGCCGACATGAGCAAGCTGGAAATCGCATACGCCTGCGGTTTTAATTCGCCCTCGAATTTTTATAAGGCATTCCGGCGGATAACCGGTAAATCTCCGGGCGACATCACTTAAGCTCGGTTTTGCACAGCGCCGCAATTCCGACTTTTGCCGCACCTGCGCTGAGCATCGCGCTTTTACAGGAATTTAATGTCATGCCCATGGTTGCAATATCGTCGATAAGCAGTATCTTTCTGCCTCTTACCCGTTCCGGCTCTGCCTCAAATGCACCGGAAACATTGTTAATTCTGTCTGCACCGAAAAGCTCACTTTGATGTTTTGTATTCTTAATTCTTCTGACAGCCTTGCTGTCCATTTCAATTCCCGTTTCCTCCGCCAAAGCTTTCGCAATAATTTCCGATTGGTTATATCCTCTTTCACGAAGTCTGTTTTTATGCAGCGGAATAGGTACAATTAAATTGTAATCGTCAATCATCGGACTGCCGGCAAGCTCCCGGGCCATCATATGTCCGAACAGCTTGCCGTAAATCCGCAACCCCTTAAATTTATAATCCAGTACGGCTTTTCTCAGCGCGCCGGTATAAAAATACGGCGATATTACAATCCATTCTCCGTTTTCGTCAAGGCAATATTTGTCCTTAACTCTTTTTATTTTCTTGTTACATTCACTGCAAATACCTATTGTTCTGTAGGAAAATGCCATGTCCGTCTTGCGATGATACCTGCGGCACATCACGCAATAACAGCTGCGCCATTCCAATATCATTTTTTAATCAGCCTCGATATCTTCTTATATATAAGCATAGTTATCACTGAAAGAACCAATCCGCGGCACAGGTTGAACGGTGCTATAACAGATACTGCAAGCTTCAGACGAGCCGCAAAATCCGTGTCTTTCATATAAAGCGGCAGCATTATGTAGGTATTTGCCGAAAGTCCGACAATTACAAGCGTGACTGTCATTGCGGCAAGCGATAAAACCGCGCCTTTTTTATTGCGGTTAAATCTGTAAATAAGTCCACACACAAATACGGCAGAACCGTTTATTACAAAATTTGCAAACTCGCCGACAAATCCTGTTGTAGTCATGGCAGTGTGCAGCAGGTTTTTTATAAATTCAACCAAAACTCCTGCCCACGGCCCCATAGCCAGTGATAATATTATCGCAGGAAGATCCGATATTTCTACCTCCAAAAAGCCGGCAACCTTAACAGACATTATACTGCCTATTAACTGAAGCACAAATGCAATTGCGGAAAAAGTTCCGACCTTAACAATGAAATTAATACTATCCCTTCTCATAATGCCTCCAAAGTATGTTTAATAATCATATACAGCAGTTCACGGACTGTACACTCCGAAACAAGCCGTATATCTGATTTATAATACCCCTTTAATATTTCCTCTAATCCATGCGCAAAATCAGCGTGTGCCTCCGCCGTATCCGCCGCCGGAAAATCCCCCGCCTCCGCTGATGGACGCGCTTCCGCCCATACCGCTCGTTCTTTGCTGCTGTACCGCGCGCTCTGCCGCACTGTGCATACTGTGATAATAGGTATACGCCACAACTACATTACGGTTATAGCTTTCAAACTCCGGTATCCGTTCGGGATAAACCTTTTCAAGCTGTTTCATAACCTTATCCGCAATTCCGAAAAGCGTTGCATAAACCATATAATCCTGCCAGATGAGCGTTTCATTTATGCTTCTTTCCGCAATCAGCGAAAACTCGTCAAGATACTTTTTAAGTCCTACCACTTCGGCAAGCTCATTCTTTCCCGTTTCGCTCAAATCGCGTATTCTTCTGCCCGGTCTGTTCACAAATCCTCCGGCTGCCGTAAATGCGGCTTCTCCGTTCGCTTTTGCGTCATCTATAATACCGTTTACGGTTTTCGGATTTGCGTAAGCATATGTTTCAAGCTCTTTTTCCTGCAAAATACCGTCATCGCCGGCTGCCGCCGAAAGAATATTGTAAAGCCGTTTTTCAATAACAGAATCCGGTTCTGCGACAAGCTTCAGGCTGACCGTCTGCGTTATCTTGCCGAACATGCCGACTTTTTCTCCGACCTGCGGCTCAAGAAAGCCTTTGTTTATCATTGAAAGCAGCAGCGCACCGATTATCAGACTTTCGTCACCCGATACGTCAAAATTCTGCGCAAGATAGTGTGACATCTCTATGTTGCCGTTATTCGGAACATCACGGAAATATCCCACGTCCTTGCAGAAATTTTTAATCTCCTTTTTACGCCTGCGGATAATCATAATAAACCATACAATTATCGCGAAAATGCCGAAAAGCACGGCAAATCCGATTATATAATCAATCGGTTCCGCCTCATAATCGTCATAGCCGTAATCACTGTTTTCAAACGCCGCATTTTTGACATCTTCAAATGACCCGTCAACCGTAACCGCCGGCGTCAAAATCCCCTTGTTCAGCTGAAGCATTACAATCATCGAATTGTCGCCTTCCAATGCTGACGCAGTACGTGCCTCGATTTTACCGTCCGTAAACTGAACGTCACCGTCATATCCGAATGCCCATATCGCTGCATTGTCGAAGTTCAAAAGCGTGTAATCCTCAAGATAAATTGTCAGTTTTCCGTTCGTAGGAAAGGTTGACATTCCCGGGTTTATAAACATAAAATTCATACCGTCAAAATCACTGTAGCTTTTTATAAAACCGGACACATTATATCCGATACTGTAGTGTTTTTCGCCGTATTCCGTTATGCCGAAACACAGCTCCACGCCGTCAGATGTTTGGTTTATGCCGCATTTTGCGCTTTTTTCGCCGAAATCCGCGTTAATATCCCAGTCACCAATATTTGTATACTTATATTTTTCGTCCGATACTTCAAAGTTTGATATTTCAATATCACTTGTATTTATGGGTATGTAACACTCCGTGCCCTCGTCAAAGTTTCCTGTCCAGTTCTGCGTAATATACGCACTTCCGTCAAGGTTAACCTTAACCAAAATGTCAATATCCGTTACATTATTCTTTGCGGAAACGCTGCAACAAAGCAACATCAAAAATGTACCTACCGCAAATAATCCCCTTTTTACATATCTCATTGCGCTGCCCCTTTATTTCATACTCGGCATGTCTGTCTTTTTATCGTTTGACTCCAGATAGTCACGGCTCGTTATATGCAGCATCGACGCTGCAATCGATGCCGGGAACATACGGATTGTTCTGTTAAGTTTTGTAACGCTGTCATTATAAATAAGTCTTGACTGACGAACCATTTTTTCATACTCGTTTACGCTGTCCATCGTCTTGATGTAATTTTCATTTGCCTTAAGCTCCGGATAGCTTTCCGCAACAGCCATGATTTTCCCCATAGCTTCGGTGAGAATATTTTCCTGGTTGTCAATATCTGCCGCCGTGCTTTTTGATGTTATACTTGAGCGCATTTTGATTGTTTCGGAAAGAGTCTGATACTCATGCTGAGCATATCCCTTTGTCAAGTCAAGCAAAGCCGACAGTGCATCCCATCTCGATGACAGCTGAACGCCTATCTGACTCATTGCATTATTAATATTTTCGTCCATTGCAACAAGCTTTCTCTGCGTGGAAATGAACCACAAAACAATAACTGCCAAAATAATTACCAAATATAACATAATATCTTCCTCCGGTTTTATTAGTTTATGTATATATTGTAAAAGTTTTTTCGACATTAATCAATAAGTTTTACCGTAACTTATTTAAATTTGTTATAACTCGCAAAAAAGCAGTGCTGCTATCTTCTTTTTTTATTAAATTTGCACATAACTTTATTTGTGAGTTTTTCTTGAAACCGTTTACGGCATGAAAAAAAAGCACTTATTCCCATAACCAAAAATAAGTGCTTTTGACTTAGTATCTGCCTGCATTCAGCAGCAGTCCCTTAAGCATATATTCCAGCTGATTTTCATACGGCTTGCGCCTGTCCGATATTTCCTGTCCGCTCAGAACCGGCACTGTGCCCATCAGGTATTTACCCGAATAAATCTCCGCATATCCCACCTTCATGCCGACAAAAACATCTTTATTTATTTTTTCATCGAGAAATATCTTGCAGGAAATTTTATTATTCTTCCCCAAAACATACGGCACTGCCAAATTATCGCCTGCCAAAAGATTAATTCTGTGTCCGCGCACCTTTCCGGTACACAGAATACTGTTTTTTTCGGGAATATCTTTTTTGTCTATTTTGGAAAATGCAAAGTTATACATATTTTTGTGGTCTGCCCAGTCATTGCGGTCATTCAGCGTGACTGCAATAACCGTTATACCGTTTCTTTCCGCACAGCTGACAAGGCATCTCCCGGCTATTTTGGTAAAGCCTGTTTTTCCCCCGATACAGTCCTCACTCTGCCAAAGCAGCTTGTTGTGATTTCTAAGATATGTTGTCGAACCGTTCATCTCTATCTGATATTCCTTTGTAGATATAATTTTTCTGAATTCCTCATTTTTCAGAGCATATGACATAATAAGCGCCATATCATACGCGGAGGAATAATGCTCTTTATCAAACAAACCGCTCGGATTTGAAAAATGAGTGTCGCGGCACCCCAGCTCCGCTGCCTTGCTGTTCATCATAGATACAAACTTTTCCACGCTGCCGCCTATATGCTCCGCGATCGCCGCAGCAGCATCGTTTCCGGAATTAAGCATAAGTCCGTATATCAAATCTATTAACTCGACCTTATCGTTTGTGCGCAGATATATAGATGAGCCCTCCTGATTTTGGGCATTTTCCGACACGGTCACAAAGTCTGTAGTGTTTCCGTTATCAAGCGCCAATATCGCGGTCATAATTTTTGTTGTGCTCGCCATCGGCAAACGCTCATGACAGTTTTCTCCATATACAATCTGCCTCGTCGATGCTTCTATAACAACAGAAGCTTGCGCCTCGGTTTCTGCCGCGCAGACTCCCGTATGAAAAATGCAGCTGCACAGCAGCAGTGCAATAACCTTTTTTCTCACTTTTATCTCCCTTTTCGATGTTGAAATTATTTTTTTATTTTCCCCTGAAAAAACGTCTTTATTCAACAAAATATGACCGCAAAATACCGAAAAATCAACACAAAAAAATACCGTCAGTCTATTACATTGACGGTATTTAAAAATTTGCTCGTTTAATTCTGATTTTCTTTTCAACCGTTCGGTTTGCGTTTTCGCATAGCAATAAGCAAAACCGTCAGCACAACCGGAAACACAATAGCGGCAAGTATTCCGATTTTCAGGTTGTCGCCGACAAGACCTGCGATGTTCCCCGCAAAGGTCGGGCCGGCCGCACAGCCGACATCGCCCGCAAGCGCAAGAAACGCAAACATCGCCGTTCCGCCGCCTTTGATAGATTGTGTTGCCTTACTGTAAGTTCCGGGCCACATAATTCCCACGGCAAATCCCGTAACGGCAATTCCTATCAGTCCGCCGACGGGAGATTTTGAAAGCGAAGTAATCAGGTACGATACCGTACAGAGCACACCGCTGCCGATCATCATGCGGTCAAGGCTGATTTTATCGCCGTATTTTCCGTAAATCATTCTCGACAGCCCCATTAAAACCGAAAACAGCGTCGGTCCCGTCAGGTCACCGAGTGATTTTGATATTCCCAAAGCCTTTTCCGCAAATGCCGATGCCCACTGGATCACTGCCTGCTCGCTTGCGCCGGCACAGCACATAAGCACAACAAAAATCCAGAATATCTTTGATTTTAAAAGTTCTTTTACAGGCAGTCCTTTTTCACCGTCATCTTCAAGCGCAACAATAGGCACTTTTAAGAATACAAATCCGTTTACTATAGGCAAAACCGCCCATAAAACCGCAAGTATCTTCCAGTTATTTATACCTGCAATATTGAAAAACAGCGTTGAAAGAACAATTACGCCAACTGTGCCCCAGCAGTAGAATGAGTGCAGAAAGCTCATTGTTTTGTCCTTATGCTCGCTCGGGCAAGCCTCCACAAGCGGACTCACTATTACCTCCAAAAGTCCGCCGCCCACAGCATAGAGCACAACCGAAATTACTATTCCCAAAAACGGATCGTTCATCAGCTCCGGCAAAAACGCGAGAGAAATAAGCCCGAGTGCCGAAAAGAAATGTGAAATCACCGCCGATGCACGGTATCCGATTTTGTTCACAAAAAATGCCGATGCCAGGTCAATGCATAATTGCAACACAAAATTAATTGTAATCAGCATAGTTATTTTTGACAAAGGAATACCGTATTGTTTTTCAAAAGTAATAAACAGCAACGGAACGAAATTATTGACAATCGCCTGTACAATATATCCGATAAAGCATGCACGTAATGTGCTTTTATAATTATTCTGCATTTTTTATATACCCTCCTGCGGCAATTTATGCCTTGCACATTCCCTGCCGCAGGAATTGGGGCGTTTAAATTGCTTTGCAATTATTATCTTATGCGGTTAAAAATATAGCATTTTGACGTCTGTTCAGCCGCGAAAACCTGAACTCTTCTGCCGATTTTCATAAGCTCCTCACCGGTGCGGACAATACCGTCATCATCATATTTTGCCTTCGGATCAAGCCCTTTCAGCTTAATTCTGCGTTCTTCACCGTTCGTTTTTCCGAAAGTCTGATATGTAAAAAGTATCGCTTTTGTATCGTCAACAAATTCAAATGAACACAAATCGGACTCAAACGGATTTTCAAGTCGATAGAAATCGCCGAACTGAACTGTTTTTCTGATTTTCTTATACAAATCCGCATAGCCTTTCGCCTGCTTAACTTCCATATCGGAAAGCTTTGACAAATCCAGCTCATAGCCGAAATTGCCGCTCATGGCAACCATAGCGCAGGTGTCCATTTTTTTATTTTCTCTGTCAAATCCCTCGTCAATGCCGCCTACATGGGCTGTCATTGTTATCGGCGGGAATACCATAGATGTACCGTACTGGATTTTTATTCTCGCCATAGGGTTAGTGTTGTCGCTCGTCCATGTTTGCGGCATGTAATACATCATGCCGGCATCGAAACGTCCGCCGCCGCCCGAGCAGCCCTCAAACAGCACGTGCGGAAAACGCGTTGTAAGCGCCTCAAGCACTTCGTAAAGACCCAAAACGTATTGGTGTGACTGCATTCTGTTCTGTGTTTCAGTAATATTTCTGTTGCAGTCCCACTTGATATACTCAATATTTGCCGATGATATAACCTTGCTCATTTCATCGATAATGTAATCGCGTACCTCTTTGCGCGTGAAGTCCAGCACAAGCTGCTGACGGTTTTCGGTTCTTCTTCTGCCCTCCGCATGCAGACACCAGTCGGGGTGCGCGCGGTACAAATCGCTGTCAGGCGAAATCATCTCAGGCTCTACCCACAGTCCGAATTTCATGCCGAGTCCGTTAATTTTTTCCGCAAGGCTTGCAAGACCTGCCGGAAGCTTTTCCTTATTTACGTACCAATCTCCGAGCGAAGAACGGTCATCATTTCTTTTCCCGAACCAGCCGTCATCCAAAACGAACATTTCAAGCCCCATTTTTGCTGCATTTTCCGCAATTGCGCACAGCTTCGGCTCATCGAAATCAAACGTTGTGCCCTCCCAATTGTTGATAATGAGCGGACGCTCCTTCATTTTATGTTCGCCCTGATACAAACATTCACGGAAGGTTCTGTGATAAATCCTGCTCATCTCCGCAAGACCGGCGCCCGAATGTACCATAATTACTTCGGGAGTGAAAAATTCCTCTTCGGGCTTCAGCGTCCAGTCAAAGTTGTACGGATTAATACCCATTGTCACTCTTGTGGTACCGCAGGAGCTGCCCTCAATGCTTGCGTCAAAATTGCCGCTGTAAACAAGGCAAAATCCGAAAACTTCGCCCAAATCCTCATTTGCATTTTTATCCATCAGCGCAGTAAACGGATTGTTCATGTGGCTGCTCATGCCGCGCTTTGAATTGATAGTGAAAATGCCGTGCTTTACATCGGTATATTCCACGCTTCTCTCACGCGCCCAGTCGCCCTGCAAATTCATTATTTTATAATCCTGACCGTAAAAATCCACGCACGCAGACTGCGCGGACAAAATATGTATATCATCTCTGCCGCCGTTTTTAAATGAAGCAAATCTTGTTATTACATCATATTCGGGCAGAACACAGTAGTAAAGCGAAGCCGTAAGACCTGTCAGCTTGTCGCGGAGCAAAATTTCGAGCGTTTCGGAATTATCGCAAACCAAAGACGGCATACCCGGAATTTTTGTTTTTCCCTTATGAATTTTGTACGAATCATACACAAATTCGGTCACCGTTGAACCGTCGGCATAACATGCCGAAAATGACGGTGTGCGGTAATCTCCTGCGCCCGTAACCGAAAATTCGAGCTGCAAATCGGACACAAATTCGCTGTTTGTGCTGTCAAGCGGAACATGAAACGCGTTTGCTCTCGAAATTATAAATTCATCGGGAAATCCCGATACATCGATATCGTCCGCCAGTTTATCGCCCCAGTAAATATGGGTAAGATAATCCCTCTTATACACACTGAAAATGTAGCTTTTATTCTTCGTCTGCAAATGAAATTGCTTGTCCTTTACTATAATCGACATATTTTTACCTCCGTTTATAAGTACGCCTGCCGGAACGGAACAACGGCGCAGTTTTTAATTTTACACGCTAAATTATACCAAAATAAATTATACTTTTCAACATTTTTACAGACAAATATATGTCCCTTTAATCATTATATGTGTCCCCTTTTCGTCCTTGCGGCACAGCTCAGATTACGTTCTTGATAAACCCGAAGGATATAAGCGACATTATCAGTCCGGCAGTGAGCACGCCGAGAAAAATAGGCCAGATGGAATCGCGGAATTTCATACGCAAAAGGCTTGCCACAAGCGAGCCCGTCCATGCACCCGTTCCCGGAAGCGGTATCGCCACAAATAAAAACAGCCCGAATCTGCCGTATTTTCTGATTTGGTCGGATTTTGAAAACGCCCTGTTTTCCATTTTTTCCACAGCGGATTTAAACCGTGTTTTTTTCAGCCATGCAAATATTTTATCAATAAAAATCAATATAAACGGTATCGGAAGCATATTTCCGAGAACCGCTATAATGTATGTTTTTGCAAAGCTCATTTTCAAAAATCCCGCTGCAAGCAGACTTCCGCGCAGCTCTAAAACAGGTATCATGGAAACGATAAACACAATAAGCTCTTTTGAAACCTTCCCTCCCCATGAATTAACTATAAGTTCTACCAATCCGTTCATAAAATCTCCAATCCGCCGCACCGCCTGCGGCACATAATTTTTATATTCGTTAAAATGTCAGATTTACTGCATAAATCCCTTTTCCTAAAACCTGAGATATTTCGGAAAATGATTTTTCAATATACCGTCCGACGCTTTTCCCCAGCCGAGCGGAAATCCGCCGTAAAGCACGGCAGTCCAGCCTTTTTTGTCTGACGGAAACGTTTCGCCGCCGTAGTATTTTGCAGGCTCGGCTATTTCCTGCGTATTCTTAAAATCCTCCGCCGTCAGCGCAAGACAAAGCTCATGCGACGGCTCAAACCTCCCTTTTTTGCATGTGCCGAGAAACAGTCCGGCAAGCTCCGTTTTAATCTTGTCTATATCAAGATTATGCGGCAAGAGGTACAGTTTATCCCCAAAATCCGCAAAACTGCCCGAAAAATGCGTATTCAGGTACTGTTTTTCAAATAATTCAAATGCGGCTTTATTGGTACTTTTGTAGTTTTTTTCATATTTTTTCACGCTGCCGTAATTTTTTTGAAACAGCGCATTAAAACAGCCCTCACCCCTTGCGTTATGAGGGAAAATCCTTTTCGCACCCGAAAGGTCATGATTTACCTCCGCCCATGCGGCATTTGCGTCGGTCATACCCGGCAAAGTGATATTTACCGGTTCTATCCCCGGATGTGTGTCAAGCACCCACCCGGCAACGCCTTCATTTTCGCAAGGCGCAAATGTGCACGTTGAATACACAAGCTTACCGCCCTTTTTGAGCATTTTAAAAGCCGAGCGCAGTATTTTCTTCTGTCTGGCAGCACACGATTCGGTGTGCGCCGCGCTCCATTCCGTCACCGCCTGCGGCTCTTTTCTGAACATGCCCTCACCCGAGCACGGCGCGTCCACTATGATTTTATCAAAAAAATCCGCATATTTTTCTGCCAGCTTTTCCGGGTTTTCATTGGTCACAACCGCATTCGTTATTCCCATTCTCCCGATATTTTCGGCAAGAATTTTCGCGCGCTTGGGGATTATTTCATTTGCAACAAGCAAGCCCTTTCCCTGCAGCTTTTCCGCCGCCTGAGTTGCCTTGCCCCCCGGCGCCGCACACAAATCAAGCACAAAATCCCCCGGTTTTATATCAAGCGCCTCCGCCGCAGACATAGCCGACGGCTCCTGGAAATATACCAGACCGCACATATGATACGGGTGTTTGCCTGATAACACGCTTTTTTCCGCATAGTATCCGTTTTTGCACCACGGCACCTGCTCCGGATGTCCGACGCAGCTTTCCACCGCCGCCCGCGCTCCGCGTTTCAGCAGATTTATTCTCATTCCGCTGCATGCAGGCTCTTCCACGAGCGACATGACAAATTTATCATATTCCGCTCCGAGTATATTTTTCATTCGTATTTTAAATTCTTCAGGCAGCTGCATTTACTTATTTTCTCCGTTTCCGGCAGTTTTTAAAATATATTCGCACAAATCGCGCGTAGAATTCGGTTTCCCTAAATGAGACACACTCTCCTTTAAAAGCTTCAGCCGCCACGGATTTTCCAGAATTTCAAACAGCGCCTCATCAAGACCGAAGGTCTCCGTAACCATAATTGCGGCGCCGTTATTTACCAAAAATTCGGTATTTCTGTCCTCTTGTCCGCGAATAGGATTCATTATTATCGCCGGCAGCTGCTTTGCCAAAAACTCCGAGGTTGTAAGTCCGCCCGGCTTTGTTATAATGCAGTCTGCCGCGTCCATCATTACGTCCACATTCTGAATAAATCCATAAGGTATTACAACTTTTTTCCAGTTCGTTTCTATTATTTCACGGAACATCTTATCATTCCGTCCGCATACGCACAAAACCTGAAAATCAATGTCCAGGTCATCGATTGCCTGAAGATCCTTTGCGATATTTCCGAATCCCATTGAACCCATCATAAGAAGTACCGTTGTCTTATTTTCGATTTTAAGCTCTTCCCGAGCCGCGCTTTTTTCCGCTTTCTGCGAAAAACACTGCTTTATCGGAATACCGTACGGAAGAATTTTCTCTTTCGATATACCTTTCTTTTTCATTTGATTGTCAAGCAGAGAATCCGCGGTAACATATTTGTCAAGCTCGGTGCTTTCCCAGAACGGGTGCACCGTGAAGTCGGTTACTATACCGATTAGCGGACAGTCCACAATTTTTTCCTCGCGGAGATATGTCATCAGCATGCACGCATACGAATGAGTGCCGATTATAACATCGGGATTGTAACCGATAATATAATCCTTCAGCTTGTGTGAAACTATTTTTGAAAGCACCGCCACAAGTGAATATTTATCCCATTTTTCCTCGCGCTTGTCCATTTTGTCATACGCTTTTCCGTACAGATTCGGGATATGCTTTGTTGAAAACAGGTATCCGTTATCTATCGAGTCCGCCAGAAGCGGATTAATATATTCAAAAGTATCCAGCATTTCACATTCAACGCCCATATCGCGCATATAATCCATAATCGCTGATGCTGTGGAATGATGACCGTAACCGGCTTTTACAGAAATTATAAGAACTTTCATAGTCAGACCCCTTGAAATTTATTGGAATATATGTTATTATTGTATCATAAGTCGTTGCTTTTTGCAAGACAAACTTTAATAAAAGGAGAAAACCGCATGATTATTTATATGGGCGAACGCGGAATTTTCGACTACCTTGTATCCCTCAATATACCTGTCATATTTTCCGGCACGCTTACACAGGCGGAAAAGCTGATCGTAACGGAATATTCCGAGCAGGCAGTCCGGCTGATAAAAGAAGCCGTACTCGTAAACATTCCCGTTCTGGGGTTGCTTGACGGTTTCCAGAGCGTTATAAAAGCTTTCGACGGCAGATGTACCGATATAGAGTGCGCCGAGGGAAAACAGGAATGGGCGGTAATCGATACAAGCGTCCCGATTTATTCCGGGCTTGAAACAAGTATACAAATCTGCCGCGGCAAGCCGATAACCCTTATGGAAACGGTAATGCCGGCTGAGCTTGACTGCATATCCCGTTCCGGCGAGGGCGAAATCATTGCCGTATGCAATCTTATCGCACCCGGCAAGCACGGCAACATATACGGTCTTAACTACTATCTTGCGTCCGGGCTCACCCCCGACGCCGAAAAAATCGTAAAAAACTTTATAAATCTATAAGGAGCAGAACAATGAACAAAAGAACCAAAGAACTCGCTTTGGCGGCGCTGCTTACGGCGCTGTCCGTACTTATCACATACTCGCCGCTTAAGCTTACAACACCGTTTTTCACACTCACCCTCGGCTCGCACGTACCTACCATGCTTGCAATGTTTTTAAGCCCGTGGGTAATCGTCATGACAGTAATAGGCAGCTGCCTCGGATTTTTCATGACAATCCCGGCGCCGATGTCAATAATTGTTGTTGCACGCGCCGCAATGCACCTTATCTTCGCTCTGGCTGGCTATAAAATGCTGCAAAACGGCAAATTCAACATATATCTTATCATTATAATAACAGCACTGCTGCATGCCTTGGCAGAGGGAATTGTTGTATACATTCTCACGCCCATTGTCCTGGACGGCGAAACGGCGGCAATGACTGCCGCGCTGATTGCTTTTGCCGGAACAGCAGTACACCACATGATTGACTGCGCAATTACCGCACCTATAGCGGCAGCGCTGTTTAAAGCAAAAATAATACACATACCGCAATGCTTCGGGAGGAAATGAAAATGCATCAGGACGTAGAAAAAATTTTAGTAAGTGAAGAACAAATCAAAGCGGCGGTTTCACGCATCGCCGATGAAATCAACCGTGATTTAAACGGTGAGCCGCTGCTTGTCGTATCCATTCTGAAAGGCTCAACGCCTTTTGCAATGGATTTGATCAAAAAACTGACCATGCCGGTAACGCTTGATTTTATGCAGGCGTCAAGCTACGGCAAGTCCACCGAATCAAGCGGATTTATCAACATGAAAAAGGATTTGGAGCAGGATATTACCGGCAAAAACGTGCTTATAGTAGAGGACATTATCGACAGCGGAAATACGCTCTATAAAATCAAAAAGCTGCTCGAACACCGCAACGCAAAAAGCGTGCGTATCTGCACTATGCTGGATAAACCGTCACGCCGCGTTGTTGATGTAAAGGTTGATTATGTCGGCTATGACATTCCCGACGAATTTGCTATCGGATACGGGCTTGATTACGATGAATTATACCGAAATTTACCGTACATAGGTGTTTTGAAAAAAACAGTTTATGAAAATAATTAACAGCGTACATCCGTTTTATTACACTTAATAAAAAAAACCGCGGCAGAATAATTTCATTTTGCCGCGGTATTTTATTATCTTCTGTTAATTTTTGCAAAGCTCGTCCGCAAGTGCGTCAAGCTCCGCCGTGCTCTGTTCATTCAGCACGGATTTAATATGAACCTCATTCTCCGCAAAAACGATGTCCTTTGATTTCTCAAACATCGCTTTCATCACTCTGCCGGCAGTCGCCGCCCAGGTTCCGTTTTCAATGATACCGATTGTCCGTTTCTGATAATTTCTTTCGGTCAGCGCTTCAATAAACGTGCGCATAAACGGGAAAATATCCGCATTATATGTTGTGGTTGCCAGCACAAGCCTGTCATATCTGAATGCGTCCTCAACAGCCTCTGCCATATCCTCACGCGCCAAATCGCTTATCGCAACCTTCGGGCAGCCCTTCTCGCAAAGCTTATCCGCAAGCATAAGAGCCGCTTTTTTCGTTCCTCCGTAAACCGATGTATACGCAATCAAAACACCCTTGTTTTCCGGCTCATATGATGACCATGTATTGTACAGTCCTAGGTAATATTCAAGATTTTCCGACAGTATCGGGCCGTGCAGCGGACAGATAATCTTTATATCAAGCCCCGCAGCTTTCTTCAGCAGCGCCTGTACCTGTGCTCCGTATTTACCAACAATGCCGAAATAATAGCGCCGTGCCTCGCACGCCCAGTCCTCGCACGCGTCAAGCGCACCGAATTTTCCGAAACCGTCGGCAGAAAACAACACTTTATCGCAGCTGTCATATGTAACAATAACCTCCGGCCAGTGAACCATCGGCGCGGTTATAAATGTCAGCTCATGTTTTCCGAGATTTAACGTACTCCCCTCGCCTGCCTCAATTCTTCTGTCCTCATATGCCGTGCCGAAAAACTGCTTCATCATTACAAATGCTTTTGAGCTTGCAACGATTTTCGCGTCCTTATATTTGTCCATAAACTCCGCCGCATTTGCCGAGTGGTCAGGCTCCATGTGCTGCACTATAAGATAGTCCGGCGTTCTGCCGTCCAGCGCACGTTCAATATTGCCGAGCCATTCGTCTTTAAAGCGCGCGTCAACGGTATCAAAAACCGCAATCTTTTCATCTTTAATAATATATGAATTGTATGCCATTCCGTTTTCAACGGCATACTGACCTTCAAACAGGTCAATATCGCGGTCATTTACGCCGACATATATGATGTCATTTGTTATTTTCATAATAAATTCCTCCCAAAAGCTTATCTGTCTTTATTTTATCACATACCGTGACGAAATTCAAGGATTTTCCGTAAAATTGCGGTGCGCGAAACCCTTAATCAGCTATCCTCAAATTCACCCAAAACATAGCAGTTTCTGCCGTTTTCCTTTGCTTTATATAAAAGGGTATCGGTCTTTTTCATGAGCATTGTCATATCCTCCGGGAACGAGAAATGGCAAGCCCCGACGCTGCACGTTACTCTCTGCCCGCCGCACGACGCACCCGCAATTTCCACAAAAAATACATCAAGCATTTTTCTCAGTTCGGCTTCCGATAAAGATACCTTATCAATCATAACGGCAAATTCGTCTCCGCCCATTCTGCCGACAATTCCGCAGTCATAAAACATATTCTTGAGTGCCTGGGCAATTTCTCGTAACACCTTGTCTCCCGACGCATGCCCGAGAGAATCGTTTATTTTCTTAAAATGGTCAACGTCCAGAAACAGAAACCATCCGTCAACGCATGTGCACAGACTGTGATCTCTCTGTATTCGTTCGCAGCAGTTCAGGAAAATTCTTCTGCCCATAACATTCGTAACCGTGTCAAATTCACTCATAAAATTCCGATACGAAGTATACGAATATCCCATTATCAGGACTATAATACTGATTACATTTAAAGAAAACGCCGCTAAAGTAAACTGAATTTGCAGATGAATAAGATCCTCGTCTATAGTATCGGAAACATCGATATTATGCATGCGCAGCATATATGACGTACGGTTTGAAAAATACAGCGCTGCAACTATTGTCATACAGAAAGCAAAGACAGTAAACACAGTAATGACTTTTCGTTTTACTCTGTCATCAACCGTCGGATTATCTTTTGTGCCGTCTATTGCAACCTTGATTTTTTCAATCTTCTTTTCATCATACAGACGCCACAGCACTACCATAAGCACCGCCGATGCAACTATTGACACAATGTTGCTTACATAAAGATACTTCGCGTGCGTATATCCGTATACGGCGCTCGGGAAATAAATATACATTGCCATCATTACAAGCCATGCATGAACAATCGGTGAAATACTTGAAAGAACACCGATCCAAATTTCGGCGCGACGCCGTTTTTTCGCAAAGTCATATGCCATGCCGGCAAGCAGACCGAACAGCACTCTTGCGCCAACGCACATAACAAAGCTTCCGAAAGGATTCGAGCTAAACCACGGCGAAAAAATTCTGTCAGCCCACATGGTATAAAAACATGTGGCTTTATACATACTTGCAAGTCCGAAAATCAGTCCCATAGCGGTCGACTGAACAGGACCGAGAAAGCATGCGGCAACCAGAACCGGAATATACGCAAATGTAATTGAAAACGGTCCTATGTGAATATATCCCAAAAATGTAAAAGACATTAATATTTCAAACGCAACCAGTATCAGAAATACATATAAGTTAAAAGCTGAAAAATTCTGTTTCTTATGCAAATTCATACTCCTCAAAGTTCTCCAATTCCACTTCGTTATTTTTTATAAATTTTGGCACCTACTCCCTTTTCTGCATTATAACACAAAGCCGGAATTTTTTCAACCATTTTTCAGATAAATTATCAAAATCTGTCGCATTGCAGGCATGAAACTTAAAAATTCCCCGGGTAATATATCCGAGTTATGAAATTATTTATTTTTCAGCACTGCCGCAATCGCCTCCGCAACGCACTTTCCGCCGTTCACCGCCTCCTGCATAGTATTGCCGTTGGTGCCTATTTCCACTATGAGCGAACCCGTTGTCATATGCTCGTTAAAGCGCTCCTGCCTTACGTCTATCGGACGCATCAGCGACGGATAAAGTTCAATCGCTTTCGCCTGTATATGCGACGCAAATTTGAAATTTTCCTGCCAGCTGTCATGCTTTAGCGTCGCATTTGTTCCGACCACGAGCATAACCTGCGCCGTCGGTATTCCGTTTATCTCCGACATGAGCTTAACCTTGGTTCCGTCCGCCTTGGTAATTCCGTCTCGGTGAACATCAAGTACAACCTTAATTCCGCCGTATTTATTCAAATTATTCTGTATTGTTGCCGCAGCGCGCTTGTATGAACCGTTATATGCCGGATAATCATGCACCGTTGTATCGTGCACCGTTTCAATGCCGTTATTCCTGAATACCTCCGCCATCGCCTCGCCGACCACCGTTATATTCTTTGTTTCATCGAGATTTCTGTCCGGCGCACCCTTGATGTAATTTTCTTCACTGTAGCTTTCGGTTGTGTGGGTGTGCATAATCAGCACCTGCGGGCCGTTTGCATCGAGCCCGAACGCAAGAGGCAAATTTATAAAATCCGACGGATTTACATTAATTCCGCTTGCATTTGACACCTGCAGCCCCTTGTCTGCCCTGCGGCTTTCCGCCCGCATCATCTCCGGCTGCTGCGTCGGTTCTGCGGTCGCCTCCGGCATCGGCTCCGCCGAAGGAACAGGTTTTTCGTCCCCGAACACGAAAAAATGCCGCAGCATACTTTGGGGCAGCTTCGACGCCTTTTCCGTTACGTTTTTTACCGTATCCCCTACGCTTTTATCTGCCGCCGGCGTCAGCTCGCTGTCGATTATTTTTTCATAATCCGAAAATGCCGTTATATCTTTTTTCCACGGCGCCGCACCGATAAGGCAGGCACACACCCCAAAAAGAGCTGCAATACAGCCCGCATATATAAGCTTTTTTCTTGTAATTACTATCATTCTTGTCCCTTTAATCAACAATTGCATCTCCTTTTTGTCTTTTATAAATAATACTTATGTTTACAGCTGTTTATGCACCCGACAAAAAAATAAATTTTTATTGTAAAAAAGGCTTGATTTTTTTATAAAACAGTGATATAATATATAAGTTAATTACGGACGGTCCTCTGCCTCGGTCGGCACGAACGTCGCAGATAAAAAAGGAGGGCACAATGATGAATGCAAATGAAATCATCAGCGCTATTACAAAAGACCAGATAAGAACAGACTTACCGGACCTTACAGTCGGCAACAACGTAAAGGTTTATCAAAAGGTAGTCGAGGGTAACCGTACAAGAACTCAGATGTTCGAAGGTACCATTATCAAAAAACAGGGCAGCGGCATAGGCGCAACATTTACCGTAAGACGTCTTTCATACGGTGTCGGTGTCGAAAAAACATGGCCGGTCAACTCACCTATTATTGAAAAGATTGAAATTTCAAGAAAAGGTAAAGTCAGACGTGCAAGACTGTTCTACATTCGTGACAGAGTCGGCAAGGCTGCTAAGGTTAAGGAAAGAATTTAAGTTTTTCCTGCAAACAATGAGGCTGAGGGGCATTTGATGTCCCTTTTTGCTTACTTCACGGACAAATTTAAGAGGTGTATATAATGACTGAAAACAATAACATGCCGAACGGCGGTGTACCGAATAACGATACGGTTAAAGAAACAAAAGATACATTTAATCTTGTACATGAGCTGCTGGACTGGTTTTTTACCATCGCTCTCGCGCTGGCAATTGCACTCTGCATAAAAGCTTTTTTGTTTGATATCGTACGTGTGGATGGGCCTTCAATGTATCCCACGCTTGTGAATAACGACCGTCTTTTGGTTACGAAAATCGGATATAAACCGCAGCGCGGTGATATAATAATTCTCGACTCCACATACAAAGACCGAGTGGCTTTTTACAAGGAGTACGAAGAAACAAACAATACAAAACTCAATGTTTTTTCAAAATGCCTGCTGTATTTCCGGCTTGACCATAACCTAAAGCGCCGGTTCTATGTTAAAAGAATAATCGGAATGCCGGGAGATACGGTTGACATTCAGGACGGAAAGGTTCTCGTAAACGGCGAGGTTCTCGATGAGCCGTATTATGACGGCGTTACCGGCATCACCGACTACGCTACCGAATACCCATTTACGGTGAGTGATGACTGCGTATTTGTCATGGGTGATAACCGCCCGAACAGTAAGGATTCACGGTCTACCTCGCTCGGCGAAGTACCGATTAAAGCAATATCCGGTAAATCGCAGCTGCGGCTGTGGCCGTTAAATTCCGTATCGGTTACAAAATAAATTGCGGGGCTGCTGCCGTCATCGGCGGCGCCCCTTTTATGATTGAAAATCTATATACGAGGTGATAACATGCAGAACATTCAGTGGTACCCCGGTCATATGGCAAAAACACGCCGTATGATTGAAGAAAACCTGCGCAGCATTGACGTTGTTGTCGAAATCTTGGACGCACGTATTCCCTATTCCGGGCGCAACCCCAACTTTGACGATATGCTGCGCGGCAAGCCGCGCCTTGCAGTTATGAATAAATATGACCTTGCCGATGCTGCCGTAACCGACCGCTGGATTAGTTGGTATGCGGAAAAAGGCATAAAGGTTATTCCGATAAGCTGCAAAGGCGGCACCGGTATTAATAAAATTGCTCCGGCAGCAAAAGAACTGATTGCCGATAAGCTGCAAAAAGCACGCGACAAAGGCATGAACCGCGGCGTTAAGATAATGGCTGTCGGTATTCCGAACGTAGGCAAATCCACATTGATAAACTGTCTGAGCGGCAAAGCAAGCGCCAAAACCGGCGACCGTCCGGGCGTCACGCGAACCAAGCAGTGGATCAGGCTCAAGGACGGGCTTGAGCTGTTAGATACGCCGGGCATACTCCCCCCGAAATTCGATAACGAGCATGTAGCGGTCAATCTCGCATACACCGGCGCAATACGCGACGAAATAATGGAAACGGAGCTTTTAGCTTATTCACTGCTGGAATATCTTCGCGATAATTATTCATCACAATTGTGTGAAAGATATAAACTTGACGATATATCCAATCTGCCCGGGCACGAAATCCTGGAGCTGATAGGGAAAAAACGCGGATGCGTCATATCCGGCGGTGAAATTGATACAGAACGTGCTGCGAATATCCTGCTTGATGAGCTGCGCGGCTGCAAGCTCGGCAAAATCACTCTTGAAAAACCGGAGGACTTCGGACTATGAAACGCGCCCTGTACTATATCCTCGTCGTTGCCGTTGCAGCAGCGGCACTTATACCTATAATATCAAAGCCGTCCGTTAAAACCGTTACGGTATCCGATTGCTTTGACACAGTTACGGACATCACGGTATATTCGCGCAGTAACAAGTCCCTGCGCGATTGTGAAAAATATCTCCGTTCCGCCGAAAAAATGTTCTCGGCTACCGATAAGGAGTCGCAGATATACCGCCTCAATCACGGCGAAAATCCGGATTTATCTCCCGATACCAAGGAAATAATTGAAATAGGTCAAAATTTCACAAATGAAAACTCCGATTATTTTTCAATTTACTTAAATCCTCTCATTGAGGCGTGGGATATAAAAAATAACACCGGCACAATCCCGGATACAGATGCCGCATTGGAGCAGTCACAAAAGAAAACGTCAATCAATCTCGGCGGTATAGCTAAAGGTTACGCAACGGATAAACTGTGCGCAATACTGAAAAAAGACGGAATTAATTCCGCACTGCTGTCATTGGGCGGAAATGCATATGCCATTGGCAAAAAGCCTACCGGCGAGAACTGGAAAATCGGTATACAAAGCCCGAAAGATGCCGACAAAATAATCGGTGTGATTTCGGCTGAAAATCTTGCTGTAATAACCTCGGGCGACTACCAGCGTTATTTTGAATTGAACGGCACGCGTTATCATCACATTTTAGACCCAAAAACGGGCTATCCCGCAAATAACGGCTTACATTCGGTTACGGTCATAGGTGAAAACGCGGCTCTTTGCGATGCACTTGCCACCGCGGCATTTGTTGCCGGTCTTGACAAAGGGACCGAACTTTTAAAAAAATATAACGTCCGCGGAATTTTCGTTACCGATGACACCGTTTATTTTTCTAAAACGCTTGAAAATATTTTCAAACAATCGGATTTTTCATACAAGTATGAGTTTATCTACTAACGTCAACGCAATTTTGCCGTACAACATTTCATAAATTCAAAAGAGCTACCGTAAAACTTACGGCAGCTCTTTAATTGCTGATATTGTTCGTTTTGCGGTAAATACCGCAGATTATAGTTTGTATTTTTCTCTGTATTCATCATATTTTTCAAAAAAGTGGTTTTTGCCGTCATTTTTAACATGGCTCAAATACTCATGAGTTTCAAGAGAATTATGCGCCATCTCAAGAATACATACGGCGATATTTGAGCAATGATCGGAAACTCTTTCGCAATTTGTCAGAAAATCGGACAGAACAAATCCCATCTCCATCGTGCACTTACCGTCACGAAGGCGCTCGATATGATTATTTTTTATATCATATTTAAGCTTGTCAATTGTCTGTTCCAGCGGCTCAACCTTTTTCGCGGCCGCTCTGTCCTCGTCCTTCAGCGCGGTCATGGCAAGATCCAAAATCTCACATACCGCATCTGAAATCACTTTAATTTCCCTTTGCGCCCTTTCCGAAAAAACAATGTTTTTATCATGTATTTCCTGTGCCACTTCGATAACATTGACCGAGTGGTCGGAAATTCTTTCTACATCGCCTACTACGTGCAAAAGCTTTGTAACCTCGCGGCTGTCGCTGTCCGACAGCTTGCTCCCTGCGAGATGTACCAGATATGTGCTTGCCTTATCCTCATATACGTCCACGGTATTTTCGCTCTCGCGAATATCCGCGGCAATGTTCTTGTCAAAGTTTTGCATCAAGCCGAGTGACGCGATAAACGAGTCCTTTGACATTTCCGCCATCTGACATACAACCTCACGGCACTTTTCCACCGCAAAGCCCGGTACGGACAAAAATCTTTCGTCAAGTGTATCGAATATTTCTTTCTGTTTTTTAGCTGTCTTTCGTTTTACCGTTTTCTTTGCCAATTCCGCAAGCTTATCGCAGAACGGCATTAAAATTATTGTTGACAGAATATTGAATACCGTGTGTGTAATTGCAATATATACCAAACCGACCGTATCGTTCATAAAGCTGAACGGTGCGATTGCATTAATCAGATAAAATATCCCGGCCACAACTATAACGCCTATGAATTTTATCTCTACGCATGCTGCAGCCACGCGCTTTGAGTCGGCATTTCCGTTTATGGACGAAATTACCGGTGTAATGGTAGTACCGATGTTAGCACCGAGAATAATCGGAAGTGCGGTTGCAAAGCTGATTGTACCTGTCATGGAAAGCGCCTGCAATATTCCGACAGACGCCGAAGATGACTGTATAATCGCCGTCAGTCCGACCCCGACAAGAATACCCAACACCGGATTTGAGAACATCAGCATCAATTTTGCAAACTGTTCGCTGTTTTTTAGTCCATCCATAGAACCGCTCATAGTTTCCATACCGTACATCAGCACGCTGAATCCCAAGAGTATAGCGCCCACATCTTTGCGCTTGTCATTTTTTCCGAGAAAACTCAGCATCATTCCGATAAATGCAAGCACTGGAGTGAATGAGGACGGTTTTAGTAGTTTTATAAAGAAGCTTTCGCCGCTGATACCGGACAAGCTCAAAATCCATGCCGTAACCGTTGTTCCGATATTTGCACCCATAATAATGCTTATTGTTTGTCCGAGCTTCATTATACCCGAGTTTACAAAACCGACAAGCATGACTGTTGTTGCGCTGGAGCTTTGTATTATCGATGTTACAATAAGTCCCAACAGAAAGCCCTTAAACCGCGTTGATGTCAGTTTGCCTAAAATCTGCTCGAGCTTGCTGCCCGAAAGCTGCTTTAATCCGTCGCCCATAACCTCCATTCCGTACAGGAAGAGTGCCAAGCCGCCGATTAGCGTAAGAATTGAGAAAAAATCCATACCTTTACTCCTTATTATCGTCTGTTTTTCAGACCTCCATGATAATCGGCATTATCATGGGACTTCTGTTGGTTGTATCGTAAATATATCTGTAAATACTGTTTCTTATAGAATTTTTAATTGTAGACCAATCCGTGATGTTCGATGCTCTGCATGCGTCGATGCGCGCGGTAGCTATATCCTTTATTTTTGCCATCAAATCCTCCGATTCCCTGACATAAACGAAACCTCTGGAAATAACATCAGGGCCGGACACAACCTCACAGCCGTTTTGAGAAATCGTAACAACCACAATTATCAGGCCGTCCTGTGCAAGGAGCTTTCTGTCGCGAAGAACAATATTCCCCACATCTCCGACGCCGAAGCCGTCAACAAGAATTTTGCCTGCCTGCACGCTGCCGGAAACCTTTGCCTCTTTTCCCGTCAGCTCAAGCACACTGCCGTTTTGCAGTATAAATGTATTTTTCACGCCCATCTTTTCGGCAAGCGCCGCATGAAGCATCAGATGCCTGTGCTCACCGTGCACCGGTATGAAAAACTTCGGTTTTGTGAGCGCAAGAATCATTTTAAGCTCTTCCTGGCATGCATGCCCCGACACGTGGACATCTGCGAGCGCTTTATAGATTACATCTGCGCCTATTTTGAACAATTCGTTTATTACATTCGATACGCTTTTTTCGTTACCCGGAATTGGTGTTGCGGAAATTATTATTAAGTCGTCCTTGGTAACTTCGACCTTTCGGTGGTCGGAAAAAGCCATTCGTGTAAGCGCACTCATCGGTTCGCCCTGACTTCCCGTTGTTATAATCACGAGCTTGTCCGGCGGATATTTATTGATACTGTCAATGTTTATCAAAACGCCCTCGGGCACCTTCATATATCCCAGCAAAATGGAAAGCTCAACGATGTTTTCCATACTTCTGCCCGAAACGGCAACCTTTCTGCCGTTTTCAACCGCAGCATTTATGATTTGCTGTACCCTATGCACATTCGACGCAAAGGTTGCCACAATAATTCTCTTTTTGCATTTTCTGAAAATATTATCGAACTTATCGCCCACCGTCCGTTCGCTCATTGCATATCCGGGGCGTTCAACGTTCGTGCTGTCCGACATAAGCGCCAGTACGCCCTCGTTCCCCAGCTCACCCAGGCGAACAAGGTCAATCATTTCGCCGACAATAGGCGTTGTGTCGATTTTAAAGTCGCCCATATGAATAACCGTACCTACGGGCGTTTTTATCGCCAATGCCGCAGAATCCGCAATTGAATGGTTTGTGCGGATAAATTCAACCGTAAAGAACGCTCCTGCCTTGAACACATCGCCCGCCTTAACTCTGATAAGCTTAACCTTGGTAAGCATATTGTGTTCCTTGAGCTTGTGTTCAACAAGTCCCACCGTAAGGCGCGTTCCGTAAACGGGAACATTGATTTCTCTCAAAAAATACGGCAGACCGCCTATGTGATCCTCGTGTCCGTGCGTGAGAAAAATTCCTTTCAGCTTGTCCCTGTTTTTTTCAACATACGAAATGTCATTGATAACCAAATCAACTCCCGGCATATCGTCATCGGGAAATGCCATTCCGCAATCTACCATTATCATCTCGTTTCCGTACTCGATGACGGTCATATTTTTTCCGATTTCATCAAGACCGCCTAATGGTATAATCTTTAATTTACTTTTTTTTGCCACTATTTTACCTCCATTATTATTTCCGAACACAGCAATTACTTTTATTATACCACTATTTACCTCCGTTAGTCAATGTTTTTTATCCATAACGGCAAATTTTTATTACATTTATCCGATTGAAACACATCTGCGCGTCTTGTAAATATGAAAAACGCAGCAAAATCACAGAGATTTGCCGCGTATATATTTTATTTATTATTCTGTTTTATCTTAAATGACAGAGTCATGAGCGAATCGGTCAGATGAACATTTTCCACCGGCACCGGCTTTTTCGTTTTAAGCTCGGCATATGCAAAATTCCAAAGTCCCTTAATTCCGCAGTCAATCAGCATGTCCGCAACCTCCTCAATAGCCTCCTTCGGAAGCGCCAGCATCGCTATATCAATGTTATTTTCCGCCACATATTCGCAAATGTGCTCCATACCGTAAACGGTAATTCCGTTGCACACCGAACCTATCTTTTTCTCGTCACGGTCAAAAACAGCGGTTATTTTAAAGCCTCTTTTCTCAATTCCGGCATAATTTGCCAGTGCCTGTCCTATATGTCCCGCACCCACAACAATGGCGGTATATCCTTTTGATATACCGAAAATATCCGCCATTTCTTTAAGCAGATATTTTACGTTGTAGCCGTAGCCCTGCTGACCGAAACCGCCGAAATAATTGAAATCCTGCCGTATCTGACTTGCGGTGACGCCCATTTTTTCGCTCAGCGCTTTGGACGAAATTTTTGTCTTTCCGGTTTTTTCAATTTCTTCAAGGTATCTGTAATATCTCGGCAGACGTCTTATCACTACCTCCGGTATCTTTTTTTCTTTCTTTTCCAAATTTCTGACCTCCAAACCACAAATAATCCGTCTCAAAGCGTAATAAATCTTTCTAAATATAATTGTACCATATATTTTTCCAAATATCAACATTAAATGTTTGACTTTTAGCTCAATTTTTTATATAATATAAAGGTACGATATTTTTTTAATACACGGAGGCATAAAAATGATTGAAGGAAATTTCGCTGTCGCACAGTCCGGCGGCCCCACCGCTGCAATTAACGCAACATTATGCGGTGTTATCGAATGTGCATTCGCCGCAGGGCGGAAAATATACGGTGCAGCAAACGGAATACGCGGTGTGCTCGACGCAAAATTCACCGACTTAAACGCAACTTTTTCAAATCTGAACAACTTGCAGCTCTTAAAGACCACCCCGGCGGCATACCTCGGCTCATGCAGGTACAAGCTGCCCGACGCGGCTGAAGTCAACGAGATTTATGAAAAAATCTTTGATAATCTTAAAAAGCATAACATTTCCATGTTCATATATATCGGCGGAAATGATTCCATGGACACGGTACGTAAGCTTTCCGCATATTCTGCCGAGCACGATAAAGGTATTTACGTTGTCGGTGTCCCAAAAACAATCGATAATGACCTTATGGGTACCGACCACACACCCGGATTCGGTTCAGCGGCTAAATTCGTGGCAACTGCTGTCAGCGAAATCGCACGCGACTGCGCCGTTTATGCCGACCCCTCAATAACCGTAATAGAAATAATGGGACGCAATGCCGGCTGGCTTACGGCTGCCTCCGCTCTTGCACGAAGCACCACATCATCAGCGCCGCATCTTATCTATCTTCCTGAAAAGCCCCTTGCCGTGGACAAGCTTATAAGCGACGTCGAAGCATGCGGCGTGCGGAACATGGTGATTGCGGTATCTGAAGGAATTAAAAATGAAAAGGGCGAATATTTCAGCAATCTTGCCTGCAATACCGGACATGATGAGTTCGGTCATGCACAGCTTTCGGGTTCTGCAAAAGTAGTGGAAAGTATTCTCAAAACAAAATTCGGAGTGAAAACGCGCTCGGTTGAGCTTAATGTTCTGCAGCGATGCAGTGCGCATTTTTCCTCGCTCACCGATTTAAATGAATCAATCGAAATCGGCAAAGCCGGTGCTGCGGCAGCCTTTGAGGGCAAATCCGGTATTGTCATGGGATTTGAACGCACGGGCGACTACAAGACGAATATAATTTCAAATGATGTGTCCGGCATTGCCAACCTTGAAAAAATCGTTCCGGACAACTTTATGAACAGCACTCATAATGATGTCACCGAAGCATTCATCAACTACTGCCGTCCGCTTATTCAGGGAGAGCCTGCTATAATTACCGAGGACGGCATACCAAAGCACATTTCACTGCAAATGATAAAGGAGCTGTAATGGATAAATTTGAATTAATAGTTCCCTGCCTTTTCGGCATGGAGGCATTTGTCACGCGCGAGCTTAAACGCCTCGGATACGAAACGAGCAACGTAGAGGACGGAAAAGTAACATTTATCGGCGACCTTGATGCCGTGTGCCGCGCCAATCTGTGGCTGCGCTGCGGCGAACGCGTACTCATAAAAATCGGGGAATTTACTGCCGTGACATTTGATGAACTGTTTGAAAAAACAAAAGCTTTGGATTGGCCGCAATGGCTTTCAAAAAATTCTGCTTTTCCGGTCAAGGGCTTCTGCTTGAAATCGCAGCTTGCAAGCATGCGCGATTGTCAGGCAATTATAAAAAAAGCGATTGTTTCTTCCCTTTCCCAAAAATACGGAATTGATTGGTTTGATGAGGACGGCACGGTTTATCAGATACAGTTCTCCGTGCTGAAAGACAAGGTAACGCTGATGATAGACACCTCCGGCGACGGACTGCATAAGCGCGGTTACCGGCGCATAGCCAATGCCGCACCGCTTAAAGAAACCATCGCTGCAGCAATGGTGATGATGAGTTACTGGAAATTTGAATACCCTCTGTGCGACCCGTTCTGCGGCAGCGGCACAATACCGATTGAAGCCGCAATGTTCAAACGCTGCATAGCTCCCGGACTTACACGTCATTTTTCCGCCGAGCAATTTGACCAGTTCAGCCCGAAACAATGGGCAGATGCACGCGAAGATGCAGAATCACGGAAACGCAGCACACCACTCACAATCCATGCGTCCGACATCGATGCCGATACTCTCGGTATCGCACACGAAAATGCACGGATTGCCGGGGTTGACGATGTTATATCCTTCTCCTGCGGTGACGCGGCTGATTTTTATTCCGATATTCCCTACGGAAGTATAATCTGCAATCCCCCGTACGGCGAACGGCTCAGTGATGCCGACTCATGTATCGAGCTGTATTCCAAAATCGGCAAAGCTTTTTCCCGCCTGCCTGATTGGTCATATTACATTCTCGCAGCAGACGAAAACTTTGAAAGGCACTTCGGCAAAAAAGCCGACAAACGCCGAAAGATATATAACGGAATGATAAAATGCAATATCTATCAATACTTCGGGAAGCGTCCCCCCGTCAGAACATAGGAAATAATTGTGATTAACAAAATAAAGGCTGCAGCGGAACAATTTCATTCGGCTGCAGCCTTTATGTATTTTTTTATCAGTCAAACTGCGTCTGCCAGTTGTCATCGGCATACGCCTTAAAGCACATTTCCAGCTGATCGCGGCTTGTTTTTTCCTCAGCCAGATTTTCCGGCAATTCATCAGCGCCGAAATATTTCATTTCGGTTGTTTCAATATTTTCCTCAAACTTACCGCCGATAATTTCGCACTGCACAAAAATCTTGCAGACGCCGTACGCATATGCCGGTTTGTTGTGTTTGTTTCTGTCCTGCACTGCAAGCAGTCTGACAGCACGCGCCGTAAGACCTGTTTCCTCACGGATTTCTTTTACAGTGTTTGATTCCACCGATTCGAGCACGTCGCACCAGCCGCCCGGGAGTGCCCATGTACCGTTATTTTCGTGCACAAGCAACAGCTTTCCGTCCTTAACAATCACTCCGCGCGTATCTATTTTCGGCGTCTGATACCCTGTCTCATTGCAAAACAATCCCTTTACCTTTTCCACACCGAGTCCCGATTTTTCTGCCATCATTTCCGCCGCAATCGAGCGCAGCCTTTCATATCTTTCTATATCATACACATTGTCGGTGTATGCCAATCCCGCCTGGGCAAGGCTTTGAATTTCAATCGCCCACTTCTGCCATTTTTCCATACTTTCTGCCTCCGATTGCTATTTGGATTTGCTTTTATATTCACTTACCGGCATATTAAAATGCCTGCTGAATGCCTTTGAAAACGTACTCCTGTCCTCATATCCGACCGACGGTGCAATTTCTTTAACCGACATTCCGCTGCGGCATAATTCTGCCGCTTTCTTCATTCGGTAATCTGTAAGATATGCCGACGGACTTATGCCGCACTCCTTTTTGAACAGTCTGAAAAGATATGAATACTCCAGTCCCACATATGCGCATATGTCATCAGCCGATATTTTTTTATGATAATTCGCAGCAATAAAATCACACGCCGACTCAACATAATTGACCGTTTCTCTGTCATGATTCATGCCGTATTTTTCTCCGGTTTTCAGCATTACCGACAGCAGACCGAACACCTCCGAATAAACCATGAAGTCATCTTTATTTTTCAGTTTCAGCAGTTCAAGAAAATATTTCTCAACGAGTTCGGGCGATTTTGTTCTGTATATCGGCTCTTCCTCCGTCAATCCCGATTTTTCCAAAAAATCCTTTACCGGGCTTCCTGCCATATTCAGCCATGCATATTTCCACGGCGTTTTGCCGTCCGCTTCATAATAGCTGAATTTATTTCCTATCAAGAAAGCGCTGCCGGCGTCTACGCTGTATTCTTTCCCATTCACGCGCAGAATACCTTTGCCCGAAAAAACATAATGAAGAAGATACCTGTCCGGCAGTGCATAGCTCCAGCTATGTCTGGGATCACACGCCTCATATCCGATATTGTACACGATAAATTGCTGTATTCGCTCCGAGTTGACATATTCCATTCCCATTTATCCCACTTCCTTATGTCTATTATACAATAAAACAACACATAATTGCAAGATATTTTTTGGATTTTCAGCAAATAATATTGATAGCTTACAAATCAAAAAACAAACATACCGCACAACATGCGATATGTCTGTTCTTTACGTTTTTTAGTTCACATTATGACAAATAATTTTTCGCCAATCAGTTAATGATTGTCATTTCCGTTTCTTTATCAAACAGGTGAATTTTATTTGTATCGAGAGCAATCTTGATTGTTTCGCCCATCTTAGCCGTTGTTCTCGGGTTAACTCTTGCAGTGAAAGCTTTTCCTGCAACCGTCAGGTACAGATAATATTCAGCACCCATCATTTCAGTAACGTCAACATATGCCGATACAGTCGCTTCCGGCTTTGATGCAATAAAGCCTTCTTCATCATGCATATCTTCCGGTCTGATACCCATAACAACAGTCTTGCCGATATAATCGTCCAAAACGTGGTTAGCTACTTTTCCTTCCGGCAATTTAATGGTTTCGCCGCCGAATTCCAGGAATACGCCGTCATTGTTCTTTGACAGAACAGCGTCGATGAAGTTCATTTGCGGGCTTCCGATAAATCCTGCCGTAAACATGTTGCAGGGCTTGTTGTACAGATTTGCCGGTGTGTCAACCTGCTGAATAACACCGTCTTTCATAACAATAATTCTTGTACCCATTGTCATAGCTTCTGTCTGGTCATGGGTTACATATATAAATGTTGTTTCAAGACGCTTATGCAGCTTGTTAATTTCAGTTCTCATGGCAACTCTGAGCTTTGCGTCGAGGTTTGACAGAGGCTCATCCATCAGGAATACTTTCGGGTCACGGACAATTGCACGTCCCAGAGCAACACGCTGTCTTTGACCTCCCGACAAAGCCTTCGGCTTTCTGTCAAGCAAGTGTTCAATATCAAGAATTTTTGCTGCCTCGTGTACTCTCTTGTTGATTTCGTCCTTAGGTGTTTTTCTGAGCTTCAGACCGAATGCCATATTATCAAATACTGTCATGTGCGGATAAAGAGCATAGTTCTGGAAAACCATCGCAATATCTCTGTCCTTCGGTGCGACATCGTTAACGAGCTTTCCGCCTATGTAAAGTTCACCTTCGCTGATTTCTTCCAAACCGGCGATCATTCTGAGTGTAGTTGATTTACCGCAGCCTGACGGACCGACAAGTACGATAAACTCCTTATCTTCAATATCAAGGCAGAAATCACTAACAGCGGTCACTCCGCCTGAGTATTTCTTATAAACATGTTTTAATTGCAAATCTGCCATTTTTTAAAATCCTCTCTTCCAAAGTCTTTTTTTTTTATACTCTAATTTTAACACATTATGACAGTAAAATAAAAGCCTTATAATCAACAAAATTTAAAAAATTATTTAGTCACCATATACAAAAAACCTTTACTGCGTATTTTTACGGCTCTGTGCGTCGGCAATAACCTTATCGGCAACGTTCTGCGGAGCTGTGTCATAGCGTATAAATTCAAACTCAAAAATTCCTCTGCCGCGGCTCATGGAGCGCAAATCGGTCGAATATTTGAACATCTCCGACATCGGAACCTCCGCCTCAACGAGGTTGAGTCCTTCTTTTTCACTTTCGCCCATTCCCATAATATGACCGCGCCGCTTATTGATATCGCCGATTACATCGCCCATTATTTCCTCCGGAACATAGGCTTTCAAATATCCTATCGGTTCAAGAATAACCGGATTTGCCTGATTTAAGCCCTCCTTGTATGCAATCTGCGCCGCTGTTCTGAACGCCATTTCCGACGAGTCGACGGGGTGATATGAACCGTCAAGAAGCGTTGCTTTCAGGTTAACTACCGGGTACCCCGCAAGAACACCGTGAGCACATGCGTCACGCAGTCCCTTTTCAACCGCAGGGAAGTAATTCTTCGGCACACTGCCGCCGAATACCTTTTCTTCAAAGGTCATTTCTTCGGTAACTCCCGGTTCAAATTCAATCCATACATGACCGTACTGTCCGTGTCCGCCCGATTGCTTTTTATGTTTTCCCTCAACCTTGACCTTCGAGCGTATCGTTTCTCTGTACGGAACCGTCGGCACGCTCAGCCGCACTTCAACGCCGTATTTGCTGTTCAGCTTATTCACAAGCACGTCAATGTGCTGCTCGCCCTGACCGTTTACCAGTGTTTCCTTCGTTTCGCTGTTACTGCTTATATTAAATGTCGGATCCTCCTCCATGAGCTTGTTAAATCCGGATACAATTTTCTCCTCCTCGCCCTTTTTAACCGCATTCACTGCCATCGAAAGGGTCGGCGCCGGGAATTCTATTCCCGTCAGGATAATATTTTTATTTTCCTCGCATAATGTATCGCCGGTGCTTGTATTTTCAAGTTTTGTCACAATGCCTATGTCACCTGCCGGAATTTCTTTTGTTTCAATCTGTTTTTTTCCGCAGAGATAATACAGCTTGCCTATACGCTCGCGTACGGCCTTATTGGCATTATAGAGCGTACTGTCCGCCTTGATACTTCCGGAATATACGCGAAAATATGACATTTTTCCTACATACGGGTCTGCAACCGTTTTGAACACAATCGCCGATGTTGTATCGGAAATATCCTGCACAACCTCAACAGGCTCTCCTGTTTTTGCATCATGCGCAATCTCGGTGATTTCGTTCGGCGCGGGCAGATATTTCCCTATGCCGTCCATAAGACTGCGCACACCTATGTTATTCATTCCCGAGCCGCAGTATACAGGATAAATACATCCGTCCTTTACACCCTTTCTTATAGCTTTTTTAATTTCATCAAATGTAAATTCCTCGCCGTTAAAGTATTTGTTCATCAGAGCGTCATCCGTTTCCGCAACCGCCTCCATAATCATATCGCGCAGCGGTGCAATCGTTTCCGCCATGCCCTCCGGAACGGGTATATCGACTCTTTCGCTGCCCTCATACCGGCGCGCTGTCATATCCACAATATCAACAAAGCCTTTAAATTCGTCACCCTCCTTAATCGGATAGACAAACGGCGTAATTGCCTTGCCGAATTTTTCTTTCATTTCTTCAAGCGTTTTTTGATAATTGGCTCTGCCGTCATCAATCTTGTTTACGAAAAACATAATCGGAACGCCTTTCTGTTTGGCAAATTTAAAGGTCTGTTCCGTTCCGACCGAAACGCCGCTCCTGCCGCTCAGCACTACGAGCGCCGAATCTGCCGCGCGTATTCCCTCTTTAACCTCGCCGACAAAATCGAAATATCCCGGCGTATCGAGCATATTAAGCTTCATGCCTTTCCATTCAATCGGCGCAACCGACGTTGAAATCGACATCTGTCTTTTCGTTTCTTCTATATCATAATCGGAAGCGAGCGTTCCGTCCAGATTCTTTCCCATTCTGTTGATTGCGCCGCTGTTAAACAGCATCGCCTCAATTATGGAGCTTTTTCCGCTTTTGCCGTGACCTGTCACGGCAACGTTTCGTATGTTTTCCATCTGATATGTAGTCATTGTGCATTCCTCCCAAATTTTGTTCTGAATACTATATACCCTTTTTGCAAATTGTATAAACAAAAAACAGCCCGGCAAGTTCAACAAACTTATCAGGCTGTTTTTGTGTATTATTTTATTTGCACAGTCTTTCCGTATCCAGCGCAATCATCAATTCTTCATTTGTCGGAATAACGAGCGTTCTTACAGCTGCGTCATCAGCTGAAACGTCCTTTGTAACACCGCGGACATTGTTTTTCTCCGCATCAAGCTTTATTCCCATAAATTCAAGTCCCTCAGTGATGGCAACTCTGTATTTCGCATCGTTCTCACCTATACCGCCGGTAAATACAACTGCGTCTACGCCGCCCATTGCAGCTGCATATGCGGCAATCAGCTTTTTAACGCTGTAATAGAACATATGTACGGCAAGCTTCGCTCTTTCGTTGCCCTCTGCGGCAGCCTTTGACAAATCTCTGAAATCGCTCGATATTCCGGATACGCCCAAAACTCCCGACTTCTTATT
Organism: uncultured Clostridia bacterium; assembly: GCA_934501535.1. Classification (GTDB taxonomy): domain Bacteria; phylum Bacillota; class Clostridia; order UBA1381; family UBA1381; genus UBA1738. Next base: position 74,600 of record CAKSUM010000009.1, read on the forward strand.
CATCATCGCGTCAACATCTTTTGCAGACATACCGCAGTTATTTATAAGATATGTAACAACTGCCGGGTCGATTGAACCGCAGCGCGTTCCCATTACAACGCCGTCAAGCGGAGTAAATCCCATTGATGTGTCAACGCATTTGCCGTTCTTAACCGCGGAAACAGACGAGCCGTTGCCGAGATGACAGGTGATAAGCTTTAAATCTTCAATGGGCTTGCCAAGAAGTTTTGCCGCCTCTGCCGATACGAACTTATGGCTTGTGCCGTGAAAACCGTATTTTCTGATTTTCTTTTCCTCATAAAGCTCATACGGAAGGGCGTACATATAAGCATGATTGGGCATAGTCTGATGAAATGCCGTATCAAATACCGCAACCTGCTTTACACTCGGCATCAGCTTTGCGCATGCCTCAATGCCGATGATGTTTGCAGGATTGTGCAGCGGAGCAAGCGGAATACATTCTCTGATTGCGTCCATTACCTTTTCATCGATAACGCATGAATCCGCAAAAGTTTCTCCGCCGTGTACCACTCTGTGACCTACCGCACCGATTTCATCCATCGATGAAATCACGCCGCATTCGGGACTTACCAGCGCGTCAATTACCATTGCAATTGCGTCCGAATGATCCTTCATCGGCTTTTCAAAAACAGTTTCCGTATCTGCAATTCGGTTCTTATGAGTCAAAAGCGAACCGTCAATGCCTATTCTTTCGCAAAGTCCCTTTGCCATTACTTCTTTTGTATCCATGTTAATCAACTGATACTTAAGTGATGAACTTCCTGCATTAATTACCAAAATTTTCATTATATAAATTCCTTTCTTATTTATTTGCCTGCGCCTGTACGCAAGTAATAGCCACAACACCCACAATGTCATCAGCCGAGCAGCCGCGCGACAAATCGTTAATCGGCTTTGCAATGCCCTGCGTTACAGGACCGTATGCCTCTGCCTTTGCAAGGCGCTGTACCAGCTTGTAACCGATATTTCCTGCGTCAAGATCCGGGAATACAAGTACATTTGCTTTGCCGGCAACCTCTGAGCCGGGAGCCTTTGATGCGGCAATGCTCGGAACGATTGCTGCGTCAAGCTGCAGCTCGCCGTCCAGCTTAATTTGCGGGAACTGTTCCTTGGCAAGCTTTGTAGCCTCAACAACCTTGTCAACATCGGCATGCTTTGCGCTGCCCTTTGTAGAATGTGACAGCATTGCAACATACGCTTCCTTTTGCGTCAGCAACTCGAAAGATTCAGCCGAACATGCTGCAATTGCGGCAAGCTTTTCCGGAGTAGGATTCTGCTCCAGTCCGCTGTCGGCAAATATAAACGTTCCGTTTGATCCGTATTCACAATCCGGAACAACCATAAGGAAAAATGCCGAAACAAGTGCAACACCCGGCTTTGTCTTAATAATCTGAAGGCTCGGTCTGAGTGTATTTGCGCTTGAGTGGCATGCACCCGACACAACTCCGTCCGCGTCCCCGGCCTTTACCATAAGGCATGCATAATACATGTAATCGCCGAGAGCCTGTTTTTTTGCGTCCTCGTATGTAAGTCCCTTTGCCTTTCTCAATTCAACGAAAAGATTTATGTATTCTTCCGTCTTTTCATAGGTAAACGGGTCAATTACCGTTGCGCCCGATATGTCAAGACCCTTTGAATTTTCCGCAACCTCCTCGGGAGTACCGATTATTATAAGGTTTGCAATTCCCTCCTTGAGTATTTTTTCGGCTGCCTCAAAAGTTCTTCTGTCCATTGATTCCGGCAGAACAATTGTTTTTTTGTCAGCCTTTGCACGTTTTTTAATTTCGTCTGAAAATACGCTCATTTTTCCTTTTCTCCTTTTTCATAATAAATATTCCACCCAATATTATACATCATTCGATAAAATATTACAATAGAAAATAAAAATAATTTTTCAAATTTATTATATTTTGTTCTTGAATATTTGTCATGTATATTGTATAATAGAGATGTTGAACAAATTATACGGTGCAAAAACGCATTTTTTTCACCGCACGGATATTATAGTCCGCTGTTCGCACGCACGCCTTGTCTGCTCGCGGCAAAGCGTATATTATAAAAAAGCGGGCGGAAAGGCAATGAATTTTATGAAGATTTTAGTTACCGGAGGCGCCGGTTACATCGGCACGCACACCTGCGTCGAGCTTTTGAATGCAGGTTATGAAATCGTCGTTTTGGATAACCTGTGCAATTCATGCGTAAAGGCTCTTGACGCCGTGAAAAAACTGACAGGAAAGGATTTTCCGTTTTATAATGTCGACCTGCTCGACTATGAGGCTACGGAAAAGGTTTTTGAAGAACATAAATTCGATTCCGTAATTCACTTTGCCGGACTGAAAGCGGTAGGCGAATCGACAAAAATTCCTATCAGATACTATCACAATAACATAACAGGAACGCTCAACCTTATTGATATAATGCAAAAACATGATGTATACAACCTTGTATTCTCATCATCTGCAACTGTTTACGGCATGCCGAAAACAGTGCCTATCACCGAGGATTTCCCGACATCAACAACAAATCCGTACGGTTCCACAAAACTTATGATTGAGAACATATTAAAAGATGTATACGCAGCTAACAATAAATGGTCTGTTACACTTCTGCGTTACTTTAACCCGATAGGCGCGCACGAGAGCGGAACCATGGGCGAGGATCCCAAGGGCATACCAAACAATCTGCTGCCGTATGTTGCACAGGTTGCTGTCGGCAAGCTCGAGTACATACACGTATTCGGAAATGACTACCCCACACCGGACGGCACCGGCGTAAGAGATTATATCCATGTTGTTGACCTTGCTTTGGGACATCTTAAAGCGCTCGAAAAAGAAACCGGCAATGCAGGCGTTCACACATACAACCTCGGTACCGGACACGGATATTCGGTTCTGGATATTATCCATGCATTTGAAAAGGCATGCGGCAAGGAGCTGCCGTACAAAATTGAGCCGAGACGTCCCGGAGATATTGCTCAGTGTTATGCCGACCCCAAAAAGGCAAAAGAAGAGCTTGGCTGGACGGCAACGCGCGATATAGCAAAAATGTGTGAAGATTTGTGGCGCTGGCAGTCCAAAAACCCCAATGGCTTTAACGATTAATCGCCGCCTGATAATCAATCATATTATGCAAAACCGGTATTCCCGTATTAACTGCGGGATACCGGCTTTTTATTTTCTTCATACTTAAAATACAAAAAGACAGTGTATTTTTCGCACTCCGCAGGGACTTATTCCCTTTGAAGTACATGGCATTTACACACTGTCTTTTTTAGTTATATTTAATTTTATCAGCCGCCGAGGTATGCTTTTTTAATTTCGTCACTCTGCGCAAGCTCATGACCGGTACCCGAAAGTTTAATTCTTCCGGACTCAAGCACATATGCGCGGTCGGCAATATCAAGTGCCATTTCGGCATTCTGTTCAACAAGCAAAATTGTTGTTCCTGCCGCATGCAGCTCCTTGATTATATCAAAAATCTGCTGCACAAGTATAGGTGCAAGCCCCATGGACGGCTCATCAAGCATAAGCAGCTTGGGTTTGCTCATAAGTGCTCTGCCCATTGCAAGCATCTGCTGCTCACCGCCGGAAAGCGTTCCGGCAATCTGATCCTTTCTGTGCTTAAGGCGCGGAAAACGCTCAAACACCTCCTGTATTCCGGCTTTTGTATTCGACGGATTTGTGTATGCACCCATTTCAAGATTTTCCTGAACCGTCATCTGCAAGAATATGCGGCGTCCCTCCGGAACATGCGCCAGTCCTTTTTTTACAAGGTTACATGCTTCGGTCTTTGAGATGTCCTCATCAAACAAAGTTATGCTGCCCGTTTTAGAGCGTAAAAGCCCCGAAATCGTACGCAGTGTTGTTGATTTTCCGGCGCCGTTCGCACCGATAAGCGCAACAACTTCGCCTTCTTTAACCTCAATTGAAACATCTTTTAATGCATGGATTTGTCCGTAATAAACATTTATATTATCAACTTTTAACATAAGCTAAGCCTCCGATTTCTTGCCGAGATATGCTTCGATAACCTTCGGATTAGACTTTATTTCATCGGGCGAGCCCTTGGCAATAATCTTTCCGTGGTCGAGTACACATATGCCCTCGCATACATTCATTACAAGGTTCATGTCATGCTCTATCAGCACAACAGCGATATGGAAGTTATCTCTTATGCGGCGAATATTCTCCATAAGCTCCGAGGTTTCCGACGGGTTCATACCTGCCGCCGGCTCATCGAGAAGAATAATTCCCGGGTGAGTTGCCAGTGCACGCGCTATCTCAAGACGGCGTTGTTCACCGTACGGCAGAGAGCCTGCCTGATGATCCGCAAGATCTGCCATATTAAAGAAATCAAGCAGCTCCAGTGCCTCCTCGCGTGATTTCTTTTCGGACTTTCTGAATCCGAAAAGGTGCGTCACCGATGAAATCAGCGGCTGATGAATTGAGTTATGAAGTCCCACCTTTACATTATCGATTACCGACATTTCCGAGAACAGTCTGATGTTCTGGAAAGTACGCGCAATTCCCATTCGGCTGACCTGCGCCGTAGTCTTTTTTGCCGTCGGCTGACCGTTTAAAAGAATTGTTCCCCTTGTCGGCTGATACACATTCGTAAGCAGATTGAAAACGGTGGTTTTACCCGCACCGTTCGGGCCGATAAGACCCGAGATTTCGGTTCTGCCCACCTTGAGCGACAGCTCGTCCACGGCAGTAAGACCGCCGAAGTCTATGCCCAGGTGATGTGTTTCGAGAATAGGGGTTTTGCCTAAATCACGTTCAAACATTATTGAGTCGCTTGGAACCGGTATCATTTTTTCCATGTCATTCTTCCCCCTGTTCTGCAGATTTTCTGCGTCTGAGCTTATATGCAAGCACTTCACGCATTTGCTTTGCTTTTTCGCTGTTCGTCAATATCATTACCAATATCAAAACAACAGCATATACCAACATTCTGTAATCACGCACGCTTCTCAAAAGCTCCGGAAGCATGTAAAGCAGCGTAGTTGCGATAATTGCTCCGGGAATATTGTTCATTCCGCCGAGAACTACGAACACAAGAACAAGTATCGAGGTGTTGAAGTCGAACTTCTTTGCTGCAATTGTCGAGAAATTCATCGCATACATAGCGCCCGCCATTCCGGCAAGTACGGCGGATATAATAAACGCCGTAAGCTTGTAGCGCGTTATGCCTATGCCGACCGACTCCGCTGCAATTCTGTTGTCACGGATTGCGGTAATCGCGCGTCCCGTTTTACTGTTAACCAAATTCAGAACAATAAACAGAGAGAACAGTATGAGCACAACGGCAGCACCCAGGGTGGCAATCTTGTCAATTCCGACCGCGCCCTGCGGACCGTTCAGTATAAGCTGACCGTTTTGAAGTCCGAGTGCGTCCGCGCTGACTGTGTTTACGTGCAGACCGTTCGAGTCAATTCCGACATACACACAGTTTATAATATTTTTGATAATCTCGCCGAAAGCAAGAGTTACTATCGCCAGGTAGTCACCGCGCAGGCGCAGCACCGGAATACCGATAAGCAAACCCGCAATTCCTGCAAAAAGTCCGCCGACAACTATCGCGGTCAAAAGCTGCAGACCGGGTTGTGTGACTGTGCCTTTTATGCACGCAACCGCTATTACTCCGGTGAATGCTCCGACGCTCATAAATCCGGCATGACCGAGGCTCAGCTCGCCCAAAAAACCTACCGTAAGAGTAAGAGAAATCGCCATAACAATGTATGTGCAGATAGGAACAAGCTGACCGCTTATTGAATTGCTGATTACTCCGGCGGATTGCAGCGGAAACAGGATTGCGAAAGCAACTATAATCAAGCCGTATGACTTAATATTTGTCAAGGTGAATTTATTTAAGTTTTTTAATTTTTTCATAATGCCACCTCACACCTTTTCAGTAACTTTTTTGCCGAGAATACCTGTCGGCTTAACCAAAAGTACAACAATCAATACAGCAAACACAATCGCGTCGGACAGCGATGTCGAAATATATGATTTGCTGAAAATTTCAATAATACCGAGCAAAATTCCGCCGAGCATAGCTCCCGGAATTGAGCCGATACCGCCGAATACCGCTGCGGTAAACGCCTTGATACCCGGCATAGAGCCTGTAGTCGGCACAAGGGTCGGATACGCCGAGCACAACAGCACGCCGGCAATCGCCGCAAGCGCACTGCCTATCGCAAATGTCATGGAAATCGTGAAATTTACGTTAATTCCCATAAGTTCAGCCGCATCCTTATCCTCCGATACTGCACGCATTGCTTTGCCCATTCTCGATTTTTTGGTAAAAATCGTCAAACCGATCATTATTACTATACATGCCGCAACCGTCAGTATTGTTTCAGCCGTTATAATCAGCGAACCGCCGAAAAGCGAAATTGAACCGAGAGGAATTACAGTGCTGAATACCTTCGGTGCACTTCCCCAAATCAGCAGCGCTACGTTCTGCAAAAAGTAACTCACACCGATTGCAGTGATAAGCACGGCAAGCGAGCTTGCTTTACGCAGCGGCTTATAAGCCAGACCTTCTATCAGTATGCCCAAAAGTGTGCACACTATCATGGCAGCTATAACCGCAACTATCGGCGGCATACCGAGATAGGTCATCATACAGAAACAAATATATGCTCCGACCATGATAACATCGCCGTGGGCAAAATTCAGCATCTTGGCAATGCCGTAAACCATGGTATATCCCAAGGCAATTATTGCATATACACTGCCAAGACTTATCCCGTTAATCAAATTAGAAATAAATGTCATCAGTCATACCTCATTTTCATTGACGCAGGCAATGTCCGCCCGCTTAACATACCCCCGGATTACATATTTTATAAGTAATCCCAAATAGCAGAAATGAGGAGCCGCCATATAAGGCAACCTCCTCGTTTCCCTTTAAAAGTATCGTTTTTAATTACATACCTACATATACGCCGTTTTTGATAACCATACCCTTAGGAGCCTTGGAAACTTCGCCTGTTGCAGACCAAGTCATGTCGCTGCCTGTAAGACCGCTGATCTTAAAGTCGCTTGCAGTAAATCCGGCAACAAGCTTGTCACAGATATCACTTGCGCTCATATCTACTGTAACGCCCTGCTCCTTGCATGCGTCATAGATTGCATATATGCAGTCATATGCGTCTGCTGCAAACTGGTTCGGGGTGTCGCCGCATTTCTCTTTGTACTTAGAAACAAAGCTCTTTGTCAGCTCGTCCTCCGCGTCTGCCGTAAACGGTGTAAGAAGCATTACGCCCTCTGCAAGTGAAGTATCAAAGTTTTCCAGTGTCAGAATACCGTCCATACCGTCAACACCGAAGAACTTCGGCTCAAACTGCATAGCCTTTGCCTGCTTCAGAATAAGTGATGCCGGTGTGTAGTAAATCGGAAGGAATACAAGGTCTGCACCGGATGCCTTCATTTCCGAAAGCTGTGAATTAAAGTCATTTGCGGAATCGTCGGTAAATGTCTTTACGCAAACGATTTCAAGTCCGAGCTCGTCTGCCTTATTCTGGAATTTCTGATAAATTCCGGTTGAATATGCGTCGGAGTTGTTATAGATTACAGCAATTTTCTTACCAATGTTCTGTTCCTTAATATACTGTGCCGACGCAATACCCTGGTTCGGGTCTGTAAAGCACATCTGGAACATTGAGCTTTTACGCTGAATGGTAACGTTGCCGTTCTTGTCCGGCTGTCCGCCGAGAACGTCTGTCGATGACGCGGACGGAGTAAGTGCGAAAATGTGGTCTGCGTCAAGTTCGGTCGAAACTGCAATGCACGGCTGAGTTGTTACGGTACCCAATGATACCTGCATGCCCCAGTCTTTTAGGTTATTGTATGCGTTAACTGCTTTTTCAGCATCGTTTTCATCATCTTCAAATTTAAGTTCAAACTGAAGGTCGCCTTTTGCATTAATTTCATCAATAGCAATCTGTGCGCCGTTCTTTACAGCCTGTCCGTAAATAGCCGCACCGCCCGTTAGGGGTCCTATGCCGCCGATCTTAATTGCTTCGGAAGAGCCTCCTTGCTTTCCGCAGCCTGTGAAGCAGGTCAGCAATGCAGCAACGGCAGTAGCCATGCTTACCAGTTTAGTCATCTTTTTCATACTGATTACCTCTTTCCTTGAAATATTAAAAAAATGTTATCACATTTTTAACGATATGTCAATACATATAAGCACCATAGGCAATGCAATTGTGCAAAAATTATATTTTTTTCGGTATAAAACCGCCTCAAATTAAACATTTTTTTGTATAAACATGTCTAAAAATGTGATTTTATACAAGAAATATGAAAATTTATCCAACACTGTCAGCTTTCGGGAGTTCGTCCGCCGGCATACAATTTCTTCCTATAATCGGTCAGTTTGTACTGCCGCGCTCGTTTATAAAGCGCTCAACCTCCGCAAGCTCCGGTATGGACGGCGCCGCACCGCTTCTGCTTGCTGCAATCCCCGCTGCCGCGCTCGCGTATTTTATAGCCTCGGCCGTATCGCCGCCGGCGGATTTTGAAATATAATATCCGGTGAAGGTATCCCCTGCGCCGGTTGTATCCACAGCGTCAACCCGGTAAGCGTCCTGCTTTATACAGGTGTCCTTATACTGATATATCGAACCGTTTTTACCGAGCGTTAGAACAACACGCAGCTCGGGATACTTGTTTTTTACCGCGCCGAGAAAGTCATTTTTCTCAAAACATTCCGATTCTGTCTTATTGAGAACCAGGCAATAAATATCATTCAAATCGATTTCTTTTATCACATCGTTGAACGGAGAAGGATTCAGATAAATTTTCATTCCGCGGCTCTTTCCCTTCCTGACCAGATACGGCAGGTTGCTGATTTCGTTCTGAAGCAACAGTGCGTCACCCTCGCCGAAATGCTCCAAAACCTCATCTATAAATTCCTCATCGACGCGGAAATTCGCGCCGTGATACAGAAAAATGCAGTTTTCGCCCGATTTGTCAACCTGGATTATCGCCTGACCGGTACATTCTTCACATTCGCGGATATAATCAATATTCACGCCGCTTTCTTTCAGAATTTCCCTCAAAACATTATCGTCGCTCCCAACGCACCCCGCATGATACACCTCTGCTCCGGCACGTGCAAGCGCTATCGACTGATTTAAGCCCTTTCCTCCCGGATATTTGCAAAGCTTTTCCGCCTCGGTTGTTTCTCCCGGTTTGACGATATGGTCAACCGAGTACACAAAGTCAATGTTGCATGAGCCAAAATTTAATACTTTCATAAAAATCTCCGTTCCGCCGCCCTGCACCGGCATAATATAATAAATTCCCTCTTATCCGCAGAGTAGAAACCGATAAGAGTTTTCTTGCCTATGTACTTTTTTAAGTTTCGGAGGGGCAATTCCTCAAATAAGAAAAACCGCACCGAAAAAGCCGTATAACAGCTTCATTCGGGCGGTCTTACACACGCCGGCAAGAACCGGCTTAAACCTCAAACAGCTTAGGTGCCTTCTTATAAAGAAGTATAAGCACGATAACAGCAATAATCAGCTCCGGAATCATATATGTAGCCTGATAGCCGAGAGAGTAAATCCAAGGATTTTGACCCTCGGGGGCAAAGCTTGCAAAAAGAAGCGCGCCCGAAAGTACCGAGCTTATAAATCTTCCTGCTACGCCCACGCAGCTTCCTGCAATAATTCCGCCCAGATTTTTAGAGAAAAATCCGCAAACTCCCAGCACGCCGAATGCCAGCACATAGTCCAAAAGTATGGACAGCGGGTGATATACAACGCCGTCAATTGCGAGCGAAATAAGTCCGTAAATCGCGCCAGCAATCATACCCTGCCACGGTCCTCTGCGGATTGACAGAAATAAAATCGGTATCATTGTAAGAGCAACCGAACCGCCCTGCGGCATTTTATAAACGCAGATAAAGCTGCATACAACAGCAAGCGCTATAGTTACCGCAATTTCCGTTAATTGTCTTGTTTTGTCATTCATAATTCATTCCTCCAAAGTGTTATTCAAATGAATATGTTCTGACACAAACGAAAACGCGCATAGATAAAACTTGCGCGCTTAAATATTGAAATCCCTACGCCGGCATTATCCATATCAGGTTTATAGGGTCGAAATTAATAATTTCCTCTCAGCCTGTTTACAAGCTCCCCTTTTCATATTCATTTTCTACATTATACTACATTTTTTGCACCGTGTCAAGCATGTTCAAAATCATTTTGATATATTTTTTTCAGTCTTTCTATGATTTTATGTTCCATACGTGACACATACATCTGCGATACGCCCATCACTTCCGCCGTCTGCCGCTGTGTTTTTCCGTCATAGAACCGGAGTCTGAAAAGCTCCGTTTCCCTGTCGGACAGATTTTTCATGCAGTATGTCATGAAGTCGCGGTTCTCTATCATTGTAAATCCGTCCTCGTCATATCCCACCATTCCGGAAAATGCAAGACCGCCGTCGGTATATGCCACGTCCTCCAGTGATTTTATAAACGCCGCGTCGCCGACACGGTACGCCTCCAGTACGGTTTCTTCGGGCACGTCCAGCATCTGAGCAAGCTCATTTGCAGAAACATGTCCTTCTTTTTTACGGATACTTTCGGCGCGGCACAGCAATTCATAGAGATTTCTCGGAATTTTCACGCAGCGCGCTTTGTCGCGCAAAAAACGTCTGATTTCTCCCATGATTGTCGGTGTTGCAAAGGTAGCGAAACGAACGCCGCGATCCGGGTCAAAGCGTTCGAGCGCAAGCACCACGCCCATGCACGCAACCTGGTAAACATCATCATATTCCACACCGCACCTGTCAAATTTATGTGCCAAAATGCGCGCCATGTATGTGTAATGCTCCACGAGTTCATCTCTTATTTTTTTATCGTGCGTTTGCTTGTACGCCTTGAAGAGTTCATATTCCCTATCCACGCGCATCACCTCTCGCTCAGCAAAAAGCGTGCAAAATCAACACCGTTCTCATACTGCAGCGTCTGGTATTCTTTCTTTAAATCCTTTTCGCGCACACTCCTCACGGCGATGTATAAATCTGCCGTATCAATGCCTATATTTTCCAGCGCCCGGCAGCCGGCAAGACTCACATAGTTTTCCGTTTCGCCCTGTGCCCATTCCGATACAGGCGTGAACATTTCTGCCGACGCAAGCCAATCAATGTAATTTTTTGTACCTATAAATACGTATGATTCCGAGTAACCCTGTTCCAAAAACAGCTTTGTCTGCATAGCCTGGTTCATCTGTACATCTTCCGTGTTCGCCATGTTAAGGCTGAGAACAAATGCCTCGTTTTTTCCGTTTCCGCTTGCGTCGCCGATGTGATCGCACATCAGCTGTTCAAGCGCGGTTTTCTGCTCGTCCGAAAAAAATGTTTCCGATATAAAATCCGCCTGCAAATCATACTTCGGGGTCTGAGCGCACTGAACCGCGCTCACTGCCGTTACACCGGCTATAAATAATATTGCAAGCGTGTGCCATTTGTAGTACATCCAAAAATACTCCCACCAATCCTTGGTGAACATTTTCGGTTTTGTTCCGTATACTTCCATTTTTATCTCCGTTTTCCCTGTAATTTACCGAGTATGCCGAAATGTCTGTACCGCATTGTCTTTTAAGACGCGATTATATCAGACATTAAATCTGAACAGAACAATATCTCCGTCCTTCATGACATAATCTTTGCCCTCGGAGCGCACAAGCCCCTTTTCCTTGGCAGCCGTCATACTTCCGCATGCCATCAGGTCATCGTAAGCCACAACCTCGGCACGGATAAATCCGCGTTCAAAATCACTGTGAATTTTTCCTGCCGCCTGAGGCGCTTTTGTTCCCTTTTTAATTGTCCACGCACGCACCTCGGGTTCGCCTGCCGTAAGATAGCTGATTAAGCCCAAAAGCGTGTAACTTGCCTTTATCAGTCTGTCAAGCCCGGACTCCTCCATGCCGAGTTCCTCTAAAAACATCGCCTTTTCGTCATCTTCAAGCTGCGATATTTCCTCCTCTATACGCGCGGACACCGGCATTACCTGTGCATGTTCGCCGGCTGCAAGCTCCTCGACCTTTTTTACATACGGATTGTTCTCAATCCCCTTTTTGAAATCGTCCTCCGCAACATTTGCGGCATATATAACCGGTTTCATGGAAATCAGTGATATTTCACGCATAATTTCCGCCTCGTCATCGTCATATTCAAGACTGCGTGCCGGCTTGCCGTCCTCGAGTGCAGCTTTTACACGTTCTAACAGCGCCAGTTCCTTTGCAAGTGACTTATCGCCTTTCATTGCTTTTTTTGTGCGGTCAATTCGTCTGTCTATGACTTCCGCATCAGAAAAAATAAGCTCAAGATTAATCGTTTCAATGTCACGCAAAGGGTCGATACTTCCGTCAACATGAGTTATGTTTGTGTCTTCAAAACAGCGTACGACATGAACAATTGCATCTACCTCGCGAATGTGGGAAAGGAATTTATTTCCCAGACCTTCACCCTTTGACGCGCCCTTTACAAGACCGGCTATATCCACAAATTCAATGTATGCCCGCGTGACTTTTTTGGGGTTGTACATTTGAGCAAGTTTGTCAATACGCTCATCCGGCACATCAACCACGCCTACATTCGGCTCTATCGTACAGAACGGGTAGTTTGCCGATTCTGCCCCTGCCTGCGTTATTGCATTAAAAAGCGTTGACTTTCCGACATTCGGAAGTCCTACTATACCTAATTTCATCTTACCCTACATCTCCTTGATTTTACTTATGTTTCGGCGCTTGGGGTACGTGATTTACACCATTTTTACACCGTTCTCGCATTTATTTATATGAAAATACGAAATTTGCACGCCCGTTATGACAAAAATCCGCGTTTTTACTACACCATTTTACGCCATTTCTACACCATTTTTATGATACATCAAAATACCGTACCGCATTAATCAGTGATTCATCGGTTATATGAACATATCTGTTACATTATACCACACAGTTTTTCTTTTTTCAATAGAAAATCAGATTATATTGTCAATTTTTCACTTAATTAAAAAGCGGCTGACTTTCCGCGCCAGCCGCTTTAGTTTAATTATTTTTCATATTTCAGCATAAATTACATGCCTTTTTTGCATATAAATATACTCCCGCACTCCAGCCCATCATGGGCGGCATTTTCCCCGGATCCTCCTGATTTATATTTATACTCCCCTGTACAACGTTGTATTTTTCCCAAAGATTTCCCGTTTCCGCAAATATTTTTTCCGCAAGCACGGCATATTTTTCTGCCAGACGTTTTGCCGTTTTTTCATAGCCATACCGTTTAAATCCCGATATCGCTATATGCTGCAAACACGCCCAGCCGTTCGGGTAATCCCACTGAAACGTTGATTTTTCACTTGTTTTTTCGCACGTTACCAGACCGTACTCCATTTCAAGCCGACAAAGCTGTTCGTTCATGAGCCGTGCGTATTTGTCATCTGCCATGCCTGCGTACAGCGGATAAAGCGACGCCGCGGAAAATACTTTGCTGTGACTTTTATTCACGAAATTATAGTCGGTCAAAATTCCGCTTTCATTGGTCATAAGCTCAATCATAAGCTTTTTTCGATTTTCCGCCCGTTCTGCCCACTGCACGCTTTCGCCCGTTTTTAAGATTTTTGAGAAATACGCCATGTTTGTTTCAAACAAATACATAAGCGAATTAAGGTCTATCGGCGCATAATCGTAGCCTTCATACCCCCACCGCGGATTCATGTCCCAGCCGCTTTCACAGCAGATTATGGCATGTCTTGCCATATCCTCCTCCGTTTTTTGCGGTTCACTTTTTGTTCTGCTGCGGAACATATCGGCAAAAATTTTAACCTCTTCATCACTTTTCAGTGTTCCGCCGTACATGTTCAGGCCCACGGGCGACATTCGTTTTGTCATCCAGAAATTATACTCTTTCTTTAGCGTATTATACGCACTGCCGAGCCATACATTATCACCGAAAACACGGTATATGTCCCGTACCATTTCCGAAAGAAACGGCGGCTGTGAGTTTTTCAGGAAATACGTTCTGTTTCCGTTCGGCATATATCCGTATCTGTCAACAAGATACAGCATATTATCAACATTGCTTTTGGCAAGCATGCTCCGACCGGATATAATCAGTCCGATATTTGTAAAGTATGTATCCCAGTAATAAATTTCGTCAAAATGTCCCACGGACGGCACCGTGTACGGATACGGCAGACCTATCAGATTTCCTTCGTCCGCGCTGTTTCTCTTAACGCAGTCATCCCAGTGCTCTGCAATATAGTTTTCAACGGCGTTTCCCATGTTCTTCCTCCATGTTTTTATACAGTATTTTTATCCTTTACCGCATTTTATTTTGATTCCGCAAGCGGCAGCATGTCTTTAAAAACATTCCACAAAAATATTTTGATGTTATTTTCCGGATTATCTTTCCGGACGCTTTTTGTTATATACCGTTCATCGGCGGACAAGTCAATCTTTTCCGACAGCATTTTTACAAATTTTCCGCCGCCGTCATACTCTGCAAAGATGATTATTCCGTTATCCTGCCGTTCCGCGTCCTGCGCTACTATATTAATGTTGTAAGTCACCGTATCTGCGCTTTCTTCAAAGTCGATAATATCAATTATATACGGCACCGAGCTGCTGCGCGGACGCACAATGCATTCGTCGCTCACTTCGTCCTTATCCGTTTCGGCAGCAATTGCACGGATTATCATATTTGCGTCAATCTCGAACGGCTGTGTATATAAAATTCCCGTAACGGAATTCGGAACCGTTCCGTCCGTTGTATAATACACCGCTGCATTATCGGCAGCCGATATAACCGCCGTATTACCCGTAATTGTTATCTGCGGCATACGCGATTTTGTTTTCCGGTAAATTTCAACACGGTATATGACCTGCGTCACTTTATTCGATGCCGTAATTTTCAGATACACCGTATTTTTACCCTCCCTGAGAGGAATAATGTTATCCGCAAATTGCTTTTTTGAAGAGCTGCTCAGGTAAAAACCGTATTGCGCACCCGATTTTACATCAACGGATATTGTAATGCTTTCTGACTTATTCGGTACAATTATCCCTGTAATCGTATTGTTTTCCGCATCTATCCGCGCATTCGGGTCACTTATACCCAAAATACCGCAATCGTCCGTTATTTCCGTTTCGGTTCGTATCGATTCCGTCATTGCCGTAATTGAGCCGTTGCCGTAAACCGCTTCAATTTCAAATCTCATATCCGAATCCGCCTTTAAGCCCGCAACTAAAATTCTGTCAGCATCTTCAGAAACGGTAATATCGGTAATCTGTGTTTTATTACCGTTCTCAATCATATATACGCAGAACTTTTCCGGCTGACTGATTTTATTGAATGAAATCACCGCACCAGTACCGAAAACCTGGGAAACATGAACGTTTTCAAACGGCTGACAGGTCTTATAGATGAATACCTGCGCAACAGATGTATCATATCCCTCCGATACGGCAATCGCCGTCAAAGTCATATCTGTATCAAAGTCAATCGGCGAGGTGTAAAGCATGCTTTCCTCTGTAGGCACCGTTCCGTCCGTTGTGTAATATATCCTTGCGTTATCAGCCTCCGACGTCAGCTCAATCAGTCCTTTTTGCGGCAAATAAACCCCCGAGCCCCTGCTTGACATGACCGGTTTCAGTCTTTCACGCTTTGTTACGGTAATCTTATACACGCTGTATTCCCCGTTTTCCGCCGTAACCTTGATATACGCAGCATTTTTGCCGCTTACAAGTTTAATTTGTTCGGTTTCATTCTGCATCTGCTCATCGGAATAAATTTTATATGAAGCACCGACGCTTACAGTGAATATCGGCACAAATATATCCGTATCGGAAGACACGCTTCCGAAATCAACGGTATCGCCGTCAACAGTTCCACCCTGTGCGGATATGATTTTATGTTCGTCAAAAAGACGTTTTACATACACGGTGTATTCTTTGCTTTCGCCGTGTTCCGCCGTTACAGCTACGGAAATGATATTTTCACCGTAATCGAGTGACACCTCATCATTATCCGAGCCGTTTACTGAGTATTTAGCTTTATCGGACACTTTAATATCAAGCCGTATTTTATCCGTGCCGCAGTCGCCGATTTTTACAATTCCGTTTTCCGGTTTGTTTCCGTTTACCGAAATCAGCTCGCATTGCGTTGAAAGATACCGCGCCTCAATATCAAAATTTCCGTTTCTGATAAAATCATCGGTAATTTCAAATTCTTCAAAATATCCGATACAGCCCTCTTTTTCCGGCACCTCCGGCACGGTGTATCCGCGGTTTTCAACAGTAAACTGCTGCGTTGATATTTCCTTTCCGTCGGCAATAAACCGCAGCGTATATATAATCGGCTCGTATACTGCATTTATCACAACATCCGCACTGCCGAGGCTGTATTCCTCCCAATGACCTGTATATCCGAATTTTTCTCTGACCGCAGGTTCCTCACGAAGCAGTTTATTGTCCGCAAAACCGACAATATCCGGCACCCCGTCCGTTACAAACACCGCATTGTAAACGGGAATATAAATCGGGTTAACCTCTGTATCCGATGTGATACAGGATAAATCCTTATCCCATTCCTTAAAAATGTGACTTCTGTTTTTGCCCTCGCTGTCCTTCAGCAGAACCTCATTTGCCGTTTGTACATCGGACGCATCTGCGCTGTTTCCGCCGTTTACTGTCTTTTGAGCAATAATTTCACCGAATGCATCATAAAATGTTACGGTAAATTGCTGCATTGAAAGTACAGCACTGCGTACCGCCCGATAAAGCGTTTCGCGCGATGTATATTGCTTTGCGGCAATATCGGTGTACAGACTGCTTTTCTGTTCGTCCGTAAGAGAATAGCCGTTATCCTCCAGATATTTTTCAACCACATATCCGCACGCAAGCTCCGCGCCGTATGCACTGCTCGACGCAGTAACGGTTTCAATCACCTCATTCACCGTATCATATACCGAAAAACAGCTTTCATACGGACACTTTGTAAATACTTTTATGTATATTTGATTCCTGTATTGGTCGGAAAGATAATTGTGCATTTTTTGGATACGGTTATCATCAAATATACCCATCGTTTCCAAAATTCCGGCAACCCCCGACCACGCTTCACATTTATTCAGACTGTCGAGCGCCGCAGTCAAATCATTTTTATCGCGTATTTTCAGGCTCTGCATACATCCGTTTGAAAATCTCACAGTATATTCTCCCGAAACGATATTTTTCGGTGCACGAACCTCCGCGCTCTCTTTGCACGCGGTTTCGGTTAATGATACGTATTTCTCCGCCGTTTCCGTATTTTCCCACACCGCGAATACCGATACAATATCCCCGAATAAATTATCGTCCGCCGGAGTTATAACAATCGCTGCGACAGAGTTTTCCCAATCAAATATACATTCCGAATTACCTATACTGTATTCTTTTGCATACACATCGTATAAAGGTATATCAATATCCCGGTTTTCATTCGTCTGCATTTTATACGCAAAGTTATCCAGTGTAAAATACAGTTCCGAATCCTGCGGAATATCTATTGCAGTGACGGTTTTTTCAAGATTAGCCCCAATGTCATATTCCGAAATAACCTGTCCGCCGTCATCGGCAACATATAATTTACCCGTCGGCATGAACGTGGCGTTATCGTTTTCAAGCCATACCTCCGCGGTTCCGTCCGCAAATTCCGCATGAAAAACGCAGTTGTTGAATGCCGACACGCTGTATTCTGCATTTTGCGCTGCCGCGAAAACCGCGGAATCCGCAGCACAGTGCAGCACTGCCGGTTCAGTTTCTCTTGAAAGCGCGTCGGAGAATACGTTTAAAATATCGGTATTATCGCAATAAATCCAAATATTGTTCAGAACATCAAGTGATCCGAACGCATTATTTTCGACTGTTTCAAGCGTTTTCGGCAATGCAATGTTAGTCAGCTCACCGATTTCGGTAAAAGCTCCCGACGCAATTTTCACTACCGGCGCGCCGCCCAATTCCTCGGGGATTGCAATACTGCTGTCATTCGCGCCGCTGTCATTCGGCGTAATTCCCGTTATTGTCGCCTTGCCGTCGGTAATCTCATACTTCAGCCTTTGACAAAACTGCCAATCAAGTCCGAGTCCGCCGCCGCTGCTGCCGCCTCCCCCGCTGCCGCCGGAAGGTTTCTGATTTTCCTTATAAATATTTTCAATAAAAGTTCTAAGCTCCGCAACAGTCTGAAATTTCTTTCCCTCTGCGGCTTTGCATATTTTCCATCTGACCTCGCTGCTGCATGCCAAATATCTTTCGCAGTGTATGTATGCTGCGTACTTCGCTAAAATTTTGTCGGTTTCGTCAAACTTGCTTCCAGCAATTGCGTTCAGCAGCAATTGTTCGCAAATATCCGCACGCACATCGGCAACGGTTGTCTTTAATTCCGCGCAAGTACCAGAAAGATATTTTTCGCCGAAATCATTGAAAATTTCCTGCTGAACGTCTTTTGCACTGTCAAACAGATAGTCATACGGTTCCTCATCGGACGAAAAACCGCCGGCATCGCTTATCATCAGTGCGCCGATAACAGCATTTATTTCCTCAACCCCTATGTTTTTGCCGCTTATCAGATATGGTGCAAGACGTTTCGCTCCCACCTCTCCCAACTTAGGAAAATATCCGCTGTCCGCAAGTTCATTTAATATCTCCGCAGCGGTGTCATTGTTTCCGCCGAGTATGGCGTCAAACAGACTGTTCAGCCTGTTAATGTCCTCATTATCCGCCGTAAAAGCAAAGCATATGCTGTCATCATGCAGAATATCGCCTGCACCCCATGCCGGCGTTTCATATGCATATACATTGCCTGCGTCAATATAGCCCTCACGTATTGTTGTATATTCATCGCCGCTGCGGCCGTACAGTCCCATGTACCCCGACGTCAGCGGTTTCAATTTTATTCTGAGAATGTCATCAGCCGTTCTGTATATCTTGAACAGTCCGAAATCCGAAACGTTTTTTGCATATAGCGGCATCGATTCCTCCGAACCGCCGATACTGATATTATACTGCGCTCCGTTTGCCGGATTTTTAATATCAATCACGCAGGTTCCGTCATCTTCAGTTTTATATGTGTATTCCGAACCGACGCCGCGGAAATCACGCTGTGTGACGTTGATGAATTTATTCGGCAAATCACTTACGTATATTCCGTCGGAACGAATTTCCGCTCTTGCCCTCACGGTAAAGAAATCCGGAATTTCGATGCGCCGAAATTCAATTCCGCCTGCCGTAACGCAGTATATTCCCGGCTCCAATCCGCCGAGATTTGCGGTAATGTCAAGCTTTCCCTCCGAAAACAGCTGTCCTGTTATTCTGCCGCCGGCATCACCGCTTACGGCAATGACATTGCCTTTGTAATCTTCAAGCTGCGCGGCAAATTCACCTTTTTCGGTATCGTCAACCGGTGATATTTCGCCCGATATATGCACTTCGCCGCCGTCCGACACCGATACATCGAGATTGTGCGGAGAATTAATATCATTTTCAGCCGTATACAAAGTATAATCATAGGTTACATAGTTTGTCCAAACTCTGTATTTTCCGGTTTCACCGTCACCTACATTTCCAACGTAAAATGACTTGTTTATATTCCCGTCGTCCGTGTAAAAAACCGTACGGTATATTCTTTTTGAATTTTCATCATACAGGGACATGTGTACATCTGTTCCGCCTGATACCGTGCCCGTTACCGTCAGAATACCGTTCTTTACCGTTTGCTTAATGCCGCTTATATCATATGCCGGCGAATGCCATTCAAGCATGCCGCATATGCTTTCCCGGTCATTTTGATCCTCAGATGTGCTGACGTAATATTTCCCGTTAAGGCTTTGAGGCACAAAGTCATCATATGAAAACTCGCCGTTATCTACGGAGAAAGTCAGTTTTTCCGTACTCCCTCCGCTGACCGGAATGAAATAAAGCGTCATGTATCCGCTTTTGTCCGAGCGTCCCGTAACATTAAGCCGTATTCCCTCTGTCCATACTTTTACATCACTCACACAAACCGACGTTTTGTGTTCAAAGGTATATATCGGCGCGCCGTCCAGACAAACATAGTATGTACCGTCGGGATAAGGCGTCATATCTACATCACGGTCCAACTTTTCGCCTTGTTCCAAATAAAGATTTTCTTCCCATAATTCACATCTTGAATCATCGCGCAGACTCAATTTTAACTGCGTACTATTGTAATTATCATATCCGTAGATGCTGACTCTTTGTTCGGTTTCATAATAAGAACAGGATATATTATTGTCATTGCTTTCATACACTGATCCGAGTTCAAAAGAACCAATCGTATATGTAACCTCACTGCTTTCATCTTGCGGGTCATAATATTTTGCCACCGCCGTAACAACTGTATCGTGAGACATATAACCATTATAAGCAACCGCATCTGTTCCGTTCATTGCAAAATCCATCTGACCTGCGTCTAACACCGCGTTATCATCGCCGTAAAAGACGATTTGCAAATTCCACGGCATGCCCTCCGCTCTTTCGCCGTACACAATCCATTTGCCCAATTTCTTTTCCAGCCTGAAGCAATCCGATAATTTATAGTAACTATCGTAGGCGCTCCACAATGTGCTTCCGCCGTTTGCGTCCTCAAGACTTATTTCGTATTTCATCGACGGAACGGAAAACGGCACAGTAACCGTTCCCGGCTGAATACTTATCAGTTCACGAAAAGCACACTCGCCGCTCTCGCACGAATCAAAACGCAGATATGCTTCTCCGCTGCTCCCTTCCGAAAATTCAAACGTAATTTCGCTTTCACCCAAAAAATAGCTCTCGACATGTACCGTCGCGCTGCTTTCGGAATTATCCGCGTATGCATCCACGTCAATCACTGCATATGCCGGAATATTCAGCGTAATGAGCGCAGCGACAATCAGCATGCACATGTACTTTAAATATCTGTTCATATTTCCGTCCCCTGCCTTTATTATTAATAAGAAAATTATACCAAAATTTTCCGCTTATTTCAAGTTCTTGCAAAAAAATTATAAAATTACCGAAAAACCGAAATTCGCAGAAGTGTAAATATTTGCGGCAATATCCTGTAATAAATCTTTAATATCAGCTATTCCATGCATAAATTAAGGGCTGCAAGTCAAAATCAGACTTTCAGCCCCAAAATATTATCTCATGTTTTCAGACAGGTAAATGTCCCATGATAAAAGGACGGTGCTCCTCTATCTTACGCCGAACAGCAAATCGGCATATGACGGATACGGCCAGAATTTTCTGTCAACGCAGGTTTCCGTTTCATCGGCATATCTGCGAACGTTATCCATAAGCGTCAGAATTGTGTCTTTATAGTAGTCGGCAAGCTCCTGCTCATCGCTGTAATTTGCAGCGTCCGACAGTGCGCCGTCCAGCGCCTCAACCGCCGCATACAGATTATCCGTCAGTGCAGACAGTTTCTTTATCTGCTCCTGTTCATATTTACATTCCAGCCCGTCAACGGCGGCTTTCTTGGCGATTACCGACTCCGACAGAGTTTTTGTAAATGCTGCGGCAGCCGGCAGAATATCCTTTCTTGCCATATCCAGCATCGTACGAACCTCAATGTTAATCGTTTTTATATAGCTTTCAAGATGTATTTCATATCTTGCGTGCATTTCCGCCTCGGTGAAAACCTTATGCGACGTAAACAAATTAATATTTTTTTCGCTTATATAGCACGGCAGACAGTCAGGCGTTGTGCGCAGATTTAAAAGTCCTCTTTTTTCCGCCTCGCAAATCCAGTCATCATCATATCCGTTGCCGCTGAAAATTATGCGTTTGTGGTCTTTTATGGTACGCTTTATAAGCTCGTGCAGCGCATTGTCAAAATCCTCCGCACCCTCAAGCTCGTCGGCAAACTGCTTTAAGCTTTCAGCAACAGCGGTGTTGATAACAACATTCGGCCCCGATACGGACGCAGTCGAGCCGAGTGCCCTAAATTCAAACTTATTTCCGGTAAACGCAAACGGGCTTGTTCTGTTTCTGTCCGTTGCGTCCTTCTGGAATTTGGGCAAAACATGCACTCCTACGCGCATTACCGTCTTTTCCCTCGCGTCATAGCCCTCATCGTTTTCAATCGCCTCAAGAATTTCCGTAAGCTCCTCGCCGAGAAACATCGATACTATTGCCGGCGGCGCCTCGTTTGCGCCCAGACGGTGGTCATTTCCCGCCGACGCAACGGATACTCTGAGCATGTCCTGATAATCGTCCACAGCTTTGATTACGCTGCACAAAAACAGCAGAAACTGCGCGTTTTCATGCGGTGTTTCACCGGGATCCAGCAAATTTTTCCCGGTATTCGTCGAAATCGACCAGTTATTGTGCTTACCGCTGCCGTTTACGCCCTCGAACGGCTTTTCATGCAGCAGGCACACCATTCCGTGTTTTTTTGCAATTCGCTGCATAAGCTCCATGGTGAGCTGATTGTGGTCTGCGGCAATGTTGGTTGTGGTAAAAATCGGCGCAAGCTCATGCTGTGCCGGCGCAACCTCGTTATGCTCCGTTTTTGCAAGTATTCCAAGCTTCCACAGTTCGCTGTCAAGCTCGTCCATAAAACGCTTTACGCGTGATTTTATCGTACCGAAATAGTGGTCATCCATTTCCTGTCCCTTGGGCGGCATAGCGCCGAACAGCGTTCTGCCCGTAAACTGAAGATCCGGGCGCTTGTCATACATTTCTTTATCTACAAGGAAGTATTCCTGTTCCGGCCCGACCGTAGTCTTTACCGATGTTACGTTTTCATTTCCGAACAGCTTTAAAATGCGCATCGCCTGCCTGTTGATGGTTTCCATCGAGCGCAGCAGCGGTGTTTTTTTATCGAGTGCTTCGCCGCCGTACGAGCAGAATGCCGTCGGAATACACAGTGTATTGTTCTTTATAAATGCGTACGAAGTCGGATCCCACGCCGTATATCCGCGCGCCTCAAAGGTAGCGCGCAATCCTCCGGACGGAAAGCTCGACGCATCCGGTTCGCCCTGCACAAGCTCTTTCCCCGAAAATTCCATAATAATATTTCCGCCGTCTGTCGGAGATATAAAACTGTCATGTTTTTCCGCGGTTATACCCGTCATCGGCTGAAACCAATGAGTAAAGTGCGTTGCGCCGTTTTCAATCGCCCAGTCTTTCATGGAATTGGCGACAACATGCGCAATATTAATATCAAGATGTCTGCCGTCCTTTATTGTTTTCTGCAATGCCTTGTAGGTCTCTTTCGGCAGACGCATTTTCATCGTCGTGTCATTAAATACCATGCTGCCGAATATTTCCGTCAGATTTTCCATTGTTTTCTCTCCTTGTACGTACAAAAGAATCGGCAAGGTAAGCCGGAACATATTTTCGACCTTCCTTGCCGTTATCATTATTTATTATATCAGTTATGCGCTGCATTGTCAATCGTTAATTTTGCTCAAATCCGTCTTTTTGTCCATCTGACCAATTGCAATGCCCGATTTAATCCGTTACCACTGCAAATCGTCAAGACTTTTAAATTCATAACCCTGTTCGCGCGCGTACATAATAATATCGCCGAGCGCTTCCGCATTGTCCTTTGACACCGCATGCAAAAGGATTATCGCTCCGCTGTGCAGATACGGCGTAACCGAGTCATAAGCGTGTTTTGCTCCCATATTGACATCTCTTTGCCAGTCCTTGTAGGCAAAACTCCAGAAAACCGTTTTATACCCTGCCGCCTGCGCCGCCGCAAGCACGCGCGGACTGTACTCTCCCTCCGGCGGACGCATATACTTCATACGCTCGCCGAACACCGACTCATATTTATCGTCCAGGATTTTAAGCTCCTCCTGCATCTTTTCCGGATTTTCAAGCTTGTGCAGATTTGGGTGATGCTCTGTATGATTTCCGACAATATGCCCCTCGTCCAGCATGCGCCTTATCAGCTCCTGCTCTCGGTCAAAATATGAACCGGTTATGAAAAACGCCGCAGGAACCTCATATTTTTTAAGCACATCGAGAATTTGACCCGTGTACCCGTTTTCGTATCCCTCGTCGAATGTCAGATACAGCGTTTTATTCTCCCGCAAATCCATATAGCACGCGTCATATTTTTTCATCATTTCGGTTATTTCCCCGGGAATATCCGGCTTTGCACCGACGTTCTTTTTAAATCCCCAGCCCGAGCCTTTATTGCTAATGCTGTAAAAATCGGTTTTTTCTTCGGTGCCTGAGTCAATATTTTCCATTACTGAAGT
This sequence comes from uncultured Clostridia bacterium, assembly GCA_934501535.1. GTDB lineage: Bacteria > Bacillota > Clostridia > UBA1381 > UBA1381 > UBA1738. The sequence continues at coordinate 98,900 of CAKSUM010000009.1, forward strand.
GTCATTTTCTTTGTTTTCCGGGCTCACACCGCATGCACCCGTAAGCGCAACCGCAAGCACGGCAAATAATGTAATGATAATTTTCTGCATATTGCTTCACCTCATTATAAAACTAATAAATTATATGCCGCCAAAAATAAAAAAATAATATTTTTTTAAAATAACTCTTGACAAGCATGGAAATTTGAGGTATAATAATTATTGTTGTCAGCACGGCGGTATAGCTCAGTTGGCTAGAGCACACGGTTCATACCCGTGGTGTCATAAGTTCAAATCTTATTACCGCTACCATGTCAGAGCAAGCATATCGTTTGCTCTGATTTTTTTACCGAAATTTTTATAAGGAGCTGATATAAAATGAAACTTAAGTATTACGGCACAGGTTCATGCGAGGGGATCCCGGGCATATTCTGCGATTGCGAAAATTGCCGCAAAATACGCAGTGTCGGCGGAAAAAGCATACGCACGCGTCACCAGTCATCGGTTGATGACAAACTGCTGATAGATTTCCCTGCCGACACCGCCGTGCATGTGTTTTACGGCGGCTTGCCCCTTTATAAAATAAGAAACATTCTGCTTACACACCCTCACTCCGACCATTTATACCTTGAGAATTTTTTATTGCGCGACGTTCAAAAAAAATGCACACCGGACGGAGCTGAAATACTGACAGTGTATTCCTCAGGCAAAACCGGCGCTGAGGTACGCAGTCTTGCCGAAAAGTACGGAAAAGAGCATTTGATTGAATTTAAAGAGCTTTTTCCGTACAAAAGCTATGATATCGGCGGATATGAAGTCATTCCTTTAAAAGCAGCTCATGAATACAGCGCGGACAGCTTTATCTATATAATAAGTAAAAATGAGAAAAGTATTTTATACGCGCATGATACCGGCTATCTGCCCGGGGAAACATGGGATTTTATCGAAAACAGCGGCAAGCATTTCGGCATTGTTTCACTCGACTGCGCATTTGTGACCGCTCCGGCATGCGAAACGCACATGGGACTTAATGAAAACGTTAAGGTAAGGAACCGACTTATTCAATCCGGCTGCGCAGATGAACATACACACTTTATAGCAAATCATTTCAGTCATTTTCATCAATTCACGCATGAGGAATTATGCGAATATATCAAACCGATGGGACTGGAGGCGGCATATGACGGAATGACTGTTGAAATATAAGTTTTCTGCGCATGTTTTAAAGCGCACCGAACCGTACCCGACAAATTTACAGATACCGCTTTGCTGCAAAAATCTGTACGCAGCAAAATTTTTCACACAAAATGAACCTCCGGCCGTTCTGCCGAAGGTTCGTTTTTAATTATGATTGTTTTTCTGTATTGCCGACATTATCTCCGTTCATAGGCGGCATCGGCGGTCTGTCGCTATCAAAATCCGCCGTGTTGTCCTCTCCGCAAAATTTCGGTCCGCCCGGTTTTATGCCGGCGCCGCGTTTACAAACCCGTGCCGTCGCCGCCGCTTCACCGTTTATCAAAAGCGTATATGTTTCATCATCTTCAAGATTTTCCGATGCGAAAACTATACCTTTTGCGTCTTTGTCAGCTGCTGCGGTATACAAAACCGTACCATCGGATTTTGTGATGCTCACCGTATCGCCTGTGGAAATTTCAATTCTTTTTGCAAAGTCTGCATCATTTTCCGGTTTTTCCGGCGGCTCCGGTCTTGAGTTTTCATCTTCGGACGTGTTTGTGTCCGTATCATTTCCGCCGCCGAATTTTCCCGGTTTCATACCTCTGCGCCGTTCTGCCACGTTAAAATCCTGTTCCGTATCTCCGTCCGGCTTTTCCGGCGGCTCTCTGTCGGGTCTCTGCTCCGACTCGTCACTCGGTTTTTCCGGCGGAGTTTCACTATCCTCTCCGGCGTTATCCGGTCTTGCCGGCGGAGTTTCGCTATTTTCTCCGGCGTTATCCGGTCTTGCCGGCGGTTCACCGTCAAATTTTCCTCCTCTGCCGGCAGGAAGCCCGAAAGAAATACTTTTTACCGTCGATTTATCGCTGTTTTCAGCCGCGTCATCAATGAAAATAATATCGTCTTTAAATTCGCGTCCGCCTCTGCTCTCGGCAAATTCGGTTTTTGCCGTTTCTGCCGCGGGCGTCACTCCCTCCGCAAAAGCCGCCGGCAATGCAAGCTGTGCAGACAGTGCCGCTGCGGACAAAACCGCCAGTACGTTTTTCCAATTTTTTCTCTTCATAATTTTTCATTCCTTTCAAATTTTTTCCCTTTCGGTAATTCTAATTATACAAATACTTCTTAAAAAATTCTGAAAGAAATAAGTTTTTTTAAAAAATTTTTTAGATTATCGATTCTTGTTACCTCAAATTACGGCTTATTCGTGCTTTTTAAGGTACATATATGCAATCCAGTACAAAACTATTATCAGGCACACGCCCATGCCGATTATCGGTACAAACTCATTTTTCCCGGCGGCCGCCATTACAACCAACGCAAAAGCAGATACCAGCACAAATCCGTATCCTGCCCATGACCATGCCTTTACCGAAATATATCTGTTTCTCTCGTCTTTTATTTCAATATCAAATTTTTCGCGGTACTGCGCGTCATTCCTGTATCGCATCTGCCTGATTATCTGCAATATTCCGCACGCCAGCCAGCCGTATCCGATTCCCGTCCACATATCATTTTTCAACAGCCCGAACGTGCCGCACAGCACAATTGCAAGTCCCAATACCACCCACATAATGCTTATGTATATTTTTTTCTCATACTTCATAACAATTCCTCCCTGATTATTCTTCTTCAAATATAAAAACCTCTTCAATGCTCATACCGAAATACGCCGAAATTTTGTGTGCCAAAAATATCGACGGATTATATCTGCCGTTTTCAAGCGAGCTTATCGTCTGCCGCGACACGCCCATGATTTTCGCAAAATCCTCCTGACGTATTCCGCGCTCCCTGCGTATCTGCTCAATTTTATTTTTCATATCCGCCTCCGTCAATTTTATTGTAAAGTTAACTTTACAATAAGTATACCTCATCAAAAGCGAAATGTCAAGTATATTTTACATTTTTATATAAAAAAATATCCGCACGCCGCCGAAACAAATTACCGCTCATCGGATTTCGTTATATCCGATAGGCATAATCTGCTCCGCAGTGTGCGAATATTTCCGATTTCGGCGTCGGTGCGGCGCAGGCGCACAGCCGCAAATCATATGCCGCATGTGCGCCCGTACATCAACTTTGCACCGCCGTTAAACAATTGCAAATTCTCCGTCTTTTACGCCGACCGTTGCTTTACCCTTGATTTTTCCGTCAATAATCTCCTCGGACAGCATATCCTCGATTTTTGTCTGGATTGCGCGGCGTAAAGGTCTTGCGCCGTAAACCGGGTCAAAGCCTTCCTTCGCTATTTCCGCAACGGCATCGTCCGTGAAAGTAACGTCAATATCATTGGACTGCAGACGTTTTTTCAGTCCCGAAAGCATGATTTTTGCAATATCCTTGATATTTTCCTCATTCAGACGGTCGAACACGATAATTTCATCAATTCTGTTGAGAAATTCCGGCTTAAAGGCTTGCTTTACCTTTTCCATGACTTTCTCTTTGATAATTTCATGTTCGTCGGCAGCTTCTTTTTTGGAGTCGGTGCCGAATCCCATCTTCGATTCGGTATTAAGAATATCTTTGGCGCCCAGGTTCGACGTCATGATAATTACGGTATTTCTGAAATCTACCTTTCGTCCCTGAGCGTCGGTCATAATACCGTCATCAAGCATTTGCAGCATGATGTTGAATACGTCCGGGTGCGCTTTCTCGATTTCATCGAACAGTATTACCGAGTACGGCTGCTTGCGTATTTTTTCCGTCAGCTGACCGCCCTCGTCATATCCGACATATCCCGGAGGCGAACCGATAAATTTAGATACCGAATGTTTCTCCATGTATTCCGACATGTCTACTCTTATCATAGCATCCTCCGAACCGAACATTGCCTCGGCGAGCGCCTTTGAAAGCTCGGTTTTGCCGACGCCGGTCGGTCCCAGGAACAGGAATGAACCTGTCGGACGCTTCGGGTCTTTAAGACCTGCCCTGCCTCGTCTTATCGCACGGCTTACCGCGCTTACAGCCGCTTCCTGACCGATTACACGCTTATGAAGAGTTTCCTCAAGGTGTTTAAGGCGTTCGCCCTCCTCCTCTTCAACCTTTGCAACCGGGATATGCGTCCACTCCGCAATAATATCGGCAATATCTCTATCGGTAATCGCAAGCTCGCTCGATTTGTTGTTATCCTTCCAGCGGCTCTTGCCTTTTTCCAGTTCTTCCTCGAGAACTTTTTCTTTATCGCGGATTTCTGCCGCTTTTTCAAAGTTCTGTGAGATAATAGCCTCCTGCTTTTCCTTTTTCAGCTCCTCTGCCTGCTTTTCAAGGTCTTTGACATTGTCCGGGGCGGTCAGCGCAGACAGACGCTTTTTGCTCGCAGCTTCGTCCATCAGGTCGATTGCCTTATCCGGCAAAAATCTGTCGGTAATATATCTTTCGGACAGCTTTGCGGCAGCCTCAAGCGCACTGTCCTCAATCTTCACGCCGTGATGAGCCTCATATTTGTCGCGCAGACCTTTCAGAATTTCAATCGTTTCGTCCACACTCGGCTCGCCCACTGTTACCGGCTGGAAACGCCGTTCCAGTGCAGCGTCCTTTTCGATATATTTTCTGTACTCGTTTATTGTGGTCGCGCCTATCAGCTGTACCTCGCCCCTTGCAAGCGACGGCTTTAAGATATTTGAGGCGTCAATCGCGCCCTCCGCCGAACCGGCACCGACAATAGTATGAATTTCATCAATGAACAGAATGACATTTCCGGCATTTTTTACTTCTTCAATAGCCTTTTTCAATCTATCCTCAAACTCGCCCCTGTACTTCGCACCGGCAACCATTGATGACAAATCCATGGTTACAAGCCTTTTGTTCTTCAAAAGCTCCGGAACGTCACCCTCGGCGATTTTCTGCGCCAATCCCTCGGCAACCGCCGTTTTACCGACGCCCGGCTCGCCTATCAGACACGGGTTATTTTTCGTTCTTCTTGACAAAATCTGAATAACTCTTGCGATTTCTTCATCTCTGCCGATAACAGGGTCAAATTTTCCCTCCTCGGCAAGACTTGTTAAATCTCTGCCGAACTGATCAAGCGTAGGCGTTTTTCCTCCGCCGCTGCGCTTTGACGAGCCTTTGTTTTCGGTATAGTTGTGCTCGGTTGACGCGACAATATCATTGTAAATAGTATTGAAATCAACTCCGCATGACGCAAGCACATTCGCGCCTACGCCGTCGCCGTCCTTGATAATTCCTATCAGGATATGCTCGGTGCCGATATAGTTATGTCCCATGCTGCGCGCCTCCATTGCGGCAATCTCCAAAATACGCTTGCTGCGCGGTGTAAGCGCAAGCTCGACATTTTTGTTAATCGGCATATTCGTGCCCATCAGCTCGGCAATGCGCTGAGTGAGCACCTCTTTTTTCGCACCGGCATTTTCAAGGATTTTCGCCCCGACTCCGGTGCCCTCCATTACAATTCCCAGCAGCAGATGCTCGCTGCCGATGTATCCGTGACCCATTTCGCATGCTGCGTCATGAGCATTATTTATTGCTATTCTTGCTTTTTCGGTGAAATTTGAAAACATAAGACTTCACTCCTTTTCGCTTAAATATTTTCTCTTAAAAATTCCGCACGTTTTTTATCGCGCGCCTCGGGCGATAAATTTTCGCCCGACATAATCAGCGCCGGTTCGCTTTCTATCATAAGCTCCATTCCGGGCATTTTTCCCTTAATATCTATTATACCCAGTTTTTTCCCTAAAATTACATCGGATATAAGCGCTTTCGCCTCTGCCGACGATACACTGCGCGCATACTTCAATGTCCCGTATGATCGCCACAATTTATCGCAAAAACTGTCATTCTTTTTAAGGCTTTCACGCGCGTCGCGCTCATGCTTTACAATTTGATTTACAACATTCTCAAGCTGTCCGATTATTTCCGTTTCGCTCATACCGAGAGTTACCTGGTTGGAAACCTGATACAGACAGCCGTATGCCTTTGAACCTTCGCCGTACAGCCCTCTCACCGTAAGCCCCAGCGCGGACGCCGAGGAAATAATTTTATTTATGTTATTTGTCACGGTGAGTGCAGGCAGATGCATCATTACCGATGCGCGCATGCCTGTTCCGGTATTCGTGGGGCACGCTGTCAGGTATCCGAACTCCTCCGAGAATGCATAATCCGCATTTTCTTCAATAACATCGTCAACCTTGTTTGCCAAGTCCCACGCTTCCTTCAGTTTAGCGCCGCCCATGATTATCTGAATTCTGACATGATCCTCCTCCATAAGCATTATGCTCATGTTTTCTTCTTTATTAATAAGTACGGAACCCGTCTTATTCTGTGCCATATCAAGGCTTATCAGGTGCTTTTCCGCAAGCTCCTGCCTTTGACTGTCGCTCAGCTCATTCATTTTGATGTAGCTAAAGTCACCGGCAAGCGTTGAATTTGAACCAAGCACCGCTGATTTTATTTTCTCCGTCGCCTTTTGTCTGCCGTCCTCGGAAAGCACCGCCGGAAACGGATACTTCTCAAGATTACGCGCCAGACGCACCCTTGTGCTTACAATAATGTCATCATCATTTTTTTCTTTGTACCAAATCATAACCGACACCTCCCGTTAGCCCTCAATGGATTTAATTTCCTTGTGCAGCTTTGCCGCCAGCTCGTAATCCTCGGTTGAAACCGCTTTTGCAAGCTGCGCCTTTAAATCTGCCAGACGTTTCTTTTTTGCCAGCTCCGCTGATTGTCCCGACGGAATTTTTCCCGTATGCGTTGTACTCTTCTGAATTTGTCTGAGCGTCGCCCGTATGGGATTTGCAAACGCCTTGTAACACTCACTGCACCCTAACCGTCCGGTTTTTTGGAAGTCATAATATGTTCTTCCGCAGTTCGGACATCTGTTTTCCTCATGATAAACCGGGAAAACATCAAAACTATCAAAAAAATCTGAAAATAAATCGTACATAATAACCGTCCTTTCCTGACCTTTATAGGTTTGTAACCGCTGTTTTAATTATATCCGACCGGAGCTTATCTTTATCCGGCACGCTTGCCAAAGCCTTATCGCTGCATGCTGCAAGCAAAACTTTCGCCGACTGCCTTTCCAGAAAACCCGACCCGTAAAGCTGTTCGATTACCGACCTTGCTTCCTTTTCCGTGCAGCCGTCATTTATGCCTGCAATCACATCGGCGGCACCGTCAAGCCTCAGACGCCTGATTTTTATATATCCGCCTCCGCCCCTGCGCGATTCAACACAGTAACCCTTTTCGGGGCTGAACCTTGTTGAAATTACATAATTAATCTGCGACGGAACACAGCCGAACAAATCGGCAAGCTCATTTCTTCCGAACTCTGCATAATCGGATTCGTTTTTCATAAGCTCTGTTATGAACGCCTCTATTTTATCACTCATTCCCATTTCATTCTCGCCCCTTTTGACTTTGACTTTCTTTGACCTTTTGTAATTATATTATAACACCGTTTTTCAATTTGTCAATTAAAAAAAATGATATAATTTGTGAATATTTTGTTAACAGCTATTGTAATACCGCGGCGAATAATGTATAATTACATTATAAATAAGTAAAGGACTGATAACCATAATTCCGGTCGAAAAAAATCATGAATATACAGTCAAAATAGATGCGCTGTCCTCCGAGGGCAGCGGAATTGCACATATCGACGGCTACACGCTGTTTATACCGCAGACCGTCCCCGGCGATACCGTGCGCATTTTGATTTTGAAAACAAAATCAAGTTACGGCTATGCCAAAGCGCTTGAAATCACAACGCCGTCAGAAAACCGCATAACTCCCCCGTGCGAACACTTCGCAAAATGCGGCGGCTGTCAGCTGATGGCATTAAGCTACGAAGAACAGCTTAAATTTAAACAGGCAACCGTCGCCGACGCACTGCGGCGCATAGGGAAAATCGATGTCCGACCCGACATTATCGGCATGACGCCGCCCGAACGATACCGCAACAAAATGGTATTTCCGTTTTCTCCCGACGGCAGCTGGGGGTTTTACCGCCAGCACAGCCATGACGTTGTACCTTTAAATGATTGCCTTTTGGGCAGCAGTTTAAACGCGGAAATCATGAATATTATTTCCGGTTATATCCGCCGCTTCAATGTACCAGTATATGACGAAAAAGCACACGCAGGTATAATGCGCCGGGCGTTTTTGCGGACAAACGGCACAGAAATAATGGTTGTAATCTCCGCAAATGCAGACGCACTGCCGCATACATACGAACTGTGCAGCATGCTGAGGAATGTTTCCGATAATATCAAAAGCATAATTCTGAACGTAAACAAGAAAAGGACAAACCTTGTGCTCGGTGATAAAAACATAACATTATGGGGCAAAGATAAGCTGCCGGCAACACTTTGCGGACTGAAATATGAAATTTCGCCGCATAGCTTTTTTCAGGTCAATTCTGTCCAAACGGAGAATTTGTATAAAAAAGCGATTGAATTTGCAGATATTTCGCCCACAGACAGCGTTATGGATATATACTGCGGAATAGGCACCATTTCATTGACGGCCGCAAAATACGCGGCGAAAGTTATCGGTATCGAGGTTGTGCCGCCGGCAATCGCCGACGCGCGCAAAAACGCAGCAATGAACGGTATCACAAATGCCGAATTTATTTGTTCCGCCGCCGAAGATGTTGTGCCGGAGCTTATCGGACAGGGTGCCGCACCCGACATCGTAATACTCGACCCGCCGAGAAAAGGCAGCGATGAGGCAACCCTTGCCGCAATACTCGCCGCAGCGCCGAAAAAAATTGTGTATGTTTCATGCAACCCGGCAACTCTCGCCCGCGATGCACTGTTTCTTACAGACGGCGGCTATTCGGTCAGAGATGTCACCGCAGTAGACATGTTTCCATATACAACGCATGTTGAGACGGTTGTTCTTTTGTCCCAACTGAAAGAAAAGCCGGATGATTACATTAATGTCACGATTGAACTTGATGATGTTGATATAACATCTGCAGAGACAAAGGCAACATATGATGAGATAAAGAAGTATGTGGCGGAACATAATGCCGGCATGAAGGTTTCCAATCTGTATATTTC
>CAKSUM010000010.1 GCA_934501535.1 uncultured Clostridia bacterium
AATATATCAAGATAAATCGCAAAACCCTTGATTTTATGCGGCTTTCACCGTTTGTCTTTATTATACCATAGGGGCACTCGCACGCTTCACTTTTGGCTAACGAGGGGATTAATATTCAGGAAATCGCTCGCCGGCTCGGACATGCTAATATTGAAATGACGTGGAACACATATTCGCACCTTTACCCACGTGAGGAGGAACGCGCCGTTCGCGTGCTGGATAAAATATGATTTTTAAGGGATTTTTGAGGGATAAAAAACAGAAACCGCATAACTATGCGGTTCTTATGGTCTTTGGTGGAGATGACGGGAGTTGAACCCGTGTCCGAAAGCATATTCACCCCGGCATCTACGAGCGTAGATTGTGATTTGAGATTCCCCTCACGGATCGCCCGCAATCAAGCTATCCGCTGCGGTAGTTTCTGTTACCTGACCGTCCCCGAAACAAAAGGCGGTTCATGTTCACCACTCGGTATTCGCCTTAACGTCTGCCGTGGTACTCAAGACGAAAGACGGCTGCCTATTTTAGGCTGCGTATGCTAAATTATTGTTAGCGTTTATTTTTAAAAATCGGACAGATTTAAGTGTTATCCGGCACTGCTCGCTTCCGAAGCTTCAACACCCCCGTCGAAGCCGTTGCATCCCCATATTAAATTTTTCAGGAGGTAATTTTTTTTCTGTTTTTCCGGCAAGGTTCCACGTAACCCGGGTACATTTTTCCTATTCCTATGCCGAAATGTTCCTCAATCTCCTCTAATGAGTCTATGCCGAAATCATTCAAAATATGCACAAGCACCATTGCGCAGGCATACGCGTCATCACAGGCGGTATGGTGCGAAAAATCAATGCCCAGAGCCTCGCCGAGAAAGTTAAGCTTATGGCTTTCAAGCTCAGGATATGCCTTTTGCGACAGCTTTACGGTACACAGAAAATTAAAATTCGGCAGCTCAATATTGAAAAGTTCCAGCGTTTTCCGCAGCGCGCCTATGTCGAAAGACGCATTATGCGCAATTACAAGCTTGTTTTCAAGATACGGCTTTACCTCGTTCCAGTATTTGTCAAAGGTGGGTTTATCATACACCATGTCCGGGGTTATTCCGTGAATGGCAATGTTATAGTCATTGAATTTGAAAGGCGTCGGGCGCACAAGCATTTCTTTGACTTCTTTTACCTTATTATTTTCGACAACACATATTCCCATGCTGCATATACTTGTCCATTCCGAGGTTGCTGTTTCAAAATCAATTGCTACGAAATCCATCATCTGCTCCTTAATGCTGTTTTCAGCCACATATCATTATAACACAAAATAATACTGCAAGTCAATATTTATCAGTAAGAAAAATTTCATATCCGGAAATTGAAATTTTGGGAAAAATACTTGACAAACAATTTCTACTGTGTTAGAATATATTTGTCTACAAATGTAGAATATAATTACGGAGGTGCTTTATGTCAAAGGAGTACATCAACATAGGTGAGTCCGAGCTGGAAATAATGAAAATCATATGGAAAGCCGGCATGCCGATAAATTCCACTACAATAAGCGAGGCGGTTAAAGAAAAAGGGTGGAAGCGCACCACGATTGCCACTTTTCTTTCAAGGCTTACCGAAAAGGGGGCAATTTCCGCAAAGAAAATCGGGAAATCGATTTATTATACGCCGATTTTGACGGCAAAAGACTATAAAAAATTACAGGTGAAAAGTCTGATAAAAAATCTGTTTGACGGTTCCGCCGGAAATCTGGTTGCCGCACTTTTCGAGGAGGAACAGTTTTCGGATAAGGACATACGTGAGCTGAAAGCGATTTTTGAGGATAAGGAGGGGTAAGCTTGATAAGTGAAATTTTCAAAGCTATTTTCATTACATCGATTGCCGGCTCTGCGCTTGCGGGTGTAATCAGTCTGCTCCGTCCGATAACAAAAAAGATTTTCGGATATTCATGGCATTATTATATTTGGCTGAGCGTGCTGTTTGTGATGCTTGTGCCCGTGCGATTTAACATAAAGCCGGCGTCAATGCCGGACATTACCGCTCAAACGGCACAGACGGAGCGAATAACCGTAACCGAACAACCTCAAACAGCCGAAAATATTGTCCGGACGGACGCTGTTCATAAACCGCAGCTCTTACAAAGAGCGTCCCTCGTTTGGGATAGAATAATCTATAACCGAATAAATATTTTAGCATATTTATGGCTGGGCGGCGCAATATTTTTAATACTGCTGAACATTGTGCGGTACATAAAGCTGAAAAACACAATACGCAAAAACGGCAGGATAGCACAGTGTCCCGAAATCGGAGAATACACCGGCAAAAAAATCAATGTTCGGGTATGGGGGAATGTTGCGTCACCGTTTATGACAGGCGTTTTCAGACCTATGCTGATTTTGCCCGAAGCGGAGCTGTCAGGCGAACAGCTGCATAATATACTCCGCCACGAAATGACGCATTTTAAGCGGCACGATATTTTATATAAGTGGTTTGCGGAACTTACTTCCTGCATACACTGGTTTAATCCCGTATCGTGGTATGTTTCAAAGCAAATTGCGGCGGAGTGTGAAATATCGTGCGATATGGCGGTTACCGAAAACATGTCGGACGGTGAAAAAATGAGCTATATAAATACGATATTATTTTTGCTGCCGACGGGAAAATCGGCAGGCAGTCCGCTTACCACACAGATGGCGAGCAGCAAAAAAATTCTGAAAAGGAGATTTACTATGATTAAAAACAGGAAAACAACGGGCAGACTTATGTCCGCACTGTCGGGCGTTATGGCATTTGTTATGTTCTCGGCAACGGTTTTTGCGAGCGGAATCGTTCAAAATAATCTTACATCAAGCGATATAAAATATGAGGTATACAATGGCGACAATAAAATAACACTGAAAAATGCACCTTTTATATATGACAGCGAGTATTATCTACCGCTGAGAGATATACTAAACGGGTTTGACGTAACCGATATTGCATATGCCGCCGGTGAAATTAAAATAAAATTTCCGAAAGCTATGACAAAATACGAAACAGAGGAAATAATGCTGAAAACCGATGATGCACTAATTAAGTACAACCCCGCGTCAACGGAAGAATACGGCGTGGTAATGCGCTGTGCGCCTGTTTTGCATAACGATGTGACATATGTATCTGTAGATTATTTTGAAGATATGATGTGCAGTTTCGATATGCAAGGATTTCGCCTAAATGTTATACGTCCGACCGAGCCTGAAAATTATTATACCAAAGATGAGAAGGTTTTTATAGGCACGGCAGAGGAGCAGGATAATTACAGCGGAGAGACGGTAAAGCGGATTATAGTTGATGAAAACGGCGAAACAATCGCTGTAGTACCGATCGAAAATCAGATTCCCGAAAATATACAGCGAAAAACAGAGAAAACCGGAATTTGGAGCACATATAACAGTTTCTATCATATGCTGTATGGCTCGGCAACGGCATTTTACGATTTTGCGGAAAAAGTAGTTTTTAAAACGGAACTTTATGTCATAGATAAAAATGATAATGACATTGCATATATCGGAATTGCGGATTTAATAAAAATTCCCCAAAATGAATTTAATACAGAAAACCGTATGATTATTACAAATACATATGATGGTTATGACAAAAACGGAAATATTATTGAAATAACGGGTAACCGTGCAACGGTTATGCGCACAAGTCAATACGATAATACAACTTCCGAATACACAATAGACCAATTCTTTTATTTCTTCACCGGCAGCGATTTTGAGAACATGAAACGTTACTGCACTCAGAGCTGCATAGACAGGTATTTCAGGATTTTCGGAGATGAATCAATGTCATCGGTGAATAATGTGTACGATATGACAGCCGCAGGGATAATAACTATGGAAAATTCAAAAGAGTATGCGGCAAATTCGCAAATAACATATGTCACGGTAAATTGCGTAAGACCTGTATATTCAAGTACATATGACCCGGACGGCATAAGAAGCTTCGGGGTTATTACGGTTCGTCAGCCGGACGGCAGATATTTGATTGACGGTTTTGAACAAGCAGAGTGAACATTAAGAATATATTAAAAAAGACTGTGAAATTCCGTTCGGAAACTCACAGTCTTTTAATGTTACGATTATTTAAGAAACAGCTCAATTACAGGTACAAGAGTATCGGGTTTTACCGTCGGGAGCTTAAAAACAACAAAATCGCCGGGGGTATTTCCGATTGCGCCGAAGTGGTCAAAATTCCCCTCCGTGAAAAGGATTTCGCTGCCGTCATGCAGAAATTGTGCGTATTCAATCTTGCCTTTCATGGACTGCATTTCAAGGAAAGCGTAAGGATATTCCATCAAATGCACATACAGTCTTTTTCCGTCATCGCTTTGCGTGAGCCGACAGCCGCGCGGAGCCTTAAATTCCGGCTCTGCCATTGTGCAGCCGTATATTGAACGCGCGTTGTACTTAATCCAGTCGGCGTAAACCCGAAGTGCATTTTCGGCGCGCTTATCAAAATATCCGCGTGCCGTGGGCCCTACGTTCATGATTAGGTTTCCGCCGATACAAACCGTATTAATCAGCATTTCAATCAGCATTTGCGGCGATTTCCACGTCATTTCATCGCGGAAATATCCCCATGAGCCGGAAAAAGTCTGGCATGCCTCCCATGTGAGCAGCTCACCGGTTTTGCTGTCCTTAAGCCATTCTGTCGGCTGATACTGCTCCGGAGTCCATATGTCCTGGTCGATTTCGGTGCGGTTGTTGATTATAATATCCGGCTGAAGTCCGCGCACTGTTTCAATGAGCTTTTCCGATTCCCAGTCATCCTTGCCTTTGCCGCGCATCCACGGCTTTGCGAAATCGGGTATTTCCGAATAGGAATAGTCGAGCCAGAGAATATCTATTTTTCCGTAGTTCGTCAGCAGCTCGGTAAGCTGATTGCGCATATATTCGGCATATCTGCGCATGTCACGGTTTTTGTTAAGCTCCTCGGCATTTTCGTCATCGCGGCGTGGGTGAATCCAGTCAATCGTAAAGTCGGGGTGATGCCAGTCGAGCAGGGAGTAGTACAGCCCCACATGTATGCCCTCGGCGCGGAATGCGTCAGCGTATTCACGTACAAGGTCGCGCCCACAGGGAGTGTTCGTGGATTTATAATCGGTATATTTGCTGTCGAAAAGACAAAAGCCCTCATGATGCTTGGCGGTGAGCACGGCGTATTTCATGCCTGCCTCTTTTGCACGGCGCGCCCAGTCGCGCGGGTCAAAAAGGTCGGGGTCGAAATGCTTAAAGTATGTATCATACTTTTCATCTGTGATTTTTTCATTCGATTTTACCCATTCATGCCGCGCCGGGAGGGCATATAAACCGAAATGAATAAACATGCCGAAACGGTCATGCGTGAACCATGAAGTATCTCCGGGGGTTTTGCGTGTGATATAGCTTGACATATTTTTACCTCTTTCTTATTGAAATTTTTTGATTAGTGTGATAAAATAAAATTGTGTATTTTCTAAAACCATTATATAGAAAATGCGGCGAAACAGCAATGTATATTCTGTCATAAAATATGGAGTTTTCATTATGTATCAGTGCAGTATGGGCGAGGAACACCGCCGTCTTGAGATTGAAATAGAATACGGAGGACGCGCCGTTCTTGACAGCCGATGGCATGCCGAAAACGAATGCAGCCCGTTTTCGCGGCTTTACTATGTCAAAAACGGCAGCGGACAGCTAAAATGCGGCAGGGACACGGTTAACATGACCGGCGGATATGTGTATCTTATTCCGGCGGAATGTGAATTTTCGTACGGGTGTACGGAGCTTGAAAAAATGTTCTTTCATATATCCGTCACCACGGCGGAACAGTTTGAGCTGCTCTCGGGACTGAAAAAAATATACTGTGAGCCGTTTTTGCCGGAGGAATATGAGCAGCTTGAACGCTGTTATTTCTCAAAGAACTACACGGATTTTCTCCGACTGAAAACCGTAATATATAAGACGGTTTTGCAGTTTGCGGAGGATGCGCTGCTGAAAAACGGCGATATACGCAGGTATTCCGAACTTGTGGAAAAAAGTATGAGGTACATACAGAATAATCCCCGGATAAACCTTACGGCAAAGGAGCTGGCAGGGAAGATGTTTGTGTCGGAAAGCAAGCTGCGAAATGCTTTTCGCGCAGAAACCGGCATGACGATAGGCAAATACACGAGCGATATTGTTTTCCGCCGTGCAAAGCTGCTGCTGGCGAAAAAAAGGCTTTCCATGGAGGAAATAAGCCGTGAGCTGGGATTTTGCGACAGATTTTATTTTTCACGCAGATTTAAGCAGTATTGCGGAAAAACTCCGTCGGAGTATAAAAGAGAGTGCGGATTTGCGGAAGCAATTCCGTCCGAGTGTGCACAGTTATATTAAAATACTACAATATATTGTGTAATAATTATGAGAATATTACAAATATTATACAAATTAAAAAGAAATGTTGTAAAAATTCACGTTATGTGATAATATAAAAGCATAGTAATGTAAACAAGGAGGATTTTTCATATGAAAAAGTTAATGTCGGCTCTGATAGCGGCTGCTCTTGCGGCAGGAAGCGCCGTTCCGGTGCTTGCGGCGGATACATTCAGCGATGTAAACGCTAAAAGCTATTCATGGGCACAGGAATATGTTGAAGATATGGCTGAAAAAGGTCTGATAAAAGGTTATGATGACGGAACTTTCCGCCCGGGAAATGCAGTTTCGAGAATGGAGGCTTTTGCGCTGTTCGCAAGACTCATGGGCTCGAATAATGAGGTAAACAGTGATATTCTTGACGCGGCAAAGGAAAAATATGCTTCCGTTTTGGAAAAATATGATCTGACTTATGCCGAGGGAGATATTGCATATATGCTTTCAAGAGGCGTAATCACAGAGAGTGAACTTGATACATATTTTGGCGGAAAAAGAAAATCCGAGCCGATGCCGAGATATGAGGCGGCGATTTTGATTACCAAAGCGATGGCTGCGGAGGAAACAGTAAAAAACAGCACCGCAACCGAGCTGAACTACACGGACGCGGCAGAAATACCCAAAACGGCAAAGCTCTATGTGGGATATGTGTCCGAAAAGGGAATTATGACCGGAATGGATAACGGAGTATTTTCACCCGAAACCGCAGTGCTGAGAGGTCAGATGGCGGTTATGCTTTCAAAGACTTCGGACTCGGTGGAATATTCATTTGAAAGAGCGACGCTGGTAAGCGCGGACGAAAAGAGCGATACGATTGAAATTCAGTATTCCGACGCAAGCAAGCGCAAAATAAATTATTCGTCTGATACAAAATTCTTTAAAAACTGTGAACCGGCAGCTGCTTCGGATTTGTCGGCAGGACAAACGCTGATACTGACCGCAATCGGTGATGCGGAAGAGGAAAAACCGATGTTCATTGATATATTGGCTACTGATATTGACTCGGAGCTGTCCGGAATTTTCCAGGGATATGCAAGCCAGGCAGGCACGCTGACGGTATCGCTGATGGATCCGGCTACCGGGACAACGAAAACCTATCAGTGCAATCCCAACGTTGCGGTAACTGCTGACGGTATTCTGTCTGATATAAACAAGCTAAAAGCCGGTGACTATGTAACCGTAGGTTTGGCAGACGCAACCGTGCAGTCGATAAATGCGATACAAAAGAGCGCGACGGTTGTAGGCGTTATTGAAGCAACGCACCCGTCGGGAACAATAACAATTTCGAGTGATGATGAGGATTTTGACGGCGTAACGCTTTCAATGACAAATACGGTCAAGATTTTAAAGAACGGTGAAACCTCCGATTTCTCATCACTTTATAAAGGCGATACAGTTACGGTAACGCTTGAATACGGACTTGTATCAAAAATTATTTCAACATCGGCAAAGAAAACAGTATCCGGCATACTGAAGTCATATACAGTTTCGTCCACTCCGACGATTGTAATTAAAAATGACGGAGAAGAGTATACTTATAATCTGACAGCAGATGTGCAGGTAACGATTAACGGCGAAGCGGCAAAGCTTGCAGATTTTGAAATCGGCAGCAGCGTAACGCTGACGCTCGAAAGTGACGCGGTAAAGAAGATTGAGTCAAGCAAAAACGGCGGAACACTCACAGCGTCAAAGCTCACAGGTGTTGTTACGGGTGTTAATGCGGCGGCGAAAGTAATTGTAATTAAATACATGGAAGCCGGTGTGGAAACGCAGGCATACATAACATGTACGGATACCACAAAATATCAGGTTATTCCGACTCTCGGCGACTATGCGCTCAAGAGCATAAAGATCGGCGATACGATTGACGCATACGGTTCATACTCGAACGGAATATTTGTAAGCTCGGGTATTAACGTAATGCCGGCAGGAAAGTAAAAACATAATTTAAAAATTGAGGCTGCTCCGCAGACGGTTCTGCAAATGCGGAGCGCCTTTTTTTAATAAACCGCCATCAGGCGGAAAACGGAGGAACCGTATGAAAAAATATGAAAAATACAGTAATTGGATAATTGCGCTTGTTTTTGTGATAATTGTTATAGCGGTGTATAAGACGTTTGACAATTTTCATAAAATCACACATGCCGTCAATGTGCTGATGGGAATACTGTCGCCGTTTGTCATAGGCTTTGTCATTGCGTATATTTTGAATATGCCGGCAAAAAAAATCAATGCGGCATGCAGCAAAAGCAAATATACGTTTGTTTCCAAAAATTCAAAGGCAATCAGTATTGTGTCGGTATATCTTATCGGCATACTGCTGCTGTTTATTGTTATAAGGTCGATTGTTCCGGCACTGTACAGCAATATTATGGATTTGTACTATAATATTCCGCATTATTTTGATGACGCGGTATCCGCGGTTGTGGACTGGCAGTCCGAGCATAACATAACACTGTTTGAGGTTGATAAAATGAATGCTACAAACACATTTAACAACCTGCTCGGAAAAATAAACGTTACGGAATTTTCAAAATATGCAAAAGGCGTTGTCAGCGTGACGTCGGGCGTGATAAATGCGTTTATAGGATTAATAATTTCCGTTTACATGCTGATTGACAAAAAGAAAATAATTGCATCGGGAAAACGCGTGCTGAGAATTTTTTTGAAAGAAGAACGCAGCAGCAAAATTATTGACGGAGTAAAGCGCATTAATGACGTATTTTCGAGATATGTGTTCTGTTTGCTTTTGGACGCCGTTGTAATTGCCGTGCTGTCGACGATTGCGCTGTCGCTGCTGCGCGTCAGATATGCGATAATTTTAGGCGGACTTATCGGTGTATGCAACCTTATTCCGTATTTCGGTGCGATTTTTGCGTCGGTATTCTCTATTGTTATTACGCTGATAACCGGCGGACTTTTCAAGGCTGTCTGGACGGCGGTATCGCTTTTGGTGCTGCAGCAGATTGACGGAAACTTCATCGGACCGAAGATTATGGGGCAGATGCTTGATGCGTCACCGCTTTGGATAATCTTTGCGGTTACGGTGGGCGGAGGATTGTTCGGCGTTGCCGGAATGATTATATCCGTACCGATTTTGGTTGTTATCAAAATGATTGTCGGCGAGTATATTGACAGTGTTGAGCAGAAAAAACAAATGAAGGAAACGGCGGAAAATGATGAATAGAGTGCTTATAATCGGAGGGGGTGCGTCGGGGCTTGCCGCCGCGATTGCCGCTGCAAAAAGCGGGGCTTCGGTCACTGTTGCCGAGAGAAATCCGCGTGTCGGTAAAAAAATATTATCGACAGGCAACGGAAGATGCAATTTTACAAATATAAATGCTGCGGAGAAGTCTTATAATTCCGATTTTGTAAAATATGCGATGGAAAAATTTCCGCCCGAAAAAATATGCACAATATTTGCCGAAATGGGACTGTTATCGCGGACTGAGGCTGAGGGCAGAGTCTATCCGGTGTGCGGACAGGCGTCTGCCGTGCTTGATGTCCTGCGAATGGAAACAGAACGGCTCGGTGTGCGGATAATTACGGAATTTAAGGCGGCGAAAATAAAAAAAGATGGTGCGGTTTTTAAGGTATCGGCTGCTGATGAAAGACAGCTTGAGGCCGACAGAGTCATTGTTGCAGCCGGCGGCTGTGCCGCACCGAAATCCGGCTCGGACGGTTCGGGACATGCTCTTTTAAGGCAAATGGGGCATAGAATAACGCCGCTTGTGCCGTCGCTTGTGCAGGTGAGAACCAACAAGGGAATAAAAGGCGTGCGCGCATACGGCAAAGTCACGCTTGAAAACGGAATGAGCGAAATCGGTGAAATACAGTTTAACGATTACGGACTCTCGGGCATACCCGTTTTCTGCCTTTCCAAATATGTAGAAAAGGGAATGAAAGTGTTTGTCGATTTGCTGCCGGATATGAATGAAAATGCACTCTCGGAATATCTTGAAAAGCACAGCAGTCAGCCGCTTTCGGAATATCTCGTCGGGGTTTTAAACAAGCAGCTCGGGCAAATGTTGCTAAAGGATTGCGGTTTTGAAAAGCTTTCGCGCAGCAGTGCGGATTTGAGCGGCGCGGAGGTAAGGCGGATTGCGAATTATATAAAAAACTGGAGATTTACCGTAAGCGGCACGATGCCGTGGGAGAATGCTCAGGTGACATCGGGCGGCGCGGATACCTCCGAATTTAATCCGAAAACGATGGAATCACTGAAGGTAAGCGGATTATATGCGGCAGGCGAGGTGCTGGACGCAGACGGCGCATGCGGCGGATATAATTTGCAGTGGGCATGGGCAAGCGGCTTTACGGCAGGAGGTGCGGCGGCAGATGTACAGGATTGATAATATAAAAGTGCCTGTCGGGGCAGAGCTGACGAAAAGCTGTATCGCCGGGCGTGCAAAAATTTCCGAGGATAAAATCAAGGAATACAAAATTATAAAAAAGGCGGTGGACGCACGGAAAAAGACCGACGTGCACTATGTTTATTCCGTGCTGATTGATACTGATGTAAAATTGTCCGCGTTTAAGGAAATGACCGTTGAGCGGTATTCCTTTCCTAAAGGCAGACAGAGCAAAAAAAGACCACTGATTGTGGGATTTGGTCCGTGCGGAATGTTTGCGGCGCTGATGCTTGCCGAAAACGGATACCGCCCGATTGTAATTGAGCGCGGAGCCGATATAGATGCGCGCCGCGCGGCGGTGGAATTATTTCGTCAGACGGGAGTTTTTAATACCGAAACAAATGTGCAGTTCGGCGAAGGCGGAGCCGGAACATTTTCAGACGGAAAGCTGAACAGCGGTATAAATGATAAACGCTGCCGGTTTGTGCTGGAAACCTTTGCAAAATTCGGCGCTCCGCAGGAAATAACCTATTCCGCAAAACCGCATATGGGAACCGATGTTCTCTCGGGTGTGGTAAAAAATATACGCAATTCTGTTGAAAAAAACGGGGGAGAGGTTCGTTTTCTGCATAAACTCACCGGCATTGAAACTAAAAACGGACATGTGTGCGGCGCGAGGATTACCTCCGAAAGCGGTGAATACAGCATCGATACCGATACAATATTGCTGGCAATCGGACATTCCGCACGCGATACATACAAAATGGTGTATGATTTGGGCGCGAATATGGAGCAGAAAAATTTTTCCGTGGGCGTGAGAATTGAGCATAAACAAAGCATGATTAACAGAAGTCAATACGGTGATTTTGCCGATAAGCTGGGTGCGGCGGATTATAAGCTTGCCGCGCACTTTCCTAACGGACGCAGTGCATATACATTCTGCATGTGTCCGGGAGGAGTTGTTGTTGCGTCAAATTCTGAAAACGGGACTGTTGTTACGAACGGAATGAGCAACTTTGCGCGTGACGGCGAAAATGCGAACAGCGCTCTTTTGGTAGATGTCAAGACGTCGGATTTCGGCTCGGATTATCCGCTTGCCGGAGCGGAATTTCAGGAAAAAATAGAGCGGGCGGCATTTGAAATTGCCGGCGGAAACTACAAAGCGCCGTGTCGGTACGTCGGAGATTTTCTCGGCACGGAGGTAAAAGACCGGGTTATGCCGACATATATGCCCGGCGTGACTTTTTGCGATATTTCCGAAATTTTTCCGGATTTTGTAAATGAAACCTTAAAAATGGCAATTCCGGAATTTGATAAGAAAATAAAAGGATTTGCAAGTGGCGGAGCGGTTATGACGGCACCGGAAACAAGGAGTTCCGCACCGTGCAGAATTTTGCGCGGCAAAGAGGATATGATGTCAAACATCAAGGGACTGTATCCCGGCGGAGAGGGCGCAGGATATGCCGGCGGCATAATGAGCGCGGCGGTGGACGGAATTAAAATCGCAGAGGCGATTGCAAACAGGGAGGAATAGTATGGGTGAAACGGTCAGACTTCAAAAATATATTGCAATGTGCGGCATTGCGTCGCGCAGAAATGCGGAGGTGCTTATTTCTGAGGGAAAAGTGTCGGTAAACGGCAGAAAAATATCCGAACAGGGTGTAAAGGTTGAAATCGGAGCCGATAAAGTGTCGGTAAACGGTAAGATTATTAAGCCGATAACAAAGCAGTATTACATTATGCTCAATAAACCGTCAGGGTATGTTTCAACGGTGAAAGACCAATTTGAACGGCCGACGGTCATTGATTTGCTTGGGGAGGAAATACCTGTCAGAGTATTCCCGGTCGGCAGACTCGATTACGAAACCGAGGGACTGCTGCTGCTTACAAATGACGGCGATCTTACCTATAGAGTCACGCACCCCAAACATAAAATAAACAAGACATATATCGCGGTTTTAAAAGGCGGAATAAGCATAAACGGACTTGCACAGCTGCGCAGCGGCGTGCGGATTGATGACGGATTTGTCACGTCGCCCGCGGAGGTGGAAATGCTTGATGCCGACAACGGACATACCACGATAAAGATAACCATTCATGAGGGAAAAAACCGCCAGGTTCGCCGCATGTTTGAGGCTGTCGGCTCAAAGGTTGCCGAGCTGCAGCGTGTGTCGATAGGACGGGTGGAGCTGGGTAATCTTCCGCTCGGCCGCTGGAGATACCTGACTTCACATGAAGTGAATTTTTTGAAAAATTTATAACCGAAAAAACAAGCCGCGTCAAATTTAATTCGCCTTGATGCGGCTTGTTTAGATTCATAATCAAAAAGTGTCGGAGCAAGATATTATGCGACCGGCACTTTTTACGGCATGTTTTTGTATAATTGCGAAATTTTTGTTCGCGGAAAATATTATTAAACGCCGGTGTGACCGCTATAAAGCTAAGTCCTTGATAACCTCGCCCGCAATAATCATGCCTGCAACCGGCGGAACAAATGAAACACTGCCCGGAGTCTGACGCTTTGTCGGGTTTTCATTTTGGCATTTCTGCGGTTTTAACGGTTCTTCTTTTGAATACAGAACCTTTAGTTTTTTTATGCCGCGCGCCTTTAATTCTCTGCGCATTACCCGTGCCAGCGGACATACGGAGGTTTTATATATATCCGCGATTTCAAAACGTGTCGGGTCAAGCTTGTTCCCGGTTCCCATGCAGCTGATTATCGGTATATGCAGCCTGTCCGCCTCTTCTATAAGCACGAGCTTTGAGGTGACGGTGTCGATTGCGTCGATTATGTAATCATATCCCGAGAGGTCAATTTCACGCTGAGCGGTATAGAAGCATTGCAGCGGAGTGACTTTGCAGTCCGGGTTTATGTCGGAAATGCGCTGTGCCATAACCCGGACTTTCGGCGTTCCGATTGTCGATGTCATGGCTGCCAGCTGTCTGTTTATGTTGCTTTCCGCAACGGTGTCATTGTCAACAATTGTTATATTTCCGACGCCGCCGCGCACGAGGGCTTCACATACATATGAACCCACGCCGCCGACACCGAACACGATAACCTTTGCCTGCGCCAGCTTTGCAAGAGAAGCTTCTCCGATTAATATTTCGGTACGTATAAATTTATCCATGATTACAGCAGCTTTTTCAGTGTTTCGTTTACGGCAAGCAAAAATTCCTCGGTGTTTACCTTCTTTTTGTTTTCCAAGGTGGAAAGGAGGTATAAATCACCTGTCATTATTCCGCTTTCAATTGTGTCGATAGTTGCTTTTTCAAGCATATCGGCAAAACGGCAAAGTTCGGGAGTTTCGTCAAGCTCGCCGCGCTTTCTGAGCGCACCCGTCCATGCAAACAGCGTGGCGACACTGTTTGTTGATGTTTCTTCGCCTTTCAGATGTTTATAGTAATGACGCTGAACGGTACCGTGCGCTGCCTCGTATTCGTATATTCCGTCAGGGGAAACAAGTACGGAGGTCATCATTGCAAGGCTGCCGTAAGCGGTTGCTACCATGTCGCTCATAACGTCGCCGTCATAGTTTTTGCATGCCCAGATGTAGCCGCCGTTTGAACGGATAACGCGTGCAACGGCATCATCTATCAATGTGTAAAAATATTCTATACCGGCTTTTTCAAAACGGTCTTTGTATTCGTTTTCATAAATTTCCGCAAAGATGTCCTTAAAATGGTGGTCATATTTTTTGGAAATGGTATCTTTGGTTGCAAACCAGATGTCCTGTTTTGTATCAAGTGCAAAATTAAAGCAGCAGCGGGCAAAGCTTGCAATTGAATCGTCCTTGTTGTGCAGACCTTGTATAATGCCGTCGGTACCCTTAAATTCATGAATCAGACTGCGTGTTTCTTTTCCGTCCTTATCTGTGCAGACAAGCTCACATTTTGAACCGTCCTTAACCTGCATTTCGGTATTTTTGTAAATGTCGCCGTAAGCGTGACGGGCTATCGTTATAGGTTTTGTCCAAGTGGGAATATACGGCGTAATTCCCTTTACGATAATCGGTGTGCGGAATACCGTGCCGTCCAGAATGGCGCGGATTGTACCGTTAGGTGATTTCCACATTTCTTTAAGGTCATATTCGTCCATTCTTGCCGCGTTCGGAGTTATGGTTGCGCATTTAACCGCAACGCCGTATTTTTTTGTGGCTTCGGCGGACTCAACGGTTACGCGGTCATCAGTTTCGTTTCTGTACTCAAGACCCAAGTCATAGTATTCTGTTTTCAGGTCAACGTACGGCAGGATAAGTATATCCTTTATCATCTGCCATATAATTCTTGTCATCTCATCTCCGTCCATTTCGACAAGAGGAGTTTTCATTGTAATCTTGCTCATTGCTTTTCTCCTTGTATAAAAATTAATTTTTAAGTATATTTTATCATATCCGTGATAGTTTTGCAATCAAAAATTTACACAAAATTGCACATGCAAAACCACATAATTTATTGCATTTGTGCGGTTTACGGGGCGAGCTGCCATGAGGGCAGCCAGCGCAGAAACTCCGTTACATATTCATGCGGCACGGGATATCCGGAAATTACCGGATAAAATGCCGCAAAGAGAATTACGGCAATCACCGTCAGCGCTATGAGCGTGCGTTTTGCATTAAGTCGGTCGGCTGCATGGCAAATCATCAGAATCATGAAAGGCACGCACGAAAAATAGTGATAGATAAACGTAATTCTTGTAACCGGAATCCACGGAACGAGCTGTGAAAGGTATGCAATCACCAAAAAGCGTGCGTTTTTATTTTTTCTGCGCAGCGCATCGTAAACGCAGAACAAAAACGCCGCCGCACCTGCCCACCATACGGCCGGATTGCCGAAAGAGCTGATGTTTTCGGTGCGCGTGCCGTTTTCGCCGGTATAGTACCATATCGGGCGCAAATCGAGCGGCCATTTATACCACGGTGAGGAGTAGGCGTGAGTCGCGCTGACTACCGTTTTGCCGTGATATGTCAGCATGTCGGTCTGATTTTTTATTATTGCGCCCAATCCGTCTTGCATGCATCTGACATACGGAATATACGAAACGGCATATATCAAAATCGGAACAAGCCCGAACATAAGCACGCAGAATAATATTATTTTGACGGAATATTTTTGAAACTGTGATTTATTATCCCTAAAATGCCGTGCAAAGGTGATAAAAAACAATATTGCAAGTCCTGCGGCGGCATAAATCCCCGTCCATTTGCAGGCAATTGCGAGTCCTGCGGCGATGCCGCACGGAATAAGGGGAAAATAAGTGGATTTTTTTACGGAATGTGAAAAATCCGCCGTATAGTATCGGTACATAAAAAGGTACATAAGCATTATAAAAAATGTTACGTATACATCGATTGTGGCTATTCTGGTCTGCGCAAAATGCATAAAATCAAACGTAAACAGCAGAGTGCCGCATGTGCACAGCCGGACATTGCCGAACATTTTTTTGAGGAATACATATATTGCCGGTATCATCAGTATGCCGAAAAGCGTCCCGGAAATTCGCCAGCCGAAAGGCGTCATGCCGAAAAGCTTTACTCCGAAAGAAATAAATATTTTCCCGAGAGGGGGGTGCGTCCATTCATACACGGGCAGCTTATGCAGAAATTCATAGGCTGTTCGTGCGTGATAAATTTCATCAAAATACGTGCCGCTGCGATAACTCGGCAAACGGGGAATAAATTCCTGCTCGTCAAACAGCTTTGTGCTGCCGCTGACCGGTGTGAGGAGCGTATCTCCGCTGTATACGGCGGCTTCCGTTATATACAGACTGTCATTTGTGCTGAAGGTAACAAATCTTCCGTAAACGTCTATATCTGTTATTTCCGACCAGCAGAATACCGAAGCGTTTTCAAGCGTGCTGCTGTAAACCTCGGTGCCGTCATCTGCCGCAGCCGTAACTGTCAGTGTTCTGTCTTGGGACAGCTCGCGCGGCCCCAAATAGAACCGTATTTCCGAAATATTTCTGTCGGTTCCGAGGTCAATCACTGCCGGGGCGCCTGCAGTCAGCTCCTCTGCCGTCTGCGGCGCGTACATATATCCGAGATTATACAGCGCGATTATTGAATAGACGAGTGTAATTATAAGTATAATCAGCACGTCCTTTTTTGTAAGGCAGTATTTTTTATTCATGATGTTTCGTCCTTTCCGCGTATATGCACGCAGCGGCGAAAAATACCGCTGCCGCAATACTTATAATAACCGCTGTTTTTCCGAACGGCGTACTGTAGTAGGTTTCGGGAGTATAATAGAACAGCACGTGCGCTGCATTGACAAACTGGAAGAATGTAATTCCGAGATACAGTATCAACTCACCGATGTCCTCCGACACGGCATATGCGCACAGCATAAGCGGAATTGCCGGATATGCGTATCGGTCATGCATCTTCACGGACAGCATAAAAACCGCAAAGCATATGAATGATGATACGAAAAAGCATCTGTTCCGCCTCCGGCCGGAAAAATACAAAACTGCCGAATATATGACGGTAAGCACAATAAACAGGTATCCTGCCGCGTTTATAATCACATTCGGCTCATGCCAGTTAAGCCCAAGCGCAGTCCACAGGTTGTACGCATTCACCGACGCATAGTTGTATGAACCGAGAGTTTCACGGTACTGAGATATTACGGCGGAAATGTTAAACGGCAGGGCAAGCAGAACCATCATAAGTATTGCCGAAAGCCCGGCAAAAATATGCCGAAACATTTTGTGTGCGGAAAATTCTCCGGCAAAAACCTGCTCAAAAAATGCATATGCAACCACCGGAGTATAGAAAAGCGCCTGCGGCTTTATAAAGACTGCCGCCGCAAACAGAAAATATGCAGGATAAAGACGTTCCGTATATATGCAGTAAATAGTCAGCAGTACAAAAAACGTAAATACCGAATCCACCTGTCCCCAAACGGCGGAATTTACAATTACCGCCGGGTTAAATAAAAACAGCGCGGCGCAAACGGCTGCGAGGGAGCGGTTTTTCCGTGCAGTTTTCATTATAACGAGCGCACATAAAAAATCGCACAGCATTGCCGGGGTTTTAAGCAGAAAATAAAAGACCTCCGTACCGGGATTGAATATGCTTTTTATGAAACCGATAATATACAAAACGTAGATATATCCTGGCGGATAATCGGAGAAAATGCCGTTTGTATAAAAAGAATACAGACCGTCTTTGTATGCAATATCCGCCCATGCGGAAAAACACTGCATATCCGTGGCATAGCCGGGGTATAACAGAGCCGCTGCCGTTCTTGCCGCAGCCGCTGCAAGAAATATCGCCGCAATAACACCGTTTCCGGATTGCGGCATGAGTCTGCCGCGTGCACGCGCAGCCGAAAAAGCGCATACCGTATATACCGCTGCCGTTAAAATAATGATAAACAAATCCGACACCTCCGTAAATTTATTATATTATAACATATTTTTCCCTTTTTTTCAATATAAATGTTTATTGTTGCGAAAAATGGGTATATAATATGTAGAGAAGGAAATTCTCTTAACTACAAAAGGGAGATGAGCATATGAAGTTTAACATCATAGGAAGAAAGCTTACCGTAAACGAAAAGAAATCAGAACACATAAAGAAAAAAATAGGCAAGCTCGATAAATTCTTCAAAAGTGAGCCGGAAGCAAGAATTGTGCTCGGCTCTGTAAAGGATAAGGAATATATAGAAGCGACCGTATACTGCGACGGAATTATATTCCGCGCCGAAGTTACCGACGCAGACGTTTTTGCGGCAACCGATAAGGCGGTGGACATAATCGAAAGGCAAATCCGCAGAAACAAGACTAAGCTTGAAAAGCGCACAAAGAGAGAGGCTTTTGCCGACAACACACTGATCAGCGGAATGGATTATGAAGATGAACCGGCTGAATTTAATATAGTAAAAAAGAAAAGGTTTCACGTTAAGCCGATGAGCGTTGAGGAAGCGGTTCTGCAAATGAACCTTTTGGGACACAGCTTTTTCGTATTCAAAAACAGGGATACCGACGAAATGAATGTAATTTATAAAAGAAAAGACGGTAATTATGCGGTAATCGAGTCGACCGATTGACCGCATAGACTCCGGTGGACGGGGACCCGCAATTCGGCGGGTCCCCATTGGTTTAAAAAAGGATTTTTTGAGGTTTTGGTTGTATTTTATTGTGTGAGCGTTTATCTGCGCTTAATTTATGCCGCAAACTGCGGCGGAACGGAGATTTTGCTATGAAAATTGTTGCGTTAAACGGAAGTCCGGACACGAACGGCAATACGGCGTTTTTGCTTAAAGAAATTCTGTCGCACTGCACCGGAGCGGAAACGGAAATAATCAATGTTGCCGGAGCGGTTCTTGATGCCAAACAGCCTTTCTGCACAAATTGTTCAACCCCGTGCAGCAGAATATGTTATAAGGGAACAAAGCTGGAGGAAGCGTATGATAAAGTAACCGAGGCAGACTTCGTAATAATAGGTTCTCCGGTATATTTCGGGTCGATGACGGCACAGCTTAAAGCTTTTTTTGATAAAACGCGGTCGGTACGCGGCGAAAAGGCATGGCTCGGAAAGCCGATGGCGGCGGTAAGCGTCGGCGCAAGCAAATTCGGCGGCGAGGAACGCACGGTTGACCACATTCAGTCATGTGCGCTTGTTCTCGGAATGACGGTAATCGGCAACGGCAGCGAGCTGGGTATGGGGCATTTCGGCATCGCGGCACAAAGACCAGCAGCGGAGGACGAAAATGCGATTAAGCAGTGCAAAAGCCTTGCCAAGGCAATTCTTGACTATAAATATTAGTATATTTTAATGAAAATTCGGTAAAATTACATAAAAAATGCTCCATGCGGTGAAAATGGCATAAATAAAAAGGAATTTTAACCTTTATTGTCGAATTATATAACAGAAAATCATGGAAGGAGATTTGCAATGCCGAGATATTCAGATGAGCTTTTAAATGAAATATTTGCTCAGAATGACATAGTTGATTATGTTTCGCAGTATGTGCGGCTTAAAAAGAACGGACGTGATTATACCGGTCTGTGTCCGTTCCATAAGGAAAAATCCCCTTCATTTCATGTAAACAGGGATAAGCAGCTGTTTCACTGCTTCGGCTGCGGCGCAGGGGGAAATCTTGTACAGTTTGTGATGCGTTCGGAGGGGCTTGATTTTGTCGAGGCGGTAAAGCTGATGGCGGACCGTGCGGGCATTATTCTGCCGGAGGACGATTTTCAGCCGGATGATGAGCTGTATAAGAAGAGAAAACGTATCCTTGAGATGAACAAAGCCGCTGCCCGTATTTACTACAATACACTCACCAAAGAGCCGGAGGGAAAGCCGGGGCTTGACTATTTTAATGAACGCAGAATTACGTCAAACACCGTGGTGCGCTACGGATTGGGGTATGCGCCGGACAGCTTCGGGTACCTGAAAAGCCGGCTGAACAAGCTGGGGTATACAGATGATGAACTGATTGAGGCAGGACTTTGTATTGCCCGTGCGGATAAGGTGTATGATAAATTCCGCTCAAGGGTTATATTTCCGATTATCGACCTGCGCGGCAACGTCATTGCATTCGGCGGACGCATTATCAATGCCGCCGATAAGGAAAAGGACGGCTACAAGCCTCCGAAATACCTCAATTCAGCAGAAACGCCGGTATTTAATAAAGGAAAAAATCTTTTTTCGCTTAACCTTGCGAAAAAAAGCAGTGACGCGCAATGCATACTCTGCGAGGGATATATGGACGTTATATCGGTAAATCAGGCAGGCGTTGCGAACATTGTCGCGACTTTAGGTACGGCGCTCACGGAAAATCAGGCGAAGCTGCTGATGAAATACACAAACGAAATCCTGCTTTGCTATGACAGCGACGATGCCGGACAAGCTGCCACAAAACGCGCTATAGATATTATTTCTCATGCAGGCGGAAGATGCAGGGTCATGCGTCTTAAAGGTGCGAAAGACCCCGATGAATACATAAAGACAAACGGCGTTGAGGCATTTAAAGCCGTAATGAGGAATGCAAGCCCGTCAACGGAGTATCTGCTGAAAAATCTGAAAGCAAAGTACGATATGGAAAATCCGGACGGAAAAATCATGTTTGTCCGCGAAGCGGCTGCGGAGCTTGCGAAAATACCGAATGAAATCGAAGTTGACGCATATGTTAAAAAGGTATCCGACGAAACGGAAATAAGCCGCGACGCAATATATGCGGAGATAAAGAAAACAGCAGAACAGCATAAAATCTCGCAGGGCACGCCGCGCACCGTGAAAATACAGCCGCAAATCGGGACGAATGCTGAGGACACAGGTGCCTCGGACGCCGAAAAGAAATTGCTGAGCCTTATAATAGGAAGTAAAAAGTGTTATCTGGCTGCAAAAGAGGAAATGACGCCGGAGGATTTTCCAAGCGAGGTGCTGCGGCGGCTGGCGCATATAATTTACGAGCTGTACGAAAAGGGAGCGCCGATTGAGGAGGCAATGATTGCAAATAATTTCAGCGGCGATGCGCTCAGCACAGTGACGGGAATTTTCTGCAATATAGAAGTTTATGAAAATGAGCAAAACACAATAGTTCAGCTCATATCAAATATAAAAATAAACCGCATTGAACATGACATAAAGGAAGCAATGAAGAAAAATGACGCCGTAAAGATAAAGGAGCTGTTAGATTTACGGATGAAATTGGAAGGGAAGAAAAAATGTCAGAATTAGAAAACAAGAAACAAATTGTCCATGACTTGATTGAAAAGGGTAAAAAGAAAGGCGTACTGTCGCATAACGATATTATACAGTCATTTTTTGATACCGAATTTACCGCAGATGAAATGGAAACCATTTATGACGCACTTGAAAAAGAGGGCGTGGAGGTTGTAGAGGACCTCGACAAGGAGCTTGAAGAAATTGAGGTATCAAAAGAAGAGCTTGAGGATTTATCGGTTCCCGAGGGTATAAGCATTGATGACCATGTTAAAATGTATCTTAAAGAAATCGGTAAGGTCAGCCTGCTTGATGCCAACGAGGAAATGGAGCTTGCAAGAAGAATGGCGGACGGCGACGAGGAGGCAAAGAAAAAGCTTGCCGAAGCAAATCTGCGTCTTGTTGTCAGCATTGCGAAAAGATATGTCGGACGCGGAATGATGTTCCTTGACCTCATTCAGGAGGGAAACCTGGGTCTTATCAAAGCGGTGGATAAATTTGACTATGCAAAGGGCTATAAATTCAGCACATATGCAACGTGGTGGATAAGACAGGCAATCACAAGAGCAATTGCCGACCAGGCAAGAACAATACGTATACCGGTGCATATGGTGGAAACGATAAACAGGCTTGTGAGAATTTCACGTCAGCTTGTGCAGGAGCTTGGCAGAGAACCTACTCCGGAGGAGCTGGCAAAGGAGCTGAACATGTCGGTTGACAAGGTTCGGGAAATATCAAAGATTTCACAGGAGCCGGTATCGCTCGAAACGCCTATCGGTGAGGAGGAGGACAGCCATCTGGGCGACTTTATCCCGGACGATGACGCACCGGCACCGTCGGAGGCGGCAAGTTTTGTTATGCTTAAAGAGCAGCTTGTGGACGTTTTAAGAACGCTTACTCCGAGAGAAGAAAAGGTTCTGCGTCTGCGTTTCGGTCTGGAGGACGGACGTCAGCGCACTTTGGAGGAAGTCGGCAAGGAGTTCAACGTAACCCGTGAACGTATAAGACAGATTGAGGCTAAGGCGCTGCGCAAGCTGCGTCACCCGTCAAGAAGCAAAAAACTGAAGGATTATCTGGACTAAGGAGAAAGTATGGATTGGATAAGGGTAAGTATATTTACAACCTCTGAGGGAATTGAGCCGGTCATGGGCAGGCTTTTGCAGCTCGGCATTGACGGAATAGAAATTGAGGACGAACGCGATTTTAAAGATTTTCTTGAAACAAACAGGGACGCGTGGGACTACGTTGATGATGAGCTTATCAAAGAAAAAGAGGGTGAAACCTGCGTAAAGGTGTATATCGAGGCAGACAATCCGGACATGCTGTCGGCAATAAAGACAGAGATGACGGAGCTTGCCGGAATAGACACGGACGGCAAATTCGGACGGCTTGCGGTTGCACTTGACAGTGTGCGTGAGGAGGACTGGGCTAATACATGGAAACAGTATTTTCACGTTATGGAAATCGGCAAAAAGCTCATTGTAAAGCCGTATTGGGAGGATGTTGAACCGAACGGCAGAACGGTTTTTGAGATTAACCCGGGATTGACCTTCGGTACCGGCTCGCATCACACCACAAGGCTGTGCCTTGAGGATATTGAAGAAACGGTAAAACCCGGCGACACCGTGCTGGATTTGGGCTGCGGCAGCGGCATACTTTCAATCGTTTCACTCATGCTGGGAGCCAAAAAGGCAAATGCCGTGGATATTGACAAAAACTCCATGGAAACGGCGTATGACAATCTTTTAAGAAACGGTATCGAACGGGACAGGTATTCGGTTTATATCGGGAATATTCTGTCGGACAGCGGATTGCAGGATAAAATACTGACCGAAAAATATGATATAGTCCTTGCCAATATAGTTGCCGATGTAATTATTGCCGCACTCCCGTTTGTAAAGAAAGCATTAAAACCGGACGGAATTTTCATAACATCGGGTATTATAGAGGACAGAATTTATGACGTTACGGACGCGCTTTATGAAAACGGCTTTGAAATAATTTCGGAAAACCGCAGCGCGGACTGGGCGGAATTTAAGTGTAAAATATCGGAATAAAAGGGAACGAATATGTCAAAATTTTTTATACCGCGGGAAAATGTTTCGGATAAAACGCTGCAGATATGCGGCGAGGACGTAAATCATATCACAAAGGTTCTGCGATACGGCAAGGGTGATAAAATACTCTGCTGTGACGGAATGGGATATGATTATGTTGCGGAAATTACCGAAACGGACAAGCAGTGGATTATATGCAATATCATTGAAAAAAATAAGACGGATACCGAATCGGATTTGAGGGTAATATTAATACAGGGAGTGCCGAAAGCGGCAAAAATGGATTACATAATACAAAAGACAACCGAACTCGGTATTGCGGAAATATATCCGTGTGAGCTGTCACGGTGTGTTGCGAAAATCAATGACGGCAAAAAAATCGAACGGTGGCAGAAAATTGCACGTGAGGCGGCAAAGCAGTCGGGAAGAGGTGTTATTCCGCAGGTGCATGAGCCGATAAACTTAAGCGGCGCGGTTGAAATTCTGAAAAATGCGGAGGTTTCTTTCGTTCCGTACGAATGTGAGGAGGGAAATTACCTTAAACCGCTGCTTAAAAACAGCCGGAATGTAAAAACGGCTGCATACATGATAGGGCCGGAGGGCGGCTTTGATAAACAGGAAATCGAACAGATTGCCGCCGCCGGAATACCGGTAATTTCGCTCGGAAAACGCATTTTACGGACAGAAACGGCAGGGGAGGCGGTTTTGTCCATGATTATGTATGAAATCGGAGATATAAACGGTTGGGGTATTGCCGATTAAACGGCGGTACCCCTGTTTGCAAGGAAGGATAAATCAATGGATAAGTTTGAGCTTGTTTCGGATTTTCAGATGTCCGGCGACCAGCCGCAGGCGGTGGATAAGCTTGTCAGCGGCATAGAAAGCGGCATGAAATATCAGACGCTGATGGGCGTTACCGGCTCGGGAAAAACCTTTACGATGGCAAATATTATTGCCCGGGCAAATAAACCGACGCTTGTTTTGGCGCATAATAAGACGCTTGCGGCACAGCTGTGCAGCGAGTTTAAGGAATTTTTCCCTAATAATGCGGTAGAATTTTTTGTAAGCTACTATGACTATTATCAGCCGGAGGCATACATCGCCGCGTCGGATACTTATATCGAAAAGGATTCCTCCGTAAATGACGAAATCGATGAACTGCGTCACAGCGCGACTTTTGCTCTGTTTGAGAGAAAAGACGTCATTATAGTATCGAGCGTATCGTGTATTTACGGCTTGGGCGACCCGGAGGATTATCAGAACCTGATGCTGTCGCTGCGCGTCGGAATGGAGCGCGACCGCGACGAGATACTAAAAAAGCTTGTTGACATGCAGTATGAGCGCAATGATATAAATTTTGTCAGAAATAAATTCCGCGTTCACGGCGACGTACTGGAGATATTTCCGTCAAATAACAGGGAACGTGCAATCAGAGTTGAATTTTTCGGCGATGAGATAGACAAAATATGTGAAGTGGACGCCGTAACCGGAGAGGTTGTCGGAGTGCGAAATCACGTGGTTATTTCGCCTGCGTCGCATTATGTTACCACCAACGATAAGATGCAAATTGCAATATGCGCAATCCTTGATGAAATGAGAGAAAGAATAAAATATTTCAAAGACAACAATATGCTGATTGAGGCACAGCGCATCGAGGAACGCACGATGTACGATGTGGAAATGCTGCAGGAAATAGGGTTTTGTCAGGGAATAGAGAATTATTCGCGGCTCATCAGCGGACGCGCACCCGGTTCTGCGCCGTATACGCTGCTTGATTATTTCCCGGACGATTTTCTGATGTTTATAGACGAGTCGCATGTTACGGTATCGCAGGTGCGCGCAATGTACAACGGCGACCGTGCGCGAAAGGAATCGCTTGTGCGCTTCGGATTTCGGCTGCCGTCGGCATTTGATAACCGACCTTTGAAATTTGAGGAATTTGAAAAGAAAATAAAACAGGTTATTTTCACCTCGGCGACTCCGGGAGATTACGAAAAGGAACATTCCATGGCGACTGCGGAGCAGCTTATCCGTCCGACCGGTCTGCTTGACCCGGAAATCATCATAAGGCCGATTGAACATCAGATTGACGATTTGATTTCGGAAATAAATATTCGTGCCGCAAAGGACGAAAGAGTTCTTGTTACAACGCTTACAAAGAAGATGGCGGAAGATTTGACCGATTATCTGCGTGAAATGGGCGTAAAGGTCAAATATATGCATTCCGAGGTAAAAACGATAGAACGTACCGAAATCATACGTGACCTGCGTATGGGTAAATTTGATGTTCTTGTCGGAATAAATCTTCTGCGCGAGGGACTCGACCTTCCCGAGGTGTCGCTTGTGGCGATACTTGACGCCGACAAAGAGGGATTTTTGCGTAGTGAAACATCGCTCATTCAGACTATAGGCAGAGCGGCGCGAAATGAACACGGTCAGGTTATAATGTATGCAAACACCGTCACCGGCTCCATGCAGCGTGCCATAGACGAAACGAACAGGCGCCGCAGTTTTCAGGATAAATTTAATAAGGAGCATAATATTGTCCCGAAAACGATTAAAAAAGAAATACGCGATATCATAGAAGCCGTAAAATCGGTTGAGCCGGAAAAATCCGGGAAAAAGGCTGAAGATTACATGCGCATGATTGAAAATCTTCATGATGAGATGCTTGCAGCGGCGGAAAATCTTGAATTTGAAAAAGCAGCCGAGCTGCGTGACAGAATAAAACATTTGAAAAAAGAGTTGGGTGAAAATGAATAATTATATTAAAATTAAGGGCGCAAAGGTACACAATTTAAAAAATATTTCTTTAAATATCCCGAGAGAAAAACTGGTTGTTTTGACGGGACTTTCGGGTTCGGGAAAAAGCTCGCTTGCTTTTGATACGATTTATGCCGAGGGACAGCGCAGATACGTTGAATCGCTTTCATCATATGCGCGGCAGTTTTTGGGGCAAATGGACAAGCCCGATGTGGAGAGCATAGAGGGATTGTCACCGGCAATAAGTATTGACCAGAAAACAACCTCGAAAAATCCGCGTTCGACGGTGGGAACCGTGACCGAAATTTATGATTATCTGCGCCTTTTGTATGCGCGCGTCGGCGTGCCGCACTGTCCGAAGTGCGGAAAGGAAGTCAAAAGGCAGACTGTTGACCAAATTGTCGATAGAGTAATGTCACTTGAAGAGGGCACAAAAATTCAAGTGCTGTCGCCGGTTGTCCGCGAAAAAAAAGGCGAGCACAAAAAGGTGTTTGAGAGCGCAAAAAAATCCGGATATGTCCGTGTAAAGGCAGACGGTATTCAATATGACCTTTCCGAGGAAATAAATCTTGAAAAAACAAAAAAACACAACATTGAAGTAATAATCGACC
The DNA here is from genome assembly GCA_934501535.1 of uncultured Clostridia bacterium. Lineage (GTDB taxonomy): Bacteria > Bacillota > Clostridia > UBA1381 > UBA1381 > UBA1738. The sequence goes on from CAKSUM010000010.1 coordinate 26,890, forward strand.
GTCTTGTAATCCGCAGCGGAATAGCGCAGCGCCTTACCGATTCAATTGAAAACGCACTGCATTTAAGCGGTGACCTTGTTATGATTGAAATTATTGACGGGGAAATATTAAAGTTCAGCCAGAGCTATGCATGCGATGACTGCGGCATAAGTTTGCAGGAGCTTGCGCCGAGAAGTTTTTCGTTCAACAATCCGTACGGCGCATGCCCGGAATGTGACGGTTTGGGAATATTGACAAAAATCGACCCCGATTTGATTATAGTCGACGAAAACCGCCCGCTTTTGGAGGGGGCGATAAATTGCATGGGCTGGGCGGCACCCGGAATTGCGGACAGCATGGCGCATATGTATTTTAAGGGAATACTTGACCATTTCGGGATTGATTATTCCACGCCGTGGAAGGACATGCCGGAGGAGGTGCGCCGGGTGGTGCTTTACGGCACAAACGGTGAGAAATACGAATTTAAGTACAACCGAAATTACGGAAGCGGCACGATGAAAGCGGTGTACGAGGGTGTTGTAAACAACCTTGAACGCCGGTATCAGGAAACCACGTCTGCCTATTCAAAAAACGAAATTGAGAAATATATTCATGAAAGTACCTGTCCGAAGTGTCACGGAGCGCGTCTTAATGATGAAATATTGGCGGTAACCGTCGGAGGGAAAAACATCTACGAATTTACCTGCATGTCAATCGGCGATGAGATGGAATTTATTTCCTCGCTGAAACTTTCAGAGCGCGAAGAATTTATAGCCGCTCAGATTATAAAGGAAATAAAGGCGCGACTTCAGTTTTTGCTTGATGTCGGACTGGATTATCTGACCCTGTCGAGAGCGTCGGCAACTCTTTCGGGCGGTGAGGCGCAGCGTATCCGTCTTGCAACGCAAATCGGCTCGGGGCTTATGGGCGTTTTATATATTCTCGATGAACCGAGTATCGGACTTCATCAGCGCGATAATGACAGACTGATTGCCACGTTAAAGCATCTTCGGGATATCGGCAATACGGTAATCGTGGTTGAGCATGATGAGGACACGATGTATGCCGCGGATTATATCGCGGATATAGGGCCGGGCGCCGGTGTGAACGGCGGCGAAGTTGTTGCCGAGGGCACGGCGGAGGAAATAATGAAAGTTCCCCGTTCAGTGACGGGTCAGTATCTGAGTGGGAAAAAGAGTATCCCTGTGCCGGAAACACGCAGAAAGCCGTCTGATTTTATAGAAATTGTCGGCGCGCGCGAAAATAATCTGAAAAATGTCAGCGTTAAAATTCCGCTCGGCGTTTTCACGTGCGTAACAGGCGTTTCGGGTTCGGGCAAAAGCTCGCTTATTAACGAAATTCTGTATAAGGAGCTTGCGAAAAAACTCAACCGCGCATCCACTCACCCCGGCAAGCATAAGACAATCAAAGGAATTGAAAAACTTGACAAAATAATAAATATCGACCAGTCACCGATAGGCAGAACGCCGCGCTCAAATCCGGCGACATATACAAATCTTTTTAATGATATTCGTGAGGTGTTTGCATCGACGAATGACGCAAAGGTACGCGGATACAAGCCCGGGCGGTTCAGCTTTAACGTTAAAGGCGGCAGGTGCGAGGCGTGCGCCGGTGACGGTATTGTGAAAATCGAGATGAATTTTCTTGCCGATATTTATGTTCCGTGCGAGGTCTGCAAGGGGCAAAGATATAACCGTGAAACGCTTGAGGTGCGCTACAAAGGTAAGAATATCTATGATGTTCTTGAGATGACGGTTGATGAGGCACTTGAATTTTTCAAAAATCTGCCGAAGCTGCGCAGAAAGCTGGACACACTCAAACAGGTCGGACTGGGGTATATCAAGCTCGGGCAAAGCTCTACAACCCTTTCGGGCGGCGAGGCGCAGCGTGTAAAGCTCGCAACAGAGCTTTCAAAACGCGGTACCGGTAAGACGATATACGTTCTCGATGAGCCGACAACCGGTTTGCATGCGGCAGACGTTCACAGACTTGTAGACGTGCTGCAGCAGCTTGTGGACAACGGAAACACGGTGGTTGTTATCGAGCATAATCTGGATATGATAAAGACAGCCGACCATATTATAGACTTGGGGCCGGAGGGCGGCAGCGGCGGCGGAACCATTGTTGCCGAAGGTACCCCGGAAAAGGTTGCCGAATGTAAAAATTCGTACACGGGAAAATATCTGAAAAAGTATTTAAAGAGGTAAATGATGTTTGATTTTATATTGTTTGATTTGGACGGCACGCTGACCGACTCGAAAGAGGGGATAATTAACTGCGTCAGGTATGCACTTGAGTCTTTCGGTATTCATGAGGAGGATATGGCGGCATTGCTGCGGTTTATCGGGCCGCCGCTTGCGGATATGTTTAAGGAAACATACGGATTTACCGATGAACAGACGCTTGCGGTTGTGGCAAAATACCGTGAAAGATATTCCGCTGTCGGGTTGTTTGAAAATTCGCTGATTGACGGGGCGGAGGAGTTGCTTTCCGCGCTGCATAAAAGCGGAAAAAGACTTGCGCTTGCTACGTCAAAGCCGTTTGTTTTTGCCGAACGGATAATAAAAGAATTCGGGATTGATAAATATTTTGACTATGCCGTCGGGGCGGAGCTTGACGGAACGCTCGGGCGTAAGGACGAGGTTATACAAGAAGTTCTGCGCCGGGCGGAAATTGCGGATTTATCAAAAGCGGTCATGGTGGGCGACCGCAAACACGATATTCTGGGCGCAAAAAAGTGTAAAATTGCGTCGGTCGGCGTGCGATGCGGCTACGCCGAGGAAAATGAACTGGAACAGGCAGGAGCGGATTACATCTGTGAAAATCTTGCGGAATTAAAAGACTTTTTGTTAAAATAAGCTTGACATTTTCGAAAAAAAGTGTCATAATATAGAATGAAAGACGATGAAAAAGACAGTAGTCACCGGCATAAACCAAAAAGAGAGGAAACATCGCGGCTGTAAGTGTTTCTTTGGGGGCGGGCGACGAATACCGCTTTGGAGTTGCGTATCGAACGGGTTTTTCAGTAGATATTGCCGCACAATCCCTGCGTTATGGGTAATTAAGCGATGATTTTCAATCATAATTAGGGTGGAACCGTGCATTGTAATTTTGCACCCCTAAGAAAACAACAGTTTTCTTGGGGTGTTTTTTTATCCCGGAAAACCGAAAAAAATCGTTAATGTATCTGAAAGGAAGTAGAAACAATGGAAATGAATGAACTGCAAACACTAAGACATTCCGCCTCGCATGTTATGGCGCAGGCAGTAAAAAGACTGTATCCGGATACCAAGCTGGCTATCGGCCCGGCAATCGATACGGGATTTTACTACGATTTTGATTCGGAGCACACCTTCACTATGGAGGATTTGGAAAGAATCGAAGCGGAAATGAAAAAAATCGCAAAGGAAAATCTTAAAATTGAACGTTTTGAGCTGCCGAGAAACGAGGCACTTGAACTGATGAAAGACGAACCGTACAAGGTTGAGCTGATTAATGACCTTCCCGAGGGAGAAACAATTTCTTTCTACAAACAGGGTGATTTTACCGATTTGTGTGCCGGCCCGCATGTGAATTACACAAGCAAGATAAAAGCATTCAAGCTTTTGAGCGCAACGGGTGCATACTGGCGCGGCGATGAGCATAATAAAATGCTGCAGAGAATTTACGGTACGGCGTTCAAAACAAAAGACGAGCTGAACGAATACCTTGAAAAGCGTGAAGAAGCGAGAAAGCGCGACCACAATAAACTGGGACGTGAGCTTGAGCTGTTCACAACAGCAGATATAATCGGACAGGGTCTGCCTATCATGCTGCCGAAGGGCGCGAGAATAATCCAGCTTTTGCAGCGCTTTGTCGAGGACGAGGAACAAAAAAGAGGCTGGCAGCTTACCAAAACTCCGCTGATGGCTAAAAGCGACCTGTATAAACTTTCGGGACACTGGGATCACTACCAGGACGGAATGTTCGTTTTGGGTGATGAAGAAAAGGATAAGGAAGTATTCGCACTGCGCCCGATGACATGTCCGTTCCAGTATCAGGCATTTTTGAACCGCGGCCGTTCTTACAGAGATTTGCCGATGCGTCTTAACGAAACCTCAACACTGTTTAGAAATGAAGCGTCGGGCGAGATGCACGGACTTATCCGCGTGCGCCAGTTCACCATTTCCGAAGGACACCTGATGTGTACTCCGGATCAGCTTGAGGGCGAATTCAGGGGCTGTCTTGATTTGACGAATTACCTGCTGAAAACGCTTGGATTGCTTGAAGATGTAACTTACCGTTTTTCGCAGTGGGATCCCGATGACAGAGAAAAATATATCGGTACACCCGAGCAGTGGGACGAGGCACAGGGCGTCATGAAAAAAATTCTTGATCACCTCGAAATTCCGTATACCATCGGTGTGGGCGAGGCAGCGTTCTACGGACCGAAACTCGATATTCAGATTAAGAACGTATACGGCAAGGAGGATACTCTGGTAACAATTCAGATTGATCAGATGCTTGCGGAAAAATTCGGCATGGAATACACTGATAAAGACGGAACAAAGAAAAATCCGTATATCATTCACAGAACGTCGCTCGGCTGCTATGAAAGAACGCTTGCGCTGCTTATTGAAAAATACGCAGGCGCATTCCCGGCATGGCTTGCCCCTGTTCAGGTTAAAATTCTGCCGATTGCCGACAGACATCACGAATATGCACAAAAGATTAAGGAACAGCTTGCTGACGCAGGAATTATCCGCGTCGAAGTTGATGACCGTGCTGAAAAAATCGGATATAAAATCCGTGAGGCACAGCTCGAAAAAGTTCCGTATATGCTTGTAGTGGGCGATAAGGATATTGAAAACGGCGCCGTTTCGGTACGTTCGCGCAAGGACGGCGATATAGGCAGCAAAACAATAGAAGAATTTATTGCGGAGCTGTCGGAGGAAATCAGAACAAAAGCAATAAAATAAATTCAGACCGGGGGAGTGCCGCACGCACTCCTCTTGTCACATTATTTACCGGTGCGGCATAATATACCGATAAGGGTGATTTGTATGAGAATTGAATTGTCGCATCGCGGAAGGTCTGCATATAAGATTATATTTTTTGCTGTATTTGTATTTATTACAGCTGTTTTCGTTGTGACTGCGGTATTGATTTTGTCGCGGTTCAAGCCGGTGTTTGCGGCAAAAGCGTCGCATGCGGCAAAAATCCGCGCCGTAAATGTGCTGAATAATGCAATTGATGAAGCATTATCCGGTATTAATTCGGAAGAATTTGTAAATATTAAAACAGATGAAAACGGTGCGGTTACATCGGTCAGTGCCGATACCGCGCAAATGAATAGGCTGAGAACAAGGGTTTTATCGGCGGCGGAAAAGATTGCGGAAAACAGTGATGATGCTGTGGTGTACATACCGGTGGGAAGCCTTACGAATTATCCGGTGCTGCAGGGAATGGGGTACCGAATACCGGTTCATATCGTTATTGACGGTTTCACAAAGGTTGATTTTAATGATGAGTTTGAAAGCTGCGGTATTAATCAGGTCAGGCACAAAATTTTTCTGGACGCGTCGGCGGAATTTTCCGTTATTTCCGCAGCGATGACAACATCGGATACGGTATCGCTTAAAATTCCTGTTTCCGAAACGGTTATTGCAGGCAGCGTTCCTACATATTACGGCAGCGGATTCAGTGTTATGGGGAGATAAATTAATGGATAACATTCAAAAAAAGATTAAAGAACTATCAGAAATTCTGGATTATCATTCAAAGAAATATTATGTTGACGATTCTCCGGAAATAAGCGACTTTGAATATGACAGAATGCTTCGTGAGCTGGAAAATCTTGAGGCGGAATATCCGCAGTATTTATCACCGCTTTCACCTACGCAGCGCGTCGGAGGAAAGGCGCTTGATAAATTTGAACCGGTCACGCATGAGGTGCTTATGGAGAGCCTGCAGGACGCGTTTTCCGAGGAGGAAATTTATGATTTTGACAGGCGCGTGTCCGAGACCGTATCCGGGTATGACTATGTTGTAGAACACAAAATTGACGGACTTTCGGTATCGCTTGAATACCGGAACGGTGATTTTGTGCGCGGTTCCACGCGCGGAAACGGTGCTGTCGGCGAAGATGTGACGCAAAATCTGAAAACGGTGAAATCAATTCCTTTGCACCTTGCCGAAAAATTGCCGTTTCTTGAAGTACGCGGCGAAGTGTATATTTCAAAAGATAATTTCAGAAAAATCAATGAGGAACGTGAAGAAACGGAGGAGCCGACATTTGCAAATCCCAGAAATGCCGCAGCCGGTTCACTCCGCCAGCTTGACCCGAAAATTGCGGCAAAGCGGAAGATGGACATTTTCGTATTCAATATTCAGCAAATCGAGGGTCATGAAATAAAAACGCATATTGAGGGACTGCGGTATCTCAGAAAGCTCGGATTTAAAACGATACTGAATGATGAGGTTTTTCCGGATATAAAATCGGCATTTAAGCGCGTTCTGGAAATTGGGGAGGAACGCGGCGGACTGCCCTTTGACATTGACGGAGCGGTTATAAAGGTCAATGACCTGGACATGCGTAAAATTTTGGGTTCTACGGCAAAATTTCCGCGCTGGGCAATTGCGTACAAGTATCCGCCCGAGCAGAAAGAAACAAAACTTCTCGATATTTTGGTACAGGTCGGCAGAACCGGAACCGTCACGCCGCTGGCTGTCTTAGAGCCTGTTCATGTCGCCGGCACCACTGTTTCACGTGCGACACTCCATAATCAGGATTATATTGACGAAAAAGATATAAAAATAGGTGATACTGTCATTGTTCAGAAGGCGGGAGATATTATTCCGGAAATCCTTGAGGTAAAAAAGGACAAGCGCACCGGCAGCGAAAAAAGCTTCCATATGCCGGAAACGTGTCCGGTGTGCGGCGCGCTTGTTGTGCGCGAGGAGGGCGAGGCTGCGTACAGGTGCACCGGCGCTGCCTGTCCGGCGCAGATTATGCGGAATATCATTCATTTCGTTTCGCGCAGCGCTATGGATATTGACGGACTCGGCCCTGCAATAATAAAACAGCTTTTGGACAACGGGCTGATAAAAAGTGCGGCGGATTTATACTATTTAAAACCCGAAGATGTTGAAAAACTTGATAAAATGGGAAAGAAATCCGCGGCAAATCTTATGACGTCAATTGAAAACTCAAAACAAAATCAGCTTTCACGGCTGATAACCGCACTCGGAATACGGTTTGTGGGCGCTAAGGCGTCGAAGGTAGTTGCTGCAGAGGTGAAATCCATGGACGCGCTTATGAAAGCGGACATTCAAACTCTAACGAAGATTGATGAAATCGGAGATGTAATGGCGGAAAGCATCACGGATTATTTCCGCGAACCGCAAAATCTGGCATTTATTGAACGTCTGCGCGAGGCAGGCGTGAACATGACAGAACAAACCGAAGAACTATCGGATACGCGTTTTGAGGGCATGACATTTGTCCTGACGGGGACGCTTGAGGGCTTTACGCGAAGTGAGGCATCGGAAATTATTGAGAAATTCGGCGGAAAGACCTCCTCCGGCGTATCGAAAAAAACAACCTATGTCCTTGCAGGCAGCGAAGCAGGCAGCAAGCTTGACAAGGCAAATGCGCTCGGAGTTACGGTTATATCAGAGGACGAATTCAGGGATATGATAAAATGAGGGCAGCGGTTGATTTCAGAACAGACGAAAAATCGGTAAAAGCGCTGGAAAAACGGGGTATAGAGGTTATCAAAACGCCGCGTCTTGCATCGGTATACAATGCGATTTGCGGTCATGCGGATATAATGATTCATAAGCTTTCTGACGAAGAAATCGTGTGCGAACCGACTGTATATGATTATTTTGCCGGCTGCGGCTGTAATGTAAAATGCGGCGGTACGAAGGTTAGCGGCGAATATCCGCTGGATATAGCCTACAATGCGGCACGCGTCGGAAACAGCTTATTCTGCATGGAAAAGTACACAGATGAAGTAATTTTGAATTATTGCAGAGAGCGCGGTATTAAGATTATAAATACAAAGCAGGGTTATGCAAAGTGTTCGGTATGCATTGTATCTGAAAATGCGATTATTACTTCGGATAAAAATATTGCGCGGTGCGCGGACAGAAACGGGATTGACGTTCTGGTAACGGATGACCGGGATATTATTCTTGAGGATTTTGAACACGGATTTATCGGGGGCGCGTCGGGACTCTTGCCCGGCGGTGTGCTGGCGTTTAACGGGAATATTGAACTGCATGGGGACTGCAAGAGAATTATAGATTTTTGCAGCAGGTATAATGTGGAGGCTATATCGCTGAATGACGGCCCCGTTGTCGATATAGGCAGCATCATATGCATGCCGTAGGGATTGCACGGTATCTAAAAAAAGCCGAAAACCCATTTTAGCGGGTTTCCGGCTATGCATTTTGCTCATGCTGCTTTGAACTGAGTTTGCATGCTTGAAATTACGTCCGTTAACCGGCTAATCGGAATTGGCGTGGCAGCAGCCGCGGGTAATCAGCGTTACAAGGAAAATGATAAACAAAATTACGGTTGCGGCTATCAGTATCGGCACTACAGCCGTAAGAGTTTCATAGTAAACAGTACCCAGTATCAATCCGATTGCGGCAAGGATAATCCCCAGGAGAAATGCGAGCGCCGCATTATAAAGACGGCAGCATCTCGATGTGCAGCGGCGGCCGTCATCGGTAACTTCAGGCTCGTTTATCGGGCAATACATGAATTAACACCCCCTTCACTCTATATTATGCGAAGGGGAAGTATTATGTTAACCGTTTCTTTCGGTTTCTATCAGCTTTTCGGCGAGACATTTTAAAACGTTTGCGGATACCGATGTCTGCATCATCAGGTCATTCATTCTTTCCGGATTGTCTGACTCACCCGTGAGAATGGGGGCTGCGATGCTGTTTGCCAGACCTACAAGATATTCATACGCTTTCTTTTGATTTTTTACAAAAGAGGTGTACACGGAAATTACCTGCTCCGGAGGAATATCCACAGGAATAAGACGCTGTATTGTTGCAATATTCAGCGTCTGCTTAAGTATACATATTATAATAATGTAGGCAATATGAAGCCTTGAATATTTTTTCTTTTCGGGCGCCGGCATCATTTTCAGCTTGACGTAGTTATTGATCATCGCCTTTGTCACCTCAAAGCCGTCCTTCATTAAAAAATTCAGCGACTTTGTATAGCCGTTTACGACTTCAATAACCTGATCCATATATAAATCCAGCTGAGGAAGCTCGTCCCATGACGGAAGTGAATATTCCGATAAAAGGGTCATACATTTGTCAAATTCGGAAAGCAGTTCCGATTTTTCATCACACATATATAAAAATCTCCTTTACGTTATATTATAAAGTATATCACCTGATTTGCAATAAATCAAGAATTATTTTTAAAATATGTTGACAAAATAAAAAATATTTGATAAAATAGTATTGAATACCACGTGTAATAATTATTAATATAAAAGGCGGTGTAACAATGAAGAAGAAAATATCAAGAACACAGAGTTTGGGGGAGGAAATTGCGAACGCGGTTTCGCACGGAGTCGGGACGCTGCTGTCAATAGCGGGGCTTGTAGTGCTTATAGTTGCCGCATGCAAAAACAAGCTCGGTCCGGCGGCGGTGGTGAGCGCCGCTCTATACGGCTCGGGGCTGACGATTTTATACACGTCATCGTCGCTTTATCATTCGCTCACAAACAAAACCGCAAAAAAGGTGTTCAGAATATTTGACCACTGTTCAATATTTTTATTGATTTTAAGCTCGTATATTCCGATTTTCCTGGTGGTGATAAAGGGCGCGTTGGGCTGGACAATGTTCGGCATAACCGTATTCTGCGCGGTGCTTGGGATTGTATTCAATTCCATCAATCTTGAAAGATGGGATAAAATTTCACAGGTGCTGTATCTCGTAATGGGCTGGCAGGCACTGATGATTATAAGACCGCTGTACCGTATGTTCGATACGTTTGAATTTACCATGCTGCTGCTCGGCGGAATTGCATATACGCTGGGAACGGTATTTTACCGAAACCAAAAGCTTAAATACATGCATTTTATATGGCACATATTTGTGCTTGCGGGCAGTGTACTGCACTATTTTATGATATTACATTTTTATATGAGGTAGAAAGATATGCTTAAAAAGATTGTTAACACCGGAATTTACGGCAAGGAGCCGCTGTTTGATGTAAGGGAAATTTCAACACTTCGTGAAATGTTTGAAACAAGCACGCAAATATTTTCAGAACGTATTGCATTTATGCAGAAATATGATAATGAGTCGCCGTATAAGCCGATAACCTATACGCAGTATCGCAGCGATGTATACGCAATGGGGGAATATCTGTGCGGCGAGGGGCTGAAGGATGAGAAAATCGCACTGGCAGGCGAAAATTGCTATGAATGGGCAGTATCATATATGGCGATTGTAGGGGGAACCGGCACGGTGGTTCCGCTTGACAAGGAACTGACATTTGCGGAGATGAAGTCACTGGCGGAGTTTGCCGGCTGCACTGCGGTTCTGTGCACGAAGGCGGTTTTAAAACGCAACCCGGAGCTTGCCGATTTGGGAATAAAGCTCATATGCATAAATGACGGCTTTGAAGAAAAAACCGAAGCCGGAAGAAAACTTGCGGCGGAGGGACAGCGCTTGTTTGCCGACGCTGCGGTTAAGCCGGAGGACATCAATATTATTATCTTCACCTCCGGAACCTCGGGCACACCGAAAGGCGTTATGCTCAGTCACAGAAATATCTGCTCGAACATCATGAATATTTGTTCCGTGTTCAAAATCACCAAATATGACCGCGTATTCTCGCTTTTGCCGCTGCACCATACTTATGAGTGCACCTGCGGTTATCTTTGTGAAATATATGTCGGCGCGTCAATAGCATACTGCCGCGGACTTCGGTATATAGTAAAGGATATGCAGGAAAGCGGCCCTACGATGTTTTTCTGCGTGCCGATGGTTTTAGAGGGTATATACAAAACGCTGAACCGCACGATTGAAAAAACGGGAAAAAGCGGAAAAATTAAAAAAGCGCTGATGCTTTCCAAAGCCATGAAAAAGATAGGCGTGGATATAAGGCGCACGCTGTTTAAAGAAATAATAGATAATTTCGGCGGACGGCTAAACATGTTTCTTGTCGGAGCCGCGCCGGTCAAGCCGGAAACGATGCAGTTTTTCACCGATATAGGCATAACCACGATACAGGGCTACGGAATGACCGAATGTTCGCCGCTGATTGCGGAAAACCGCGCTTCACATTATCGCAATGACTCGGTCGGCATGCCGCTCCCCGAGCTTGAACTGAAAATTTACAAGCCGGATAAAAACGGCGTCGGTGAAATTATCGTAAAAGGCGAGAATGTTATGTGCGGATATTACAAAAATCCGGAGGAGACGGAAAAGGTATTAAAAGACGGTTGGCTGCATACCGGTGATATGGGATATGTGAAAGACGGCTTTGTATACCTTACGGGACGTCTGAAAAATCTGATTATAACATCAAACGGAGAAAATATTTTCCCCGAAGAAATAGAAAACATTCTTTCCGCATCGCCGTATATAAGCGAATGCATGGTTTATCAGCAGGATAACGTGATTACGGCGCAGATATATCCGGATAAGGAGGAAATAGCGTCGGCGCTGGGAGAGTATACCGAGGCGGGAGCGGAAAAGCTTCTTGCTGATGAAATCAAAAAAATCAACGGCACAAATCCGCCGTACAAAGCGGTGAAAAAGTTTATTATCCGCAAAGAGGAGTTTGTTAAGACAACTACGCGTAAAATTAAAAGATACGCAAATATGTAAGTTTTTATTGCAAATTGCGGAGAATTGTAGTATAATATATGTACCTGTATCCAATAAAGACCAAAGGAGATGATATTATGAGAGATTCACATTACTCAGCAATTACACCGCAGATAGAAGAACTTGTGGAAAAATGCCGCGAAAACAGCAATATAGACCCGGCGCTGTATGGTAAATTTGAAGTAAAAAGGGGCTTGCGCGACCTCGACGGACGCGGAGTGCTTACCGGTCTTACCGAGATTTCGACTATTTACTCGTCAAAAACGATGGACGGAGTATCGATTCCGTGCGATGGCGAGCTGTATTACCGTGGAATTAATATAAATGACTTGGTGGACGGTTTCTTAAAAGACGGTAGATTTGGGTTTGAAGAAACGGTATATCTGCTCCTTTTCGGGCAACTTCCGAATAAAACCGAGCTTGCGGATTTTGAAAAACTGCTTGCAAAGGACAGAACGCTGCCCACAAATTTCGTGCGTGATGTTATCATGAAAGCGCCCAACGCCGACATAATGAACTCACTTGCACGAAGCGTGCTGACGCTGTATTCATACGATAAAAACGCGAACGATATATCATTGCCGAATGTTTTGCGGCAGTGCCTGCAGCTTATTGCAAATTTTCCGCTTTTGTCGGTGTATGCGTATCAGGCGCACAATCACTACAATAAGCATAAGGGCTTGTATATTCATCGTCCGAACGCAAAACTGTCTACGGCGGAAAATATATTAAGGCTTTTGCGTTCCGATAAGGTATTTACGCATCTGGAGGCGCAGATACTCGATATGGCGCTTGTTCTGCACGCAGAGCACGGCGGCGGAAACAATTCTACATTTACAACACATGTGGTAACTTCCTCGGGTACCGATACTTATTCATCGGTTGCCGCGTCGCTTTGTTCGCTCAAGGGTCCCAAGCACGGCGGCGCAAATATAAAGGTAAAGCACATGTTTGATGACTTGATGCAAAACGTAAAAGACTGGAAAGATGATGAACATATTACCGATTATCTTGAACGCGTTCTGAATAAAGACGCATTTGATAAAAGCGGTCTGATTTACGGTATGGGTCACGCGGTTTATTCAATTTCCGACCCGCGTGCTGAAATATTCAAGAGATTTGTGGGTAAGCTGTCCGAGGAAAAGGGAAGATATGAGGAATATCTGCTTTATACAAAGGTGGCGGAGCTTGCTACCGAGCTTGTTGCGAAAAAGCGGAAAATATACAAGGGAGTAAGCCCGAATATCGACTTTTACAGCGGATTTGCGTATTCGATGCTCGAGCTTCCGGAGGAGCTGTACACCCCGATGTTCGCAACGGCAAGAATAGCCGGCTGGAGCGCACATCGCATAGAAGAGCTTATAAACGCAAACAAGATAATACGTCCGGCCTATATGTCCGTTTCGGAATTAAGAGATTATGTGCCGCTTGACAAAAGATAAGGAGAAAAAAGATGTTAAAAAGAACTTTGATTGCGGCAGCTGCTGTTTTCATGATATTCACTGCCGCTGTGAGCGCGGAATATAACAAGTATAATGAAGAAAGCTATGTAAATGTTTCAAATAAAACGCTCGGTGATGTTGCGGAAGTGTTTCAGGTAACCGCGGACGAATTTAAAGCGGAGTTCGGACTGCCGGAGGATATGCCGGCGGATACCAACGAAGCAGCGGCATATTATCATCTGACCGTGGGCGGCTATGCGAAATATGTCGGCCGCGATGTCGATGAGGTGATAAGCGAAATAAGCAGCATGTCCGGCGGAGCGGCGGTGGATAAGGATATGTCCTTTGCTGATGCGGAAGATAACATTCTGCTCGTAAAATATTTTGAGCCGATGACAATTGAAGAATTGAAAAAGGAATACGGTTTCGGCGATGAAGTGAATGAAAATACACGCTACGGCGAGGTCAGAAATACTATCTACAAGACTATCATTGAAAATCTGAAAACCTTGTCATACTTCAACAGGGATTCAATTCTTGTGATGCTGAACGGCAGATACCTCGATTTTGACGTTGCGCCGATGATTATTAATGACCGGACAATGGTTCCCATGCGCGCGATTTTCCAGGCTTTGGGCGCGGAGGTTGAATGGAGCGGCGAGTCTAAAACCATTATGGCACGGCACGGTTCGGATTTCATCACTATGCAGGTGGGCAGAAATGAAATGTTTTTAAACGAAGACAAAATTGAACTTGATACGCCGTCAACTATAGTTGACGGAAGAACGCTTGTGCCGCTGCGCGCGGTTGCAGAGGCTCTGAATACGCAGGTTTTCTATAATCCAGATACCAAAACGGTTGTTATTCACTGATTTGTAACATGCCGCGCCGGTCTGTATGACGGCGATACATAAGAATATCCGTACATGTGAGATGACGCATGTGCGGATTTTTTGTGTCTTTAAACGCGGAAATACCCCATGTTCTGTGGAGGGAAAGCTTTGTGCGAAAATGTCCAATTTCTCGTTTAATTAATTCATTGAAATCCCCGGTGCGTTCTGATATAATTCACATAGCGAAAGCTGAGGAGGGAACGTATGTTTGATATTAAATTTAATTATGTAAACGGCGGTGTTGATATAATCCGCAATACTGAAGATAAGTATAAAATGAATTGGATTGAGGGCGCGAATACATGGGGCGTTATAAAAAATTCCAAAACCGAATCGGTCACACGCTGCGAAAACGGTCTTATTGCCGTATACCGCGCGCCGAATTTTTCGGTCACGGTAAGGCGCAGCCTTGAAAATGATATTTACAGGGAAAGCTATACCTTTGAAAACACGCAGGGCAGAGAGATATTTATAAGCCGCGGCGGCGCCGGGATTTACACAACCTTCAATGACAGCTATACGGCGGCAAGTGTTTGCATGACCGAAAGATGTCATACACATATCTGGTGCGGAGAGAATACCTCGTATATCAATGCCGTGAAAATGGGGCCTTTTCCGTATGGACTGGGGCTGGTGCTGACGAAAGGCAGCCTTGATACCTACAGTGTGGAGAGAAATATTGCCGAGTCCAGCAATGACCGCGGAGATTTCATTCTGCACCCGTCGGCGTTCAAGCTGAAACGAGGTGAAAAGATGTGCATAGAATGGGAAATGTTTTGGTATGATGACGGAAACTTCCGCGGTGCACTGGAAAAATATGATACTGCCGTTCTTATCGGCGCAGAAAATTATACCGTGTATTCAGATGAAAAAATCAAATTCAGCGTCAACCGCGAAAATGCGGAAATTTTGCTTGACGGAGAGGCAGTGAAAACAACGGCGGAAAGCGGTAAAACGGTGGTGGAATATACACCGTCGCGGCTCGGGCATCATGAATTTGAAATACGCTCCGGAAGCGTGCGGACAAAGGCGGAATTTTTTATGCAGATACCGTTTCGCGAGCTTGCGCGCAAAAGAGCGGAATTTATTACACAAAAACAGCAGTATCACTGTGACGGCAGTGCGCTCGACGGAGCGTATCTGATATATGACAATCAGGATAAATGTCTTATTTTTGACGAGCTTTGGGGCGATTACAATGCCTCGCGCGAACGTCTTGTAATGGGAATTTTCATTGCAAAGTATTTGCAGCATGACCGTGACACAAAGATGTACGAGAGTCTTATGAAATATTATAAATTCGTAACGCGTGAATTTTATGACGAGGAAACGGGCGAAGTGTATAACGATATAGGCAAAGACCCGTCGAGAAAGCGGCTTTATAATGCGCCCTGGATGTCGGTGTTCGTGATGGAAATGTACAATCTCACAAAAAATCCCGATTATCTTGAAAAAATGTACAGGCTGCTCGAGGTTTACTACAGTATCGGCGGAGAAAATTTCTACCCGAACGGACTGTCGTTGTATGAAACGGTGGAGGCGCTGAAAAAAGAGGGCATGAACGATAAAGCGGAAAGCCTGACGAAAATGTACCGCCGTCATGTTGATAATATTATTAAAACGGGCTTTAATTACCCCGAACATGAGGTCATGTATGAACAGACAATCGTTTCACCGGCGGTGCTGATGATAGCGCAGATGTATATGATTGACCGTGATGAAAAACTAATTGAGGAATGTAAAAAGCATATAAAAATACTGGAAAAATTCAACGGTGCACAGCCGAGTCATTATCTCAATGACCTTGCAATACGTCATTGGGACGCCTATTGGTTCGGCAAACGAAAAATGTGGGGCGATACGTTTCCGCACAGTGCGTCGGTACATACCTCCAACGGATTTTTGCACTATGCGCTGATTTCGGGCGATGAGGAGTATAAAAAGCGTGCGGTTTGCGGAGCGAGAAACAATCTGTCGGTATATGAGCCGGACGGCAGCGCGCATTGTACGCGCGTTCATCCGCTGACGGTAAACGGACTGCGCGGCGAATTTTATGACGAGTTTGCGAATGAGCAGGACGGATTTCTGTATTATATGATAAAATTTTTCGGCGAGCTTGACGGTAAGGAGAAACAGAAGTGAAAGTGAAGGCAGAACGGAAACAGCCCGACATGACATCAGGGCCGATACTAAAAAATATCATTGCATTTGCACTGCCGCTTATGCTGACAAATTTGCTGCAGGTTTTGTATTCGGTATCGGATACGGTTATAGTGAGTCTCTCCGGCGAGCCGGACGCTGTCGGTGCAATCGGAACCACAACCGCTATGATAAATCTGATTATAAACATATTTATCGGCTGCAGCGTAGGCGCAAAGGTAACGATGGCGCGGAATATCGGTGCGGAAAACAAAACGGAAGCGGAAAACACCCTGCATACAGCTATGCTGATAAGCGTGATTTTCGGTATAATCTGTGCCGCTGTCGGAATTGCGGCGGCGGAACCGATGCTTGCTGCTATGGGCAATGACGGAAAACTGCTGCGGCTTGCCGTGATATATACTAAAATATATTTTCTCGGAGTGCCGTTTATATCGGTGACGAATTTTGCGGCGGCGATTATTCATGCCGGCGGCGATACCAAAACGCCTCTGTATATTATGACGTTTTCCGGGCTTTTGAATGTCGGACTGAATTTGTTTTTTGTCCTTGCATGCAGTATGTCGGTTGACGGCATGGCTATTGCAACCGCTTTGTCCAATGCCGTTTCGGCGATACTTTTAACGGGACATCTTGCGAGGGGTAGAAACGGTTTCGGGCTGAAAATAAAGAAACTGAAAGTAGAAAAAAAGGCTCTTTTAAATATTCTGCATATAGGGGTTCCGGCAGGAATACAAAGCGCGCTGTTTTCGCTGTCGCATATGGTTATACAGTCATCGATTGTAGCGGTGAATAATGCGGCAGTACCGCCGGGAAGTGAGTTTCAGCCGGTTGTGAAGGGGAGCGCGGCGACAGCGAGTATCGAAAGCTTCGGAGTTACGGGTGTAAATTCGATTGCACAGGCTGCGATTTCATTCACGGGACAGAATATGGGCAGAAAAAATTATGAGCGCATAGAAAAAATCCGCAGCTGCTGTTATGCAAGCGTGTTTGTCTTTGCGGCAGTATTTGCGGTATTTATGCTTACGCTGAAAAATCCGATGCTCAGTCTTTACGGCGTAACATCGGGAGCGCCGGGCAGTCTTATGCAAATCGCATATGATACCGCGGTGACAAGAATGTACTGCATGTTCATTCCGTACTTTCTGCTCGGATTTATGGAGGTCGGCTCGGGAGTTATGCAGGGAATGGGACGTTCCTTTACGTCAACGGCGGTATCGCTTACCGGCTCGGTTGCTTTTCGGATATTGTGGATTATGACAGTGTTCCGCGCTTTTCCGACGTCGGCAGCGATATTCATATCCTATCCTGTTTCATGGGTTATTACCGCTGCCGCGCATTATATATGCACAAGGACCGTTTTGAAAAAATTAAAGGCTGAAAAGGGCTGACAAAACCTTTTACGGTTCATTTTTATCCGGTGATACAAGAAAAAGCTTATTCCACTGTTTTCGGTATTTGGAGGGAGATTGACCGATTTTGCGTGAAAATACCCCGGAAAAATAGTGTTCGTCGCAAAATCCCAGGCGGTAAGATATTTCCTTGATGGAAAAGTTTGTACTTCTCAGCATTGATTCTGCCTTTTCAAGTTTTGCATTAAGGTAATAATCATACGGCGTACAACCGTAACTCTTCTTAAAAATGCGGATTGCCTGCGCCGGACTTTTGTAAACCTGATTGGCAAGCTCATTGATAACAAGCGGTTCGTATATATGCATATCTATATGGTTTTTCATTTGCAGTGCTTCCGGGGAAACGTTCGTCTGATCATTATTATGGTTATGCAGAAATTGCATAAGCTCATGAAAAATCAGGGCGGTTTTATCGGTAATCTCTGACGGGGGAATATCCCTTCGTGCCAGCTCGCGGTGCATTCTGCGGATAAACGGTTCGGTGTTGCAGTGAAAAACGGTATTTTTGCGCACCTTATACATTTCGGCAAGCGATGAAACCATGTCACCGGAGGCGGTCAGCCATATTTTTGTCCACGGGTCATTTTTTGAAGAATAATATTCATGGTCATCACCCGCATACAGAACATATGTGTCCCCGGCATGAGGGTGAAAAATGTTATTGTTGCTTTTTACGGTTCCGGTACCCGAAATAATATATTCAATGCTGGAAACCGTTGACTGAGGACGGCGCACAAAGAAATTTCCGTCACAGTATGATATGCCTGCGAGGTCGATATAAAAGGGCAGGCTGCGGTCAAATACAATTAAATCAACGTAATCTTCTTTCATGGGCGCTCCTCACTTATTCTGCTTTGTTTTAAACTTATTCTGCTTTTTTTAATAAATAGTCTTGATTTATCTACATTATAACATTATAATATAAATAAATCAATAGAAAAGAGAGGATTTATTTATGAACATACCAAGACCGGAACACCCCCAGCCGCAGTTCGAGCGTGAAGCGTGGGAAAATCTTAACGGAATATGGGAATTTGAAATCGATAAAAGTGCGAGCGGAGCCGACCGTAAGTTTTATGAGCGTGAAAAACTGAATGACACAATAACGGTGCCGTTTTGTCCGGAAAGCAAACTTTCGGGTATCTGCGATGTGGATTTTTTAAATTCCGTATGGTACAAGCGCAATATCGAAATTAAAAATAAAGATAAAAGAATAATTCTGCATATAGGTGCATGCGATTATTTCACAACGGTTTACATAAACGGCAAGACCGTAGGAACACACAAGGGCGGATATACGCCGATTGTTTTTGATATAACCGATTTTGTTGAAATCGGAGATAATACACTCGTCGTGCATGCGCTTGATGATGTGCGCAGCGGAAAACAGCCGCGCGGAAAACAGGCTTCATTTTATTATTCCTTGGGTTGCGACTATACCAGGACAACCGGAATATGGCAGACAGTATGGCTCGAATACGTTCCGGAAAATCACATTAAATCGGTAAAATACTATCCGGACGCAGAAAACGGCACAATTCACATCACCGCAAAGGTGTCGGGCAACGGTACATTTACTGCGGCGGCATATTATGACGGCAAAAATGTCGGAAGTGTTTCGAGCAAAAATCACGGCGGACTTGCCGATGTAACGATTGAGCTTTCGGAAAAGCACCTTTGGGAAGTCGGAAACGGCAGACTCTACGATTTGGAGCTGACTTTCGGCGACGATAAGGTTAAGAGCTACTTCGGTCTGCGCGATTGCTACCTTGACGGATACAAATTTTTGATAAACGGAAAGAGCGTGTTCCAGCGCACCGTGCTTGACCAGGGATTTTATCCGGACGGAATTTACACCGCGCCGACGGAAGAAGATATGATAAAGGATATACAGCTGTCGCTTGACGCAGGATTTAACGGCGCAAGACTGCACGAAAAGGTTTTTGAACCGAGATTTTTGTATCACTGCGACAAGATGGGCTATCTTGCATGGGGCGAGTATGCAAACTGGGGACTCGACCACACTGTGTATGAAACGATGCCGACCATACTGCGCGAGTGGGAAGAAGCGGTTGAACGCGACTTCAATCACCCGGCAATCATAGGCTGGTGTCCATTCAACGAAACATGGGATGTTAACGGCAGAAAACAGAATGACGAAACGATAGAAATGGTTTACCGCACCACAAAGGCATTGGATCCGACAAGACCGTGCATCGATACAAGCGGTGCATATCATGTTGTGACGGATATATATGATTTTCATGACTATGAACAAAATGCGGCAGATTTTAAAGAAAGATTTGACAAGCTCATGACGGAAAATATCCTTGAGGACTGGCTTATGAAAGCAGGACAGAAAAAAGACCGCGTGCAGTATAACGGAGAGCCGGTATTTGCCAGCGAATACGGCGGAATTAAATGGGACGAAACCGACGAAGAATCATGGGGCTACGGTGAAGCGCCCAAGACCAAAGAGGAATTTATTGAGCGTTACAAGGGTCTGACCGAGGCACTTTTGAAGAACAACCGGATTTTCGGTTTCTGCTACACGCAGCTTTACGATGTGGAGCAGGAACGCAACGGCTTGTATACGTATTCTCGCAAGCCTAAATTCGACATGGAAATATTCCGCAGAATAAATTCTCAGAAAGCTGCAATAGAGGAATAATTATTTGTAAACGTAAAAGCCCGAACCGAATATTTTTTCGGATTTGGTAAAAATGATGAAAGCGTCCTTGTCGGCGCTTTTTATCATTTTATGGAAATCGCTCATCTGCCTGTTTTTGAGTGCACAGATAAGCAGATTTTTTCTTGCGCCGGAATATGCGCCGCGTGCGTTTAAAACCGTGACTCCGCGGCGGCTGTTTTCAAGAATGAGCTTTGAAATACGCTCGCCCTTATCGGTTATAACAAAAGCCAGCTTTGACGCGTTAAGTCTGTCAATCATGAAGTTAATGATGACGGAGGAAACGATAAGCCCGAACAGACCGTAAAGCGCAAGTTCAATGTTTCTGAACACGAAAAGAGAAATGAGAATTATTATTCCGTCGATTGCAAGCAGCAGCGTGCCGATGGGGAAATAAGGACAGCGGGATTGAATGAGTCTGCCGATAATGTCGGTTCCGCCGGTGTTTGAGCCGGAGGCAAGCACTGTTGCTGCGCCTGCTCCGAACAGACAGCTGCCGAAAAATGAAGCCAGAAAAAGGTCGCTTGTCACCGGCGGCAATGTTGAAAGAAATTGTACGAGCACCGACAGGACGGCTACGGATATGACGGAATTTATAACAAAACGTTTTCCGAGCCGTCTGTAGCTTATCCCGAGAAGAATTACATTCAGTATGAGGTATACGGCTCCGGGAGGTATGCCTATGCGGTAGAGGATTGTTGCAATTCCCGAAACTCCGCCTGTTACAATTTCATTCGGCAGGTAAAAAAGCCCCGTTGCAGCAGCCGTGAGCGCGATGCCTGCAATAATTATCAGCTGCGATTTGAAAAAATTCTTCACGTTTATACCTCCGTAAACAAAAAGGACACGCAAAAAATCTTGCGTGCCCTTTACTTTTTGATTTATTATTTGCTTGATTTCGGCGTTGTTTTCTTTTCGGGTTTAACCTCTTTTTCAACTACCTTTGAAATCGTTTCTTTTGCTTTTTCGGGTTTGGTTTCTTTAATCACTTTTGCTGCCTCCGTCTTTTTGCTGACAGCTTTTTCCGGCTTAACTGCTGCCGGCTTAGTTTCTTCGGCGGTTTTTACGGACTTTACTTCGCTTTTTTTAGCCTTTTTATCAGCTTTCTTTGCAGCTGATGTTTTTGCGGCTGTTTTCTTTGCCGCAGGCTTTTTTTCGGCTTTTTTCTTTGTATCCGATTTTTTTGCTGCAGTTTTTTTCGCGGTCTTTTTCGGTGTGATAGATTTAGCAAATGCAATAAATGCGTCAACATTTCCGCCTGCATATACGGTGCCGCCTGCAAGCGCGGTTTCAATGTCCAGCTTTCCCTGCACCAGACTTAATATGCTCTTATAGTCTGCCGCAACGTCAACGTCATTGTCATAATAGTCATACGGTTCCGCAAAATACTGCTTGTCTGCCTGCTCGATATAAAATGTACCGCCGCAGTCATCGTCGGTCATTCTTACCTGAATTGCCAGGTGTCCGTCCGCCGGTTTAACGTCTGCCTTTTCCAAAGCTGTCTTGATTTTTTTGAATGCTTCTTCAAAATACATTGTCATTCACCTTTCTAACATATATTATTACATTTATAAGTATAAACACCTATAAAATGTTTTATGCATTTATTATAACATACTTTTTTTATTTTTGCAAATAATACAGTGTAAATTGTTAAATATGAATAAAAAAAATCATATTGTACAGCAGTAAATGGAAAAACATGCCAAAATAAAATCGGTGCAGAACATATTTTCTGCCCGTTTTTGGGCATATGTAAGAGCTGTGCCGTTCGGAAAAAAGATAATCCGCACGGCGTTTTCATTATATTTTATGCCGCGGTACGGCGGCGGAATGGAGATTAATATGCAGGAAGAAAATACAAACAACGGCAACAACGAACGGGATAATGCAGACATAATTACCACGAAAAATTCACGCGGCTGCATAAAATGTCTGAATATTATAGGAACGATAGAGGGGCATACGATAGCCTCGCCGCAATGCAAGACAACGAAGTATGAGCATGTGCTTCCGCAGCTGGTGGAGCTGGAGGAGGACGATGACGCGGACGGTCTGCTGATTCTTTTGAATACGGTCGGCGGAGATGTCGAAGCCGGGCTTGCGATAGCGGAGATGATTTCGGGACTGTCCAAACCGAAGGTGTCGCTTGTGCTCGGCGGCGGACATTCGATAGGCGTGCCGCTGTCGGTTTCCGCCGACGTATCGTATATCGCACATTCCGCGACCATGACAATTCACCCGATGCGCACAAGCGGAGTGGTAATCGGCGTTTCGCAGACCTTTGAATATATGAAAAGAATGCAGGACAGAATTATAGATTTTATTGTGCGCCATTCAAATATAGAGTACGATACCTACAAAAAAATGATGCTGACAACCGATGAAATAGCAAATGATGTGGGGAGTGTGTTGTTCGGCGCAAAGGCGGTCGAATGCGGGCTTATCGACAGGGTCGGAACGCTGAGGGACGCGCTGGACTGTCTTTACGGACTGATTGAGAAAAACAAACGTTAGCGCTGTGCGTTTTTGCCGTTTTCTTTATAAAAGTGTGAGGCAAAATAAAATTATTACAAAAAGTGTGAGGCAAAATAAAATCACTCTGCCTCACACTCTGGGACGGCGGCGCAGTGCCGGGGTACGGTGTTTCGTTAAATCGGATTTGTACGCTGCCGTTTCTTTCCGGAGCGTGCGGGATTAGGTGTAATCATCATTGCCGGGAACCTTGCCCGTGCGCAGAACGTCCAGATTTTGCATAACCTCACGGCGCTTCCGGCTGCTGTACTGAGCATAGTATCGGTGCGTTACCTCAATATTTTTATGCCCCATAAGCTCCGCCACCATTTTTATATCCACTCCGTCCTCCAGAAGACGGCATGCAAAGGTGCGGCGCAGTGCGTGCGGACGGGTTTTGTCCGGGTGCGTTATCCCGGCGGTGAAACAGTAATTTTTCAGTGTTTTTTCTACCGACGCAACGGTGAGCTGTTTTCCGCCGCGTCCTAAAAAAAGCGGGCCTGCGTCACGGACGTTGTCCTCATCTTCGTGAATGTATTCGTAAATGGCGTTGTTGACCTGTACCGGCATGAAAATTTCCTGCTGGTCACCGCCCTTGCGCGTTACGATAAAGGACTGGGTTTCAAAATCTATATCCGTGATTTTCAGGTTGACAAGCTCGCTTACGCGTATGCCGGTCCCGAGATATGTGGTGAAAATCGCGATGTCGCGCAGTTTTTTGTTTTTGTATTCGGTGAGAAGCCTGCCCTCATAATACTTTTCGCCGTTGTATATGACGTCGATAAGCCGTACTGTTTCCTGCGAAGTGAGCGGCTTTTTTATTTTTTGATGAAGTTTTGCAAAATCGACCTTGTCGGTCACGTTCTGCGAAATCTGCTCCGTTTTGTAAAGATATATAAATAAACCGCGCACAGCCGACAGTTTTCTGTTTATGCCGTAGGGAGAATTGCGGCATATACGCTTTACCGTGTTTCCGGCAGGAGATACGTACTCGGTTTCGTATTCACGCAGATACGCTTTGAAGCGTATAAGGTCGCTCGGCGTGATTTTTTCGATATGTTCGAGCGTGAAATCCTCATTTTTCTTAACATCTTTGTATTTGTACTGCCGCAGATAATTAAAAAAAACGCGCACATCGAGGCTGTAACCGAGCTGCGTATTAATGCTTTCTCCGCTGTAGTATTCTTCAATATATGTAAAAACGAAATCGGGAAGTTCGCTTAAATAATTTGCAAGATAATGCTGCTTTATCATAAAAATTCCTCCTTATATACCTTTAGTATATATTTTTTTTTGGTATTTTTCAATAAATTTTTGTAAAATGTAATATTATTTTTATATTAACTATAGACTATTTGGTAATAATATAGTAAAATGTATATGTAAAATTATACAATCGTGAAAGGACTGAAAATAATGGCAATATTAATAAACAGCGAATTTGGCGATATATCGGTAAACAACAGCGTAATTGCTTCAATTGCCGGAGCCGTTGCTACAAAGAGCTACGGAGTTGTGGGCATGGCGTCGAAAAACAAGAAAGACGGCGTTATCAGACTTTTAAAGCTTGAAAATATGTCGCGCGGAATTAAAGTTGATGTTGAGGACAACGGCATTGTTATAGATTTGCATATCATTGTTGAATACGGCGTAAATATCAATGCAATCTGCGACAGTATCGTGCATAATGTTCGCTATCAGCTTGAACACAATACCGGTCTTAAGGTTAATAAAGTAAATGTGTTGGTTGAATCTGTGAGAGTTAAGGAGTAATCAAAAATGATAGATGGAAAATTGCTTGCACAGATGTTTATTTCCGGTGCAAATAATTTGTATAATAAAAGACAGACTGTAAATGAACTGAACGTTTTCCCGGTACCGGACGGCGACACGGGAACGAATATGTCAATGACGGTTCAGAACATGGCAAAATCGCTTCAGGAGGTACAGACCGAGTCGGTCACAAAAACGGCGGATTTAATGTCATTTGCGACTCTGCGCGGCGCGCGCGGAAACTCGGGTGTTATTCTGTCGCAGTTTTTCCGCGGCATTTCAAAAAGCCTCAAAGGCAAGTCATCATGCAGCGCGGCGGATTTTGCAAAGGCGCTGAAGCTCGGTTCGGACACGGCATACAACGCTGTCATGAACCCGACCGAGGGAACTATTCTGACCGTGGCAAGAGCCGCGGCTGAGGGTGCTCTTGCCGGCGGCAGCGATATAAAAGACGTAATCCGCGCGGCGGTGACAAAAGGAAACGAAACCCTTGAAAAAACTCCGGATATGCTCCCGGCTTTGAAAAAAGCGGGCGTTGTTGACGCCGGCGGACAGGGCTGGATTTTCGTTCTTGAGGGTGTTTTGGAATATCTTGAAACCGGAAAGATTACGGAGGCGGACATCAGCGACATCAAACCGCAGAATGCCGCGGCACAGCAGCATGTTGATGCGGAAGAAATTAAATATATGTACTGTACCGAGTTTATCGTGGAGAAAAAGGAAAGCGGAGCCGATGTTGTTTCGTTCCGGAAATCCATCGAGAAACGCGGCGATTGTATGCTGGTTATCGATGATGATGAAATCGTGAAGGTTCATATCCATACCAACAATCCGGGATATATTCTGGAATGTGCAATAAAAATGGGTGTGCTTATTAACATAAAGATAGATAATATGAAGCATCAGCATCAGTCGCTTATCGTGGAGCAGCCGGCAGAAAAAACGGAGCAAAAGCCGGAGGAACCAAAAAAGGAACATAAAGCGTACGGTTTTGTGGCTGTATGCGCAGGCGACGGCATTTCTGACGTATTCAAGGATTTGGGAATTGATTATGTTATAGAGGGCGGTCAGACCATGAACCCGAGTACCGATGACTTTTTGAATGCCGTAAATGAAATTGACGCGGACAGGATTTTTGTGTTCCCGAACAATAAAAATATTATTCTTGCCGCAAACCAGGCGAGCGAGCTGTCGGATAAAAATGTCACGGTTATTCCTACGCGCGCCGTTCCGGAATGTGTTGCGGCGATGCTGAAGTTCTCCGAAAATAAAGACGCACAGTCTAACGAAGCTGCCATGAATAAGGCCGTTTCAAAGGTTAAGACGGGGCAGATAACCTATGCCGTGCGCGATACGCAGATTGACGGCAAGGATATAAAAACGGGGGATATTCTCGGGCTGTCCGGCAGCAAAATCGTCACTGTCGGCGAAACTCCGGACGCGGTTCTGTCCGAGTTGGCGGAAAAAATCACCGATGATGACACCGAATTTATCACCTTGTATTACGGCGAGGATATAACCGCACAAGAGGCGCAGCATGCCGCTGAAATGCTTGAAAATCAGTGTGATGAAATTGAAGTTACGGTTAAATACGGCGGTCAGCCGCTGTATTATTACATTATCTCGGCAGAGTGATGGGAAGCATAAAAAATCTTCGCGGCGTCGGTGATGCGCGTGCGCGGCTGTTTGCCGCAAAAGGAGTAAATACCGTTGAGGATCTGCTGTATTATTTTCCGCGCGGACATGAGGACAGAACTCATTTTCTGCAAATATCCGAGTGCAATCCCGGCGAGGCGGCATGCGTTGAAGTAAAGGTGTATTCACCGGTAAAGGAAACGCGCATAAAAAAGAATTTTACCATTTATTCCATGGTGGTTTTCGATGATTCGGGAGCAATGACGGTAAAATGGTTTAATAATAAGTATGTAAAAGGCGTGTTCCGAACCGGTGAAGATGTTCTGCTTTACGGCACGGTTTCCGATAACCGCGGAAAAAAAGAAATGCAGAACCCGATTTATGAAAAAAAGGGAAAGCAGCGGTTTATAGGGAAAATCGTGCCCGTATATCCGCTTACCGGGGGACTGACGCAGAATATAATCCGCTCCGCGATGGAAGAAGCGCTGGCGGAGTGCGGAAATCTGAGCGAATATATTCCGACCGAAATCAGGAAAAAATACAACATTGCGGAGATAAATTACGCAATGAAAAATATTCATTTTCCGGCTGATATTGACAGTTACGAGCAATCAAGGAAACGGTTTGCATTTGAGGAACTGTTCCTCTTGCAGCTGGCATTGCTTGAAAAAAAGTCGGACAGGCTTCAAAATCATTGCGAGCCGTTCGGAAATGTGCGGTGCTGTGATGATTTTATCGGTTCGCTGCCGTTTGAGCTGACCGGAGCGCAGAAACGCGCAATAGGTGAAATACGTAAAGACCTTGAAAGCGATGTGCCGATGAGCCGTCTTTTGCAGGGAGATGTCGGTTCGGGAAAAACCGTTGTGGCTGCAGCTGCGATGTACGCGGCGTATTCAAGCGGATTTCAGTCCGCGATAATGGCACCGACAGAAATTCTTGCCGCACAGCACTATGACACGTTTTTGAGCTTTTTCTCGGGTACGGATATTAAAATTGCACTTCTGACAAAGAGCACAAAAAATAAACGCGGAATGTATGAACTTATCGAAAACGGCGGATATGACATAATTATAGGTACGAACGCAATTATCAGTGAAGGCGTCAAATATAAAAAACTCGGGCTTGTTATAACCGATGAACAGCATCGGTTCGGCGTATCGCAAAGGGCGGAGCTGTCCGGAAAGGGAGAAAATCCTAACGCGCTCATCATGACGGCAACGCCCATTCCGCGAACATTGTCGCTAATATTGTACGGCGACTTGGATATTTCGGTGATTGACGAGCTGCCGCCGGGCAGAAAACCTGTCAAAACCTACGCAGTCGGCGAGGACATGCGCAAACGCGTGTATGCGTTTCTGGAAAAGCAGCTGCAAAACGGTTCTCAGGCATATATCGTCTGTCCGCTGATTGAAGAAAGCGAGAAAACCGATCTTGCAAATGCCGAGGACGTATTCAGAACTGTTGACAGGCTTTTACCCAAATACAATGCCGGACTCATGCACGGCAAGATGAAATCTGCCGAAAAGGACGAGATTATGCGCGCATTTGTGCAGAATGAAATTCAGATTTTGGTTTCGACAACGGTTATTGAAGTAGGCGTGAATGTGCCGAACAGTAACATTATGATAATTGAAAATGCAGAACGGTTCGGACTTGCAACGCTGCATCAGCTGCGCGGAAGAGTGGGAAGGGGAAATAATCAGGCATACTGTATTCTGCTTGCTCACGGCAGCAGCGACATTACGCGCAAGCGTATGGAAACGCTGTGTAAATCCAATGACGGGTTTTATATCTCGGAACAGGATTTAAAACTGCGCGGACCGGGCGACTATTTCGGGACAAGACAGCACGGTCTGCCGGAAATGAGGATTGCAAATCTGTTCACGGACGCAGATATTCTTGCGTCGGCTCAAAATGCCGCAAAGGATATTTTGAGCGGAAACGTTGTTCCGTCTGAAACGGAAAATGAAATTCTTATGCGAAAAATGTCGGAATTTTTACACAGCGGAGTTATTTTAAACTGAAAATAACCGCATATTTTAAATTTTTTGGTAAAATATTAAAAAAATTCTGTAAAATATGTTGACGTTTGGCAAATAATAAGTTAAAATATATAAGTGTAAACCGGAGGGGTTATAAATGAGAATAATTGCCGGGAGCAGAAAAGGGCATAAACTGCATGAATTTTCCGGACGTGATATAAGACCTACAACCGACCGGGTTAAGGAATCCGTGTTTAATCTTATACAGGAATTTATCCCGGGCAGCAGAACGCTTGATTTGTTCGGCGGCAGCGGTGCGCTTACCTTTGAGGCGCTCAGCCGCGGAGCAGAGTCGGGAATATGTGTGGATATAAGCGGTGCGGCTGTTTCCGTAATCAAAAAAAATCAGGAAGAACTGAAATTTGACAATTTTGCCGTCATAAATACCGATGCCGCGCAATTTTTAAAATCGACAGACAAAACGTTTTCGGTAATATTTCTTGACCCGCCTTACAACAAAGGATTTATAGCGCCTGTTATCAATCAAATTGTTGACGGCGGCAGGCTTGAAAGAGGCGGAATTATTGTTCTTGAAAGTGACTTTTGTGACGAACACGGTGAATTTTCGGGACTATCCGTCCTGAAACAGAGAAAATACGGAAGAACGTATATTACGGTATACCAAAGAGGGTGAAAAAATGAGAATTGCCGTATATCCGGGCAGCTTTGACCCTATAACAAACGGGCATCTTGATGTCATCAGACGCGCGTCGCGGTTATACGATAAGCTTATCGTCGGCGTGCTTAACAATATCAATAAAAAGCCGATGTTTACCGCGGAGGAACGCAAGGCGATGATTGACAGTGAAATTAAGGATTTGCCGACTGTCAGTTGTGATATATTCAGCGGACTTTTAGTTGATTTTGCGAAGCAAAACGGCGCGAGCGTTATTGTTAAAGGACTCAGAACAGTTGCGGATTTTGAATATGAATTTCAGATGGCGCTTCTGAATAAGTCGCTTAATCCCGAATATGAAACTATGTTCATGATGACGGATACAAAATATTCATACATAAGCTCCAGCATGGTTAAAGAGGTCGCAAAATACAACGGTGAGCTTAACGGACTTGTTCCGGAGAATGTTATTGAAAAAATAAAACAGAAAATATAAAACAGAGGAGTTTTTTATTATGGAAATTATGGAAATCATCGACATGATGGAGGAAACTATCGAAAAGGCACCCGCTGTACCTCTAAGCGGTAAAGTTGTGGTTGATAAGGAGGACTTGCTTGACTATATTCAGGAAATGCGTCTTGTATTTCCCGATGAGGTGAAGGAAGCAAAATGGGTAAAGGAAGAACGCGAAAAAATTCTGAACGAAGCTCAGTCAAGGTCGGAAACTTTGATTAAAAATGCAGAAGAAAAGGTTGTTCAGATGATTGATGAGCATGAAATCACAAAACAGGCTGTTGACCAGGCAAATCAAATGGTAAACGAGGCGCAGACAAAGGCTATGGAAATTAAGGACGATTGCGATAATTACGCAAACGATATTTTAAGCGACCTCGAAAAGCGTCTGGACATGCTTCATCAGAAGGTACATGATGACAGAACTCATTTTTTGAATAAGTAATGTCAATGCGCATGTATTTTTGGCTATGCTGATACAGTATAGCCTTATTTACTTATGTCCGAAAACTACGGGAGTTTGCTATTATGAAGTATGTATCCAATAATGTTAAGGAAACACAGAATATCGCAAAAACATTTGCAAAAACGCTCGGCCGCGGAGATGTTATTTGTTTAAACGGCGATTTGGGCGTGGGAAAAACCGCATTCGTACAGGGACTTGCGGCGGGTCTGAAAATCAGCGAGCCTATAACAAGCCCGACGTTTACAATTGTGAACTGCTATGAAAGCGGCGTTATGCCGTTTTATCATTTTGACGTGTATCGGATTGATGACAGTGATGAAATGTATGAAATCGGATATGATGAATATGTATTCGGCGATGGGGTTTCGGTGATAGAATGGCCGGAAAAAATTGCGGATATTCTTCCGCACAGCCGATATGAAATAACTATTGTAAAAAATTTGACGGTGCATGAAAATTACCGTGAAATATGTATTGAAAAAAGAGGATAAATGATGAAAATTTTGGGGATTGATACATCATCTGCGGTTGCCTCTGCGGCGATTTGTGACGGTGACAGACTTATCTGTGAAACATCGCTCAATAATAAGCTGACACATTCGCAGACAATTATGCCGATAATTGACGGCGTATTTAAAATGAGCGAATTAAAACCGGCGGATATTGATGTTTTTGCCGTAAGCGTCGGGCCGGGTTCGTTTACCGGGCTGCGCATCGGCGTTACAACGGCAAAGGGGCTTGCACATGCGGTGAATAAGCCGGTTGCGGGTGTTAATACGCTCGAATCGATGGCATATAATCTTCCGTTTTGCGGACAGATTATTTCGCCTATAATGGACGCGCGCAGAGAACAGGTGTATAATGCTTTTTACACTTTTGAAAACGGCAGGATTAAAGAGCTTACGCCACCGCGTGCAATTTCGCTTGAGGATTGCCTGGAGGAGCTTGCGCAAATGGGGGAGGATGTTATTTTTCTCGGGGACGGAGTTCCCGTGTTCAGGGACAGAATAGCACAGAGGCTCGGAAAACAGGCGTCATTCGCACCGCAGAACCTGAACATGCAGCATGCCGCTGCCGTTTGTGAGGCGGCAAAATACAAAGAAACAGTTAATTATGCACAGCTTGTGCCGATGTATCTGCGTAAGTCGCAGGCTGAGCGCGAAAGAGAAGAAAGGGGTAAAAAATAATGCTGGCAATCGGATGTGACCATGGAGGATTTGAACTTAAAACTCATATCATAAAGCACCTGGAGGAAAGAGGAATCGAACTGAAAGATTTCGGAACCTTTGATGAAAACAGCTGCGATTACCCGGATATTGCGGAAAAAGTCTGCAATTCGGTTATAGGCGGAGAATGTGACAGGGGCATACTCGTTTGCGGAACAGGCATAGGAATGTCAATTGCGGCAAATAAAATCAAAGGAATACGCGCGGCGCTTTGCACGGATGTGTACTCGGCTAAAATGACAAAACAGCATAACAATTCCAATGTTATCTGTCTGGGCGGCAGGGTCACCGGCAGAGAACTTGCGTTCATGATTGTTGATACATGGTATGATGAAACATTTCTCGGCGGACGGCATCAAAACAGAATCGATAAAATATCGGGACTTGAAAAATGAACATAACGGACGAGCTTTTTGCTCTCAGAGATGAAAAATATAAAAGGTTTCATTCGGGACTCATTCCGAATATTCCTGCGGATACAATAATAGGTGTAAGGACGCCGCAGCTGAGAAAATTGGCGAAAACGCTGTTTAAAGAGGGCGCATATGAAGAATTTATCGGTTCTTTGCCGCATACATATTACGAGGAAAATAACCTGCATGCGTTTTTGATCGAGCAGCTGAAGGACTATAATGATGCAGTTGCACGGACGAAAGAATTTCTGCCGTATGTTGATAACTGGGCGACTTGTGACTGCTTTGCGCCAAAGGTCTTTGCAAAGCACAAGGACAAGCTTATTGATGTTATTTATGAATGGTTAGACTCGGATAAAACATATACCGTGCGCTATGCAATCGGCATGCTTATGCGGTATTATCTTGACGGGGACTTTGACGAGAGATATCCTGAAATAATATCACAAATCCGCTCCGATGAGTATTATATCAATATGATGATTGCGTGGTATTTTGCGACGGCGCTGGCAAAGCAGCGTGACTGCGCGATGAAATATATTACCGGATATAGGCTTTCGGCATGGGTTCATAACAAAACCATTCAAAAGGCAGTGGAAAGTTTTCGTATCAGCAATGAAGATAAAGATTTTCTGAAAACGCTCAGAATAAAAAAAGACCGACGTGAGATTATCGTAAATTGATATCAAAAAAACAGCAATGCTGAAGTGAACCCCAATATTAAGTTGCTTGTGAATGAGTTCTGTATTGCACCGGACTCGTTCCTTTTAGTTTCATAGAAAAAGGATATAGAGACCTCCACGTGCGGAGGTCTCTATTTATTTGGGGTGATTTTATACTTTGGTGAAAGCAATTTGTATTATACTATAACAGTCCAAGCTAATGCAAATTCTTTATTTCCGAATTTACGGCATTTCTCAAATCTTCCAACTGCTTTGCGGTCACGCGGCAGCGAAAGTCAATGTCGGGTATAAACCGCTTAATCAGCTCACATACGGCGCTGCGGTCGGTAAGAGATTCCAAAAGTTTGAGTGCGCGCGTGTCCTGCATCATGTCACGAAATGTCATAAGCCGAACGGAGGCATTCACGTTCTTCCCGTCGGGATATACAAGGTAGGACGTTCCGCTGATA
Organism: uncultured Clostridia bacterium; assembly: GCA_934501535.1. Lineage (GTDB taxonomy): Bacteria > Bacillota > Clostridia > UBA1381 > UBA1381 > UBA1738. Next base: position 59,674 of record CAKSUM010000010.1, read on the forward strand.
AAGTCGCCGTCCATGTCGCTTGAAATCCGCGGATTGACCATCATGCGCGAAAGTCTGTTGTGATGAGCATTGAAGCCCCAGTTTAAAAAGCCGTTTATGTTAAAACGGTACAGCTGTATACCGAGTATTCTGCCACGCTCCTGCGGCATACCTATTGCACGGTTTGATAGGTTGTCATGGCTTTGCAGTCCCGTGTAATACGCCCAAAGTGGCTTTGCCCTGCCGATAAAGTCGCCTATTTCATGAGTTGCGGTTATTGGCGTTTGAACAAGACCGTCCTCATAGAAAACGTAGTCGGAAAGCGCGTCCCCGCTTGGGTAGCCTTCAAGCTCGCGGTGCATAAAATCGCTTGCACTTTTATAGCTTTTAAGGTTATCCTTTGTCGGCTCGTCGGAGATGTGAAAGAAAAAGCGTTTTTCATATCCGTTTTCCTTTATAAAATCCTTTAACGCGGTGAGGTACGCGTGCAGAAAAGCCTTGTATTCATCCGATGCGGCATCGGTATGCCAGTTGAACAGCTTTTTATCCTCGCCGTTTTCGCGCACGATGATTTTTGGCGCGTGCTCCGCACCCCACTGCGTAAACAGGTGGCTGTGTTCAAAATATTCAATTCCGCAGTCGAGGCATAATTCAAGAAATTTTTTCATCACGGAAAAATCAAATATGTATTTGCCCGATTTCCTTTCAACACCTACAAGCTGCACTGTTGCGCGTTCTTCGCCTACGGGAGTATCAAGCGGCGGGGTAAATGCCGGAACAAGGAGCATATTCTGTCCGTTTTTTGCAGCCATGCGGATGTATTTACATGCCGCCTTCAAAAAGTTGTCAGAAAATGGTCTTGTTCCGGAAAAATGCGCTATGCAGTCATAGTGCATCCAGTTTGTGACGATTATATCCTGTTTGGGAAGATACGCCGGAATTACCTCCAGTATGACGCTCCTTTCGGCAACAAGTTCCGATTTTTCACGGTCAAAAAGCCTGATTTTTATCGTATAGCTGCCGGCGGGAATGTCTGCAGAGCCCTCGTTAATGTTTATCCAGAGCGTTTTCCAAAACCGTGTCGGGGCAGAAAAGTAATTATTTTCGCGCGGCACAAGGCAGTCGGGGTATAAACCGGGTGATTTTCTCAAAAACCAATCGTCACTTATGCTGTAGCCGATGCGTGTGGCGGGAACATTTTCGACAGTATAAACCGCAGTGGTGATTGAAGGATCGGTTTCAATTTCCACGCACAGCTCTACGCAGTCCTTCCAGTCTTCGTCCTTTGCTGTTTCCGCTTTGACTGCAAGCTGAAACGAAAATGCCTCGTTGCGTAGTATTTGCGGGTGTCCAAGGCTGTCCGCACTGATTTCCGAATCGTAAAAAACGGTATCGAGCGAACTAAGCAAATAGGTTGTGTAAATCATATAACAATCTCCTTAATTGGGGTGCGCGTCCCGCGCACCTTTGTTTTCAAAGATTATTATACGATAATTTTTGTAAAAAAAATATGCACAAAGCTGCTCATTTATAGCACAAAAGTGATGAAATTATCTGTAAAAACCGGGGGAGTGTCCGGTATGTTTTTTGAAAATGCGTGAAAAATAGTTACTGTCGGAGATTCCCACAAGCTCCGCAATCTGCGCGACGGACAGGTTTGTATCGGACAACAGCTCTATCGCGCGCTCAAATTTAATGCGGAGAAGATACTGCTTTGGACTTACGCCGGTCATGTCGGTGAATATATGCATAAACCTGCCGGGACTGAGATTTGCCATTTCCGCATATTGCTCTATGGAAATGTTTTCGGCGTAGCGTTCGTTCATAACGCCGCATATGTCAAAAATGAGTTTGTTGCGGCTTTGAAGTCCACCGTAAGCGGCGCTGCGGTTTTTGCGTGCTACAGCGGAGAGAAGGTTTATAAAAATGCCCTGACAGCTCTGCTCGTAAAACGGTTTTTTTATGCTGAATTCGCCGATGAGCTTGGCAAACAGGCTCTCAATAACGGAATCCTTGCCGGGATTGAGAATTTTGCGGCCGTATAAATCAAGGGAACGCAGAATCGAATCACAGAACACACCGCTGTAGTGTACATAGTACGAAACCGATTCGGTATCCGCGTGGAATGAGTACGAAAGCGGCTCGTTGGGAAGGAACAGAATCACAGAGCCTTCCGCAGCAGCCATTTCCTTGCCGTCAACCGTGACACGGCATACTCCCTGCGAGATATAAAGCATATGATAGTCGATACGTCTGCGGGGTCTTGCGCTACCTGCATTTATACCCGAAAAGTGCTGACGTCCGCAGCTGTTTATGTGAATAAAATCATCCGAGGTTTGCTCCGAACTTATAAAGGTACGCATAAAAAGCCTCACTTTTATTTTTGAAAATTTATTTAAAGATATGATATATTATAAATTAAATTTTGTCAATAGTGTCAAAACGGTTTTTGCGGTTAAATCGGAAAATATTTAAAAAAACAGCAGCTTTGTGTGCTACTTTATTTTTTATCGGGCATATTTTTTTGATGCAATATCATTTTTTCCAGTTCTTTTGCCGCGGCGATCAGAGGCTGCTCCGCTCTTTTAATCAGGCAAACGCTGCGCGGAGGAATTTCTTCGGCGAGGTCGATTATTTTTATGTTGTTTGATGCGCTTATAAATTCCGTAGGGACAAAGCCTATCCCCAGGTCAGCCTCTGCGATGGGCAGAATTTGATCCGCCGTAAATGCCTCAATGTCCGGAAGATATGTTTCGCCATGACTTTTGAAAAATTCGGAATAAAATTCATACGATTTTGTATCGCTTCCCAGAGAAATTAACGGATAATTTTTTAGCTCAGAAAGACTTATTTTGCCCGTAAGCTCTGAAAATTTCGGTGAGCATACGGCAGTTTCGCGTATTAATTTTACGTTTGTTTGCACAAGAGACGGTGAATGAACGGTAGGCGTAGTTACTACGGCAAGATCGGCGGTGCCGTCCTTAAGGGCAGCTATTGCATGCGGTGCTTGTTTTGGCTGCACTGGGATTTATGCTGTCTTACTCGGCGTTTGTATTTACTTTTTCACAGGATTGATTCGTTATGGTACATAAGAAAATAAACGGGCAGATGTCCGATGCATTTTGTACTGCTTTGTTTGTCATTTTGTCCGGTGGCTTTCAAGATGCATACACCTATTGCTGCCGCGGCGAAGTTTTTGCGAATGCTCAGACGGGCAACATTGTTCTTATGAGTTCCGCTTTTTTTGCCGGTGAATGGAATGCGGTTTTAAAATACATTATCCCGATTGTGTCATTTCTGATAGGTACGGCGATAGCGGAGCTTATTCATGTAAAGTTCAAACCGTGTGAGAAAATTCATTGGCGCCAGATTATTTTAATCATTGAAATAGTGCTGCTGTTCGGAGTCGGATTTATTCCGCAGCGGATTAATGCGCTTGCAAATGCGCTGGTGTCATTTGTTTGCGCGATGCAGGTGCAGACCTTTCACAAGGTGCGCGGACATGCTTATGCAAGTACGATGTGTATAGGTAACATGAGGAGCGGCGTCGAGGCATTATGCGCATATTATCATGTACATGACAAAGCAATTTTAAAAAAGGCTCTGACATATTTCAGCGTCATAGCCGTATTTGCCGTTGGTGCGGGATTGGGTACACTTGTAACAAACGTTATCGGCAATAAATCCATATGGCTTTGCTGTCTGCTGCTTTTTGTCAGTTTCGGAATGATGTTTATTTCTGAAGAAGAGCGGAATAAACAGCGGATATAGGATATTTGCTTGTTTCACGGATTTAAAATAAAGTGCGTTTGCACTGACGGAGCGATGAAAAATTTCGGTTGGAGCAGGGCAGGTTTTCTGCTTTACAAAGGCATGGATTTCCATGCTTTTATTTTTTTTCTGAAAAACTCAGCCGGCTCACGAAAAATCTGTGATAATGCAGGTGAGCTGCCGGAGCAATTTTGCCTCTTGCGGCGGATAGATTATGTAAATATTCATATATTGTCTTTTTCATCATATAAATAACAAGGTGATTAAATGGTTAAAATCAGCAGACATGTGTATATTCATTTTACAGCCGTGATGCTTTGGGTTGTCTGCTGGTTTTGCAGACGGCTTGAGGTGACGGCTGTAAGCTATGCCGTAATTTTTCTGCATGAAACGGCACATCTTGCCGCTGCCGCTTCTCTGGGTATTCGTCCGTCGCACATGATATTTTTCCCTTTCGGCGTTAACCTGAAACTGAAAAACAGTATAATTTACAGCTTGCCGGAGGAAATAATACTTTATATCGCCGGGCCGCTGTCCAATATAGCTATGGCGCTGGCGGCGCTGCCTATGCAGAAATACGGCGGTTTATGGCGGCTGTTCTACATAAATAATATTGCGCTTTTTGCTTTTAACATACTTCCGGTACTGCCCATGGACGGGGGCGTGATTATGAAAAAAATTCTCGCACATTCACTGGGAAACAGGCGTGCCGGGCGCATATTAACCGCAAGCTCGGTTATTGTTATTGCCGTGCTGATAGCGGCTGAAATTTTTATAACCCTGAAAAACGGAATAAATTATAACATGCTGATAGTAATGATATTTCTGACGGGAAATATTTTCACCGAAAAAGAAAAGTATCATGTGGATTTTGTAAAAGAGCTGATGTATTACAAATGCAAGGATAATTTCAAATATAAAAAAGTAAAGACGTATTTGCTAAAAGACGCAAAAAGCTGCCGAAGGCTTGCGGAAAATTTTGCACAGGGGCAGCATTATGTTGTATTCGGCGAGAACGGCGCCGGAAAAATTGATAAAATTTTCACCGAAAAAGAAATAATTGAAAAACTCCTGGAATGAGTATGGCGTCAGGAGTCATTATCCTCCGGGTCGGGCTTTTTGATGTTTATGCCGATTATTGTGCAGGCGAGCATCGACAGGCATATTGAATTTATCGGACAGCACAGACTGACAAGCGCAGGGAGTGTGCCAAGCAGTAATCCTGCAATCATTCCGTCGGTTGCGTAACATTCATATGTCCTCCGTTTGCGTTTGTTATAGCGCAGGTCGCCGAATTTTAAAACATATACGGCATTAAAAATCATTATTATAATCAGCGGTATCTTTACCGTATACAGCCTGTCCATTGTGTATTATTCCTCCGTGCATGAGATTTTCGGCGTAACATAAACGGTGTTGTAGTTATCGTAAATAACCATACCGGGTTTTGCGCCGTTCGGTTTTTTCACATTTTTGATAAAGGTGTAGTCTACCGGCACCTGTGACGAGTCACGGGCTTTTGAATAATATGCTGCAAGCTCCGCCGCCTGGCGCATGGTGGTTTCGGGAATGTTTTTGTCAATCCCCAGTTTTATGACGGTATGCGAACCGTGGATTTTCTTTGTATGAAACCATATGTCGCCCGAATTTGCAAAACGCAGCGTGAGATAATCGTTTTGCGTATTGTTTTTTCCTACATATATGTCAAATCCGTCCGATGAAACATAATGCATCGGTTTGGGCTGCTGTTTGCTGTTTTTCGCACCCTTTTTCTGTTTTTTTATATATCCCTGTTCCGCAAGCTCGGAACGTATCGAATTGATATCCGATTCGCTTGATGAATTTTGCGCAAGTACAAGCGTACTTTCAAGGTATTCAATATCGTCGGCGGTGTTTTTGATTTGCTTTGCCACCTCAATTTCGGCATTTTTAAGTTTTGAATAAAGCTTGTAATACCGCTGCGCGTTTTTTGCTCCGCTCAGCTGCGGCAGAAGTTCTATATCAATTTGCGGTGCTCCGTCGGCATAGTAGTTTTCAGCCGTGAGTACGGTCTGACCCGGCTCGATACGGTACAAATTTGCGGTTATAAGGTCTCCGCAGATTTTGTATTTTTCTTTGTTTTCGGCATCACGCATGGTTTGTTTCTGCAATTCCAGTTTTTTTGCGCACCGCTCGATGTTTGTATGGAGAAGATGTACCAAATCTGCGGATTTTTGCCGCATGCGCTCGCGGAAATCGCGTGTACGGTAGAAATCGCGCACAACGTCGCTGATGCAGCCGTAATATTTCACATTGCAGCCGGAACCGTACTGCGTAACAGCCGTTGCAGAAAAATCGACGGGTTTGCCGTCGGGGTCAAATATAATGCAAGGCTCAAAGTGTATATTTTCCGCAAAGGATATAACCTCGTCCCGGATTGCCGATTTCTGCGCGTCGGACAGTTCTCCGCATACATAAGCCGTGCTGCCTGCCGCGCGGTACACAAATTCACGCGCGGTAACCGGGCTTATTCCCGATACGGCGGACATGATTGCCTTGTCCGGTTTTTGCGCATCGTTTGAAAAGTCTATTATAACATTCGCTATTTCATCGGATAATATCGGAGTTTTGTTCTGTGCCGGAGGGAGCCGGTATGTTCCGCCGGGCAAAATCTGGCGCACCGAGCTTACCGTAAAATCTATGTGTTTTGCCGAGTCGATAATTCTGTAATTTTCATCGCAAAGTATTATGTTGGAGTTTCTTCCGGTGATTTCGGTTATAAGATGCTTTACGGTGAGATCGCCAAGTTCGTTGTATGATTCGACATCGATTTCGATGATACGTTCTGCCGACGGCTGAGATATACGCACGATTTTGCCGCCGGAAATGTGTTTTCTCAAAAGCATGCAGAACATCGGCGGAGTTTTCGGGTTCTCCTTGACCGAATCGGTGAAATGTACGCGTGCATTGTTCGCGCTCGCGCTGAGAACAAGCTTGTATCCGCCGGCGTGCGTGCGCACGGATATAAGCAGCTCATCTTTTTCGGGCTGGTGCACTTTGTCAATTCTGCCGTTTAACAGGGCAGACGTTAATTCTTCTACAGTTTTTCTTACGCATATTGTGTCAAATGCCATAATTTTCTACCTCCGCATAAATAGTATAACATAAAAAATGTAAAAAATCAAAAAAATTATAAAAAATTTAGAAAAAAGTATGTTATTTTTGAAAAATATGTGGTATAATGATTAAGATAATGGTAAAGTGGGTGAATTTTGTGTTAAAAAGCATGACAGGATACGGCAGATGTGAAGCTATAGAGGGCGGAAAAAAGATTTTATGTGAAATCAAGTCGGTAAACCACCGCTATTCCGACTATTCTATTAAGGTGCCGAAATATTACGGTTTTTTGGAGGACAGAGTCCGAAAATTTGTATCGGATTATATTTCGCGCGGAAAAGTTGATATTTATATAGGTATAGAAAGCTTTGAACAGGCAGATAAGGAAATTCATGTAAATACGGAGCTTGCGAAAAATTACCTGAATGCTCTGCGGGAGCTGCGCGATGAGCTGGGGCTTACGGACGATATTTCCGTGATGAATCTGGCGCGCTATCCGGACATTTTCATTGCGGAGCAGAAAGAGGAAGATGAAGAAGAAATCTGGGCAAGCGTAAAAAAGGGTTTGGAACCTGCCGCAAAATCGTTTGCCGCAATGCGCGAGCGCGAGGGCGAACGCATAAGATGCGACCTTGAACAGCGCGTCGAATACATGAAAACGATTGCCGCAAAAATCGAAGAGCGTTCGCCGGAAACGGTGGCGGAATACCGCAGCCGTCTGTATGACAAGCTGAAAGAAATTCTGGACGGCAAGGAAATCGATGAGGCGCGGATACTTACCGAAGCGGCGATATTTGCGGATAAAGTTGCCGTAAACGAAGAGTTGGTAAGACTTGCAAGCCACTTTGACGAATTTTATGCCATAACCGCGTCGGGCGAGCCGGCAGGAAGAAAGCTTGACTTTTTGATCCAGGAAATCAACCGTGAAATCAACACAACAGGCTCAAAGGCGAATGACATTGAAATTGCAAAGCTTGTTGTTGAGCTGAAAGCCGAAACCGAAAAGCTGCGCGAGCAAATCCAGAACATCGAATAGCGGAAAGGAGAGTGCCGCATATGCGGCATGAGAACGTATGAAACTGATTAATATAGGCTTTGGAAACATGGTTTTGTCGGACAGAATTGTCTGCGTAATAAGCCCGGAATCCGCACCGATAAAGCGTGTTATGCGTGAGGCGGAGGAAAAGGGAAAGCTTGTGAACGCAACCTACGGACGGCGCACGAGGGCAGTTGTGGTAACCGATTCCGACCACATAATTTTGTCCGCGCTGCAGCCGGAAACAATTTCTAACAGAATAATCCAGGAGGGAGATGCACAAGATGAATAGAGGTTCACTGTTTATCGTATCGGGGCCTTCGGGTACCGGAAAAGGAACCGTATGTGCCGAGCTGATAAAGCATGATAACATTTTTCTGTCAATATCCGCGACAACGCGCGATAAGCGCGCCGGTGAAAAGGAAGGCGTTACATACTTTTACACATCGACAGAAAAGTTCAGGGAAATGATTGAAAACAATCAGATGCTTGAATATGCGGTTTACAGCGGAAATTATTACGGCACGCCGAGAAAGGCTGTCGAGGATATGCTGGCTGCGGGGAAAAATGTTATCTTGGAAATTGAGGTTCAGGGTGCGCTGAAGGTGAAAAGCAAAATGCCGGAGGCGATCTTGATATTTGTCGTACCGCCGTCAATCGCGGAGCTGAAAAAGCGACTTGTAGAACGCGGACGGGAAAACAAAGATGAAATCAGGCGCAGAATAGGGGAGGCAAGCCGTGAGTTTTCGCAGCTGCCGAAATATAATTATGTTGTTGTAAACGATAATCTCGAACGCTGCGTGGGCGATGTGCTCGATATTATAAATGAAACTAATGAAAAGCAGGCATTAATTGAAAGTCTGTTAAAAGAAATAAAAGGAGAGAATTAATTATGATGATCAAACCGGGAATAAGCGCTTTGGAGAAATGTGTGGAGGACGGCTGCCGCTATGTATTGGTAACGATGGCTGCAAAAAGAGCAAGAATGTTGGGTGACGGCAGCGAATGTCTTGTACCGTGCGATTCAAAAAATCCCGTATCCGAGGCAATAATGGAGATTTCGTCGGGCAAGGTGGGACATAAGCCGATTAAGCTTGATGAAAATAAATAATCCGGAGGAGTGCCGTGATTGCAGAAGTAATTGTAAATCACAAATCAAAAAAAGTCGATAAGACATTTGACTATATAATCCCGGAGGAGCTGGAAGAAAAAATCCGCGTGGGTTCGTGTATAATCGTGCCGTTCGGTGCCGGTAACAAGCCCAAGGAAGCATATGTCACGGCGATAAAGGAAAAATCGCGCGCAAAAAAGCTCAAAACGGCGGAAAGGCTGTCGAAGGACATCAGAGCCTTTGACGAAAAGCAGCTTGAACTGATTTTGTGGATGCGCGAAAGATATCTCGTGACATATCTGGACGCAATTCATGCGGTTGCGCCGACGGGGACGGCTGTGGAACAAAACGAGTATATAATTCTTGCCGACAGGGAAAAGGCGTCAAAAACACAGGCGGAAATAGTCAGAACCTTGTCGGAACACGGCGGTGAAATGGAAGTTAACCGCCTTATGTCTTATTTTGAGAACAACATACGCGTGCAGCTTAATTCAATGAATAAAAGCGGCGCTGTCCGCACCGAATACCGCGACAGCCGAAACGTAAAGGACAAGGTCATAAGTGTTGCAAGGATTTGTGCGGATATAAATGATATTCCGGAGATTATTGTTCATCTGGAAAATTCAAATGCGACGGCTCAGGCAAAAATGCTCGATGTTCTGTCGGGCTGTGAATACCTGTCGCTTGCGGATTTAGTGCATTTTTCGGGCGGAAATTATAACGCGCTGCGTGCGCTTGAAAAAAAAGGATATATCGAAACCTTTGAAATCACTGTATTCCGGGAGCTGCCGAAGGAAAATGCGCGCACAAGCGCGCCGGAAAAACTGACCGAAGAACAGGAAAAGGTTCTTATTCCGCTCATTGATACAGTGGAAAAGGGTGAATATAAGCCGTATCTTCTGCACGGCGTAACCGGCAGCGGAAAAACCGAGGTTTATATGCAGGTGATTGAGCGTACGCTTAAAATGGGCAGGCAGGCTATGGTTCTCGTTCCGGAAATTTCGCTCACGCCGCAAACGGCGGCGAGGTTTAAAGGAAGATTCGGCGGCGATGTCGCAATAATTCACAGCGGTTTATCGCTTGGCGAAAAGTATGACCAATGGAAAAAAATAAGAAACGGCGGCGCAAATGTGGTTGTCGGCGCACGTTCGGCGATTTTTGCGCCGCTTTCCGATATAGGCGCAATCATAATCGACGAGGAGCATGAGCAGACCTATAAATCGGAAATGACGCCGCGATATCAAACTCACGAGGTTGCCCGGTTTCGTGCAAAGCAGTATAATTCGCTGCTGATTTTTGCCTCGGCAACCCCGAGAATTGAAAACTATTACAAGGCAAAAACCGGTGAGCTTGAATTACTGGAAATGAATCATCGGTATAATAATAATCCGATGCCGGAGGTAATAGTAACCGACCTGCGCGAGGAGCTGGAAAACGGAAATAAATCGGTATTGAGCGCAGCGCTGCAAAATGCGATTGCCGATAACATCGAAAAGCACAAACAGACAATACTTTTTTTAAACAGGCGCGGTTTTTCCACATTTGTGTCATGCCGCAAGTGCGGATTTGTTGCCGAATGTCCGAATTGCAGCATTTCACTGACTTATCATAAATATGACGATTCGCTGCGATGCCATTACTGCGGACATACCGAGCATAATTATAAAATCTGTCCGAACTGCGGCAGCAAGTATATCCGATATTTCGGCGGCGGAACTCAAAAAGTGGAGGAAGAAATTCACAGACTGTTCCCGTCGGCGTCAACAATACGAATGGACGTTGACACAACCGGGCGGAAGAACTCGCATGAGCAGATTTTAAGCCGTTTTGAAAGGGAAAACATTGACATTCTCATCGGCACGCAAATGGTCACCAAGGGGCTTGACTTTCCGAACGTTACGCTTGTCGGCGTAATTTCTGCGGATACGATACTTAATATTGACGATTACCGCTCGCAGGAGAGAACATTTTCTCTGCTCGAACAGGTAACCGGGCGCGCAGGCCGCGCAAATGATAAGGGGCTGAGTATAATTCAGACTTACAGCCCCGATAATAAAGCTATAACGTATATGCAGAAGCATGACTACAGGGGCTTTTACAATGAGGAAATCAGCGTCAGAAAGGCTATGTGGTATCCTCCTTTCTGCGAGATTGTTTCGGTGATATTTTCCGGCAAAAGTGAAAATATGACGGCAAACTGCGCAAGATTTTATGCAAAACAGCTTGCGGAACTGAAAAATCAGCCGCAGAAAACACAAATTCTCGGCCCTGTTCCGGCATATATTTCAAAAATAAAAAATAAATACATTTACCGTATACTAATAAAATGCGAAAACAGCGACATGCTGAATGAAACGCTTGTTTATGCCGAAAAACAGTGCGGCAAAAACGCGAATTACGAAAATGTATCGGTAATTATTGACAAAAATCCAAATAACATGGGGTGATTAGATGGCTCTTAGGGAAATAAGAAAAAAGGGCGATGAAATTTTGACAAAAAAATGCAAGGAGGTCAAGGTATTTGACAAAAAGCTTGCGATACTGCTTGACGATATGTACGAAACCATGCAGAAACATGACGGAGTGGGACTTGCCGCGCCGCAGGTCGGCATTTTGAAACGTGCGTTTGTGGTTGACATAGGCGAGGGCAAAATAGAAATTGTAAATCCGCAGATTGTAAAGGCGGAGGGGTCACAAATCGGACAGGAGGGCTGTTTGAGCGTTCCCGACGTATGGGGAGATGTGGAGCGCCCGAACGAGGTGACGCTTGAGGGCTTTGACCGTGACGGAAACAAAATTACCGTTTCGGGCAGCGAGCTTTTGGCAAGGGCTTTCTGTCATGAATATGACCATTTAAACGGAGAATTATTTACCGATAAAATTATAGAGGAAAAATAACGCCGAAAACACCGCGTTCGCTTCATTTTGAGGTGAGAAGGGCGCGGCGTTGCGGTAATACGATTATTTTGCCGGCGGATTTTTGCACTGCGGTATGTGCGCCGTGCGGCATCGAAACGGAGATTAATATGAGAATTTTGTTTATGGGTACGCCGGATATAGCGGCAAAATGCCTCAAGGCTCTGTGTGACGCCGGCATGAATGTGGTGGGCGCAGTGAGCCAGCCGGACAGACCGAAGGGCAGAGGACACAAGTTGCAGCCGACCGAGGTAAAGGCGGCGGCGGAGGAAGCCGGAATACCGGTGTTTCAGCCGGAAACAATAAAAAACGGCGAATTGCTGCCTGTTCTTGACGAATTGAAACCCGATTTAATAGCCGTTGTGGCATACGGGAAAATTCTTCCCGAATATATTATCGATTATCCGCCCAAGGGGTGCATAAATGTTCATGCGTCACTGCTTCCGAAACTGCGCGGAGCGGCGCCGGTTCAGTGGGCTGTTATAAACGGGGAAAAGGAAACCGGAGTCACAACAATGCTGATGGACAAGGGACTCGATACCGGCGATATGCTGCTTTGCGAAAAAACGCAGATAGGCGAGTATGAAACCTCAGATGAGCTTTTTGCAAGGATAACCGAAATCGGTGCAAGGCTGCTGATAAAAACCATTAATGAAATTGACAGCATCAAACCCATTCCCCAGGAGCATGACAAACATACATATGCGCCGATGATTACTAAGGAAACGGCACATATTGACTGGTCAAAAACAACCGGGCAGATTTCAAAGCTTATCTGCGGCATGAACAGCAAACCTATGGCATACTGCGTATACAAGGGTGAAAACGTTAAAATTGTATCGGCAGTTAAAGGAGAAGAAACGGAAGGCGAAAACGGTGAAATTATCGGCTTCACTAAGGGAAAGGGACTAAGGATAAAAACCTCGGACGGTTCAATATACGTTACATGCGCACAGTTTCCGAACAGTAAGCGCATGGGCATTGAAGAATATTTAAGGGGACACGAAATCGAATACGGAACAATATTGAAATGAGGTAGAAATTATGTTATTTTATGACCCCACATACGGACTTGTACTAATCGGTTTTCTGCTTGCCATGCTTGCGTCAACCGGCGTGCAGAGCGCTTTCAGAAAATACTCGTCGGTAAAGAGCTACAGGCATTACACGGGAACCGACGCGGCAAGAAAAATTCTTGATGACAACGGTCTGTACAATGTGAGAATAGAGCATATAAGCGGCGATTTGAATGACCACTATGACCCGTCGGCGAACGTTATACGTCTGTCCGACGCAACGGCATATTCCGACTCGGTTGCGGCAATCGGCGTTGCGGCTCACGAGGCAGGTCATGCCGTACAGCATGCTGTCGGATATGTGCCGATAAAGGTGCGCAATGCAATTGTACCGGCAGTAAATATATGTTCAAGGCTGTCTATGCCGCTGTTTATTCTCGGCTTGATACTGGGATATGCAAATCTGGCGAATATCGGAATAATACTGTTTTCCGGCGCATTGGTGTTCCAGCTGGTAACTCTGCCCGTGGAATTTGACGCGAGCCGGCGTGCAATAAAAATTCTTAATTCAAGTGCTATGCTTGATGAAGAGGAGTTAAAGGGCGCGAAAAAGGTGCTTTTTGCGGCGGCGATGACTTATGTTGCGGCTGTACTTGCGTCTGCACTGCAGCTTTTGCGGCTTATTCTTCTGAATAATTCAAGGCGCAGGGATTAAGGGCATCTTGTGAGCTGCGTCCGAAAATGCAGATTAAAATATACGGTTGCCGCGGAAAATATACGGCGCATTTCACGCTTCTCAAAGCGCGCGGCGCATCTGTTTGCACCGCGGTCGATGTGAACAGCCCGTTGCGGGGCGGTTATTATATTACTTGTGCTGCCGGTTGGCGGCGGAATGGAAATTTTATGATTAATGCACGAGAAAAGGCGCTTTTGACGCTATATGAAATTGAATATAACGGCGCATATTCCAATATGGCGCTCAAACACGCAATTGCCTCGGGTTTGCAGAAACAGGATAAAATGCTTGTTACTCAGCTTGTTTACGGCACTGTCAGATATAAGCTGACTCTTGATTATATCATATCGCGGTATTCTAAAATAAAACTGAAAAAAATGTCCAAATATGTGTTGCTGATACTGCGCTTGGGTGTTTATCAGCTGTACTTTACCGACAAAATTCCGGAGTCTGCCGCTGTCAACGAAAGCGTGAAACTTGCAAAAAGATATGCGCCGAAATCTTCGGGATTTGTAAACGGAATACTGCACTCTGTTATACGCGGCAGAGATGGGCTTGAATTTCCGCGCGAGAGAAACAAATTTTTGTCGGTGAAATACTCGTTTCCGGAGGAAATTGTAAAAATTTTCTCCGAGTACGATTTTTGCGGCGAGCTGATGGAAAGCCTAAACAGGGAGCCGCAAATGACTCTTCGCCTTAACACGCTGAAGGGTACGGAACTTAATATTGAGGGAGCGAATATCGAAAGGTCGCCGCTTTATGAATATGCGTATTATGCGCGCGGACTGAATGTTGCCGAATGCAGGGAATATAATGACGGTAAATTCACGGTTCAGGATATTGCGGCGATGATGGTATCGGAGGCGTTAAAGCCGCAAAAAGGCGAGTTTTGTATAGATGTCTGCGCGGCGCCCGGGGGAAAAACAACGCACATTGCGGAGCTTATGGAAAACTCTGGGAAAATAATTGCCTTTGATATTCATGAGCACAAAACGGAAATAATCAGAAAAAACGCGCAGCGAATGGGAATTGATATAATAGAAACGGAATGCCGCGACGCGTCGGAACCGAAACCGGAGCTTAAGGGAAAAGCCGATAAGGTGCTTGTCGATGTTCCTTGTTCGGGATTGGGCATAATTGCACGCAAGCCGGACATAAAATGGAACAGAGAGGATATTGACACTCTTCCGGTTTTGCAGTATAAAATACTGGAAACCGCGGCGCAATACCTAAAACCCGGCGGTGAACTGGTATACAGCACCTGCACGCTTAACAAAAGAGAAAATGAGGACGTTATATGCGAATTTGTGCGCAGAAACCGGGAATACGAATTTGTAAAAATAGAAATTCCGGGGCCGCTTATGCGCGACAACGGCGGATATATAACGCTGTTTCCCAATATAGATAATACAGACGGATTTTTTATATCCAAAATAAAAAGGTGCATATGAAATGATTGATTTAAAGGACTTTGAATATGATGAGCTGGCGGAATATCTGCAAAGCATAGGTGAGGCAAAATTCCGCACCGAACAGATTTTTTCGTGGCTGCATAAAGGCGTGGAAAGTTTTGACGAAATGACCAATCTTTCAAAGGCAACACGCGAAAAGCTGTCGCGCGAATGTTTTGTGTCGACGCTTAAAATTCGTGAAAAATACGTTTCAAAACTGGATAAAACCACAAAATACCTCTTTGAACTTCCCGACGGAAACTGTATCGAAAGTGTGGTTATGTATTATAAGCACGGCATAACTATCTGTATTTCTTCGCAAATCGGCTGCCGTATGGGCTGCGGATTTTGTGCGTCCACGATAGGGGGACTTTACAGAAATCTCACACCGGGAGAAATTTTGAATCAGGTTATCTTTGCTGGCAAGGACATAGGCGAAAGAATAAGCAATATCGTTATGATGGGCATTGGTGAGCCGCTGGATAATTTTGATAACGTAGTAAAATTTCTGCATAACGTAAATCACCCGAAAGGCATTAATATCGGGTACAGGCATATTTCGTTGTCTACATGCGGAGTGGTGCCGAAAATATACGAGCTGGCGGAGCAGGATATGCCGATAACGCTGTCGGTATCGCTGCATGCACCGAATGATGAAATACGCAGCTCAATTATGCCGATTAATAAAAAATATCACATAGATGAACTGATGTGCGCATGCCGTGATTACATAAAGAAAACAACACGGCGCATAAGCTTTGAGTATTCCCTTATAAGCGGCGTGAATGATTCGCTTGAAAACGCGGACGAACTTGCCGGACTTTTAAAAGGCATGCTTGCGCACGTCAACCTGATTCCCGTCAATAAAATTGAGGAACGGGACTACCGTAAAGGAGATAAAAAGCAGATACGCGCATTTTGCGAACGTCTTATATCGCACGGTATAAACGCTACGGTGCGCAGAGAGCTGGGCAGTGACATTCAGGCGTCATGCGGTCAGCTTAGAAAAAAACTGCTTTAAATAAATTTGTAATAATCACAGAAGGCGGGGTGATGTTATGAGAATGGGGGCGTGTACCGATATAGGTCGGATACGCAGAATTAATGAGGACAGCTACTTTTCCTACAGAAATGAAAATCTTGTAGGCGGTATGGTGGCGGACGGCATGGGCGGACATAATGCAGGCGAGGTTGCCAGCAGAATGACCACCATGATTGTTAAAGACTTTATAATAAGAAAGTTTGACCCCAATATGTCCCATATGCAGCTGGGTGACCTTATTAAGAGCGCGTTTATTGAGGCAAATGCCGAAATTTATGAGTACGCACGGCATCATGCAGAGGCAAAGGGTATGGGTACAACAGCGTCGATGGGCTTTATCTACCGGAACAAGCTTGTTGCGGTTCATGTCGGCGACAGCCGCATCTATGCCGTTTCAGACGGCGCAATAAGGCAGATAACCACAGACCATTCCTATGTTCAGGAGCTTTTAAACCGCGGTCAGATAACCGGCGACGCGGCAAAAAATCATCCGCAGAAAAATCTTATAACACGTGCCGTCGGGGCAGACGTTTCAATCAAGGTGGACGTTATTATTGAGGATTACAACGGCGAAACCGTGTTTATCTGTTCGGACGGACTTTCAAATCTTGTCAGCGACGAACAGATTATGACGATACTTAATGAACATGAAAATCTGCAGACTGGTGTTGAAAACCTTGTTGCTCTCGCAAATAAAAAAGGCGGTAATGACAACATAACCTGTCTTGCTTTTGATATAGACTGAAAGGAGTTATTTTTATGAATCCCGATTATTTGGTTGGAAGAGTTATAGATAACAGATATGAGATACTGGAAATAATAGGAACCGGAGGAATGGCTACAGTATATAAGGCAAAATGCCGTGTACTCAACAGATATGTTGCAATAAAGGTTCTGAAAGATTCGCTTAAATATGACAGCGACGTTGTAAAAAAATTCAATACCGAATCACGTGCCGCAGCAAAGCTTTCGCACCCGAATATCGTGCAGGTATACGATGTCGGCGAAAGCGGTGAATTTGACTACATAGTTATGGAATATGTGGACGGAATTACCCTGAAAGAATACATCATGAAAAAAGGTATCCTCGACTGGGAGGAAGCGTGCGATTTTGCGATACAGATAGGCAGAGCGCTTGACTGCGCGCATGCAAATCATGTTGTGCACAGGGATATTAAGCCGCATAATGTCCTTATGACAAAGGACGGCACGCTGAAAGTCGCCGATTTCGGTATCGCTCAGGCAGCGAGCAGTGAAACGCTTGTAGCAGGCTCGGGCGGAATGGGTTCGGTGCATTATATTTCGCCCGAACAGGCACGCGGCGGATATACAGATGAACGCAGCGATGTATATTCTCTGGGCGTTGTGCTTTACGAGATGCTTACGGGAACGGTGCCGTTTGACGGAGCCAACCCTGTTTCAATAGCGCTTATGAAGCTCGAACAGGAGCCGAAAGACTGCAGAATTATCAACCCCGGAATACCGGACAGCGTTGCGGATATTGTAATGAAAGCAATTTCGCGCGAACAGCACTCACGGTATCAGTCGGCGGCGGAAATGGTGCGCGCACTCGAATCGGTGTGTTCGAGCAGCACATATTCGGTCGATACGGAAGAAGCTGACGCATATGAAACGAAACGTATCCGCGAGAACGAAACCAAAAACGAGCTTTACAGCCGCAGAAATGCAAAACGGAAAAAACAGGATAAAAATAAAAAATTGTTAATTCTTGCCGCGGTCGGCGTAATTGTAATTGCTTTTGCAACATATTTTTCGATGTCGGGAGGCCCGAAGGAATATCCGGTGCCTGATTTGGAGGGCAAAACTCAGGAGGAGGCGGAGCAAATCCTGGAGGAGGCAAAACTGCGTCTTGACGATAACGTTGAGTTTGAAGTTTCCGAAGATGTGGAAGAAGGACTGATAATACGCCAAAAACCGGGCGCAAATCAGTATGTAAAGAAAAACCGTAAAATTAAAGTTACCATAAGCTCGGGTCTGGAGGACGGAAAAATTGACGTTCCCGATGTGGAAAATCTCAGTTATGAGGAGGCGCAGAGCCGTCTGCGCGAGCGAAAGCTGACCAGCAAAAAAGTGGAGAAATATGACGATACAATTGAATACGGATATGTAATAAGCCAGTCGCCCAAAAAGGGAACAAAGGTTTCCGAGGGATATTCGGTAATATTGTATGTCAGTGCCGATGTGGAGGATCCGAATGCGCAGGCTGTTGTGCCCAAGCTGACGGGACGTACCGAGGAACAGGCGTTAAAACTGCTTGCCCAGGCAGGACTTGTTCAGGGCAAGATAGAAAAAACGGAAAATGCAGCTGAGGCAGGTACGGTAATCAGTCAGTCGCCGTCGGCAAAGACCGGCGTTGAAAAGGGAAGCAAGGTTGACTTCACCGTAAGCGCCGGAATTGAAGAAACTCCGGTACCGATGCCTACTGCAACTCCGAAACCGATGCCTACGCATGCACCGGTGAAAAGCACAACAATTTCCGTAAAAATACCCGATGACGCCGCCGATACCGTGCACGTTCGCGCCACGGCAAACGGAAAAACCGTCTATGAGGGAAATCATCCGAAATCCGACGGATTTGTTGATGTCAAGGTTCAGGGAAACGGCGATGTTGCCGTGCAGATTTATATAGACGGAACCAAAGCATATGATAAGGTGGTTTCATTTGGCTGATATGAACGGAAAAATAATAAAGGGAATAGGGGGCTTTTACTATGTGAAAGTCCCCGGCGGTGAAACATATGAGTGTAAGGCGAGAGGGATTTTCCGTAAGGACGGAATAAAACCCTGCATCGGTGATGACGTGGAAATCGATATAAAAAGCGGCAAGGGAAATATCAATAAAATATTTCCGCGGCGCAATCAGCTTGTGCGCCCTCCTGTTGCCAATATTGATATTCTTGTCATTGTTGCCGCGGCAGCTGCCCCCGAACCGAATTTGTTCCTTATTGATAAACTGCTTGTCAATGCGGAAATATGCGGCATTACCCCGATAATACTTGTCAATAAAACCGACTTGTCGGACGGCGAAAATCTGCGCCGCATATACAAAAATACAGGCTATACGCTCTTGTCATTCAGCGCTGCGGAAAATGAGAATGCGGATTTTCTGCTGCCGCATATCAGCGGAAAAACAACGGCTTTTGCAGGACTGTCGGGCGTAGGAAAATCAACGATATTGAATCTTCTCACCGGCGGAAATATGGAAACAGGCTCCGTTTCGGAAAAAATCAAGCGCGGCAGACATACTACGCGCCATGTGGAGCTTATTGAGCTTGACGGCGGCGGACATGTTCTTGATACGCCGGGCTTCAGTTCGTTTGAGGTTTCGGGAATAAAAGCGGCGCAGTTGCATGAATATTTCCCGGAAATGCGCGGCTTGGGCGATAAATGCCGTTTTAAAGGCTGTTCGCACATCAGCGAACCGGACTGCGAAGTGAAACAAAAAGTGCAAAACGGCGAAATTGCCGAAAGCAGATATGAAAGCTATAAAGAGCTTTATAACCAACTAAAGAATTTAAAGGACTGGGAAAAATAATGATTTTAGCACCATCAATGCTGTCGGCGGATTTTTCAATCCTCGGCAGACAAATAGAAGAAGTTGAAAGCGCCGGAGCGCAATGGCTGCACATTGATGTTATGGACGGTATTTTTGTGCCCAACATCAGTTTCGGAGCATGCGTGTACAAATGTCTGCGCTCAAAATCCGGACTGTTTTTTGACGTACACCTGATGATTACCGACCCCGAACGGTATATTGAGGATTTTGCCGCTGCAGGCGCAGATATGATTACATTTCATGTTGAGGCAACAAAAAATCCGGAAAAATGTATTAAATTAATTCATTCTCTCGGCAAAAAAGCCGGCATTGCATTAAATCCGGAAACTCCGGCAGACGCGGTAAAACCGTATTTGAGCATGGCGGATATGGCGCTTGTAATGAGCGTTCACCCGGGTCACGGCGGACAGAAATACATAGACGCCGTTAATCCGAAAATAACCGAGATACGAAATATCTGCGGCGATGATTATTTAATTGAAGTAGACGGCGGAATAAAAGCCGATAATATTAAATCCGTGACGGACTGCGGTGCAAATGTTATTGTTGCGGGTTCGGCGGTTTTTAACGATGATATTACAGGCTCAATAAAGCGCCTTGCGGAGGCACTATGAGAGCGGTTATAATATGCGGCGGATATGCGGACGAATATATAAAAAAGTATATCCGCAAAGACGATTTTGTGATTTGCGCCGACAGCGGATATGATTATGCGCTGAAATTCGGTATAGAACCCGACATTATTGTGGGCGATATGGATTCCGTGAAAGCTTCGACAGAAGAAAAAAAACGAATTGTATATCCCACGCATAAGGACTATACCGACAGTGAGCTGACTGTCCTCTATGCGAAGGAGCACGGATTTTCCGAGATAATCATGTTCGGCATGATTGGTTCAAGAATGGATCATACAATGGCGAATATTTCGCTGTTAAAGCAGCTTAACGGTCTTGACGCCGTCATAATCGACGGGCATAACGAAATCCGGTACACCGGCAGCGACATCACAATTCAGGGAAATCCCGGTGATACGGTGTCTGTTATACCGTTTGAGGGCGACTGCGAGGGCGTGTGCACTTACGGTCTTGAATATGCTTTGAAGGACGGCACGGTTAAAAGCGGTACAAGCCTCGGAGTCAGCAACGTAATGACAGGAAATCAATGCCGCATCACGATAAAAAAAGGAAAAGCATTTGTAATAAGGAGCAGGGACTGATGATATATCTTGATAATGCGTCTACAACAAAGCCTTCAAAGGCGGCGGCTGACGCGTGCATGAAAGCGATTGAATGTTTCGGCAATCCGTCGAGCCTGCACAGGCTCGGAATGGAGGCGGAAAAGTTGATAAAATCGTCAGCGGAAACGGCGGCAGGGATTTTGGGTGCGGACGCAAAAAACATTTATTTTACTTCCGGCGGCACAGAGTCTAACAATACCGCAATTTTCGGCTATGCAAGGGCAAACAAAAAACGAGGAATGCATCTTATTACCACATCAATTGAACATCCGTCGGTGCTTGAACCGTTTCACATGCTGGAACGCGAGGGCTTTGAGGTAACTTATTTATCGGCGGGCAATGACGGTGTGATAAACCTCGACGAATTTGAAAAAAGCCTTCGTCCCGACACAATTTTGGTCAGCGTTATGGCTGTCAACAACGAAACAGGGGTTATTCAGCCGATCGACAGGCTCAAAGAGATAATGCAAAAACATTCCCCGATAGCGGCACTGCACTGTGATGCGGTTCAGGGGTTCTGCAAAATAGATATTAAACCGAAAAAATACGGGATTGACATGCTTTCGGCAAGCGCGCATAAGATACACGGAATTAAGGGTACCGGAATGTTGTATATTGCAGACGGCGTACACATTCTTCCGCACATTGCCGGGGGAGGACAGCAAAAAAATATGCGCTCCGGAACGGAAAATGTTGTCGGCATTGCGGCTTTTGGGGCGGCAATGCGTGATTTTAAGCGTATATCGCAGAATAAACGCACGGAATTTGCTCAAAAGCTTATGCAAAAAGCGGATAACATTTCAATAAACGGCACGGGTGCAAATTCGGGATATATTTTAAACGTATCGTTTCCGGGGATAAAGGCGGAAATTCTTCTGCACAGCCTTGAGGCAAAGGGGATATTTGTTTCGACAGGCTCCGCATGCTCGTCAAATCACCCGTCGCCGAGCCATGTGCTGACTGCTATGGGAAAGAGCAGCGAGGATATACGCGGCGCAATTCGTTTCAGCTTTTCAGAAGAAGATTTTGACGCGGATTTTGTTGCGGATACCGTATGCAAAGAGGCAGAAACAATCAGAAAATATGTGAGGTAAGCTTGTGAAAGAAATTATTTTGATAAAATACGGAGAAATCATTTTAAAGGGCGGCAACAGACCGCGCTTTGAAAAGATACTGATACAAAACATAGCAAACACAATAAGAAACATTGCCGAAACGCGCATTACAATAGCACAGGCGACGATATATGTCGATGTAGAGGACGCGGACAAAATTGATGTAGTCTGCGAACGCCTTAAAAAGGTTTTCGGGATAGTAACAATTGTGCGTGCACGCGTGTGTGAAAAAACGGTTGAGGCAATAGAGGAGGCTGCGCTTGAGTATTGTCGCGGCGATTTGCAGCCAGGAAAGAAATTCAAGGTTGAGGCAAAGCGGTCGGACAAAAGCTTTCCGCTCAATTCGGTGCAGCTCAGCATGGAGGTCGGAGGATTTTTGGACGATGCCGTACCGGGAATGATTGTCGATGTGCATAATCCCGAAGTAACCGTACAGATAGAAGTGCGCGACAATGACGCATTTGTGTATTGCCGTCAGAACAGAATTAAAGGACAGGGCGGAATGCCGATAGGAACCGGCGGAAAAGCGACGCTGCTTTTATCGGGCGGAATTGACAGCCCGGTTGCCGGTCACATGATTGCCAAACGTGGAGTCGAAATTGACGCGGTGAATTTCTTCAGTTTTCCGTACACAAGTGAGCGAGCTAAGGAAAAGGTGATAGAGCTTGCGGCAATTCTGGCGCAGTATACCTCCAAAATCAACCTGTATGTTGTGCCGTTTACCGAAATTCAGCTGGCGATACGCGATAATTGCCCGGAGGAACATATGACCCTCATAATGCGGCGGTTTATGATGAAGCTGTCCGAAAGAATTGCAAAGCGGCATAAATCACAGGCGCTCATTACGGGCGAGAGTGCGGGTCAGGTTGCATCACAGACGCTTGCTGCGCTGAACGTAACAAATTCCGTTGTGGAAATGCCGGTACTGCGTCCGCTTATCGGCATGGACAAGACCGAAATAATTGAACGTTCACAGGCGATAAATGCCTTTGAAACGTCTATTCTGCCGTATGAGGACTGCTGCACCGTATTCACGCCGAGGCATCCGACAACTCAGCCTAAAATATCGTCGGTTGAAAAGAGTGAATCGCGGCTTGATACCGAAACTTTGATTGAAAATGCCTTAAAAGGTGTTGAGCATATTGAAATATATCCTAAATTATAGAAGAAAGCTATTGCATTTTTGATGAAAATAGGCTATAATATAAGTAATCATTTAATTTTCGGAGGAACGTTAACATGGAAAAGAATGATAAAAATGCTGCACCGGCAAACAGCAGAGAAGAAAAAAAGAAAGCGCTGTCGGCTGTTTTCGGAGCAATTGAAAAGCAGTTCGGCAAGGGCAGCATAATGAAATTGGGCGACGCAACTACCGTTGATACGGACGCAATTCCGACAGGTTCGCTTATGCTTGACATGGCGCTCGGAGTAGGCGGAATACCGAAAGGACGCGTTATTGAAATATACGGGCCGGAATCTTCGGGAAAGACAACCGTTGCGCTGCACGTTGTTGCCGAGGCACAGAAAAGGGGCGGCGAAGCTGCATTTATTGACGCAGAACACGCACTTGACCCTGTTTATGCGAAAAATCTCGGCGTAGACATAGACAACCTTATCGTATCCCAGCCGGACACCGGTGAACAGGCGCTTGAAATTGCGGAAGCGCTGGTACGCAGCGGTGCGCTTGATGTAGTTGTAATCGACTCGGTTGCGGCACTGGTCCCGAAAGCTGAAATTGAGGGAGAAATGGGTGATGCGCATGTAGGTCTTTTGGCAAGACTGATGTCTCAGGCATTGCGCAAACTGACGGGTATTACGGCAAAATCCGGCACAGCCGTTATATTTATAAATCAGTTGCGTGAAAAAGTCGGAGTATTTTACGGAAACCCCGAAACAACGCCGGGTGGACGTGCGCTTAAATTCTTTGCGTCGGTGCGTCTTGACGTAAGACGCCAGGAGGCTATAAAGAACGGTACGCAGATTATCGGTAACAAAACAAGAGTTAAGGTTGTAAAAAACAAGGTTGCACCACCGTTTAAAGAGGCGGAATTTGATATAATGTACGGCAAAGGAATTTCCAAGGAAGGAAATATCCTTGATATGGCAACGGAAATGGGCATTATTCAAAAAAGCGGCGCGTGGTTCTCGTATGAGGGCGAACGTCTTGGTCAGGGCCGTGACAATATCAGGCAGATGCTTGCGGACAAGCCTGAATTTGCGGCTGAAATCGAGGGCAAGGTTCGAGAAAAACTCAGACTTGAAAAAAACGGCGGAAGTGCGGATAATCTTGTCGAAAATGACAAAAATAATGAATAAAAGTCTGCGTAATAGGGTATCTTTAACTAAAATTTGTAATTTTTATTAAATTTAGTTGACGATTTGTGAAAAATTTAGTATTCTATATATTAGATGTAAAGAAATTTTCAAGGAGGTTTCTCAATGTTTTCAAAGGAAGTTGAAGTTCTGAATCAGGTAGGCTTGCATGCGCGTCCCGCAACATTTTTTATACAGAAAGCCAATGAATTCAAATCCAGCATTTGGGTGGAGAAGGACGAGCGCAAGGTTAATGCAAAAAGCCTTTTGGGTGTATTGTCCTTGGGAATTACAAAGGGAACAACTATAAAACTTATTGCAGACGGCGCCGATGAAGAAGAAGCAGTTGTAACTTTGGTTAATTTGATTGCTTCTAATTTCACCGAGTAATTTGTACCTATAATTAATAACTCCGCTTTCGTGGGTGGAGTTATTTTTTCTATTGGAGAAATGTATGTTTAATCTGGAGGAAGAGCTTAAAAACCTGCCCGACCGACCCGGAGTGTACATCATGCATGACAAAGATGATACAATAATCTATGTCGGCAAAGCAAAGGTTTTAAAAAATCGGGTACGGCAGTATTTTCAGAAGAATAAAAACCACACGCCGAAAGTGCTTGCAATGGTCGCTAACATAGCTTACTTTGAATATATTGTAACCGACAGCGAAATTGAGGCGCTTGTTTTGGAGTGCAATCTGATAAAAAAACACCGCCCCAAATATAATATACTGCTGAAGGATGACAAGCAGTATCCGTATATAAAAATTTCAATAAACGAAAGCTATCCGAGGATATTTATGACACGTACATTGCGTAATGACGGCGCAAAGTATTTCGGTCCGTACTCGGGCATGCAGACGGTACGGAACACGATTGATATTGTTCAGAAGATTTTTAAGCCGCCGACATGTTCGCGCAAATTCCCTGAGGACATCGGAAAGGGCAGACCGTGTCTTAATTATCATATCAACAACTGTTTTGCGCCCTGCATTGCGGGCAGAATAAGCCGCGACGAATACCGCAGAATTTTCTTTGAGATATGCTCCTTTTTGGAGGGAGACCACTCGGGACTTCTTGCCGCGATGCATGATGAGATGAAACAGGCGTCGCAAAATCTGGAGTTTGAAAAAGCGGCGGTTCTGCGTGATAAAATTGAGGCGGTCAGACATTTTGAGGAAAAGCAGAAGATTGTCAATACCGACAGGCAGATTGACGCCGATATTATTGCGTCGGCAGTGCTGAATACGCATACGTTCGTCGAAATATTTTTTGTCCGCAAGGGGAAAATTATAGGACGTTCAAGCTATAAAATCGACGATACACAGTATATGTCGGCAGGCGAGGTTCTTTCTGATTTTATAAAACAGTTTTATGCCGAAAATTCAAATATTCCGTCCGAAATACTGACGGAGCATGATATTGATGACGCGCAGCTTTTATCGGGCTGGCTGTCGGAGCGCAAGGGAAGAAAGGTCAGCCTTGTAACGCCGAAGCGCGGAGAGAAAAAACATCTTGTGTCCATGGTGCATAAAAACGCCGAAGTTGCGGCGGAAAGCTACAGAATAAACAACCTGAAGTATTCCGAAACAAAAAACAGAATATTATCGGATATTGCAAAAAAACTGAGCCTTGAAAGCATACCGAAAAGGATTGAATCCTATGATATTTCCAACATTTCCGGCAGTGATAATGTTGCGTCTATGGTTGTGTTTGTAAACGGGAAACCCTCTAAAAAAGACTACAGGTACTTCAAAATAAAATCGGTTGAAGGCTCAAACGATTATCTTGCCATGCAGGAAATTATTTACAGGCGTTTTCGCCATGCTCATGACGAACAACAAAAGATTGAAAACGGCGAAATGAATGAAAATGAAGCAAAATTTCTTCCGCTTCCCGACCTCATTCTCTTAGACGGCGGCAAAGGGCATTTGTCAGCGGTGAATGAAATTATGAGCGCAATTGACGCGGAAGTTCCGGTTTTCGGTATGGTGAAGGACAACAAGCACAGAACGCGCGGACTGATTTCGGATGACGGGGAGATAGAGCTGTCGCCGCTTGACAGCGTGTTCAAATTTATAACGCAGGTACAGGACGAAGTGCATCGCAGCGCAATAACCTATCACAGAAAGCTGCGCAGCAAAAGTATGATAAAATCCGAGCTTGACGCTATTTCCGGCATCGGTGACGTGAAAAAGAAAAAGCTTATGGAAAAATTCGGGTCTGTTGAAAATATAAAAAAAGCCGGCTTGACGGAGCTTGAACAGGTTATAGATAAAAAAGCGGCGCTTGCGGTATTTGATTATTTTAAGGAGAAGCATGATGTTCAGACTGAAAACTGACGGTACTCTTAAATATTACACGGTTGATGAATTTGAAAAGACGGGATTGATAAAGCATTGCTTTACAACGCGCTGCGGCGGTGTCAGCACAAATGAATATTCAAGTATGAATTTGCGCATGAACAGTGGTGACAGCAGGGAAAATGTGTTAAAAAATTACGCTATTATATGCAATGAAATAGGCGTGGACAGCGAAAAGCTTGTACTTTCGCACCAGGTTCACGAGGATAAAATAATAAAGGTAAGCGAAAGTGACTGCGGAAACGGCATTATAAAGCCGCAGAAATTCGCAAGTGCCGATGCTCTTATTACGGCGCAGCCCGGTGTACCGCTCGCGGTATTCGGTGCCGACTGCGTGCCGGTAGTGCTGCTTGATACGGAAAATGCCGCAATCGGGCTGGCACATTCGGGCTGGAGAGGTACCGCGGCATGCATAGCGGCAAAAACGGTTCAAAAAATGATTGATGAGTTTAATTCCGACCCGAAAAAAATTATTGCGGCAATAGGCCCGTCAATAAGAGTGTGTCATTTTGAGGTCGGGGACGAGATTGCAGATATTTTTCGCGAAAAATTCGGCGAAGATGTTCTTGAAAAGCATGAAAAGTATCACGTGAATATGCAGAAGGCTATAGAGCTTCAGCTTGCGGAGCAGGGAGTACCGGGTGAAAATATAATTGATTCCGAATTATGTACCTTTTGCAATGATGATTTATTCTATTCGCACAGAAAAACCGGCAATCGCCGCGGCGTTATGGCGGCAATTGCGGAAATTCGCGGCAGGGAGTGATTAATATAAAAAAACTTTTATCGGTATGCATTGCGGCGGTTTTGCTGTTTTGCACAGCTGCATGCCGGCAGCCGGAAAATGAAACGGACAACGCCGTGGAAAGCGGTGAGCTGGTTGTTATGTCCGACACCACGGACATAAATCTCGGGATATATGAAATTGATACGCTCAATCCGCTTGAAACAAAGTCCGAAAGCGTACGAAATATTATGAATATAATTTATGAACCGCTGTTTGACCGCGACGCGCAGGGAGGCAGCGTGCCTGCGCTGGCGGAAAGCTATGCCGTTTCGGAGGACGGCAAAACCGTTACGGTGAACCTTAGACAGGACGTGAAATGGCATGACGGAACGGTATTTACCGCAAATGATGTGATTTTCACGTTAAGCAAGCTGCGCTCATCACAGGGATTTTATCGCAAAACCGCCGACAAAATCCGCAGCTTTACCGCAACGGACAAGCACCAAATCCGCATAGAGCTTGAATTGCCTCAGCCGGATTTTACCCCGTGCCTGAATTTCCCGATACTTTCAGCCGGTTCTTCATATAAAACGGGTACGGACTTTGTTCCTATGGGCACAGGTTCATATAAATTTGCATCGCGCAGCAGCACCGAAATTTTACTTGAACCCAATGAGGGTTGGCACGGCGATACGGTATCTCAGAAAAAAATCCGTGTGAGAATACTGAAAGACGGAAATGCGGCGGCAGAGGCATTCAATGTCAACGAACTGGACGCAATAACATCTGAAGAGCTTGACCCGACGGTATCCGCACCGAAAAATAATTCGCAGATTAAAACCGTCGTTTCGGATAAAATGGTGTTTTTGGGGTTCAACGCAGCCGTACTGCCGGTTAATGTCCGCCGTGCGGCGATACTGGCGGTGGACAAAAATAAAATTGTTGAAACCGAGGCATACGGTCACGGCGTATCGGCGGATATATCGATAAACCCGTCGGCGTGGGCGTACAGCGAGTACAAAACCGGGCTGGGAACGGAACATATCAGCACGCTGCTAATGCAGGAGGGTTACAGAGCTGACGGCGGTGTTTATGTAAAAGACGGACAAAAACTGTCGGTGAAAATTCTGGTAAATTCGGAAAATGAAACCCGCATCAGGATTGCACGGGCAATCTGCACAGCACTGAACACGGCAGGATTTTCTGCCGATATAGAATCCGTGCCGTACAATGATTATCTTGACCGCATAAATTCCGACAGCTTTGATATGTTTGTCGGTGAAACCGAAACGGCACCGAACATGATTCCATATGCCATGCTGACGGGAAATGACAATTACTTTAATTACGATATGTCACAGCTGACGGGAAAAATACAGCATATGTACGGTGTTACCGACAGGTCGGAATATAAAAATGCGGTTACGCAGTTTATGCATGCATTTTATGTAAATCCGCCCTATCTGCCGCTTTATTTTAAAACGGAAAATGTTATTTACGGTTCATATGTATCCGGCATTGAACAGCCGACGGATTGTGATGCATACAAGGATATTGAAAAATGGTTTTTCTATAACAAAAACAGAAAGGACGGCAGTGATGAACAGCAATGATATTCTGTCGGTCATAAATGACAGGAAAACGTCGCTCAGCAAGAGTCATAAAAAAATTGCGGAGTACATTCTGCAAAACAGTGAAAAGGCTGCTTACATGACGGCTGCAAAGCTTTCAAAAAATGCCGGCGTGAGTGAGGCTACCGTGATACGCTTTGCGTACGAGCTTGGGTTTGACGGTTATCCGGAGTTCCAGAAAAAGCTGCTGGAACTGGCGAAAACGCAGCTCACCGCGCTTCAGCGAATGGAGCTTGCTTACGAAAAAAATGACGGAGCGGATATTCTTTCGCTTACTCTCAAATCCGATATAGGTCATATTGAAAAAACGCTCGAAAGCAATGAAAAATCACAGTTTGAGGCTGCGGCAAAGGCGATTTCCTCCGCAAAGAAAATATATATCACCGGCGTGAGGAGCGCCGCCGCACTGGCTGAATTTGCGGGGTTTTATCTGCATCTCGTTTTTGATAACGTAAGGCTGATAAAAACCACCGGCGGCGATGACCTTTTTGAACAGATTATCAATGTCGGTGAGGGTGACGTTGTAATCGGAATAAGTTTTCCGCGTTATTCAAAAAATACAATCCGAGCGCTTGAGTATGCCGGGAAAAACGGTGCGGCAGTGATAGGAATTACCGACAGCCGGACATCGCCGGTCGAAAAAGTGTCGGATATAACGCTGATTGCGGAAAGCGGAACGATGTCATTTATCGACTCGCTCACTGCGCCGTTCAGCCTTATAACCGCGCTGCTTGCTGCCGTGAGCATGACAAACCGCAAGGCGGTACAGGACAAGCTTGAAAGGCTCGAACAAATTTGGGACGAATATGAGGTATATGATAAAAAATGACGGATAAAACAGTAGCCGTAATCGGCGGAGGCCCAGCCGGAATGATTGCATGCGGACGTCTGAAAAACCGCGTCAGCAAGGTGATTTTGATTGAAAAGAACGGATTTCTCGGAAAAAAGCTGCGCATAACAGGCAAGGGGCGGTGCAATATTACAAATATAGCCGACACCGAAGATATTATTGCCAATATCCCGACCAACGGGAAATTTTTATACAGTGCACTCTACAGTTTCACGAATTATGATATAATTGCCCTTTTGGAGGAGCTGGGAGTCAAAACAAAGGTAGAGCGCGGCGGAAGGGTGTTTCCGGAAAGCGACAGTGCGCGCGATGTTGCGGAGGCGCTTAAGCGATACGCGCTCGGAAATAATGTAAAGCTTTTAAAAACGCGTGCGCTGGAGGTCTTGAGCGATAACGGACGCGTGACCGGTGTAAAGACGGAAAAGGGCGTTATAAAAGCCGACAGTGTTATAATCGCGACCGGAGGAAAATCATATCCGCTGACCGGCTCAACCGGCGACGGATACAGGTTTGCCCAAAAGCTCGGACACAAAATTGTTGCGCCGCGAGCATCGCTCGTTCCGTTGGTGACGGAGGAAAAGTGGGTTCGCGAATTAATGGGACTGTCGCTGAAAAACGTTTCTCTCACGCTTGAAAACCGAGGAAAAGAAATATTTTCCGACTTCGGTGAAATGCTTTTTACGCATTTCGGAATATCGGGGCCTATTGTTCTGTCTGCGTCATGCCATGTCAAAAGCGGCGAAAAGGTTACGGCGAAAATCGATTTAAAGCCGGCACTGACCAAAGAACAGCTTGATAAGCGGATTTTACGGGATTTTGAAAAATTTCACAAAAAACAATTGCAAAATTCTTTAGATGAACTATTGCCTAAAACGATAATTCCTGTTATAATAAAAGAAGCGGGGCTTGACGGACGGTGCGAAGTGTGCAATATAACACGTGCCGAACGTACGGAGCTGGGCAATGTTATAAAAAATCTGACCCTCACCGTGACCGGAACAAGACCGATTGAGGAGGCGATAATAACCTCAGGCGGCGTTTGCGTATCGGAAATCAACCCGTCAACGATGGAGTCCAAAATAACGGGCGGACTCTATTTTGCCGGTGAAGTCATCGACGCTGACGCATATACCGGCGGTTATAATCTGCAAATTGCGTATTCAACCGGTTTTTTGGCGGGTGAAAACGCGTAAAGGAGTGACACTTATGAAAGTAGCAATAGACGGTCCTGCCGGAGCCGGTAAAAGCACAATTGCGCGCATGTGCGCAAAGAAATTGGGTTTTATTTATATTGACACCGGAGCCATGTACCGTGCGGCAGCGGTTTATGCGATAGAAAACGGAATAAATATCAGCGCCGAATCAATCACGAAAGACGTTTTGGATAAGATTAAAATTGATATAACCTATAAAGACGGTATGCAGCACATTTATCTGTGCGGAAAAGACGTATCGGAGCGCATACGCGAGGCTGACGCGAGCAAGGGCGCGTCGGATATTGCGGTTATACCGGCAGTAAGAGTAAAGCTGGTTGAGCTTCAGCAGGGACTTGCCTCAGGCAGAAATGTCATAATGGACGGCAGAGATATAGGCACATATGTACTTCCCGACGCAGAGCTGAAAATTTTTCTTACAGCTTCCGTTGAGGAACGTGCAAGACGGCGTTTCGCGGAATTGGTTCAAAAAGGCGTACAGGCGGATTTTGAAAAAGTAAAGCAGGATATTGAATATCGGGATAAAAATGACTCAGAACGCGATTTTGCGCCTCTGAGGTGTGCTGAGGACGCGACAGTGGTCGATTCCTCCGACATGACCGCAGATGAGGCGGCTGAATACATTATCGGATTGATAAAGGAGAAAATGTGATGTTATATTACATAGCAAAAGGATTGCTGCGGTTTTCGGGATTTTTTATGTTCCGGATAAAAACGGTCGGCAAAAAAAATGTTCCGGAACAAGGCGGAGCAATTTTTGCGGTTAATCACCGCAGCAACTGGGACCCGGTGATTGTTGCTATGACATCGCCGCGAAGAATGTCTTTTATGGCAAAAAGCGAGTTGTTTAAAAATAAGCTTTTCGGTGCGCTTCTGCGCAGACTCGGAGCATTTCCGGTTCATCGCGGAAAGGGCGATATAGGAGCAATAAAAACCGCGCTTTCTATTCTTAAGGGCGGGGAAATTATGATAATTTTTCCGGAGGGAAAACGCGTCCGTGACGGCGAAAAAACCGATATCAAACCGGGCGTGGCAATGATTGCGACTCATGCGAAGGTTCCGGTTGTTCCGGTGTCCGTAACGGGCAGATACCGCTGGATGCACAAAATTACGGTATCCTATGGCGAGCCGATATATCTCGATGAATATTACGGCGAAAAGCTGTCGATAGAAAAGCTCACCGAAATCAGCACTTCAATAATGAACCGCGTATATTCCATGGGTAAGGCGGCAGAAAAGAAATGAGCATAAAAATTGCGGAAACGGCAGGGTTTTGCTACGGCGTTAAGCGCGCTGTGGACAAGACATACGAAGAAATAAATAATAATCCGGGGACGGTTTCCACGCTGGGACATTTAATTCACAACAGGCAGGTTGTTGAAGATTTGGAGCGGCACGGCGTTAAAGCCTATGATGAAGTGAGCGATATTCCGCCGAATGATACGGTTATAATCCGTGCTCACGGAGTAAAAAAATCGGTTATTGATGAACTGGCAGGCAGAAAATTTATCGACCTGACTTGTCCGTTTGTTTCAAAAATTCATAAAATCGTAAACGAGCACAGTCAAAAGGGGTACAAAATATTAATTGTCGGTGACGAAAATCACCCCGAAGTTATCGGCATAAACGGCTGGTGCGGCGGCAATGCAATCATAACTTATGACGAAAACTTTGTTTTGCCGGAAAAATATGCCGAAAAACCTATTTGTATTGTAGCACAAACAACAATAAATAAAAAAGTTTTTGTGCAAATAGTACAAAATGTCAAAAACACTTGCAAAATGGTAGTAGTTTTTGATACAATATGTAGTGCGACGAAGAATAGGCAAGAGGAGGCTTATGAATTATCTGCCGAATCGGACATAATGTTCGTCATCGGCGGAAAGCAAAGCTCCAACACAAAAAAGCTGTATCAGATTGCGCGCGGGCAATGCTCCGAAACATATTTCATTGAAAGTTTTGAGGATATTCCTCAGAATATAAATTTAAAAAATAAAAAGATAGGTATTACGGCAGGTGCCTCAACTCCTGCACGTACTATCGAGGAGGTTTTCACAACGATGGAAGAAAAAATCAAAAATGAGGAGTCTTTCGCAGAACTGTTTGAACAGTCGGAAAGCAAAACTTTAAATAATGGAGATATTGTTGACGCAACAGTTGTTGAAGTACGCAACAATGAGGTTATTGTTGACCTCGGCGGTTTTAAATACAACGGTCAGCTTGCAGAAGATCAGCTTTCAGACGATCCGTATTTAAAGACATCAGACATTGTTAAGGTCGGCGACAAAATCAAGGTTTATGTTGTTGGCGTAAACGATGCAGAAGGTAAAGTAGTTCTTTCAAGAAAGAAGCTTGTGGCAATGGAAAGCTGGAACAAGATGAAGGAAGCTTTTGAAAACAAGGAAATTGTTGAAGGCAAAATCATCAAGGTTGTACGCGGCGGCGTTATTGCGCTGGCAAACGATTCACAGGTATTTATCCCTGCAAGACAGGCATCACTGCGCTATGTTCAGGATCTTGAAACTTTACTTAACACAACCGTTAAAATGCGCCTTATCGAGCTTGATGAAAGAAGAAAGCGCGTTGTCGGTTCTGTAAGAGCTATTCTCGAAGAAGAAAAGAAAGCTACCGAGGATAAATTCTGGGCTGCTGCTGAAATCGGCAAGGAATACACCGGTGTTGTTAAGTCAATAACATCATTCGGCGCATTTGTTGACCTGGGCGGAATTGACGGTCTGGTTCATATTTCGGAACTGTCATGGAATAAGATTAAGCACCCGTCCGAAGTTGTAAAAGAAGGCGATACTCTCACAGTATACATTAAGGACATTAACCCCGAAACAAAGAAAATTTCACTCGGCTACAAAAAAGCTGAGGACAACCCGTGGGTTATCGCTAAGTCGAAAATCAATATCGGCGATGTTATCAAATGTAAAATTGTCCGCATGATGCCTTTCGGCGCTTTTGCTGAAATCATGCCCAATGTTGACGGTCTTATCCATATTTCGCAGATTGCCGACAGAAGAATCGGCAGACCGGAAGATGTTCTGACAATCGGCGAAGAAGTTGAAGCTAAGGTTATCGACCTTGACTGGGACGCTAACAAAATCAGCCTGTCCATCAGAGCGTTGATTGCTCCGGAGGAGGAAGAAACAGCGGCTCCCGAAGAGGAAACCGCAGCTCCGGAAGTTCCGGCTGAACCGGTTGAAGAAAATGTTCCCGTAGACATTGAAAAGTTTATTGCAGACGAGGCTGCGGAAGAAGCAGAGGACGCTGAATAATCCGAAAATCGGGGCGGTGTATTTTTACACCGCCTTTTTCTTTGTGCGGCGAAATATTGTCCGATATGCGAGTGGATATTTCTTTGTGCGGTGAAATATTACGCTTATGCGGCAAATGCCTGTTATCCCCGTAAATGCCGGTTAATTTAAAGGGAAATTTTGTTAAATTTTATGTATTATATTGTTATTTGCTCCGAAATGTGGTATACTGTATATTGGAGGTATCTGTATGAATGTTAATGATTTTAAAAATGCGGTAAAAAACCGAAAAGTATCCGTAATCGGTTTGGGAATATCCAACAAGCCGCTTATAAAATATCTTGTGAAACTGGGTGCTGACGTGACCGTTTATGACAAACGCACGCCGGAACAGCTCAAAGATGACTATACGGAATTTTCAAAATTGGGCATAAAGTTTGTAACGGGAGAAAATTATCTTGACAATCTCAGCGGAGAAATCATATT
The DNA here is from genome assembly GCA_934501535.1 of uncultured Clostridia bacterium. GTDB lineage: Bacteria > Bacillota > Clostridia > UBA1381 > UBA1381 > UBA1738. The sequence goes on from CAKSUM010000010.1 coordinate 94,600, forward strand.
TAAGACGCCGGGACTCCGTTTCGACCACCCTGCACTGCTGGCGGCAAAATCCCGGGGAAGTGTTGTCACAAGTGAAATGGAGGTTTTTTTCGATATTTGTCCGGCAAATATTATTGCAGTAACCGGAAGCGACGGAAAAACAACAACTACTACGCTTATTCATAAAATGATGACTGCCGCAGGATATAAAACATGGCTCGGCGGAAATATAGGCAATCCGCTGCTTACCGATGCAGAAAATATGACTTCAAGCGATTGGGTTATTCTGGAGCTTTCCAGCTTTCAGCTGCATACGATGCGCAAATCGCCGAAAATAGCCGTTATCACGAATTTAAGCCCCAATCACCTTGACGTGCATAAGGATTATGCGGAATACATTGACGCAAAGAAAAATATTATGCGCTATCAGGGAGCAGATGATAAGCTTGTTGTGAACGGCTCAAATGAGGAAACTGCAAAAATCGGCAGTGAGGCTAAAGGGAAATGCGTTGATTTTTCATCAAAGACCGACGCATATGTTCACCTTGAGGGAGATATGATTGTGCGCGGCGGCACCGAGGTGCTTGATATAAAGGATATTAAGATTCCCGGCATGCATAATGTGGAGAACTATATGGCGGCTATTGCCGCCGTTGAGGGTCTTGTTGACAATGAAATAATAAAAGATGTTGCCGAAACATTTGGGGGCGTAGAACACAGAATTGAGCTTGTCAGAACACTCGGCGGAGTCAGATATTATAACAGCTCGATTGATTCAAGCCCGAACAGAACGATAAATACGCTTAAGGTTTTTGATAAAAAAGTGATACTTATTGCCGGCGGCAAGGATAAGGGTATACCGTACGATGATGTGGGCCCGGCAATTGCGGATAAGGTTAAACTGCTTATACTTATCGGAAAAACCTCGGATAAAATTGAAGAAGCGGTAAAAAAATGCGCACAGCAAGGTATTCCGGAAATAATTCATTGCACAGATTACGCCGAAGTGGTTAAGACTGCTCATGACCGGGCAGAAACGGGAGATATCGTGCTTCTTTCACCGGCGTCAACAAGCTTTGACATGTTTGCAAACTTTGAGGAACGCGGCAATCTGTTTAAAAAACTTGTAAATGAATTATAAATGAGGTGATAATGTGAAAGAGCTTATACAAAAACTAAGCAACCTGCGCGGAATGTCCGGCTTTGAATACAGGATAACCGATATAATAGGCAAAATGTTCGGGGAATACTGTGATGAAGTTACAAAGGACAATTTAGGCAATGTCATTGCGGTTAAACGATGCGGCAGGGAAAATGCGAAGAAAATCATGATAGAGGCTCACTGCGACGAAATCGGTCTTATGGTAAGCAGCATTGACGAGCGCGGTTTCATATCATTTGTAAATATCGGGGGCGTTGATCCGCGGATTTTGCCTGCTGCGGAAGTAACACTGCACGGAAAATGTGATATAAGAGGCGTTATCGGTGCAAAACCGCCGCATATCCAGGGGCGCGGCGAGGCAAAAAAAAGTGCGTCAATTTCAGATATGGCTATTGATACCGGATTGTCCGTCGAGGTTGTCCGCGCGATAGTGAAGATTGGGGACAGCATAACACTTTCACAGTCGGTCGGAGAACTTATGGGCGGTCAGTTTTCAGGGAAATCGCTTGATGACCGTGCAAGCGTTGCGGCGCTTTTAACAGTCATGAAAAATTTGCGGAAAATCAAAACCGATGTTGATGTATATGCTGTTTTGGCTGTGCAGGAGGAGACTGGAAGATACGGCGCATTGACGGCATGCCGCAGCATCAATCCGGATATTGCCGTTGCGGTCGATGTGTGTCACGGCGTCACGCCGGATAATTCGTATTCGGCATATGAGGTCGGCTGCGGAGCTGTTGTAACGTGCGGCCCGAATATTTACCCCGGAATATATAAACGGCTGATGGATACCGCGAAAAATAACCGCATAAAAGCAGAAATTGATGTGGACAGCGGTGACACAGGTACAGACGCATGGGTTATGCAGACAGTCAATGAGGGCATACCGACCGGGCTGTTGTCAATTCCGCTTAAGTATATGCACACTTCGGTGGAAACAATTGCAATATCCGACGCAGAAGCGGTTGCGGACTTGCTGACGGCCTTTATACAAAATCTCGGCGATGATATGGAGGAATGGCTATGTTTATAGAGGAACTGACAAACATGGACGGTGTAAGCGGCAATGAAACTGCCGTACGTGAATTTATAAAGGAACAGATTACGCCGTATGCAGATGAAATCATTGTCGACAGTATGGGCAATCTTATTGCTTTAAGGCGCGGAAATCCGGAGAAAAAGATAATGCTTGCGGCGCATATGGACGAGGTCGGCTTTATTATCAGCGGCGTCACGGAAAAGGGTTATCTGAGATTTAAAACGGTGGGCGGAATAGATACACGTGTAATTATTTCAAAAAGAGTGCGTATAGGAGAAAACAAAATTAAGGGTGTAATCGGAATGAAAGCGATACATCTTCAAAAGCCGTCTGAGCGGGATTCCGTACCGGAGGTCAAAGACTTGTTTATCGACATCGGAGCAAAAAGCAAGGAAGAAGCGCTTGAAAAGGTAAATTTGGGCGATTATGCCGCGTTTGATACGAACTATGAAAAACTGGGCGACTTTACGTTTAAAGCAAAAGCAATTGATGACAGAATCGGCTGTGCAACGCTGCTTGATTTGATAAGGACTCCCGTTAAGTATGATACGTATTTTGTTTTTACCGTTCAGGAGGAGGTCGGTCTGCGCGGTGCCGGAATTGCGGCAAACCGTATTAAACCCGATATAGCACTGGTTCTTGAAGCGACCACTTGCAGCGATATTGCGGGATTTAAGGAGCATGAGTATGTCACATCAATGGGCGAGGGCGTTGCAATAAGCTTTATGGATATGCGCACTGTGGTAGATGCGGATTTTCACAGATGGCTTTATAAGCTGGCGGAAAGCAATAATATTCCGGTTCAGTATAAGCGTTCCGCATCGGGCGGAAATGATGCCGGAAAAATACATCTTGCCCTCGGCGGAATAAAAACAGCATCAATTTCGGTGCCGTGCCGATACCTTCATTCTCCGTGCAGCATTGCGTCGCTGAATGATGTAAAGGGAATGTATGTTTTAGCCAGATTATTTCTTTATAAAATTGATGAGGTGATATAAAATGGAATTGCTGAAAAAATTAACTCAATGCAACGCTCCGTCGGGCTGTGAAAAATCGATTACGGATATATTGAAAGAAGAGCTGGACGGCATTGCAGATGAAGTGTATACCGATGTTATGGGAAATCTTATCGCGCATAAAAAGGGAACGGGAAAGAAAATCATGTTTGCCGCGCACTGCGACGAGATAGGGATAGTTGTAAGCTATATCGATAAAAACGGTTTCCTGCGTTTTTCGGACGTGGGAGGACTGTACACAAAGTATCTTGCCGGAAGGCGGGTACGCTTTAAAAACGGAACGATAGGCGTTATCGGTACGGAGCCTAAGAATGATAAAAATGCTTTGTCAAAAATGTATATAGATATAGGTGCCGGAAGTAAGGAAGAGGCGGAACAGCTTGTTTCAATCGGAGATATGGCAATGTTTACGGGAGAATTTTGCGACTGCGGAGAGCACATCGTCTCAAAAGCGCTGGATAACCGTGTAGGCTGCTATATACTGATTGAAACGCTAAAAACGGTAAATTCGGACAATGATTTGTATTTTGCGTTTACATCGCAGGAGGAAGTCGGTCTGCGCGGTGCACGCACGGCGGCTTACAGCATTGACCCGGATTACGGAATTGCTGTTGACGTGACCGACACCGGCGACACACCGGAGGCTGAAAAAATGGCGGTAAAGCTTGGCGGCGGAGCGGCAATTAAGGTTATGGATTATTCGGTAATCTGTAATGTTGAAGTGCGTCAGACGCTTGTGGGGTTTGCGCGTGACAACGGAGTACAATATCAGCTTGAGATAATGAAAGACGGCGGCACGGACGCAGGCGTTATACAATATGCCGGAAACGGCGTGAAAACCGGCGGAATTTCCGTTCCGACACGGTATATTCATTCGCCGTCCGAAATGGTTTCAAAGTCGGATGTTGAGGAATGTATAAAGCTTTGCCGGCTGTTTGCCGAAAAGGCTGAGTAATTCACTGCATAAAAAATGCCCTGTGTATTTTGTTACACAGGACATTTTTTTATTTTTCTTCGGATACCGTTAAAAGCTCTTTAAACAAGCCGTCTTTATGGCTCAGCTCCTCATAGTTGCCTGTCTGAACGATTTCGCCCTTGTCAAAAACAAATATCTTATCGACATTTTTAACCGTGGTCAGACGGTGGGCAATCATGATAACCGTGTGCGTTTTCATCAAGTCCTCCATAGCATGCTGAATATGCTTTTCGGAAACGTTGTCAAGCGCCGATGTCGCCTCATCGAAAATCAGAATATCCGGCTTTCCGAGGATTGCGCGTGCAATTGCTATGCGCTGCTTTTGACCGCCGGAAAGATTAAAGCCGTTATCGCCCACAACGGTGTTCCAGCCTTTCGGCAAATCGTTGACAAATTCATGCACGCGCGCCGTTTCCATCGCCTGTATTACTTCGAGCATAGGCGCTTCGGGATATGCCATGCGGATATTTTCTATTATGCTTGCCTGGAATATAAACGGATCCTGCGGCACAATTCCGATATTTTTTCGCAAATCGTGCAGGCTGTAGTCCTTTATGTTTCTGCCGTGCATCAGTATTTCGCCGCTGTTTATATCATAAAGCCGCATTATAAGCTTCGTGACAGTGCTTTTGCCGCTGCCGCTTGAGCCTACAAGCCCGAAACTGTGGTTATATTCCATTTTGCAGTTAAGATTATTAAATATAATTCTGTTGTCATAGCCGAAGGTCACATTTCGGAATTCCAGACAAGGCAGATTTTTACGGATTGCACTCTCGCGTTCAAGGTTGATATCATGCAGATGCGCGGTGTCCTCCGGAGTGGACGTTTTAACCTGTAGTATGGACATAATTCTCTCAAGACCCGATTCTGCGTTGGAGCGTATCAGATTTACGTTAAACCAAAGGTTTACCGAATTATTGATAATCGACATGCTGCTCACAAACGCAACAAGCTCGCCTGCAGTCAGTCCGCGGTAAATGCACGAGAACGCACCTACGAAGTACACGAGAGCTGTCCCGAAATTTTGCGTAAATTCAGGCTTTGCGCTTTCTTTCCATTGAGTAAAGGAAAGCAAAATACCTTTGTTCTTCAGGGTATCGATATATTTCTCAAAATTAGCGTGAATATTGTCCTCGATTGCGTACATTTTTATTGCGCGGCTGCCGTGAAGCATGTCATCAATATATTTGCTTGCTTCCGATTCGCTTTTGAGCATGTCGCCGGACAAACGGCGTATACGCTTGCGTGAAAAGTAATTGAACGCTGCCGAAATAATAACAATTCCAAGCATAACAAGTGTTAAAAGCCAGTCATAGGACAGCATCGCTATAAGCGAAATCACAAGGGCGACCGACTGGTACGGAACACTCATGGCAAACTGTGATAAAAAGTTTTTGAGGTTTGCGATAGGTGAACCCATTATGTAGTTGAACAACTCGCCTGAGGAGGTTCGGTCGAAAAAGCGCATGCAAAGCGTCTGAATGTGGCGAAAGAAATCCGACCGTATGCGGAACATGAACCCTTCTATTGCAACGAGAAGGTTATGATAACCTACAGCCCATGCAAGTATGCGCACGGCGCATATTAAAAGGTATGCGATGCAGTAAAATGCCGCTTTTTTCAGTTTCATATCGGGCGGAAGAACGTCATTCTGGATTGCGTCATCGATAACATACTTAATTACAAGCGGCGCAAGAGCAACCGCGATGCCGTTGATTACCGAGAAAAGTACAGCAAGAAAAAGGTTCTTTCTGTGGTCGCTTGTGTACTTGAAAAGTGTCTGCCAAAAGTTGGTTTTTGTCTGTTTCATAATACCGTCCCCCCGACGTCTGTTTTAATTTCATGGGTATGTTACACCAATACGGATTGAATGTCAATAGATGTAATATAATTGTAATAAATAATTTTTTTGCGCCTTTAAAACGGAAAATTAATTGTTATTTTTGCATGAAAAATCAGAGAAAATTCGAAAAACCGAAAAACTTACTTGAAAAAAAATTTCATGTGTATTATAATAATATTTTAGAAAATAAAACGGAGGGTGGAAAATGGCGAAAACGATTGCAATAGAAAATGACCGGCTGCGCGTGGAGATAAATTCTGCGGGGGCTGAGATGACGAGCATAAAAAAAAACGGCACGGAGCGGCTGTGGTGTGGAGATCCGAACGTATGGGACGGACATGCGCCGATACTTTTTCCGATATGCGGCGGATTGCGCGGCGGCAGCTTTTTATATAACGGAAGAGAATATTTCCCGAAAAAGCACGGATTTGCAGCAAACCGTGTATTTACCCCCGAAATCATCTGGGAGGACAAAGCGGTATTTTTGCTGAAATCCGATGAGGATACGAAAAAAGTTTATCCGTTTGATTTTGAATTCAGAGCTGCATATACGCTTAATGAAAATCAAATAGCAATAGATTATGAAGTAAAAAACACCGGTACGGTGGATATGTATTATTCGGTGGGTGCACATGAAGCATATGCCTGTCCGGGGGGAATAGAAAATTATAAAATTATTTTTGAAAAGTCGGAAAATCTGGAAAGCAACCTTGTTGAGGACGGTATATTAAGTCATAAAACGGTATGTATTGCAAAGGGCACAAATACGCTGAAGCTCAAAAACGAATACTTTGAGGTTGACGCACTGATATTCTGCGGACTGAAGTCAAGACAATTGACGCTTGCGGATAATGCAGATAATGTGGTTGCGAAAATTGATTTTAACGGTTCGGATTATCTGCTTTTGTGGACAATTCCCGGTGCGGAATTTATCTGTATAGAGCCGTGGTGCGGATTGCCGGATTATACCGACAGTGACCGCAATATATGCACGAAACCGGGCATAATCAGACTGAAACCCGGAGCGGCAGAGGTGCGCAGGCATACGATTACTTTTTAACGGGAGAAACAAAAATGAAAGTACACAATAATTTTTTAAACGGCGTGACGGACGGGCTGCCGATATGCTTCGGATATTTTTCTGTCGCCTTTGCGTTCGGGATTTTTGCGGTGAAAAACGGACTTACGGTCGCTGAGGCAGTGCTTATTTCAATGACAAACGTCACATCTGCGGGGCAGCTTGCCGCGGTGCCCATAATTACCTCGGGGGGGACTCTGATTGAGCTTGCGTTGTCGCAGCTCATAATTAACATCAGATATGCCCTGATGTCCATATCGCTTTCTCAAAAGCTGGATAAAAGCGTCAGGACATTTGACAGGTTTGTTATTTCGTTTGTAAATACCGATGAGGTCTTTGCGGTTGCTTCCGCCAAGTTCGGGCTGACGGGACGGAAATATTTGTATGGGCTTATTCTTACGCCGTATATAGGCTGGAGTCTGGGGACAATTGTAGGTGCGGCAGCCGGGAATATTTTGCCGCCGAGCATTATATCTTCGCTCGGAATTGCAATATACGGAATGTTTGTCGCAATTGTGGTGCCGGAGATGAAACGCAGTAAAAGCACGGCAATTTGCGTGCTGCTGTCGGTGTTGCTCAGCTGCATTTTCAAATATGTACCCGGATTGTCAGCTGTTCCGGGAGGGTTTGTTATTATTATCTGCGCCGTTATTGCAAGCGCCGTGCTTGCTGCGGTATCGCCGGTAAATGTTTCGGAGGCGGAAAATGAAGAATAATTTTGCTGTTTATTTGTTTGTTATGGCAGGAATTACATATCTTATAAGAATGGTTCCGTTTGTTTTGATGAAAAAAAAGATTAAAAACAAGTTTTTAATCTCTTTTTTGCATTATATACCGTATTCGGTTTTGAGTGTAATGACCGTTCCGGCGATTTTTTACGCTGCAAACAGCAAGATTGCTGCGATAGCTGGATTTGCAGCCGCAGCCGTAACCGCTTATTTTGAAAAAAGTCTGCTGCAGGTAGCGGCGGTGGCATGCGCTGCGGTCTTTATTGCCGAGGCGGTAATGAGTTTTGTGTAAATATACCTGCCGCGGCATTTAATAATTTATGCCGGCGAATGTTTTAGAATAATCTTGCTATTGATGTAAAAATGAAACAGGATAGTATACCGAACGCGGTTGGTATTGCAATTGCCAAAAGCGTCCACTTTATACTTCCGGTTTCTTTTTTTATTGTCAGAAGGGTTGTTGCGCATGGCCAGTGCATTATAGAGAACAGTATCATGTTCACAGCTGTTATCCACGTCCAGCCGTTGCTGATGAGCATGGGCTTTAACTGAGCAATGCTTGCCGTTTCGGTCAGGGTTCCGCCCGACATGTATGCCATGATTATAAGCGGAATTACAATTTCATTTGCCGGCGTCCCTAAGATAAAAGCGAACAGGATTGTTCCGTCAAGCCCTATAGCTTTTGCAAAAGGGTCAAGCATGCCGGAGCAATATTGCAGCAATGTCAGATTGCCTATGTTTATATTTGCGAACAGCCAGATAATAAGTCCTGCCGGAGCGGCGATGCAAACAGCTCTGCCGAGGACGAACAAAGTTCTGTCAAATACAGACCTGACGATGATACTGCCGATGTCCGGACGCCTGAAAGGCGGAAGTTCAAGTGTAAATGATGAAGGCTGACCCTTAAGAATTGTTTTAGAAAGTAATTTTGAAGAAACGAATGTCATTATAATACCTAAAATTACAACAGCTGTCAGCATGAGTGCGCATGACGCGGACTGTATTAATCCGGTGTCGGAAAAAGCAAAGAATATGGTTATAATAGTAATCAATGCGGGAAATTTTCCGTTGCACGGAACAAAACAATTCGTAAGAACCGCAATAAAGCGTTCGCGCGGTGAGTCGATTATGCGGCAGCCGACTATCCCGGCGGCGTTGCACCCAAAACCCATGCACATGATAGAAGGTCTGTTTGGGTACATAAAAAGTAAGTGAATATGCGGATTTCAGCCGATTGTCTGTATCGGAGCATTACATTTTGTAATGCTCTTTTTACTGTATAGGAAATTGCGTTTTTTGAAAAAGTATGATATAATAGAAAACAAGTCAAAAAAGGCATAACAAAAAGAGGTAGTGCAAAACCTTGGATAAAGTTATTGAATTTTTGATTTCTCCGTTAAATGAAAGTTGAAGT
>CAKSUM010000011.1 GCA_934501535.1 uncultured Clostridia bacterium
CCTCCAAAATGATATTTTTATTATATACCATTTTGGAGGTCTCGTAAAGACTTTACACAAAATTTGGGGTTAACTCATTACTTAATAGCCGCTTTTGCATTTTCTGCAATTTTTTGCGGAGTAAGACCGTATATTTCAAATAATTCCGCAGGTTTGCCCGAACGTCCGAATTTATCGGTGCCCATAATTTTTACGGTGCATGGAGCATTTTCGCAGACAACTTCGCTTACTGCACTGCCGAGGCCGCCGTAAATTGAATGTTCTTCGACGGTGACTATAGCGCCGGTTTCCTTTGCTGCTTTGATAATAATATCTTTATCTATCGGTTTGATGGTATGTATATTGATTACGCGAGCGGAAATGCCGTCTTTTTTTAATATTTCCTTTGCTTCGAGGGCTTTTTCAACCATAAGTCCTGTTGCAATTATTGTAACATCATTTCCGTCAGCAAGCTGAACGCCTTTTCCGAGTTCAAAATTGTAATCGGCGCCGTTTATATCTTCAACAGCGAGTCTGCCAAAACGCATATATACAGGGCCGTCATGGTCTATTGCCGCCTTTACGGCAAGGCGAGCCTCGATATCGTCAGCAGGGTTTATGATTACCATATTCGGAATTGATCGCATTAATGCAATATCCTCCAGACACTGATGAGAAGCGCCGTCCTCGCCTACAGATATGCCGGCATGTGTTGCGCCGATTTTAACATTAAGCTTTGTGTAACCGATTGAGTTTCTGACCTGCTCAAATGCTCTGCCGGCTGCAAACATCGCAAAGGTTGATGCAAATGCGATTTTTCCGCATGAAGCAAGACCCGCTGCAACGCACATCATGTTTGCTTCTGCTATGCCTGCATTGAAAAACCGTTCCGGATATGCTTTCTTAAACATTTCAGTTTTTGTCGATTTTGACAGGTCCGCGTCCAAAACGACAATTCTTTCGTCTGCGCCGTATTCAGCTAATGCTGCACCGTAAGATTCTCTTGTTGCTTTTTTTGCCATTATAAACTCGCCTCCAAATCGGAAATTATTTTATCAAGCTCCGCAATTGCCTGTTTGTACTGTTCTTCGTTCGGAGCGGAGCCGTGCCAGCCGGCATTGTTTTCCATAAAAGAAACGTTTTTGCCCTTTACGGATTTCATTATTATTGCAGACGGTTGTCCTTTTGTAGCCTTTGCTTCATTGACTGCAGACTCAAGGGAATTAAAGTCATGAGCGTATGCTTTAATTACATGCCAGCCGAAGCTTTCAAATTTCTTATCAATCGGATTGGGATTCATAACATCAGAGATATTTCCGTCAATCTGAAGTCCGTTATTGTCGATAAATATTGTCAGATTGTCCAGCTTATAATGAGCGGCAAACATAGCCTGTTCCCAAACCTGACCTTCTTCAAGCTCGCCGTCACCAAGAATGGAGTATACGCGGTAATCCTTGTTATCGAGTTTTGCGGCAAGCGCCATTCCGCCGGCGGCGGATACGCCCTGACCCAATGAACCGGTTGACATATCAATTCCGGGAACCTTGTTCATATCCGGGTGTCCTTGGAGATAGCTGTCCGACTTGCGGAAAGTTTTAAGGTCATCTTCGGGGAAGAAACCCTTATAAGCGAGAATTGAGTACAAAGCCGGACATGTATGTCCTTTTGACAGCACGAACCTGTCGCGATCTGCCATTTTTGGATTTTTCGGATCAACATTCATGACTTCGCAGTAAAGGTATGTAAGGACGTCGGCAATTGATAAAGAACCGCCGGGGTGTCCCGATGCTGCGCTGTAAACTGCTGTCAGCGCATTTTTTCTGACTTTATTCGCAGTAATTGCGAGTTGAGTCTGTTTTTTTTGTTCCATTTTTCTTCCTCCTGATTAATGTGTGTCTTTATCTGAATTGTTAAAAGCGATTTCCATAAGCTCGGAAAGCCTGTCCGTCATTCCGGAAAGCTCAAGATAGCCTAACAATGTTTCAAATCCCGTTGCACGGCGGTAATCAATCAAATCGGCATTTTTCGGAACAGTCGCCGATTTAGCATTTCTTCCGCGCTTGTAGACCGAGTGCTCCTCCTCGGTAAGCAAAGGTTCGATTGCAGCCATGGCATTGCTTTGAGCAGCTGCCTTAACGTGTTTTACACTCTCTTTGTGCAGCTTGTGTGCAGGCATGTCGGGGTGATCCGTGAGGACGCGCCTGCGCGTATACAGTTCATATACGGAGTCGCCTATATATGCAAGCACCAAAGCTGAGTATGTTCCTGCATTTTTCATTCCGCGTATGACCATTTTACGCCAAGCGGCGTATCCTTCAGTATAATATTTCGCGCTTTTAGCTCATCACGTATGCGGTCAGCCTCTGCCCAATCTTTATTTTTACGGGCTTCATTGCGTTTTGCTATGAGCGCCTCGATTTCATCATCAATGTTTTCATGTTCTTTTTTCATAAACAGGCCCAGAACGTCGCCAAGCTCATGAATTGCTGCCAATGCCGCGGAAACTGCCGTTTTTGAGTTGTCGCCGCTTTGAGACAAATTTTTATTTGCCGCGGAAACTATATCAAATATTGCTGAAATAGCGTCGGCTGTATTTAAATCGTCATTCATGGAATCCGAAAAACGTTTTTTTGCTGTATCGATTTCGGAAAGAAGTTCTTTTTCGGCGTCATTTTCGGGACGCTCCGCTGCTTTTTCAAGCAAAAATTCAAGATTGTCTATGCAATTGTAAACGCGCTCCATTGCGGAAAGCGATTGCTGCATAAGCTCATCGCTGAAATTTACGGGGCTTCTGTAGTGGGCCGAAAGCATGAAAAAGCGGATAACCTCCGGTTTATACTTTGCGGTAATATCGCGGATTGTAAAGAAGTTACCGAGAGATTTGCTCATTTTCCTGTTGTCGATATTAATATACCCGTTGTGCAGCCAGTAGTTTGCAAAGGTGCAGCCGTTTGCACATTCCGATTGAGCAATTTCATTTTCATGGTGGGGGAAGATAAGGTCTTTGCCGCCTGAATGAATATCGATTGTTGTGCCGAGAAATTTGTTTACCATAGCGGAACATTCGATATGCCAGCCGGGACGTCCCATGCCCCACGGGCTTTCCCATGCTGGTTCGCCCGGCTTTTGAGCTTTCCAGAGTGCGAAGTCCATTGGATCCTCTTTGTCATCGGTCACATCAATTCGTGCGCCTGCCTCAAGGTCTTCAAGGGGCTGGTGCGACAGTTTTCCGTAGCCGTCGAACTTTTTCGTTCGGAAATATACATTTCCGTTCACATTGTAGGCATAGCCTTTTTCCTCCAGCTTTTTTACAATGTCGATAATTGCATCGATATTTTCGGTAGCTCTCGGGTGAACGTCAGCCCTTTTGATGCCCAATGCGTCGGCATCCTTGAAATATTCGGCGATAAATCTCTCGCCAAGCTCCTTCACCGTGATGCCTTCTTTGTTTGCGCGGTTTATCATTTTGTCATCTATATCGGTAAAATTCTGTACAAAAGTTACCTTGTAGCCCAGATACTCGAGGTATCTGCGCAGTGTGTCAAAGATAATAAACGGGCGTGCGTTTCCGATATGGAAATAGTCATAAACGGTAGGTCCGCAGGAATACATTTTAACTTCTCCGTCCTTTATCGGAATAAATTCCTGCTTTTCTCTTGTCATTGTGTTAAACAGTTTCATTTTATTTTCCTTCCGAATCGGCTTCAAGCCTTTTTATTTTTTCTTCAAGATTTTTTATGTGAACGCTCAGTGTGCAAATCTGCGATGAAACGGGGTCGGGGATTGCAACCTGGTCGAGATCCGGTTCAATCCGTACGCCGTCGCATTTTACTATTCTTGCAGGAACTCCGACGCAGGTTGAATTGGGAGGAACCTCCGATAAAACAACCGCTCCGGCTGCGATTTTGGAATTATCACCAACGGTGAACGGTCCCAGAACTTTTGCGCCGCTGCCGACCATAACGTTATTGCCGAGAGTCGGGTGACGTTTGCCGCGTTCCTTGCCTGTGCCGCCGAGAGTGACGCCTTGATAAATCGTGCAGTTGTCGCCGATAACCGCGGTTTCTCCTATAACAACTCCCATGCCGTGGTCGATGAACAATCCTTTGCCGATAGTCGCTCCGGGGTGAATTTCTATCCCGGTCCAAAAACGCGAAACCTGTGAAATAAGCCGTGCAATAAATTTCATGTTGTGTTTATAAAAGAAATGTGCTATTCTGTGCCGGAATACCGCCTGTATACCGGGATACAGAAGAAAAACTTCAATATGCGAACGTGCGGCAGGGTCGCGCTCCAGTACAGCGCGCACATCTTCCGCTATATTTTTAAAGAGCATAAAGCACCACCTTAATCATCATATATTATCATTATACTATATTTTGCCGCAAAAAACAATATATTTGAAAATAATTTTCAATAAATAGTAAATTTGTACATGAATACGGGAAAAAAAGTACAGATTTACGATTGACTTAACCAATTATTTATGTTAGAATTTTTTTGAATTTAAAATCGGAGGGAAGAAAAAATGAAGATTAACAAAGAAACCAAAAAGGATATTGTATCGCTGTCAAGCTCATACATTGACATGCGGCATCTTGAGGACGATATTACGGTGTTGAAAAATCCGCATAAGGGTTGGTTTTATCATTATATAGATAATGGATTCGGCAGAGCGAACTACAGAAATTGCATACATGAGGGCGACCATCTGGAATGGTTTCCGGGCCTACACAATATTTATCTGAGATTTGACTGGGCGGATATAGAAAAAGAAGAGGGCGTTTATGACTGGTCATACATAGATGAGATAATGGACGAATGGAAAAAATTCGGGTATGTATTTTCAATTCGCGTCTGCACCTATGAAGTATCGACAATCCGCTACGCGACGCCGAAGTGGCTGGTTGACATGGGAATTGAAGGAAAATTCTACGATACGGGCAGAGATGATGTTGTCGGCTGTTTCGAGCCGGTTTATTCCGATCCGCTGTTTTTGGAAAAGCTTGATAATTTTATGGCGGAATGCGGGAGAAAATTTGACGGAAATCCGCTGGTGGATTATGTGGAGATAGGAACGTTCGGAGCGTGGGGAGAGGGTCATAACGCTTTCGGAATGGGGCGTGTTTATGATATTGAAACCGTTAAAAAACATATTAATATTCATATTCGCAATTTCCCGAATACAACGGTACTTATAAATGATGATACAATATCGCATCTGCGACAGAATGACCCCGAGGCAGGCGCGGAGATTATGGAGTATGCAATGGCGCGCGGAGTGGGCATACGTGACGATTCGGTGTGTGTGGAATATTACAGCGAAACATTCGGGTATGATACGCTTGAAACGGATTTTTACTATAAGTATTTCACGCCCAATGCGCCGACGAGTCTGGAGCTTGAGCACTATCATCTTATAAAACCGGAAAACCTCGGCGATTGTTTCAGGTATCTTGAAGCGCTGAAAAAGGGCAAAGCGACTTATTCGGGATTTCACGGTGACCCGTATGAATGGTTTAAGCGTTTCCGCTGGTTCACGGAGTATGCCGCAAACCGTCTGGGATACTGGTATTTTATTGACGGCGTGGATTTGCCGGAATGTTACAGCGGAGCGCATACGGTTATGAAACTGTTTGTACGCAACGAGGGTTTTGCAAAGGCGTATCACCGATATGAAATGAAAGTTGTTGCCGAGGGTGAAAACGGACGGTTTGTTTTAAATGACGAAAGCCCGGATAACCGCTGCTGGAACGGAGGCGGCGCGGCACATGAAAATATCATGCTTGACTTTACAAAGGTTCCGTGCGGAAAATATACGGTAAAAATAGGCATGTTTGAAGGTGAAACGCCTATAAAGCTGGCTCTTAAAAAAGACATTCTGGATAGTAGCGGATATTATAAAATTGCCGATATAGACGTCGGCAAGCTGATATAAAAGAACAAGAAAAAAGCGCACAGCTAGCATGTGCGCTTTTTTCCGTTTCAGGCAAGCATAGACTTCCGAAATCACGGTTAAATAGGCTGGAAACGCACGCCGCCTAATGAAAGCCGCAGTACGGAAATAACCGAAAAAACGTCCGTTTATGAATGGAGAAACTAATCCGCCGACTGTTAACCGAAAGCGGAGACCGAAAAATGTGGTCAGCATTGCAGACTGTAATGCCGGATTGCCGAGAGTAGTACAGGCTGAGCCTGGTATATAAGCAAGCGCAACCATGCCCGGTATATAGGCGGACATTTTTATGTATTATCCGATAATACAGCAGAACAAGCTACTTAATTTATTATACCATTAATATTTATATTTGTAAAGTGCTGATTTGTTAATTGCGTAATATTGAATAAAGAAACCGCAGTAAAATTGTGCAGTTTTATTGCGGTTTCTTAAACGGTATTATTTATATCAGTTTTCAGGTTCATTCTCTGTATCGGGAACGATGTCAACAACTTCTGGTGCGGCATATTGAACCTTTGAGGAAATGTGCGTACCGCATTTTGAACAGTAGTCGCTGTCCTTGCTGTTGAACTGTCCGCATTCGGGGCATGCAACCGTGTTTTTATACTCGGCAAGCTGCTCGTTCAAATCTTTCAGCTCGGTTTTAAATTTATCGATTTCGATGCATATTCCGCCGATGTCATCTTCCGGAGTTGTGCCGGAGAGGTATTTTTCGTAAACCAATTCGCCGATTTGCTGACAGAGCTTGTTTATTTTCCCCTCGGTTTCGGTTTTTACAAGATTCAGCTTTGTGATGTCGACAATATTATTTGTTTTGCCGATAACGGCTTTTGTGAGTCTGCCTGCTTCTGTTTTAACCGTTTGTACGCCTTTTTTAATGTTTTCATAAATCGCGTCCATATAAATCTCTCCTTATATTGATATTTTATAGTTAAAATACCCCGCTGTGCGAGGATATATTCTATAACGCTTTATAAACAAAGTATAACACATTATATTCCTGTTTGCAACAATAAGGTGTATGCTGTAATAAAAAATTAACAAAATATAGCAAAAATCATATAATTTCTAAGAAATATCAACAAAAAAAGGCACGGAGTTTCCGTGCCTTTTCAAAATATGCTTTTATCAGTGAGTAAGGAAGAACATGAGCGCAAACAGCAAAGCGATAATCCATGTGCCGATGTTTACTTCCTTAGCTTTTCCGCCGAACACCTTCACTGCGATGTAAGAAATCAATCCGAAAGCAATTCCGTAGGATATGTTATATGCAAACGGCATCATGCTTAATGTCAGAAAAGACGGAAGAGCTTCCTCAGGGTCGCCCCAGTCGATGTCTTTGACGCAGCCTATCATAAGAATACCTACATATATAAGCGCTGCGGCATATGCGCATGCAGGAATGAGCGCGGCAATCGGGGAGAGGAAAAGCGCGATTACAAAGAATACTGCGGTGAATATTGCAGAAAGACCGGTACGTCCGCCGGCAGCAACACCGGAGGAGGACTCTACAAAGGTTGTAACGGTAGATGTTCCGCAAACGGCACCTACGCAAGTTGCAATTGCGTCGGCAAGCATAGCCTTATCCATATTCGGGACATCATATTCTCCGCTTTTCTCATTTTTCACAAGAATACCGCCGCCGCGGCAAGCGCCGTAAAGTGTGCCGAGTGTGTCGAACATATCAACCATGCAAAAAGCAAGTGATGTTGTAATAAAAGTTATGACAAGTCCGGTTACGGTGTGTCCCTCAGCCGAGAGATACTGTGAAAAATCAAAGCCTTCGGTGAATACTTTGCCGAATGAGAGTGATGCAAAATCCTTGAATGCATCTATCGGATTAAGCGAATTTCCGAGTGCGAAATCGCCGTAGAAGCCCGGAACTGTTAAACCGAGAGCATAATATACAACTGCTGCTCCCAAAATACTCCAAAGGATTGCACCTTTGATTTGTTTTTTTGACATAACCGCTATTGATATTACCGCGGCGATTGTAACAATCATCGGCATTATAGATGCCCAGGTTGCCGAGCCGAGCAGATTGAATGAAGCAAGGGATACGCAGGTTGACTGGCTGTTTACTATGAGTCCGGCGTCCTGCAGACCGAGGAATGCGATGAACAAACCTATTCCGGCAGGGATTGCAGCTTTTACCGCGTGCGGAATTGCGTCGAAAATAATTTTACGCAGACCGGTTACGGTTAAAAGTATAAATATAATTCCGTCGGCGAGTACGAAAAGCAGTGAGTTTGCGTAGCTGAACCCAAGACCTAAGCAAACCGTGTATACGAAAAATGCGTTAAGCCCCATGCCGGAAGCCTGCGCAAGGGGGAGATTTGCAAGAAGTCCGATAAGAAGTGTGCCCACGGTAGCGGAAAGAGCGGTTGCGATGTATACAGCTCCGTATGTAACGCTGCCGAGCTCCGAAAACATTCCCGGGTTTACCATTAAAATATATGCCATTGCCATAAAAGTGGTTATTCCGGCAATAAATTCCGTGCGGACATTGGTTTTGTGTTCTTTCAGTTTAAAAAATCTTTCCATATAATTTTATCCTTTCATCAGCAAAACGAAAGACTTTCGGATACGCCTGTCCGCCGAAAGTCTTTTTTTGTTTTATTCCAGTGTTGCTCCTATGGTGAAATTAGTATTTTTTACCGAGTAAATTGTGCCGCATGTCAGTTTGGAAATATCTGCATTGATATAAGGTCTGATCAATCTTAATGCGTTCACTTTTCCGGTAACCGTAATTCCGGTTGCTCCGAAGGTTTTTTCGCCTTTTTCGTTAGTTGTCGGCGTTGCGCAGCCGCGGATAACCAGTTTTTTTGCGGCATCGATGTCTTTAAGTGTGATTTTTCCGGCGGAAACGCTGTCGCCGATGTACAGATTACCGTCAATTTTTGCATTTTCAATCACAACTCCGTCCGAACGAATCATCGTGTTGCCGCTCGGCAGTTCGCTGTAGGTGCCGGGGTTATCGATATAGTTTTGAATGAGATTGCCCATTACGGAGGCAAACTGTGCTCTTGTTATGTAGGCTGTCGGAGTGAGCTTTCCGTCAACGCCTTTCCAGCCGTCATTGGAAACAACTCCCGCAAAAAACGGTTTAGCCCATTCTGCAATTTCAGCCGCGTCGGTGTAGCCGTCCAGCGAAGAATAATCATATACGCGGTTCGGTGTTTTTCCGGTGTAAGGCGGCAGCAGGTCGAATACCTGTGACAGAACCGTGAAACATTCCTGGAAAGTTATGTTGTTGTTAGGATACATGTTGTTTCCGTCACCCGAGAAGGCGCCCATTGCGTACGCTTTGGCGATGGCTTCATAAAACCAGTCATTGCTTTTGTTAACATCGGTAAAGCGTGAGATATCTCCCAGCTCCGTAACTTTGCATGCTCTTGTGATGATAGCAGCCATTTCGCTTCTTTTAATGTTATTGTCGGGGCGTACCGTGTTGTCCTCATAGCCGGACAGCAGACCATTTGTTACCGCATTTTCGATTGCCGCTGCGGAAGTCGGGTCTGCAGGCATGTCCGTGAAAGATGCAGCAGATACTGCGGAGGCTGCGGTCAATGCGGCGCACAGTACCAGTGACGCTATTTTTATTTTTTTCATTATGTAAACTCCTTTCAGATTAAACCTATATTTTGATTATATCATACATTATTCTCAAAGTCCAGTAATTTAATAAAATTCTTTTTTTATATTGACAACAGCTGTATAATTTTGTATAATAAAAATATATTTGGGTTTGTTTGGTTTTAATTTGATTATGGGAAACGGAGAAATGAAAAATGAAAAAAACATACAAATTTTTGGCATTTGATTTCGGTGCGTCAAGCGGACGTGCAATGCTTGCAAAATTTGACGGAGAGAAGATAACGCTGGAAGAAAAACACAGATTTTCCAATGACCCCGTTACGGTAAACGGCGGCATGTACTGGGACGTTCTGCGGCTTTTTCACGAAATAAAGCAGGGAATTTTAAAGTGTGCAAATTCCGGTGACCGCGATATTGACTGCATAGGAATTGATACATGGGGAGTGGATTACGGTTATCTGGATAAAAACGGAAAGCTGCTCGGAAATCCGCATCACTACCGTGACCCGAGAACGGACGGAATGTATGATGAGGCATTTAAGCTTGTTCCGAAAGAAGAAATATTTAAGGAAACCGGCATTGCGTTCAACTGGTTCAATACACTGTATCAGATGCTGTCGGAAAGGCTGTCAGATGATGTGACTCTTGCGAATGCGGACAAGATGCTGTTCATGCCGGATTTGTTCAATTATTTCCTGACGGGTGAAATGAGATGCGAGTATACAGAGGCGTCAACGTCGCAGATGTTTAATTCGGAAAAATACGAATGGGCATATGACATGCTTGAAAAAATGGGAATACCAACCGATATTTTTGCGGAAATGATATACCCGGGCGAAAAAGTGGGCGTGCTGAAACCCGAGCTGGCGGAGGAACTGGGCGTGGGACAAATTCCCGTAATCGCGGTTGCATCGCATGATACCGGCTCGGCGGTTGCATCGGTTCCGGTTGCGAAAGATGAGGATTTTGTGTACATATCCAGCGGAACATGGTCGCTGATGGGTGTCGAGCTTGACAAGCCCATGGTAACGGAAGAAGCTATGGCGCATAACTTCACAAATGAGGGTGGAGTAAATAAAACCGTGCGTTTTCTGAAAAATATAATGGGTCTGTGGCTCATTCAGGAATCGCGCCGTCAGTGGGACAGAGAGGGCACACTGTTGTCATTTGACGAACTGGAAAAACAGGCAAATGAGGCAGAGCCGTTTGCAAGCCTTATAAATCCCGATTATCATGAATTTCAGACACCGGGAAATATGCCGGAGCGCATAAGGGAATACTGCCGCAAGACGGGACAGAAGGTTCCGGAAACAAAAGGCGAGATTGTGCGCTGTATTGCGGAAAGTCTTGCATTTGCATACCGCAGAACGGTGGAAGGCATGGAGGAGGTCACCGGGAAGAAATACAATGTGATAAACATTGTCGGCGGCGGAATAAAGGACAAAATGATTTGCCGCTTTACCGCAAATGCAACAAAACGAACCGTATCCGCAGGCCCTGTTGAAGCGACAAGCATAGGAAATGTAATAGTACAGGGTATCGCAATGGGCGCAATCGGTGATTTGTACGAGGGAAGAAAAATTGTTAAAAATTCCTTCCCGATTGCCGAGTACAAGCCGGAAAATCCTGACGAATGGGATAAGGCGTATGAAAAATGGCAGAAAATTTGTACGCTTAAATGAATATCTTAAAAACAAATCTCATAGTATTTACTGATAGTATTTACTATGAGATTATTTTTTTGCGGAATTTTAATACAGGACTTGCCGCAAAAATTTATGGCTGCCGCCGGGCAGCGGATTGGAGGATTAAAATGCAGTTAAAAAAACGCGATGTCAAGCTTGGAAAAGCGGTGTATGACGGAGAAATCAAATCGAGTGCGGAGGGGAGCATAATAGTGCCGGACGTCAAGCCGGACATAATGAAGGTTTTACAGGTGGACGCGGAGTCATTTCTTTGTGAAAGGCTTATTGATGACGGAAAAATCACATTAAAGGGACGGGTAAATATCAATGTTCTGTATCTGCCGGAAAACGGAGCGGGCTGTGTGCAGTGCATAAAAAGCAGTCTTGAATTTTGCGAAACGCTGAAACGTTCGGAGTTTACGGAAAATATGCGGCTTTTTGCATGCTGCGATACGGAAAAAGTAAGCTATAAGCTGATAAATTCACGGAAAATAAGCGTTGATGCACAGCTGCTTATAGATGTTCGCGTCACTGCGGACAGAACATGCAGTCTTGTGTGCGGCGTAGAGGAAAGCTCGGCACAGATGCGACGGGAAAATATATGCCTTTGCAGCGAGAACGGCAGTGATGAATTTAGCTTTAATATAGAAGAAACGGTTGATTTTCCTCACGGCAAGGCAGCCGCTGCGGAGCTGCTTAAGACAAATGTTGTAATATTTGATAAGGAATACAAGGCGCTGAGCGGCAAGCTTGTGGTAAAAGGAAAAGCTTGTGTAAGCGTATTGTACGCAGATGAAAACAACTGTTGTTCGCACATGGACTTTGAACTGCCGTTTACCGAGGTTTTCGATATGGAGGGGCTTACGGAAAATTCCGAGTGTGAAGTAATATACGAAACCGGTGATACGGACGCGGCGCTGTCGCAAAATGCGGACGGTGAAATGAAATGTATTGTACTTAATATCGGTGTATGCGTGAGCGTTCGGACGGAATGCAGGGAAGAGGTTGCGGTGCTGTCCGACTGCTATTTTACTGACAGCGAATGTCAGCCGGCATATGAGGAGCTGGAAACCGAAAATGTCATAGAGCGGCCTGTTTTTTCGGCGATGCTTAAGGAAATACTGCAAAAAGAGCAGGGCGCGCCCGAAATTGCCGGAATATATACCGTCTGCGCAAAGCCGTATATAACGGCGACACAAATTCAAAGCGGACGCCTTGCCGTATCGGGAAAAGCGGTTGTGTACGTTCTTTATATCACCGATAATCCGCAGATGCCTGTGTGCAGTATTAATGAAGAAATTCCTTTCAGCTATATGATTGACTGTGAGAATGCCGTCCGTGACGCGGAGGTGCTGCTTACGGCGGAATGTGAGCATGTGAGCTACGCAATCAGTTCGTCAAATTCGGTAGAGATACGCTGCGGTATATGCATATCGGGAAAAATGATTAAAAAAACGAGCCGCCGCATAATTACCGATGTTTCCGTTTCGGAGCTGCCGCAGCATGACAGGGGGATAGTGATATATTTTACAAAAAGCGGCGATACGCTGTGGGATATTGCAAAGCATTATCATGTAAAGGGCGACAGCATTATAGCATGTAACGATATGGGAGAATGTGCGGAAATATCCGGCGGCGAAAAGCTTATCATTCCGGTGTCGGAGTGACAGGCGGCACATTCGGATTGTGCAGAAAATAAACTGAAGTTTAAGTAAAAAAAGCCCGGAAATTACAGAACCGACCTCCGAAATTCAGAAACGGGAGTCGGTTCGGGTGTACCGGGCTTATTTATATGTCATAAAGAGCCGCATGTTTCGGAAACATAGCCGAGCGGTAAACAAGCAATAAAGAAGCGTTCGGCGCATCATTTAGAGCATGCGTGATTTTTGCATAGGCTATCGGCAATATCAACTACGTTGCCCGCACCCATGGTGAAAACAACATCGCCGGGAGCAAGCTCGGATTTTAAAATATTTTCTATTTCGCCGAAGTCATCAACATAGCGAACCTTTACACCGCGCTTTTCAATATCTGCCGCCAGGTTTTCGGGCTTTGTCACACCGTCCGGCTTTTCGCGCGCTGCGTAGATATGTGTAATGATAAGCTCATCGACATTGTCAAAACTTTCGCAAAATTCGTTCCATAATGTCTTTGTGCGTGAGTAGGTATGCGGTTGAAATACGCACCAGAGCCGCTTGTGTTCAAGCTCCGACGCCGCTTTGAGCGTTGCTTTTATTTCTGTGGGGTGATGCGCGTAATCGTCCATGATTAATGCGCCGTTGTATTCGCCCTTTTTCTCAAATCTGCGGTGTGCGCCGGAAAATTCCTCCACACCCTGTTTTACGAGCTGCATGTCGGCGCCCCAGACGTCGCATACGGCGACGGTTGCCAACGCATTGAGAACATTGTGCTCACCGGGGACTTTAAGCGAAACGCTGCATAAAAGCTCATCGCCGCGCATTATGTCGAAACTCGGGAACCCTTCCTCATACACAAGATTTTCGGCATGATACAGATAGTCTTTGCCTATTCCGTAATATTTTATATCAAGCGGCGCGCCGCTCAGAGCAGTGCGCACGTTTTTGTCATTGCCCGACGCAATTACGCAGCCCTTTCCTTGGGTTAAAAATGCATACTTGCGGAAACTTTCTATTATTTCTTCAATGCCGGAGAAGAAATCAAGATGGTCGGCGTCTATATTTGTTATGACAGCCATAGTCGGGAAAAACTGCAGAAAACTGTTGGTGTACTCGCAAGCCTCCGTGATGAAGTAGTCCGAATTTCCGGTTCGTATATTTCCGCCGATAATATCAAGCTCGCCGCCTACGCTGACGGTCGGGTCGAGACCGGAACGTATCAGTGCATGAGCAAGCATGGAGGTTGTAGTGGTTTTGCCGTGCGTACCGGCGATGCCGGCAGCATGACGGTAAAGCTTCATTATCGCGCCGAGAAATTCCGCACGCGTAATCAGCGTTATGCCGAGGTCTTTTGCCGCCTGCATTTCCGGATTATCCTCATGCACCGCCGCGGTATGTATCACAAGGTCGGCGCCCGCAACATTCTGAGCTGCATGTCCCTCGTGAATAACCGCACCGAGTTTTTCGAGTTTGTCCGTAATATGCGATTTTGCGCGGTCAGAACCGGTTACCGCATACCCTTTCTGCAGCATAATCATGGCAAGACCGCTCATGCTTATTCCGCCTATTCCTATAAAATGAATATGTGCATTTTTGTTCAGTTGTTTTATATCAAACATATTTTTAGCTCCTTAATTTTATAAATTTATTATATACCTTTTTTTTCAAAAATAAAACAAATTTTTCCTATTTGTAAAAAAAACGAAATATAAAAGATTTGAAACATAAAAATAATTCAATAAAATTGTACATTTTAGACAAAAAATGACATGCAACAACACATATATATTGACATAGTTTATATAATCATATATAATGTTAGTGTTAGCAGTACATCTTAGGAATGACACCAAAACAGCTTTAACCTATAGCTTTGGAAGGTGGTGGATTCTGTGGAAATTACAGATGTCAGGGTAAAAAAAGTAGCAAGCGACGGAAAAATGAAAGGAATTGCATCGGTAACTTTTGATGATGCCTTTGTTGTGCATGACATAAAAATTATCGAGGGGCGTGAAAAATTGTTCACTGCAATGCCGTCAAGGCGCACTCTTGAAAATGAATTTAAGGATATTGCTCATCCGATTAATTCAGAAATGCGTGACAAGCTGGAAACGGCAGTTATTAATAAATATAATGAAACGATCGCTGAAGAGTGAAGTGAAGCTGTCATATACGGCAGCTTCTTTTTTTATATAAGGAAAACCGCACAGAGGCTCCCCGTGCGGTTTAAAAAATTTTCACATGCCGTATTTGCAGCCGCTGCCACAGGACGGTTAATCCTCCGGCATATCGCGCGTAACGTTGCGCAGCCATTTAAAGGATTTGTAGCGTTTGAATGAAAACGGCAGCTTTATAATTTCATCACACGTAAGTAAAGCGTAAACGGCTATAACAGGCAGTTTTAAAACAAAAGCGGCGAGCGCGCCCATGGGGATAGCAAAGCACCAGAGTACGCCGCTGTCGAGAATAAGTCCGAATTTTGTATCGCCGCCGGCGCGGAAAACCCCGACGATAAGGACGGTATTAAAGCCCGATGCAATAACGAAATATGACATTATCAGCATCATTCCGCTGAGATAATAATTGGCGGTGTCGCCGAGCGTCATGAAGCTCTTTATTATCGGCGATGTTCCCAAAACAACCGCAGCTCCGATTATTCCGAGCATCAGGGTTAATTTGAGAAAACGTCCCGAATACACGCGTGCAAAATCCTGTTTTCCCTCACCGATAGCTTTTCCGAGCATAATTGCCGTAGCGTTCGCCACTCCGAACGTAACCACCATTGCAAGCTGACGTACAACCTGTACTACCGAGTTTGCCGCAACTGCGGATTTTCCGAGATGACCGATTACCGCCGTTATTACCGATATGCCGCTGCCCCATAAAAGCTCGTTTGCCGCTACCGGAACGGCGTAATGTACAAAATCGGATACAAGTATTTTTTCGGTGCGCAGAAGATATTTACCTTTAATGTGTACCGTTTTGTTCATGCGGAATGCGTAGAACAGCACAATGAAAAATTCACAGTAACGCGCTATTGCGGTTGCGATAGCGGCACCGCGCACGCCCATTGCCGGAACACCGAGCAGACCGAAGATAAATACCGCGTTCAATATCACGTTTACAATCAGGGATACAAGGTATACAACGGTAGAAATAATCACCCGTTCCACGCTGCGCATTACGTTAAGGTAAACCATTGTCACCGCTGCGGGAATGTATGCGAGTGCAACGATGCGCATGTATTGCGCGCCCTGTTCTATAACATCGGCTTCGGACGAAAAGATATGCATAAGCTGAACCGGGACTATAAACGCTGCCGCTGAAAAGAATACCGCAATAACAACCGCCCAGCGTACCGCAAGTCCCAGAACCTTTTCTATCGTTACGGTATCGCCTTTGCCCCAGTATTGCGCGGTAAGAACAGCCGCACCGGAGGTTAAGCCGAAAAACAGCAGCGTCATTATAAAATATACCTGCCCTGCAAGCGAAGCCGCGGAAATTGCGGTTTCATCAAGACGTCCGAGCATGACAACGTCTGCCGCCTGTACGCCGACATTAATAAGATTTTGCAGCGCCATCGGGATTACGAGCGCTGTGACCGTTCTGTAAAAATTCCGTTTTTCTTCTTTTGAGTTAAGCAATGCCATGATTTTGTCCCTTCCTTGATAAAGTCCATATGCTATTATAACAGCTATTTTGCTGTTTGTAAAGGATATATAAAATTTTTTTTGTTTAATTTTGGTATTGCAAAATTGCCGCGGTTGTGGTATAGTTTTATCGGAATAAAAATTATAATTATTATATGATATTTCCGCAAAAGGATACTTGTGGCAGACGGAATTTTACGGTAATTGCGGAAATAACGGCGGAGGAATGAAGAATGTATAAGTATGAAATGCACTGTCACACAGCGGAATCGAGCAGGTGCTCGCACATAAGTGCTGCGGATTTGGTCGACTGTTACAAAAAAATGGGCTATGACGCGATTGTGGTAACGGATCATTTTTTTAACAACGGAAGCAGCGTCGCTCCGAAGGATTTGCCGTGGAACGAACGGGTGTCAATGCTGCTGGGCGGATATAAGGCGGCGCTTGCAAGAGGCACGGAGGTCGGGATTGATGTTCATTTGGGCTGGGAGGTCACACACCGCGGTACGGATTTGCTGACGTACGGACTGGACGAAAACTGGCTTCTCCGCCATGAAGACTGCGACCTTTTGACACTCAACGATTACTGCGATCTTGTCCATGAATCGGGCGGATATATGGTGCATGCACACCCGTTCCGCGAGGCTGATTATATTGAATACATACGTCTTTTGCCGCGAAAGGTTGACGCAGTCGAAACGATTAACGCATGCCGCACGGAGTTTGAAAATAAAATGGCAAATCAGTACGCAGACAGTTATTCGCTGCCGAAAATATGCGGAAGCGATAATCACAGAGGCTATCAGGAACGCGTTGCCGCACTGCTTCTGGATTTTAAAGCGGAAAATTCCGCCGAAATAATGAAGGCGGTTATGGAAAACAGACATAAAAGAGAGATTTATGACGTGCTGCTGTAAACCGGCGGCGCGGAATTAAAAACGGAATATAATGAAAAGCAACCGGCGTTTGAGCCGGTTGTTCTTGAAATTAATGTAATATTATTCATCAATTAAGGCGACAAATTTATCAAATAAATCCGGGTGCTTGCGCTTTAATGATGTGACGCGGCCGTTTTCATCAAGCAGACAGTGCTCGGTTTCACCGCATGCGCGTTCTTCGCCGGTTTCGTTGTCGGTCACAATGTAGCTGAATTTGTGGCGCACATTACCGTATTCGGTCAGTTTGGTGACAATTCTTACTGTATCGCCGAAACGGACGGATTTTTTGTACTTACAGTCTGCTGCGAGCACGGGACATATAAATCCCATATCCTCCATATTTTTATACGGCAGACCTATTTTGTCCATATAATCAAGCCGCGCTTCTTCAAACCAGCGTATATAATTGGAATGATGGACAAAGCCCATTTTGTCTGTTTCGTAATACTGTACTCTGTGAGTGTATTCCGTCATAATATTCACTTTCTTTCTGTTATCTTATAGCGGACTTGAATTTCCGCAACATTAATTATACATCATTTAATTAGAATTTGCAATAGTGAAAGGAGATATACATTGGAAAAGTTATATGATAAAGATGCTTATATGACCGAATTTTCCGCCGTGTGTGAAAAATGTTTTCCGGCGGACGGCGGATACTGCGTAATTTTGGACAAAACCGCATTTTTCCCCGAAGCCGGCGGACAGGACTGTGATACCGGAACGCTCGGCGGACAGAGAGTGCTGCGTGCTGAAACAGAAAATGATACCGTTATGCATTACGTGAAAGAGCCTATAGCAGAGGGGAGCACAGTTACAGGCAAAATCGATTGGGATATTCGGTTTCGCAAAATGCAGCACCACTCGGCGGAGCATATAATATCGGGGCTGGTGCACAGTATGTACGGATTTGACAACACCGGATTTCATTTAAGCGATAAAGAAGTTACGATGGATTACGGCGGTGAGCTGACAGAGGAACAGGTAAGGGAGATAGAAGCCGCAGCTAACCGGGCGGTGCAGGATAACCGGGTAATTACGGCAGAATATCCCGGGCCGGAAAGGCTGAAAAAAATGCAGTACCGTGCAAAACTTGACCTTACGGAAAATGTCAGGATAGTAACCGTAGACGGGATTGATGTTTGTGCGTGCTGTGCGCCGCATGTCGGGCATACGGGCGAGATAGGGCTGATAAAAATTACCGACGTTATGCGCCATCGCGGCGGAGTGCGCATGCGTATGATTTGCGGAATGGATGCATATTATGACTGCTGCAGAAAGCAGGAGGAAACAAAAAAAGTGTCGGTTTTATTTTCGGCAGCGCAAGATGAAATTGCGGCGGCAGCCGAACAAAGGCTGGAAGAAATATCGCAGCTGAAACAAAAAATCGGAACGCTGTCGCGCAGCCTTGCGGAGGAAAGAGCAAAACAAATTCCCGAAACCGAGGGAAATATCTGCGTTTTTGAAACCGACGCCGACATGAATATGCTGCAGAACATTGTAAATATATGCAAGGAAAAATGCACCGGTTTTGCCGCGGCAATGTCGGGAGATGATAAAAACGGATACAGCTACATAATTGCCGGCGAAAATGTTCCGCTGCGGACGCTGGCAGTACAGATAAACAAAGCTCTGAACGGAAGAGGCGGCGGCAATGACGGTATGATAAGAGGGCGTTTTGCCTCAAGCCGGGATACTATTAATAAGTATCTTTCAGAATTGTGCTGAGATTCATGTCAGCGGGAACGGGCGCGGACAGCACAAGATTTTCGCAGGAAAACGGGTGAGGAAAGCTGATTTGACGGCAGTGCAGCCGAGTGCGTTCGCCGGGAATTTCTTTTCCGTACAGAAAGTCGGCGTAAATCGGCGTGCCGATGTGCGAAAGATGAAGCCTCAGCTGGTGAGTGCGCCCGGTAAGCGGAAAAAGCCGCACGAGTGAGATTTTTCCGTATGTGTCGATAACCTCGTAATCCGAAACGGCGGGCTTGCCGTCGGGGGATATGCAGCGCTTTATGATTCCGTCCGACTGACGGCGTATGGGCGCCGATATTCTGCCTGATGACGGAGTAGGTATGCCGCAGCATACGGCGATATATTCCTTCTTTATTTTATTTTCGCGCATGGACTGCGATAAAATGTGAGCGGAAAGTGAGTTTTTTGCAATCAGCACAATTCCGGAGGTATAGCGGTCAAGCCGCGTCACCGCACGGAAGGTGAACGGGCGGCTGCGGTAATAATGGCAGACGGCATTGGCGAGTGTTCCCTCATAGTGGCGTATGGACGGGTGAGTCGGCATGCCTGCCGGCTTGTTTACGGCAAGAATATCTTCGTCCTCGTACAGAATATCGAGCGGAATGTTATTCGGCACAATATTTTCGGACGCTTCATCGGTGAGCTGTATTTCAAGCAAATCACCCGTGTGCACATGTTTGATTACAAATTCCGGGTTTCCGTTTAAAAATATTCCGTTCGCGTTTTTTAATTTTATCATGAGGCGTTCGGAAATTCCGAAATGTCTTTTCAAAACGTTTTTTATATCCGTACCGTCAAAATTTTTGGTTATTTTGAACTGAAATCTGCGCATAAACTCACCTCTTTTTTAATTATACGATAAATAATAGTATTTTTCAACAATAAATTAAAAAAAGTTATTGACAAGAACGCGGTGCGGTGCTATAATGAAAAAAACAAATTGAAAGGAATACAAAGATGAACAGAATAAGCATTCTCAGCACAATTTTTTCATACTTTTTTGGCTTTACTTATTATCGTAAAGCCTTGTTGTGTTGCGTGTGCGAAAGTTAGAGTTCATTTAAATGTATTTTGACGGAGTTTGCAGGCAACACTGCAAACTCCGTTTTTTGTTAAAAAAGAAAGGAAGTAATAAGCATGATTTTGGTACTGAAGCAAAACTACGACAAAGGACAGCTGGACAACCTGAAGCAATGGCTGAACGGGCAAAATATTGAAATTCACATGAGTGAAGGCACGCACACAACCATAATGGGTCTTGTCGGCGATACAACGGCGCTTGATATTGATATGCTGTCCGCACTTGATATTGTTGAACGCGCACAGCGTATCCAGGAGCCGTATAAAAATGCGAACAGAAAATTTCACCCGGACGATACGGTTGTTTCTGTAGGCGATGTTAAAGTGGGCGGCGGAAATTTTGCGATAATTGCAGGTCCCTGCTCGGTTGAATCGGAAGAACAGCTGTGCGGAATTGCGGAGAGTGTAAAAAAATCCGGCGCGCAAATGCTACGCGGCGGAGCGTTCAAACCGAGAACGTCGCCTTATGCATTCCAGGGGCTGAGAAACAAGGGAATTGAGCTTCTTCTTGCCGCAAAGAAAAAAACTGGTTTGCCGATAGTTACCGAAATTATGGACATTTCGCATATTCCTCTTTTTGAAGATGTTGACGTTATCCAGGTCGGCGCAAGAAATATGCAGAACTTTGAGCTGTTAAAAGAGCTTGGACATCTGAATAAGCCGATTTTGTTAAAAAGAGGACTTTCCGCAACCTTGTCTGAGTTATTGATGAGTGCGGAGTACATCATGGCGGGTGGAAATGAAAATGTAATTTTATGCGAACGCGGAATAAGAACCTTTGAGACCGCAACAAGAAATACGCTGGATTTATCGGCAATTCCGATGCTGCGTTCAATGACGCATCTGCCGATAATCGTTGACCCGAGTCACGCGACGGGAATTTCGAAGCTTGTTAAGCCGATGTCGGTTGCGGCTGCGGCAGCGGGAGCCGACGGTCTTATAATTGAGGTTCACAACAATCCGAAAAAGGCGCTGTGTGACGGAGCCCAGTCCCTCACCTGCGAGCAGTTTGATGATGTTAAAAAGGCGGTAGATCAGGTTCTGCCGTACGCATGCAGATGAAAATAGCGATAATCGGTCTCGGACTTATCGGAGCGTCAATCGCAAAAGCATTCAAGCGGTTTACGGATTTTGAAATACTGGGCTGTGACCGCGACGAAAACGTTATGAAAAAGGCGCTGGCGGACGGAACCGTTGACGCCGAGCTGTCGGACAGATTTGCAGAATGTGATATAATCATTCTGGGTCTGTATCCCGACGCTGCGATTGAATTTGCTGCACAAAATGCGGAAAAGATTTCCGCGGACACAATAGTGGCGGACGTCGGCGGCGTGAAAGAGCGCGTTTGCAGCGGAATCTATCCTTTTGCGGAAAAATACGGGTTTACGTTTATAGGCATGCACCCTATGGCAGGGATAGAGAAATTCGGATATGATTACTCAAAGGCGGATTTGTTTAAAGGCGCGTCGCTCGTTATGACCCCTCGTGAGGGGACGCCGGAGGATAAAATCGAAACGCTGAAAAATGTCATGCTGCCGCTCGGATTTTCAAAAATTCAGATTTCCTCGCCGGAGGAGCATGACAGAATAATTGCATATACATCTCAGCTTGCGCATGTTGTGTCGAGCAGCTATATCAAAAGCCCGACGGCAATGCTGCACAGCGGATTTTCTGCCGGAAGCTTCAGAGATATGACAAGGGTTGCACACCTTAATGAAATCATGTGGACGGAGCTGTTCCTCGAAAACGCGGAAAATCTGTCATATGAGATAGATACGATCATAAAGCATCTGTCCGAATTTTCGGAGGCGATAAAAAACGGCGACCGTGAATTGCTTTGCGGACTTCTTCGTGACGGTCGCGAAAAGAAAGATTTGTCGGACGAAATTGATTTGCGAAAGGACGGCTGAATATGGAAAAAATTCACGTTAATGCCTCAAAAGAATATGATGTGATTATCGGAAAAGATATACTGCATGACTTGGGATCATATATAAAGGAAGTAATTCCTCCGTGCAGAGCGGCGGTTGTTGCAGATGACCGGGTGTTCGGGCTGTACGGAGATGCGTTGGTATCATCTTTGGAAAACAGCGGTTTTAACACATGCGTGCATACGTTTAAAAACGGCGAAAAGTCAAAAAATATGACAGAGCTTGAAAAAATCCTGGATTTCCTTGCTGAAAATCATATCACGAGAAGCGATATTGTCATTGCGGCAGGAGGCGGTGTGACGGGGGATATGGCAGGTTTTGCCGCGGCGGTTTATCTGCGCGGAATAAAGTTTGTACAGGTTCCGACAACTTTTCTGGCTGCCGTTGATGCGTCTGTCGGCGGAAAAACAGCGGTTGACCTGAAAAGCGGAAAAAATCTTGCCGGAGCATTTCATCAGCCGTCATTGGTGCTTTGCGATACGTCGGTGTTTGATACATTGGACGAAAAAACTTTCGCCGACGGTATTTCCGAGGCAATAAAATGCGGAGTGCTTCGCGATGAAAAGCTGTTTGAGATGACAAAAAATGATGTGCGCAAAAATGCCGCGAAAATTGCAGCGAGTGCCGTTTCAATCAAGCGTGATTTGGTGGCGGAGGACGAGTTTGATACCGGTGCGCGGCAGCTGCTGAACTTCGGACATACAATAGGACATGCGATTGAAAAGTGCAGCGGTTTTGATATAACGCACGGACATGCCGTTGCAATCGGAATGGCTGTCATCACCAAGGCTGCCGAAAAAGACGGCTTTTGTGAAAAAGGCACATATAACGCATTGTGCGAAAATTTGTGTGCCAATGCATTGCCGACAGAATGTGGATTTGATGCGGAAAAACTGTATGATGTAATTTTGTCGGATAAAAAACGCAGCGGAGAAAATATCACTCTTGTTCTGCCGAAAAAAATCGGAAACTGCGTGCTTTATAAAATGCCCGTTTCGGATTTGGCGGAATTTATAAAGAAAGGGCTGTAGTTTATGGAAATAAAAATTATTCCGCACCGGCTGAGCGGCGAAATCCGTGCCATAACGTCAAAATCGGACGCGCACCGCAAGATAATCGCGGCGGCGCTTGCCGACAGGGAAACAGAAATTGTTATGAATATGTTTTCCGAAGATATTGAGGCGACGCTGCGGTGCATACAGGCTCTCGGCGGTTCATGGAGCAAAACGGAGGACGGCGTATTGATAAGCCCGATACAAAAACGCAGCGGAAAAATCAGCCTTGACTTCGGCGAGAGCGGTTCAACGGCGAGGTTTCTGTTGCCGGTAACGGCGGCAATTTATGAAAAGGCGGATTTTTGCGGCAGAGGACGGCTCGGTAAGCGGCCTTTTGCGGAAATAACGCGTGAGCTGCGAAAAAACGGGACTGAAATTGACTCCGATATGCTGCCGATGCACAGCGAGGGACGAATAAAAAGCGGAAATTTCAGTCTGTCGGGAGAAATCAGCTCGCAGTTCACAACCGGGTTGCTTTTTACGCTTCCGCTGCTCGAAAACGGCGGAAAAATAACCCTGACATCACCGCTGCAGTCGGCTGCATATGTTGGTATGACGCTGGATACTCTGTCTGTTTTCGGGATTGATATTCAAAAGACGGAAAACGAATTTTCTGCAGTGAAACAAAGCTATAAAAGCCCGGGAAAGATATGTGCCGAGGGTGACTGGTCAAATTCGGCATTTTGGATTGCCGCCGGAAAGCTGTGCGGAAATGTAAACGTTACAGGTCTTGATGAAAATTCGCGGCAGGGAGATAAGGCTATAAACGGACTGCTTGAATGTGATGAGATTGACTGTTCGCAAATTCCGGATTTGGCGCCGGTTCTGGCAGTGCTTGCCGCGTCGCGAAACGGAAAAACCGTGATAAAAAATGCCGCGCGGCTGCGGCTTAAGGAAAGCGACAGGATTAAATCAATAACCGCGCTTATAAATGCGCTCGGCGGAAAAGCAGAGGAAAAGCCCGACGGAATTGAAATTTTCGGTACGGGAAAGCTCCGCGGAGGAACGGCGGAAAGCTGTGCCGACCACCGTATCGTAATGGCGGCTGCAATTGCGTCATGCATATGCGATGAGCCGGTGATAATTAACGGCGCGGAGGCGGTAAATAAATCATATCCGTCATTTTTTGAGGATTTTAATACTTTGGGAGGTGAAGCGTATGTACAGCATAGGTGATAAAATACGGGTTACGATATTCGGTCAGTCGCATGCGGAGGCAATCGGCGCCGTGATTGACGGACTTCCGGCGGGCATAAAGCTTGATACGGATAAAATAACTGCGTTTATGCAGCGGCGCCGTCCGGGACAAAACAAATATCAGACGGCGAGGAGCGAAACCGATATTCCGGAAATAATATCGGGTCTGTGTGACGGCAAAACATGCGGGGCGCCTGTTTGCGCAGTAATAAAAAACAGTGATACAAAAAGCGGCGACTATGATAATTTAAAGAATGTTCCGCGTCCGGGGCATGCGGATTTTGCTGCATATATGAAGTACGGCGGAAGTAATGATATACGCGGCGGAGGACAGTTTTCGGGCAGAATGACTGCACCGCTGTGCTTTGCCGGAGCGGTATGCATGCAAATTCTCGAAGAAAAAGGCATAAAGATCGGAGCGCATATAGCGGAAATTCACGGAGTCCGCGATGAATTGTTTGATACTGCCGGCATTACCGCAGAGCAGCTTGAGAATGTTGCGAAAAAGGAATTTCCCGTAATATCCGACGCAAGCGGAGAAAAAATGAAGGCTGAAATTGAAGCTGCGCGCAAGAACGGCGACTCGGTCGGAGGCGTAGTCGAATGCGCAGTCACGGGAGTAAAGCCGGGCGTCGGCGGCGCACTCTTTGAGGGCATCGAGGGTGAAATGGCGAAAGCGATTTTCGGGATACCTGCCGTAAAAGGCATTGAATTCGGCGCAGGATTTTCCGCCGCGAAAATGCTCGGGTCGGAAAATAATGACGAATTTTATTTTGACGGCGATACGGTGAAAACCCGAACCAACAACCACGGCGGAATTTTGGGAGGAATATCGAGCGGCATGCCGATAATATTCCGCACGGCATTCAAGCCGACGCCTTCGATTGCAAAAAAGCAAAATTCCGTGAACCTGAAAACCGGGGTATCGGAAGAACTTGTTATAAAAGGAAGGCATGACCCTTGTGTTGTGCAAAGAGCAGTGCCGTGTGTTGAGGCTGCGACAGCTATAGTAATTTTAAATTTATTGGGAGCGTGAAAAAAATGGATTTGAAAAAGGCAAGAGAGATAATCGATTCAACGGACAATGAAATTGCAAAGCTGTTTGAAAAGCGTATGCAGACCGTTTCGGAGGTTGCGAACTATAAGAAGGAAAACAATCTGCCGATATACAACGGCGACCGCGAGCGTGAAATTGTGAACAGACTTACGGAGGCAGCGCCGCAGGAGCTTGCATTATACATTAAGGTTCTTTATAATACACTTTTTGATGTAAGTCGTGCTTATCAGTCGCGCAGCATGGGCAAAAATTCCGAAATTGCGGAAAAAATAAAAAATGCGCTTGAAAACGGAGAAAAAGAACTTCCGATGTCGGCGGTGATAGCCTGCCAGGGCAGAGAGGGCGCATATTCGGGAAAGGCTGCCGAAAAAATGATATACAGTCCGTCAATAATGTATTTCAACAGCTTCCGCGGCGTTTTTGACGCGGTGAAAAGCGGAATGTGCCGTTACGGTGTTCTTCCGATAGAAAACAGTATTCACGGCAGTGTAAATGAAGTATACGATTTAATGGAGGATTACGAATTTTACATTGTAAAGTCCATTAAAATGCAGGTAAATCACGTGCTTGCAGCAAATGCGGATACGAATGAAGTAACGGAAATTCTTTCACATTCGCAGGCAATCGGTCAGTGCTCGGAGTATCTGAAAGACAGCAAGGCAAAGATTACAACATGCGAAAATACCGCTATGGCGGCGGAATTTGCGTCCAAGAAACCCGGAGCGGCCGCAATCTGCTCGAAGGAGTGTGCCGAAATTTACGGATTAAAAATTCTGAAAGAGGACATTGCCGACAGCGACAATAATTACACCCGATTCATCTGCATTTCCAAAAAATGCGAGATATATCCCGGCGCGGACAGAGTTAACTTTATGCTGACGCTGCCGCATGTTTCGGGTTCGCTTTATTCGGTTATCTCAAAGTTTGCGGCGTCGGGAATGAATATGACAAAAATCGAGTCGCGCCCCATTCCGGGAAAAGACTTTGAATTTAAATTTTATTTTGAAATTGAAGCATCAAGCCATTCGGAAGAACTGTACTCGGTTCTGACCGAAATCGAGGCGGCATCGGAGCATTTTCGTTTTTTTGGGTGCTATCAGTGATAAAATCTTGTAAAGGCATTGACCTTTTGCGGAAAATATGATAAAATATATTGAATGTTGTATTACTGACGGGAGATGAGAAAATGAAAAACAACAACGCAACTTTAAAACTGACTCAACTGGCGATGCTGGGCGCAATAATTGTGGTTATGGCTTTTACGCCGCTCGGGTATTTAAAAATCGGACTTTTGTCCGTAACTTTTCTGACGGTTCCGGTTGTGATAGGCGCAATTCTTATCGGGCCGGCAGGAGGGGCGATATTAGGCGGAATATTCGGTCTTACAAGCTTTTTTCAATGCCTGGGAACTGACCAGTTCGGAGTTGCGCTCTTCGGAATTAACCCGTTTTATACGGCGCTGGTATGCATTGTGCCGCGTGTGCTGATAGGTGTTTTTTCGGGAGCGTTGCATAAAGTGCTCAACCGCGCCGGTATGCACTCGGCGCTGTCATATGCGCTGTCGGGACTTTTGGGCACGGTCACGAATACGGTGTTTTTTGTGGGCGGTCTGATAGTTTTATTCGGAAATACTGAATATATAAAGACAAATTTGGGTGACAGTGCATGGAAGGTTATCAGCGTTTTGGTAACAACAAATTCGATTATCGAAATAGTGGTGTGTACGGCGGTTATAACAGCTGTTTCACGCGCATGTATGGCGATAATGCACCGCAGAGGTAAATAAAGAATGTGGTATACAAAGGATTGGAAAGACTATAAACTCATCGACGCGGCAGGAGGAGAGAAACTGGAATATTGGGGCAATATCCTGCTGCGCCGTCCCGATCCCCAGGCGATATGGACCGAAAAAAGCAAAACGGCGCTGTGGAACAAAACCGACGCCACCTATTTTCGGAGCGCATCGGGAGGAGGACATTGGGAATTTTTCAATAAAAAGATGCCGGAACGCTGGAGCGTACGGTACAAAAATCTTACATTTAATATAAATCCCATGGGATTTAAGCATACGGGTCTTTTCCCCGAACAGGCGGTAAACTGGGACTGGTTTTCGGGACTTATAAAACAGGAAAAAAGACCGGTAAAGGTGCTTAATCTTTTTGCGTATACGGGCGGAGCAACGGTTGCGGCTGCTGCGGCAGGTGCGGAGGTTTGCCACGTGGACGCGTCAAAGGGCATGGTTACCCGCGCAAAAGAAAATGCCGCGGCGTCGGGGCTTGCGGACAGACCGATACGGTATATCGTGGATGATGTCAAAAAGTTTGTCGCAAGGGAGGCGCGGCGCGGAAAAAAATATGACGCGGTTATTATGGATCCGCCGTCATACGGCAGAGGCCCGTCCGGCGAGCTTTGGAAGATAGAAGATGAACTGTATCCGCTGATTGAAGCATGCATGAAAATTTTATCGGACGAACCGCTGTTCTTTCTTATTAATTCATACACAACCGGTCTTTCGCAGACCATTATGAGCAATGTGCTTACACTTACAATGCAAAAAAAATACGGCGGCACAGTCAGCTGCGATGAAATCGGGCTTATGATGCAGGATAAACAAATGATATTGCCGTGCGGAATAAGCTGCCGCTGGAACAGGAATTAAAACTTATGATTGATGTAAATAATCTTGTTTTTTCTTACGATGACGAGGAAACGTCAGAAAAAAAATATATAATAAACGGATTAAATCTGCATATTGACAGGGGCAGCTTTGTAGCCGTGCTCGGACATAACGGCTCGGGAAAATCTACTCTTGCAAAGCATTTTAACGGAATTCTTCTGCCGAGCGGAGGAACCGTTTATATAGACGGAATGGACACCAAAGACGAGGAACATATTTTTGATATACGCAAAACGGCAGGAATGGTTTTTCAAAATCCGGACAATCAGATGGTAGCTGCCGTAATTGAAGATGAGGTGGCATTTGCACCCGAAAATCTCGGCGTGGAGCCGGGGGAAATCCGGAAAAGGGTTGACAAAAGTCTTGAAACCGTGAATATGTCGGAGTATGCAAAAAGCTCACCGTCGCGGCTTTCGGGAGGACAGAAGCAGCGCGTCGCCATTGCCGCTGTGCTGGCAATGGAGCCGGAGTGCATAGTCTTGGACGAGCCGACCGCGATGCTCGACCCGAAGGGAAGAAAAGAGGTCATAAAGACCGTTATGGATTTGAACCGCGAACAGGGGATAACAGTGGTTCTCATAACTCATTACATGGATGAGGCAGCTTTGGCGGACAGAGTTGTTGTAATGGAGCACGGAAAAATAATCATGGACGATGTGCCCAAAAGAGTGTTTTCGCAGGTGGAAAAAATCAAACAGGCAGGACTTGATGTTCCGCAGGTTACCGAGCTGCTGTTCAGGCTGAGAGAAATGGGAATCAACATGCCGGAGGATATAATAACGGTTGATGAATGTGAAAAAGTTCTCCTTGAAAAATTAAAGGGATTAAGAAAATGATTAAGGTTTCAAATTTAACATATATATATCAGCAGGGAATGCCTTTCGAAAAAAAGGCGATAGATAATGTCAGCTTCGAAATACCTGCCGGCAGTTTCACTGCGCTTATCGGTCATACAGGCTCGGGAAAATCCACGCTTATACAGCATTTAAATGCGCTTGCAAGACCGACTTCGGGGAAAATTGAAATAGACGGAACCGATATAACGGATCCTAAATGTGATTTGCGTGAAGTGCGAAAAAAAGTCGGACTTGTTTTTCAGTATCCCGAACATCAGCTGTTTGAAGAAACGGTTTTTAAGGATATAGCTTTCGGCCCTCACAACATGGGGCTTTCGGAGGATGAAATAAAGGAGCGCGTGTATGAGGCGGCGCGCTTTACCGGACTTGCGGAGGATTTGATGGACAAATCGCCTTTTGAGCTTTCGGGCGGACAAAAAAGGCGCGTTGCCATTGCCGGAGTATTGTCCATGCGCCCGAAGGTGCTGATTTTGGACGAACCGACAGCCGGACTTGACCCGAGGGGAAGAGATGAAATTCTGGGTCAGCTTGTGCGCCTGCATGAAGAAAACAAAGAAATGACGGTTTTGTTTGTATCTCATTCCATGGAGGACGTTGCAAAAATCGCAAAGAGCGTGCTCGTTATGGATCACGGACACCTTGCAATGCAGGGGAGCGTGGCGGAAATATTTGCAAGAAGTGATGAGCTTCGGAAAATAGGACTTGATGTTCCGCAGATAACAAGTCTTACTCATCGGCTCATTGCGGACGGAATAGATGTTCCGCCCGATGTCTACACGGTAAAATATGCCTCGGAGCTTTTTTACAGGCTTATAAAGGAGGCAGAAAATGTTTAAGAATATCACAATCGGTCAGTATGTGGAGGGAAACTCGTTTATTCATAAAATGGACGCGCGGGTAAAAATTCTGCTTGCTTTATTTTACATTTTTATTCTGTTTATTATAGCATCACCTGCCGCATACGTTGTATTCACAATTTTTACGGTATTTTTGATAATGATTTCCGGCGTGCCGGCAGGGTATATTCTGCGCGGCTTAAAACCCATGCTTTTCATACTTGTTTTCACGGCGGTAATAAATCTTTTTATGACAGGCGGAGAAACCGTTATCTGGACGTGCCCTTTCTGGAGCAAAATGCAGATAACCGAAGAGGGGTTAAAAACAGCGGTAATGATGATATTGCGGCTTGTTTACCTTGTTGCCGGAACATCGGTTCTTACGCTTACTACGTCACCGCTTATGCTTACGGACGGCATAGAAAGTCTTTTGAAACCTTTTGAAATAATAAAGGTTCCGTCCCATGAAATTGCAATGATGATGACGATTGCAATTCGTTTCATACCGACGTTATCGGAGGAAACGGAGAAAATCATGAAAGCGCAGATGGCGAGAGGCGCAGATTTTGAAACGGGAAATATTTTCAGACGTGCGAAAGCCATGATACCGTTGCTTGTGCCGCTTTTTATAAGCGCATTCCGCCGTGCGGACGATCTTGCGGTTGCAATGGATTCGCGCTGCTATTGCGGCGGAAAGCACAGGACGCGCATGAAGGTGATGAAAATGACGTACCGCGACGCTGTTGCCGTGGCTTTTATGGCTGCATTTGCCGCGCTGGCGATTATTGTACAAAATATATTATAGAGGGCTTTTGGCATGCGTAACATCAAGCTGACAATACAATATGACGGTACGGCTTATCACGGCTGGCAGACGCAGAAGAATGTCCGTACGGTACAGGAAACCGCGGAAAAAGCAATAGCCGTTATCACGGGCGCAAAACCGCAGCTTACGGGCTGCAGCCGCACCGATACCGGTGTGCATGCAGAAATGTTCGCGGCAAATTTCAAATCGGAAACGAAAATTCCGTGTGAAAAATTTCCGCTTGCGCTTAATACTTACTTGCCCGATGATATTGTTTGCATTAAGGCGGAGGATATGCCGGCGGATTTTAACGCAAGATTTTGCGCTAAGGGGAAAAAGTATACATATTATATACAAAACTCACGTTTTCCCGATGTTTTTGAAAAGAATTATGCGTGGCACTATCCGTATAAGCTTGATATTGATGAAATGAAACGTGCCGCCGCCGCATTTTTGGGCGAACATGATTTTATCGGGTTTGCGGCAAGCGGATTTACCGTAAAAACAACGGTAAGAACCATCTATTCGCTCGACGTTGAAAAAACGGGCGATAAAATAAAAATAACGGTATGCGGAAACGGTTTTTTATACAATATGGTACGCATTATTGCAGGAACGCTTGCTTTTGTCGGCTGCGGAAAACTTAAAGCCGGCGATATGGCGGATATTATTGCGTCGCATGACAGAAAACGGGCAGGGATAACCGCTCCGCCGCAAGGTCTGTTTTTGTCGGAGGTGTATTATTGATGAACAAAAAAAGCAATATTCTGAAAATTTTTGCCGTAATACTGTGCCTTTGCGCGGTTACGGTTTTTGCGCTTATACAGTCGGGTGCCAATCCGGCATTTGTTCAGAGCTACAAAAATAATTTTAAAAGAAATATCAGCGCTATCTGTAATAAACTTCATATTAATCTCCCGATTGAAACACAACTCTATCTTGATGATATGTCCGAGCCTACACCCAAGCCGACAATGATTCCGGCAGCCGAACAGGAGGCTCTTGACGCTGCACTCGGGTATCCGTCATACGAGGAACCGGAGGAGGCTCACGGAACCGACCCTCTGACGGCAAAGCAACCGAAAAAAACCGCAGACGGAAATTTTTTGCCGATTGCATTTTCGGCAGCGGAAAACACAAAATTTACCGATTATAAGGGCAGTATTATATGCGTGAACGAAACGCTGTATCAGGCATATTCTCCGAGCGGAAAGCTTCTTTGGTCGCAGGGGATACAGATGCAGTCACCTATTTTAAAGGTTAAGGGGGACTACGTACTGATATGCGAAACAGGTGCAAAAAAAGTGAGCCTGTATAAAGGAAAAAAGCTTGTTTTCGGAACAAAAACCGACGGTGACATTATCACAGCTTCACTATCCGAAAACGGTGATGTTGTTGCCGTAACCGAAAAGGAATCGTATAAGGCGCAGGTTGTTGTATTCAATAAAAGCGGCAAAAAGATTTTTGCGTGGGATTCCGGAACATATGATGTTCTCGACGCGGCAATATCAAATAACAGGCAAGTTGCGCTTTCACTTCTGGATACCGATACGGGAGCCGATACGCTTATATCATGTATGGACGTTAAGGGGAACACAAGATATAAGACCGAACCGTATAAGGACACCTTGTTTTTCAGTATAGATTATTCGGGTGAAAAACTTACCGCTATGTCGGAAAGCAAATATATCGGAATTTCGTCAAAAGGGAAACAACTTTGGGAATACAATTTTGAAGGGAAAAAACCGGACAGATTTACAAAAGACACATCGGGAAATATGCTCATACTTTTTGAAACGCAAAGTACGGGAGCAGTAACTGCCGTCAGCCCCGGAGGAAAGGTTTATGCATCTGTTCAGACGGAGAGCATGCCCGATTCGATTGACATTAAATCGGGAAAGCTTGCATACAATAGTGGACGAGAAGTGGTAATAACCGACTTCAACGGTAAAAAGAAACGCAATGCGAGCTGCGATTCCGATGTAAAACAAATTCATATTTTAAACTCGGGTGAGCTGCTGTGCGTATACAGCTCGAGCATACAGATAAAAAAGACGGAAACGAAAGAAGCCGCAAAGCCTTCAGGAACCCAAATACCCGAAACGCCGGTCAGCTCCGAAAATCCGCAGGATAATCAGCAGCAATAAGAAAGGAGAATATGATGAACTATATTTTGGATATACTGGTTTGCGCCGTAATTCTTGTCTGTATAGGAATTTCCGCAAAAAAGGGGTTTATCAAAGCGTCCCGAAACATTCTGGCGCTGATATTGACAGCCGTGCTTATGATTTCGGCACAGCCTATGATTTTGTCATATTTGCAAAGCTCGCCGATAAGCGACGGCATAAAAACTACGGTGGCAAAAAATATTACAAAAACTTATGAAAAAGAAGGGCTGCCGGAGGACGCAGACACATCTGATACGGAAAAATCGGTGGAAATATGCGAAAAAATAGGTTTGCCGAAATTTTTGTCGAGCGGTATCGAAACAAGCCTTAAGGGCATGTCGGAAGTGAAAAACAATGTTCTTGAGGTAATAACAGACGCACTCACGCTGACTGCGTTAAAAGTAATTGCGCTGATTTTGTTATTCATTGCAGTCAGAATTTTTGTATTCCTCGTGTTAAAGCTTCTGGAGAGTCTGTTTTCTCTGCCGGGGCTCAGGAGCGTGAATAAGGCGCTTGGAGCATGTATAGGCATTGTTAATGCTCTGATTTTGGTTTACATATTATGCGGCGCGGCGGTTGTGCTCATTCCGGCTGATAAATTGTCTGCGGTCGGGGAAACGGTTGCGTCAACGTATATTCTCAGATATTTTTACGAAAATAATGTATTGTTTTCATTGTTTATATAGAAAGAGGTGTAATTGTTGCAGGAAAATACTGAACTACAAAGGAAAACGAAGGAAGAATTAAAGCAGCTTGCACTCGGGCTTGAAATTCCGAGAATTTCGGCTATGAAAAAGGACGAGCTTATTGAGGCGATACTGAATAAACGCATGGAAATTGCTGCAAAGCCGAAGGAACAGCCGAAGAAAAGGCAGCGTCCCGCCGATGCCGTAGAGGTATGCGGAATACTTGATGTTATGGCAGACGGTTTCGGTTTTCTGCGAGTTGAAAATTTCAAGCCGAGTGAGGACGATATATATGTGTCGCCGACTCAAATAAGACGGTTTAACTTAAAAACCGGTGATGAAATCATGGGTGACGCAAGACCGTCGCAGGACGAAGATAAATATTCGCCGCTTCTTTTTGTAAAACGCATCAACGGCGACCCGATAGATGTTGCGCTTAAAAGAAAAAATTTTGAGCGGCTTACACCGATTTATCCGAAAGAAAAACTGGTTTTGGAAACGGGTGAAAAGGAGAAGTATGCGTCCAGACTGGTAGATTTGATTGCACCTATCGGAAAAGGGCAGAGGGGTATGATTGTTGCGCCGCCGAAAGCCGGAAAAACGACGCTTATAAAGCAGATTGCGCAGTCGGTATCTAAAAATTATCCGGATATAAAGCTGATTGTTTTGCTTATAGATGAACGTCCGGAGGAAGTAACCGATATGAAACGTTCAATTGACGGCGAGGTTGTGTATTCGACGTTTGACCAAACGCCGGAAAATCACACGAAATGTGCCGAAATGGTTTTGGAACGCGCCATGCGCCTTGTGGAGCAGAAAAAAGATGTTGTAATTCTGATGGACTCTATTACAAGGCTTGCCAGGGCGTATAACCTGACAGTAACGCCGACGGGAAGAACTCTCTCGGGAGGACTTGACCCCGATGCGCTTATCAAGCCGAAGAAATTTTTCGGCGCGGCACGAAATATTGAGGAGGGCGGCAGCCTTACAATTCTCGCCACAGCCTTGGTGGAAACCGGGTCGCGCATGGACGATGTCATTTTCGAGGAATTTAAGGGAACGGGAAATATGGAGCTGAAGCTTGACCGCGGTTTGCAGGAAAGACGTATTTTCCCGGCAATCGATGTTCTGAAATCGGGAACCAGACGTGAAGAAGAACTGCTTTCACCCGAACAGATGGAAGCTGTTTGGGCGATAAGGCGCAATGTTAATTCGCAGAACACCTATGAAACAATGGCGCGCCTTCTGCAATTTATGAAGAACACGAAAAATGAAAAAGAATTTACAGATACAATTTTAAAGTATTATAAAAAATGACTTATGAAAAAGGAGATGTCTTTATTATGATGGAACACATGTCGGCACTGCTGGATTACGGACGCGAAAGGGGTATGATTACCGAATTTGACGAGAACTATGTTGTCAATAAGGTTTTGGCACTCATAGGAGGGGACAGTTTTGAACGCACCGCACACAGGGATTTTGCCAATATAGACGAAATTCTGTCGGGGCTTTTGGATTATGCCGCTCAAAACGGCAAACTGGAGGATAATACCGTTACATACCGCGATATTCTTGCGGCGGAAATTATGGATAACCTCAC
Source organism: uncultured Clostridia bacterium (assembly GCA_934501535.1). Taxonomy (GTDB): domain Bacteria; phylum Bacillota; class Clostridia; order UBA1381; family UBA1381; genus UBA1738. The sequence goes on from CAKSUM010000011.1 coordinate 35,150, forward strand.
GCCGCGCCCGTCGGAGCTTAACGAAAAATTCTTTGAAAAATATGAACATTCACCAAAGGAAGCGACTGACTATTTTTATAATCTGTCCAGGAATAATAACTATATTATGACCGAGAGGGTCAAGAAAAATATTATCTGGAAAACGAAAACAAAATACGGCGAACTGGATATTACCATAAACTTGTCAAAACCGGAAAAAGACCCTAAGGAAATTGCAAAAGCAAAGCTTATGAAACAGACAGGTTATCCGAAGTGTCTTTTGTGTGCGGAAAATGTCGGTGTGAAAGGAAATGCAAATCATCCGCCGAGAACAAATCACCGCATAATTCCGCTTGATTTGGCAGGCGAAAGATGGTATCTGCAATATTCTCCGTATGTTTATTACAACGAACACTGCATTGCTCTGAGCAGTAAGCATACGCCGATGAAAATTGAAAAGGCAACCTTTGACAGACTGTTGGAATTTGTCAGCATTTTCCCGCACTATTTTATCGGTTCAAATTCCGATTTGCCGATTGTGGGCGGTTCTATTTTGACGCATAATCATTTTCAGGGCGGAAACTATGAATTTGCCATGGCTAAACAGCCGATTAAAAAAAGCTTTGCATTTAAAGGCTACGAGGATATTGAATCGGGTATCGTGGACTGGGCGCTGTCAACAATAAGACTTATAGGAACCGACCGCGAGCGCATTTCGGAGCTGGCAGATAAAATCCTCACAAAATGGCGCGGATATTCCGACGAAGATAATGAAATCATTGCATACACGGATCAGCTGCATAACACGGTAACGCCGATTGCAAGACAGCGCGGCGGTAAATATGAGCTTGACCTTATTCTGCGCAACAATCGTACCAGCGAGGAGTATCCGGACGGTATTTTCCATGCGCATAAGGAATATCACTATATTAAAAAAGAGGGCATAGGTCTTATTGAGGCGATGGGACTCGCAGTTCTTCCGCCGCGCCTTACCACTCAATTCGGTGAGCTGACCGATGAAATAAAGCAGAATATAGGCGAAGTATTTGCAAAAATTCTTGAAAATTGCGGAGTTTTCAAAGATAATGAAAAGGGCATGAACGGTTTCATTAAATTTATGGAAAGCGTGGTTGACTGATATTTATGGGGAGCAGCAGAATGAAATTATTTTGCTGCTTTCTCTGTGAAAATTCGGAAAAAGCGGCAGCCGTTTCATTTTGAGGCTGTAATTCTGCCGCAGCCGGGTGAACGTAACATTGCGGCATATTTTTGGACATTTCCGAATAAAATTACCATAAAGGAAGGTGTACTGTCATGAAAAAGCTGATATTTATTCTCGCGGCGGCTTTTATTATGAACGGCAGCGTGTGCTTTGCTGAAGAGCAGCAGGCGATTGCCGGAAATGTAAAGGCGTCAATTCTGGTGGAGGCTTCTACCGGTGAGGTTCTTTCGGAAAATAACGCCGATGAACAGCTGCCCATTGCAAGCGTAACAAAAATTATGACCATGCTGCTCATTATGGAACGCATTGACAGCGGAGAAATGACGATAGAGGATACGGTTACGGCAAGCGAAAATGCCAACAGCTACGGAGGCTCCACCATGTTTTTGGAAACCGGCGAACAGCTGAGCGTAAACGATATGCTCAAGGGTATCGCTGTTGCAAGCGCAAATGACGGGTGCGTTGCGATGGCGGAACATGTTGCCGGCACGGAGGAAGCATTCGTGGCGATGATGAATCAAAAAGCCGAGGAACTCGAAATGACGAACACGCATTTTGTCAACTGCAACGGTCTTGACGAAGACGGACACTATTCGTCTGCGCGCGATGTGGCAATTATGTCGAGAGAGCTGATAAAGCATGAGAAGATTTTTGATTATACTACGATATGGATGGATTCGCTTCGCGGCGGCAAATTCGAGCTTGCGAATACGAATAAGCTTATCAAATATTACAACGGTGCAAACGGATTGAAAACAGGTTCGACCTCAAAAGCCGGCTGCTGTCTTTCAGCAACGGCGGAGCGTGACGGAATGGAGCTTGTTGCGGTTGTTTTGGGTGCAGAAGATACCCAAACGCGGTTTGCATCGGCAAGCAGCCTGCTTAACTACGGCTTTTCAAATTACAGTCTGAAAAAAATGACCGAAAAAGACGAACCGATGGGCGAAGTAAGGGTGTCAAAAGGAAAGGCGGAAAGCGTTACGGCGCAGGCTTCGGAGGCATATTCAATTCTTGTAAAAAAGAGCGAAAAGAATGAGCCGGAGAAAATCGTAAAAATGAAAGACAGCATTACGGCACCGGTGAAACAGGGCGATAAGCTCGGTGAAATTGTATACAGCGAAAACGGAGAGACAATAAAAACCATTGATATTGTGGCGGCACAGGACGTGGAAAAAAAGAATTTCTGTCTGGTGCTCATTGATTTACTGTACAGTCTTGTAAACGGATAAAACTTGACATATACACAATATGCGCATATAATTATTGTGTAATTATGTGTGGAGAGTGATAAATTTGCGCGAGAATGCAATTGCAAAAAAAATATATGAAAACCGCACAAGGCTGCATCTGTCACAAAAGCAGCTCGGGGATAAAGTGGGCGTAAGCAACAGAGCGGTTTCAAAGTGGGAAAACGGACTTTCATATCCGGGTACCGCAACGTGCTACAAGCTTGCGGAGGTTTTTAAGATATCCATGGATATGCTGATGACCGAAAGCAGCGATATAGAAAAGGAATGGAAGCCCGAACACGGAATGGAGTCGCTTCGGGAGCTGTATCGCATAGGCAGGGGCCCGTCGAGTTCTCATTCCATGGCGCCGGAGAAGGCGTGCCGAATGTTTCGCGAGGAAAACATGAATGCGGACAGCTTTAAGATAGTGCTGTTCGGTTCGCTTGCCAAAATGGGCAAAGGTCACATGACGGAATTTGTTGTTGACGAAGTTTTTCGGGACCGGAGTCATGAGATAATTTTTGATAATGAAACCAAGGATTTGCCTCACCCGAATACGATGGATTTGTACGCGTATACGAACGGCGTTCAGACAGATTATCAGCGCGTTTTGAGCGTTGGCGGCGGAAAAATTGTTACACAGGGACGCCGCAGACGTGAAGGCGAGGCGGTGTATGAGCTTGATAAATTTTCCGATATTGCGGATTTTTGCAGGAAACGGAAAATGCGCATATGGCAGTATGCGGCGGAAACCGAAGGCAGCGATATAATGGATTACCTGCATGAAATATGGGAGGTAATGAAGAAAAGTATAAGCGACGGACTGCAGGCGGATGGGGTGCTTCCGGGAGGGCTTGACGTCAGGAAAAAGGCTGCATATCTTTATGAGCAGCAGCACATTGACGAAAGTTCCGAAACGCGTGAAAACAGATTGGTGTGCGCGTATGCATATGCGGTAAGTGAGCAGAATGCGTCCGGGGGAGTTGTTGTCACGGCACCGACATGCGGCGCGTCGGGGGTGTTGCCTGCGGTTATGTATTATCAGCAGGAGCGACGCGGATATTCGGACGATGCCATTGTCCGCGCGCTGGCAACAGCCGGAATTGTGGGAAATCTGATTAAAACAAATGCGTCAATCAGCGGCGCGGAATGTGGGTGTCAGGCGGAAATAGGCAGTGCGTGTTCTATGGCTGCGGCCGGACTTGCCGAATTATTCGGGCTCAAGCCGGAACAAATCGAGTATGCTGCTGAAATTGCGATGGAGCATCATTTGGGTCTGACGTGCGACCCAATTCATTCACTCGTGCAGATACCGTGTATCGAGAGAAATGCAGTTGCGGCGATGAGGGCTATTAATGCGGTTTCACTTGCAAATTTTTTATCAGACAGCAGAAAAATATCATTTGATCTGGTTGTTAAAACTATGTATGAAACAGGACGTGATATGTCCAGAAATTACAGGGAAACAAGTGAAGGCGGACTTGCTAAGCTTTATTAGCAAGCCCGCCTTTCGGCATTTTATGACATGAGCATATCACATTCATTTTACATATAAAAGGCTCGGAATGTGCATGCAAAAAAAGGGCTGCAGCAAAAGCGAAATCATTTTGTCGCAGCCTGTTTATATTCTCTGATGAATGTTCTTTTACCAGATATGTTTTATCCAAAGCTTGCGCGAAGACGCCGAAACGGAGAATGCAACCAGGAGCAAAATATATTCCGGAATAATAAACGCCGCTTTTTCAAGCCATGTCTGCCGCGGCAAAATGCCGTGAAAAAAGTATGCATATGCGAACGGTATGGCTGAGGAGAGAATAAATACCGTCAGCAAAAGAATGAGCGTGGCACGGCGTACATGTTTGATTTTATTTGCAAGAACACAGTACAAAGCCGCAATAAGTATGCTGACCCCGACGCCGGCTAAGGAAGGAATATTCCACATCATGTTCACAAAAACAGCATCGCCTTCGGAATATGTGTAGCCGGAAAAACCGCGGAACGATATTAAATCTGCTGCGGTTCCGATAAGTATTACTGCCGCGAACAGATAGAACAATACACTGAGTACATTCTTTTTAGGAAAGTAATCGCCCTTGAACAGCATAACAATCGGCAAAATCAGCATGAGCAGGGTGAATATCATAAATGTCACCGTCTGCACGTTAATCATATGAAGCAGAAATGCCGCTCTTGCAAACGGCAACATCTGAAAATACAAAAACAAACAGTTGAGAACGATTGCAAGAAGCGTAAAAATATCAATAGTCAGACGTTTTACTATTTCTAAAAAGTACATATGTATAATTCCTCCGTTGTAGGCTTATCAGTTAAATAAATCATCATCGCTGTCCGGGTCGGCGGGGGGCGTATCCCACACACATTCAACCCACACATCATCGCTCAGCGACGCAAGAACAATTGCGGCAGTAAAGGCTATGTATGATAAAATCACCGCATAATTGTTGGTTATCCAGAACATAGAGTAGGCTCTTCCCTGAAAAATTACATTATTAATCAGCGGAAACAGCAATCTCAGTGCCGCAAGCGTTATAATTCGTCTGCGGACTCTGACGCGGTTGTCATCAAAATCTATTCCCGTAAATATGCAAAGTATTCCGTAAATCAGCGTGAAAAGCGACCCGGCAGGATTGTAGGTGTCCCATGTAACATAGTTATAGACAAAAGCATAATTCGGGTCTGATTGAAACGCCGAGGTTTTCGCCGCGGAAAACAAATCCGCAAAAGGGTTATTGCCGAGGAAATATATTATCCAGCTGAGCGCGGCAAGGTGGAGTGCACCGAGTATAATGAACAGAATTTTTGCCGACTTCACTCTGCCGGAATAAAAATTCGGGTGCACGATAAAAACGGCGGGAATCAGCAGTACATCAATAAAATGAATAAGTATGTATGCAAGATTTGACATATTAAGATGTCCCGTTTCAATTGCCTTTATGCAGAAGTCAAAGTGATTGGTTACAAAAAAAACCGCACCGAATATAAATGATACAGCCATAAGAGCCGTAAATACAGAACGTTTTATATATGTATTTTCCATGGTATTCCTCCGAAAAACAATAATATTGATATTATACCATATCTGCCGCTGTTTTTCAAGATAATTAATGTTTTTTTTTAAAACTATTTACTTTACGGTAAAATTAGGGTATAATAAGACTTATAAAGATACTGCATGACGGCATTGTCCGTGCGAAAACGCATGCTGAGCAGTTCAAAAAAATCCGCATATGTACTTTGCTTTAATTTATGAAAGGAAATTCTTTATAATATGTTTAGTCTGACAAATATACTTATAAATGTCCCGATAACGCTCATAGCGCTTACGGGGCACGAATTTGCACACGGCTGGGTTTCGTCAAAGCTCGGCGACCCGACTCCGAAATATGAGGGAAGGCTTACGCTTAATCCGCTTGCGCATCTTGACATCACCGGAACAATTCTGATGATTTTAACCGGTTTCGGCTGGGCAAAGCCTGTAGGTATAAATCCGATGTACTATAAAAATAAAAAAAAGGGAATGGCGCTTACTGCCATAGCCGGCCCGATTGCAAATCTCATTATGGCATTTATCGGCATGCTTATCGGTACGGTTTTGTATATTACGGGAATAAAGCTCGGGTGGAATGATACGGCATTGAGGCTCATCAACACAATAACATCGCTTTTTGCTGTCAGAAATCTGTGTTTTATGATATTTAACCTGATACCGATACCGCCGCTTGACGGCTCACGCGTTCTCGGGCTGCTCGTTTCGGACAGAACCTATTTTTCGATTATGCGGTATGAGCAGTATTCGCTGTATCTGATAATGGCGCTGTCGCTTCTCGGCGTTTTCGACGCCGTTATAGGAACGGGCGTGCGGACGGTTTACGGAGCAATAAGCTACATTATTTATGCGGCGCTGTCCGCATTGGTATAAGGCGGCGGCAATATGGATACAATGCTTTATAAATTGGATACATTTGAGGGGCCGCTCGACCTGCTGCTGCACCTGATTGCGAAAAACAAGGTCAGCATTTATGATATTCCGATTGTGGAAATAACGGCGCAGTACCTTGAGGCGATTGACGGAATAGAAGAGGCGGAGCTTGACAATACAAGCGAATTTCTTGTAATGGCGGCGCAGCTTTTATACATAAAGTCCAAAATGCTGCTTCCGAAGAATGATGAGGAAGAAGAGGAGGACCCGCGTGAAGATTTGGCGGCTCGTCTTGCGGAATATCAGCGGTACAAGGAGGCGTCCCAAGAACTCAGAAAGACGGAATTTTCTTCGAGATATATGTTTTTTAAGGAAGAGGAAAAAATAAATTTTCCGGTTCCGGAATATAACAGGCGCCATACCGTGGACGAGCTGACCGACGCTTTCAATTCCATTTTGCAGCGAAAGATACGTACTGCAAAACCGGAAAAACGTGCGTTTTCGGGAATTGTCGGCAGGGAGAAGGTTTCGGTTACGGCGATGGAGGAAAGGCTTTCGGCGTTGCTGAAAAAAAACTCGCGTCTGAGATTTAAGCATGCATTTGACGGAGAAAAATCCAAGCCGGAGCTGGTGGCGACCTTTCTTGCAATTCTTGAAATGATACGAAGAAACAGGATTACCGCCGACTATGATGAAACGGAAAAAGATTTTATACTGAAAGAATGTTGAGGTAAACAATGAATAAAGATAAAATTCCCTACGCAATAGAAGGAATACTTTTTGCGGCAGGAGAACCGGTTAAAACCGCTAAGCTTGCGGCAGTGCTTGAAATAAGCATCGACGCGGTGGAGGAGGCGGTGCGGATTTTGAAATATGATTATGATACGCAGGAACGCGGATTTATGATTATTGATATAGACGAGGGATACCAGATATGTTCGCGTCCGGAATACTACAATTATATTCAGGTAATTTTGGGAGAACAGCGCAGGCTGGCGCTGTCAAATGCCGCCATGGAGGCGCTTGCGATTATAGCGTACCGCCAGCCTATCACAAGAGCGCAGATTGAATATATCAGAGGAGTTAATTCCGACAGTGCCGTAAACCGCCTTTCGGAGCGCGGACTGATTGAAGAAGCCGGGAGACTTGACGCGCCCGGCAGACCGGTGCTTTATAAGACAACGCAGAATTTTTTGCGGTGTTTCGGTCTTTCCACGCCGAAGGATTTGCCGGAGCTTGATTTTTCAAAGCTCAGCCCGGAATATGAGCAGATAGCTCTTAAAATGGACGAGGATACCGAGCTTGACGGTCAGGAAAGCCTGGCGGAAATTGCAGATAAAAATGAAGAGTAATTCAAATCAAGTGTGCAAATATAAAACTGCAAACTATATTTCATGCGTTAAAGCAACATAAAAGGAGATATAAAACATGGAAAATTTATTTATTACGGTAGCACCGAAAAATTACTCGGGAAACGTAAAAACGGACTTTAACTGTACGGGGAAAAATGACGAACTTACAATTCAGGATGCAATTGAGCAATGCATAAAAGAAAATAAGAATGTTATGCTCTTAAACGGAATTTATCATATTGATGATTTTCATGACTACTATAATGATAATGGTCCGAAAACGGGAATTTGTTTCCCGAATAACTGGAGGGAAATTAAATTTATCGGAGAAAATCATGAGTACGGATTTCAAGGGAGCTTTGATAACGGAGTAGTTTTGTACGTATCCAAAAATGCTTTGGACAAAATATCTGAAGAAACAGACGTGATAAGAGGAAAATGGACAGATAGCGGAATACAGAACGGTTCTTCCTTGCATATGGAAAATATAACGGTTGTTTTGGCGGATAATCAGCATAAAATACGCTGTGTTGATTTGAGAAGAACAGACAGAGTTGAAACAAAAAACATAACACTTATATCCTACGGAGATTTAATAATCAATAATTGCTACAATCTGGGTGAAGAACCGCCGGTTCCTGCCGAAGGCTGCATCGGACTCACCATGACTGACGGAAGTAACTACAACTACAGCAACTATACGAATGTTCATACTTATGGATTTGATGAAGGAATACAGGTTGGCGGCGAACATGTTGTTCTTATAAATTGCGGTGCAGCAATCGGACGGTATGGATTTACTTTTGGAAATTACAAAACATGGTGTGGTTCAAATCACCCTATAACTTTAATAAATTGTATGGATGAAAGAAATATAAACCTGCCGCTCTTTAATATGTGTGGTGACGGAGACGGAAAGGGTGGACGTATTCAAGGCGAACAGGAAGTTACCTTTATCAGCTTCAATATGGAAAGAATTAATGAGCGTGTCCCCGGGGGAAAACTGGGCGATTTAATGCGCGAGGTTTATCCGGGAACATGGAAAGGAAATATAGATTTTACGGTTCAGCCTGCTTGGTGTCATACAAATACCGTCGATTTTCAGCTTTGGGAGAATGATGGCTCAGGCAAAGGAATAAAGACACGGAATAACTGTCATAAAGTTATTTGCAATACCGCTGAAAGACTTAGCTATTATCCTACATACGGACAGCAGATTTTTGATACAGATTTAAACCGAATGGTCATTTGCATTGATGTTGAACATAAAAAGTGGGTGGATTTTAACGGCAGAGAAGTATAAGACTGTATTTGCATAATAACGGAATGTTATACATAATATATTGTTTTGTATAAATGAATACGGCAAAAAAATCACAGTCACCGAATGTATTAAAAATTATTACAGATAAAAAGTATAAGAGTGCTCCGATTTTGATTAAAACCGGTGATGTAAATATTTAATTAGTATAATTTATTATTTTTAATCATAAAAATAATAAATTCGCAAGGAGGCAGCTATGAAAGCGTTGATAATCACTTTGGCGGTACTCGCCGCACTTATGCTGCTGCTGTTTATTCCGGTACGGATTGTTTTCATATTTGACGCCGACGGAATTAAAAATAAAACCGACGCGATACTCAAATACGGATTTATAAAAATAAGGCTTTATCCGAAAAAAAATAAACAAACCGATAAAACGGAAGAAGCCGATAAAACAGAGGAAAACAAACCGGACAAGCCTTTCTCATATGAAAATAAAAGTGCCGATATTAAGCGGTACATCAAAATATTTGAGATTGTAAAGCCCGATGCGGCTAAGATTTTAAAACGCCTTGCAAACCGCGCAATGATTTTTGAAATGATTGAAGTCAAATCAGAATTCGGATTTGAAAACGCAATGCATACCGGGATTTTTACCGGTATATACAACGGATTTGTGTACAGCGTGCTGGGATTTATACACCACAATTCCAATTTGAGGAAAATGGAGGTTGAACTTCAGCCGGTGTTTGAGAAAACGTGTTTTACCGTGCATCTGACATGCATACTGCGGCTGAAACCTGTGCATATTATAATCATAGCAGTCAGTGTACTTAAATTATTAAGAAAGATAAAAAAAGAAGGGAGCAGATAATTATGGCAGAACACCCGATTCAGGGACTTATGGACACAGCGATGAGCAACATTAAATCAATGGTAGACGTAAATACCATTGTGGGGGATCCGGTAACAACGCCGGACGGAACGGTAATCATACCGATTTCAACGGTGAGCTTCGGATTCGGAGCGGGCGGCTCGCAGTTTGCGGCAAAAAAGGACGCAGTTACACCGCAGAACCCCATGTTCGGAGGCGGCTGCGGCGGCGGAGCAAATGTAAAGCCGATTGCATTTTTGGTTGTCGGCGGAGGAAGCATCAAGCTTTTGCCGATAACGGACAAATCGACCCCGGTGGATAAGATTATAGACCTCGTTCCGGAGGTTGTGGACAAGGTAAACAGCACATTTTCAGAGGTTGTGGACAAAATCTGCAGGAAAAAAGATAAGAAGAAAAATGATAATGCAGATGCTCCGGCGGCGGTTGACGTCACGGAATAAGTTTTTGCGGACGCAGATAAAAATGATACGCTAATCATCGTAAGGAGAAGATAATGTCATACACTCAGCGTGATAAAATATTGATGAAAGTACAAAAGCCGACAAGGTATACCGGCGGAGAATTAAACAGTGTTGTAAAAGCTCCGGAATCGGTTGAATGCCGGTTCGGCTTTTGCTTTCCGGATACATATGAAATTGCAATGTCAAATCTGGGCATGAAAATTCTGTACCATGACCTGAATGCGCGCAGCGATACGTACTGTGAGCGCGTTTTTGCGCCGTGGGTCGATATGGAGGAGGAAATGCGCAGACACGGTATGCGTCTTTTTGCGCTTGAAACCGGTGATGAGGTTGCAGATTTTGATATGCTCGGATTTACGCTTCCGTATGAGCTTGCGTACTCGAATGTAGTCAATATGCTCAAGCTCGCCGGAGTGCCGGTGCTGGCAGCGGACAGGACGGAAAATGACCCGATTGTGTGCGGCGGAGGACTGTGCGCATATAATGCGGAACCGATTGCGGACATATTTGACTTTTTTATGCTCGGTGAGGGTGAAGAAAGCATTAATTGGGTCGTTGATGAGTATATTAAATGGAAAAAAAGCGGCAAAAACCGAAAAAAAGATTATCTGAAAGCAATCGCAAAGTTGGACGGCATATATATACCGTCTTTTTATGATGTCTTGTATAATGAGGACGGTACGATAAGGAGCATAACGCCGAACGAACCCGAGGCAAAGCCGGTTGTGAAAAAAGTCATTGTGAAAGATTTTGACAGTGCGTTTGCGCCCGATACGCTCATAGTACCGTTCGGCGAAGTTGTGCATGACCGCGTCATGCTGGAGCTTTTCCGCGGCTGCATACGCGGCTGCCGTTTCTGCGAGGCAGGCTATGCGTACCGCCCGGTAAGGGAACGCCGCGCGGAAACGCTCACCGAGCTTGCCGACAGACTTTTGGGGTGCAGCGGATATGATGAGATTTCGCTGTCATCACTGAGCACGAGCGACTATACGGAGCTGAAAACGCTGACCGATAATTTGCTTGAATTTACCGAACGGAAAAAAATCGGACTTTCGCTGCCGTCACTGAGAATAGACAATTTTTCTATGGAACTTATGAAAAAGGTTCAGAAGGTGCGCAAATCCGGCATTACTTTTGCACCGGAGGCAGGCACGCAGCGGCTGCGTGATGTCATAAATAAAAATATTCTTGAAGAAAATGTGTTAAATTCCGCGAAAATGCTGTTTGAGGGCGGCTGGACAAATGTAAAGCTGTATTTTATGATAGGCCTGCCGACGGAAACGGACGAGGATATTCTCGGAATTGCGGATTTGTCACAGAAAGTGCTGGAGCAGTATTTTTCAATTCCGAAAGAAGAAAGAGCAAAAAATATTAACATCACCACAAGCACATCGAGCTTTATCCCTAAGCCGTTCACCGCATTCCAGTGGGCGAAACAGGATTCGAGGGAGGAAATTATCAGAAAGCAAAACATGCTGAAAGCCGCCATAACGTCGAGAAAAATCAAATATAACTGGCATGATAACCGCGTCAGCTATCTTGAGGGCGTATTTGCGCGCGGCGACAGACGTCTTTGCAGGGCGATTATTGCCGCCGTTGACAAAGGCTGCAAATTTGACAGCTGGGACGAGCAGTATAAATTTGAAACATGGCTTGAAACCTTTGCCGAGTGCGGCATTGACCCAGATTGGTATATGCGCGAACGGTCATATGATGAGATTTTGCCGTGGGAACATATAAGCATAGGGTTAACGAAGGAATTTTTTATGCGTGAGAATGAAAAGGCAAAGCGCAGCGAAACTACGCCGAATTGCCGGCAGAAATGCGCAGGATGCGGTGCAAATCGATTTGGGGCAGGTGTTTGTTTTGAGTAACTATGTATTAAAGTATGCGCGCGACGAACGCGTGAAATATATTTCGCATCTTGATTTTATACGAATGTTCAACAGAACGGTGCGCCGCGCAGGGCTTGAAATGAGTTTTTCGCACGGCTACAATCCGCACCCGATTATGACCGTCGCGATGCCGCTTTCGGTCGGGGTAACGTCGGACGGTGAATATATGAAAATCGGTTTTGACGGGGAATATACCGAGGAGGAAATAAAAAATCGGCTCAATGAGGCATTTCCGAAAGGGTTTTCAATAATCGGAATATGCAGAACCGAGGGAAAACAGCATGATTTTTCCAAGCTGGACAGAGCGGTATATCTTGTTGAAACGGAGGGAAGCTCAACGTTTGATGAAAAAGCTTTTTTGGCAAATCCCGAATTGAAAATAATGAAAAAAACCAAAAGCGGCGTAAAAGAATCGGATATTCGTCCGTATATATACGATTTTGCAGTGATTGAAAGAGCGGACGGTAAAATGAAAATAAGAATGTGCATTGCGGCAGGAAACAGCTACAATTTAAAGGTTGATTCGGTGATAGAAGCCATGGAAAAATACTCCGAAGGCTTTAAAGCGGATTTTTTCTGTGTGCACCGTGAAAAAATTCTTGCCGGCACGGACGAGCTTTTATAGGTGATATTATGAGAAATGTTGTAATAACCGGCGGAACGCGCGGAATAGGGGCGGCATGCACAAAAATTTTCGCAGCCGCGGGCGACAGGGTATTTGCAATATATGCAAATGATGATGTTTCAGCGCGTAAAACAGCGTCGGAAACGGGTGCGGCTGTGATAAAGGCAGACATATCGAGTGAGGCTGACGTGGCTGCCGCTGCCGAAAAAATACATAAATTCGGGAAAGCGGACGTGCTGATAAACAATGCCGGGATTTCGCAGATAAAATTATTTTCGGACATCACTGCCGGGGAATGGGACAGAATGTTCGGGGTAAATGTTCGTGGAACTTTTTTGATGACAAAGGCATTCCTGCCGGACATGATCAGCCGGAAAAAAGGAAAAATCATCAATGTATCATCAATGTGGGGGCAGACGGGCGCGTCCTGCGAAGTGCACTATTCTGCGTCGAAAGCGGCTGTCATCGGCTTTACAAAAGCGCTTGCAAAAGAGGTGGGATTATCGGGAATATGCGTAAACTGCGTATGCCCGGGAGTAATTGACACCGATATGAATAAAGCGCTTGATGATGAAACGCTGTCCGCTCTTAAAGAAGAAATTCCGCTTGACAGAATAGGTACGGCGGAGGAAGCGGCAAAGGCTGTTTATTTTCTCGCAGGCGGCGGAGCCGATTATATCACGGGACAGGTTTTGGGAATAAACGGCGGAATGATAATATAAACCGCATAATCAGGATATAATATACAGAGAAAGTTTTGCATGTTGCGCTTGCATTTTGCGCGGAATTGTGCTATAATACTAAAAAGTCTTGCAGAGCAGGCTTTTTGTCCGCGCCTTGCTCGCATGATATGCATTACTTCAGAATTTGAATTACCGGAGATAAGATTAATGGAATTAAGCGGAACAGTTTTTATACAGGTTTTAATAATTTTTATTTTAATGTCGGTAGGATTTGTAATTTCAAAAGTCAAACTGCTGACCGAAGAGGGTAAAAAGCAGATGACAAATATTCTGCTTATGATTGTCACTCCGTGCGTACTGATAAATGCATATCAGAAAGATTTTACAAAAGAGGCGGCAAAGCAGCTGGGTATAGCTGCCGTAATGTCTTTTTTGCTGATTGCTTCGACCATAATAATATCAACAATTATTTTTAAAAAAGAAGAAACGCTGAAGTACCGTGTAAGCATATTCGGTTCGGTGTACTCCAACTGCGGATTTATGGCAATACCGCTTTTGGCGGCAACTATGGGGAGTGACGGCGTATTTTACGGTTCAGCTTATCTTGCCGTATTCACCGTTTTGTACTGGACTCACGGAATTTGTCTGTACGGCGGAAGTCTGAAAGAGATTGAAATTAAAAAAATTATTACCAACCCGGGTATTATCGGCACACTGATTGCCGTAATTCTGTTTGTATGCAGAATAAAACTCCCGTATGTCATAAAGGAAAGCGTGGCGTATCTTGCGGATATAAACACACCGATTGCAATGCTTATTATGGGCTCATACCTCACATCGGTTAACTGGAAAAAAGCGCTTTCGGGAATATCAATATATATCGTGACCTTACTGCGTCTTATCGTTTATCCCATTGCCGCAATTCTGATATTAAAGCTGTTCGGAGTTGACGACGGCATTGCAAAATCGCTGCTTATTTCGGCGTCATGCCCTACGGCTGCCGTTTCGGCACTGCTTGCAGCGAAATATCGGCTGGACGCCGTTTATGCAACAGAGATTGTTTCGGTAACAACGCTGCTGTCAATTGTGACAATACCGCTGGTTTTGCTGTTGTACTGATACGCCGCTGAATTTTTATATGGGGCTTGTACAAAAAGCATTTCCGGCTTTCAAATAAATCAATCAATATATATGGAAAGGGTGGTCATTTATATGGAACTGGCATTGGCATTAACAACTTTCGGAGGGGCAGCTCTTGCGCTTATTTTTGCTTATGTTGTGGCAAAAAGGGTACTGGGGTTTTCTGAGGGAGATGAAAAAATGCAGAAAATTGCCGGATATATCCGCACCGGAGCAAATGCCTATCTCAAACGTCAGTATAAGGTTGTAGCCATATTTTTTGTATGCATGGCAGTGCTGCTGTTTGTTTTTGCAGGATTCGGAATGTTGTCAATCTATGTACCGTTTGCGTTTATTACGGGGGGCTGTTACTCAGCGCTTGCAGGATTTGTCGGCATGAAAATTGCCACAAGCGCAAATGCAAGGACGGCATATGCATGTGAACACAGCCTTAATAAAGGTCTGAAGGTAGCATTTTCGGCAGGTTCCGTAATGGGATTTACCGTTGTCGGACTGGGTATCTTTGATATTTCCGTATGGTTCACGCTGTTGCATTTTGTTTTTAAGTGCGACGTATCAACCATTGCCGCGACTATGGTTACATTCGGAATGGGTGCGTCATCGATGGCACTGTTTGCGCGCGTCGGCGGAGGAATTTTCACAAAGGCTGCCGATGTTGGAGCCGATTTGGTCGGCAAGGTTGAGGCAGGAATTCCGGAAGATGACCCAAGAAACCCGGCTGTTATCGCGGATAATGTGGGCGATAACGTCGGCGATGTTGCCGGAATGGGCGCGGATTTGTATGAATCGTATTTTGGTTCAATCGTGTCTGCGTGTGCGCTCGGTGCAGCTGCACTCGGCGATTTGAAAGCGATTGCAGCACCACTTTTAATGGCGGTATTGGGAATAGTTGCGTCCGTAATAGGTTCATTTTTCGTTAAAACGGGCGAAAAAGCAGAGCAGAAAGAACTTTTGAAAGCATTGCGCAAAGGAACTAACCTGAGTGCAATACTTGTGGCAATAGGAGCGTTTCCGCTTGTTTGGTTCGTTCTCGGAAAAGAAAATATAAGTCTGTATGCTGCGGTAATCTCCGGACTTTTGTCGGGAGTTCTTATAGGTCTTTCCACAGAATATTTTACTTCGGATACCTATAAGCCGACGCAGGAGCTTGCCTCTGATTCCGAAACAGGTTCCGCTACAATAATAATAGGCGGAATGAGCTTGGGTATGTTGTCTACGGCAAT
The DNA here is from genome assembly GCA_934501535.1 of uncultured Clostridia bacterium. GTDB lineage: Bacteria > Bacillota > Clostridia > UBA1381 > UBA1381 > UBA1738. Next base: position 51,058 of record CAKSUM010000011.1, read on the forward strand.
CCCGATTGTGATTGTCGCGGTATGTATTCTGATTTCGTACTTTGTCGGCGGACGCGGAGACGGCGCACTCGGACTGTACGGAATTGCTCTTGCGGCTGTGGGCATGCTGTCCACTTTGGGCATAACGCTTGCGTCGGACGCGTACGGACCGGTTGCCGACAATGCCGGCGGAATTGCGGAGATGGCAGGTCTTGACCCGGCTGTAAGAGACCGTACCGACGCTCTCGACTCGCTGGGAAATACTACCGCTGCGACCGGAAAAGGATTTGCAATCGGCTCGGCGGCTCTTACGGCACTTGCGCTTATTGCGTCTTACGTTGATAAAATAAATTCGATTTCGGTGTCAACGTCATCTGCCTTGGATATGAGCATTATGAACCCGACAGTTCTTGTAGGTTTGTTTATAGGAGGCTGCCTGCCGTTTGTTTTTGCGGCGCTGACCATGAAATCTGTAGGCAGAGCGGCGCAAAGCATTGTTGTTGAGGTAAGGCGACAGTTTAAACAGATTAAGGGAATTATGACGGGTGAAAAAGAGGCTGATTACGCATCATGTATAGATATATGCACGCGTTCCAGTCTGCATGAAATGGTTTTGCCGACTGTAATTGCGGTTGCAGTCCCGATTATAACAGGTCTTATTCTCGGACCGAACGGAGTTATCGGCATGCTTGCCGGAGCAACCGTTACGGGATTTTTGATGGCAATTCTTATGTCGAATGCGGGCGGTGCATGGGATAATGCAAAAAAATATATAGAAAGCGGCAATTTCGGCGGAAAGGGAAGCAGTCAGCATAAAGCAGCGGTTGTGGGCGACACGGTCGGCGACCCGTTCAAAGATACCTCGGGGCCGTCAATCAATATTTTGATAAAACTGCTTTCAACAGTTTCCATAGTGTTTGCGGAACTTATATTCTACTGCCACCTGTTTTAATACGAAAATCTACGGCGCCTTTTAAATCGTGGCGCCGTATTTTGAGTAAAAATTTAGTATATTTTAATATAAATTAACGAAGAAAATCAACTTAAAGTAGTAATTTGACAAAAAAATGATAAATATTATTGAAAAATATTGTAATTATGTGGTATAATGGATTATAATGATATAGTCATTTGATTACATAAATATAAGGAGGAAATTCAGATGAAGAAATTATTATCACTTGTTCTTTCAGCTGTAATGCTGTCAATGGCATGTGCCGGCTGCGGAACAAAAACAGAACAGGGCGGAGCTGACGCCGGAAATACAATTAAAATCGGTGTTTTTGAACCGACAACCGGTGAAAACGGCGGTGGCGGAGTACAGGAAGTTCTCGGTATCAGATATGCAAATTCGCTGAGAAGCTCAGTAAAAGTAGGAGATACCGAATACAAGGTTGAGCTTGTGGAAGTTGATAACCAGTCGGATAAGACAGCTGCGGTTACTGCTGCACAAAATCTTGTATCTGCAGGCGTAAAGGCAGTGCTCGGTTCATACGGCTCGGGCGTTTCAATTGCAGCAGGTTCTACATTTAAAGATGCGAAAATCCCGGCTATAGGCGTATCCTGCACAAATCCGCAGGTTACGGCAGGTAATGACTGGTACTTCAGAGTTTGCTTCCTTGACCCGTTCCAGGGTACGGTTATGGCAAATTATGCCGGCGTTACATTGGGACTTACGAATGCTGCGGTTATCTGCCAGAACGGTGATGACTACTCAACAGGCCTTGCTTCATACTTTAAGAAGGCGTTCAAGGGTAACATTGTTTATGAAGGAACATATAACACAAACGAATCGGATTTCAATGCTATTCTGACAGCTGCAAAGGCTGCTAACCCGGACGTTATTTTCTGCCCGTCATCAATTGCAACAGCAGGTCTTGTAATTAAACAGGCTCGTGAGCTCGGAATTGAATGCCCGATTATGGCAGGAGATACATGGGAAAATGAAACAATTATTCAAAATGCAGGCGCTGATAACTGCAAGGGCGTAACTTTCTCAACATTCTTTGATGAAAATGACCCGGCTGCATCTGAATTTGTTACAGGTTTTAAGGCATACTTAAACGGCGACAAGCAGAATTTGAAGCTGAACGGTAATTCTGACGGAGTTGCGGCTGTATCGGCTTTGGGCTATGATGCATACAACGTTGTGCTTGACGCTATCGAAAGAGCACAGTCCGTTGATACTCAGGCTATCCGCGACGCGCTGACTCAGTCGGATTCAGTAGGTATAACAGGTCCGCTGTCATTTGACGAAAACGGTGACGCTCAGAAGGATATGGCATATATCAAAACTGTAGAAGACGGTAAATTCAAGTTTATCGGAACGCAGAAAACAGACGGTGAATTTACACCTGTAAAATAATTAAAAAATGTCGGCGAGGTGCTTTCTTGCCTCGCCGGCAAATTTTTTTTCAAGGGAAAGCACCCGACGCTTGCTTGCCTTTGAAAAGAAAAAAAGCAGAGGACGCGGCAGGACATGCGGCGGAAAATCTGCATTATACGCAGCCACCGGCTGCACTGATTGGGAGGCAAAAATTACATGGATGCTTTTTTGCAAAACTGCCTTAACGGTATATCAATCGGCAGCAGTTATGCACTGATTGCTATTGGTTACACGATGGTTTACGGTATTCTTCGCCTTATAAATTTTGCTCACGGAGATATATTTATGATGGCAGGATACTTTATGATTATAGCCATGACGGACATGCTTCTGCCATGGTATGTTTCTATTGTATTGGTAATTCTGGCGACGGTTCTTTTGGGCGTATTTACGGAAAAACTTGCATATAAACCGCTGCGCTCAGCACCGAGAATGTCTATAATGATTTCTGCAATCGGTGTTTCATATCTGCTTCAGAATTTGGCTACTTACTTATTTTCGGCTTTGCCGAAGTCATATCCATCGATAGGATTTTTGAGTCAGAAAATTGTAATCGGAAATATTTCTACCTCACTGGTAACATTTATTACTCCGATTTTGACAATATTGCTGGTAATCGGGCTTGTTATTCTTGTTAATAAAACAAAGATAGGAATGGCTATGCGCGCAGTATCAAAGGATTTTGAAACAGCTCAGCTTATGGGTATAAAAATTAACAATGTCATCAGTATGACTTTTGTAATAGGAAGTGCGCTTGCGGCGATTGGTTCAATTCTTTACTTCATACCAAGACCGCAGGTTTATCCGCTTGCAGGTTCACTTCCGGGGCTTAAATGCTTTGTCGCCGCGGTTTTCGGCGGTATAGGTTCGGTTCCGGGCGCACTGCTCGGCGGATTTCTTATCGGCATATGCGAAACGTTTATAAAAGCGAGCGCATATTCCGAATTCAGCGATGCTTTCACGTTTGTAATTCTAATCGTGGTTCTGCTGTTTAAGCCGACCGGATTATTCGGTGAAAAAATTTCAGAGAAGGTGTAAAATATGAAAAAATCTACAAAAACTATCTGCTCTATAGCAGCTTTGGCAGTTCTTGCAGCGATCATATTTTATGCAGGAACTCTGCCTACAACCTCAATGTTTCGGACAACCTTTCAGATGGCGTCCATTTATGCGCTTCTGGCGGTTTCGATGAATTTGTTAAACGGAATAACAGGTCAGTTTTCGCTTGGACAGGCGGGATTTATGACGCTTGGTGCATACACATATGCGATTTTGACAATTCCTGTTGCGGCACGGCCGAGCGTTTACTATCTTTACGGTATTGCGCCGTGGCTTGAAAACGTTGTATTGCCTATTCCGGCGGCGCTTGTTGTTGGGGGATTGGTCGCGGCTTTGTTTGCAGCGCTTATAGGCGCACCGGTTTTAAGGCTTAAAAGCGATTATTTCGCTATTGCGACTCTCGGATTTGCAGAAGTGGTGCGTATTGTTGTGGCAAGCTCGTGGCTGAACACCATAACAAACGGTTCGCTTGGACTTAACAATATCCCGAGCTTTAAATCATATTATGCGATTTTTGTTGTTGTAATACTGTGCATTGCGATTATGTGTCTTATAAAAAATTCGACCTACGGAAGAAGCTTTAAGGCTATCCGTGATGATGAAATTGCAGCTGAGGCAATGGGTATCAATCTTGCCAAAACAAAGCTGTTGTCATTTGTCATCAGTTCGTTTTTTGCAGGTATAGGCGGTGCACTGCTCGCTATGTATTTAAAAGCGGTTTCCGCAACAACATTCACGCTTGCAACAGCAACATATTATATCTTGCTGATGGTTGTAATAGGCGGTATGGGAAGTATTTCCGGAAGTATAATAGCGTCATTTTTGGTAATTTTTGCCAAAGAATGGTGGCTGAGATTTTTGGACGCACCGGCATACATCGGCGGTGTGCAGGTTCCGCTGCTGAGAAGCGGTTTCCGTATGGTTATTTTCTCAATTGTTCTGATGATTGTCGTGCTTTTCTTCCGAAAAGGAATTATGGGCGATAATGAGATAACCTGGGAAGGTATTCACCGGTTCTTTACCGGAAGGAAGAAGAACAAGGAGGTGTCCGGGAATGCCAAATAATGTACTTCATATTGAAAACGCGGTAATGCAGTTCGGCGGCGTTGTTGCGGTGAATAATCTTAACTTGGATATTAACGAGGGCGAAATCGTCACCCTTATCGGGCCGAACGGCGCCGGAAAAACAACTGCATTTAACGTTGTAACGGGCGTTTATGCGCCGACAAACGGCTGCGTGGAATTTTACGGAAAAAGAATTGTTGAGAATTTCCCTAAGGGAAAAATGAAAAAACTGTATAAAGGCGAGCACAACGGAGAATACACAAAAACCATTGAGCCGACGCCTGATGTCATTACATCGCTGGGGATTGCAAGAACGTTTCAGAATATCCGTCTTTTCAAGAACCTTACAGTTTTTGAGAACGTGTTGATTGCAAAACATCTGCACAGACGTTCAAACCTGTTTACAGCGACATTTATGCTTAACGCAGCGGAGGAAAAGAAAAACAGGGAAGAAGTTATGAGTCTTCTTAAAATCCTCGAGCTTGACGGTGTCAAGGACGAAAAGGCAACCTCTCTTCCGTACGGTCAGCAGAGAAAGCTTGAAATAGCAAGAGCGCTGGCAACAAATCCGAAACTTTTGCTCCTTGATGAGCCGGCAGCCGGCATGAATCCGCAGGAAACCTTGGAGCTGACGGAATTTATCAGAAAAATCAAAAATGATTTTAACCTGACGGTGTTTATGATAGAGCATCATATGGATTTGGTAATGGGAATTTCAGACAGAATATATGTGCTTGATTTCGGAAAGCTGATTGCACAGGGAACACCGGAGGAAGTCAGAAACAATCCGAAAGTAATTGAAGCATACTTGGGGGTGAGCGACGATGCTGAAAATTGACAATCTTAAAGTAAATTACGGCGGAATTGAAGCCGTAAAGGGGATATCGTTTGAGGTGCCGGATAACAACATCGTGACGCTTATCGGAGCAAACGGTGCCGGAAAAAGCACCACGCTGCGCACAATTGCCGGAATTGTTAAAGCCGGCAGCGGATCAATAACGTATGACAATGCAGACATGCTTCAAAAGAAAACTCACGAAATTGTTGAAGCAGGTATCACTCTCGTGCCCGAGGGCAGACGCGTTTTTCCCGACCTGACGGTTCTGGAAAATATCAAAATCGGCGCATATTTGCGTAAAGATGACTTAAGTGATGATATCGCGCGTGTGTATGACCTTTTTCCGCGTCTGAAGGAACGTCACTGGCAGCTTGCCGGTACACTCTCCGGCGGTGAACAGCAGATGCTTGCCGTTGCCCGTGCGCTCATGGCAAAGCCCAAGCTGATAATGATGGACGAACCGTCGCTCGGACTTGCGCCTATCGTTGTACAGGGTATATTTGACATAATTAAGGAAATTCATAAACAGGGTGTTACTATTTTGCTTATTGAACAGAATGCGAATATGGCTCTGAAAACAGCGGACCTGGCATATGTCTTGGAAACGGGACGTATTACAATGTCCGGAACGGGAAAAGAACTGCTTTCCGATGAGAGAGTAAAAAAAGCTTATCTCGGAACGTGATAATTCAGACCCTTCGGGGTCTGTTTTTACATAAAAGCACATTTTCCGTATATTGCATGGGAAATAAACAGATAACTTTTGTGTGCAAAGGAGGTTTTATTATGAAAAAGGCTATAATTGCAATGAGCGGCGGAGTTGATTCAAGCGTTGCCGCATATCTTTGCGTAAAAGGCGGCTACGAATGTATCGGCGCGACCATGAAACTGTTTGATAATGAAGATATAGGTAAAAAACAGGAAAAAACCTGTTGTTCCCTTGAGGACGTTGAAGATGCGCGCAGTGTTGCGTCTAAGCTCGGCATGCCGTATTATGTCTTTAATTTTACCGATGAATTTGATGAAAAAGTGATAAAAAAATTTATTCATGCCTATGAAACGGGCGCGACACCCAATCCGTGCATAGACTGCAACCGCTACCTGAAATTTGAAAAGCTGTTTGTTCGCATGAAGGAAATCGGTTATGATTTTGTTGTAACCGGACATTATGCCCGTATTGAAAAGGACGGAAACAGATTTTTGCTGAAAAAAGGTATAGATGACTCAAAAGATCAAAGTTATGTACTCTATTCTATGACGCAGGAACAGCTTGCACATACACTGTTTCCGCTTGGTGAATATACGAAAACACATATACGCGAAATTGCAGAAGAAAACGGTTTTATTAACGCGAAAAAACATGACAGTCAGGATATTTGCTTTGTCCCGGACGGCGATTATGCAGCTTTTATTGAGCAATATGCGGGTAAGGAGTATCCGGACGGCGATTTTGTAGATAAAAAAGGAAATCGGCTCGGTACACACAGAGGCATTATCCGGTACACCGTAGGACAGAGAAAAGGACTGGGACTCAGCTTGCCTGAGCCGATGTATGTTTGTTCAAAGGATATTGAAAAAAACAAAGTAGTCCTTTGCCGCAACGAAGAACTGTTTTCATCGCAGCTTGATGCAGACGATTTTAACTGGATTGCATTTGAAAATCCGCCTGAAACGATAACTGCAAAGGCGCGTATCCGCTATAATCAGCGTGAAGAAGCGGCAAAAATTACCGTTACCGGCGATAAAAACGTTCATATTGAATTTGAAAAGCCGCAAAGAGCGATTGCGAAGGGACAGGCTGTTGTTGTGTATGACGGCGACGTTGTTTTGGGCGGCGGCACAATTAAATAATTCTTAGCGAAAGCTATATCATTATGCCGACATTAAACTTTTATCCGCAGATTAAATATTTTTATACAATAATTTTCTGTCAGAAAAATCTTCGTACATTATTTTCTGTGATGTTCGGAGATTTTTTTATATCTTTCAATTATTTTTTTAAAGAGTATAAAAAAAGACAGTTTTTATACAACAAAATACATATACAAAAAAGATTTTTTATGATATTATAAAAGAAAAAACGGAGGAATAATTATGAAAGAGATTAATGTTGCCGTAATCGGGCTGGGCGGCAGAGGAAAAGGAAACCTTGCCTGCATACAGCATATTGACGGAGTGTTTGTACGTGCGGTATGCGACCTATATGAGGACAGATGCGATGAGGGTGTTCAGATTGTGAAGAATGCGGGATTTCCCGAACCATACAAAAGCTGTGATTACACTGAGGTTATAAACCGCAGTGACGTAGATGTTGTGATGGTTTTCACAAGCTGGGAAACACATATAAAAATAGCGATTGACGCCATGAAACAGGGAAAAGCAGTAGGCATGGAGGTCGGAGGAGCAGCAACCGTTGACGAGTGCTGGGATCTTGTGCACACATGGGAGGAAACAAAAGTTCCGTTCATGATGCTTGAAAATTGCTGTTACGGCAAAAATGAACTTATGGTAAGAAACATGGTCAGAAGCGGACTGTTCGGCGAAATAGTTCACTGCCACGGCGCATATGCGCATGACCTGCGCGAAGAAGTCGGAAAAGGCAAGGAAAACAGACATTACAGACTCAATCACTACCTGAATGAAAATTGTGAAAATTATCCGACTCATGATTTGGGCCCGATTGCAAAAATACTTGATATTAACCGCGGAAACCGTATGGTGCGGCTTGTATCGATGGCGTCAAAGGCTGCCGGAATGAAGAGATACATAAAGGACAGGGAAGAAATATTTGAAAACAAAGAATTAATCGGCAAGGATTTTGCGCAGGGCGATATCGTAAATACCCTTATAAAATGCGAAAACGGTGAAACGATTTCACTGACTCTCGACACAACGCTGCCGCGTTCGTACAGCAGAGAATTTACCGTTCGCGGAACACGCGGAATGTATGAAGAAAATACAAATTCCGTATATCTTGACGGCGAGCCGGAGAGTTTTATAACCGTGGAGCACTATAAAAAAGTTATTGATAACGCAAAAGAATATGAGGAACGTTATATGCCCGAGTTTTATAAAACCATGACGGAAAAAGTTCGGGAAATGGGACATGACGGCATGGATTACTATGACTTTACCGAATTTTTCAAAGCGTTGTCAGAGGGCAAGCCTATGCCGATAGATGTGTATGATGCAGCGAGCTGGATGTGCATAAGTGCGCTGACAAAGGAGTCTATCGCAAAGGGCAATATTCCGGTCGAAATTCCGGACTTCACATGCGGAGCGTGGAAAACAAGAGAGCGATTTGATGTCTGATAAAAAAGGGAATAACCGTGTATGCGGTTATTCCCGATTTTTTATTTTTGCGAGCCGGTGTGCTCGCTGTAGGTTTCCGTAAATATGTGACTTCCGTCATTTTTCTGCGTATCGGTGTGGTAGTACAGATAGCTGTGCTTTGACGGCGAATTTGCCGCTTTGATGGATTTAATTGACGGGTTACAGATAGGCCCCGGCGGCAAACCTTTATATTTATAGGTATTATATTTTGAATCGGTTTCGAGATTTTTGTAATACACCTTATCAACATTATACAGACCGTCTGAAATTGCATACACTACGGTTGCGTCAATTTGAAGAAGCATATCTGCTTTCAGTCTGTTTTCGATTACGCCGGCAATAGTGCTTCGTTCGGAATCGATTTTTGCCTCGCGTTCGATGATTGAAGCTTTTGTTACGGTTTCGTACAGCTTATCCGCAGAAATATTAAGCGACGCCGTTTGTTTTTCAAATTCTTTGAGCATTGTGTCTATAACCGTTTTTGCGTCTGCGTCCGAATAAAATTCATATGTTGACGGGTATAAAAATCCCTGAAGGCGATATTTTATGTTTTTGTCATTTGGCACAGATTCGAGAAAAGAGTAACTGTAATCCGATTTCAGCGCTTCTTCAAATTCATTGTCGGTGCAAAGACCCTGGCTGCACACACGTTCTTTGATTTTTTCAACGGAAAATCCCTCGGGAATTGTGAGTGTAACGGTATTCTTTTTAGCGCCTTTTGTCGCCAGGGTTTCAAATATGTTGTCGAGAGAGTCGCCTTTGTCGAATTTAAAAGTTCCGTACTGAAGCTTGCCTTTATAGTCGGAAAGCGACAGGCGCAGCAAAAACCACAGCTTACTGCGGATTACGCCCTCGTCCTTCAGCTGTTCGGCAATTTGTGACGATGCGGAACCTTCATCTATTGTTACCGTCACCGTGCCCTTGCCGACAAACGGATTTATAATTATAATGGCAATGATTGCAGCGGCAAGAATTGAAATGCCGGCAATCATCTTTTTGTTTTTACGCTTTTTTACGCGTTTTCTGCTAAATTTTTTTGTTTGATTTTCCATACATTTTCCTCTTTTACCATACAAATGAAAATTCAAGATCGCCTATGCGCACGGTATCGTTTTCTTTGATACCTGCTTCGGTCAAAGCATCGATGACACCGCGGTTCTTAAGCGCGTTCTGGAAGAACTGCAGACTTTCGTTATCGGAGAAATTGACGCTTCCGCCGACAGCTTCAATCCATGAGCCGGAAACAACAAATACGTCGCCGTCGCGGCTGATTTCAAAGCCTTTATCGGTTTTGTCGGTAAATTCTTCTTCATTAATATCAAGCTCAACGGGAAATTCCTTGACCGGCGGCAGTTTTTGAAGTTCTGTGTAAACGTATTTCATCAGCTCCGAAACGCCTTTGTTTGTCGCGGCGGAAATCGGGAAAACCGCATAGCCGCGTTTTTTCATTTCGGCAATAAAATCGTTGTAAACAGACTCGTCCTGCAGGATGTCGGTTTTGTTGGCTGCGACTATCTGCGGTCTTTGTTCAAGCTCCATATCGTATTTAACCAATTCGCTGTTTATTATGTCGAAGTCCTCAATAGGATTTCTGCCCTCAATTCCCGATACGTCAACAACGTGAATTAAAAGCCTCGTGCGTTCGATGTGCCGGAGAAATTCATGCCCCAGCCCGACACCCTCGCTTGCGCCCTCGATAATTCCCGGAATATCGGCGAGAACGAAGCTCATGTGTTCGTCAAGAGATACAACGCCGAGGTTTGGTTCAAGGGTTGTAAAATGGTAGTTTGCGATTTTGGGGTCGGCTTTGGTTGTGCGTGAAAGGATTGTGGACTTGCCTACATTCGGAAATCCTACAAGACCGACATCGGCAAGCAATTTTAGTTCAAGGTAAACTTCGCGTTCGCTGCCTTTCTGACCGTTTTTTGCGAAATTGGGGGTCTGGCGTGTTGCCGTGGCAAAATGAGCATTGCCCCAGCCGCCGTTTCCGCCTTTTGCCAATATAACGTCTTTTTCGGGGTCATAGAGGTCGGCAATAATTTTGCCGGTATTTACATCGCGGACAATTGTCCCCTGCGGAACGGATATAATGATGTCTGCACCGCGCTTCCCGTTCATTCGGTTGCCCATACCGGACTGACCGCTTTCCGCGACATATTTTCTTTTGTAGCGGAAATCCATTAAGGTTGTAAGCCCGGGATTTACTCGGAATATTACATTTCCGCCTTTTCCGCCGTCACCGCCGTCCGGACCGCCGGCAGCAACATATTTTTCGCGGTGAAATGCTATTGCGCCGTTTCCGCCGTTACCGGCTTTAATATAAATTTTTGCTTTGTCTGTAAACATTTTTTCTGCTCCGTTCCTTTTTTCTGTAGCTTAACCATTATTATACCATATAATGCAAAATTTGTAAATAGGTGTTTTTTTCTGCGGAAATATGGGACAATGGGACGTGCAGAATGTTAAAAAAAGTGCATATAAATTATCCGAGGTGAGTTTTATATGCTGGAATTAATTGTAAATCTTTTCAATAACGTTATGCTGCTGCTCGGTTTTGTCGGGGGAGGAAATGCATTCCCGAAACCGCTTTCCGCAGCGGAGGAACGCAAATACGTTGCGCTTTTGGCGGAGGGAAACGAAGATGCAAAAAATATTTTGATTGAGCATAATTTGAGACTTGTGGCGCATATTGCCAAAAAATATGCAAGCGATAAAGAGAGCATGGACGATTTAATTTCGGTAGGAACGATAGGGCTGATAAAGGGAGTCAACACCTTTGATGCGGCGAAAACATCAAAACTGACAACGTATATTGCCCGGTGCATCGAAAACGAGGTTCTTATGCTTTTGCGTCTGTCGAAGAAAACTGCAAACGATGTTTCACTTGAAGAATGTATCGGCACGGATAAAGAGGGGAATAATATGACCTTTTCGGATATTCTTCCGGCTGATGTAGATGATATTTCGGACGCCGTTGCGCTGAAAATCAACATAAAAAAACTGTATGAAGCCATGAATGAGGTTTTGTCGCCCGATGAAAAAAATATCCTGTGCTGGCGTTACGGTCTGAATAATGAAAGAAAAAAGACTCAAAAAGAAATTTCAAAATTACTTGGTATATCGCGCTCATACGTATAGGAGCGCGGATATTGTAAGTAGCGGCAAAAATGGCTTAAAACCTTGCGTTTTGGGCATTTGAAAAAAATAATATAAGCGATCGTTTATCAATTGTGATGAGTATTACAAAATGTAATGCTCTTTTTATTTTGAAAAAGGAGGGAAAAGAAATGGAAAACAATTACTTTTACAAAAGCGAATCGGAGCAGTTTGCGTTTTACCGGATACCGAAATTGCTGTTTACCGACAGCCGATATGCCGGGATTTCGGTGGAGGCGAAAGTTTTGTACGGTTTAATGCTCGACAGAATGAGCTTGTCGGTTCGCAACAACTGGGTCGATGATGATAACCGAGTTTACATATATTTCACACTTGAAGAAATTACGGACTATCTATCAATCGGCAAGGACAAGGGTGTAAAGTTATTAAAAGAGCTTGACGGGATTTTGATAGAACGCAAAAAGCAGGGCTTGGGTAAGCCTGTTATGATTTACGTTTTGAATTTTACTGACAGTCAAAATTCGGTCCAAAGTGTTGATAACTCAACCGAAGTCTTGACTTCTGATGTGGATAACTCTATCAAAAATGCGGATTTTGGTGGTTCAAATGCCGAAGTCTTGACTTCTGAAATTCCGAAGTCTGCACTTCGGAAAAACCGAACTCTTGACTTCGGTAAATCCGACTCTAATAATACTGATATTAATAATACGGATTTGAATAAGACTGATATATCTTCTTCCTCACGTGTCTCGTTTACTGCCTTAGAGAGGGAAAGAGAAGAATACAAAGATGTTATACACGAAAATATCGAGTATGACATATTAATTCAGCAATATGCTGCCGAGAAAATCGACGGCTTTGTAAATATTATAGTCGACGCACTGTGCAGCTTTGACGATATGATTTCAGTCAACAGTATGCAAGTACCTAAGGAGGTGGTGAAAAGAAAGCTTTTAAAACTCGATTATATGCACATCGTGTATGTAATCGACTGTCTGGACGAGAACAGCACAAAAATTCGCAACTACAAGAGTTACATTCTGACAATGCTGTATAACGCACCGGACACAATGGATCATTACTACCAATCAAAATTTAACAAGAATTATTTCGGAAAGGACGAAAACTAATGGAAAAGAAAAGCACAATTGAGAAGAACAACGAATTTTTGTATCACAACACGGAGCTGCTGCTCAAGAAATACCGTGATGTTGTGTGGAGCATCGAGGTATCGGCGATGCAGGCGGAGGTTAATTTTGAATTTGAAACGGGCTGCAAAATGACGGAATTTTTGGATATGTCATATGCTGCCGGCGCAGACCTTATGAACACGAAAATCGAGGAACAGGTTCGCACAATGGAACGCAACCGTAAGATGCTGCAGCTGATTGACAGGGCGGTCGATATTATCCGCAGAAAACATCAAAAGGGTGAGATGATGTACTGGGTTTTGTATTATACATACCTGTGTGAAAAGCCTTTAGAAAGTGTCGATCAGATTGTAGACAAGATTGCACAAAAGCAGTACTACGTATCATGGCAGACATATTTTAACTACCGCAGACAGGCGATAAATTTGTTGAGTACAATGCTATGGGGTTACACCTCGAAAGAGTGTATGGAAATAACGAAAACGCTTGTAAAACCGGAGGGGGTATAAAATTGACAGAAGAACAAAAACGGGTAGTATTGTTGCTAAACAACTACCGTGATATGAAACTTGCAAGAGACCTGCAAAAAGTTGAAAAAGAAGTCGGATATGACCCGGAAATTCTGTGTTCGCCGGAAAAATTTGCAGAGGAAACAGGCATTACCGATATTGACTATACCGGCAAAGAACGCAAGCTCACGATAAGGGCGGTAATGTTAATTAATAAGGCAGTGAAGGATATACGTGAAAATGAGGAAGAGGGTGAGATATATTATTGGGTTCTGTACTATACATATTTTTGTGATAAAGTTTACAAGACAAATGAACGTTATGAAAAGACGAAAGAAAAGGTAAAAATCACAAGTTATACAAAATATTATTGTTATCACCATATGGCGATTGAACTAATGCGGCAAAGACTAAAAATGTAAATTGTCAGCTCTGGACATCATGTCCAGAGCTGATGAAAATACACAAAAAATAGTTCATACCTACCGTTTCCTTACGGGGGACAAAGGTGTAAAATGACTGTTGGCTACAGGGGTGAAAAAGTCATCCATTTTCTCCTGTAAGGAACACCTCAAAAAGCAAGCAGCAATGCGGCTTGCGGGGTTTGAAAAATCGGGTGATTTGAAAATTTGTCGCACTAATGTGCTTACGGGGGACGTCAAATGCAAAAGCCGCATTTGCCCGGACCGTGTAAGCACAGGAATCGCCCGCGGTCTTATCGTACACAGACCGCGGGCAGGAACGGGGGAAAACCAAGATAAAGAGGATATAAGCTTAGGGGACGTTCTGTTATATGAGGTGCTTGGAGGAATAGGAGGACAGTTTGAAATTTGAGATACATCACGCATATGAGATAATACAAAAACTGAGATATCCTATTTCGAGGAATACATATTAGGGATACTCAAAAAATGCAAATATCTTGAACTGATTTTTTTAGCAGTTTGTGATAATAAAAAATTCATCAAATATATTGACAATTTTGAAAAAAATAAGTATAATAACAATAACAGAACCCGACACGCCTCTCAACGATGCGTACCATGTCGGGTCATTTAATTTATACAGATGTGATAATATGCAGAAGAAAAAACATCAGCTGCCCATGTCGATAGATGAACAATCTTAAAGTACCTCGGTTTTATTGTAAATGATGAAGAATCGGTCAGGGCGTTTCTTAATGATGTTTTACATTTTAGATTAATTAAGGCATATATGCAATAAATTGGTGGTAAATCAATGGATTATACAATAATAAAAAGCAATCGCAGAACATTTGCTCTTGAAATAAAAGGAGACGGATTAATTGTTCGTGCTCCGAGCAGAGCGACGAATGAAGAAATAAATGCGTTTATTTCAAAGCATAAAAGATGGGTTGAAAATAATATCCTGAAAATGAAGAAACGAAAAGAACTGCTTGACGGTGTAGAGCCTTTATCCAAAAGTGATATGCGGGCGCTTGCAGATAAGGCAGTAAGTGTAATACCGGACAGGGTGAAACATTATGCGGAAATAATCGGTGTGACATATGGCAAAATAACAATCAGAAACCAGCGTTCGAGATGGGGAAGTTGTTCTGTAAAAGGAAATCTCAATTTTAACTGCCTTCTAATGCTTGCCCCATCGGAAGTGCTTGACAGCGTAATCGTGCATGAACTTTGCCACAGAAAAGTAATGAATCATTCAGACGAGTTTTACGCGGAAGTATTACGGTTTTTCCCCAATTATCATATATGCAGTAAATGGCTTAAAGAAAACGGCGATATGCTTATTATGAGAATGGCGGGCCATTTATAAATAATAACTTCTCTGAATTTGACAATGGACATTTTTTGTCCATTTGCAGATGTATAATATGATTCGGGGTGAATTGAAATGAAAGTTGATAACGTAAAAGGGTTTAGACTTTTAAATATGTACGAAAAATTAAATCGGGGCGATGTCATTAATAAAAAACAGTTCGCAAGTGAGTTCGGAATAAGTGAAAATCTCTGATGGAGATATTGCAATGATTAAACTCCTTTTAGATGCCGGTGCCAATCCTAAATTGAAAAACGATTTCGGTGTTTCCCCGAAAGAACTTGCAGATAACATCGGCAGTTTTGATGTTACAAAATGTTTTGTATAATGCGGCTTTCCCGCCTTAGTTTGTAGTACACATGGATTGACTATGTAAGCGCCCTTGACATGCCGGCGATTTTACGCTATATTATGACTATGGACTGAAGACCGAAATCCGGCTTTCAGCCCGCAATAATTACATAGATTATATTATCATTTTGGAGCCAATTTTGAGGTTTACACAAAATGAGGGATTGCCCCGGTGTTCAGGCATTTATACGGTGCAGTATTCTGTACGTTGCGGGAGGTATATGTTCTTTTTGTTTGAATTTCTTTGAAAAATAAAACTCACTTTCATATCCTGTTTCCGCTGCAATATCACGTATTGACATTTTGGTTGAAATCAAAAGCTGTTTTGCTTTATCAATGCGAATTTCGGTAAGCTTTTCCGAAACAGACATGCCTGTTTCTTCGGCAAATTTCCGTGCAAGCGTGCGGTAACTGGTGTTAAGCGCGTTTGCGATATCGGATACTTTAATTTTGTCTTTGTAATATTCCTTAAGATACATTGTAACCTGCATGGCAAAGGTATTTTGCACGGGATTGGTATGCGCAGGTACTGTATCCCGAAGGTCAAAAAGGCGCATGAGCCACAGCGCAAATCCGGCTTGTATGCAGTAAGTACCGCCTGAGAGGTGTATTTTTTCAATCCCCGAGATAAACGGTGCCGTATAAGGTAAGGACAAAACGCTTATAATACGATTTTCGTTTGCACCGTTTAGGCTGAACCGAATACAAATTCCGTCATCGCCGGTGCTGTTGTGCCTGTGCGAATGGGGTATTCCGGGCGGTATAATGTATGAACTGCCTGACGTTACAAGAAATTCCGTGCCGCTGATTGTTGTGTACAGCGAGCCTTTTGAAACATAATTAAATTCAAACCAAGGGTGGTAGTGCGTATCTACAACCCAGTTTTTTGCGTGCTTTGCACGGGCTGCATAATTCACGGTGATTTTTATATCATTAAAGCTGAAAGTCTGCATTAAAACCGTGTTTAAAGTTTCGGTCAGCTTTCTTATCTGAGCCAAAGTCATAAACAAAACCTCCTTTATTTTCTTGCCATATATCATTATATATCAAAATAATAAAAATGTAAATGGCAGAATAATACAAAAAAATAATATATTTTGTCATATTAATCTATTCAAAATACTTTAGAACGGTGTATAATTAAAATGGAAAGGAGTGTTGTACAATGAAGATGTTTATTGACACGGCAAATGTAGATGAAATAAGGGCGGCAAATGACCTGGGCGTGATTTGCGGCGTTACCACAAATCCGTCGCTTATTGCGAAGGAGGGCAAGGTTTTCAAGGACGTTGTGACCGAAATTACCTCAATCGTTGACGGGCCGATTTCGGCGGAGGTTATCAGCCTTGAGGCGGACAAAATGGTCGCAGAGGCGTTGGAGCTTGCAAAGATACATAAAAATATAGTAATTAAAATCCCGATGACGGCGGAGGGATTAAAAGCCGTAAAGCAGCTTTCGGCAAAGGGAATAAAGACGAATGTAACGCTGATATTCAGCCCAGCACAGGCACTTTTGGCAGCCCGTGCAGGTGCGAGTTATGTAAGTCCGTTCGTCGGCAGGCTTAATGATATTTCCTCAAACGGCAACAGCCTGATTGAGTCAATTGCGGCAATTTTTGATATGCATGGCATTGAAACTGAGATAATTGCGGCAAGCATCAGAAGTCCGGAGGATGTTGTTGACGCAGCTTTGGCAGGTGCACATATCGCGACAATTCCGTATAAGGTAATCTGCCAGATGATTTGTCACCCATTGACCGACGCAGGCATAGAACGGTTTTTGAAGGATTGGGAAAGTGTTCCGAAAAGGAGTTAAAATATGCTGACGGGAATTGATATAGGCGGCACGAAATGTGCGGTGATTGTCGGTGATGAAAACGGCATCGCAGATAAAATCAGGTTTGAAACCACAACGTTTGATGAAACGGTTAAAAATATCATCTCTGCGGTCGAAAAGCTCGGTGCAAATGACGCAATCGGAATATCCTGCGGCGGCCCGCTCGACTCAAAGCGCGGCGTGATTATGTCGCCGCCGAATTTGCCGGGCTGGGATAATATTGAGATTGTGAAAATGCTCGAGGAGCGGTTCAAAGTGCCGGCAGGTATTCAGAATGACGCCAATGCGTGTGCACTTGCCGAGTGGAAGTACGGCGCCGGCAAGGGCATAGAAAACATGATTTTTCTGACCTTCGGTACGGGAATGGGTGCCGGGCTTATTCTGGACGGCAGACTGTATGCCGGAACAAACGATATGGCAGGTGAGGTCGGTCATATGCGGATTTCCGACTACGGCCCGGTCGGCTACGGAAAAGCCGGTTCATTTGAAGGATTTTGCTCGGGCGGCGGAATTGCCGAGATAGGGAAGACGGTCGCACGGGAGAGACTGCAATGCGGCAAAAAGACGGTATTTTGTGCGAATTACGGCGAACTTGAAAGCATAACCGCCAAGAAAGTCGCGGATTGTGCAAAAGCCGGAGATGCCGACGCAGTACGCGTGTATGACATATGCGCGGAAAAGCTCGGCACGGGAATTTCGATACTGATTGATATTTTAAATCCGCAGAAAATTGTAATCGGCAGTGTGTTTGAACGCAGCGGCGAGCTTTTGCGGGATAAAATGCAGGCGGTAATCGACCGCGAAACGCTGTCCTACGCAAGAGATGTGTGCGAGGTTGTGCCGGCGGCACTGGGCGACGCTATAGGTGATTTTGCGGCGATTGCAGTTGCGGAGGATACCTTGAAAAGGAGAATATAAATGAAAGAATTATTGGAAAGATACCCGGCGCTTTGCGTGTGCCTGAGTGACATCGAAAAGGCGCTTGATATGATAACGGATACATACAAAAACGGCGGCAAGGTGCTTGTGTGCGGCAACGGCGGAAGCGCTGCCGACAGCGAGCATATTGTGGGCGAGCTGATGAAAGGATTTTTGAACAAACGCAAAGTGACGGACGAACGTATTCCCGAAAGACTTCGCAAAAATCTTCAGGGCGCATTGCCTGCAATATCACTGCCGAGCCAGTGTGCGATTTTGTCGGCGTTTGTGAATGATGTCGAACCCGATATGATGTATGCACAGCTGGTCTACGGCTACGCACGAGAGAATGATTTGGTAATAGGAATATCTACCTCGGGCAATTCAAAAAATGTTGTAAATGCCGTTGAGGTGGCGCGCTGCATAGGTGCAAAAACCATTTCTCTGACGGGGAAAAATGAGAGCAAATTATCCGAGCTGTCAGACGTTACAATCCGTGTGCCGGAAACCGAAACCTACAAGGTGCAGGAGCTGCATTTGCCGGTATATCATTATTTGTGTGCCGGGACAGAAAAAGTCATGTTTTCCGAAGGATAATTATACCGTTGAATTTTTCGACCGGTTGTTGTATAATGATAGGCAAAGAGGTGAGAACATGTATTTTCTGAATGAAAACCGTAAATATGACGAGTGTCAGATATTAAGTGCGCGTGATGGCTATTTTGCGGAACATTTCCATGAAAACCTTGAGATTGTGTTAATGACAGGCGGTGAACGCACACTGATATTGAACGGGAAAACGATTACCATGCGAAAGGGCGATATTGCATTTATATTTCCGTTCAGTCTGCATGAATACGGCGGTGATGAGTGTGAATACACGTGGCTGGGAATACATCCGAGCTTCATGCAGGACTATACATCATTGCTTTTAAGCTCCTTGCCCGAAAACCCGGTAATTCATGAGGAGGACAGGAGCGAGCTTGCCGATACGGTAATAAATTCACTGTTTTTCTCAGATGAGAAGTCGGCGGTTTTTATAAAAGGAATAACAACGGCACTGTTATGTATTCTGCTTCCGCAGCTTAATATTAAAAACAACGGTGCGGAAAACAATAACGGCTGTATTTTAAAATATATGATGCTGCATCATTTTGATGAGGATTTTTCGATTGCGCAAATGGCGCACGAGCTGGGAATGGGCGAAAGAAAAATACGTGAGTATTTTTCAAAATTCTGCGGCATAAGCTTCAGCGATTTCCTCAGGCGCTATAAAATAAACGACGCGATGAATTTACTCAGAAATACAGACAAGAACATCACCGAAATTGCAATGGAGTGCGGTTTTGACAGCGTGCGGACTTTTAACCGTACATTCTTTAAAATCTGCGGCTGCTCTCCCACGCAGTTCAGGCTGAATACAAATTAAAATATATTTTACGGAAAGTGTTGCTTTACGCAGCACTTTTTTTCGTTTTGCAGCAATTTGTCCGATACTGTGCCGGATTTGTCTTGCTAATGATATTTTATAAATGATATACTACAAATAGATAAAATAACAAGTGACATATTGGGAAAAATATACAATTTGCACAAAGCGAAAGGAACGATACAATGAACATTGAAAGCATGAGAAACGAGTTTGAAAAAACAAAAAAAGTATATGACAGCGCAATTATTAAATTTGTCGGGATAGACGGATTTGACGTATATAATTGCTCAATACCTTTTTTGCGGAACGGAAACAGATACATTTACGGCAGAGTGGAAAAAAGAGATGAGTGGGCAAGGTCATGGGTTCGCTTGTTTAGGGAAACCGCGCCCGATGAATTTACCGTTGTAAGAGATTCAATGATTTATCAGCTCGAGGATCCGTATATTGCCGAAATAGGCGGTGAACTTGTACTCGGCGGAACGCACGTTCCGTACAGATGCGGACAGCCAAATTCATTCTCGGGATATTTTTACCGGGGAAAGGATCTTGAGGATATGTTTTATTTTGCAACCGGCCCCGACGGTATGAAAGATATACGCCTTGTGGAGCTTCCCGACGGAATAGGTGTGTTTTCGCGCCCCAACGGCAGAGTGGGATTTACCGAAATTTCAAATCTCAATGAGCTTGACAGCGAGGTTATCGCAAATGCAAAAATAATCGATATGTTTGATGAAAACGAGTACGGCGGCTGTAATCAGTGCTATTATCTCGGCGGCGGACTTATCGGCGTGATTGCGCATCAGGCATACTACAATGACCCGAATATGATAAGGTACATAAACATTTCATGCGTGTATGATTACAAAGCAAATGAAATCAAGGATAAAAAGGTAATAGGAACAATAACATGCTATCCGCCGGTTGACGGCAGCAAAAAAGAGCCGGGAAAGCCCGACCGCGATATGTCGGACGTGTCATTCTCATCGGGAATTGTTCTGCGCGAAGACGGAAAAGCAGACCTCTACAGCGGACTTTGTGATGTTTGTGAGGGAAGAATTACTATAGACGATCCATTTGCGGCATATCGGAGTTAAGCTATGAAAAAGATATTTTTAAACGGCAAATGGAATTTATACTTTGCAAAGCAGAAATCGTTTGAGTCGGTATATCCGCCGTTAATGTCGGAGTTCGGCAGGGTGGAATGTACCGTTCCCGGCAATGTTGAGCTTGATTTGGCAGAGGCGGGATTTTTGCCGGAGGATTTATATTTTTCAGATAATATAAATTCCGTGCAGCAGTGTGAGGACTACGAATGGTGGTATGAACGCACATTCGGCAGACCCGAAGAAAACGGCAGAAATACTCTTGTTTTTGAGGGCGTGGACTGTCTTGCGGAATATTGGCTCAACGGCGAAAAGATAGGCGAAAGCGATAACATGTTTACGGAACAAGAGTTTGATGTTACCGAAAAACTCAAAAACGAAAATCTTCTTCAAATCCGTCTGCGCTCGGCGATGCTTGAAGCGGATAAATACGATATTCCTGTATACACGGCGGCAACTTGGTCAAATCACCCCGAATCGGTGAATGTGCGCAAAGCACCGCATATGTACGGCTGGGATATTATGCCCCGTGCCGTCAGTGCGGGGCTGTGGCGTGACGTGTATCTGTGCGTACATTCGGAGTATGAGATAATGCAGCTGTTCTGCCAGACAAGAAGCATACAGCACGGCAGCGCCGAGGTATGGGTTTCGTATTGGGCAAATAAAATCCCCTCCGACGCATATGCGGAGATAATCGGAAAATGCGGTGAAAGCAGCTTTTATGCAAAGGAAAAAATGTATTACAAAACAGGTGTTGTCTATGTTACGGTAAATGAACCGAAGCTTTGGCAGCCGAAAAATTACGGTGAACCGAATTTGTATGACGTGACGGTTAATCTTATAAGCGGCGGCATGATTTTGTGCAGCAAAAGCATATCTTTCGGGATAAGGACTGCGGAGCTGATACACACCGAAACAACCGACGGGAAAAACGGCGCGTTTGAATTCCGCATAAACGGAAATGACATTATGTGCATGGGCACAAACTGGGTTCCGCTTGACGCCTTTCACAGCAGGGATAGAGAGAGGCTTGCAAAAGCGTTGGAGCTGCTTGACAATTCAAACAGCAATATTATTCGCTGCTGGGGCGGAAATGTTTACGAGTGTGATGAATTTTACGATTTCTGTGACGCTCACGGCATTATGGTATGGCAGGATTTTGCAATGGCATGCAACGCATATCCGCAGAATGAGAAAATGTATAAAAGCATTTTTGATGAGGCAAGCTCGGTTGTAAAAAGACTCAGGCATCACGCCTCGCTGGTATTGTGGTGCGGTGATAACGAGTGCGATCAGCTGCTTTACCAATGCGGTGTAAGTCCCGATACCAATATTCTGACAAGAGGTGCGATTGCGGAGGCAATAAGGCTGCATGATAAAAACAGACCGTATATACCCAGTTCGCCGTATATTACCGATAAGGTATATAAAGACCGCAATTATGAGCATTTGCCGGAGGATCACCTTTGGGGGCCGAGAGATTATTACAAAAGCGATTTTTATAAAAATTCAAAGGCGCATTTTTTAAGTGAAATAGGCTATCACGGCTGTCCCGACAGAAAATCGATTGAAAAATTCATAGACAAAGAGCATTTATGGCCGATTTCGGATAACGAGCAATGGATATTACATTCATCGGATCAGAAAGGCTGCGCTGACAGAGTTGAGCTGATGAATAATCAGATATATCAGCTGTTCGGCGAATACCCCGATAATCTTGATGATTTCTGCACAGCGTCGCAGATTTCACAGGCAGAGGCGATGAAGTTTTTTATTGAACACGCGAGAATTAAATACCCCATCTGCACGGGCATAATATGGTGGAATTTGCTTGACGGCTGGCCGCAGATGTCGGACGCGGCGGTGGACTATTATTTTGAGAAAAAGCTTGCTTATTATTATATCAGAAATATTCAAACACCGGTTATATTGGCATTTGATGAGCCGAACTCGTGGAATACGGAACTTCATATGATAAACAATTCAAATACGGCTTGTGACGCGGCGTATACGGTGACGGATTTGGACACCGGCGCCGAGCTGTGTTCGGGAAAAGCTACCGTAAATCCGGGAGAAAATATTGTTATTGAAAAAATTCCGGTGATGTATTCGGATTGCAGAATGTTCCTGATAAAATGGGAAACGCAGGGTACGGTTCATTACAACCATTATCTTTTGGGCTTGCCGCCGATTTCGCTTAATAGATACAAAAAATGGCTTGATATATTAAAAGAATTCTACAAAGCAGAGGAATAGTATGATAACGATAAATGACAACGTAAAAGACAAAGGAATTGAAATCGTCACGCCGTTTGGCACACGTGAAATAACGCACGTTTTTCATGATATAGACGGCACACATTCGCTCATCAGGGAATGGCAGCCCGTAATGAGTCTTGTTCTGTGCTATGCAATCACTTACGGATTACCCGAAAATTTCGACAGTGACGAAAACATTCAAGAGCTTATCGGCAGAGTGGGCGAGCTGAGAAGTGATGAAACAGACAGCTTTTGCATCGAATCAGCCGGATTAAGCGCACTTACTCAAATGGAATGGGCAATAAGACGTGCGGTGCAGGAGGGCAGCATAAATGCGGGACTGACCGAGAGCGCAAACGAAGTAAATGCAAGAATAATCAAAGACATTTGGTGCGGAAAAGAAATTTTTGATGACGAAAACGAACCAAAAGATTTCCTCGATTATCTGTCCGAAATGACGCCGAGACTGTTCAAGATGTATGAGAAAATATTAAACGGTGCGTGCCGTGATAAAAATTTGCGAATTGCCTTGAAAAATCCCGATAAAATGCGCGTCAAAGGGTCATATGAGTTTGTGAAATTTTTAAATAGCATGGGGCTTAAAAATTATCTTGTAACGGGAGCGGTAATCTCATATGACCAAAACGGCAAGCCGTTCGGAGGAATGTATGAGGAAATAACCTCTCTCGGATTTAAGATTGAACCCGACGGAGATTTTGAAAGCATAGAAGGCTCAACATGGGATAACAAAATTCCAAAAAATGAAGTTATGCAAAAACTTTGCAAAAAGCTTTGCATAAATCCCGAAAAAGTACTGGTAATAGGCGACGGCAGAAGCGAAATCGAGGCAGGCAAGAAAATGAATGCCGTAACGATAAGCATACTTCCCGAGAGTGCGGAGCGTCAGAGGGAGATACATAAGGCATTAAAAACCAATGTTATTATTTCCGATTACACGGCCGCAGGTTTGAGAGAAATGTTTATACAATACTAAAACGATCCACAGCTGCGGAGGCAGTTAAAATAAAATCAAAGAAAACAGGAGGAGAAAAAGATGAAAAAAATCATATCAAGGTTTCTGGCACTCGCCATGCTGATAACTTCTTGTCAGTTTACGGCAGCAAGTGCGAATGAACCGGATGCAAAAGTCTGGGGCGATCCGAATTTCACCGAGAATTTTGCAAACTACACATCGGACGATATAGAGTATGATTCGTCGGGCAATTATTACAGACTCGGCGATGGCGTGAAAACCGTTGCTGCAAATCCGTCCGGAGCAAAGTGGGTAACTTCAAACGAGTGGAAGTCGCTTAACGGTGACGGAAAAGTGTTTGTTAATTACCAAGACGGAAGAATGGGAATAAACGGCTGCGGCTCGGGCTGGACATCGTCAATAAACCTCGACATGGGCGATGTAAGAATAGACAAACTTGAGCGGCTTACATTTAAGACATCAACAGACAACCGTGCACAGGGAATGATGATGTTTGTGAGTGAGGACGAAAAGAACTGGATAATGTTCGGTTCACGTAACGGCGAGGGTGTTGACTATACCTCGCAGGGAAATGCGCCGTTTGTCATAAAATGTGTAAACGGAACAAGAAGTCTCGTGTCTGAAGATACGCAGACCTGGGGCGGCGGCTACCATGGCTACAACTGGGACATTCAGGCGGACGGAAATACAATCACATGGACAGTCATTGAAGAAGGAACAGACCTCACATGGACAGACAGCTACATCGATACCGACGGGATAATCTCGGCAGAGTGGAAATATCCGTGTGCAGCATACTCAATAGGCGACGGCTGGGGTTATATTTACAATGCACAGATGTGGTACAAAGAGGCAAAGGTTTGGGGTGAGCCAAATTTCACCGAGAATTTTGCAAACTACACATCGGACGACATAGAATATGATTCGTCAAATAATTATTACAGACTCGGCGACGGCGTGAAAACCGTTGCAGCAAATCCGTCGGGAGCAAAGTGGGTAACGTCAAACGAGTGGAAATCGCTGAACGGTGACGGAAAAGTGTTTGTTAATTACCAAGACGGAAGAATGGGAATAAACGGCTGCGGCTCGGGCTGGACATCGTCAATAAACCTCGACATGGGCGATGTAAGAATAGACAAACTTGAGCGGCTTACATTTAAGACATCAACAGACAACCGTGCACAGGGAATGATGATGTTTGTGAGTGAGGACGAAAAGAACTGGATAATGTTCGGTTCACGTAACGGCGAGGGTGTTGACTATACCTCGCAGGGAAATGCGCCGTTTGTCATAAAATGTGTAAACGGAACAAGAAGTCTCGTGTCTGAAGATACGCAGACCTGGGGCGGCGGCTACCATGGCTACAACTGGGACATTCAGGCGGACGGAAATACAATCACATGGACAGTCATTGAAGAAGGAACAAATCTCACGTGGACAGACAGCTACACCGATACTGACGGAATAATCTCGGCAGAGTGGAAATATCCGTGTGCTGCATACTCAATAGGCGACGGCTGGGGTTATATATACAATGCGCAGCTGTGGTATACAAAGGCAAAATATGATAAATTCACAGAAAACTTCGCAAACTACACAAGTGCAGATGTTACATATAATTCTGACAGAAATTATTGGAGATTTGGCGACGGAGCTAAAGCGCTCGTGACCAATCCGTCAGGTGCAAAGTGGGTAACCTCAAAGGTATGGACTGCCCTCAACGGCGACGGTAAAGCTTTTATTTCATATGATAACGGAAGAATAGGAATAAACGGCTGCGGTTCGGGCTACATATCATCGGTAAATCTTGATATGGGTGATGTGCGGGCAGAAACTATAGGAGAGCTTAAATTCAGAACATCAACAGACAACCGCGCACAGGGCATGATGATGTTTGTGAGTGAGGACGAAAAGAATTGGATAATGTTCGGTTCACGTAACGGCGAGGGTGTTGACTATACCTCGCAGGGAAATGCGCCGTTCGTTATAAAATGCGTAAACGGAACAAGAAGTCTCGTGTCTGAAGATACGCAGACCTGGGGCGGCGGCTATCATGGATATAACTGGGATATACAGGTAGACGGAAATAAAATCACGTGGTCGGTTGCGGAAGAAGGCACAAACCTTGTATGGACAAACAGCTATACCGACACCGACGGAATAATCTCGGCAAATTGGAAGTATCCGTGCGCGGCGTACTCGATAGGCGACGGCTGGGGTTATGTATATTCGGCAGAGATGCTTTATACAAAGAAAGCAGAATGGAATTACGAAAAGAAAGCCTATACAAAGGTTGAGCTTGATGCACTTCTTGAAGATGCGGCATACAATTCCGATGATGTACACAAGCTTCTCGGACTTGACCTTAACAGCGTTAAGCAGAATACGGGCAGTGCGGCTGTGACTGTCGGCACGGACGGCATTAACGCCGGTGCGGATCTTGACGGCGTAGAGTGTGAATTTGTCGATTCATATGATTTGTTCTTTAATGAGGACGGAAGCCTTAAAGAGGATTATGTTTCTTTTGCGAAATCAATGCCCAAAATTTCGAGCTTCAGACTCGGCGGAACGGCGTCGGCAAAAGTAAACTTTATGAATACAATCGGTGCGTTATCCGACAGAAAAGAATCCACATTCATCACGCTTCCCGAAAACACGGATTGGACTGTAGGCGAAAAATCGGCTGATGTTATGAAAATGGGTGTTGTGGAATACCTAAAGGTTATTTATGCAAATAACCCGAACGCAAGCTTTATCCCGTGTATATCTATGATGACCATGACTCCGGAGGAAACTGCCGAGCTGGTACACTTCCTTACGGACGATGCATCGACCGATTGGGGTGCAAAGCGTGCGGCTCTCGGCATTGAAAATCCCGTGAACGTTAAATATATGGAGCTGACGAACGAATGTGACCAATACACAGACAGCGGACGCGCATGGTATACAAATCTTGCAAAAGAGCATATTGCGGCAATAAATGCGGCAAATGCGAACGTTAAGGTTATGGCATGTGGCCCGACAGCTCCGTGGGGCAACGGCGAATGGAAATCGTGGGTTGAATATATAGCTGAAAATCTGGGAACACAAATTGATGCAATATCGTTCCACCCGTATTATTACGGTCACGAAACAGGCACTCTTTTAGAGTATATAAAGGAAATCAAGGCTATTATTGATAAAAAAATTCCCGGAAACAATATAAAAATTTCTTTAACGGAGCACGGACGTGACTGGGGATTAAACAAAAACGGTCATACATCAAATATGCTTGCGGCGGTTATGCAGTCATACTTCCTGCAGGAGGTATCAAAGCTTGATTACGTTGACGGAGCATACATGAACGGATTTATAACAACCGAAAGCGACTTGTGGCAGTATTGGATTAACAAAAACGGCGAATGGTATACGTCACCGCTGCAAAAAGCTATGGCGCTTGTCGGCGGCAGTATGGGGGCAAAAACTCTTGATACAACCGTAAATTATACCGACAATACAGGCGCTTGGCCCGAAGATTTAAGCAGCCGTTCGCTTGAAGATTTGGTAAACGTAACGGCGCAGCAGGTTTCAGACAATGAAATTAAGCTTATTATGTCAAATATAGCGGCGTATACAGACGTTGATTTGGCATTTAATCTCGGTGAAAAATATGACCTTGTAAAGGAAGAAGTTTTATCATCACCAAATATGGATACTTATGCGTATGACAAATACAGTGCAGACCTTACAACCGTATCGGCTGATGAAACGGAAAAGGAAAACTTTACTTCATATAAGCTTCCGGCAATGAAAATTGTTGTATTGAC
The DNA here is from genome assembly GCA_934501535.1 of uncultured Clostridia bacterium. Classification (GTDB taxonomy): domain Bacteria; phylum Bacillota; class Clostridia; order UBA1381; family UBA1381; genus UBA1738. The sequence goes on from CAKSUM010000011.1 coordinate 78,998, forward strand.
GCTTAAGAAATCCGACGGAAGCAAAAAGCTTACAGAGGACTTCTCCTCATACGGCGAAGTGGCTGAAAAATCGGGAGAAGATGCGGATAAACTGCTTGTTTCGAATGCAAACGGCACAAAGTGGTCGCTTTCCGAAACAAAGACAGGTTATGCGGAAATCGGTCTTGACGAAGTCTACGGAGCAGCGTCAATTACGGGAGGTAAGCTTGTAATGACGAGCGAAGGTCAGGAAGAAGAATTTGCCGTAAACTGGAATACGGCAGATTTCGCAGGACTTGACAATATATCACGAATTAAGTTTACTCTTGCAAACGAAGCAGGAGTTTCGGCAGGCGTCCGCCTGTTCGTAAACAGCGACGAAACGGCGTCTGTTGAGCTGACAAACGCCGCGGCAGGCTTTGACGGTGCGGTAAGTGTTGACTGGGTATGTGAGCTTGGCAGCGGTACGCTTACATGGAGCGCAACCGACGGTAATACCGTAAAAACAGGCAGTGTATCATACAGCGATGCAAATTATGCATACCTTATGCAGGTGTTCACAAAGGCAATCGGTTCGGAAAACTTTGCGGCGTCGATTGATGATATAGAAGTCAAATATGGCGCTTCGCAGGGGGAAGAATTTTCCGTAACATATACCCAGAGCGATACGCAGTATACGGTAACCGTAAATCCCGGACAGTATTCGTCCGTATGGGTTGCGGCGGCATACTATGCCGAGGACGGAAGTCTTATAAAGGTATGCACAAAAACAATTACACAAAACGATACATTAAATGCAGCAAAGCCCGACAAGGCATACAGCAGCTTTAAGGTATTCTGCTGGGACGGCGAAAATTCAATGCTGCCGGTCAGCAGAGCTAAATAACTTTAGGTCCCTCCATTAAATTTTACAGCTGCGTGTCGGCACTATGCCGGCATGCGGCCGTAAAATAATATGTTCAAAAAGAAAGGAGATACATATGAAAGCTAAATTAACGGCAGCGGTTCTTGCACTGTGTACTTTTATCGGTCAGATCGTTTCGCTTGCGGCGAGCTATGATAAATATTATGAATTTTCGGAAGATTTCGGCAGTTATACAGCGGAAAACAGCGATTATTTGTCCCGTGAAAATGAGCTGATATGCGGAACGAACGAGGATAAGCTTATCGGTTCAAAAAACGGTCTTACATGGATTAGTTCCGCCTTTTATTCGGGAATAAACGGCGAGGGCGGAATTTATATAGAGCCGTCAAATTCGGCAATAAGATTAAGAGGCTGTAACAGCGGTTATCTTACCACTGCGACGCTTGCCACAGATGCGCAAATCGAGCTTGCGGAGGTTACAAAAATTCATTTTGAAACCGACGCCACAACCCGGGGACAGGGGCTTAACCTGTTTTTAAGCAGTGACCAAAAAAGTTTTTACGCTTTTGGCTCACGTAACGGTGAGTTTGTTGATTATTTGGGAACGGGCTATGAACCGTATGTAAAAAGAGTAATTTCAAACAATGCGTCCGTAGTCGGAACAGCCCCGGTTGAGGACGGCTGGAACGGCGCAGACAGTCATGTTTCGTGGGATATTACCGTATCGGACGGAATTATTTCATGGAAAGCCGAGAGCAATAACGGCAAAGTCTGGGAGGGAAGCCTTTCGGACGAAATGGATTTAATAAAAAATTATGAGTATATTTTGGCGGCATTCGGAGTCGGAGACAGCTACGGAACGGTTAAAAATATATCGTTTAAAACAGGAAAATACTATATGGACGGAATGGGTGAACCAAGTCCTATTTTATATAAAAACGTCATTGACGGCAAAACACAAAACGAAGAAAATGCGATTTCATTCGCAGATACACCGTCAGTTATAAGACGAGTGTATGCGCGCGCTTTGAGAAACGGGAAAATATATCTGTCCGAGGACGGAGAAAATTACGATGAATTTGATTTGGACAGCGGCGGCTGGTGGTTTAATGATCAAAACGAAAAATTGTACCGCTATGTAAAAACGGAAACGGCAATCAATCTTTCAAGACTGTATATTCTCTCCGCGATTGAGGACGGAGAAGCGCTTGTGGTTGACAAAGGCGCAAGCAGAACGATACTTTTGTTTGAAAACAATGCAAATGTGGCTACGGCACTGCCGTGGACATCGTCCGACATTAGGTATGCAACTATAACAAGCGGCGGTAAGGTTACGGGCGTAAAAGACGGCGTATCGGAAATATCTTTGCAGAGAGGATATAAAACCCTTAAATTTAATCTGAAAGTTTCCGGCCCCATGACGAAGGCGATTGAAAGCAGTGATGCGGCGGTTATAGCGGCATACATCGCAACTCAACAGACAATTGCGGACAATCTGAACAGTGCAATCGCGGAAAATGACCGAGACGGAGTATACAATTTCTTTTTCGGAACTGTCGGAACGGGAGTTTTTGCAGACATCGACGCGGTGTCGACGGACGTTTTAAATAATTTACCGGACACCGAAAAAACGGAATTTGCATCTCGTATGCTTACATATGAGGACGGATTTACATTCACGGATATACAGAGCATATATGACGTTGAAACAACGGCGCTGCGCGAGGTATACGTCGGAAAGATGAACAGCCTCACAACGGCGGAAAACGCAAAATCGGCGCTCGCTGCGTACAATGATTATTTTGAACTGCCGCTCGATGGCGAATGGTTTACAAATACGGCGGATAATACCCTCGCCGGTTTACTGAATACAACGTATAAAAACTATTCGGATTTATACAACAAATTCAGTGCGGCGCTTATTCTTGAAAATCTCAAACAGACAATAAATTCGGAATATATGAGCAAAATCATAGTCGGATATGCAGACTTTATCGGATATGACAAGACGCATTTTGAAAGCGTAAAGACAACTGCGGTAGCGGCGCTTATAAACAGTAAAGCAACTGTTTCATCAATTGAGGATATAAAGAATTTTCTTGATACATACACGGCTCCGGCACCTGCGCCAACCGCAGCGCCCGGCGGCGGCACCGGAGGCGGCGGAGGCGGCAGCAAAAACGGCGGTGTGAGCATGGCGGTAAATCCAAGCAAGAATGTGCCTGCGGAAAATGCCGAAACACCTGTTCCGGCAGCCGAAAGAGTACAGCTTTATCCCGATGTGCCGACGGATTTTTGGGGATATGAGGCAATAAGGTACTTAAATGCGAAAAAAGTCATATCGGGTTACGAGGACGGCACCTTCCGCCCGGAAAACAAAATTACACGTGCGGAATTTTTGACTGTTCTGCTTTGGGTGTTTGTGCCCGACGAAAAAGAAACCGACAAGCCGGTGAGTGAAGCAAAGAATGTATTTAAAGACGCGGACGGTGACAAGTGGTATTACGGTACGATAGACAAGGCATACCGTGAGGGCTTGCTGCACGGTGACGGAGAAAACTGTTTCCCCGAGGACAATATTACCCGTCAGGAAATTGCCGCGCTCATAATGCGTATCCTCACACAAAACGGTGCAGAACTTGATAATTCAAAAAATATGAGTTATTTCTCCGATGAGGACAGCATTGCCGATTGGGCGGCAGGCTCGGTTACAAAGCTGCATGCGGCGGACATTATAAGCGGAACGAATGGCATGTTTATGCCGTTAAATAACGCGACTCGCGCCGAGGCGGCACAGATAATATACAAGGCGGCGCTTGCAGCCGGAAAATAAGGAGGGGCGGAATGAAAAACAGAATTTTAGCCTTTATTACTGCGGCAGTGCTCACATTTTCGCAGACGGCATATGCTGATGAGGCGGCGTCATATCTTGCCGATTTTAAACAAACGGTACAGGAACCGTATCAGAACGGCGAAACGGATAAGGTGGAAGCAATTCTCGGCATGGACATGTCCGATAAAATTACAGGTACAAACAGCGTCAGAGTAACCGTAGATGAAAACGATATTCACGAAATGCACAAAGAGGTTTTGGGAGTTCAGTCGGAGGCAGGTATATCATATTCATATTTTTATGATGAAAATGATGAGCTGAAACCGGAATATGCCGAGTTTGCCGAAAAGACAACGCCCGTACCGACATTCAGATGGGGAGGAACTTCCTCTGCATTTATGAACTTATGGGACAGTGTGAAACCTTTTGAACAGCGCGTAGGCGGTCAAACATTTTATCATGCCGGCAACGAGCTGAAATCCTCGGCCGCAAATAAAATGGGAATTGTCGAGTGGGTTAAAATGGCGTATGCAAATAACCCCGACGCACAGATTATTCCTGCCGTTTCGTATTTGTTAATGACTCCCGAAGAAATAGGAAAGCTTGCGCATTTTTTCTATGACGCAGCAGAGGAGTCAGAATACGGAAAAATGCGTGCAGAACTCGGTATTAAAGATCCGATTAAGGTCTATTACTGGGAAATGACAAACGAAATAGATATGCTCGGCGAAGAAAACCGTGAGTACATACAGGAATATATCGATACGGTAAAGGCTTATGCGGAGGAAATAAGAAAGGTCGAACCTGATGCAAAAATTGCGGCTTGCGGGCCGACGGCTCCGTGGGGGCATTACTGGAATGTGGCGGAGGACAGCGACCAATGGTGGGCATGGTGGCATAGACAGATTATGCCGCAGCTTGCCGATACTGTTGACGCAATAACCTTTCACCCGTACTATGACGGATATTCAACCGAGTTTATGTTCTACTTTATGGATACGATGAAAGCCGACTGCGATAAAATCGTCGAGGAACAGGAAGTAAAGGATAAAGATGGCAATCCTAAAGACATTAAAATATTATCAACCGAATCGGCAAGATTCTGGGATCCGAGCGATTGGTTCTGGGGCAGCTCATGCCACGAGGCGGCATTAAGCTCGTCACATTTCTTAAACACCGCAATGAAAAGGGATTGGTTTATCGGCTCGTCATATCATCACCTTACCGGATACAACCTGTGGGCTTACTGGGGAATTAATAACGGCGAGTGGTATGAGTCGCCTACGGCAAAGCTGTATCGCCTCTACAATGATAACCTCGGCGACAGAATAGTAGGCTCATCATACGAAATGCTAAATGATGACTATAAAGAACTCGGCGAATATGACACAGTCCCGTTTTCGCTTGTTGCCTCGGCAAACGGCAATAATGAGCTTACGGTTATCCTTTTGAATAAAGAACCGTATAAGGACGTGAATGTGGAATTTGAATTTAAAAATAATTACACTCTTGTTGAGGAAAGCGTTTTTTCATCACCGAACATTTCCACCTTTGCATACGATAAAACCGCCGAGGAAATGACTAAAATCACAACAGCGCAAAAGGACGAAAAGAATTTCAAATCATATCATATGAAACCGGCAACGGTTGTTGCATTAAAACTCAAAACCAATTCAAAAATTCCGCAGAAAAGCGGTGAAACGGCAGATGAGTCGGAACCCGAAGCGGATACGGGCAAAAGCTTTTCCGATATTCAAAATCACTGGGCAAGAAACGAGATTGCACTGATGCAGGAAAACGGTATGGTTTCCGGGGTGAATAATAACGAATTTGCACCCGAGCGCACCGTGACCAAAGCTGAATTTGCGGCGATTGCCTCAAGGGTTATGGGATTTGACACGGAAAAATATGCAGGCAGCGCCTTTGCCGACTGCAGCGGTACCGAATGGTATGCAGGCTTTGCAAACGCCATGAAAGCGAACGGCTACATTCGCGGAACTGTTTTTGACGCGGCAGCGGGAATAACCGTTGCTGATTTGTGCAGAACAGCTGTTCTGATGTATGAGAACGGCGGTGTGCCGGAAGTTGATGAGATTGATGTCTCCGGCATTGAAAACCTTACCGATATACAGAAAGAATATGTAAAAAAAGCGGCAAAATACGGTCTCATAAACAGACTTTTCGAGAACGGGAAATGTGATTTTTCGGCAAATGCAACGCGTGCGGAGGCAACATATGTATTATACAGAGTATATTCGCATAATAGGTAGGAGGATACAATATGAAAAAATTAAACAGGTTTTTGGTACTGTTTCTCGCTTGTTTGATTGCGGTTCCCAATTCAGTATATGCGGTTTTTAAGCCGGGTGATGAATACAAGGACGGTATACAGGATTTCGACCGGGAAGAATTGTTTGCGCAAACCGGCAATCTTGTATACTATGATGATATAGCAGACTATACCGAGGTGGGGATTTTGTCGGTACTCGGTGTGGTTTCGGCATACGAGAACCAATCTTTTAAGCCAAACGTGTATATGTCAAAGGGCGAATATATTGAAAGCGTTGTAAAGCTTTTTAAAATACCGTACAATACGGAGCTCCAAAATTATTCACAGACCTTTTATGACGTACCGGCAGAACATCCCAAAGCGGAATACGTATATAAGGCGCTTGACGCAGGCTTGATATACGGATACGGAAATAACACGTTTTTGCCTGATGAATGTATATCCTACGACGAGGCAATCGCTGTTTTGATACGTGCATTGGGGTATGAAAAGGTCGCAATAAGCGAAGGCGGTTATCCGCGCGGATATTCAAAGATTGCGTCAACAATAGGTCTTAGTAAAAATCTGAGGGTTGTGAGCCATGAGGCGCTCACGCGAATAGAGGCGGCAAGACTTTTGTACAAAACGCTGTTTGTAAATTCAGCGTCTGTTACAATACAAGGCAATGCGCCGCGGATAACCGCGGACGGAGAACAGTTTTTGTATAAGTATTACGGTCTGACAAAAGCGTCGGGAAAGGTAGAGGCGAATGCTGTCGAAAGCTTTAACCCCGATATACCGGCGTCCGATAATTCAGTTGTGATAGACGGAAAAAGATTTTATACCGACAGCCCGGCATATGAGGAATTTTTGGGATATATGACCGATTATTACTGCGATGAGGAAAATAACCTTAAGTATATGCTGCAAAGCAGAAAGACCGAAGAAGTAATTATTTCCGCAGAAGATATTATCGGATTTGATTTTAGTACAAAAACTTTGGAATACTGTGACAATAACAGAACACGGCGCGCAAAGCTCACCTCCGATTACAAGCTTTTGTATAACGGGACTGTTCCCGAAAAGACATATGATGAAAGCATTTTTGAAATAACAGACGGAACGGTCAAGCTTATATCCGATGATGAAGGTGCAACATACAGCGTGGTATCGATAGAGGAGTGTAAAAACTACCTCATAAAAAGCGCGGCGCTCGATAACGGCAAAATAAACATAATGTTTAATTTTGAAGTGCCGAGGTATGAAGTTGACTGCAATCTGACATATATAAAATTATATGACAGCGCCGGAGCGTATCTTAATATTTATAAAATAAACGAATCGGGCGAACAGAAGATAGATATATCACCGCTAAAAAAGAACAGCGTTTTGAGCATATACGCTCCGTACGGCGAATGTGACGCACAAACGGGCTTGCCGCTGCCAAATGTTAAATATCTGAAAATGGCAGTTTCTTCTGAAACCGTAAAGGGAAAAGCGAGCAGCTATGACGCAGCGAACAGAACCGCAATAATAGATGGAGTGGAATACAAGATAGCAAACAGCAACTATTTTGCGTCAGAGGGCAGCGAATGGAATTTGCAGGATAATGAATTTTATCTTGACGCATACGGTCATCTCACCGCGCTCAAAAGCGATACGTCCTCGTGGAAATACGGATATATCATAAACGTTTATTATGATGAAACCTCAGACAATGAAAACCGCCCGGTCGAAATGAGGCTGCTTACATCAACGGGAAAGCGGACGCGATTTGCGTTAAGCGACAGTCTTAAGATAAACGAAATAAACGTCAAAAAACGCAATGCGCGTCAAATGCTGGCAAATTCGGCTCAAATGATAAATCCGTCATTTGAACGCTCGCAGCTTATAAAATACAGGACGGATGACAGCGACGTAATAACGGATATACAAACCGTAAGAGCATCAATCGGCACTGCAGGAGGTTATGCGTCCGATCAGCTCAAAAGATATTCGGACAGAAAACGGTATCGTATCGAAAACGACACAAGAAGGCGTGTGCTCGGTGCAGATTCATGGGAGGGCGAATTTTTTGAGCCGAAAATAATCTTTAAGGTTCCCCTTGCGGAAAGTACCGATGATACCAAATATTCAAAGGTTGTTATCAGCAACTCAAAGGGCGAAATAACAATGGAGGCTTATGACGTAAATCAGCTTGTTCCGCAGGTAATGGTGTATTATTCGGATTCGTCATCTGAAGAAAAGTCAGTAACGGGATTTAACAGTCCGTGTATAGTCATGCTTAATAAGAAAAATATCGGAATTAATGAGGACGGTGAGCCGGTACTGTACTTCACCGTTGCTCAGTTCGGTACCGTTAAGGAGTATACTTCGCAAAATTTGAATTTACTCGATAAATATAAGCAGGGACAGCTGTTTTGGCTGTACGAACAGGACGGATATATAACTAAAGTCGAGCCGATTATGGTAAACGGACAGATTATAGGTCCCGACACTCTGCCGAGCCTGAATGAGGATTTGACCTTCTCCGACCGTGAACTTAATCAATTCCAGGAATGTTACAGCATAGTAAATGATTCGGAATTTATTGTGCAGAGGGGAAGCTATACGGGTGACGGCTACAAGCGTGCAAAACAGACCACAGGCGCATTTATGCATGCGGAATGGGCAGGCGGAGGTGTGTTGGTATATGATTATAATGACGGTAAGCCCATTGTGAGAAACGGCTCAATATCCGATTTGAAACCTGCCGAATCATATGGCGCGTCGGCGTCAAAAATAATCTCATACGCACATCTCGGCGCTGCAACACAATATATTATCTACAATCTTGACTAAAGGAGCATATATGAAAAAAATCAGTTTTGGCAAACCGGAAAAATTTGTTCCGTCAAAGTTCTGCGATAATCTGAATTATACGGAAACGCCGGTAAACTACGATACCGACAAAATAAAAATGAAACACACTCCAAAAGGTGTGGTGGTCGAAATTCCGCTTGAAGCCGATGAGCAGATTTACGGCTTCGGGCTTCAGCTGAAAAGCTTTAACCATACAGGCTATAAGCTGACGCTGAGAGTCAATTCGGATCCGGCGGCTGATACGGGCGATACTCATGCGCCCGTTCCGTTCTTTGTTACAAGCAAGGGCTACGGAATATATTTTGACACGGCAAGATATATAGAGGCATACTGCGGCTTTACAAAGAAACAGCGGCGTGAAAATGCCGATAATACCGATATAGCCGTAGATACGGATGAGCTATATAAAAAAAGAGAGAACAGGGAAGAAAAGTATATGACGGTTCTTATCCCGTCTGCGGATGGAATTGACCTGTATCTGTTCGAGGGAAAAAACATAACGGACGTTGTTTCGCAGTACAACATGTTTGCGGGCGGCGGCTGTGATGTCCCCGAATGGGGACTGGGCGTGCTTTACCGCTGCTACGGAAGAAGCAATTCAAAGGATATTCGTTCATTTGCGGATTATTTCAGAAATTCGCAAATTCCGTGTGATATTTTGGGACTTGAGCCGGGATGGCAAAGCGGCAGCTATCCGTGTACATTTGTTTGGGACAGGGAGCGGTTTCCTGATTACGTGGAGCTCATAGATGAGCTTAGGGAAAAAGGCTATCATATAAATCTGTGGGAGCACGCATATGTTGCGCCGCAGTCGCCTCTGTATGATAAACTGTTTGATTGCAGCGGGGATTACGAGGTTTGGAAAGGCCTTGTTCCGGACTTCGCCGCGGACGGTGCAAAGATATTCTCCGATTATCACAGGGAAAAACTTGTAAATCTCGGGATAGACGGATTTAAGCTGGACGAATGTGATAACAGCGACTTCCGTGAGGACTGGGGATTTCCGAACTGCGCCGAGTTTCCGTCGGGCATGGACGGAGAACAGTATCACAGCCTTTTCGGCGTACTTTATATGAAAGCGATATTAAAAGCGCTCGGCGATAAAAAAACGCTTTCCGAGGTGCGCAGTGCCGGAGCACTGTGCGCCCCCTACCCGTTTGTGCTGTACAGTGATTTGTATGACAGAAAGGACTTTTTGCGGGCACTTGTAAATTCGGGATTTTCGGGACTGTTATGGGCACCGGAAATGCGTGAGGCGTATTCGGAAAAAGAGCTTATGGGCAGACTGTGGAATGTGATTTTTTCGCCGCAATGCGTTATAAACGGCTGGTATTACGAAGAAGTGCCGTGGAAAGATTTTAATTTGGAAAATGAGGTCAGAAAGGCTCTCACGGAAAGGCACAAGCTTATTCCGAGGCTCAAAAAAGCATTTGAAATATATCACAGTACAGGCGTACCGCCTGTAAGAGCATTGGTGATGGATTTCACAGACGATGAGGAAACGTGGAATATTGACGACGAATACATGTTCTGCGATAATCTGCTCGTTGCACCGTTTACGGCAGATGAATCGGAAAGAGAAGTATATTTGCCTAAGGGCAAATGGAAAGACTATTGGAGCGAGGAAGTCTTTTCCGGCGGTTGGATTACGGGAAAAGGAGATATTCCCGTGTATGAAAAAATAAGGTAAGGAGTATTTACAGCTATGAAAATGATTTTATTTCAGGGAGATTCGATTACGGATGCCGGCAGAAATGAGTGGGATATAGGCGCAGGCTATCCGGCGCTTACAGCTGCAGAGCTGGGATATAAATATCCGCTTGAATACAAAGTGGAAAACAGAGGCGTCAGCGGAAACAAGTCAATCGACATGCTTGTAAGATGGCGTAAGGACTGTATTGAAATGAAACCCGATTATGTCACCTTCATGATAGGCGTAAACGATATATGGCACGAAATTGATTTTAATAACGGATTAAGTGCAGACAAGTACGAGATTTTCTTAAAGATGATGATAGAAGACGTTAAAAATTATCTTCCGGACACAAAGCTGATTATAATGGAGCCGTATATAACTCACGGAAAGGCAACCGATAAGAATTGGGAATATTTTCGAAGCGAAATGGATAAACGAATTGCAATTGTACGAAAACTTGCAGATGAATATAATCTTCCGTGCGTGCATTTGCAGGACGAGTTTAACAAAGCGCTTGAAATTGCTCCTGCGGAAAACTGGACAGCCGAGGGCGTTCATGCTACGTCCGCAGGGCATATGCTTATAAAAAATGCATGGATTAAGGTATTCGAAACAATTAATAAGTGAAAGGAAACAGCAATGCGAAATTATAATAAATTGAATGAAATTCGTTTTTCGGAAATAACGCCCCGAGGCTGGCAAAGAGAATTTCTTAATGCCGAAAAGAACGGCATGCCGGGAAATCTTCATAAAATCGGATACCCGTTTGATACGAATTGCTGGCAGTACAAAAGTATGGCGAGCGGCGGTTGGGAGGAATGGTGGCCCTATGAGCAGAACGGATATTGGATAGACAGTCTTGTGCGCACATGGGCACTGCTTGATGATGACGAAATATATGATATAGTAAAGCCGTCAATTGAGGGCGCTCTTGGCGGTGACGATTGGTTTATAGGCCCCGAAGAACTTAAGGCGCACAGCACATACAACAGATGGCCTATGGCGGTTTTCTTCAGAGCGCTGTATGCTTTATGGAGCAAAACGGGCAATGAGAAAATTCTTGAAAAAATGAGAACGCATTATCTGAATGATGATGATTCGTATACGGGACACCGAGATATTGTCAATGTGGAGAGTATGCTGAGATTATACGAGCATTTTCATGATGAAAGATTACTCGAAAAGGCAAAGAAAGCATATGAAATGTTTGATTGCTCGGAGGAAAATCAGTCAAATGCGTCCTCCATGCTGACAGATAAAAAACCGTATCAGCACGGCGTTTCGTATAACGAACAGGCGAAGCTTGCCGCAATAATGTATACATATACGGGTGAAAAAAGATATTTGGACGCCGCAGTAAATGGATACAGAAAGCTTGATATTTATCATATGCTTGCGGACGGTGTTCACAGCAGCAGCGAGTACACGTACGGTAATGAAACAAAACAGGCTCATGAATCGTGCGTTATATCCGATTATACATGGTCTTTAGGGTATCTGCTTGAGGCAACAGGTGATTCTCGGTATGCGGATAAAATAGAAAAAGCCTGCTTTAATGCACTGATGGGAGCGATAAGCCCGTATTTTAAAGCAATACAGTATTTTTCAACGGTAAATCAGGTGATATGTGCAAGGAACAGCACTACTGTTGATGATTTTGCCAATACTCCGAAAATGGCTTATCAGCCGCATCATTTTCCGGAATGCTGTATAGGCAATATAGGGCGTGCAATGCCGAATTATGTATTGCGAATGTATCAGCGCACCGAGCGGGGAATTGCGGTCAGTCTTTACGGCGACAGCGTTTTTTGCGGTGCGGAAATGAAGATTACTCAGTCAGGAAATTATCCGTTCGGCGATACGGTTACATTAAAGACGGAATTAAAGAACAAGAATAAAAATGAGCTTAGACTCCGAATACCGGCATGGGCAGCGGAATATTCAATAAGCGTAAACGGCAAGCCCGTAAATGCAAAAACCGATAAAGGATATGCAGTATTATGCATTGGAGAAAATGATGAAATCACGCTGAGTTTTAAAAAGGAATTTTCGGCAAATGAAAGCCCTGACGGGGGTGTGTATTTTACATACGGGCCGTTTTTAATGAGCCTTAAAATTGATGAGGATATACAGATTGACAGATTGGAAAAACGTCAGACCCGGGAATTTCCGGCATATAACATATATCCGAAATCAAAATGGAATTATGCAGTTACGGAAAATGTAAATCCGACTTTAAAGTTCAAAACTCCGGGCAAAAATCCGTTTTGGGAGGAACCGCCGATAGAGGCGGAAATAGACGCTTATGTTCTCAATAAGTGGGAGCTTGAAAGGGTAAAACTAAGCGATGTGCAAAGGGGTACCGAGGGAGCTGATAAAGATGATTTGGATAAGATTAATGCGGCGATTTCGGACTCGGAGCTGATAAGAACTCCGCTGCTTCCGCAGGACTCATTTATAAAGGCCAACACGGGCGAAAAGAAAAGAGTAACACTTATTCCTTACGGATGTACAAACTTAAGGCTGACGGTATTTCCGAAAATCAGCATCGAAGAAAGGGACACGGTTAAATGAAAGAATATTTTAAAACAGGCAAAATAAATTACGAGGGTGCGGACTCAAAAAATCCGTTTTCATTCAGGCATTACAATCCGGAGGAAATCGTTGACGGAAAGCCAATGCGCGAGCATTTGAAGTTTGCACTGTCATATTGGCACACGCTCGGCGGTGACGGTACGGATATGTTCGGAGCAGGCACGATAGATAAGTCATTCGGCGAAACCGATCCGATGAAAATTGCAAAAAAGAAAGCGGTCGCGGCATTTGAGCTTATGGACAAGCTCAGCATAGATTATTTCTGTTTTCATGATAAGGACATTGCGCCGGAGGGAAACTCTTTAAGTGAGTTTCAGCAAAATCTGGACACTATAATCCCGATTTTGAAAGAAAATATGCAAAAATACAATAAGAAGCTTTTATGGGGAACGGCAAACATGTTCAATAACCCGCGATATGTTCACGGTGCGGGAACAAGCTGCAATGCAGATGTTTATGCATATGCGGCAGCGCAGATAAAAAAAGCGATTGACATAACCGCAGAATTGGGCGGAAAAGGCTATGTTTTCTGGGGTGGACGAGAGGGATACGAAACACTCTTAAATACCGACATGGCATTGGAGCTTGATAATATGGCGCGTCTTTTGACAATGTCGGTTGAATATGCGCGTTCGATAGGTTATGACGGCGACTTCTATATCGAGCCGAAACCGAAGGAGCCGACAAAGCATCAGTATGATTTCGATACAGCGACGGTGCTTGGATTTTTGAGAAAGTACGGTCTTGAAAAAGATTTCAAGATGAACATAGAAGCAAACCATGCAACGCTTGCGCAGCATACATTTCAGCATGAATTGGCAACGGCAAGGGTCAACGGAGTGTTCGGCTCGATTGACGCAAATCAGGGTGATACTCTTCTCGGTTGGGATACGGATCAGTTCCCAACAGATGTATATAACAGCACGTATTGTATGCTTGAGGTTCTGCGTGCCGGCGGATTTACAAACGGCGGACTGAATTTTGACGCAAAACCGCGCCGCGCATCTATGACGGACGAGGATATTTTCCTGTCATACATATCGGGTATGGACAGCTTTGCTCTCGGACTGAAGCTCGCACATAAGATTATTGAGGACGGCAGAATAGATGAATTTGTCAAGAACAGATATTCGTCGTTCGACAGCGGTATCGGAAAGAAAATCGTAAACGGTGAAACCACACTTGCAGAGCTTGCGGATTATGCGCTCAAATTAGATGTTGTTGAGGATAAAAACAGCGGCAGGCAGGAATATCTTGAAAGTATAATAAATGATATTATGTTTGGAGGAGCAATATGAATTTTGAGGAACGGGCAAGAGAATTGGTATCAAAAATGACATTGGCGGAAAAAATGTCACAGCTCAAATATGATGCCCCGGCAATAGAACGCCTCGGAGTGCCGGCATACAACTGGTGGAACGAGGGACTGCACGGTGTTGCAAGAGCAGGCTCGGCAACGGTATTTCCGCAGGCAATTGGCATGGCGGCAAGCTTTGATACCGAGCTAATGTACAGCGTGGCAAATGTAATTTCGGACGAGGCAAGAGCGAAATACAATGAATTTAAAAAATTCGGCAAGACAGACATTTATCAGGGACTTACATACTGGTCGCCGAATATCAATATATTCCGCGATCCGCGTTGGGGACGCGGTCACGAAACCTACGGCGAAGATCCGTATCTTACGGGAAAAATGGGCGCCGCTTTTATAAAAGGTTTGCAGGGGAACGGAAAATACAGAAAGCTTGACGCAACTATCAAGCATTTTGCCGTTCACAGCGGACCCGAAAATCTTCGTCATGAATTTAATGCCGAGGTCGGAGAAAAAGATTTGTACGAAACATACCTTTGGGCATTTAAGTATTGCATAGATAATGCACAACCGGCGGCGGTCATGGGAGCGTATAACAGAGTAAACGGTGAAGCTTGCTGCGCGAGCAAAACGCTTCTCGGAGAAATTTTGAGAAAAGAGTTCGGATTTGAAGGATATGTTGTATCGGACTGCGGTGCGATATGCGATATTAACGAACACCATAAAATCACCAAAACCAAAGCGGAAAGCGCCGCATTGGCTTTGAACAACGGCTGTGAGCTTAACTGTGGCACGGCTTACGGTGCATTAAAGGCGGCAGCAGCGGCAAATCTTATTTCGGAGGAGGCAATTACCGAGGCGGCGGTAAAACTGTTTAAGACGCGCTTTGAGCTGGGAATGTTCGACGGGTGCGAATATGACAATATTAAATATGATGTTGTCGGCTGTGAAAAGCACAGAGAATTAAACCGCCGTATGGCACAGGACAGCGTTGTGCTTCTGAAAAATAAAGGAATTTTGCCGCTTAGCACCAATAAAAAGATAGCGGTTATCGGGCCGAATGCCGACAGCATTGCGGCATTGGTCGGAAACTACAACGGTACGCCTGTAAAGCCGTATACCGTTTTAAGGGGAATACAGGAGTACACCGAACCGTATTATGCGCCCGGCTGCCGCTTGGTGGGAGATATAGAACCGTCATTTGCATGGTGGGCAGATGAGCAATTTATTACAGAAGCAGCAGTTGCCGCAAAAAATTCGGATGTTGTGGTTTTATGTATGGGATTGAGCGCTGAAATTGAGGGTGAAGAAATGGACGATTACAACGGATATTCAAGCGGCGGCGATAAGGTGACGCTTGAGTTCCCGAAATCGCAAAAACGCTTGTATGAGGCAATCAAAACGCTCGGAAAGCCGATTGTATTCGTAAATGTCAGCGGAAGCTGTCTTAATCTCTCCGCGCCAAAACAGGAATGTGACGCTGTTATACAGTGTTTTTATCCCGGAGAAATGGGCGGACTGGCATTGGCGGACATATTATTCGGAAAGGTATCGCCGAGCGGCAGACTTCCGGTAACATTTTATGAAAGCTGTGATGATTTGCCGGATTTTGAGGACTATTCAATGGAAAACAGAACATACCGCTTTTATAAAGGCAAGCCGGTTTACGAATTTGGCTATGGCTTAACATATTCCGAAATTGATGAGCAGTGGACTGACGAAAATACGGTTGTACTTACCAATCACGGAAATTTCGATACGGGATACAGCGTGTTGAAATTTATATACAATCCGTGCAAAACTCTTTCCGCGTTTAAAAAGGTATTTTTGAAAAAAGGCGAAACTAAAACCGTAAAATTTGAAGGAGATTTCATATGAAATATCTGATAGGAATTGATGTAGGCACGTCGGGAACGAAAACGGTGCTGTTTGATTTGGATGGAAATATAATAAAGTCCAAAACTGTCGAATATCCGATTTATCAGCCATATAACGGCTGGGCAGAACAAAATCCGGAGGATTGGTGGAATGCCGTGCAGGAAACTCTTGATTATGTCGGTACGGAAAATGTTGCCGGGATAGGGCTTTCGGGGCAGATGCACGGATTGGTAATGCTTGATAAAGACGGCGAGGTAATCCGCCCGGCAATTATCTGGTGCGACCAGAGAACATCTGCGGAATGTGATGAAATAACCAGAGTCATCGGACGTGACCGGCTTGTTGAAATAACGGCAAATCCCGCACTGACAGGATTTACGGCATCAAAGATTATGTGGGTGAAAAAGCACGAACCGGAAAATTACAAAAAATGCAGGCATATTCTATTGCCGAAGGACTATATCCGCTATAGGCTGACGGGAGAGTTTGCGACCGATGTGTCGGACGCAAGCGGAATGCAGCTTTTGGACGTGAAAAATAGAGTGTGGTCAAAGGAGATTTCGGAAAAGCTCGGCATAGATTTTTCCTTGCTGCCGAAACTCTATGAAAGCGCACAGATAAGCGGATATTACAAAAACATACCCGTTGCGGCAGGGGGAGGTGACAATGCCTGTGCGGCTGTGGGCTGCGGTGTTGTTACATCAGGCAAAGCATTCACCACAATCGGCACAAGTGGAGTGGTGTATGCGCATACGGATAAACCGGTGGTTGACAGCTTGGGACGGGTACATACCTTTTGCTGTGCCGTACCGGGAAAATGGCACGTTATGGGCGTTACGCAAGCAGCAGGTTTATCCTTAAAGTGGTTCAGAGAGAATTTTGCCGAAAATATATCATATCGGGAAATGGACGAAATGGCGGCGAGTGTGCCGCCCGGCGCAGACGGACTGATATATTTGCCGTATCTTATGGGCGAACGTACTCCGCACCTTGACCCGAACGCACGTGGTATCTTCTTCGGAATTTCCGCTATGCACGAAAAGAAACATTTTGTGCGCGCGGTATTGGAGGGAGTTGCATATTCGCTGCGTGACTGTATGGAAGTATTAAAGAAAATGAATATACCGATTGATAATATGTTTGCAGTCGGCGGCGGTGCAAAAAGTGTGCTGTGGTGTGAGATTATGGCAGAGGTATACGGTATGCCGGTGCAGCTGATGTCATCGCAGGAAGGCGCGGCACTCGGTGCGGCAATTCTGGCAGGCACGGCTGCGGGAGTGTATTCTTCGGTTGAGTGCGCTTGTGAAAAACTTTGTATTTCATCGCAGGTACAGGAACCGAAAAATACAGACAAATATGATAAGGTTTACTCGGTTTATAAATCAATATATCCGAGTGTAAAGGAATTTTTCAATCAAAAAAATCAACACTGTTCAGAATAAGCAAAAATTACTTAAGTGTTATACCGCTTATGTGTAAGCTCATTTAATATCGCCTGCACAGCTTTTACTGCCGAGCTGCGCCGACAGATGTTATAAAAGAAAAGCAGCAAAGTAAAAAAAATGTTAATCCTCAAAAAAATGTATATTGGTGAAAAAACTTATATATTGAAAAATCAAAGGTAATGTGGTACAATTTATATTGCAGAGAACAAATATGTTTTTGATGCGCAACATGTTAAGAGAGGATTGCAGGTATATTTCACATGTTTTTTAAAATGAAAAAATTATTGGACAGCAGAAACAAAGAAAGTAACATAGAAATAAAAAAGGGAGGAATTCTGCAAAAATGGTTTGGTTCCTATCTATTGATTATAGGTATATTCCTCGTGATCATGGTTGTATCAATAATCATTTCAAACAGTATCATAAACCGAGAGATGAGCAAACAGAAACAAAATATTATACTCTCCGCGAAAGATAACATTGACAGCGTATTCGGAAGTGCGGAAAAAGTTATGATTCAAGTTGCAAATGAAAGCGATATACTGAACTATCTGCATCCGTACGGAATGGAAAACAATGAGATTATTCTGCAGGCAAAGCTTGCGTCGGACAAGCTGAATAATCTCCTGCTCGGAAATGATTTTATTTCTCAGACATTCATTTATTCCAAATACAACAACCGCATAATAACGCCTATGGGAATGAGAAATTCCGAATCGGTTTATGAGAGCTATCAAGTTTTTTTTACATATGAAAAATGGAAGAGCATACTAAACGGCACCTACAATAACAATTATATATACTTCACCGAAAAAGAGAATGGGAAGGAGTGCGTCCGGTATATTGTCAACGCAACCACAATTCCCATGAAGAACGATGATGATTTTGCGGGTAACCTTTTTATACTGATAGATATGTCAAAATTCGTGCCGCAGATAGAAAAGAACAAAATCAATAATAACATGGAATTAATGATGACAGATGCCGACGGCAGAACCTTGTATTTTACCGACGGTATGGCGTACGTCAAAAATTCGGATTCCCCCGCGAGAGATACCTCTTATATTTCTCAGCGGTATGGTACAAATTTCACATACACATTAATAGAAAAAAAGTCCATAATCAGAAATGTCATGACAATACAGGTAGTGATAATTTTTATCTTTGCCATTATTGCCGTCGGAATATGCTCGCTGCTGGCTTACAGAATTGCATTAAAAAATTATATGCCGTTAAAAAGGATTATGCAATATTTAAATATTACCGATTTTGACGGCGATGAGCTGAAAAATATGGAGAACTTGGCAAAAAAGCTTGTCAATGTAAATTCCCAGCTGGAGGAAAAGCTGGATAAACAGAAAAAAGGTTCACATTCGAGCATACTTACGAAAATAATTAAAGGTAATTTCACGGATTATGATGACATGATGAACAACCTGAAATGGTATGATGTGGAATTTGTTTATCCGTATTTCTGTGTAATAGGATTTTATCTGGACAGCTCCGAGGATGTCATGAATGAACTGGTGAGCAATTATAAGGATGACGTGTACTCAATTTCGTTGTTTGTGTTGAATAACGTATACGGAGAGCTTATATCGGAACATTTTCCGATAAACTTCGTTGAGGTTGACAATATTTTGGTCGGCATTATAAATATGCCGGACAAAACCGAAAACAATTTTGACATTCTGGAGCAGATTTACAACAGGGCAGAGGAGGTACTGACTAAGGAGTTTAATCTTTCGTACTTTGTATCGGTAAGCGACATAGGAGAAAATATAACATGCGTGCCGATGCTGTACAAAAGCATGCAGGAAAACTTTGAAAATATTTTCATCAGCAAGGACAAAAAGCTGTATATGCACCGGGATAATCTGAATTGCCGAAGTAATGATGATAATAATTACATCATCCAGGTTCAAAAAATATACTCGCTTGTACGCAATCTGAAGCTGGAGGAAGCTATGGACAGTATTGATAATCTTGCGGAAACATATCTTAATTCCTCACATGACCCGTATATTTCCAAAATAAGAGCATGCATTTTGAGCTGTAACATATTAGAAGGATTAAACGGCGTGCTTGATGAAGAACTGTTTAAGGAAATAAAATCCGATATAGACATAATAAACAAATATATTACACCGGAACGGTATTTGCACAATCTGAGAAAGAGCTTTAAGAAAATTGAGGGCACGCTGGACAAACACTGCTTTGACGGTGAAAACATGGTTGCAAAAGTAAATCATATCATAGAAGAGAACTATGACAACCGAGATTTATCCGTTTCATTTATAAGTGAAAAGCTTAATATGTCAGTTTCGTCACTGTCGAATGAATATAAAAAACTGTCAGGCTGTACGGTGCTCAAATATATTCATTCAACAAGAATAGCAAAAGCAAAAGGACTGCTGATTGATACGAAGCTTATGATAAAGGATATAGCCGAAGCGGTGGGATATGATCATACAATAACATTTATCAGGATATTTAAAAAATATGAGGGCATAACTCCGACGGAATTTCGGGAAACATTTACAGATAAAAAGGAAATATAAATAAGTGATTTTTTGTGTGTGGAATCTAAATAAAAAGGATCGGCATTATAGCCGGTCTTTTTTGTATAAGGGAAACCGCGTTATAGCGGAGCGGCTCAACTAAGGTTAACCGATAAACGAAAAAATCCTCCCGTGTGTTATAATAAAATTAACCTGACGGTCGATAATAAAAACACATAGGAGGATTTTATCTACGAAAAAAGAGGGGCAATCCCTCATTTTGTGTAAACCTCAAAATTGGCTCCAAAATGATAATATAATCTAAGTAGTTTTTTGTGG
>CAKSUM010000012.1 GCA_934501535.1 uncultured Clostridia bacterium
AATTTTCCGCAGTACGAATCGCGGCGGTGGTCAAAATCCATTTTGCCGATTTCGTCCGGGTAAGCCTGAATATATATTGGCTTGCCGCAATGCTCCAATGCCGCAATCGCGCCGTTTTCGTCACTGAAATTCGGCAGCGACATAATTACTCCGTCATACTCACCCTCGTGAGATTTCAGCCACTCGGCATATTTCCAGCCCTCCTGGCGCGTTTCCACCGCACCGTAGCGCGTCAGCTCCTCCGGCGCAATTATGTAATCATAGCCGGCGTCGGTGACGGCTTTCACCATCTCCTCACGCGCCCCGGCAATAAGACTCGCCGGGAAAAATCCCCGGTTTCCGAAATATAACGCAAATTTCATATTGTTTATCTCCTATCCGCCGCAAAATGTGCGGCATATTTTTATATCTGTCTTGATTTTATCAAATTTTATGATATAATAATAGTTAAATTTATCTATATTTTTTGTAAATTTGTCCGAAAGGAGAATTGCGATTATGTTTCTCGCCGCAAAAACCGATGAACTTCGTTCAATAATGGAGTTATTCTATAATTTATCCGGAATAAGAATCGTCATTTTTGACAGTAATTTTCGTGAAATTATTGCATATCCGTCTGAAAAATGTGCACTTTGCCGCGAAATATGTTCAAAACAAAATTTAGTCAAAAAATGTACCGAGAGCGATACTGTATCTTTTGAAAATTGCAGAAAAACCAGTGATATTGTTATATACAAATGTCACGCTGGTTTGGTGGAGGCAACTCTGCCGCTGTCATATGACGGAATGAACATCGGTTATGTCATGTTCGGACAGATTACCGACATAAATGACAGGACCGATTTGGATATATTTGTCGGGCAAATAAACAAAAAATACGGCGTAAACTGCACCACAAAAGGGCTGAAATACAGAAATAAAAAGCAGATTGCAGCAGCGGCAAAACTGCTTGAAATCTGCACCGAATACATTATTCTGAAAGAAATGGTTGTGCCGCAATGTGAAAGCATTGCAGCACTTGCCAAAAGATATATTTCCGTAAATTTACGCTCTGAAATAAAAATCAGTGACATTTGTGCATATGCAAAAACAAATCGTTCACAGCTTTATGCAGCCTTTTCAGATGAGTACGGCATCGGAATTTCAGCCTATATTCGCAACAAACGTCTCGAATTTGCTTACGGTCTGCTGAAAAAGCATATTTCCGTAAGCGAGGCAGCGGAAAAAGCCGGATTTAACGATTACAGCTATTTCAGCCGCCTTTTCAAGAAAAAATACGGAATTTCACCATATAAAATTACAAAGAAATAAGATTTTATTTAACAACAAAAAAGGGCTTTAAGCCCTTTTTTATGCCGCAAACTCACTCTGTCTTGAAAGTATCAGTTTGCAGGCTGTTCCTATTTCATCAAGTTTCACGTACACATTCCGACCGCCTGTATAATCGTGGTCATTCCTTGCCTCGCGCACAAGAACGCGGTTATACCAGTCGTGCTCATACCGGACATCGCCGATATTAAAATATACGCAGCGGTCATCATCGCCGCGAATAAAACCGGAAATATAGTAATATCCCCTGATATATATTCGCAGCGTATAGCCGCTGTCCCTAATCTGAGCCGTGATTTCCGCCTTTATATTTCTTGCAAAACGTATAAAGTCCTTTGCGGTTTTGTACTCCTCCGGCTCAAAGTTATAATTATGCCACTTTTTAACATTTCTCGTCTTATACATTCTCATTTACCTCCGTTTCTTTTATACCACTCATCAAGTATTTTCCACAGTTCCGCCTCACACCGACGCACGGAATACTCCTCGGGAAAGTAGCTCTTCAGCCGTTTTTGGTTTATCGAAATATTCTTTTCTTGCATTACCTCATCAAGAATATGATGAAGTGAAGAGCTGTCCAGCATTTCCTTTTCCGCAAGCTCGCGTATGCTGCGTGCCTGCTTACAGTTCACCGTACATTCCTCTTTTTCGATATGGTCATTCACCATATACTGCGGACGGATTTTCAAAAATGATAGTTCAACGCCGCCGGTTAATGATATGATTTTCTTATCCACCTTGTCCAAAAGCTGAAAAATCAAATTCGTAAGCCGGATATACCTGCGTGCATTTCTGCCGCTCATATCATTTTGTGCACCCAACTCTTCCTCACTCCACATCTGGACACCGTGTCCAGATGTGCGTACGCCCTGGTGCTTAATCGCCTCATATTTCAGTCGATAAGCATAGGCTTTTTCGCTCGGCAGCAGATTTTCACGCTGGATATTGCTGTCTACAAGCAAAATTGCCGCCTCGTCATCATCCAGTCTGAACACGAACGCCGGTATTTCACTAAATCCGGCAATCTCGCAGGCACGCTTTCGCCTGTGTCCCGATATTATCTCATACCTGCCGTTATCTTTCGGACGCACGATTATCGGTATCAGCACGCCGTACTCGCATATGCTGTCCGCAAGCTCAAACATAGCGTCATCATCGCGAACAATATACGGGTGTTCGGAAAAGCTGTCCAATTTATCAATTCTTATTATCTCGGTTTTTTTATTCATTGCTTTCACCCTTCTTAATGATTTGCTCTATTGAATATGTCTCTCTCACTCTTTTCAAGCGCCGGTTATAGTCCGGCAGATTATGCTCCCACTGTTTTTGCGATAATTCATACAACCGCTTTGAGTTCTTCTCCCCGAGCGAAATCATCCGTATGTTTTGTATAATATTGGTTTTGTTTTCAACCAATATCATCAGAACCGCATAGCTTTCGCCGTCTTTTATCTTCTGCAGCCTGAACTCGTTATACAGCCGCATATTAAAAGGCATATCAAATTGCAGACATCTTCCAATCTGCAAACCGACAAAGGTAATCTCATCAATGTCGCATACCGAAAATTTAATACTGCCACATTTGATTGCTCTTTTTTCTACCACAGATATATTACTAAGCCCTACCGTACACACGAGTACATTGTTATTTGCCTCGATTACCGCACCGTCTGCAGACATGGTTTTATCATATTTTTCACCTACGCTGTAGCGTGCATAGCTAATGCCATCATCATTTTTTATCATATATATTCCTCCTCATAATACACAGAAAGAGGACGCCCTGCGGCATCCTCTTTCCATATTTCAAGACAAACTTCACGCAGCCAAACCGTAAAGGTTCGCACTTTGCACATTCAGCATAAGCTGATTACGCATACCCTCGAGCAGCGTAAAGTTTTCGTCCATTCCCGATAAATTTTGTTTCAACAAATCTTCATATTCTCTCTTTTTCCTCTGCAAGCCTTCGATTTTCAGCGTCCAGCGGTCGAGTATCCGCTGCGAGCTGTTGCCGTTTCGTATCAGACGCGAGATATTTCGCTGATATTCCTCAATCTCACGTCCCATATCGGCGTAAAACTCGTGAGCCATCTTCTGCCGCTGCGTTTCATCATCGGCAACATACATTGAATTTGAGCTGATGTACTTTGCGTCTCTGCCGTCTGCATAGACAAACAAATTTTCCTTTGCCAGAAGTGCGAAAAAATCCTCCAGCAAACCAAGCCTATGCATATAGTCCCTCGGTACAAAGTAGTGATGTCCCTTTGCGGATATATTTATTGCGTGCAGCAATACCATATATTTTTCCACCATATTCTCAATGCTGTTATTCGATATGCAGTCGCGGTAAAGCTGAAAGCGTGTGTTTGCCTCATCAAAATACCGCACAATACGTTCATCGCCGCAAAGGTCGTGCCCTGAAAGCTGCATTATGCACTGCTCTTTATCAAGCGTGATATTCGCAAGCTTTT
Organism: uncultured Clostridia bacterium; assembly: GCA_934501535.1. Lineage (GTDB taxonomy): Bacteria > Bacillota > Clostridia > UBA1381 > UBA1381 > UBA1738. Next base: position 3,801 of record CAKSUM010000012.1, read on the forward strand.
TATAGCTGTTGGTGCTGTCCAAAAGCGTCTCTTCAACAAGCTCACGCGACAGAATATTATCATCGCACCGCTTATTATCGCGGCAGTAGATTTTCAAGACGTCCCTGTTTTCCTCCTGTATCCTGTCATAAATATTGCTCGTCGCACTCTTGAACGCATCGGTTACCGACGCTTTATCCGGCGTCTTTACGGGAAAGCCTATCGCATCGCATATTTCCTGTACTCTTGCCCTTTTTACAATAAGCCGCGGAAAGGAATAGTACATATACTTTCCCATAATCTCCGACTGCTCACCGTTTTCCGTATTAATAATCATAAACTTAGACATATGTTTGTTCTCCTTTCATTTTACGCTGCCGTCTGATACCGTGCCCTTGCCGCCATATAATCGTCAATGCCGTTATAGCGCGGATTCCAGTTATATTCCCTGTATTCCACGCCCATATCGGAAAGCACGGATTTTATCTTCCGCACAGCTGTTCTCACATTTTCATTCGTTCGCTTGTCCATATCCAGCATAATATTTATTCTCTCAATTCCCATTTGCAGGATTGTATCTGTAAGGTATTCCGTGGAATTTACGCCCGGAATTGCAAGGAACAGCTTTCCGCCGGACAGAACGCTTGAAATATCGCTCTTCATCGGTCCTTCTGTCAGAAATGCAGTTTTTGACGTAACATCGCCGACCACATGCACCCAGCTTTTCGCACCGGTGCCGCCGCGGTAGCCGTTAGTCGAAAACCATCTGAACTTCTTGCCGTCGCCGCCGCATATATCAAGCCGCACCTGCAAGCCCTGGATATATCCGTCCTTATCGCATACCGGGATAAATATTCCGCCGTTTTTGTTCGTATACATACACCACTCGCCATTATCTGCACGGAAAAATCCGGGAATGCCGTCAAGATTATGCTTTTGCGAAAGCCCGGCAATTACCTTTTTACGATAATTCATATCCTGCGGCATACTTTTATACATAAATCTGTGAATATCGTTAAAGTCCAGTCCCCTGCTCACAAGATTGTCATAGTGACGCGGTTCAAGCCTTAACATATTCAAAAAATCATAGTACACATTATGCCTGTCATAAAGACTTCGGATCGGGTTTTCGGCTGTTTTGATAACCGACCTTGGCGGCGGACTGCCCGAACATTTTTCCCTCAGTTCCTCATACGCTTCACGGTTGCTTATATTATTGACCTTTGCATAGAGCGAAACGCTGTTACCGCTTTCATTACACAAAAAGCAATGGAACCGTTCTTTATCGCGGTTTATTCCGAGGTGATATTTCTTATCACCGCAAAACGGACACCGTGCCTTGTATTCCGCCGCTTTGGTTTTTCTCTGATACAGCGATATACCGCACAGTCCGGCAACCTCAATAATATCAAAGTTCTCATACTCATACATTTATGCCGCCTCCTTCCTTTCCTGTCCGGAGTTTGACTGAACGGTAAGCTGTGTACGCTTTGCAAATGCGAGCATAACCTGGTTCGGCATAGCGTCGATACTGCCGGTAATGCTTTCGGCATTATCTATATAGGTCGGATAGCAAAGCCCGGTAAGGCTCTGCAAAAGACGGGATACCTCAAGTCCCGCCCTGACCTTTTCCGAATTGGATATCCAGCGATAGTCCTTGCCGTCATATGTAAACCGAAAGGTGTCCTTGATTTCACCCGTCGATTTTACCACATCGAAAAGACGTATTGCCGCATGTTTCATCTTGAGCTTTGACAGCACCATTTCCGCACGCTTTGCCGCGAACTCGCCGAGTGCCGCAACTACCTTTTCAAGCGTTTGTATTTTCTCGGCAATCTCATCTCGCTGCTTTTCCAAGCCTTCAATTTTCTGCACTTCCTTTTCGGTATTGCACATAGCATCAACCTTTGCGGAATATATCTCCACCTGCTTTTTAAGCTCGGAAAGCTCGGCGTACTCTTCTTCCGAAAGACTGCCGCGGTCCTCTGCTTTTTCTCTTGCATTTATGCCGTCAATTTCCGCCTGCAGCTTCTTTATATCGTCCGCCTTGTACTTTTCAAAAACCTCGCGGCTTTTACCGTCAAGCTCCAAAAGCTTTTGAACCGCCTCGCGTGCGTTATGTCCTGCCGCCATCACTGCATCGACGTCCTTTTTAAATGCCGCGGCAATACCAGAAATATTATCCTTTGTAATAGAGGTATGACAGGTCGGACAGGTTTTGCCAACCTGTATATTTACCGCCTGTTTTTGATATTCCTTGTATTTCCGCCCCAGCAAGTCAAGTTCCGCCTTTGCCTTTGTTATTTCATCGGCGTATTTTGACTGATAAGCTCTCGTCTTTGCCTCGGCAAGCTTCTGATAAAGCTCGTCTTTTTGCGACGCATCGCCTGCATCGGTATTTTCCGCCTCAGAGCCCTTCGACTGCTTTTCTTCAAGCTCATTTTTGCGGTTTACAAGCTTTTCAAATTCCTTGATTACGGCATCGATATTTTTCTCAGCCTCGGAAAATTCCTTTTTTAGAGCGTCAATCTGACCCTCTATATGCAAGGCATTTTCACCAAGCTCGCGGATTTCCTTTCGCTTATCCTTAATGCACACCTCCGGTTCGGCAAAATCCTCCGACTCAAGCAATACCTTTGCAGTATCGCTGAGCCTGTCAAGTATCTGCTTTTTCGGAATGGGCGGCATCAATTTTTGCAGAAAGTCCTTCCCGTCGCCTGCCAGCTTTTCTATGAAATACAGCGGATTTAAAATTGAGAGGAAAATATTTTTTTCCGCAAATACCTCCGCCATATCCGCCTGACGCATCGTGCGTCCGTCAAGAACAACCGCCGTGGTGTCGCCGTTTTTTGCACGACTCAGATTATGTACCTCGCCGTTTTCATCGGCAAAGCACACTTCTACCGACATTTTCTCCGACTCCGGATTTTTCAGTCTGTCACAGGAGCCCTCGCCCCAGAACGGTGTTCCGCAGAACGCATAACTGACAGCGTCGGCAAGGGTGGTTTTACCCTCACCGTTTGCGCCGGCTATATACGTCAGCTTATTCATACTGACCTCGAACGGTTCTTTAAATCGCTTAAATCCCTCCATTTTTACTTTTAACACGGTAATTTTTTTAATTCTGTCCATAAACATTACTCCTCTTATTCTTGTGATGTCCAATGTAACATCAAGCCGCAATATCGTAGCTTGTTAAAATATTGCACACGCCTGCCGGGGTTTTGTGCCGTTTTATATGAACATTGGTAATCCGCGTGCCGTTTTGCAGTCTGTTGTCCACGCCCTGCATATATGCCTTATACCTCGTTCCGTTCCGGCTGAATATGAGTGCACTTTTATCCGCCTGCGTTTCCACCGCATTTATTTCAAATACGTGAGCTTCTTTGTTTTCCGGCGTTTTTTCAGACTCCGGCGGTTTTTGCTTTGTATCGCCTGCCTCCTTGCCGAAAATTTCAGCGACCGTATCGGCATATATCCTGTCAAGCTCTGCCTGTGCGTCATCGGTGATATAGAAGTTTTTACCCCATTTTTTTACCGACACCTTCTCGGCATTGAACTGATACAAATATCTGCCTATATTCCACTTAACCGCAGCCCGTTTAAATGCATCGGAAAGACCGCCCTTTATCGGCTCGCGGTCGGTATTCTCCGCACCGTCGGTTTTGCCGATCCATTCGCCCAGCTCTTCATCATAAATATATATGGTGCAAAGCTGTGCATATATCTGCTTGCCGCTTTTGTCGATACCGCGCCATTCGCGGTAATCGTCACGCCAGCGGTTCTGCCCGACAACACTGTCAAGCCTGTCGGCAATGGCACGTGCGTCAAGGTACGGCACTGCCCGTCCTACCGATTTTTGCTCGTCCACATTCTGCAGACGCCATTTGACGTCATCCCTCGGAAAAGGTTTTCCGAATTCCTCTAAGTATTTGTTCTTGTCCATATACTCCTCCTCAAGCCCGGTTTATGAAGTCCGAAAGCGTTTCCCCGTTTTGCACAAGCACATCGGAATAATAGAAATCCGGATCCTTATCCTTCAGATATTCCAAAAGGTCTCGGTATTCCATATTCAGCTTTGTGTTGTACTTACAGTACAAATCGTTGTTGTCCGGCATGGAGAAAATGTAATACGGCATTGTTTCAAGCTGAGCAAGACTTTTCACGGTCGGCAGCTGATTACCGCCGGTACACATCTTATAGTCCGAGACATTTGAAAACGGATATTCATACAGGATTGTATTCTCCGTCAGCTTGCCGTTTTCCGCCACCGTAACCTTAACCGATGTCACTTTTCCGTATCTGTCCACCCAAAAGCCGTAGATTAACCGCGGCAGCGGAAAATCGCGATACAGAGTCTTTTCATACGTAAGGTTCATTCTCCTTTCCTTTAATTCCAGTACAACAAAACGGTTGAATGTCTTTGGATCCTCGCGGTATGCAATGCACCCTGCGGGCAAAATTCCTGTATTGCATTCGGTTACCTCAGATGATTTGCTGACAATATCGCAAAATCTGTTGATATCGATAATCTTATGCTTTTTAACCTTTCCCACAGTATAGTCTGCCTCAATATTCAGCTCATTGTTTATCCGAAAGCTCATTCCTATTAAATCCTTCATCGCTCCGCCTCCGCATTTCCGTATTTTTCTCTGAGCAGTTTTAGCTCTGTTGTGTACTTTGCAAAAATTGTAATAAGAGCCACAGACAAGTCTGTTACATAGCAACAGCAATTGTTATAATCCATATTGATACGTATTGCACTTGCATATTTATGATTGATTTTTGTCATCAGGCTGCACCACATTGAACCGCACGCATAACATTCGGTATTAAGCAGCCACACCTTGACAAAATCAGTCATCTCACGTCTTTTTATCTGATATTCCCGGCAGGATATCAACCTCTTACTGTAAAGCCTGTAAAGCTCGCGATAATATTCGGTCATATCCGTGCTTGAAAAAAAGTATTTGATATACAGCTCTTCTCCGTCTTCATCAAAACTTCCGTCATCGTTTCGTTCATACACAGGCTCGACATTCACAAATTCCGCTGAATCACGCAAAATTTCATTCTCAATCTCATAATAGCTGTCGCCATCTAAGCTGACACCCCGGAAATGATACAAGATATTTTTTGCACCCGCATCATAACCGTATTTTACTTTTTCCAGAACATCAAAGAATGTGGATATATCCGGATTATTAAAAATTTCATTCATATGCATGTCTCCTAATATGTCCGTTCTCCGGAAAATATGCCTATGGAATTTTTAATCAAACTGTTTAGTCTGCCGAGCATATTTAGTTTAGGACCGATTTGATTATCGTAATATTGAATATACTCTTGAAGGTCATCGGCAGTGAATTTTGAAAGATCCAGAACGCTGATGTCAAAGCTTTCACCGCTTATTGTCCTCAATATAATGTTTTCGTGCAGATACAAAAATCCCTCGCTGTATTCCTTTTCCGTTTTGCTTTTACTTCTCAGCTTTGTAATGCTGTCATAAAAGCTTTCCTTATTAATTTGCATTTCCATATAAATTCCTCCTCATGATAGTCTTTTTACGCCGTCCGGCGTGAGAATATTAAACAGCATCTTATTGACCTTGGTTTCGGTCAGCGTTTCATTCTCATTATCGAACCACTTTTTTGTTTCCTTTACCACTCTGCCCTTTATAACGTGCGGAAAGTCGCAGTCCATATATCCGTTTATCAAGCCGCTGCCGCCGATTAATCCGACCTGCCCTATCGAAAGCGGCAGGAGAGGTCTTTTTTCCATTGCGTCTATGCGGCTTTTCTCAAACAGCATATCAATCGACTTTGACTTCGCCAGCTGACGTTTCAGCTCGCCCACGTTAAATTCCGCACCCTTAAAGATTTCTACCTTCTTTTCCTTATCCGGAATACGGTAGCTTTCGGGCTTAAGCTCTGAAATATACGGTATTCTCTCCGGCATCATCGCATACTGTGATAAAACCTCCGCTCGTTCTTCCGCCGTTTCTTTGGGTTTTCGCGTGCCTATAACCGCAATCTGCTTATACTTCGCAAATTCCTTATCCATAAACCGGAATACGGAGATATTTTCAAAGTTGTCGCAGATTACACGGCAAATATCTGCGGTCAGGCGGTAGTATGGAATTACATATATCAAAATTCCGCCCTGCATAAGATGATAAATGCTCTCCACCAAGAACCTCTTTTCGTGTCTTGCCTTCGTTCCGCTTTCGTTTATTACCGACAAATACGGCGGGTTTAAAAACAGTACGTGGAACGCGTCACGGCTTATCCTCGAATAAAAATAGCTGCCGAACCCGACACGGTCCAGATGCTTTTCCGCCGTTTGTGCACGGTCACGGTCAAGCTCAACACCGTAGGCTGCTGCATTTTCGCCTTCCGCAAGCTCGGCAAGCGCCAGCCCGCAGCCGCAGCAGGGGTCGAGCATATTGACCCGTTCTTTCGGGAAGTCAAGCCCGGCTTTCAGCATTTTCATATGCTCCGGATCGGTCGGATAATAGCCCATACGCAGGTTATTCATCAAATGTCCGATTTGCGTCGCATCGGCTGTGTGCATATCCGGTATCAGTGAGCACATATGCAAAATTGCCGCGGTAAGCTTTGTATAGTCCGGCGTCATAAGGTTAAAACCCTTGACCGCCGCATACAGCTTTGCTGCAAAATCCGCACCCTCCGACATATCACATTCCAGAAATAACAGACGCAGTGCCCCGGCATTTTCCGCAAGTGCATTTTTTATGCTTTCAAGCTCTTTGTACGTCTCCTGTGCCTTTGCAAGATTATTCTTGCCGCGATACACCTCAATCGCATTACGCTTTATCGGCATAACCTCTGCCGCAAGACCGAGTTTTTCCGACAGTGCGGAAAGTCTGTCAAGCACATAATAGCTCTCTGCCATTTATGCCGCCTCCCTCAAATTGGCAGCTGCGTTCTTATCAACCCGACGCATATACCGACCGCTGTGAAGGTGCCTATTCCCGCCGTCGTCGACCGTCTCAACACTCTCGGTGACTGTTGTTACCGTCTTGTCCATTGTCATAACCACTTCTTTGTTTTGTTTAAAAATCATATTTTCTCTCATTTTGTATTCTCCTCTATGCAATCTTTTTCATCAAATTTTTTCGCGTAGAAAACGCTATGCGTGTGCTTTGCAAGCTGCCGTCAATCAGAAGATAATACAGCATTGACACAATCGCCGTTGACGCCATTACGTTCGCCGCAATCGACTGCGGTGCAGATATACTTCTCTCGGCACACGACAGCTCGGACGGGAACTTTTCTACATTGGTCAGAATATCCGGATAAATCCGTGCGGCAGGCTTTGACAGCACTCTGCCGTAACGCTTTATCCCGCACACAACCTGTCCCGTAAATTCGCCGTTGCCCGAATCAATGTAAATAATGTTATCCAGCATATTGAACACATTATTGCACATCACCCGGCTGCGGTTATTGTCCACAGCGCCTATCAGTATTCCGAGCGGCTGCAAATCACCGCTGCCGCATTCTACTCCGAGCAGCTCGCAAAGCCGGCTTTCATCTTCGATATATTCAGGTACGTACTCGGTCTCAACACCGAACACGCCCGAATACCTCTCCGCCATAGCCGCGGCTTTATTCTTACCGACATCACACGCTGAAAAATTCTGACGTATCAGGTTTTTATCCTCTACGAGATCGCCGTCCGCAATAATGATACGGATATCACGTTCGGACGCGTGTGCAATCCGGTAAAGGTGCGGTATGACATAGCCGCCCGTACCGCCGGCACCTATAACAACTATATTTACCGGTCTGTCACCCTCAAGCCTCATATTTGTCCCTCCGTCCGCCGGTCGATACGTTTTTCGTCCACTCCTGCGGAAATGTACCGCTTGGCATTTCAAACGCATCGGCAGGATTAATCTCTACAAATTTACCGCCGACCGAGATTCTCATTTTAATTCTCGGAAAGAGCATGTCAAGATTTCCGACTACCGCATAAATCCGCGTAGCTTTTTCGTCCTCATTGTCTATCTCCGAAAAGAATGCGTTCATTTTATTATGCGAGTGAATTTCCATAACCGGTGTATAGTTATCGTCCTCAACTTCCGGCATAGTCGCATATACACTATGTGCTGTTACTCTTTGCTGCGGGACAAACACTTCATACTTTTCATCTTTTTTCGACCAGTAGATTATTGCCATTGCCTCATCTGCGTGCTTATCCGTTATGTAGTTTCTGAAAAATGCGATAAGCTCTTCCAGAATTTTTGCAGGAATTTTCGGCAGAACCGGGATAAACCCGGCTCTGACCTTTTTATACACATTTGCCCTGTTTGCTTTTGCGACAAAAATACCTGCGTCCGTGTTCCGCACCTCATACACATTCCCGTCATCGGACGGAACATAGCATATCGCTTTTTTTGTTTCAACGGCGTCCTCGATACTGTCACACGCAGCTTTGTAATTTTCCGCAAGTCCTTTTTTCTTTGCCGCAACGGTCGGTATAACCTTGCAGACTATATCTTCTTCCTTCTTTTTCTTCGCCAGTGCGTCGGTGAAGTTTTTAGAGTTTTCAATGTCCCTTTTTACGCTTGCAATTGTGGTCTTTTTCGGATCCTTAATCGTTTTTGATACACTTCCGTATTCCACCTTCCAATTGACAGCCGTTCCATCGTCCAATTCGGGAAAATCATCGGCTTTTTCGTATCTGAACTTATCAAAGGTAATCGACGGGTCGGCTATTTCCTCATTAGCCTTTCCGTAAACGAATACCGGCAGCTTATCCTTTAAGCCGCTTTTAATTTCGTCCGTCTTCTTTTCCTTTGCGGCGGCAACTGCTGCCTCAAAAGGATTTTCCGGCTCCGGCTCTGATACTTTTTCGGCATCAGATTTTTCCTCAGGTACCTCGGTTTGTAGGTCATTTTTATCCTCCTTGACTTCTTCCTGTTTTTCTTCTGCTGCCGGCGGTTCCGGTATAGGCTCTGCCGGTGCATCTTCCGCTTTTGGTTCCGCGTCCGGCTGCACATCGGGCTGCTTTTCCTCCGTCACATCATCACCGAACATTCCGTCAAACGGATTATGGGCATCATCAAAGCCGCCGCCTAAGTCCAGACCGCCGTTTTCATCAAAAAAATTCAAATTGTTGTTCTCTGTCATAATTTTTTCTCCTTTTTCTCTTTTTGTTCTTACTGAAAACTTCCGAATAAACTCTGAATCTATCACCCCCTATGCCGCCATCTTGTAAATAGACGCAGGCTGTGGTGATATATGTGAAAGCCGATAATTTCTTCGGCTGAGTTTTCGGCAGATTTCCTCGCTCATATCCGCCGTATCCGGGATTACATCCGCTAAAGTCAGCGTATCCGTCAGCGGATAATCAAGGCTCAGAATCGTCCCCTCTCTCTTTTTCCCGGCAAAATACCCGGAAAGTGCCGACCGCATATGATTTTTCGCAACGGTTTTAAAGCTGTACGCTTTTAAATCCTCACGCTCATCATATTGCTTGACCGCCCTCAAAAACCTAAACACTACCACATCATAGAACTCTTCCTGCGGCAAATGCCGGTATCTGAGAAAATCCTCCAAGATATAGTGGTTCTGTTCGGCAAATTCCCTTTGCCTGTCTGTCAGTTTGAAATTCATTTGTTTCTCCTCCTTTAAAAATTTTTATACAAAAAAGCACACAAACAAAAATATATTTCTTGCTCGTGTGCTTTAGTGCCGCTGTTTGGTTTTTATCTCGTAAAAATGAAAAAAGACGGTTTTCGGGCAGACGTATCCCTAAAGATACATCTTTTCCTAAAAACCGTCTTAACTGCTTACATTCTTAACTGCTTACCATCTTTACAAGGCTATTTTACAGTATTTTTTCGCCGCTGTCCATTACGGGTGACAAAATTTCATAGCGGATTTTTTAAATTTTCTTACCGACGCGAACTTTTCCAGTCCGTGCTTTTCTATGTAACGGTATGCGTCTATTTCGTCCGCGAAATTCATTGCGTCCTCAAACCGGCTTACGTACTGTCCCAGACCGCCAACAAGCCGCAGTCCGACGCCCGAATTTACCGCTATAACTATCCCGTGCATATCCATTTCCTCCGTATTCTCAAAAAATTCCGCACAGCTGTTGACAAACCACCTCAGTGCGGTATAATATTCATAGAAAAAGGCAAAACACCAAATTGTTCTGCCCCAAGAAAACTATTTATACAGCAATCTATGTGCTGAGTCGGATTAAACCGACAAAAGGTATTATACTACAAATTATTACTTTTTTCAAGGTATTTCAAACAAAAAGCAGCCATACACCACCGCAAACAAATTTAATTTTTGTTACTTTTGCGGATATAATCGCAAAACTATTGACATAATATAAGTATTGCGATATAATATACATAAGCGGAGGTGTTTGAAATGATAAACAGGCCCATGTATGTTGATAAGATTATGCGTTATGCAGATGCACCGTTTGTTAAAATATTGACCGGGATACGGCGCTGCGGAAAATCAACCATTCTGAAAATGATTATGCGTGAACTCCAAAAAAGAGGGGCGGCAGATGAACAGATTGTCAGTTACCGTTTTGATTCTATGGAGTATGAAGGTATGTCGGCAAAAGAAATGTTTTCCGATATAAAGGGACATCTGTGCGACGGTAAAAAAACATACCTTTTCCTTGACGAGGTACAGGAAATAAAGAACTGGGAAAAGGTTATAAACTCACTTGCGGCAGATTATGATGTCGATATTTACGTGACCGGATCAAATTCGCGTATGATGTCATCGGAAATAGAGACCTATCTTACCGGACGATATATCGCTTTTCGCATTTACACGCTGTCCTTTTCCGAATATCTGACCTTTAAAAAAACATACTCGGAGGTAAGGGAGCCACGTGATGAACTGGCTGAATACATCAGACTCGGCGGATTCCCCGCAACGCACTTGCAGCGTTATTCCGAGGACGAGATATACACCATCGTACGGGATATATATAACTCTACGGTTTTTTCGGATATCGTCAAACGCAATCAGGTACGCAAAGTGGATCAGCTGGAACGTATTGTAAAATTTGCTTTTGATAATGTCGGCAAGACATTTTCAGCAAAATCAGTATCCAACTATTTAAAATCCGAGAAAAGGACAATTGATAACGAAACGGTTTACAGTTACCTTGAAAAGCTGGAGAGTGCATATATACTTCACCGTTGCTCGCGATACGATATTCAGGGAAAAGAACTCTTAAAAACGCAGGAAAAGTTCTACATTGCAGACACATCTCTGCGTTACAGTGTGCTGGGGTATACGCAAACCTCCGTCGCCGCTATGCTCGAAAATGTAGTTTATCTTGAACTGTGCAGACGCGGATATTCGGTAAACATCGGTAAAACACACGATGGCGAAATCGATTTTATCGCCCAAAGACAATCGGAAAAAATTTATGTTCAGGTCACTAAGGAAATATCATCGCAGGATACCGAACAGCGGGAATACAGCAGATTGCTTGAAATACGTGACAACTATCCAAAATATCTTTTGACTACCGACAGTTTCGCCGGCGGAAATTATGAGGGTATAAAGACCATGCACATCGCGGATTTTCTCCTATGCAATGAATTTTAATAAGAGTATACAAAAAGAAGTCATACACCACCCACCGGTGATATATGACTTCTTTTTCTTTTTTTTATGCAGCTGTGCCGAAGTTTATGTATGAGACAATATTTCGTATCGCGTCATCGTCCCACACATCGCACGATAGTGTGACGTTCATATCGTCAGAGGCTACCCTCACCCGCGCCCTGCCGTCCGATATTTCCAGATGGCAGTTCTTATGCGACGCCGCTGCCGCTGCAAGATTTCCTATTTGTTTCATATATTTCTCCTCTTATCCCGCGTATCTTATCGGCTCGCCGTCAAACGTAACCACATACACGGTATTTCTCGTTTCAACTTCAATTCCCGTATCGGTTCTGTTTCTGACATCTGCCACCGCCGAGGTCCAAAGCACATCCTTATCTACATAGATAACCAGCCTTTTACCTATCGCCGGCTCATAAGCAAAATGTCCTATAATTTTTTTCACAGGTTTCATATTATTCCTCCAAAAATCATTGACGGTGCAAAACATATGCACAGTACCATCATATAAAACAGCACGGATAATCCGACCGATATCACGGCACCTGTTTCAAGCTCTGTCTTGCCGTCATTTACAACAACGTTTTCCTTGATAAAGCTGCGTACACGTCTTATTAATTCCATACACGCCAGCAAAAATAACACTTTATAAAACATAATTACTCCTCCACTTTCTGAATATACATATCGACATCTACAAAATCGCCGCTGTCTAAAACATATTTTCCATTATACCACCCATCTTCAACGATATCCCGGGCTTCTTCCTTACTGTCAGCCTCAACCGGAACATCGCGCTGCAATGTCTCGATAATTGATGCAATATATTTCATCAAACTCCCTCCTCTATTAATTTTTCCGCAATTGTTTCCTTTAACAGCTCGCTTGTGCGATAAACCTTATCGGAAAACCGTGCGAGCGAAAACTCAAAGCAGCTGCCTTTATCAAGCAATATTCCCGTAAGCTTTGCCCCGGTTCCGGCTTTGAATTTTTCAAGCTCTGTCTGCACATTATCCGACAAGCTGCATTCGCCGTCCGTTATGAACACAATATCCGGCTTATCCATCTTCACAGCCACGTCAAGTGCACCTTTTACGGCATTGTCAAAGCTTGTCCCGCCCGAAAGAAAGGTTTCGGTACAGGACATCAGTCGCTTTCCCGGCACCGGTTCGTCCTTTGGAAAAAAGTCGGTTTTCGTATTCTTTGCAAAATGCACCAGTGCAAAATTCGTATGGTTTACCCTGCACAGCTCATACAATACCATAGCAAGCGCCATACCGTACGCACTGTTTTCACCAAAGGTTGAGCTTGACTCGTCAAGACACACAATCACGTCGCCCTTGCCTTTATATTCCGGTTCACGTCTGCGATATTCCTTCAGGCTCTTATTCCGATACTTTCGTGCAAACAGCGGTACAAGTGCCGGGCTTGCCAGCATAGACAAATCGCTTGTCAATGTTCTCGACAGGTTATTCCCCAGTCCGATGTCATACTTTTCACCGCGACCGTAGGCATAGCCGGATATGCGTTTTGAATTAAGCAGTTCCTTATACCGTCCGAGAAATTTTGCGATGTATCTGAGCTTTTGTGATCCTGCACACCGCTTTAATACCTCGCCGTTCAACTCGTTCTTACGCAATTGGGAATCGCCGTCGCCCCAGGCTATGAGCTGATACACAACATCTTCGGCTTTTTCTTTTGCCGCAATCGCCGCGTCCCTTACCGCCGTGCGAACAGCTACGTCTCTCTTTTGCATATTATTCTTCAGTATATTTTCATACATTTCCGCCTGCTCACGTTTTGAACTTATACGGTTCGCAAGCTCTGATGCACGCTTTTCGGCTTTCTTGCGGCTATCGCCCGAAAGCTTATTTATACCGCCGACAATATCAAGTAATTTCCGGGTCAGCTGTTCTCTGTCCCTTTTCAAGGTTTCCAAAACATCGTTTTTATCGTCCGGCAGAAAGCTGTCCAAATCGTCCGCAACAGACCGTATAAATTCCTCTGTTGCGGCAATTGCCGCAAGCTCTTTGCCCTCGCAGATTTTCTTGACTGATATATACTTGTCATCCGCCATCAGCCCGTTTAATATCCGTTTATTTACAAGCCGTGCCTGTGCCGACATATCGCGGTCATCATTGAATTTCGGATAGATACCGTATATCGACTGGAACACGTCATTTGCAAGCTCGGAAAAGCTTTTGAGCCGATTTCTGTTCTGCCGTTCAATTTCCGGCAAGCCGCTGTCCGTCCGCAAATCGTCATATATCATCTGTTCAATCTGCGTTGATTTTAACACCCTGTTTGTATATTCTCTCTCGCTGAAAATATCGCTTGAAAGAATATCGTCAACTGTTTTAAATGTTTTCATATGTACCCTTTCCGGGGAGGGTTGCCCCTCCCCTTATACTCGGTCAAAACGGCAAATCATCGTCGCCCGGTTCAAACTCGCCAAAGTCGGCAAAATCACTTTCCGTGTTCCCGTCCCTTTGGTTATCCGCGTTTTCGCTCTTTTTGCTCTCCGCAAAGCCAACCTCGCCCGCGTTAATGCAGAAAGAATTTATGCGTTCGCCGTCCTTTTCATAAGAATAGGTTTCAAGGTCGCCCACAACAAAAACCAGCTTACCTTTTTCAAAGTATTTCTCCGCAAATTCAGCAGAACTGCGCCACGTTGTCACCGGTATAAAGTCCACAGCCGGTCTGTCCTCGTCCTTTTTCTTATATCGCCTCTGCACGGCAATTCTGAAATTTGCAACCTTTACGTTGCCTGCCATTTTGATTTCGGGGTCCTTTGTAAGTCTGCCTATAAAGATACATTTGTTCAACATAATTTTACCTCTCCTTTTTTACATACCAAGACGTATTTTTTCTTCCAGCGAAATGTATGTTGTATTTGCCATACCTGCCGCTTTCCTGTTAAGCTCGTCCGTTTTTTTCTTCCCGTCACCTATTGCCTTTGCTGCACACTCGGACGTACCGCCCGTTTCCAGAGCGGTCATCGACTTGTATATCCGCACCAGCTCGGACGAGAATTTTATGTACGGCTTTAGGTTCTCGGCATCATCTTTCATTGCGTCCTCCAGTTCGGAAAAAGCCTCACCTGCCATTGTCAGAAGGCGGTCTATTTCGCTGCCTACCGGATTTTCGCAGATTTCTCTCAATATCTGTTCAACCTCGGGTATTTCCTCGGGCTTATTCCAGAAATAGTTTTTTAACACCAGCAAATCAGACGGTGCAACCTCGCCGCGTCCTTCAAGATATGCTTTAGCACGTACAATCTGGGAAAAGCTCAGAAATTTACGGTCGGATACGTGAATACCCTTTTGTCTGAGCGTACACAAAACCCGGTCCGCAAGGTCATTAACCTCGTCCGGCACCTTGACAGTCTGCACTTCCCTTTGCATTGCCTCAAGCTCGGCAAGGCTTATCGTTGCTTTTACGGTATTTGTGCCGCCGTTCTGCTTTGCCCGCAGAATTTTCAGCCGATTTTCACGTTCGCCGATATATTCGGTCAGAACCTTTAAATCAAACCTGTCATACAGCGGTTTTAAAATCGCCTGGCTGCTGTCAGCAAAATTCGGAATTTCATTCGATGCCGCAAAAAATGATATTACCGGAATAGGCACTGCCTGCCCCTCGTTTGTATAAACGTGCTCGTTTAATGCTGTGAGCAGGGAGTTAAGTATTCCGTCATTTGCCTTGAAAATTTCGTCTACAAAGCATATATGACTGTCCGGAATTTTCCCGGCGGTTATCATTTTCGGCGTATTCGACTTTAAGCTGCACAGTATTTCACGTACAGCTTCGAGCTGCTTTTCCAGAATATGTGCTGCCTTCAAGGTTTCGGGATTTGCGCCGATTTCATAGTCTGCGTACTTTTCTTCAAGCTGCCGCAAAAGCACCGCGTAGGACGTGTCCTTTAAAAGCTCGTCCCTCGGCATACTGCCGGGTATAAGGCTGGACAAATCCAGCCGTCCGAACAGCTTTTCCTCATCTGTCTGCTTTGAGATAAGGTACTCAAACTGCTTTGCACCGGTAATTCTTTTTCTGAACTCGTTAATGCAAAAGCTTTTTGCCTGTCCCGTACCGCCGAGGATAAAGAGGTTCTTTTTCGCCAGCAGTGCCAGTGCAATACATTCGATAAGCTCACCGCGTTCCGCCGCAACTGTGTTTACTTCGGCAATCACCGCCGATATTTTTTCATTATTCATCTCTGTACTTCCTTTCATTTGTTAAATTTTATAATGTCTCTTAAACGTGACAGTCCACACAGACTAAGACAGCATTGTCATCCAGTGAATTATAGAATTCATCAATCGCACTATACCACGGCTCATACGTATTCTCGATATATTTGTTATCTTGATAAAATTTATCAACATCGTGAAAATTGCCATCTTGTAAATAGGCATTAACAAATTGTGCAAAAATATGCTTGCACCTGCCTTTTATGCCCTTTCTTTTCAAATACTCAGATAACGTTTCACCTTTTTGGTATAACATATCCCAGTCTGCGTACAGTCCGCTTTCTTCGATGTCAAAATAACCGCATTCTTCCGGAACCACACCCGTTTCAAATATTTCCCTGTACTTTTTGTAATTGGATATAGCTTCATTAAATATGTACCGGCATATCTCTTTCCACTGAATGTCCTTTTTTCGTGCCGCTGTAACCCAACGATATCCTTCAGGGGCGATTGGGGTATAATCATTATGCTCACAGTTGCCGACAATGAACTCGGTACACTCCTCTTTAACAAGGAACATTTCGGGCCATCGACCGCCTATGCAACAGCAATCATAGCGGGCATTGGGGTTATATACATAACCGTAACGCTTATGCTCTCGGTCATATCTTACATAGGAGAGTTCATCTCGCCCCACAAATTCCTCAAAGCTTTTATATAGCTTTTTATACGGATAATCGGGAAGTGCTGTTATCTTCTTTGCCGCCTTTGAGCGTTTTTGATGTTTAAGCTGTCCGAAACATCTTTGATATACCAATCCGCCACGCATGATAAACTTGTCGAAAAAAATAGATTTATGAGCATCGACAATCCTGCCGTCCGGGAGCTTTACACAATTTACAGTCCGATTTTCGTATACCTTTTTCAGATTATCTGTAATGTCTTTAAATTTCAGATACTTTGGATTGTCTGTACTATTATTATACGGGTCAAAAAGTTCATTAACTCTCCGATACACCTCTTTCGTAAGCGCATTGTTTATATCCCCACGTGTTTGGTTCAATTGTCCGGTGCTATCTTTATCGCAATTTATTCCGGCATCCGGTTCAATCTCCGGTATATCAATAGCTACCAATGTTCTGTAACACATAATATTTTCCTTTCTTTTATCGGGGGTATCAGGTAACGGCAGAAATCTGCCGGCTACCTGCACCCAAGTTTTTTTACTGCCGCGTTAGTTTTCTTTAAAGCAACGGCATACCGCTATATACCCTCTCCGCCTGTATTGCGTCCTTTATATAGCTGCTGTTGCCTTGAAGTCCGGCGGCGGTTTTGAACCATTCGCCGCAAAGCCTTGAAAAGCTCTGCTGCAGTGTTCTGTGTTCACCGAGCATTTTCCCAACAAACGCACTGCTGTTATCCGAATGCTCAAAGAACTGCTCCAGCAAATTTGCCGCACTCTCTCCGCTTTGAAAATCAAACCTAAAGCCTTGCACCCCATCCGATACTTTCTTTACCGTTTTCGGCATCGGCTGTGTGAATATGCACGAGAGCTTTCTTGCAAACATAACTGCCGCCTCATTTCTGCGGTCAAAGTCCCTGACCGTTGCAAGGCTCAAAAACCACGCAATACAAAGCGATGTAAACCGCCGTTTCACGTTCTCGTCCTTGTTTTTCATCTCAATGCAAAATTCATTTATCGGGTACGTATACGAATTGACAAACAAACTTATCGCGTCCGCAACAGTCCCACCGTCCGAGACATCGGTAATTTCTAAAATTTCACTCATAATTTTCTTCCTTTCTTACGCTGCTTTCTTTTGTTTTTTCCCTTTTTTTGCTCTTGCTGTTTTTTCATCGATTGCTTTAACCGACGCATCTGTCAGCGATGTGGTCATATACTTGTCAAACCGCGTAAACAACAGCAAATATCCTTTTTCGGACAATGATATTACCATTGTGCCTTCAAGGCTTCGGAATATGTTCCGGAGCTTATCTGCCGGATAGCAAAAGGTAAACTCACCGTCACCCTTTAAGCGTATGCCGTCAACAAAGCATTCGGTGGAACCGACATCGTTCCGGGTCGATACACGAATACCGTCCTCTTTAAATTCCATCTTCACATATGACTTGCTGCCAATACTGCTCACATCGCAGACTTCGCTGATTTTTTTCATATCCTCATACTCAAAGCTCGCATAATATGCCGGCTTTACGGTATTGAATACTTTATCGATGTTTATGTATTCACCCGGGACGCATATGGTCTGGAATATAAAGCCGTCCTTTTTAAAGACCGCAAAATTGCCGCTCTTTCCGACCGAAATTTCTTCATCACCCGCCGCACCGGCAAGCATCGCAAAGCCCGGTTTCGGCAATATGAAAGACAAACTCCCGCCGGTTTTAAACGGGATTGAGGCACGCGACGCGGTAGTTGAGCTGCAGCTTTCTGCCGCCGCTTCATTTTCCGTAATATTGATATGAATACCCTTTAAAGTATCCGTTGCGTCGCCTTTTGCGATATTCGCCGCGGTTTTTAAATACAGCTGTTTGAGTCCCTTGACTTTTACACTTTTCTCCGGCATCATCATTTTCGGCTTTGGATATTCCGCAGTAGGCAGCGTCTTAATTGTATAGGTACAATTTGCCGACTTTAAATCCACAACCCTATCAGACGTTTCCTCAAACAATGCCGTTTCACCGCCGAGCCGTGACAGCATATTAATCAAAAACCGCGCTCCGATTACAACCTCGCCGCCGGTTTCAAGCATCGGCTTAATACTTCGCACCGCTGACGTGGTGCCGTTTGTTGCCGTCATATACAGCATACCGTCATCTTCATCAGCAGTGAGCAAAAAGCCGGTCATTGACTTTATCGAATTTTCCGACGGAACCACTCGCACAATCGCTTTGAGCGCGTTCAGCATTTCCTCTCTGTTTACCGTAAATTTCATCTTTCTCCTCCTTACAAACAAAAAAACGAGAATTTCTCTCTAATTCCCGTTTCAACTCTGTTTAATATTTAACTTGCCATATCAAAAAGTGACACCTGACAATCCTTATAGCTTTTCAGCTCGGCATATACAACGTCCCTGTGCTGCTCGCCGCGAGCCTGCTTTGCAAGCTCTCTCGCACGCATAAGCTTTTCGTGAATTGACAAAATTCTGGTCTCGATCTTCGCAGCATCGTCCGGCGTATCTTTTACAATAGCCATCTTTTTAAATGCCTCACTCAAATCGTCAACCTCGTCACGAATACCGTTCGTAAGCGTCCTTGCAAGCTGCGACGTCATATCTTCGCAGTTGCTCATCGACGCCAGGCCCTCTTCCGTGAAGTTTCCTTCAACGAGAGTTGCTGCCGCAAGCTTTGCCGCCATTAATTTCATTGCACGTTCCTGGAGTACACCCTTGTAATAGAGGATATATACCTCAACACGCGGTGCGGTCTGATTTATTCGCCACGAGCGCCGTGAGCTTTGACGGAAAGTGTAAAGGTTATACCCGATATTGTAATAGATAATGGTCGTAAAGGCGTTCAGATCCAAGCCTGTTTCGACCAGGCTGCCATTTGTAATCAGCACATCTATTCCCTCGGACAGCCTGTTTGCCACCCATTCCTCGCGTTTATCCGGACTGACCGTGTTTTTCAGCACCGCCGACTTATATCCGTTTTCCGTCATTATATTCGTCAGCTTTTCCTGCGTATCAATTCCGACCCAGCTTGTGTAAATCAGCACCTTATCGCCGTTTTCTACTTTTCTGCGTACAATATCCAGCACAGCAATATCCTTTTCGTGCAGCTCACTTATATCGGACAAGTCCTTAGGCACAACCACAGGCTCTCCGCTGCCCGGATACATTATGGGGGCATTTGCATAAGGCTGATCGGGGTATGTTGTGAGCAGGCTCATAAACTTTGACATAAGCCGCATGGGATTTTTTCCCCATGACCTCATCACCTTAATATACTCGCCCTCAATCCGTTCATATTCCTTTGCAATATCCTCACGCATATTGAGTGCGACCGGGATCTCCTCATATTCCGGCAGCTCTTTTCCCATATCGTTCAGCGACAAAAACACCGCACTGTCAATCAAAAACCGCGAATACACCAACGGCGACACGCCCGGTTTCTGCTTTGTACGCAGTGCTTTTTTCTTTGAATTACGGCTGTTCGCGTTATATTCGCCCTCGTCGGAAAGCTGATATACCGTCTCGGTAACGCCGTACTCGTTATTGAAAAACTCCGGCTTATCATACGGTTTATTATCCGCTATCATCAACTGCGACGAAATGCGGTACAACAGGTAGAACATACCCGATGAATACCCGTTAATCAGCGTCGCGGTCATACCGATAACCTTTTTCGCACAGCCGATAAGGGTTGCCATTGCATTGCCCTGTCCGCTGTCGCCCTTAAAAAGGTGCAGCTCGTCCGCGATAACGCCGTCAATCCTGATATTCTCGGCAATGTACGAACTCATTGAATACCGCCTGTACGCACCGGTGGTCGGGATATATCCGCTGCTTGCCATAATACCCTTCAGCTTATCAAGTACACGAAGATCCTTCGTCACTGTCTGATGCATTTGTGCGTGCGGTCGGTAGACAAAACCGTAATTTCCGATTTTCACCCATAGGTTATGCCGCGGGTTGCAGTCCTCCGGATTTATCACCGTCCACAAGGATTCTTTGCAGTTGGGGCATTTATGGTTTTGTCTGTTTTCGCGTCTGAAGAAAAACTGAGTGGCATTTACCATATATTTTATGCCGTCATCTGTAAGCTCTTCCTCAATGACCTTATGGCAGTGCGGGCATAAAAACCCTTGTCGGAGTTTTGAATATATGACTGCCGGACGGCGCATATATCCGTCTCTTGCACGCTCTTTTGACATTACCATATACACGCTTTTTTTGCTGTTTTGAAAGTCCTTATACACGCGGTTTATGTCATTTATCGAGTACACCACCGCCGCCTTCGTATTCGGCAGAGTTTCCTCGATTTCGCGCACCCATTTTTTCGTCACGTGCGACGGTGACAGCACTATATTCAGACACTTCTCGCCCTTTTGATGTGCCGCCAGTGCGACTGCACCGATCTTCGTCTTTCCCGCTCCGCACTCAGCAATGACAATGCCTGTTTTTGCCCTGTCAAGCCGTCTTTTAAGGCTCTCCGCCACGGCAAGCTGTGCGGGATAGAGCGAATAGCCGACATTCTTTTTTATATTTCGGTTAATCAGCTTTATCCGCTCGCAAATATCCTCCTTTGCCGGGTCGAAAAGCGGGTTGAAAATATTTCTGATGCGATTTGCAATCGCGACGCCGTATTCTCTCAGATACTGCGTGACCGATGAGATTTTTCCAAATCCGCCCGGAACGGCTTTCGGTATCGAGATTTTGCCGCTTTTTATGCCGTCATTTATGACCTTCTCTATATCCTTTTCATCACCTCGCATATTTAGGACATAAGCATCAAACCTCGCACTTGCCGACAAAACCTCAAGCGGTATGAGGATTTTCCTTGCCAAAAGCTCAAAGATGACGTAATCACGAAATTCCGGTATCATCGGAATTGATGTCTTTTTATCAATTTCCGAAAATAACGCGTCCGGATTGTCCTCCTCACAGAAAATATATGACCTGTGCGGCAATTTCTTTTGTGCCTCCTCGGAAATCCCGCTGTTTGTTCCGATTTCATCGTCCGCTGCCATTAATGTACCCTCGGCATATACGCCATCGTGCGTAATCTGCGTGCGGCACTTTGAATGAACCGTGCTTAAAATGATTGTGTGTCCGTCAATTTCAGCCTCCATACTGATTTTTGCCCGCATTGCGTCTATCATACCGCGGACACTTTCCGGGTAGCCGCCTATGCGTATCGCCGCAATTTTTCTTTCCTTGCTGCCTTCCTCCTGATAAACCAGCGTGTCTGCAAAGCATTCTATACGAATACCCCGCTCCGCATCGGTGTATACAACAGGTGCCAGCTCTTTCATCTCTCTCAATTCACATCTCCTGCTTCCTTTCTTCAGATTTTCTGTTTCCGATTACACCCTCAAGGTAATCACTCCTCTCAAAATTTTTAATCCTGCAAAGATTTTTCGCTGAAAAAGAAAAAAGACGGTTTTCGGGCAGACGTATCCCTAAAGATACATCTTTTCCTAAAAACCGTCTTAACTGCTTACATTCTTAACTGCTTACCATCTTTACAAGCCTATTTTACAGTATTTTTCCGCCCCTGTCCATTAAGGGTGACAAAATTTCATAGTGGATTTTTACTATAACGCAGCCGTTTGAAATTATTTTTTTCGCATTACTATGCATTTGCTTTTCCCGAGCTTTTAACCTTGCAATCCCTCGCAATTGTTGCAGACTTTGTTTTTTCATAGGTCAGCTGTTTGTGGTTTCCGACTCTGCAATATATGCAAACATTTGTTTTGTGTTTATCAATCATAATATTTTTCACCCCTTCTATATTAATTGTTTTTTAATATATCACGTTTCACAAGTGTGTGCAAATAAGTTTTCTGTTTATTATTTCTTTTCTATCGTCGCAAGCCGTTCCGTTTCATTCCACTCAACATTAAAACCCAGTTCCTCGCTCAAAAATCGCAGCGGGACAAGAGTTTTATCATTGATAAGGCGTGCCGGGACATCCATTGTTTTCGCTGCCCCGTCAACCGTTGCAGTCACATTATCAATCGAAAACTTTACAGAAGTGTTATTCCCGGTGACAATTGCTGTTTGCGTGCTGCCGTCCCAATCAACATCAGCACCCATAGTTTCAAATATAAATCTCAGCGGAACGAGAGTCCTGCCCGATTCGATAACCGGCGGTGTATCAAAGCCGAGTATTTTATTCTTTACCTTTACATATGCTGCGTCCGATGCACCGAATCCGGTTTTTATATTGTCTATATCAAAGGTCATTTTATATCCGTATTCGTTATAGACAATATTATTCCCCTCAGCATAAAATATGCCCTTATTGTTATTTGTAACTCTCTTTGACAATTGTGCAAAGTCATCGGGCAGCTTGATTTTTGTAAAATACACCCCATCATTTGAAAAGCCAATATAAACACCATCAGTACAAATCATTTTTGCCGCGTAAATTCCGTTTAAAATATACACTTTGCTGTTTGCGGGCGTTTCATAATTAACAGGCACATATTCCGACTGCATTTTTATATCTACCGCCTCAATGCTGTCCTTTGAGGTATAGGTTGCCGTCTCGGCATTTTGTCTGTCATAAGAGGGCAGTATTACAGTATTGCCGTTCGATACAGGTACTTCATTCAAGCTCGGCTCTGCAATCCAGTTTTCAAAATCAGATAACGAATATATCTGATATTCTTCCTTATCTGTAAGATTGCCTATCTTGGCATAATACTTGCCTCCGCAATATGACATATCACAAACATCGCCGTCAAAAATATGCTTTTGAATTACATTAAACTGTTCATCAAACAAGAATAATGAACGTCCGTTTTCCAATGCACCGCCGCGCAGCTTAGGCGGCTCATATCCTCCGACTCTGGCAAAATAACTGTCTCCGGTCCAATCAATAACCGACAGACCGTTTTCAGTTAAAAACTTATAATTACTTGCGGGAATATCGGAATTATAGCAGTTTGTTCCGTCGGCAGTTTTCTGCACTTGATTTGTGTCAAAGTCCATATGCAGATATTCTTTCCCCGTCCACAGATTTTCCGCCGTTTCGGCTTTGCCTATAACCTGCACATCTCCGCTTACAATCTCGTTTCCGCCGGATACAGCATAGCTTTTGTTCTCATAAATATTTAACGGCAAGTATTCATTTCTGATAATGTTTCCTGTTGTATTGAAATTTATAGCTTCAAAATCATAACCGTTGCTGCTGCAAAACGCTTTATTGAACGGTGCAAAACAGTAAATACCACCGGGTGTCTGTTGCATAACCTTATCTCCGAGCATTTTCGGCATATTAAGCTCGTGCCTTTCCCACACAGGATTAGAAAGAGTTATCGAATATGCCGTCACCGCATTGTTTTCATCATAATAGAGTATGTATTCATCATTGACACAAGCAAATAGCAGCAGCTTCTTATCCGTATTATTCTTATTCGGGATTTCGGGAAGTGCACTCCAATCCGTCAAATCCGAAGAATACAATATATTTGATACAAGCCCCTGTGCAAAGTATATTCCGTTTTTATAATATACTTCGGGACTAAACGTGTATGACAGCTTTGACGAATCAGCCGCCTGTCCAAAGTTTATTTCTTCAAAATCCTCAAAATTGCTTGTAAGTCCGGTTACTCCGGCAGCGGCACCGCCCGGAGCATTGTCACTTACTTTCTTCACAATGTATTTTCCATTTACATAGCGAAAGTCATTTCCCGCATCAAATTCACAAGAGCTTTTCTCCCAAGCAGTTCCGTCCGCCGATTTGTATACATTTCCACCTGTAATGAATACAAAGCTGCTGCCGTCCCAAATGACATTTTCAATATCCGTATAGCATACATTTTTTATTTCCTGCCAATTCTGCAAATCGGGCGATACGCATATCATACCGGCTGTACCCACAAGCACATATGTGTTTCCATTATATGCACACGATGTCGCTTTTGAATACTCTATCCTTTCTGTTGTATATAATATATCTGCCGCATTTGCACATATGTTAAACAGCATACATAATACCGCAATCAGGCATATGCTTATTTTCTTCATAGATAACTCCTCGAATTTATATTTTCTATCTCAAATAGGAGTTATTCCCCTATTTGAGATAGATTAAATATTATCAGAACATATTCTGTTGTTTTGCCTCATAGATAATCTTTGCCATATCGCCGCGTGTGAATAAATCCATTTTTTCCGCCTGCTCAGATGTAATAAGACCTCTTTCCACAAAGGTATCTATCGCAGTCTGCCAGTCGGGATTTTCGCCCATATTGCGCAGTATTAGCGTTGCAAACTGGCTTGCAGTAATTGTATCATTCGGCGCAAACATATTATCGCCCACGCCCGAGGCTATGCCTTTGTCCTTTGCGATATTCGCATATTTAGCGCCCCAATTGTCGCTTTGAATATCCGCAAAATATGACGTGTCGGAAGTTTGTGCATCTTCATATCCCATTGCGCGCACAAGTATTGCTGTCGCCTCTATTCTTGTAAGCGGCTTTAACAAATCAAGTCCTTTTTCGTTGCCTTTTAGCAAGCCTTCTGCTTTGAGGTTTTCCGCCTCGGTCGCATATGTGGGTTTTGTTGCTAATACTGACATTGCTAAATCCTGCGAATACACAGAGCTTTTAATTTCTGCATCGTTAAAAGCACTCAGCAATTCATTTGCTTTATATAATACATATGACTTTATATTCGGTAAAATATTATCGTTATTGTCATATAACTTTACTAAATACTCATTCGATGCACATTTGATATACAGCACCGTCAAATATCCTAAACCAAAAATTTTTATATCTTGAACTTCCGTCTCTCCTTTTGCAGCTATATCATCTCTTAGCTGCCTGCTGCTGATATAACTAAATATATTATCGTCTGCAATACCAACATACTTAGTCAGCATCTCGGCATCGTTTATAGCCTGTCCCTCAGCCGAAAAAAACGCTGTGCCGTATTCATTTTTATTTCTTCGCACTTTAAATACATTATTTTTGCTCAGTAAATATGAAATGCTGTTTTCTTCAGAATACTGCATTAAATACTTATTCGTATTAATAGCACTTATCAACAGCCCTTTGTCTGTATTCAATGCATATCCCTCTCTTATTTGTTCCTCAATATATTCATCATCACCAAGCTTTAAACCCATTTTCATTTTAGCATAATTAGGGTATCCCATAATATCATTTACACGTTCTTGTAAATACACTTCATTCGTTTCCAATATCTTTTCTCTTACTTCTTTGTTGGTATCACTATTCAAATATATTTTATCCAAGCATACATCTAACCCGTCTATATGCGTATCATTTTCAGCCGATAAAACATCCACCGATGTGGTTAGGCCGCCAATCAGCATTAATAACGAAATGCACATTAATAATAGTTTTTTCATAATAAGTTCCCTTTACATTACTAATTTATTTAACTTTTGCCTTAATTCTTTTTCGTCATTGTTTATTTTATCTATCATTATTTGCTGTTCCGGATATTCAGCTTCTGTCAAGTCATAAAATACTATTTTTAATTCTATAAAACCACGGTATTTTGTTTTAATTTCTAAATATTCATCCAAGTCACGTTTTGAAATATATCCACCGGAAGATAGGGTCATAATTATTTCAAACGAATAAAACGGACCTGTTTTAAAATTATTTAACACTTTGCTTTCGGACGTCAGAGCATTTCCGTCAATTTTGGGAAGAATATATTTTGAGACCGCATCTCTTTTATTTAAAAAATCCATATTTAGCAAACACTCTTCGTATGTTCTTTTTAATAATATTTCTGCCGTATCCTTTGAATTCTTATCCTTTACCAGCTGTCTGAAATCAATATAATAAAAAGTTATACAATACAAAATAATTACTACTGTCGTGTTAAATATTACACTAAATATATCAATATTTATATTATTAATAGAAAGCCCCAGTATTCCCGCAAAGTTTATGTAATCTAATAATAAATATATAATAAATAGTGCAATTGATAAGAAAACACTATGTTTCATTTTCATCAAATATCATTCCTTCTCTATAATGTTTAGTTCTTATAATGAATGCGATTACACCACTTTTAGTATTCACCTCAACAAACTACAATAATATTTGGATTTTCTTCTTGAATATATTTTATGGCATCTTTGTCATAAACGGACGAGCATAATATTTGTTTTTTAAATTCTTGTGCAAACCACAAATCACCTTTTTTATATGCCTTAATTTCATCATTCACTTGCTTTAAGAAAAAGGCTGTATACAGAAAATCCCCGCTTTTATCTTTTAATTCGTAAAATCCTCTGTATTTGCCGCCTGCACTATATGACTTTATAACTTTTATTCCTTTTATGTCACCTATGTTATAGTATTTCTTCTTTACTCCCCGGTAACATATTTGTTTATCGTCAATATAAACTCCAATGCTCTTATCATATTTAACGAATACTGCTGTTATTAATGTTAATATTGATAATATGCCAATAGCAGCCGCATTCCCGCCTCTCGTCATTACGGCAAACACTAAAACACATGCTATAATATAAGTAAAAACCAGATATGGGGTTACTGATATATGTTTCTTATGTAAAAAATACATATTTTTCATTTCATATCCTCTTAAACGCCTGCATATTATTTTTTTGATTTTCAGACAACCGGCATTGAAAAAAAGCATCATCCTTCTCGCGCACTTTTTTTAAAAATGTTTTTTCTTCTGTGATAATCTTTTCCATTTTAGCAGCGTATTCCTCGCCCAGACCGCATTCCATATTACGTTTATATGCACATTCGCTCTGCTCAATACGATTCTTCATACATTCTTCTGCCATAGCATAATCACCCATCATTAAAGCTACCGACAGTTTAGCATCCTCGCTTATAAATTTCATATTTCCGGATTTAATTTCGTTATAAATAGACTTACACGAATTCATTTCTTCGAAGAAAGGGAAAAGATATTTTTCAACATCTTCCAGCATATCAGATATCGCACGTTGCATATCGTTCTTATTTCTTTCATACTCATACCACGAATAGTTATCAAAAAAGTTTTTTATGTGATCTGTACCACAGGTATCTTTTGTAATCAAGTACCCATTTGTCAGCGGTAAAACCACAAACTCTATAGTTGCATTATTACCGCCGATAGAACGGTGCAGTGAGCAGCTTTGAAAAACATCATTTATTATTCTGTAATAATTATTTTTGCAAATTTTAAAGCCGAGTTCTTTGAAGGCAGACTTGGTAATTGCTTTATATGTTTTAATAAATATATCCATTTATTATCCTCTTTTCAGCGTCAATATACCGGCATCAAGTCCATACTTCATTCCTCTCTTAATTTGATGTTTCCGTCATAGCCGTGGACAGCAATTTGCGAAAGAACTTTTTCCTTATCTTTCGCATAAATCACATAGTTCATATGATGATGTGCCTCAATTATTATTTTTTGCTCCGGAATTATCAAATAAAACTCAGACAGCCCCATAAATCCTGCCACACTAAATCTATCACACCAATTTATTATTTCTTTCTTTGTCATCATTATTGATTTTGAAGTATTAATCTTTAGTCCCAATTTTTTAAATAGTCGACGGTATTCATCATATACATCCCTACTCACATCATCGTCATTTGTTCGTATCTTATATGCTTTCGGGAATATTGATGATAAATATACATATTTAAAATCTAAATCATCAACAAATCGTCTGAAGAATCCCACCATATAAGCCGCATCAAAGAAAAAATCAATATATGACGGTGTTTGATTTTCACTTTTTTCGCCCCAATGCACAACTAAGTGATCCCAGTTGTTTTTGTGATATATTGACACTGCATTTTTGTCATTTATTATATCCCTCATTTTGTTATCTGTCAAAATTTTATCCATACCTGCTTTAGCAACTATTCTCATAAAATATATCTCCGTTTCATCTTATTGTCCCATCAGCATTTACATTAATATAATCACCATTTTTTCCACTTGGCGAGGCATCCCAATGTCCATCTTTATGCAAAGTATCTTTTCTAAAATTCCATTTTGTCTTTTTATGCGTGTATGAGCCATCCTTATTTTTTTAAATTCATCTGAATGAGTATCAGGAGTTTTAATCTTATCTCCATTTTTTAACTTTGATGGCGGAGTTGGTGCTTTTGCTTTGCCCTTTGCGTATATAATACTATTTCTAATGGTATTACCTAAATTAACTGCCTCAGTAAATGCCCTAATAAAAGCTTTGCTGGCTAAATATCCAAGTACCACAACGCCTGTGCCAATTAACGTTAGCATTTCTCCGGTAATTGCTATCCCTGCTATCATAGCAACTTCACCGTTTAGATCTACATACAATGCTGGGTTTTGATTCCCATATACATACCAATTATATCCGTCCTCAGCCGGGTCTTGCTGTGTAAATCTGCCTGTTGTCGGGTCATAATAGCGTGCACGAAGATAGTAAAGTCCCGTATTTTCATCATAATTTAATCCCAAAAGTTTTTGCATATAATAATTTTCTTTTGCAAAATCGCCAAAATATGTTTCTTTTTGCACTAATATCTATATTGACATTATGCAGGGCTGCTCCTAAATCACCATTCATATTATTCATTTAAGAAAATTCTATTGAACTAATCCAAGTGCTTTTATTGCCGTTTTAATTTGTTTTTTTATTGTATTCTCGTCATAAAAAGCATTTGGACATTGTTTGAAATCTTCTTCAAAAGGTGAGAAACGACAAGTATATTTTTCGAGTGTTCCAAAAGCTTTTAATTCAGTTTCGTTTAAATCAGACTTGTCAAGTTCTATATCATAAATAGTTGTAAACAAATCACAAAATGTGTTAATATCATATTCTCCTGTTTGAAAATGTTTTATTAAGTAATATAGTTGCTCTTTGGTGTTCATAATTTTATCGCTCTTTTCGTTATTAACAAGGGATTTCGTGTGATATTTCGGGTTTACATATCAAAGCACATAATCAACAACCATGTCTTTCCACGCTTGCTTTAATGTTTTACCAAAAATTTTTGCTTGTTCAACCAGTTCTTCCCGATCTTTGTAATATTGAAGTTCATTACTTTGATTATTAATAATATTTGCCCCTTTGTCACTTTGACTTATAAAATAGTTCTCGCCTTTATATCTTAGTTCTATTTCTCTTCCTGTAAGAATATATTCAATAAATTTATCATATTTCATTATAATGCACCTACTTTCTGATTGCTTTACCTGTACTCCAATCCCATTTATGTATAGACCGTATCCTTACCCACGCCGCGCGGATACCATTTCGGATTTAGTCTGTTTCCGCATGATGTTACGCATAAAAGCACAGCAATGCTTATTACAAGAACAACATATTTTTTCACAAAATTATAACCCTTTTCCAAACGTGCTGCATTGTTCATTTTACGATACAAAAGGACGGCGGATATTTTTCATCAAAATGCAAATTGGGTTTATCAAACAAATAAATATTTATTTTATCTGTTTGTCCATTTACCCATATCCGCAAAAAATCTCCGCTTCGTTTAGCTTTCTTTACCTCATACGAGGTTATCAATATACTGTTTTTATCAAAATCCACATTATATTTATCAAGGTTGTATAACATATAGTTGTCATTTGCTTTGCTGCATATCATTATTCCGTCCACATTCTCTTCACTTAGTCGCTCTACGCTATCCGTCAGGCAATAACCGACAGAATAATTATAGTGCAAATACACAATACCTACAACTATAATAATCAGTGCCAAAATGTAATATTGTTTTTTCATTAACCCCCCGATGCATAACATCTAATGAAAGAGACGAAAAAAACTCCATCTCTTTCCCGTCACACCGTCAGTCCTCAAAAACCGCCATATATAAAATGCCACCAATAAGGCCAAGCTACTTCAGAGGCGCTCCCTGTTTTTGACCAGACGCAGCGTTCCCACTTGTCATATTCCCATTGTCCCTCGCGTTTTACAAAGCATATTATATTTGCCATAGAGTTGTCCTTGCCAACATAGTAAACCCTTGCACTACTATCGGAATACTCCAGAACTTTCAAGTATTCCTGTTCTCCCAGCATAGTGTTTGATTTGTAGAGTTCCGAAAACTCATCACCGTGGATTGCAGTAAGAATTTCACACTTTCCGAGCGAAACACCCCAGACAAGCAGAAAGCACAGCACTATAAAACCCAAAATTTTTATTATCACTTTCATTTCGTCATCTCACTTTTTAACTAATTTAATCCCAAAAGTTTTTGCATATAATAATAATTTTCTTTTGCAAAATCGCCAAAATATGTACTTTGTGGTTTGGAATGAGGTCCATTAGCACCATATTCACCTATGTTATATAGTGTAGCCATAATTGCTGTTCTACCATCAATTTCAGGGTATGCTTCTCTCCAAATATCTTGAATATATGCCAAATCAGCCGCTGCATACATAATGCTGATGGCGGGATTTTCCAATGCTTTTGCCCTCGCCATTATTTCTGTTCCATGCACAAAACCAATTCCCGGAATATTCCAACCGCCATCTTTTGCTAATATTTTTGGCATATAGCCCAAATTTTCGAGATTTTTTGCTGTAGACATCCTTACCTGCGCTACACCGATAGAAGTATTTATTCCATAAAATCCACCAATTGTATCCGTCACATCATCCTTCCAGTCTACATTTAGTCTTTGCTCTGCATAAATTGTTGCCGCTAAGATACTCGGATTAACACCAAATTCTTGTGCTGCAGAAATTATATATGATGTATTATTCCTAATAATCCTATCTGCTTCTTTTTGCGAACGTAACCCATTTTCATCCACATACATAACCGGATTATTATTTCCGTAGACATACCAGTTATACCCGTCCTCTGCCGGGTC
The DNA here is from genome assembly GCA_934501535.1 of uncultured Clostridia bacterium. GTDB lineage: Bacteria > Bacillota > Clostridia > UBA1381 > UBA1381 > UBA1738. The sequence goes on from CAKSUM010000012.1 coordinate 35,159, forward strand.
TTGCTGGGTGAATCTGCCGGTTGTCGGGTCATAATAGCGTGCACGAAGATAGTAAAGTCCCGTACTCTCATCATACGTCTGTCCGAAATACCTGAACGGATTATGCACTGTTTCTTCTTTGGTTATAAAATTACCCCAAACATCATAATCATAGCGGTTTACTATATTTCCGTCCGTATCAACGATTTGAATTACATCGCCGTGTCCGTTATACAGGTAATAATAGCTCTCACCGGTCAGAAAATCAATCTGTGCAAGCACTCTGTCCGGACCCCAGATATACTGACGTATCGGGTGCACGGCAACTTTCTGCTCGGAATCTATCGTGACATACATAAGAGCTGCTTCTGCCACAAGTCGTGCATCTTTATCATAGATGAAATACGTCGGCATATCGGAATTTTCGCGTTTTACAAACCGGCTGCCGTTTATTCCGTATGCTGCCTTAGTCACATCACCGTCAACTGTCGCACGCGTCATATCATCATAAATATCATACTGATATGCCACAGATTTCTCCGCAAGAAAATCTATCTGCTCAAAGTTCGCCTTTCTGTTCCCACGAAAATCATATTCGTAGTACGAATCCGCACCCTTATCCCCGTCAACGCTTGCGATACGGTTCAGCTTATCATATGTGAACGCCGTATTTTTCTGCACGCCGTCAACCGTTTCGGCAACCGAGACAATATTGTTATTCTTGTCATATTCATAGCTATATTCCGAAAGCACAGCCGAGCCTTTTGTATTTGTCAGCGTTTTAAGCCTCGAAAGTCCGTCATAGGTATACACCGACTTTAAAACACTTCCATCCAACAGAGGAGGATAGGTGACCGATCTCAGTTTGCCGTCGGCATAAAATTCATAGCTTGCATTTGCGTTGTCTGAGCTATCCTTTGCACCGTCTGTCACCTGTACGCGTGAAATTCGGTTTTTATCATATTCCCAATATGTGCCGAGCGTATATTTTCTTTGGTTGACATCATCAACGCACGAATAGGTTGCAGACGTCACATTGCCCATATTATCATAAGTATAGCCGGTTTGCGGCTGGAAAAATACGTTTTCGGCACCTGTCGCATAATAGTATTTTGATTTGTCCGTCAGCAGCTTGCCCGTCGGCGAATATGATGTATTTCTGACCTCGGAAAAGCTTCCGACATATTTCTGCGTTTCGGGGTTATAGCTTGCGTTTATCTTAATCGTCATCGACGAACCGAACGGCGTCAGATATTGATACTGTTCGTCCGACAGTGTGGAGTCTGTGTCTACAATGTAACTTCTGTCGCAGACGCCTGCCGCGTTATACTCAGAATTATGCAGCCTGCCGTTTTTGTCCTGCATCTGCTCGAGCTGACCGAGTGCGTTATACGTATATGTATTGCTGTTGGCACTGTTATCCGTATCCGAAATCAGTCTGCCCGCGCCGTCATATTCTCTCTGATACAGAATATGTTCCTCACCGTTTTGTGCGGTTATCGTCTGCTTTTTGATATTCCCGAAAATATCATAGCTGTTTTTTATTGTCTCGCTGTTTGCATTTTCCGTTGCAATGCAGCGATTGAGCTTATCGTAAGAATTTTGTGTTGTGTACCCCTTTGCGTCGGTGATACCCGTCACATTGCCGGCAATATCATATGTATACTGCACCTCTGCAAAGCTATCCGGGTAACTGTCATATGCTTTTTCGCTCACCACTCGCTGCATACGGTCATATTTCTGTTCGGATATATTCTGCTTTTGAGTTTCGCCGCTTGCCATAAAATATGACATCGCACAAAAGCCTACATCAATACTATCTCTATTGTACTCTGTAATGTGCTGATTGTCAAATATATCCACAATTTTTACACATCTGTCCAAGCCATCATAGTATTCCTTGGTTTGGTTCCCGTCCGGGTCAATTGTGGTCTTAATATTGTTTTTAGTGTCATAAATATAGCTTGTTGTGAGATATTCCGACACGCCGCCGACATTATCGATGACATTTTTCTCAATCAGCTCACCTGTGCCCATATAATAATTGACCTCATCGCCGATATAATACAGGCTGCATGCGGCAAGCTCCGTATCTGTAGGTTTTTCCGTCTCAATCTGCGATACATCATAGTATCTGAGCGTTGACCCAATCGCCTGTGCGATAAGCTTTCCGTCGGTTATACCGGCATAATCGCTGCGGCTGACCGTTACATATCGGATATTCTCTACCGGAAGAATATCCACGTCTTTCTCGTTGAAATCACTGTATGCTGCATATTTCGGGTAGACTATTCTCGTCTCTCGTCCTAGCTTATCATACTCAAAATATGTCGAGTTTCCGTCATTGTCGGTCTGCGAGCTGACCGTACCCAAAAGCATATTATATGTGTATGCGGTCTGCGACATTTTTCCGCCCACGGTTCTCTTTACCGTCGAGGGGTATGCATAGCCTGTCGCGGCGGTATAGATTTCCTCCACAACCAAGCTGTCCGCACCGTTTACGGTTGTTGTTGTTTTCTTCGACACCCGTCCGTCCGATGTGTATTCGTAGTCATAGCGCGTCTGCGTACCGTCAGCGGCAGTAATTTGCGAGAGACGTTTTTGGTCATTATATTTATATCGCTCAACGCACCTTGTATTTAAATCACGATACCACGCCTTACTCGTCATAAATCCGGTTTGTGCGTCATAGGTGTAAGACGTCCCGTATTTTTCGCGTGCCGAACCGATTACGGTGTCATAGTCTACTTCCTGGGTTTCAAGCGTTATGCGTCCGTATGCCTTATTCTGCCTTGTTTCAAAGCCGTTTTGCACATAAGATTCATATGAATGACTTCCGTTTGAATAGGTTATTTTTGTACGTACCGGACGCTTTTGCAGATAGTCGGTCACTTCATAATTAATATTGAGTGCATTGCCGACAGGGTTATCATATGCCGCGGAGGTGTATTTAAGCAGAACAGCCCCGTCATGCTTGTAAAAATCACGCCGCATGCTTGACTTTTCATGAATTTCACGCGTTGTGCAGACGCTCTTTCCGTCTTGCACAGCCGATGCAGAGCAGTTCCTGGGATACGCGGTATAGTCACCGGTGTATTTATATCTGACACGGTTTTTAAAATGCGATTCATTCAATTTATTGCCGCTTGAAACAGTCAGCTCATAATCTCCGCGTTCGGTTGTCCGGTATGCCTCGGATATCCCGCTGTGTCCGAGATTTCTCTCGGTCAGCTCATATTCATAATACGTATCCGACCGCGGTCTTATAATATTCCCAAGAAGATAGACAAGGTTGTTGCAGTTGCCGCTTGTGTTTGCCACAAATCCCGAATTAAGCGATTTATCGGCAAAAGTGAACTTTACGGAATTTGCATATTTCCGCGAGCCGTCAATTATTGCCGGATAATAGCTTGTCACCTCGCCTATTGCATTGGTAAATGACGTCAGCACCGGTTCGGTTGACAGCGTTTCGCCGCCGCGGTTTACCTCAACCATTTTCTTTTCGTAGGAAAGCGCTATTTCCTCGTCCTGCTCAAGCGGTGATGTAACCGTAAGGGTGATGTCCTCATACTCTCCACCCTCATTGTACGAAAACCGAACCCTGCGCCCCACGCTGTCGGTTATCGATGATATAATAGGACAATTTCTCGATCCGTAAAAATTCTTTGCGGTATAGTTGAATGTGATTTTATTTCCAAATCTGTCACAGATAGTTAAAAGTTCACCGCGGGAGCCGAAATAGTATTTTCTGCCGTCGGCGTCGCTTACGATATAGTCAATACGCCCAGATGTGCATATGCTCCCGTCATAGTCAAAATAGTCCTCAAAGGTAATATCGCCGCCTACATAATTTGCAAAGGAATAGTCGCCGCCGCTATATTCCACTACCATAACGCCGCCCTTGCCGTCATGGTAGTAGAGCCCCTTGGGGATTTCAGCTGTATCATCATAATTATCCTTTATAATCTGCACCGACGGAAAACTCCATGACCAGCCGGCACCGAGATTATACCTCTCACGCTGATAGCTTGTTGCGGTGATTTCGGAGGTGTAGTAATACGGAACATACACCTCGTCGCCCTCGCTGCACTTTGAATATGACGCACTGTATATGAAGTTACCGCCGTCCGTGTCACGGCTTTCAATTTCTTCTTTTCGCAGTTTTGCCTCACTCTCGGTTGCACACGGATATTGATATGTACTTGTTTCGCCGGTTTCCTTGTTATACACCGATTCCGTTACAACATACGTACCCTGCGGCATTGAAAAGTTTATCCCATTCATTTTGATACCGGAGGTTTTTGTATACAGTTCAGCCTCTGCAAGACTGTAATATCTTTCAAGCCGCAAATCCAATCCGTCAACGCCCGGCAGTACCAAATCGGTTTCGGTAACAATTAAATTACCGGTCATCGGATCTATATATTCCGTGCCGATATTATCGCCTACAAAGCCATATCTTCCGGTTTGGTTTTGCAGTGCAAAGGAGTCTCTGCCGTTAATAACGCCAAGACGATGCTCTGTGTCCGTGCCGGTTGCACTATTGCTGAAAAGTGTCGCCTCTGCCGAATTTGTACCGCCGGATATTTCAATCGGACTGTCATCTACCGGGATTTCGGGCAGCTTGCCGGTGTACGGCGATATGCTGTCAAGGTTTGCCGCAGCTTTCTGCATTGCAGGCAAGACCGGCATCTCTGACGGTCTTTCTATCGACGGAACATCTGAATTTTCAATGTCATATGCAAATTCATTGTTGTATTCGCTGCCAAGTTCAATATCCGGCCTATCGGCAAAAGCCGTAAGCGATGCACAAATCATTGAGGCTGTTAATATTATTGATATAACTTTCTTTTTCATTCTACACCTCCGACTGTTTTGCTAAGCAAATTTCCCATATTGTCATAGGCGTAAAACACGGACCTTCCGTTTGCCTTGTCAAATTGTATAAGGCGGTTGTCAGCGTCATAATAGTATGCGTTGATACCGCTTTCGCCGTCAAAATTAACAGCCGTTTTTATCGGGAACATTCCGGCTAAAGAGTCCCAAAACATCAGTCTTGCACTGTATTCGTTCTCCGTATCAAAACGGTATATAAGCCTTGCATTGCCGTTTTGCCCTGCCGGTGCCGGTAGCTGTACTCTTTTTACTGTATATAATCTGCCATCGCTTGTATATGTTGCAAGAATAACAGATATTGTCCGGTCATTTGCAGTACTGTTTTCCAGCCCGAAAAGGCAGTCCATTTGTGCATTATCTATAATCCTTAAGCCATTTTCGCCAACATTCACACCATTGATTTTTATTTGGGATGAAAGCGCTAAGCCGTCCGCCATATTTATTATGCCTGCTGAATTTCTTCTCGCATGAAGGGCAGCTGCATGATTTTCCTCAGTCCGCTTCGGAGTAATGTATACAGGTGCACTTAAGGTCTCGCCCCACTCAAAAATTATCGCAAAGCCGATGCCTGAAAAATCAATGTTTACCCACGCACCGTTGTCATAGTCCTTTAATTTACCGGTGAATATCATAGTTTTTTCATTGCCTATTTGTGTTGTAACCTCAACCTGTAAGTTTGAGTTGTCAACATCGGCATTAATGCGTTCCTGTGCCTCGGTGATGCTCACTTCCGGTACATCTGCATATGTTGCTGCCGGTGCAAGCATTATTGTTGCAAGAATTGCAGCCGCTTTTCTTTGTTTATCTTTCATATACATTTCCCCCTTTGTAAAATAAAAAGGACAAGACCAAAAACCTGCAAATCATGCAAGTTTCAGTCTTGTCCCAATGTGATACATTTCCCCATAAATGTCTCCTTTTGTAAGTAATGTTTTTACAAATCATTCCATTATTTGTATTATATCATACATTTTAAATCTTCGCAATAAACGCATTAAATATTTGTAAAACTGCACATTTATCAGGAACTGAATATGTTTATAATGTCCAAGCCGTTGCTGTTATCGTAATTTATCGTATTTCTCGTTCTTCTTTCCAATTGATGCTCGCATCGCATAACTCTTTAACATCAACATTTTATTCAATTGCAACAAAAAACAAGACCAAAACTCACAAGCTCCGGTCTTGTTCCAATGCAATTTTCCCCATAAATTATTAGTTTGTCAAGCAATCACTTTTTAAACAATAGTATGGTATGTAAACATCATTCGTCATATTTCAAAATCCATATATAATTATACTCAGAAATTCACCTTATTGTTATATTTAGTCGGCAGTCCTTCAGCATATATATGCGAATCATTTGACAACTCCAAAACCCTTGGGACAACAATTCCTTTATTTGCTTGAAATTCTATCACAGTCATACTGCTGTGACATACATCGAACCTTGTGCAAAATTCCGGGTATGGAATATCCAAAACACAGCTTAGAAATGCTAATCCGAATCCTTGATGTGCAAACAACGCTATTCTTCTATTATCATCTTCCCCATCATAATAGTAACAACCATTGTCTGCATCGTGAACATATCCGAACTTTGCAAAAAAAGCGTTTGTTTCATCACTTATACGTTTTATTCCTTTTTCAAATCTTGAAAGTTTAGGGTGATTTATCCAATTTCTGCCCATAGAGCGTACCTCTTCTGACACAAACAACCGACGATATTCTTCTTGTTGAAATGCCCAAGCAAATTTATCATCCTCACCAACTTTAACATGAAGTTCACTCGATGCATATCTTTCATTACACCAATCCATAGAAATAATTTCCTTATTCAGCAATTGAGCTGTCGGCAGTGCAGTTTGCTGTGCGCGTGTCGATGTTGATGCATATATTTCATCTATTCCGAATCGGGCAAGTCTTTTTGCAAGTGCCTGTGCCTGAAGATGTCCAAGCGGTGTTAAACTGTCCGGATCATATATTGGTTCACCATGTCTGATATAAAAAAACAACATTTAAAAATTCCCTTCCTACGGCATAATATTGTTTATATACGCCGATACATTTTAATTATATCATACATTTTAAATCTTCGCAATAAACGCATTAAATATTTGTAAAACTGCACATTTATCAGGAACTGAATATGTTTATAATGTCCAAGCCGCTGCTTTTTGCATAGTTTACTGTATTTCGCGTGCCGCCGGTTATTCCGGCATATGCCGATATAAGCCGCGAGGCTCTGTCGCACATCCATTCATTCCGCCTTTGGTAGCAGGCTCTTGAATATTCCGAGCTTATCATTCTTACGGTATCTGCATTGTCAAGCACAAAATGATATAAAATTTGGTCTGCCTTGTGCCATCGTTTTTCAAATCCCGGGTGAGGTATCGCCGCAACAAGATGCAGTCCCGAATTTTCACTCTTTTTCCTAACAACTATTTCCCCTGCCCAAAGGTCAACGCCGCGGCACATACCAACTATGAACGTTCTGTAGCTGTCACGGATTGCAGCGTCAATCGCCTGTTCAAGTTTTCTTTTTACTTCAAATTCGGAATATGTCAGCTTTTCCGGTCTGTGTCCCGTAAAGCAACAGCTATGCTCAATATTATTATTCATTTATAATACTCCTTTTATGTTTTCCTATATTATATCTAATGTTTACTATATAATACCATATAATAATTAGTTTGTAAATAGACTATAATATATTAAAAGTGAGGTATATATTATGTTAGATAGTCAGTATAAAATGAATTTAATAAAAATAGGTCTGAAAATATCGTATTATCGCAAGCTAAGCGGTATGACACAAGAGGAACTTGCGGAAAGCTGCAATTTATCTGCCGGCTACATTTCACAGCTTGAAGGTCCTAACAGTTACTTTTGTCCGTCTTTAAAAACATTGTTCACAATTGCGGAAGTTTTAAATATACCTATGTATAAGTTGGTTGATATTGAGGATAATTGAACTAAAATGACTTGACATTTTTAAGTTCCACAAATTTTACACACCGTTTGCCGTTGTGCACACACATAAACGGGCACACCGGCTCTTTCGGGTCAAGCCTTTTCGTATCACGGCCCGTCTTACACACCGGGCACAGCTGTTTACCTGAATCAGTCATATTTACACTTCCTTTCCGTAAAAATGAGGGCGGCACTGCCGCCCCTTTATTCAGTGCATCTTACGCAAAACCTTACCGTAAACCAGTTTTTTATCCGTGTTATACTTCGTAATCACGATTTCCACAGTATCGCCCACGCGGTAATCGCCGTCATACTGCATCGACTCATACGAGCACAGCACATCGGTTATATCGTCATACAGCCTACAAAACACACCGCCGCCGTATTTTCCGATTATCTTCGCAATTCGCGTCGAGTGCAGCGGGTGACGCATTTCTATACCGTCAAACGGGTGCGGCGTAGTTTCCTTAATCGACAGCGTCAATATTTTCTCTTCCGGATTAAATTCCTTTATAACCGCTCTTTTCCTATCACCCGGCTTTAACTTCGTCCGCAAATCCGGCACAAGGCTATAACTCACATCTCGCTGTGCCAGCATAACGTCATAGCCGCCGAAATTTACGGTGCAGACATTCCTGCCCACCGACACAACATCTACCGCGACCGTTCTTCCGGTCAAGCCCTCGCGTCTGTCGGTCAGCTTTTGCATTTTTTCAAGTGCAAGCTTTCTTGACGCTATCGCAAATCCCGCCTCACGCTCAATATGCGTTACAACAAATGGGACATTTGCACCGCACATCGAATGCAGCACGTGTCCGCCCTCGGTTTCCGCTGCGAAAACCTCCGTTTCGGGTATGATTATCTTCACCCTGTACTTAATCACAATCAGACATCTGATTGTCTGCGGCACAGCCTTTCTCTTGCCTTTCGGTACAATCTTAAACTCGTGCACGTCAACGCCGGACACTTCGCCCGTCATTACCGACATACTTTTCTGCGACGCATATATCGCCTGCCATTCCTCGCGTTCCTCCGCCGTCAGCTCTCTGTCCAATTCCGCAATGCTTTTCTTCATCATCGTCTCCTCCTTTTATCTCTTGAAAAATTGTGTTCCGCCTGCCGTAACCATAGCAAATTTACAGTTACAGCCTGTTTTGATTTTTCCTATCTGCTCCTTTTCGTCCACAAGAAATATAACCACCTCGCATTTATCGTCCGAAAATTTATCATCGGCATAGTCAGACACCGATTTTTCACTTCCCAGCCTTACCGGGATAATGCATATATCCTTATCGTGCGTATCACCCGGCACAACAAAACGTATCGCCGCACAGCCCTTTGCCCGGTAATGCCGCACATTATCGGTCAGAAAGCACAAAAGCACCTCAAACGCACGCACCACATCATAATCCGGCGGCGTACCGCCCGGCAGCATTAAGCCGCCCTGCATTTGAAAATCATCGAACCGGCACATCTGCTCAAGGTATGCGTCTATGCTTTTGAAGTTCCGCCAAAACCGAATATTAACCGCACGTCGCAGCTGCTCCTTTGTCAATGCGCCGTATTCGTCGAGCAGCTCCTTTATGTACCGCTGGTACGGGTTATAGAACATAATCATCACCCCTTCATTCCTTTTTCCGCACGCTGTTCAAAAACGGATCGACCGCCGCCTGCGCGTAATCATCGGTTAAACAGTTAAAAATCACGCTCATTAAATACCCTTGGTAATTCTTTATCGGCTTATCGTTTTTATGCAGTTTTGCCACCGCACTCTCAAGCGTTGTAACGTCAAGCTCGCACATACGGCTGCGTATCTTTTCGTTCGGATATACTGCTGTACCGATACGCAAGTGTTCGCTGTAATACATTCTCTCAAGTGCGTCATACAGGATTTTCTTCTCGTCCTCCGGGAATGTGTCTATACGGCAATTTTCCAGTATCTTGTCAAACTGACCGACAGACTGACTGTAATCATTCTTGATTAATTCAGTTTTATTTATTTTATTATGATTTGTGTGCGAATTCGGCAGGTCTTGATGTGCGGTATCCGCCGTTCTTGATATGCCGTTTTGGCAGGTCTTGATATTCCCGTTTGACATATCTTGCTCGATTTTTTCCCGGTAAGATATGCCGTTTCGGCAGTTCTTGTTTTCCTTTTGCACATAGCTTTTAGCGTCCTTTTGCGAAAGCTTCGGCTTTGCAATATATATCCTGTTCGGAAAACCACGTCCGCGGCGGGTCTCGCATACCAGCTCCGCACCGGTTAATTCACGGAACGCCGCAATCGCCTTTTTATATGTAATACCCAAATCCTCCGCAATTTCCTCACGCGTATAAATCAGATACACCTCGTCCTTTTCGTTTATCCAGCCGTTCAGCTTGGACAGCGAAAGCCTGTCGAACAGCAGTGCAAAGGTCAGCTTTGCGTCGGACGACAGGCTTTTATATTCTTCATTTGCAAACATACTTTTCGGAATTTTCAAAAATTCACAGCTTATTATGTCATTTATTTTATATACTTCATTCATAGTCATTCCTCCCTACTCGTTTAAAATATCCGCCGCGGTGCATTGCTCCGGGTCGAAAACCGTTTCCTCGAGCGACACCTGTATCGGCTTTTCTTCTATCGGTTCATCCGGTATGATTGGTATATCTTCCTGCACCGGTTGCGGCGGTGTTTCTTCCTCCCGGCGCCATTTGGGGATATAGTCGCTTATACGCGTATATTCAAGTTCATTAAACGCCGATATTTCCTCCGGGATTATCTTAAACGCCTTTATCGGCTTTTGCCCGCGTATCAAAAGCAGGCACTCACGGTTATCAAGCTGCAGCACCTCCTCCGGGTACATTAAGGGACGCATTGTGTTCGATTTTGTCTGACGGTAGCCCGTCACCTCACGCGTTATCGGCGAAAACAGCGGCGTCTGCGGCGACATACTGTTCGTCAGCTGTATCGTCACATTTCCGCAGCGTTTTGATATGAACTCACTTGTCATAGTATCATTACACCCCAAAAACAGCTGTGTGTCGCAGTTTCCGACTATTTCCTCCCATTCCTTTATCGGATACCTGTCGGCAAGCTGTGCAATACTCTGGACAATGATATGACAGTTTATGCCATATGAACGCACCACCGAAATTGTCTTTTTGAAATCCAAAAGCTTTCCGCAGTTACAAAATTCGTCCATAACGAAATTCACCGGTACGGGCAGTCTGCCGCGTTCATCGCCGTGCTTTCTTGCAAAGTCGGTCAGCCGCTTAAAGAGCAGCGAGAAAAACAGCGATGACAAAAACTCATACGCAGAGTCCTGTGCCGATATTATGCAGAAGTACGCACACGGCTGTTTGCCCGGCAGCTCCATATCAATCTCGTGGTATTTCGTAATCGTATCGACAAGCTTATTCTGAAACACGCTGAGCCTTGAGCCGAGACCGATGAAGATATTGCCCCACAGGTTACTTGCCGCCTGCTTGAATATGCCGTAGGGTGCACGTGCCGGGTGGTCAATCGGCAGCCGCTGAAATTTCATATCAAGGCTCTTTTGCCCCTCGGTCGAAATCATTTTATATATCGTCCCGAGTGAACGCTCGTGTATCGGCAAAAGCTCGTTTGTTACAGGGTCACGCATACTCTGCACGTACAGTATCAGTGCGATTAACAGGTTCTTTTCCGCCTTGTCCCAGAAGTCCGCCTTTTGCTCGCTGTCGGCGGTGTTTCTGATGATTATTTCCGCGACCGACTGCACCATATCGGTATCATTGCCTATTTCACCTATGCAGTTCCAGCCGTCCGAATTTTCCATATCCAAAAGGTTAAACGCCTTTACCACATACCCTTGCTTTCGCAAAAACTCCGACATCGACTCGAAAAACTCGCCCTTCGGGTCAACCAGTATCATACTCTCGCGTCTGTCCGCCTTGAATTTTGCCATCTTCAAAATAAACGGCTTTACAAATCCGCGTGATTTACCCGAACCCGATGCACCGTAAACCATTGTATGGCTGTTAAGTCCGGCATCGGTTCTGAGTCCGGCATAATCCGCAAAACGGTCATCGTCATAAACGCTGTCCTTTATCTTGCACAGTATCGGGCAGGGCAGCTTATCGGCAGAGCCGAGCTGCAAAACCTTTTCCCTTTCTCTCTCGCTCATCCAGCCTGATGTGCCGTGCGTGCCCTCATTTGAAATATCGAAATTCCTCTCGTCCTTCGTTATCTTAACGCCGGTTATGTAGTGCAGCCACTTTCCCGACACAAGTGCGTACATTATGAGAATAAAAAAAGCCGTCCCCAGCCCCTGCGGCGAGAATACGGCTAAAAAGCAGTTTATCGGATTTAATGACAGCAGTTTTACGCTCTCACTCGTGCGGAAGTTATGCGTTGCGTTTTTGAACACATTTGCATATATCCCGTAAAGGTACATCGCCGCAATCGCACAGGCTGCATAATACGCAAAGTGTTCTTTTATCTTCAGTATACGCCTACGGATTTTTCCGGTTCGCATCAGGTGCTTTTGTATTTTTTGCAACAGCTTCAATATATTTCCCCTCCTTTGTAAGGTACGGCTTTCGTTCCGGCTTTTCGGTTATTTCGGGGAATATTCCGCACATTCCTTTTTCATCAATCGCCGCAACGGTGCATTTCGGACAGTCGAACTCCGCAAGCAGACGCAGCAGCATATTTTTCTGAAATGTCATACACACAAGCTTTGCCTCTCCCTTTATCCGTCCCAGCCCGCGTTTTATCCTCCCGACATTCATATCAATACCGACAATACTGTTTATATCGCCCACCGCGTTCAATATCCGCTGCTCATAGTCGGGAATACTCATCACACGCATTTGTATTACACCGCTTGCATTAAGCGGCACAAGTGCATACTCCGTCCCCATTTCCTCCAGTGCGTCGCGGTAGTGTCTGCGTCCGTACGCCCCGACTTCGCCTTTTTGCATCAGGCAGTCATACAGTTCATCGAGCGTTGTTCCTGCAAGGAGTACACACACATTCCGGATTTTCCCCATAGCCGATACCTGCGACAAAAATATCTCCCTTTCATATCCGGGTATCAACCATTCATTCTCTGCAAGGGGGACATACGCTATATATGCCGTGTCCCGAAGTTTAAGTATTCCTACAAACCTCGTTCCTGCAAGAGCCTTTTTCCCTCCGTCCGCACGTGATGCAAGGCTTGTTATATACCCCGTTTCTTTTCCTGCAAGCTCTCCCGGTTCCTTATATGTCACCTCTATTCCTGCAAGGTCAAGCAGGATATTAAGCTCCGCGTTTTTTAGTTTCCGCCCGTACCCTTTTCTTTTCGTGTCGGTTTTATTATCCTGTGCAAAGCTGTATCCCATCTCTGCAAGAACGTTAAGCCCCTCATATGTCAGCTTAAAACTCTTTCCGTTACCGAGCAGTTTGACAAGTCCGTGTACCTGCAAGTTGTTTATCATTTCACGGTTAAAAAGCTTTGTTTTGAACCGTCCGGAAAGCCCCGTCGGGATATATCTGCAAAGTCCGCATAAAGTTAAAACTCTGCTGTCAAAATTGTCCAAAATCATACGTTCGTCCCCTCTAAGCACATTAGTGCGACAAAAATTCAAAAGTCAATTTTTGCCGTGTCCCGAAAGCCGCATTGCAGCTTGCTTTTTCGGCTGTTTATTACAGGGGACGAAAGCGGTATTTTTACAGTCCGCAATAGATACCTCAAAAACCTGTTTGTCCCCCGTAAGGAAATGCGTCGGAATTTAAGTTTTCCATAAAAAATCCCGCGTCCTCCGGCGGCATAAGCCAGATTTCGCAGGATAAATTATCCGACACTTTTGTAAAGAGTCCGATGTCCAGGTCGAACTGGGTATCGTCCTTAATCACCCGCCCCTTCAGACTGTTCGGTATCATCTTCCAGCCCTTGTTATCGTTATCGAGTGCGTTGTGATTTTTCAGATTGCAGTATTCCACAATCGCCAAAAACGCCTTTTCAAAATGCGGCAGCTCATACGGATATTCTGTTAAAAGCCGCGATATTGTATCGCCGATATATCCGCTTATTCGGTGGCGGCAGTTCGGCAGCAGCATATTCAGCGTTATGTGCAGCCAGCCCTCGCCCGTCACCTCGCAGCTGCCGCAAAGCCCGGATATGCACGCACCTTTCGGCGATGCAGCCGTGCGTCGGTCGCGGCGAAATTTTTCGAGCGTCACTCTTGACGTGATGCACAGGTTTTCCAGCTCACACAGGTAATCGTCCATCAGCTTTGCCTGTGTCTCGCCCGACAGGCTGTTTGACATCAGCATCCGCGAAAGGCACTGCAATACCTTGACATTCCGCTCTTGCAGCGTATTTATTGTTTTCTTATATTCGTCCATTTTTCCCTACCCTTTTTTCCAAATCACTTCTTTTCGTTGTCAACAGCGAATACATCGCCGGTGACGCCTTTACCTCAATGCAAACCTTATTTCGGTTCGCACAAAGGAGTGCTTCGCCGCGGCGGTTTCGGATAATCTGCATGGTTTCCTCGTCCGACAGCGACATATATTTCTGCACGGCAAACGCCTCGTCCTCTTCAAGCTGCAAAATAAACTTTATCCGCGAGTTATTTATGACGCCTTTTCCGTACTTGCCGTCATCAAGCGAGAAAAAGTCGCCTATATCCTGCGTTGCCGCGATTGCCGCACCGCCGTAGCCGCGGATAACCTTGAATATTTCAAGCACATAATCCGCCGCCATTCTGTTCGAGCCGGCACCGATTAACGTCCACAGCTCGTCCAAGAAAATCACCTTTTTCCTGATACGGCTTTCCTTAGCTTTATCCCAGACATAATCGAGCGCCATAAACATTCCCAGCGGCTTTAAATGCTCGGTCATTTCCGAAATATCCAGCACGATATATTTATTATCAAGGTCTACATTTGTCTCGCCGCCGAACCCGGAAAGCGAGCCGACCGCAAATTTTTCAAGCATAAGTGCAAGACTTTTCGTTTCCGGCTGCGATGTAAGCTCGTTATATAAGTCGGTCAGCGTCGGCATCTTCTTAAACTTTCCCTTTGCCGCAAACAGTGACTTATTATCAAAGTCTATCCCAAACGCCTTATATGTCCGTATCACCGCACTGTCGAGCAGATTAAGCTCGTCCTGCGTTATATCCGGCTTTATGAGCGAAAAGAAAATCATCAGCTTTTGCAGCTTTTCCGCCAGAACCGAATCGCCGCGGTCATCTCCCTTTATTTCACAGTCGGTCGATATGCTCGCCTTTCTGATTTCCATAATATTTATGCAATCCTTTGATGATGGTGCTATGCGGATATATTTGCCGCCGATTGCACGGCAGGCGTCGGCGAACTCGTGTCCCTTAATCGGTGCAAGTATGAACACCTGCGTCCCCTGCAGCCTAAGCCGCAGAGCCATAAGCTGCATCAAAAATGTTTTTCCCGCACCCGACATACCCAAAATACAGCCGTTTGCGTTGGAATACTTATCGCTGTCGAAGATATCCAGTATCGCCACCGATCTGTTATATTTATTCAGTCCCAGAAATATACCGCCCGGGTCATAAATCTCATACGATGAAAACGGGAATGCCGCCGCAAGCGAGTCGGTCAGAACATTTCTTCTCGCCTTACGCTCAATATCCGCGTCGAGTGAAAGCGTCGGCAGCATAGACAAAAAACATTGCTCGTGCTTATAGTCCGCACGTTTTACAATCATATTCATAGACACACACAGCGTTATGACATCGTTTGTACGCATTTCCAAATCCTCGGCATTATCCGCCGTCACTTCAATGAGCGTTGTCATATAGTAGAAGTCCTGCCCATCGCGATTCATTCCCTCTTTTAAGTAAAAACCCGCCGAAATCGCACTGTCAAGCTCTTCATAGTCCTGCCTTGTGTCGCCAACCTCGCGCATACGGCTGCGGTTTAACATTGTTTTTTGTGATATTCTGGACAGAATTTTATCTCTCGGCATACGCTTAAAGGAAAAGCTGATACCGATATTGTCCCCTACCTCTACAAGCGGTGACAGCCACGCACCCTCTGTTTTTGTGCGGTAGCCGTAGCCGGCAACGTACAGATACGTGTGATATATTCCGTCCGCAACGATATAGTCGCGGCTGCCGTTATCCACCGATGACGGTGCCAGAAGGTCAAGCACCGTTGTCG
Organism: uncultured Clostridia bacterium; assembly: GCA_934501535.1. Taxonomy (GTDB): domain Bacteria; phylum Bacillota; class Clostridia; order UBA1381; family UBA1381; genus UBA1738. The sequence goes on from CAKSUM010000012.1 coordinate 51,159, forward strand.
CACCCGTCCAAAGTTCGGGGATTTCTTCCTCCTTTTCCCCTTTAAACCGCGTTTTTAATTTATCAAAAACCGATGTTTTTTCACTGTTATTATTAAAGCTGAGCTTTGCCAATGTCACCTCTCCTCTCTCGTATGAACCTCGCCTATCATATCCTCTGTGATGCTGCCCGGCGGAATATATCTTGAGCTGTTTTTATTTATCATACGGTGCAAAAGCTCTATTAGCATACCGTTATCGCAGTCGATCACCTCAAGTCCGCACTGCATCAAAAACTTTTGAGCCTTGTATACCTCGTCCGAAAGCGACCGTATAACATCAGAAAACGCCGCCTTATGCGAGAGTGCGTTCTGCACATACTCGAACGTGATAAAGAACCGCTTTTTAACCGCCGTGTTATCGGACAAGCCCTTGACAAACGCTGCCTCGTCCTCCGTCATTTTGCGGCACAGCTCATTTTGCTCCGACTCAAGCCGCTGCATAAGATTTTTTATGTATTCATCAATATCCGCCCTCTGCGTCACTACGCGAATTTGCATTCTGTCCGGTGCGATTTTCAGGTATGACGCGAAATAGAATATGATATTTTCCTGCTCAACCTCGCTTTTTAAGTAAAAATTAACGGGTAGCACCTCGCAGATTTTGATGCACCGCCCGTCTTTTAAAATAACTATCCCGTTTTTTATATCGCGAATCGGCAGCCAGTCCTGCGTACTGCCTTCATACGTTTTTGTGTCCCTTTTCAATCACTTCACCCCGATACTCGTATATTTTCTTTGCATTGTGCCAATGCCACACATTTTTTGCAAACACCGACAGGCAATCGTCATTGATACCCAGCAGCGCAGTTCCACCGGTTGGAATTGCAAATACCGCTGCGGCAATCGTTTTCCACGTAAGACCGCCCGGAACAAGTGTAAACGAAAGATACACAAAAGGCAGGGACAAAAGCCCTGCCTCAATGACATTCCGTATCCCGAACAGCCCCGCTATTTTTCCGTTATCCTCAAAATTTGAGGGGATATAGTATTCCATAAATTCTTATCATAACTCCTTCCTCAAAAAAGACCTGCAATCCGCAAGTCTTTAATATCTCGTATTCAAATATTCCCTTACCGCTTGTGTGAACTTTTCGGCATTCTCGATCTGAATTTTTACATCTTCTTTAGATATTACATAAAAATCCTCATAATCCGATTCCTGCCGCATCTCAAATGCATTTTGTATAACTGTTGAGTATTCTTTGTCAAATATTCCGGTTTTAACATACTGCTGTTGAAAATACGCTATAACACCGGAATGTTTTGCACGGTCTGCACCATCGCACGCCATAACCGCTCTTGCAGCGTGAAAAATCGCATAGTATGCACGGTTGACCGCATCTTCCATACATTTCTCGCCGTACAAAAGCTTTGATGCCTTTATACATTCCTCGGCTTTTTCCACTCGATATGCGGACAGCGATTTTCTCTCATCATCAAGCATACTTCACACCGTCCCTCATCACATTACGGTAAAACGGCATAACATCTTTCCATTCATTGAAGTATTGCAGACTCTGCAACTTTGATGTAAGAAAAACGTTGTTTTCCAAATTAAGCTCTGAGAAAAACTCGCTTGTTCTGAGCCGATATTTCTTGAGTTCCTCTCTATCCATATCTACCATAATCATAATATCGATGTCGGATTCGTCATCGTAGTCACCGCGTGCATATGATCCGTATAAAATAACGCTCTGAAATTTTTCGCCGAATAATTCCTTGGAAAACTCAACAATCTGTTTGATTATACTATCCAGTTGGTTTTTAGAACACATAATGCACACCGCCTTTCTTAAATATATTATACCCGACTTTTACATAAATTGCAATATATTTTGAAAAAATCCTCTACCACACCGCCCAGAACGGTCCGCCGGCGGAGGCGGCGGTGCGGGCTTCATTCAATATTATCGACATATCCCAAGCCTTTTGCGACCGTTTATAGCTTGCAGGATCCGCAACCAACACCTTGCCGTCCTTTGTGATACCGCGCAGGACTATAAAATGTCCGTTATTCGTAAAATGCCCCTTTGCCATAATCACTATAACCAAATGCCCGCCCGACAAATGCTTTTCAAGCTCGCGTGCACTCGAGCGTCCGAGCTTTTCCACATTAAGCCCGTAATGCTCAGCACCCTTTGGAATAAGCGAGTGATAGCTGCCGTTTCCCTCGCAGCGATAACCGTTCTTTGCCGACCACGCCGCAACCTCTGTCGGGTCGGTATTCTGCCCGGTTATTGTCGATACCGCAATCGCAAGCGAGGTCGGGCCGCAGCCCGAGCCGCCGATTGTGCCGCTTTTTCCGTAGGCTTTATCCGCCCATCTGCTGTCGAGCTGACTGTAATATACAACCTGCGTTTCGCCCTCCGCACCGAGCATTGCACCGTCATAGCTTGGGCTTTTATCCGCAAAACCGCCGTCCGGGTCAAGATACTGGTCATTCAGCGTGTCATACATCAGATTTGCCCAGTTCTTTTCATCGTCAGAAAAATTCAGACTATCCATCATCTCGTCCGGCGTTTTGTTATGGACACAGCCGCTATCGTCTATGGTATAGCTGTTTAGTATCGAATTATGAATATCAAGCGGCGAAATATTCTGCACATTCTGCCGCGACCGCACCGACTCAATAGATATAAGGCGGTAAATATCCGGGTTCACCCCGGGCGGACAGGCTTGCAATTCATCGTTATATTGCTGCACCAACGCCGAGCCGCGGCGGTTTCTTTCAATCAGTTCCGCGTCATTTACGCTTCCCCAGCTAAAGAGCATTTGCGGGATTGCCGCAATAACCATTATCGGCAGCAGCAGAAAAAACAGCAGCGTCCCTGCCATTATTAAAATGACTTTAGGACTTAAAACCTCCGCCGCCCCTTGCGTTGCCGTAACAAAGTTCCCGGACGCTATGCCGCCTGCGGTTTTAACCGCACCCTTTAACATCTGTGCACCACGGGCGGCCTTTTCCGCTGTACTTCTACCGTTTTTGTTTTCTATCCCGACCGCCCCTTTCTTCCTCTTTGGTGTATTTTCTGTATCCGCGTCTTTTTGCTTTCTTATTTCTCGCCGCCGGGTTATACCGACCGTTCACATATTCGTGATTAATCTTATTGCTTTCGTTATTCCACCGGGCGGAATCGGAATATTCGCGGCTTTCGCGGCTGAACTCCGCCGAGTTTTCCGCATAATCGCGGCTGCTGCTTTTTGCACCCTCAATATTCACATTGCCGCCGACCGTGCTGTATTTACTGTCCCTGTTTGCATTGTTATGTGTCCCTTTTGTGGTGTTTACAGGCTGTGCCGTCTGCGCCCTCTGTCTGTCCCGTTCCGCTTTTTCCCGTTCGCGGCTTTGATATGTCCCGCCGCTTTCCGTGGTTTTGCTGTCCTTTGCCGTACTCCGGGGAACGGGCGGCCTTGTGCCGTTCGGTCTTTCCGTTTTGGTCTGAGTTTCTGTCCTTACGCCCTCGCTCTCCTGACCTTTAGCCGTTTGACGCGACATATTCTCCGCACTTTGCGACGTACTGCTGCTATGCATACCGCTTGGCTGTGTGCCAGGCGGATTTTGTTTTGTGCTATTTTGCCCTCTTGTTCCGTTTGGCGGCATATTTCCGGCAGCGGTACTTTTTCCGTCATTTCCGCGGCGTGCTGCCGTGCTGCTCTTTCCTGCGGCTATGCTTCTGCTCACCGAACCGGACACAGCACGCACCGCCATCATTGTCATTACCCCGGGCAGGCGCGACCCAAGTGCGTTCCCGGTCTGTGCCGGGTTCAAGCCGATTTTCCCTATATGCGAATCAATCTTGCGTGCAACACGCGTTAATGCCACCACGAACACCAGCCATATAAGGACGCCTCCGGAGGACATCTGCGCCATAGCCGACATAATCAGTTTTAAAAACACGATATTCATTATCATCATAACCAGCATCGAGCAGTACATTCTGCACCAGCCCTTGAAAATATCGTTGGTGTTCTTGCTGCCGCCCATCGAAAACGCAAGCGGTGCGAAAAAGGTAAGCACGCCGCACACAACATATCTTTCGCCGATTTCAAACAGCAGCTTTAGCATCTGCACCATAAGCACCACGCCGACTATAATCACAAGCAGCCACTTTGCACCGCTTCCGAGCGTGAACATACTCTCGTCCGGCGTGACGATATTAATTGAATCGGGCAGCTGCAAAAGCGTTATGACCTTATTGGTAATGCCGAGTCCTATCGCACAGATTTCCTTTGACACCGACAGCAAAAATGCAAATACCGCCGTCCGAAGAAAGGTTATCTTCGGGTCCTCCGCCTCAAAGCCAATACCGGACACCATCGCCTTAACCATCTGGAACACGAGATTTCCAATCAAAAGTGCCCAGCCGAGTGCGGTCAGTACCGTCACAATATCGCGGATAACCGGTGCGGTTCTTTCAAAGTACGCAAGATCCATTGACATAACGCCGATAAGCTCGCCCGACATATATGCCATAATGTCCACCATCATACCGTAGAGCCATTCAATCAGCCCCTTTAATATCGGCTCTAACATATCGCAAGTGCAGCCGCACCGACATCAATCGTACCGTAGCCGGCAAACAGCGGTCTGATATATACCAAAAATCCGCCTATACCGTTAATTACCGCCCACGCAATCCATATACGCTTGAGCCAGTCCACGCTCTGATCAACCTTCTGCTGATTATTCGACAGTTTCATTCCGACAACGCAGACCGTTGTCATAAGCGCCGCTAAAATCGTACTTATCCCGGCTATCTTGTTATATACGTCCTTGATAATTGTTTCTGCCAAATCCCACATCGTACCGATTGCGAACACCTGCGTTGCGGAAAGCACCACAATTACCGCTGTCAAAATTATCAGACGTACTATTCGTTTTCTTTTCATATCATCAATACCTCTTTTCCAAGCAAATACGCAGCAAAAAACACAAACGCCAGCGGAACGCTTTTCTCTTTTCTTACAATGCACCAAACAATGGCAAGCACACACGAAAGCATCAAAACCTGCACAAACTCACAAAGCCCCGCCGCCGCTGCACAAAAAGACAAAAACTTTGCGTCGCCGCCCTTTATTTTTCCGCCCGCAAAGAGCAAAGCACACGCCGTTCCTGCCGTCAGAAAAAATCCCGATATGCGGTCATACACCGACGCACCGCTGAAAAACACCGCATACATTCCGAGCAGAAAATCAATCCCTTCGGGAATTTTGCGGTATTTAAAATCGATAAACGCTGCAAATGCCAGTATTATTCCGAGCATCAGTTCATTGACGAGAAATCGTCCTCGTACATATCGCCGTTAATGGTAATTGCTCCTGTAAGCTTTTTGCAAAACTCGATATTACCCACACCGCCGCCGTTTATGTATATCTCAAACTCGTGACGTGCGGGATTTTCCTTTGTTCCCGCAAGCTCGACCGGCGTATATATTCTTCTCGCACCTGTTTCCGACACCGGGCTTTGCGGCAGTCTGAACTGCAGCGTACCAAGCTTTTCCATACCGATTGCCGCCCCTTGCGTTCCGAGCCGATTCGTCATAGTCCAGGTCGGATATACCGTTGCACGCTCCGGATTTTTCACCGCAGCCGACGGCGTCCTGTTCGCACCCCAATTGCCGCAGCCGGAATTGGACACAAGCGTGGTATTTAGCGTACACCTGACATTTACTTCAAAGCCGTAGCCGGATTTTAACGTATCGGGCGTAATCTCTGCCTCCGCGTCAAGCACCGTGCGGTATTTAAACGTGTGCGTGCAGGTTCTCGACCGGCGTTTGCCGTTTGAGCGGTAGTAGACGGTATGCGAATCGGTTTCCGTCCACTCAATCACACCGTCGCACACACCGGACGGCTTTACAACAATTTCGGTATTTCCACCGGGTGGATTTCCGCTCGATGCACCATCGTCTGTCCGGTCTTTTCTGCACTCGACGTTTAAGTATTTTTTCGGTATATATCCCGAGAGCGTCACAACCGTCGGATTTTCGCTGCCCTCATACTGGATTTTTCCGTCCGGCAGCTGCACGTTCCAGCCGGTTATCGAATATCCGCCCGGCGGCGTTAATTTCGCCGTAACATGCGTTTCCTCGTCTACCGTAACCTGTCCGCCCGCGAGCTTTTCGGTTGATATAACCAGGCAGGCGGCGGTGTCCCAATACCGAACCTCAACCTCGGTATTTGATGTCGGGTAATAGTCGATATCGAGATACTTTTCCGGCACCCAACTTGCAAGCGTTATTTCCGCCGTTCGCTCGCTGCCGCCATACTGAACCTCATCGTCCGGCAGTCTGACCTGCCAGCCGCTGTATGAATACCCGTCCAAGTCGGGAATATTCACGCTCGTATCGACCGTTTCATTATCCTGCAGACGCCCGAGCGGTATATCCTCGCTTTTGATAATTGACCCGTCCCGGGCATTTTTGTACCGCACGTGAACCACCGCGTCACGCGCCGGCTTTACAACAACGCGTATTGCGGTAAAATACCAGTACGCCCCCTTCGGGAACCATTTATTTCTGCCGACTGTCTGATGATTTCCGTTATCGCTCCACGGGTCGCACGAGCCTGTCTTTACTTTGACATCACTTTTGACACACAGGTAAAACATAGTAACGCCCGGCTCGGTCAGCTCAAAGGACGTACTTTCCACTATATTATTTTTATACACCTTATAGCTGTCACCGAGCGTACCGTAATACTGCCAGTCCCACTCGGAAATTTTGCCGCCGCAGTTATCATAGCTCATATCCTCAAACGCAAGCGTATCGCCCACATAGCAGGTGAGCGTCGGAAATTCCGCCGTGCAGTCATAGTCCGCGTAGCTCAAAACGCTGTCCTGCACCTCGCCCTCTGCTATCCTCTTTGCCGCAAACCGTGCGGTCGGCTTTTGGATTTCCTGTCCCTGTTTACTTATGATATTCATAAGCCGATAGTCCTTTTGTGCCCATTCCTTGCTCGGCAGTGCAAATGCCGATATATCGGACAATATAAAAACGGCTGTCATAACGGCAGCCGCAAGCTTGGATTTTCGTATATTCATCTTTACTCCTCCACAATTTTTTGCATGAAAATCGTTGACAAAAAGTATAATATGTTGTATAATGATAATAGAAAAAGGCAAGACCTCAAACGGTTATGCCAAAGGAATTTTGTTATAAAATAACGCCGTAGCTTTGGCGGGCTGGCGTTATTTTACTTTTATAGTAAATGTTATTAAAAACACAATTATGAAGAACATTATTCTCAATATGTATTTTTTCATAACAACCACCTCCTTCCCCGATTTATATAAATCGGTTTGAGGGTGGCATAACCGCCCAGCTTTTACACTGTTTTCTGTCTTACCTTTTTCATCGGATTGCTCCGACAAATACTATTATACTACAAATTTACTTTCTTTTCAAGTATTTTCTCTATTCCGTAATTAATGCATACGGCATTTTCAGTGTCTCGGTATATTCATACTCTTTCTGTTCACCGCTGCATTTTCTCAAAACCGTCAACTTAAATGACAACTCATCTCCGTCCTTGGGTTTGAATGTTTTCATATCATCTCTTGTCGCATAGTATGCCCTTGTAACGGTCAGTACCGTTGTTCCCGTGTTTGTGAGTTTAGTGAAGTTATTGCGGCTGTATTTCTGCCAGCCGTTTATTGCACCCTCGTCCTGTTCAAATACATTAAACTGCGTCGGGTCTGTAAAGTCAATCTTAAACTCATAATTCGGACAGTCCCTCTCAAAGTCGCGGTAGTTATCAACAGTTATCCAAAAAAGCCTCTTATCGTATTCGCTTTCTGGATAGTTTACCGTCAGCTTAGGTTCGGGAAATCTCACCGCATCGCCGGGCGATGTAATAGTTACGGTTTTAGTGTCCTTATCCCAGTCTACATCGCAGGCAAGCATTTCCGAAATAAATCTGAGCGGTACAAGTGTGCGGTCATCGCGAATGATTCCAAAGCTGTCAAATACGATTGTATCGTTATTTAAAAATGCTTTCAGACTTCCGATTGTGTACCTGATTGTGTCCTTATCTTTTTTGATTACCGCGGTTTTTGTGTCCTGTTCCCAGTCTACGCTTGCGCCCATCCGCTCCGACACGAACCGTATCGGTACAAGCGTGCGGTCACGCTTATCCACAAACGGCTGTGCGTCCGGGAACACCACCTCGGTTCCGTCAAGCATTACCGTCACATTATCGTCCGATGCCGATACTGCATATCCCGACACCAATAACATTGCCAAAATTACACATATTAATTTTTTCATTTTTGTTTTTCATCCTTTCTCAGTCCAGTCTGTAGTTTGTTGATGAAATGTCAAAGGGTATCCTTATGCCGCTTGAAAATATGGTAAATAAACTGTTTGCATATGCTGTCCCTTTCACATTAAACACAGCAGGATTACTCGTTCCCGACACTCTTTCAAATGCGATTCTGTATTCCTCTTGCCCGTCCTTGACCTTTCTGTATCCGCTGTCCAAGCCCACATCTTCCGATAAATATTTATAAAACTTCGACTTTGCCGCGTCCACATCAAGGTTTACTATCCTGTCCTGACGATAGCTGTCGCCCATTGCATACTCGACCGCACAGTTCACGCACCGCTGCAGCTGATACTCTATTTCCTGCTGCAAAATATGTACGCGGTACACCTCGCCGATCAGTACAACAAATATTATTACGAAGAATACCAGCATCATAGTCATTATGATACCGTCGCCGTGTTTTTTATCCTTTGCCTTCATTAAAATCATTCGACCTCTTTTTAAAATGTCAGAAAATTGTTGGCAGTGCTGCTTTGCAGTGAGTGGTGCTGTACGTTGGTACCGCTCCGAACAAAAAGTAGTGCTGCCGGCAATTTTATTCATTTTTCCTCCTGCTTATTTTTGATTATATTATATCCGGTTTATAATTTCAACCCCCGAGGACATACCAACCAGGAAAACCCATGTCCCGAAGTTCAACAGCGGCACAAGCGGCAGTGTATCTTTACGGTTTCTTTTCTTCATAATAATCTGCGGAAGATAGATTATGCAACCCAGAACGGACGCATATGTCACCGCGTACACGGTACCCATACCGCCCAGAAGTGCATACATCGTAATCAGCACGTCAAAATCACCGCCGCCGACCTTGCCTTTTAAAACCCGTGCAAGCACTGCCGCCGCGATTTCCATTGCCGCAATTACCGCGATAAATGCAAGCACGCTTTTCCCGTCCGCTATCATAAACATCGCCTTTTCAAGCACCGCCGCAGCCGTTCCTGCATAAAGAATACCTGCATACACCATCTTTTCGTTAGTGTCCTGAATAGCGGCGAGTGCAAGCAGTATAAGCACCGTCAGAACATAAAGCCCCGTCAGCATATCACGCTCAATATAAAGGGCTGCGCACCAAAATGCACAGCCCATATATATTTCCGCCAAAAGTACATTAAGTCCGATTTTCGCGCCGCAGCCTCCGCACCTGCCGCGGCGGGCTATATAGCTTAAAATCGGTATCAGCTCATACCACAAAAGCTTCTTGCCGCAGCTGTCGCAGCGTGACCTGCCGAGATACCAGTCCTTTCTCGACAGCATCACGCACGCAAAGCTGCCGATGCACGCACCCAGCACAAACATCAATATTTTCAAAATACCACCGTGACCTTTCCGTCCGCCGTCGGCGGTTCTATGACGTTAATTGTGACATACAGCCGCTTATCGCCGACAACATACGATTTTTCATATATCCCCGCCTTTAAGCTTTCGGTATCGGAGCAGTACCAGTTGAAATTCTGCCCGTTGGTATACACATTAATGCGTCCGCCGCCCATACTCTCGCCGCGCGAAAAGCTGTCGAGCCTTGTGCCCGTATTCTGTCTGCCCGACGCATAGCCGCTGTCGGTCACAATCGTTATATCGTTAAGCCGTATCGAGTTCACCGTCTCGCGAAGTTCCGCATCAAGCTTGCCGCTGCCGATAACGTTATCGCGTATGTTGTAGCCAATCGGCAAATCCTTTTCGTTAAAGTCTATCGACCGATTAACCGGCTCGGTGTCGGTATCCTCGGGCGGCGTCAGATTTTTCTCGCCGATACTGCCGCCGGTTACATACTCGCCGTATGAATTAACCTCGGACACCGATGAGCGGTACAGCTCACGCATCCAGCCCTTATTCAGCGCGTCCACACTCAGAACCATTTTTGAGTTATTGACCGCAATTGCAATCGGAATAGTTTCGCTGAGACTTACGCTCGATGTAATACTGCCAGTCGGTCCGCGTGAGTTCACCGTGCCGTCCGGGTTATATATCACGTACCACATTTCATACTGCGTTTCGGACAAATCCACCCACATACCAGCGGCATATCTGCCGTCCGGGAAAACATTGGTAAGGTACTTTGAATACCAATCCGTCACCCTGCTCGGCTTCATGCTCGGCATATTTACACAATCCACAAAATCGCGGTAATTTTTATAGTAGCCGTCAAGTCCGTGGCTCTCGCCGTCGCTTTTGTATTCCGTCTCTGCACCGAGGACGGTATTTCCGCTTTTGTCAAAATACACATCGCACACCACGTGCCAGTAATAATACCTGTTGTTTTCGTCAACATGCTGAATATAGCTGCTGTCGGTGCGGTTTCGCACAACGGTCAGAACGCCGTCGCGAATACCGAAGTCATATGTTGTGAACGTCTTGCTGTCAAGTTCTATTTTCGTTATACTGCCGTCGGACAGAATAAAATAGTCACCGTTTTTTGCAACCGGGGCAGCATACCCTTTCTGCTGATACTTGCTCTCGTCAAGTCCGTTAATTCCGCGAAATTCGATAAGGCGTGTATTATATGACGGCGAAAAATACTGCTTTTCGTCAATCTTCACCATCTCGTTATTCACGCACCGATACACAGATATGACTTCGACATATTGTGATATGCCGTTTTCGTTTATGATCTGTATCCGTTTTGCCGCAGCATACAGATTTTCAACATTCGGCACTTTATACAGCACCGGCTGTTCAATATTCGACTTAAAACCCTCGCTGTATAGCGTGTACTCCGTTGGAAAGCTGTCCTCCGATATACTCGGCAGACCGATATTTTTCAAAACCGGCGTACCGCCCGACAGCAGCAATTCGCGTATATTATATACATACTTTTTATTGCTCGCATACATTCGCTGTGCTCCGTAAAGCTTTTTATCCTTTATCGCCGGTATGAACGGCGTGTTTCTGTCATTCGACTGGGTATATTCCACGATTTTGCATTTGTCGGTAATGAAGTAATAATTTGTGCTTGATACCTCCGACGAATGGCTGTATCTGGCAGTCGGGCAAATCATATAGTACGGCACGTCCAAGCCTGCGTCTTTATAATAGTCAAAGTCAAGAAGGCCGGAAAGTTTTAACACCGACTGCGCACTTGAGTAGTGTTCATTGCCGTCATAGACACAGTCAAGTACTACAAATCCGCTGTCGGTATCGAGCAGCAGATAATAGTAGATAAGCGACATATCCTTATTGCCCTTATATCCGCCGTTTGAGATTTCGGCATTGACCGTACCGAAAAATATGTTATCCCCCAGCTCGGGAATTTTTATAACGTCAAGCTTGCCGAGCCTTAACGCACGGTTTAATCGTACGTCGGCGTCTGTCATACCGCTCGCACCGTCCGGTGCCAATGACCACACCTCGTGCGATTCGGCAAATGCCGCGGGTACTGCCGCCGCAAACGTGCACAGCAGTAAAATTACACTTATTAATTTTTTCATTTCGATTCACCGTCCTTTTGCGATTTATCACGCCGTATAATGTCCTCCAAGGTTTTGCCGTCCTCGAGCGGCTTTTCCTCGCCGATTCGCTTTAAATAGCAGAACATACCGGAAAACGCGACCGGCTCTTTTGAATATCCGCCATCCGGCAAGCTGTCAAAGACAGCTTCAAGCTCCGTCTTTCCGACGATGTTGTAATATCCGTTTTCCATATACGGAACCATACCGAGTCCGCTGTCCTGCGGCTTTTCGGCGTCACCGTACTTTGTTATGAACTCGCGGCATTCCATATCGGTGTCAAAGAGTATCAAAACCGCCTTCTTTATATTCATATCGGTTCCGATCATTTCCTTGTACCGTGCCTTTTCCCCGTCCGTCACCTTAATGCTGCCGTCGGGCTTTGTATCGCGAACCTCTGCAGCGGTTGTACCTTTGTTCGCAGCAGTCAACACCGCCGCCAAAACCACCGCCGCAGACGCTGCAATCAAGCCGATTTTTATTTGTTTTGTCACCTGTTACTCCTCCTCAATCTTATTAACACCTTAACGCCCTGTCCCATTTTCTCGCCGTCCGCGGCACATAGTCCAGGTTTTATGAATATCCCGCAGCCGTCCGTCCATTTTTCTGTCGGCGTTACCGTTACGATATTTTCGTTTACCGCAATATTTATCGGAATGTCCTCGCCGTTCGCGTCCGCACTTTTATTGGCAAAGATATTATCCCGTGCAGACTTTGCGTCCGCTGGCTTATCAAATTTCAAACGCACAGGTTTGGTTTTTAAAAGATTGGACAGCGTTTTGACTTCTTTAAAGCTGTCTTTTGAATATTTTGCGTCAATTTCATATTCTGCGAAAACCCTGCGGTTTTGCGAATACACGCGGACAGTCACCCTGCCGCGTTCGGTGAGGGTCAGTCTGCCTTTTTGGTCGATTATCGCCCCGGTTGCCGTCCAGTAGAGTCCGAATTGGTTCGTATTCTCCGGGTAAAAGCTGCACGAAAGCGGAATTGTATTCCCTGTTTCAAACACGCTGTCCTCAGGCACTGTCACCGTCAGCTTTTCCGGGTACATCACAAATTTTGTGACGTTCACTATGACAGTATCGGTCTTGAACGTGTTCACCCTCGATGTTGCCGTGATTTTGCACGTGCCCTCTTTTACAGCCGTCACCGTGCCGTTCTCGTCAACAGTCGCTATGTCCTTATCATCGCTCCGCCAGCGGACGGAAGATGACACGCCCTTGGGAAAGCTCTTTGCCGAAAGTGATATTTTCTGCGACGCCATAACCTCAATCGGCTTATTTACCACCTCATCATCAAGCGTTATTGCAATGTTTTTCAGCTTTGAGTTATACTCGTCATCATAGTCCGTTCCGACCACCCGAATGCGGACAAAGGCGTACTTTTTCCCATCTGCACTTGCAAGCTTAATCCTCGTACTGCCCGTGAGTCTGCCTAAAACCGTACCGCGGCTGTCAACCGTCGCGATGTTTTTATCAAGCGACTCGAAAGTGACCTTTTTATCGTCCGCATCGGGCGGAACAACCTTATATGACAGCGAAAATTCCTCGCCGATTTCGATTTTCACCGTATCGTCAAGGGCAATAATCTCCTTTACCGGCACCTCGGCTGCCAAAGCGTCCGCCGCAAAGAATAACAAAACGGCAAGAACCGTCATTAATATCCGTCTCACATCAATCACCTCTTTCCCAAACCGAGTTTATTTTTCCGTCCTTTAAGATAAACATTTTCATTTGCCTGTCGGAATTTATCACGCCGTCAAGCTCTTTAAACTTATTCATAAGTGCGATACGCGACTGATACGGCACAACCTCCCTTGACATATTCTCAACGGCACACACCGCCTGCCAGTACGCGTCATCGCTGTTTTGATAAGTTTTTGTATATATGCTGTAACCGCAGACAAGCGTCAAATCGCGGTAAATGTTGAATATGCATAAAGGCTCAAATTCCGCCTTGTATCCGCCGAGACCCGCAAGCGATTTTATGAGCTTTGTCTTTCGCTTTAAGCTGTCGCCGCATACAACGCCAAAATCAAAATCCGCCTTTCCGCTGTCAAGCTCGGACACTGTAATCGGTGCGGACAGCTTTCCATAAAAACTGTCCACAGCCGAAATATCGCCGTCCGTACTTTCGCTCACCACGTACTTTTGTGAAAAACCGCCGACCAGATTTCTTGCATAGAGCATATCGCCCGCAATATCCGCGCCGATATTTTCAAGATACGAAGTATCGGCAGCTGCGTCCTCCAAGCCGAACGCACCCGCACTGCTGCCCGAAAGCGTCAGTGCAAGCAAAATTGGTAGTATTTTTTTCATTTTTATAACCATTCCTTTCTGTGCCATAAGGCACAAAATTTAAGTCTGAGAGAAAATCGCTCGCAAGTAGCTGCTTTGCAGCGAGTGGTTCCGTTAATTAATAAATCTGAATATATTCGTATTAATGCCGCTGTTCTTTTCCCGGCGTGTGCCTATGTAGTACACATTCGCCGCGCGCGACTGCTCAACCGTCACCGCATTGCCGTCCGTACCTATTTCAATCAGTGCGCCGCCGCTTGTGCCGCTGTCCGCAATATGCTTTGACGCGGTTGACGTGTTCCCGGCGATGTCGGTATATATCGCGGTCACGGTCATCTTTTCCGCGGCGAATTTATCGGTGTACGGGATATATCCGCCCGTGCCGCCGCCTGCGTCCTTCACTGTTTTATATTGCCGCTTGCAAAGTCCCGCAAGCTCGGGAAGGTTCAGGCTTGCCGCTGTTGTTTCTTCGGGGTAGGTAATTTCAACATACCCGGATGACACCGAAATGACCGGTTCGGGCGGTGTGCTGCGTTTAATCACAATCGTGCCTATGCCCTCACCGCTGTGTGTTCCGACGCTCTCGCCGTCGGCTTTAAACTCGGTTATATCCGCCGTCACGTCATACACGCCGTCGGGCAGCGGCGTACCGTCCTTTGTGTACGGAAGATTAAATACAAGCTCTCGCTGCGTTTCGCCTGTCGGCTGTGTGCGAACAGACGTTTGCACAAATACACTGTTATCGTCGCGGTTTTTAAGGCAAATATCCATCTTTATTTCGTCCCCGGTGTCCTTATCGTAAATATCAAGCTTGAACTTGGTGTTGTATGCCGTATTCTTAACCACGAACAGATTATCATTCCGGTAATATATCGTGTGCATGTACGAGGAAATCGGCTGCATCTTGCCGGTTATAGCCGACGGGTTATTCACTTTTACCGAAATTTTTCTCTCGCTCGTATTCCCGGCATTATCCGTCGCCCTGAAATACACGTCATACACACCGCCGTCCGGGATTGTGACGTTATTTGAGTATGTATGCCACACCTCCGGCACCGTGCCGCTGTCGCAAACGCTGTAAAGCCTTTCCTTTATGCCTGAATTATCGCCCACACCGCGGCGTGATTCGTTATCCGAAAATGCCGCAGTAATGCTGCACGGTGCACTCTGCCAGCCGCCGGGACTCGCCGCGTCTATATCCGGCGCTTTTTTATCAAGCCACACTTCCTTTGTCTCATTTGCGGCATTTCCGAGGCTTGCAGTCTTGACCGTGTTTTTCGCCCTGTCAAGCTCCTTTGCCCTGTCATATACCGATATATTGTATTTGAGCTTGCCGGTTTTCGTATTTGATACATCGTGTGCGAAAACGCTGATGTGCTGCAAGTTTTTGAGCGTTTGCCCGCCGTCGGGCGTGCCGTTTAATTTAACATTCATACCGCCGATTCCCGCAGTATCATCACTTGCCCGCACCAGTATCTTTTTGCTCACGTTCTGCCACGCACCGTATTTTGCGGCGGTTATATCCTCCGTGTCGGGTATGAAATACAGGCTCGGCGGAGTGCTGTCAAGCGTCTGATAAAATGTATGCTCCGACACATTTCCCGCACCGTCAAATATATTCAGCCGAACCTCATACTCGCCGCCGGGCAGATTTTCCTGCTCCAGCCGATATATGCCGTCGGGGCGCTTATCGGTCAGCTTTTCAAACACAAGCGTACCGTCTTTATATCCCTTGGCATAAACCTGTCCGTCCGTCAGCTTTTTACCGCCGTCAGCTGCCGCAAAGTCGGAAAAGAGCGTTGTACCCTTTACCGCATATCCTTTATCGTCAAATTCGGACGTTATTTCCGGCAGGGCTAAATCAAATTTCAATGTGAGCCACTCGCTCTCGCCTATGCCGCCGTAGCCGTCATCTGCGATAATTCTAAGCCCGACCTTTTCCCTTACCTCATTTGCCTTAATCGGCAAACCCTCGCAAAAATCACCCTCGGCAAAGACCGTGCCGGTATCTTCATCACGCAGAAGATACCGAAATGTCAGCGTATCCTCCGCGTCATAGTCAAACGCCTTAATCTGCGGCGTTATGCCCTTTTTCAGTGCGTCATTCGGTAAGTACGTGCTGTCCGTATCCGACGCGTCAACCGTTCTTGCCGCATTGCCGCGGTAGGTGTTTACAAAGTACGAAATGCCGGTAATTTCCACCTCCGGCACGGAATTTTTGTAAAAGGAAAAGCCGGTGTCTGTCGCGGTTTTGCCGTCATCTTCGCCGATAAGCCGCCACCCGTCCTTATATTCTCCGCCCGCAACCGTGATTTTCGACGCATCGGTTTTCGATGTCACGTGATACCGATACGCCGCCTTATATCTCGCCCTGTCCCGATATGCGGTGCTGTCCGAAAAGCTCGCCGTGAAATTAAGGCTTTCGGGCGACTTTATGTATTTCCTAAGCTCACTTTTGCCATCTTTGAAAATATGATATTCATTCTTGTTCTCGTTCTTTTCAAAAACGGCAAGCTCTACGCCGGATATGTAAAACTCGTCCGTATCAAGCGGCGGAAGTGTAAAATCCACGCTGCCAACCGCACGGACGGTATTATCCCGCGCCGCTTTCATAACCTGCGCATTTGCCGTCATACCACAGATGAACGGCAGACAGGCAAATACAAATATTGCTTTTTTCATTGATGTACGCTCCTTTCCTTGTTTTCTAAAGTCTTGAAGAAATTCGTTCAGATTGTGCGTTTGCAGTGTGGGTGCTGTACTTTGCGTACCGCCCCGCGCAATAACGTACGAGATGGACGGATTTATCAAGACTACGTTTTTGGTTCGACAATGGCAAGTATATCATCGCCGAAATTTCCCGATGAATAACTGTCTGTCTCAAATACCCCGTCCGGACCTGCCGACGCTATTACAACCATGCCCGGCACGGAGTCCGCGTCCGCACCGTCATAGGTATACACACGCAGCATATATTTATTTCCCCACGGGTCGGCTTGTAGTTTTGTATTCATTACCGCACTTTTCCCGTCCGTGCCTATTTCGGTTATCTCAAGCTCATACGGCATATATTCATCATTCAATATCCCGACCGCCTCCGCCAATTTCACATCATATGTATCATCTGCATCAAGCGTTAAATTCCCACAGTCGGTATGATAATTTTTAACCGCCGCGGTCATTTCCCTAAGCTCCGACTCGCAGGTATCTATTCTATTATTAAGCCACACCCTGTTCATACCGACAGCCGTTCCGGCAATCAGTATCCCCGATATTGCCATAACGCCGAGCAGCTCGACCAGGGTAAAGCATTGTTTTCTAATTCTGAAAGCTCTGGTAGTTTTCATATTCCACCCCACAATTTGACGTATCTATATATGCACTGACGCTGCCGAGCGTTTCGCCGCCCAAATCGTGCATAGCGCCGCGGACAAGATACAGTCCGTCAATCTTCATATTGCACATAACTCTGCCGCCTTTGTATTCCGATATGACGGTCAGGTACACGGGCTTTATTTTACTGCGTTTCTCGCCGGTCTCACCGCTGTGACCTATTAAAAAGTCCGGCTCACGGCACAGGTTCGCAAGCTTTAATCCGTCCGCGTCACCGAACGTTTCAAGCGATACCGTAATATCGCCAAAGCTGCGGTATACGCGAAAACCCATATCCGCCATTACGCTTTTCGCTTCATTTTCGATAAGTGGCAGACGCACGCTCTCGTCCGTACCCTCGCTGATTTCGTCAAGCAAGAACGGCGTAAATCCGGTTATACTCGAATACTCGCCGCCGTTATCCTCATACGAGAGTGCATAACTGCAGCTGTCCAAATAATTTAAAAACAGTCCCTCGGCAAGCGTAATGCCGCTTTCCGTGATATATCTGCTTTCGATGCGTTCATAACTCTCTTTCTCGGCATACCGCACGGCGGACGCGATATTGAGCGTCGCAAAGCCGGCGGAGAGAATGAGCAGCACCAGAAGAACGGTAAAACAAATATTTGCATTTTTCATCAGTCCGACCTCTTTTCTGCCGTTACGGTATATATTTTCGGAATTTGTCCGGTGTCGGTGTTATTGCCGAGTGCCGCAATCGTGATTGTCACCGTGTCTTCATCGAGCGAAAAGCTGCTTTTCTCGAAGTCTGCGTCAAGCACCCGCTTATTATCGAACGTCATAATCCCCGCCGGGTAGCTGTCCGAAAAGGCATAGCTAAAAATTTTACCGTCTCTTTCCGAAATGTCAATGCTTTTTCCGTCCGGCGATACGATAATACTCTCTGCCGACTGAATTTCGCGTGTAATGTAGAATATGACCTCATCAACCGATACCGAATTTGTGTATTCGACCTGTCCGGTGAAAAGGTTATGGCTCATCATACCCGACACCGCTATACCGATCAGCAGTACGAACGAGACTATCCCCGCCGCTGCCAAGAGCTCGGCTATTGTATTTGCACTTTTTTTCATTCAAATCTCCGTTCTATCAATAACGTGAAAAAGATACAAGCAGGTTGCCTTTCTTGAGGGGCGACGGCGTACGTGGATACTCCAAGCCCCGAAAGAAGGTAAGATGCACAGTATATTTTTTACGTTAAGATTACCACCGTATTGATTTTCGTGTTCTTTTTGTTTCCGATTTTGAGCCGCACAATCCGCGGATTTTCCGAACGCAGAATTTCCGGCAGTTCGTCTCTGCCGCTGTCCGTTAATTCATAACTTCCGTCCGCATTTCTTTGAATATTGCCGATACCGACCGCATATGCCGATATATTCTCGTTTTCGTCCAAAACGGTATAGAGCTGAGGCAGCGTATGCACCTCAGCTCTCACCCTTTCAGCAATATTTATATTTTCCAAAAGCTCCGCCCGCCGTGTTCTCGTTTCATACGTTGACTTTTGATATGCGGCGGTCAGATTAAATGCCGACATAGCCGCTATACCCATAATCAGCAGGCAGACAAGCGTTTCCGCATAGGTAATTGCTGGTTTTTTCATATAACTTTCCTCAAATAAACAAAGCCGATTGCCGTTATAAGGCAGTGCCGAATAACGGTGAGATGCACAGTTTATTTTGCGTACGCAAGTGTTGACACGCCCGACGCAACAGACATCGACGCCGCATCTGCACCCGAGATTGCCGCAATCTTGGACGATTCGATATTTGAGCTAAAGCCTACCGTCTTTGACTCAATCTGACCGTCAACAAAGGTGATTGCAAATGCATAGTTGTCCTCTGTGCCGCTTAAAACTGCGTCCTTTCCGCCCGACAGGAAGATAATCGCACCATTGTTTGCATTCGCAGCCCTCGCCGGTTTTACAATCTGCACCGTGTACTCCTGATTCCACTGATCTTTTTTCGCCGATTTGCCTGTTGTGTCGAACTTCAAAGCACCGTCTAAGTACATATTAAGTCCGTCATCGGCACAAAGCGCCGCAACATCTGCATAGCCCGCAAGTCCCGCTTTTTCACGCATAAGCTGCTCTGCCGCAAGCTCAAAACTTCTGAAGTCAGTCTTGATGCCCGTCTCGCGCGCCTTGTCGCCGGCAAAATCGATTCTCGGCACCAACGCCACGAACAAAATTCCGATTACCGCAACAACGATAAGGATTTCAACCAGCGTAAACGCCTTTTTCTTCTGCGGCGGATTTTCCCCGCCCTGTTTTCTTACTGCATTAAATAAATTTTTCATAAAATTCGTACCTCCGTATTTTTTAATATATATACATACCACTCTAACCACCGCAAAAACGCAAAAAACACCGCCTTTCCCGCACAGATTATGCAGTGTTTAAAATGGAACATATCTTTTTTACACACCCAGATTATCCGTAATTGACCACATCGGCAGGAAGATCGCCACCACTACCGTACCTGCAAGCAGTCCGACCACAACAATTAAAATCGGCTCTATAAGGCTCGTTATGCGTTTTAACCCGGTGTCTACCTCTGTTTCATACCTCTCGGACAGCTTATCCAGCACATCGGTTATCTTGCCTGTATTGATACCGACCTCAAGCATCTGTATCATCATCTGCGGAAAGCTGCCGACCCGCGACAATGCCACGGCAAGGTTTATGCCGGACACCTCGATAAGCCGTCTTGCCTTATCCAACGCCGTCATAATGTATGTATTCTTCACCGTCTGCTTTACGATATTTAACGAGCTTACCAGCGTTATTCCGCTTTCCTGCATATCCGACAGGTTCCGGCACATCCGCGACAGCTCTGTTTTTTCTATCATATCACCGACAATCGGGATCTTCAGTTTTACCGCATCGACCTTTATGCGTATATCCGGATTTTTCACCAGAACGCGATAGAGTACAACTGCCACCGCTGCTGCCGGCATCAAAAACGGCGTTGTTTTTTTCATTAGATTTGATGTGCCGATTACAATTTTGGTAATCAGCGGCAGCTCGCCGCCCATTGACACAAGCGTTGCGGCAAGCTTCGGTACTACCATTGTCATCATCACCCACAGCACCACCGCCATAACCACGCAGATTATGACCGGGTACATCATTGCACTTTTAACCTTGCCGCGAAATTCCTTATCCCGTTCCAGCCGGGATATCACACGTGATAGGGTCTCGTTCATTCTTCCCGATTCCTCGCCCGCCTTTATCTGCTCATACACCGCGGTTTCAATCTGCCCGGTTTTTTTGAGTGCAGCCGACAGCGGTGCACCCTTTCTCACCTCATCGCCGACCGTCCTCGCAAAGCTTCGCAGTGCCTTATTCGTGCTCGTGTCGCGGATACTTGTCAGCGATTCGTAAAGCGACAATCCCGACTCCTGCATAAATTTAAGCATCACGAAAAAGTCAAGCCGTGCGGCACGCCCTATCCTCGACGACAGGTTATATACCGTCTTTCGGATATTCATAAAATCCTGCATTACGCCGAGCTCCAAAACAACCTCGCCGCGGCGTTTTAGTGCATTTGCCGCAGATTCGCGGTCATCTGCCGTTATGATACCGCGGATAACTTTTCCGCCTGTTCGGCTTTTCGTTTTGTATTCATAGTATTCCATCGCTGCCCTCCGCCGGATCTTTGAACATAACAAAACAAACGGTTATACTGAGCCGCATATCGTCGCCGCCGTTATTCGCAAGCAGTTTTGCCCTGTATCTGCCGCGGTATGCCGTGTTTTCCAAAAGACCGCTGAGCCGTTCGTCAATCGTCCTGTCCTCGGGCGGCGGTGTCGGCTCTGTCGTCGGCTCAGGGGGTTGCGGCACATCAGGTGTGACTGCAATATCCGGCACATCAAAGCTTGTGTCCGGCACAAAAGTCGGCTCTTCCGTCGCTTTCGGAAGTTCCGGAACTTCCTCCGTCTTTTCCGGCTCTTTATACCACGGAAGTCCCGTCAAATCGTCAAAGAACCGTTTTAAGTACCCGTACTGCACGTTCTGCCTGAGCGACATTGAGCCTACGCTCGATTTCACGCCGCTTTCCGAAAGCTCCGAGAGCACGCTTGCAATATTTTTGCCGCTGCCCTTTAAGGAAAAATCATACACCGCTTTATACAGTCCGTTCTTTTCCACCGTGCCAAGGTCGGAAAAGCCCGTGACCGCCACATTGTTATTCTTTGCACTTTTTCCGAGGAACACCAAAAATTCCTCGCTCGTGAATGTCTTGTTTTGTGCCGCCTTTATATCCGCCGCACGGCTTTCAAGCCCGGCGATTGCGTCCTCAAGGCTTTTCGCCTCCTTTTTAAGCGGCGTGATGTCAACAGCGAATTCCTTAACCTCCGCCTGTTTGATTTTCAGCTGTTCGAGCTGCACACCAAGCGGCGTCCACACTGCCTTATATGCACCGAATGCCGCCACAGCCGCCGCAAGGCAGACAAGCATTATCTTTTCTTTAAGAGCTAATTTCAATGAAATATCCCTCCCGTCAGCTTTACTTCAAATATGTTGTATGTACCGTTTTCCATCTTGTGTTCTTCAATCGCCGTCACCTCGGCGTTTTGTATATACGCAAGATTTGACAGTGAATAAATGTACTGCGAAATGTCCTCCTGCGTATCACCGTAGCCGCGGATTGTGATTACCTCACCGGCTAAGTCCTTTGTGTATCCGGGTGTAGTTTCCTCGGCGGTTTCCGGCTCGGGTGTTTCTTCCGGCTTTTCCTCAGCCTCTGCATTATCCTCCTTAGCGTCCGTCTGCTTTTGCTCATCAGTCTCGCCCTCATTTACCAGTCTGTCGGCGGTGTCCGCCGATATGATGTGTACGTTATCCGGGCGGTATTCCTCTAAATCACTCAAAAACTGACTATACGGGAAATATGCCGTCTCATACGCCGCTATGTAATCGGTATACGCTGCAATATTGTCCTTTACCGACTGCATCTTCTGCTGCTCCGCCTTATATTTCTCGTTTTTCGCAATTGTGCGGTCAATGCTGCCCTTTGTGATGCCTATTCGTGCAAGCTGAAAGCAAAGCACGGCGGCGATTATTCCGCCGAGCAGAGCACATATTACAAGCAGCAGCCGTTTTTCCTGTTTTTCACGGACTGCTAAGGGAAGAAGGTTTAGTTTTTTTATCATCACTCTTCCTCCTATATTGTATACGGGCTTATCGCCATACCTACTGCATTTGCAAATTCGCGGTCGGTTTCCGCATCAAAGCAGATAACATAATCCCTGCCCTCTTTTTCCATAACACCACGAAAGTCCAAAATCTCACATTCCGTCCCCAGATTTTCCGCCGCGGCCTTTTCAAACCCGAAAATCGGTCTGCCGGTAAAATATATCTTCGTAATCGGTATCTCGTTTGTCTCGCACAAATCCAGCACACGCGTAAGCTCGCCTATGATGTTCGTGTTCACGCTCTTTACAATATCGAAGTACAGCATTTCGTCAAGCTTTTCAAAATATCTGCTGTGCGGCGTAAGCATCGGCTTGCAGCCGACTTTTTCAAGTGCCTCCGAGATTTCCGGACGCCCGGCATCGTTCTGTGCATTAAAAAGTGCGTCCTCATAGCTTGCACGCCCGAGTGCGATCACCCTTGTGTATACCGCCACGCCGTCCGAAATTGCACTAAGCCGCATACTGTCCCTGCCGAAATCTGCCATAAGGCGGTTTGGGTGTTCGTAATCGTCGAAGAACAGCCCGGAAAGATTAATGCCCGCATATACGCTCGTCACAACCGATATGACCTTCATTCCGCAGGTCTGAAATTCCGATACGATTTCGTTATCAACGCTCTTTGCCACTGCCGCCATAAGGCAGTACCTGACCGTGTCGCCCTGCTCGTCACGCTTGCCGAGATATGCATAGTCAATCTCGTGCGTCGCCGGCGATACCTTCCTAAAGCTCTCATTTTTCACTGCTTTACTAAGCTCGGTTTCCTTGATATTTTTAAAGCTTGCCACGCGGTTTTCGGTAAGTCCCGCCGGCAGAATGACCACAACATTTTTCTGTCCGCTGCCGCCCGACACACCGCGTACGCGGCGTGCAATATCTGCAAAATTCATCTCGCCGCCGGCTGTGCTTTCAAAGCTTTTCGCCGACAGGATATGAATATTTTTCGCCTCATATCTGACCTCCAGCACCTTTGTGCGGTATGTGCCTATATCAACAATCAGCCGCGTCTGTTTTATAACGTTATTTTTTATGAGTAAATCCATTAAACTCCAAACCCTCCTTTTACAAATCATCAAAAAATACCACCCGATGAACCTCATCAAGAGTGGTAAGTCCCGAAAGTGCCTTATTAATGCCGTCTTTGTGAATCTTCACCATACCGGCGGATATTGCCGCCTGTTCAATTTCATTCGTGCTCGCACCCCTGTCGAGCAGGTCGCCTATCTCATTTGTCACCACCAAAAATTCCTGCAATGCAATTCTGCCGCGATAGCCCGTGCCGCCGCATTTATCGCAGCCGCGTCCGCGGTAGAGCTTAACCGGCTTATCGCCGCAGCCGAGAATTTTCCGATACGGCGAATTTTTGTCCAGAAAATATTCCTCGCGGCAGTCGGGGCAGATACGCTTTGCCAGCCTTTGGTTTATGACCGCCACAAGCGAGCGTGACACTACATACGGCTCAATCCCCATCTTCACAAGCCGCAAAATCGAGCTTGCCGCACTGTTTGTGTGCAGCGTTGACAGCACCATATGCCCGGTATTTGCCGCGTCGAACGCAATCGACGCCGTTTCCCTGTCGCGGATTTCGCCCACCAGTGCAACCTCAATATCCTGCCGCAAGCCGGATTTCAACGCCTGCGGAAAGGTCACGCCCATCGCCGGGTTTATCTGCACCTGCACAATCCCCGGCATACGGTACTCAATCGGGTCCTCAAACGTGATTATGCATCTGTCCTCACTGTTTAAGACCGACAGCGCCGCATAAAGCGATGTACTCTTTCCGCTGCCGGTCGGACCGGTTAAAAGAATTATCCCTTGCGGACGCTTTATGAGTTTTAAAAACTTTCTCTCGTTTTCCTCGGAAAAGCCTATCATCGACAAATCCGCACCGCCCTTATTCTGATCGAGTATTCTGACTACGATATTCTCGCCGTTCACCGCCGGGATAACCGAAATTCTGAGGTCTACGCACCGTCCGAATATATCAAGCCGCGTATTTCCGTCCTGGATTGCCTTTGAGGTATTAACGTCCGCCGACGCCATTGTTTTTATTCTGTTCGCAAGCCGGAGTGCGGCGCTCTTTGGCAGCTCATACCGCTTTTTCAGCGTTCCGTCCTCGCGGAACCGCACCGTCAGGTTATCCTCCTGCGGCTCAAAATGAATATCGGATATGTTGTTTTCCACCGCGTCGCGAAATATCTTATTTATAGCCGACACAACCGCCGAGGAGTCATTCTCTGATATATCGTAAATGCCGCTGTCCGTCTGCTCGCCGTCTGTTTCGGGCAGGTCAAGGCTTGCACTGCCCTTTGCCGTGCCTTCAAGCATTCTTGCAAGCGTCGATAGCGTGATGATACCGTATTCAAGCTTGCCCTTATATCCTGTCTTGTCACGAACCAAGTCCTCGGCATACAAAAGCTTTGCCGGGTTCGCTGTTGCGATCAAGATTTTCTTATCCTTTACAATCGGCACAAAGCCGTATTTTGCAAGCTCCCCATATTCAAAAGTCTCCGGCAAATCCTCTTGCGGCAGCTCTTTTATGTACCTGTATCCGTACATCTGTGAATACAGCGCCGCAAGCCGTTCCTCGTCCAAAAGCTTCATATCAAGAAGTACCGTGCTTTCATTTGCACCCGATTCACGCCTGTAATGCTCCGCCTTTTCGTGCTGCTCGCCTGTTATAAGCCCATTTTCAAGGGCATAGTCCAAAATGCTTTTAGCCACCGAATCCACCGCCCTTTACCGGCGTACACATTGCACGCAGCATTGCGTATTCGTCCGGGGAAAGATACCGTTTTGCGGTTTCAATATCCATTCTGCCGTTTTGTATATGCCAATACAGATTGTCCGCACGGTGAACATTGCCGAGCAGCGATTTTCCGCGCATATAGTCGCGGATAGTGTTCGGCTTTTGCTTTGCACATATCATCGACGCGACAACATCATCGACCATCAGCTGTTCGATAACCGGCACAACGCCGCCCGTCTGGGATTTTGCAAGCGTCTGATGGATTACGCCCTTTAACACGCCCGACAGCTGCAGGCGTATCTGCTCCTGCTGTTTTGGCGGAAATACGTCCACAATTCTGTCAATCGTGTCGGTGACGCTTTTTGCGTGCAGCGTTCCAAAAACCGCGTGTCCGGTTTCCGCAAGCGTGATTGCATTCTGTATCGTTTCCAGATCCCGCATCTCGCCGATTAACAGGATATTCGGGTTCTGCCGCATTGCCGCAACCGTTGCTTTTTCAAAGCTTTCGATATGCTTTCCGACCTCTATCTGCTCAATCCGGCACTTGTCCTCGCAGTACACATACTCTATCGGTTCTTCGACCGTCAGAATATTTTCGCTGCGTGTGCGGTTTATTTCATCAATCACCGACGCAAGCGTTGTCGATTTGCCGCTGCCGGTCGTGCCGACCACAAGATACATTCCCTCTTTTGCGTGTGTGAAAAGACGCACGCTTTCGGGAAGTGACAGCTTGGCAATCGGCAGAATTTTATCGCTCAAAAGCCGCAGCGCCATATTTACGCCGCTTTGCGACAGGTAGATATTAATGCGAAAACGCCTGCCGCCGTACTTAAACGCACCGTCGACCGGGGCGCTGCCCATACGGTTTCTGAGCCTCAAATACTTCTCGACCGCCTCGGGAATAACCGCCTCGATAAAGTCGTCGATATCCTCAATTGTTATCTTTCCGCCGTATCGCAAAAAGCTGCCCTTTATCCGCACCCAGCACGGCTTGTCCTGGGTCACGTGGATATCCGACGCGTTTTCCGATATGGCATAGTTTAAAATTTTGTCCATTATTTCCTCCGATAATCTTTGTGTTACTGATTGCCGCTAATTCTTCCAATACTTCTCGCTCATTCCGGTCAGCTTTACGGTAAGCGGCACATCTATCCCGACGCCGGCACCACCCTTCGGTGTGAAAATGTCAATACGATAGTTTGTGCGGCATACCACGGTGAAGTTGGTACGCAGCTGTATCTTCTTTGCCGCCGCGTCAAAGTATCTGTCCGCTGTAATATCTATAGCCGCACCGCTACCGATGTTCGTCCTTTCCTTATATTCGCGGAACAAATCATATGTCGCACCCGTCACCTGACCGGTTATTTCCACTTCGCGTACAACTCGCTTTGCGGCGTAGTTTAAGTTTATATACACCGTGAACACGCCGAAAAAGGACACCGCCGTTGCAATCAGCGTTATGAATACCAGTGTTTTTATAATCAGCTCGTAGTACGCACTCGCTTTCTTTTTCATCATATCAGATACCGAAGGTCGTGTAGATTTTCTGCACGATTGCGTCCCATATTTCCTCAATCGTACTCTGATATGTGTTTAAGAAGAACGCACCCACAACAACCACCAAAAGCACAACAATCAGCCAGCCGGTAATCTGGTCTCCGTCGGTGTTGTGAACTATTTCCGCCGCACATAATTTCGCCCTTGTTAAAGCAGACTTTAAGTTTTTCATTTTAATCAATTCCTTTCTGTATCCTCATTTTAAATATGCAAAATATTCTGCAAAACCTCTCAAATATAAAACTTGGTTACCATTTTCACCTACATTATCGAACCTATGCTGTCAAACAAATTTGCACCTATCACGTAAAACAGTGCCCCTACCGCCGCAATCACAATCGGTATCACCAACATACGCACACGCCCCGGACGCTTTACAAGCTCACGCTGCATCATTTCCTTTGCAAGCGTGCCCATATCCGACATCAGATAATTAAGTGCCGAATCCTGATTATCGCCTTTATTTGCCGAGATAAGCGCTTTTGCAAGGCGTGAGATATAGCTGTTGCCGACGCGTTTTTCAAACGCTGCCATACCGTCATCAAAGCCGCCGGATTTCAGATCCATTATGAGTACCTCAATATCATATTTGAGTCCCTCGCCCGCGATGCTCTGATAGGTTTCCAGCAGCTTTATAACGTCACGTTCCGTTTTCATACCCTGCACAACCGCACGGATAAACTTCGGCAGCTCCGACTCAATCTGTCTGTCCTTTGCCTTCAGCTTATCCTTGACCTCGCCGCGAAAGTGAAAGAACACAATCCCCGCAAACACCGCCGCAAGCGGCAGCAAATCCGGCATTGCAAGCATCAGCAAAAGTCCCATACCCACCGCTGCGGTCGCCGCCATTAAAATCGAACGTGCGAAGTATTCCTCCGGCGAAAGGTTTATCCCGGCACGTGCAAGCTGCAGGCTCATACGCCGTTTTCGTATATCGGAAAGGCGGATAAAGGGTGCGAAAATGTGCAGCAGCGGTTTTACATACAGGCTGTATGCCACATTTTTCAAAGTGCCTGTGCCCTTTGATGTAGTGTGCATATTCCTTGCCGTTGCCGCCGGCGCAAGAGCGAAAATCCCGCACGAAAGCAGATATGCACCCATACTTATGAGCAGAAATATTCCGAAATATATCATACGCTACCTCCTAAAGCGGCCTATTGATTTTCAAGGTAATAAAGGCAGACAAAAGCGTCAGTACCAGCATTAACAGTATCAGCATTTTTCCCACGCCCGAAAATACCAGCAAATCAAACCACGCCTTATTACTCCACCTTAGTATCGGGATAATCGAAAAGGCGAGTATAATTGACGTAAAATACTCTTTCCACACCGACATCATCACGGTGTCCGCCTCAATCTGCAGCCGCTTTGTATCGTTCATACTCTGGATAATTGCCGGCAGCACAAACCTGTAATCGCCCGACTTTTCCTGTGCGATTACAAGAATATCAATCCACTCGGCGAAATACTTGTTATGTATCTTCATCTCAAGCTTTCTGAGTGCCCGGCGGACGTTCGAGTCAATGAGCGTAACATCGGTCACAAATTCTTCAAACGGTCCGGGAATATCCAGCTTGTCAAGATTTTCATTGACGGCGGTTATGACGTCATTGCAGGACAGATAGCTGTTGGTTATGAGGTTCATCGTGTTTTCCAAAAGCTCGTCCTGATTTCGGATATACCACCTCGCCCTGACCTTTAATATGATGTACGGCAGCGGCAGGCATATAACCGCAGTTGCGGCGGATAAAAGTGCGTCTGAAAAGAGTGCTTTTCCTATGCCCGCACCCAAAAAGCCGCTTAGCATAACCAGCAGATAGAACGTGTTCTGCCGCATACCGCACATTGATACCGTGCTTTTTACCGCTGCGGTAATTCTTTCAAATATCCTGAGCCGCGAAAACCGTTCATCAACCGCACGGCGTTTATCCTCTGCACTCTTTCGGGACAGCGACAGCCGGGATTTCGGTGCGGCAAATTTGACGTCCATCGCAAGCAGAAATCCGCACGCCAAGAGCAGAAATATTATAAAGTACATTTTAATTCTCCTCTTATAAATATTTTTTCATAATTAACATATAATATATTAATGCAAATTGCATTGCATAAGCTTGACACAAGCGTTACGCAGTGATATAATACAAGTAGATTGGAGTGATTTATATGGCTAATACAACATCAAATGTAAGCTTTCGTATTGACAGCAAGCTTAAATCCCAGGCAGAGCAGCTTTTTTCCGAGCTTGGACTCAATATGACAACCGCATTTAACATTTTTTTAAGGCAGGCAGTGCGTGAGGGAAGTATTCCTTTCAGCATCACCACAAATCCCCTTAATGCCGAAACGGTTGCCGCACTGATTGAGTCGGAGCAGCTGCTGCACGACCCGAACACGCGCAGATACAGCAACGTCGAGGACGCCTTAAAGGAGTTAAAATCATAATGTACGATATAATCTGGACGTCCAAATTCAAACGTGACTACAAAGCAGCAATTAAACGTAATTTGGATATTACGCTGCTTGATGACGTAATCCGTGCACTGTCTGCCGGCAATCAGCTTGCCCCGGAGCTTTGCGACCACAAGCTGTCCGGAACTTGGGACGGATACCGCGAATGTCATATCGCACCCGACTGGCTCTTAATTTACAAACTTGAAAATAAAAGCCTTGTGCTGGTTCTGTCACGCACGGGCAGTCATAGCGATTTATTCGGAAAATAGTCTCTTTCGAGAGGCTATTTTTTGAATTTTGAAATATCCGCCTCTGCAGCACCGCCGTATTTCAGTCTTGAGGCAAGGGCGGGCGAAATATCGTTTTTCCGCACGTGTCTGCCCTTCACTTTTATAATTTTTCCGCTGTCATCATAGACGTTATCTATCACCTCATACTTCCAAAGCGTATTGCCGACTACTTTTCCGTCCGCAATGCCGACGCCCTCGAAAATCTCATCATACACACGCCGTCCGTCCGGCAGCTGGCGTTTAAACAGCACCAGCGGCATAGCCTCCAGGATAAATTCCAGCAGCTTATTTTCCGATAGCCGCACACCCGTTGACACGCACATCGAAAGTATGCGGTTATATGCGTCCACGGCGGAATTTGCGTGCAGCGTGCTTATAATCGTATGCCCGGTACGCCCTGCCTCAACCGCAGTCAGAGCCTCGCCGCCGCGCATCTCTGCCGGGATAATCGCATACGGGTGAAATCGCAGTGCCTCTTTTAACAAATCGTCCATCGTGACGGGGTTTACGCCGTCCTTGGTCACCGTCTGCACAACGCGGTTTTGCATTTTGCCGCAATCGTCATACTTTGCGATATTCAGCTCCCGCGTATCCTCAATCGTGTATATTCTGCGGTTTTTATCAATCGTGCCGATTAAATATCCGAGGTCGGTGGTTTTTCCCGATCCGGTCGAGCCGGCAATTGCGAGCGACACGCCGTTATTTATACAAAGCGAAAGGAAGTCGAGTTCTTCCTCGGTCGCACTTTTATATTTTATCATAAGCTCACGCGTTATGACGTTCTCCTTTTGCCGTCTTATTGACGCAACGCCGCCCGTGCGTTTATCCACACACGGTGGGATAATCGCCGAAATTCTGACGCCCTCGCCGATAAAGCTGTCCACCTTGGGATTTGAGCCGTCGATAATCGAGCCGCCCAGCCACACCATCTTCTTTATCTTATCCATACAGTCCTCGGGGCTTAAAAATCTGCCGTCAAGCATCACGGTTTTGTCGGGATATATCACCTCAATCGCGTCCCAGCTGTTTATATTGATTTCCTCAACATTGCAGTCGGATATATACTTTGTCAGCACGCCGAATCCCGCCATATCCTCATAAATCCTGTCGGCAAGCTCGGAGATATTGGCACAGTCATCTGCATAAAGCTTATTCTGGTTCAGATACCGCACAATCAGATTTTTAAGACGCTCGCGAGCCTCGTCCGAGTAGAGAATACCGATAAGCTCCGCCGAATGATTTTTCGATATGATATGCCGGATTTTATCGAGAATGTCCTTATATGTCGCGGTCTGCCTATTGCCGCGGCTGTCCGCCGTGCCTGCATTTGCACTGTATATGAGGTCGTTTATATTAAACACATCAAGCATATCACACGCCCCCTGCCATAATTTCCGCGGCTAATCTTCGCATCACCTTTTTATATGTTTCCGTGCCGATCCTGCTGTTCCAAATGAGCTTGCCGGAGTTTTCCAAAATCTTTGCGTTATCTATATATGAAAGCTCATACCGCATTTTTGTGCCTATGCTCTCAAGAAATGCCGCTTTGTCGCAGGTCTTGTCATAGCCGGACAGAACGTGAATACTGCGGTTTTCAAGATGCAAAAGCTCGGACACGTTCTGCATTGCCATATTCCACACAACGTCCTTCACCGACGCACGGTGCGATATTATGACGGTCTGGGCAAGGTTCAAGCCTATGCTCGAAATCGGGTTATTGAGATCCGCCGAACCGTCGATTATGACATACTCAAAGCGGATTGCACTGTCCTCTATCACGTCGCGGATATCGTTTCCGTTCACCGCAGTCAGCACAAGCCCGTCAGCATTATTGGGAAGGCTCAGAAAAAACACATTCGCGTTTTGCGTTTCCTCAAAACAGTTTCTCGTATCGCGGTTTGCGATTGCACGCAGTATTCCGCGGTTTTCTTCAATACGCCGACCGAAAAGCGTCTGCAGCTCGCCGTATGCAATGTTGGACGATATTATCCCTACCGTGTTATTGCGTTCGGCAAGCGCCATTGCAAGATTTACCGAAAGCGTTGTTTTTCCGCCCGACGGCGAACCCCACACGGTCAGTATTTTTGATGTCACTTTGACGCACCTCCCTTTTCAAGTACAAGGTGCAGCTTTCCCGCATACTCGGCATATATGAGCTTTTGTGCCTGTGCGTCGGTCGCGATAAGCGTTACACTTGCGGCAATTTTATCGTCGCCGCTGTCAGTATCTGCACCGTCCGTATTCTCGGTCGAATATATTTCCATATCGTGCAGCTCATCAAAAGCCGTCACCTTTTTATCCTCATAGCACAACATGCCCACACGGTCGCCTTTTTTGATATGATTTCCGACGCCTGCGGCAATTGTTGATACCGACACCGACACAAGCCGTTTGCCCTCAGCCGCAATCGCGTCAAGCTTTTTATCCGCCGCAAACTCGGACAGTTTAAAGTCGGCTATCGGCTCGCCGGCGTAAATATCGCAAGCTGCAAACCTGTCAATTGCTGCGGTTTTATCCTTTACTACATTGTCCGCAAGTCCAAACGCACCGACCTCTTTTTCGGTAAGCATACTGTCGGTTATCTGCGTTCCCTGTGCAATATCTGCATTTGTGACAACCACTTTTACGGTGTTTCCCTTGCTTTTATTCATTTTCGGGATAAGCCCGAACGCCAAAATGGCGGCAAGCAAAATGCAGCCGCCGCCGATTACTGTTCTGTTATTTTTTATCTTCAAGGCTTAATCACACCTCCTTAAGGTTTCCAAAATCAGCTCGCCGAAGTCATCGTTTCTGTCAAACACATTAAGGTGCGGATACCGCGACTTAAACTTTTTCGCATTCGACGCAAGAAGAAATATGTATGACAGGTCAAGCATTTTCTGCCATTCGCTGTCCTCGGCAAAATATGCCGTCTTTTCGATATTCCAGCTGTCACCGAACCCGAAAATGAGCTTTATATCGCAGCCCGGAATTTTTCGTATATATTCCGCCGAGGATTTATCGGATATTTTAAACCGTTTTCCGTCCGGGGATATTTCATACGGCGTTCCGAAGTCCACGATTGTTATATTGTACTTTTCCTTCAGCAAATCAAGTGCCGGTGCGTCGGTACAAATAGCAACATTTTTGATTTTTGCAAGCTTTAAACTGCTTGTTCCGGAGCAGTCGGCAAGGCATACCGAAAAATCGTGCAGCGTGAAATATTTCGCAATCGACAGTGCAGCAGTCGTGCTGCCCGCACCGCGCGTTGCGTTAAATACCGCAAGCATATATTGCCCCCGAGGCTTTGAATACGATGTGCGTGCATCGCAAATCTCCGGTTCCTCGCAAAAGCCCGGTTCTTTGTTTTTCTTCAGCCTGCCCTGCCTTACAAGCTCAGATAGTTCCTCAGGCTCAAAGCCGTTATCATCAAAAACAACGTCCACCGAAAGCTCACGCAGCTTGTTCATCGTCCCCAAAAGATACTCGCCGCGGCTGCCGTTTAAAATGAGGATAATACGCATATCCGGAACAATAGTGCGGATAAAGTCAACCGTATCCTTAAGATTATCCATACTTATTGCCTTTTCGTACATTATGACCGCGTCAATCCCTGCCGGGTCGCGTTCCAAAAGGCTCATCAGCTGCACCGTTGTTGTCATATTCTTTTCCATAAAGGTGATGTCGTTCTTCACAAACGTACGCTTTAAGGCACGCTGCAAATCCGTCTCACCGAAAACCGTTACCACACCTATCATATATTAACCTCCGAAAGTTCGTTTTCATTAACCATATCCAGCAGCTTTAACGCATAGTCGAGCGCTTTTTGCGTATCGCGTTTATCCTTTTTATAGAAGGCATACAGGAAAATGATGTCCCCGTTATCGCGTTCGCAGTAGATAATCCGCACCATCGCACCGCCGGCTTTCATACGCAGCTCGTACAGCCGCTTATATTTTTCTATACCGAAATGTTTGACATACGGCTCGCACAGGACCATTTTATCGTCACGCATAAGTCCGAGCAGAAAGCGGAATTTCTTTTTTACCTTACTGTCGGCATTATCCAAAAACGCTCCGATTGTACGGCTGCCCTCCTTTGAGTAAAATATTCGCCTCAAATATGTACCACCTGTCCTTTCCTCAAAACAAAAAAGGAACCTCGGATATTTTTCCGAAAGTTCCTTTTCGATTGAACATATTATTTGATGATACTATTATATCACGGTCTGATTCTAATGTAAATACAGCGTTCTTAAAATGCGGTAACATATTTCTTCAAAAACATCATTTTGAATTACTTCATACTTTCAATAATGCCCAGACAGTCCTTTGTTGTATAGCCCCAAAGAATTGAGCTTAATGTAGCCGTTGCGTCCTTTCGCCAGTTATACAACGTCTGACAGGAAATAGGTCCGGTGTATTTTTCAACCTTATCAATAATATCATCAACGCTTTTTAGCGGCTTGTCCGAAAGATATGAATAGTAGATTACCCAATAATATTCCTCGCCGTTTTCGTGCTTGCGCCGCATAAGGTCAACCGCCGCATCTACAATTGCAAGCATCTTTTTGTTGCGTTCCATCGTGCGTGCCTGTTCGGCAATATCGCACCCGGCAAGGTCAAAGCCGGCGGCATATGACATATCCAAAAACTCGCTCATCTTGCACCCGGTTTCAAACTCGAAATTCATCTCTGCACGAATTGCGGAGGCTTCTATGCTCCAGACCACCTCGCGGTATTTTTTCAGAAGTAACTCCGTGTTATGGTACAGATATTTTTCTCTTTCCTGTTTCTTATCGTTCATAAATATTCCTTCCTTTCCTCTACTAAAAAAGCACTACGTTCTGTTCCGTAATGCTTTCTTTAAGATATTAAATTGTTAAGCGGCAATATGCTTTGCGTTTCGCTCCGACATAAACCGTGCGAGAGCTTTCTCGGCACAAGCCAAGTTCTTGTCCGTGTCACGCCTGTCCTTTTTATAGAATGCGTGAAGAAAATACACATTGCTGTTCTCTTCATAGAATAAAATCCGGATAAGCTTGCCCGACGCCTTAAACCGCATTTCGTACAGCTTGCTGCTAAGCGATATATGCTTGACATACGGCTCGGACAGTGCTCCGGATTCGCCCAGGATATATCCGACGCAAAACAAAAATTTCTTTTTGACCTTTTCATCGGCTTTTGCTATGAAATCCTCGACAGGTGCATAACCGCCGTTTCTGTAATAGAATACTTTTCTCATACAATCCCTCCCTCATACTTCTCTAAAAATTCCAAAATCGCATTTTCCATATCTTTCGGCGTATCAAACTTGTCCGCATACCTTGTAAGCTCACCCTTTGAAAAATATGTATGGTTCGGCTTTGTGTCTGTCAGGTTGAGAATTGTTATGATGTCGGCTCTTGAAAGCTCTCTTTTCTGATGTTCAAGCCGCAGATTTGACGCACGGCGTTTGTCGATATTGCAAATGTGCTTGTCAAACACCACGTCATATACAATACTCTGTTCCTCTTTTGAAAGATACGAAAGCTCAATCGCAATTTTCTGTTTCAGCTTTTTCGTGTCAATCAAATCGAGCAGCTCGTCGGTCAGCTCATTAAACCGAAGATAGTTATATACGCTCGACTTCGACGCGTGAAATTCCTTTGCAAGAATTTCGTCAAGCTTGCCGTCCTCCGGATTCCACCCGTTGGAATTTCGTGTTTTCTTCAGATCGTTATATCGCAGAAGATACGATTTTGCAATCTCTGACGGAAGAACAATGTCTCTTTGGCTGAAATTTGTGTTAATCAAAATCCTGTTTGCGGTTTCATCATCAACGTCAACCACAATCGCCCTTACCGTCTTTTTCCCGATACTCTCAATCGCTTTCGTACGCCTGTGTCCGGACAGTATTTCATATCTTCCGTTTTGCAGCAGGCGGATAACAATAGGGTTCATCTGACCGTCCTTTCTGATACTCTCGGCTAACATCTGCAGCTTTTTGTCATCATTCACCTTAAACGGGTGATGTGCATTTTCGTTGAGCTGCGATATGTTTACGTCCCTTATGCTGATATTGTCGGACAGACCGAACATTTCCGCCATATCACGCATAACCGAGCTGTCCTTTTCCTTGTCCGCAAGAGCCGAATATATTTTGTTATCTGCCATATCCGATCAGCTCCTTTACAATTTGTGCGTATGCTGCGGAAATTTTGTGTTTGGGCATAAGCTCAACGATGCTTTTGCCGTAGAGCGTCTGTTCCGCTGCACGGACAGAGTACGGTACGGGAGTATCAAACACCTTTACACTCTCTCCATACATTTCTCGTGTTTTCTCTAAGATTGCCTTGCAAATATTTGCGTTAGACTGGTATTTTGTAATGAAGATACCGACGTTCAAATTCGGGTTGAGCTTTAGTTTTGTGATATTAACCGTGTCGAGCATAACTTTTAAGCTTTCAAATGACAGGTATTGTGCCTCAACCGGAATCAGAACATAATCGCTTGCCGTCAGCGAGTTCATCACGATAACCCCAAGCGACGGCGGCGAATCTATTAATATGTAATCATAATCTTTCCTTACATATTCTACAATTCCTTTTAACACATACTCTCTTGCCATAGCGTTCATCAGCTTGAGGTCAAGTCCGGCAAGCAGATAGTTTGCCGGAATGACATCAACACTGCCGATACGCATAATGCAGTCGCGTACATCATAATATGAAATCTTTCCGTCGATTGCGGCAGACATAATATCCGCAAGCGTCGGAAAAGAAGTATCCGGATTGCGTCCGAGCGCGGTCAGAATATTTCCCTGACTGTCGGTATCAATTATGAGAACGCTTTTACCCATAGCAGACATTGAATATGCTATATTAATAGTAGATACAGTTTTACCTACGCCGCCTTTTAAATTAACGAGATTAAAAACTTCACTCATAGAAAAGCCTCCTTTATATATATTGTTATATATTAAGGTAGACAGAGTTGGGACAGGTGAAAGTGCAAATGCAAAGACTCATATACACTTGCACTAACACCCTATGAAATTTTGTAATTAAGAAATATTTTGAAATAACTGCTAAGAACAATGTCTATGTTATGACTGTTGACAAGAACCCAAGCCCTTTTACACATAACCAACAACCGTTGCGACTAAATACATATTTTATACAGACCGATATATCTTTTTGTTATGTGTTTTCAGGTTTACAGTCATACGGCTGAATTTTTGATAAATTCTTAAAATTCAGTCCAAGAAGGTGATTTTACGTCTACTTTTCTAAACGTAAAAAACCTCGAAAACATAGTGTTTTCAAGGTTTTTACTGGCTCCTCAAGTTGGGCTCGAACCAACGACCCTGCGGTTAACAGCCGCATGCTCTGCCAACTGAGCTATTGAGGAATATGACCAAATTTGCACCGCGTTTTTATGCACTTTGCACAATTTGGATTTTGTACCCTTAACTCAATTTTTAGGGTTGCATTGTTGACGCTTGCCCTGCCAACTGAGCTAATCAGGAATATGTGAAAAATCCGAAATTTCTTTCGGATTCTTCAGTTCCGGCAACTATCTAT
>CAKSUM010000013.1 GCA_934501535.1 uncultured Clostridia bacterium
CTGTAAGGTATTTTATAACGGATAAGCAGTCAATTTGAAGTTCCGTACCGTCTTTGAGATAAACCGTTATTTTTGGTATATCATTAGCCTTTATGCGTTCCTCAACATCTTTGAGCCGTTTTTTAATGTTATTCATTATTACCGCTCCCCTCGTAGTCAGCAGATACAAACATATCCTTTACCTGCTCACTATATTCGGGATAGGCTTCTTCTGTAAGTACCTTGTGAAACGCATAAGACTTTGTGCCGTTATCAGCCAGAGCATTAACTGCCATATCAATATAACCCTCGAGCGGAGCACGATAATTAAATTCTGCACTTTTGCAAGTATAAGCCAAAGCCGAAAGTTCACGTTTTGTATTATCGTTAGTTGTGGTTTTCGCCCTCTCATCAGCATATTTGCCAATGATACGGAGCATTGCTATATTGCCTTTAAAATCACCTGCAAGAGCCTTTATTTCTCTATCCGATAAAACATCACTCTTTAACAGTTCGACCGTTGCAAGGTCAACTTTATCGCCTGTAGC
Organism: uncultured Clostridia bacterium; assembly: GCA_934501535.1. Lineage (GTDB taxonomy): Bacteria > Bacillota > Clostridia > UBA1381 > UBA1381 > UBA1738. The sequence continues at coordinate 528 of CAKSUM010000013.1, forward strand.
ACGGTTATAACGTTCAAAACGTGTGTCCGCTTCTGCAATAACATCATTAAAGCTTAACTTTGCTTTTGCTCCCAACTCCGCATATTCCTTTTTTATTGATTTTAATAGTTCATTGTGGTTGTGTTCGTCTTGCAGTTTGATTTTCATATCACGCCAACCACGGCGGATTTCATTTTGCCAACGGTTATTTTCTTTTTCAAGACGTGTATCAAGCTTTTCTCGCTCCTTGCGATACTCGCCGTATCTATTGTGCAATTCGTCTAAATAATCCTTTACGGAATATCTGACAGTTACAGGATTTGTGTTATAAGTTTTAGCATTTATTATCATATTAAATTACTCCTTGTTAGTTATTTTTTCTAATTCGTCAAGCCGTGACAGGATATTTACCTGTTCCGTGTACTTTAAGCAGTTCTGTAATAGCAGAGCGGACGCATTTAAGCGTATCTGCGGAGCGGTATCCGTGTTTTCCATAATCTCACGAATAGTATCAACCGCCTTTGTTAAAGTCGCCTGTAGTGTGTTACAAGCTTCATTAAGAGCCGTTGTTCGTCTGCGGTCATATTCTGCCTTGAAATCCTTGTCGGAAAGCCTTTTATAAACTGTTGTGTGGCTTACTCCTGCCGCTATACTTGCGTCTTTGATATTACCGCAAGAAAGTAAGGCGGTAAGGATTTGCTCGTCTTTGGCTTTCATTTCCATAGTTTCACCCCCTTCTTAAATAAATATTTTCGCTTAACCGTAAAAACTGTATTTTTCGCCTTATCGTAGACGCTTAAACCGGACGGGATAATATCTATTTTTATCGTGTCCGTGTCAACTGTTGTATAAGGCTCTGTAATGGCTTTAGAACGCTTTACAAGCCTTGTTGTGTAGTTGTATTCCTTGTCTGCTGCGAGGTCATATACGGCGGTTTTATTGCTGTTACGGATAACCTCAACCGTATCACTTTTATAAAGAGATTTCGGAGCGGAAGTTCCGCAACCTGTGAAAAGGCAGCACACACATAACAGTAAAATTATCAGTTTTGCAATACTATTTTTGTTCATTGGCGGTCAACTCCTTTTTTAACGCTTTAATTTCCTTTTTCAGCCGATTATTTTCTAATCGCATTTTATTCCATTCACGCTCCCACCACCGAATTTTATCGTTAAGCAGTTCTACAAGCTGGTCTTTACAATCACGCACCGAAAACACTCCTTTCTAAATCTCTGAAAAGAGCAATAGTGTACTCTCTGTCTGCTCGCTCCTTTTTCAGTTTTTTAATGCGTCGTTCCAACTGTTCAACCTCAGCGTCGATACTGTTTATCTTTTTACTGTAAAGGTCAAATACAAAATTGCATTTTTCCAAAAGCTTTGCTTTTTCTTCTTTATCCATAATAAAATCACTCCTTTTTTCGTGTTTGTGCAAAAATGTGCATTTTTTATGTTAGGTTCTTATATATGGTATATAGAGAAAGTCCCAGACGAATTGCATACTTGCAACAAACATATTTTAATCGTAATAATTTCTATTACATTTACTGCTTGAATAGCTGTAATAATGCGGTATTTCCTCTATTTCATCTTGGATAAGAATATAATCTCTCACAACATTGCGCACCGTTTTCCCGTTTATTGTTCCACTGTTTGCAAATATATTCTTTCCTCTTAATTCATCAAAGAAATTACCTTTGTTTTCAACGCCAAAACCATTATTTGAACACCATTCTTTATACTTAATATAAACATCGAGTGCCTTTGTATTTGTGCCTATTCTCGGTTCTAAACATTCAGTTATAAAATTACCAATTTTGTCGCTGTTCGTTCTGTATTCGGCAGTGGCGTTTGTGACTGCTTGCGGTGGCGTTGCTCCGTCTGCGTAGTACATTTTAAGACCCTCAATGCACCAATTAAAAATACCGCTTAAATTATCGGACTTTATCAGCTTACTTTTAAGGTTTTTATCTTGTTCGTGTGGCTCAAAGTGCCTATCAAATGTAATAACATTTATTCTACCACTTGTGAATAGCGTATCATCTGTTATGAGCGGTAAAAAATTTGTATTTATAAACAGCTTAAAACGAGGTATAAACTCAAATTCACGCTCGTGTAAATGCCTTGCTGTTATGCTGTCACGCCCTAACAGGTTTTTAAGCAAACCTACATCAAATATCATTCTTTTTGGTGGCTCGGAAGCATTTAGAAAACGGCAACCGTCAAGCCTTGCAATATCTCCGCTTGCTTGTCTGCTGTCTTTGTTCTGCTTTTGTGCAAGCGTTTCGGGGCGCATACTCATTCCATACCCTGCGGTATTTCCCAACATATAAAGCAAGGTTTCAATAAGTGTGGATTTGCCATTTCTCGTAGTTGCTCCGTACAATATAAAGCAAGTTTCAAGATTTGTATCAGCAGTTAAGGCATAGCCTAAAATCTTTTGCAGATACTCTATTTTCTCGGTATCTCCCTGCATAACTTCATCAATAAACTTTTCCCATTCTTCCGACTTTGCAGACGGTTCATAAACCACATTGCTGATTTTTGAAAGTAAATCATCTGGGTTATGCGGTGCAAATTCAAATGTTTTTAGGTTTAAAGTTCCGTTCTGACAGTTAAATAAATCAAGATTTTTGTCAAAATCTGATTGTGTTACAAAATGAATATCTCTGCTATCCTTTACCATTGTTTCGCGAAAGCGGAGTTGTCCCAACTTTGACGCATAATCAAGAAAATTTTTCTTTATGTTCTCGTCTTGAATAGTAGTAGCATAAACAAGCAAACTATCTGCAAGTTCCTTTGCCTTGTTAAGTGTTCGCATACTGCCCTCATCTCTTATCCATACTTTGCCGTCATAGAAAAACCATTCTTTAGCGGTGGCATTATATCGACAGGTGTTTTTGTAAACCTCTGCAAACAGCTCACCAAAGCCTTTATCATTAAGAGAAAAGTTTGTATCTGCTCTTAACTCTCTCAAGCGGTTTATAATGGCTTTAGGCACTTTAGCCCTAAAATTTTGTTTGCTGATTTCTTTTCTTGCATAACTGTCAGCTTCAGTCGCCCACTCATACACATCATCAGCAGTTGCATCGTCATTCAATGCCTTTGTTACTTCTTCAAGTCCCATTATTTTAACAGCTTCGTTTATTTTTTCTTCATCAGTCAATATTCTTCACCGCCTGTTTGCTCAATGTTTCAAGCATTTCTTCAAGGGCGTTCACATTTACTAAAAAACGATTACCCGAATATATTCCAGGACATTCACCCTTTGCAATAAGCATTCTTAAATAGTGTTCGCTTATTATTCCTGACGCAGCAGTTTTTCTAACTGTTTTAAAATTCAGCATATAAATTCTCACTCCAATACTAATAAATTTTGTTAGAAATCGTTTGAAATCTCTTGACAATGTTTTATTTACTTGCTATAATTATTATATCGTAAATAAATCTAACTGTCAAGTATTTTTGACGCATTTTCGAAAATAGCAAGTAAATATAACAACAAGGAGTGTTTCTAATGGCAAGAGCAAGAAAAGCATGCGATTATTATTCAACATTGGCTGTACGTTTACGTACATTAATAAGTGAAAAGGACACAAACATAACAAAAGTTGCCAAAGTTGCAGGAGTGACAAGGCAAGCAGTATCTGCTTACCAAGATGGTTCATCACAACCAACGGCAGACACATTAACCAAGATTTCAAAGCATTTTAATATATCAGTTGACTGGTTACTCGGCTTAAGCGAAGCAAAAACAACAAATCCAAAAGTCAAAGAGATTTGCGAATATACAGGACTGAGTGAGGAAGTCATTAATGCACTGCATTATTGGAAAAATGACAAACAAGAACGTGTTAATCATTTGAATAAGCTATTTTCGTTACAAGAAACAAAATATTTTCTTTTAGAGCTATTTGGATATTGCGATAAGTGCGAAGAATATGCAGACAAAGTTTATAGGAAAACCGAAGAATCTGATTATAAGGATTTACATTATTATTGTGATGATAACTTAAGTGTCGATGATAATTTCAAAGCATATCACTTTGGATTAGATACGGATTATAATGAAAGTAAAGACAACAAAGAATTAAGGTATCGAATATTTGAAGATTCTCAAAAGTTTATAGAAATAATGGAGAGCTTTCAAGATGAAAGCTTACAAGCAAGCAAAGAATTATTTACAAAAAAATTGAAAGACGGTGCTAACAATGGCTAACATACAAGAGAGAAGAAACAAAGACGGCAAGCTGATTTCATTTTCAATCCGTGTTCACCGTGGGCGCGGAGCGGACGGCAAGCAGCTAAAGCCATATACTGCTACATTTGATGTACAGCCGAACTGGAAAGAGGAAACAGCACGCAAAAAGGCGGAGGCATTCGCGGCAGTATTTGAAAAAGAATGCAAAGAGGGCGTAAAAAGCGACACAAAGCAGACGTTTCAAGCCTACTGCGATTATGTCATTGATTTAAAGGAGCAGCGCGGCACAAAGCATTCTACCATTGTAAGGTATAAGGACTTGACATCAAGGATATACACGCGCATAGGACATATAAAACTTAAAGACCTGCGCGTAGACAATCTCAATGACTTATACACATATTTACTAAAGAATGAGAAAAACAAGCTTACAGGCAAGCCATTAAGCCCTAAAACGGTACTGGAACATCATAGGCTAATATCTACCGTATTGGAACAGGCAGTAAAAGAAAGTCTTATCCCTTTTAACCCTGCAAGCCGTGCAGACCTGCCAAAAATTACACGCAAGGAAGTAAACTATTTCCAGCCGGAGCAAGTACACGCTATCAGCCGTGCGCTTGACAATGAGCCTATAAAGTGGAAAATGCTCGTACATTTATTTTTAATTACCGGAGCACGGCGCGGCGAAATCCTCGGCTTGAAGTGGGACAAAATAGACTTTGACAATAATCAGCTTTACATCTGCAATAACGTGCTTTATTCGCCCGACATCGGCATATACGAAAGCACACCAAAGACGGACACATCAAAAAGATTCGTTTCGCTGCCGGCAGAAACAATGCAGCTGTTGAAAAAATATAAAACATGGCAGCTGTCGGAGCGGCTGCGGCTGGGTGCTTATTATGAAGATAACAATTTTGTATTTACGCAAGACAACGGAAAACCAATGCACCCCGACAGCGTAACCGATTATTTGAATAAATTTTCTAAAAAGTACAACTTACCGCATATAAATCCGCATGCATTCCGCCATACAATGGCAAGTATGTTGTATTATAACGGTGTTGACAGCGTTTCAATATCAAAACGTCTGGGACATGCGCAAGTGTCCACAACGGCAAATATATACGCTCATGTTATAGAGTCGGCAGACAAAAAGAATGCCGAAATACTGTCAGATATATTCTTAAAAAAGGCATAATTTTAAAATCGAGTTGAATTATAGTTGAATTATTCGCCTAATTTAGAGCATAACAAAAACCGCTTGACTTACCGAAAATGGCTTAGTTAAGCGGTTTTTAATTGGGTGCAGGGGCCGGATTTGAACCAACGACCTCCGGGTTATGAGCCCGACGAGCTACCAAACTGCTCTACCCTGCGATATTTAATTTTGATGATATTTGCATACTCACAGCATACATTCGGCGAGTCATACGGATTTTCAATTTCCGTTTCACAACATCATCACTACCTTACTATAATATCACAATTATCTTTAGTTGTCAATAGATTTCTCGCAAATTATTTAAAATATACTCAAAATGTCCGCTTTATGCCGGGATAAACGGTTGAGCCGGAAATTTTCGGGTGCATGTGAATGAGATAATCTCTATAATATTTTTATGCGGATTTACGGAAAATATACAAATAATTATTGACTGTCGGGGAAAAATATGTTAAGATTAGACCGCACCCCGAACGAAAAACAGTACGGGGAACTTGATAATAAAGGAGAATAAGAGCTATGATTTATGTACTTTTAACTGATGGCTTTGAGGATATTGAGGCTTTGGCGCCGGTTGATATTTTAAGAAGAGCCGAGCTTGACGTGAAAACCGTCGGCGTAAGCGGCATGAATGCGGTTTCGGCACACGGCGTTACCGTTGTGTGTGACGGACTTATTGACGATATTGACTTTACCGATATGACGATGCTGGTTCTTCCTGGAGGCCCCGGGCATACCGATTTGGACGCGTCGGAAAAGGTTCATGCACTTATTCGTTCGGCGCACGAGCGCGGCATATACATTGCGGCGATATGCGCATCGCCGTCGATAATAGGCAAGATGGGTCTTTTAAAAGACAAGAATTACACCTGCTTCCCCGGCTTTGAAGAAAAAGTTATCGGTGGTATTCACTCCGACGAAAAAACGGTTTTGGACGGGAAAATTCTCACCGGAAAGGGCGCCGGAGCAGCGTGCGAGTTCGGATTTAAAATAGTGGAAATTTTCCGCGGCAAAATTGTTGCCGATGAGCTTAAAGCCCGAATGCAATTCTGATTATATGTTTATTTTACGGGGAACGGTGCATGCTGCGCAATTCCCCGTAATTTTTTCGGATTACGCCGTATGACATAAAATGTTCCTTATTATATTATAAGGCGTTTTTTGAAAAAATCCGTATTATTGATAATTTTTTTGTCCAAGCTATTGACATGGGCGGTATTTTTTGCTATAATGTTGTAGTATGAGCATAAAATGGGATTGGAGGCGTTCTGATGATTACCGAAAACGAGAAAGAACATCTTGTGGCAGGATATAAACAAGTCCTGAAAGCCATAAAAAACAATACCTGTATTAAGCTTTTTATCGCAGAGGACTGCTCCGAAGGACTTTCGTCCGGTCTGCGTGAGGCGGCGGACGGCATTGAAACCGTTTCCGTGCCCACCATGCGCGAACTCGGAGAAGCTTGCGGAATTGATGTTCCGTCATCGTGCGCCGCTGTAATTCGCTTATAACCGCCTTTCGGGCGTTTATAATATAAATTTTAAAAGAAGGAGGATATACGATATGCCTACATTTAACCAATTGGTCAGAAAAGGCAGAGAAACTTCGATTAAGAAGTCAACTGCTCCTGCTCTTCAGAAGAGTCTTAATTCTCTTCAGAAGAAAACGAACGACCATTCTTCACCTCAAAAAAGAGGCGTTTGTACTGCTGTAAGAACAGCTACACCGAAAAAGCCTAACTCGGCTCTGCGTAAAATCGCCAGAGTAAGACTTACAAACGGTATCGAAGTTACAGCATACATTCCGGGCATCGGCCACAATCTGCAGGAACACAGCGTTGTTCTTATCAGAGGCGGCAGAGTTAAGGACCTTCCGGGTACAAGATACCACATTATCCGCGGTACTCTTGACGCGCAGGGTGTTGCCAACAGAATGCAGAGCCGTTCAAAGTATGGCGCCAAGAAACCTAAGGAAGCTAAAAAATAAGCTTGCCTTAAAGTGCATATAGTGTTATATCCTATTTATATAAGCATATAACCGTGTGCATAATCGGGATCTTTTATGATCCGGAGTACCTATGATACTCATTAAAATCTCTGCCTGCGGCAGGGACGTAATTCTATGAAGGAGGGAAGAAATATGCCAAGAAAAGGTTATATTGCGAAAAGAGAAGTTTTGGCAGACCCGATCTACAACAGCGTTATCGTTACTAAACTCATAAATAACATCATGCTGGACGGTAAAAAGGGTGTTGCTCAAAAAATTGTTTATGATGCATTCGATATCATAAAAGAGAAAACAGGCAAGGATCCCCTGGAAGTTTTCACGGAAGCAATGGACAATATCATGCCTGTACTTGAGGTTAAGGCTCGCCGTGTCGGCGGTGCTACCTATCAGGTACCGATGGAGGTTCGCCCCGAGAGAAGACAGACTCTGGGACTCAGATGGCTTACACGCTACTCACGCGAGAGAAGTGAAAAGACCATGAGAGAAAGACTTGCAAATGAGCTTTTGGACGCACTTAACGGCACCGGCGGCGCTGTTAAAAAGCGTGAAGATACTCACAAAATGGCAGAAGCCAACAAGGCTTTCGCACACTACAGATGGTAGTCATAATCATGCACTGCCGTACGGCAGTCTGATTTGTTTTATTTCTACAGTTATACAAATTTTTGAAAGGAGGAAATTGTATTATGGGTAGAGAATATTCACTTGAACATACAAGAAATATCGGTATCATGGCTCATATCGACGCAGGTAAGACCACAACTACCGAAAGAATACTTTACTACACCGGCCGTATCCACAAAATCGGCGAAACCCATGAGGGCGGAGCTCAGATGGACTGGATGGCACAGGAACAGGAACGCGGTATCACTATTACTTCCGCTGCAACAACATGCTTCTGGGCTAAAAAAGAAGGCAAAGATGCCGGCGTTAAGCACAGAATAAACATCATCGATACACCGGGTCACGTTGACTTTACGGTTGAAGTTCAGCGCTCACTGAGAGTTCTGGACGGTTCGGTTACCGTTATGTGCGCAAAGGGCGGCGTTGAGCCTCAGTCTGAAACCGTTTGGCGTCAGGCTAATGACTACAACGTTCCGAGAATGATTTACGTTAACAAAATGGATATCATGGGCGCTAACTTCTACAACGTAGAAAACATGGTTCATGAAAGACTTCATGCTAACGGAATCCCCATTCAGCTCCCTATCGGAGCAGAGGATACTTTCACGGGAATCATCGACCTGATGACCATGAAAGCCGAAGTTTATTATGACGAAATGGGTACAAAGTACGGCGAGGAAGAAATTCCTGCCGACATGCTGGACAAGGCTAACGAATACAGATCAAAGATGGTGGAGGCTATTGCCGAAACAGACGAGGAACTCATGATGAAGTACCTCGACGGTGAGGAGCTTACCGTTGATGAGCTGAAAACAGCACTTCGTAAGGCTACTATTTCAAATGAAATCGTTCCTATGCTTTGCGGAACGTCATACAGAAATAAGGGTGTTCAGATGCTTCTGGACGCTATCATCGACTATATGCCGGCTCCTACCGACGTACCTAACATCAAGGGTACAGACCCGGATACCGGTGAAGAGGACGAAAGACCGTCCTCCGATGACGCACCGTTTGCAGCATTGGCGTTCAAGATTGCAAATGACCCGTTCGTAGGTAACATCTGCTTCTTCAGAGTTTACTCGGGTACTCTTAACGCAGGTTCATATGTTTTGAACGCATGCAAGGGCAACCGTGAAAGAATGGGAAGAATTCTGCAAATGCACGCTAACCACAGAGAGGATTTGGAAACGGTTTACTCGGGCGATATTGCAGCGGCTGTAGGTCTTAAGAATACAACCACAGGTGATACGCTTTGTGATGAAAAGCACCCGATTATCCTTGAATCCATGGACTTCCCGGAACCGGTTATCCGTGTCGCTATCGAGCCTAAAACTAAGGCAGGTCAGGAAAAAATGGGTCTTGCTCTTGCAAGACTGGCAGCAGAGGACCCGACCTTCAAGACATATACCGACGAGGAAACAGGACAAACAATTATCGCAGGTATGGGTGAGCTTCATCTGGAAATCATTGTTGACAGACTTCTGCGCGAATTTAAGGTAGAGGCAAACGTCGGCGAACCGCAGGTTTCTTACAGAGAAGCTATCAGAAAGCCTGTTAATGTTGAGCATAAGTATGCGCGTCAGTCCGGCGGTAAAGGTCAGTACGGTCACGTTATGCTGAAGCTGGAGCCGATGGAAGAAGGCGCAGGCTACGAATTTGTAAACGCTATCGTCGGCGGTGCTATTCCTAAGGAATATATCCCCGCTGTTGATGCCGGTGTTCAGGGCGCTATGCAGTCCGGTGTACTGGCAGGCTACAATGTTGTTGACGTAAGAGTTACTCTTTACGACGGTTCATATCATGAAGTCGATTCTTCGGAAATGGCGTTCAAGATTGCCGCTTCAATGGCATTTAAAGAAGGTATGAGAAAGGCTGACCCGGTTATCAAGGAGCCTATCATGCTGGTTAACGTTATCATGCCGGACGAATACATGGGTGATGTTATGGGCGACCTTAACTCACGCCGCGGTATGATTAAGGAAATGGAAGCTGTTACGGGCGCTCAGAGAATTACGGCGTACGTTCCGCTTTCCGAAATGTTCGGTTACGCAACTGAGCTTCGTTCAAGAACTCAGGGCCGCGGTCAGTATTCTATGGAACCTTCACATTACTCCGAAGTTCCGAAGTCTATTCAGGACAAGATTATCAATGAACGCAGCAAAGGTAACGATTAATTAAAGAATTTTAAGAAAACACTTGATTTTTTCTTAAAAACATTATAAAATAGAAGTGTTAAAAACATAATAAGGAGGATTTAACAATGGCAAAGGAAAAATTTGAAAGAACCAAACCCCACGTTAACATTGGTACCATCGGTCACGTTGACCATGGTAAGACAACTCTTACAGCAGCTATCACAAAGGTGCTGTCACTCGAAGGTAAGGCTCAGTTCGAGGCTTATGACATGATCGATAAGGCTCCGGAAGAAAGAGAAAGAGGTATCACAATCTCTACAGCTCACGTTGAGTATGAGACTGAAAAGCGTCACTATGCTCACGTTGACTGCCCGGGCCACGCTGACTACGTTAAGAACATGATTACAGGTGCTGCTCAGATGGACGGCGCTATCCTGGTTGTATCAGCTGCTGACGGTCCTATGCCTCAGACAAGAGAGCACATCTTGCTCGCTCGTCAGGTTGGCGTACCGTATATCGTTGTATTCATGAACAAGTCTGACCAAGTTGACGATCCCGAACTTCTTGAGCTCGTTGAAATGGAAATCAGAGATCTTCTTACAGAATATGACTTCCCGGGTGATGATATTCCGATTATCACAGGTACAGCTCTGGGCGTTCTGGAATGCACATCTACAGACCCGAATGCACCTGAATATGAGTGCATCCACAAGCTGATGGACGCTGTTGACAGCTACATCCCGACTCCGGACAGAAAGGCAGACCTGCCGTTCCTGATGCCGGTAGAGGATATCTTCTCAATCTCAGGCCGTGGTACTGTTGCTACAGGTAGAGTTGAAAGAGGTCAGGTTAATGTTAACGATGAAGTTGAAATCGTTGGTTTGACAGACGAAAAGAGAAAAGTTGTTGTTACAGGTCTTGAAATGTTCAGAAAGACTCTTGACTATGCTGAAGCAGGCGACAACGTTGGTGCTCTTCTCCGTGGTGTTCAGAGAGATGAAATCGTAAGAGGTCAGGTTCTTGCTAAACCGGGTACAATTCATCCGCATACAAAGTTCCATGGCGACGTTTACGTATTGACCAAGGAAGAAGGCGGCCGTCATACACCGTTCTTCAACAACTACAGACCGCAGTTCTATTTCAGAACAACTGACGTTACAGGCGTTATCAAGCTGCCGGAAGGTACAGAAATGTGCATGCCGGGCGACCACGTAAAGATGGAAGTTGAATTGATTACTCCTATCGCTATCGAAAAGGGTCTTCGTTTCGCTATCCGTGAAGGTGGACGTACAGTTGGTTCAGGCGTTGTTTCTGAAGTTGAAGAAGCGTAATTCCTTGAATTAAGGCTGATAAACAGGTTTCTGCAATTTGCAGAAACCTGTTTTTTTGCATACTGTTTTTGCATACTGTTTTTCATGCCGTTCTGCATATTGTTTTGCCGAATAATGCATTTGTTAAAATATTGATTTCCATAAATAATAATTTACCAAATGTTCGTTCCGTTAAGTATTACCAAATATTAGTCCGTTAAATATTGTTTTCGTCAAACATTGATTTCGTTAAATGGCTTTTACCAAATATTGATTTCACTAAATAGTTTCTCGTTAAAAAGCGCTTTGCTAAACTGTGTATTACCCGTATATGCTTTGCTGTATATATGGTGCTTTACTGCGTAATAATTTCGAGTGCATAATAAAAGAGGCTGAAACAAATCGGAAATTTTGTTCAGTCTCGGCAAAAAATTAATTCATTGAATTATAAAAATCAGTCTGTGCGCATATTATAAACGCCGCATTACCTAAGTAATACGGCGCTTTTAATTTTTTTGTGATGTTGAGATTTTTCGGTCAGTTACCGCATTCTATTGAAATTTCATTGAAGATTTTCAGGTAATCATCAATTGTTTTGTTCTTGCGTTCCTCGCCTTTGATGTCAAGGACAATTCCGCCCTCATGCATCATAACCGTGCGAGTTCCGTATGCAACCGCGTGACGCAGATTATGCGTTACCATAAGCGTGGTAATTCCCTTTTCTTTCACTACTTTGTCGGTCAGCGACATGACAATATCGCTGGATTTCGGGTCAAGTGCCGCGGTGTGCTCGTCAAGCAGCAAAAGCGTCGGAGTCTGCATCGTCGCCATAATGAGAGCCAACGCCTGCCTTTGTCCGCCGGATAGCGTGCCGGCAAGCGTTTCCATGCGATTTTCCAAGCCCATGCCCAAAAGCTCAAGCTGACTTTGGTAAAAATCGCGGCGTTTGGTGTTCAGACCTCTCGTAAGACCGTAGCTGTGACCTTTGTTGTCGGCTATTGACATATTTTCCATTATCGTCATCGACGGACTTGTGCCCATCGCAGGGTTTTGGAATACACGCGCGATTTTTGCCGCACGCTGATAGTTTTTCTGTTTTGTTATGTCGGTTCCGTCAAGAAGAACATTGCCGCTGTCCGGCTTTATATCGCCTGAAACAATGTTCAGCGTTGTTGTTTTGCCCGAGCCGTTACTCCCGACAATTGCAACAAATTCACCGCTGTCAACATTCAGGTTAAAATCTTCAAAAAGCGTTTTTTCGTCGATTGTGCCCTTATTGAATTTTTTGTAAATGTGTTCAAGTTTAAGCATTTTTGCGTCCCTCCTTGGTTTTGTTCATGACATCGTTAAGTATCATTGTCGCGAGGAACAGCACAGTAACCACCATTTTCGTGTCGGAGGACTGTAAGCCCGATGACAGCGCAATCGTGATGCATGCTTTGTAGATTATCATGCCGAGTATCACGCCGGTTGTAATTTTCATAAATTTCAGCCGCTTGAATACCGTTGTGCCGATTATAACCGCCGCAAGACCCATAACCATGGTGCCGGTGCCAGAGGAAATGTCGAACTGCATCGCACGCTGACAGTACAGTGCGCCGGAAAGTCCTACAAGTCCGTTTGCTATCGCAAGTCCGATAATTTTGATTTTGCCCGGATTTTGCGCAAGCGTTACAACAAGTCCCTCATTGTCGCCCACACTTTTCAGCAGAAATCCCGATTTTGTTGTGAGGTACAAGTCCAGCAGCAGCTTTACCGCTATTGCAATCAAAAGCAGAATTATAAGGTAACGGTAGTTATACAGCGGATTTTCACTTGCAATTCCGTCAAAGATTGTGGATTTTGTCATCAAAAATTCGTTCGGAGAGCCGACAATTCTGTAATTAATCGAATACAAACCGGTCATTACAAGTATGCCTGAAAGCAAATCCTTGATTTTGAACTTGACGTGCAGTATTCCCGTAATGCAGCCGGCAACAACGCCTGCCGCCGTCGCCGCGAGAAGGCACAGCCACGGATTTACTCCGGCAGTAACCAGCGCGGTGCTCACCGCCGCGCCGAGAGGAAATGTTCCGTCCACAGTCAAGTCCGGAAAATCCAGTATTTTATAGCTTATGTATATTCCCAAAGCCATAATTCCGTAAATAAACCCCTGTTCCAAAATTCCGATTAATATTCCTAACATAAATGCAGTTTCCCTTCTGAATTAAAATGAGGAGATGAAAAAGTCCGAACCGAAAAGACTCCTGCGTTTTTTTGCAGCAAACAAGCTTTATCGGGCGTGCATAAAAAATTCATGGATAATGTCATGCCGCAGAGAAGCTGTGCCGTATGTGTGCCGCAGAGGGCTTGCACATTCAAAACTTATTTTCTGTCCCCTGTCAAACGGGGCTGTAAAATTTTACAGCCCCTGAAATTCTTATTCAACTGTTGTCGCGTTTTCAAGAACCTCTGCCGGAGCAGTTATTCCCAGTTTTTCGCATACAGTTTTATTGACCGTTACTTTTGATTCTTTCAGCGTTTCGTAAGGTATTGATGAAACCGATTCGCCTTTTAACACTTTTGCAGCCATAATTCCTGCCTGCTTTCCAAGCTCGATGTAGTCAAGACCGGCAGACGCGATACAGCCGTTTTTAACCTGTTCTTCTTCCGAACCGAATACCGGGATTTTCTTTGCGTTCGCTTTGTCAAGAACTACTGCCAGTGCCGATACAACAGTGTTGTCGGTCATGTTTGAAATACAGTCAACCTTGCCCAAAAGTACGTCCGCCGCCTGTGCAACTTCTGCCTCGGCGCCTATGCCTATCGTTTCGATTTCAAAACCGTAGTTCGGCGCTTCTTTTTTGTAGGTTTCGATTGTACTTACCGAGTTTGCCTCGCTTGTGGTATAGATTATGCCGATTTTCTTTGCCTCGGGCATCATGCTTCTGATGAGCTTCAGCTGGTCAACAACCGGCAAACTGTCGCTGACGCCTGTAATTCCGTCAAGCGGTTCGGTTGCGCTTTTTGCAAGCTGCGCCGCAATCGGGTCGGACACTGCATTGAATATTACCGGTATACCTTTATCGTGACAAGCTGCATACAGCGCCTGTGCCGACGGTGTTGCAATGCCGCATACAAGGTCATATCCGCCCGATGCAAATGTCTGTGCAATCTGTGAGTTAGCCGACATATCGCCCGCCGCACTCTTTTCGTCAATCGTGATGTTGTCGCCCTCGGTGAAGCCCTCGGCTGCCAATCCCTGGATAAATCCCTTGCGGCAGTTATCCAATGACGGGTGATCCGCAAGCTGTACAACGCCTACTTTATATGATTCTTTTTTGCCGCCGTCCGAGCCTGCTCCGCAGCCGGTCAGTGCTCCCGCAGCCATAATTCCTGCCAATACCAATGCTAATCTCTTCTTCATAATCTAATCTCTCCTATTCCGCACTCGTGTGCTTTCTTAAAATTAAAAACCTCAGAACAGATTAGTTCTGAGGTAAGTATACAAAGTATTAATCAACTATTCTCATCTAATCTATTCTGTAACACATTATATACCCGAATTTACATTTTGTCAATACTTTTTTTAAAATTCATTAAAATTATTTCCGTATATCGAGCGCAAGACCGTCTTTGCACAGGCATACCGGCGCATTTTCACGCGTGAAGATGTCACGGAAAATAACATTTTCGAGCGTATGCTCCTCTCTCATGCAGCGAAAATCGAGTGCACAGCCGGTGTCGCCGGGAAATCCGACCAGCGTTTCATCATATTTTGCGGCGCCGTCATAGTGAATGTTCTGAAAAAGAACATTTTTCATGGATACGCCGGCATAACCCTGCGCATTGTTCGCCCATTCGGCGGTAAATTCCTCATAGAACGATGTGACCGCGTGCATGGTATTGCCGCCGGCATATACATCGCATACAGTCGAATCGGACAGCGCTCCGCCGAGGTAAACGGTTCCGCGAGTCAGCGAGAATATGCCGCGCGCGTGGATATTGTAGGTTTCGCCCGGGATTGACGGACGTTTGGTATAGTAATTGTTTTCGCCTATGCGCAGTACGCCCCACGGTCCGAGACTGCCCTCGGCTTCGCTTATATTTTCGATGTAAACATGGTGCAGCTTTGCGCCGTCACAGTTGCGGAGCGCAACAATTGTCTGCCGCGTATGAGCCAGGACGTTGCGGATTGTGATGTGGTGAATATCCGGGGTTTCGCCCTCAACCGCATATTTTTTCTCGCCGCCGCACGGAAATGCGGTGAGAGCCACAACATCATCGCCTGTCAGACCCGTAATATTTTCAATGATGATATTATGACAGCCGCAGCGCACGTTTACGCCGTCCTGGTTATTGTTATAGGTTTCGAGGTCGAAGTGAATATTGCTCACGTGCCCGTTTGAGCAGTACAGCTGATTTATCGCCCAGTGGCGCATGTTAATGCATGAAAATCCGGTCAGCTCATATTCGGTGAGGTTGTGGAAAAATATCAGATTATTCATGCGAATGTCGGGCATACCGTCCTTGCCGCTGTTCCACTCCCATAAATCATTTTTAAGTCCGCCGTCAAGAACAGCCTTCCCGATACCGATTATGCGGATATTGTGCTGCTTGCCGTCCGCCTTGTTTGAAATTTCGGTGAACATGTTTTCATTGCGGAAAACGTTGTCATATATGCCGTCTTTGAGGCGCAGTCGGCAGTTGTCAAGGATAACCGTTATGTCGGACGGCAGAAGTATTGCCTTGTCGATTTCCCAGTATTCAAGCCCGGTGCGTGCGCAAAAACGCGGTATCACCACCGTGCGGACGCCACCTTCGACGGCGGTGCGTATTGCATTTTGTATCGTTTCCGAATCGGTTTTGCCGCAAAGCTCTTTCGCTCCTGCGGATACATAATCTTCGTACATAATAATCTCCGTTCTGCCGCAGACTGCTGCAAAAGCTGCTTTTGCATCAACTCCGTTCGGCTTATATTTGCAGAGCATGCCGCCGCACGGGCGTTGCCGAGAGCAGTCTGCTCCGTAAGAAATTTATGCAAATATTATATCATGCGCGGTTTTCGTTTGCAATAATGATAAATAAAAAATGCGGTACAAAATTGTATAAAATTTCGATTTTTCCGCATACTGATAATATAGTATGCGTATGCGTGCTACAGCGCATGCTATCATTTACCCTTTTATCATATATACCACCGCAAGGGAGTACAGCAAAACGATTTCATTTTGCCGTACTCCCTTTGAGTGTTTATACGTTTATTTCAACTGAAACTCCAAGCTCTGCCGCATTTTTTTCAAGGACTGGCGCTACTTCGTCATTTATAAAATCGGTAACCTGCTCGCGGCTTCTGCCGACATAGTTTTCGGGTTTTAAGAGTTTTTTCAGACTGTCCATGTCCATGCCGAAAGACTGGTCGGCTGCAATCAGTTCAAGCAGATTGTTTTCAAGACCGTCAACCTTTACGCGTTTTCCCGCCTCCATGGAGTAGCGGCGGATTTTTTCATGAAGCTCCTGTCTGTCGCCGCCGCGCTTTACGGCGTCCATCATGATATTTTCGGTCGCCATGAACGGAATTTCGCGCATGAACTGCTGCTCGATTACTTTCGGATACACAACAAGCCCGTCAACAACGTTGATATACAGACTGAGTATTGCGTCAACGGCGAGGAACGCCTCGGGTATGCTGATACGCTTGTTCGCCGAATCGTCCAGCGTGCGCTCAAACCACTGCGTCGACGCGGTTATTGCCGGGTTGAGTGCGTCTACAATGACGTAACGTGCAAGCGAGCCTATACGCTCCGAGCGCATGGGATTGCGCTTATATGCCATTGCGGAGGAACCGATTTGCGATTTTTCAAACGGTTCTTCGATTTGCTTCAGGTGCTGCAAAAGGCGAATGTCGTTAGAGAATTTGTATGCGCTCTGCGCTATGCCCGAAAGTACGCTCAGCATTTCGTAGTCGAGCTTGCGCGGATAAGTCTGACCGCTTACCGCAAAGCACGATTTATAGCCCATTTTTTCTGCAATCTTTTTGTCCAAAAGTTTGCATTTTTCGTGGTCGCCGTCAAAAAGCTCCAGAAAGCTCGCCTGCGTTCCGGTTGTTCCCTTTGAGCCGAGAAGTTTCGCTTTTGAAAGCTGATGTTCCGTGTTTTCAAGATCCATGAGCAAATCCTGGAGCCACAGTGTTGCTCTTTTGCCTACGGTTGTCGGCTGTGCCGGCTGAAAATGCGTGAAAGCAAGCGTCGGCTGCGCCTTATATTTTTCCGCAAACTTTGACAGCTCACATATTACGTTCACAAGTTTTTTATGTACAAGCCGCATTGCCTCGGTCATGATAATTATGTCGGTGTTGTCGCCGACGTAGCAGCTTGTTGCGCCGAGATGGATTATCGGCTTCGCGGACGGACACTGCACGCCGAATGCATAGACATGGCTCATAACATCGTGCCGCACCTCTTTTTCGCGCTCCTTTGCAACGTCGTAGTTGATGTCATCGGCATGCGCTTTCATTTCGGCAATCTGTTCATCGGTTATGTCAAGCCCCAGTTCTTTTTCGCTTTCAGCAAGCGCAATCCACAGCCTGCGCCATGTGGTGAATTTTTTGTCGGGCGAAAACAGGTACTGCATCTCCTTGGACGCATAGCGTGAATTGAGCGGTGATTCATATGTGTTATTCATTTTTTATATCCTTTCCGTATCTTTCTGAATTAATTATATTATACTTCCGCTGTTTTTGCAAGCTTTTTACAGAATATTTTGCGCCGTAACGCTGTAGTTTTCGGGAAGATGCTCCAAAAGATGCCGCAGCCGCATACAGTGCACCGCGGTTTCTGTGCGGTCGCCGTTTTCGACATAGCCGGCAAGCTCGGATATGCACACTTCGATTTCGTCGATGTTTTCGTGATTTATGACCGACGCAAGCACGGTTTTGTGTTTTTTTACCGCGTCCGACAGTTCGGAGATTTTTTCGAGCGCCGCGTCAAAATCACCGCCGGCGGCAGCGTTGTTTATTTCATCGCACCCGGCCGTGAGGCTGTCCGATATTGAACGGATATTCATATTAAACGCAATTCCGCCGCATGTCATCAATGCAGCGATTATCATAGCGCAGATAAAGCTTTTCATTTTTCGTCCTTTTCTCCTTTTTTCTGAATATACAGGTTTCCGCTGTCGGAAAGCATGGCAATGAAAATGCCGCTCATGTCGCTGCCTAACTTGTGCTCCAGCCATTTTCTATTTCTGCCCGAACGCGCAAGCTCGTTTTCGTTCAGTTCGCCGTCGGCGACCAGAAGATACGGAAGCTCCGATATTCCGTCCTTTGTTTTTTCTATCACGCTCAGCTGACCGTTGGTTTCCAAAACCGCCACCTGTACCTCGGAAATATCGGGATAACCGGCAATTCGCAGCTGCTCCAAAAGGTCATTCAGGTTAAACCGCAGCCGTTCCAGCTCGCCCTCGTTTACATGCCCTTTGTACACCACGATGCTCGGCTCGCCCGTGATATACCGCCGCGCACGGCGGCTTTTCAGGCAGATAAACGACATGGTCACTTCGCCCACAAGCAGAGTCAGCACAGGCACAATCCCCGAAAGCAGCGGAATGTCGATTGCCTGCATCGGCACCGAGGCAAGGTCGGAAATCATGATTGCCACAACAAGCTCCGACGGCTGCATTTCACCGATTTGCCGTTTCCCCATAATCCGCATGGACGCAACAACCAAAAGATACAAAAAAAGCGTCCGTATCATTAAAATCAGCATGGCATATGCCGCCCCCTTTGCACCGGTTTTTTAATCTTTTATAATATTTTCCCAAAAAAATTCAATATTATTCTTTACTTTAATGATTTAAAGTGGTAAAATATATATGAGGTGATTTTATGAATTCAAAGCTTGACGGGCAAACCGTCCATACATTGTACCGGGCGCTGCTGTCGCTGAAAAACGAGGAGGAGTGTTCGGCGCTTTTGGAGGACTTGTGCACGATAACCGAAATAAAGTCGATGGCGCAGCGGCTGGAGGTCGCGCAGCTTTTGAGGAAAAATGAAATATACAGCGAGATTGCACACCGTACGGGTGCGTCCACGGCGACAATATCGCGCGTAAGCAGATGCTTGAACTACGGTACGGGCGGCTACACCACGGTGTTGTCAAGACTGGGTGACGGCGATGAATAGCTATACGAAATTTGCGTCTTTATATGACGGGCTGATGAACGAGGATATTGATTACAGTATCTGGGCAGACTATATAGAGAATATGTTTGATTTTTTTGACCGCTCACCGGGGATAGTCTGCGACCTCGCATGCGGAACGGGGAATATGACCCTGCCGCTGGCACGGCGCGGCTATGACATGATAGGCGTGGACAAATCATTTGATATGCTCTCGATTGCGCGCTCAAAGGCGGCGGAGGAAAAGCTTGACGTGATGTTCCTTGAACAGGATTTGTCAAAGCTCGACCTTTACGGCGGCTGCGACGCTTTTTTGTGCATGATAGACGGATTTAACTATATTTTAAACCCGAATACGCTCTGTAAAATTGCAAAGCGTATCCGCACGTGCTTTATGGAACCGGGTGCGATATTTATTTTTGACATCAGCAGCGAATACAAGCTGAAAAATTATATAGGAAACAATACATTTATTCATGACGGAGATAAGGTTTTTTATACGTGGGAAAATAAGTTCCGCGACAAGATAAAAATGTCCGATATGTACCTCAATTTTTTTGTAAAAAACGGGGGAACATATACACGCTTCGGGGAGCGGCACCTTCAGCGCGCATACTCGGAAAATGAGATAAAACGCATATTTACGGCTGCCGGGTTTAAGAAAATAACGGCTTTTTCACCGCTCACGTTCGACGCTCCGAAAAGGGAGGATATGCGGATAGTTTTCGCCGCACAATAGACGGTTTTGGCATCGGGCTGCGTCCGGTGACGGTATAATTTATACGAATGAAAAATAAAAAGGGGTGCATTTTTGTGACATGCAGAATAAGAAAAGTTTTTGTGCTTGCGGCTGCCGCGGCGCTGACGATGTGCATGAATATCGGCGCGGACAGGGCTGTATTTTCCGAAAACGCATATGCACAGACGGAGAGTGTTCCGATAGAGTCACTGTATTTTGATTGCGGTTACGCAAACGGTGTGACGCTTTCAATCGGTGAAACCATGACGTTTGAGCCGTACGTTTATCCGCCGGAAACAACATCATATCTGATTTGGTCAACCTCCGACGCGTCTGTTGCCACGGTGGACAGCGACGGCGTTTTAACCGTAAACGGCTACGGAGATGTGACCGTAACGGCTAAAAGCTCGGACGGAGGCTGTGAGTACAGTCTGGATATTTACATCTGCGGGCCGAAATACTATAATGCCGATAAGTTAAAACTCAGCGTCGGCGAAAGATTTAAGCTGGATATAGTCAAGACTTACACACGTCCCAACGGTTATCAAGATGAATGGCGGTCAAGGGACGAATCGGTTGTCACCGTTGACAGTGACGGCACCGTACATGCGGTAGGCACGGGGAGCACAAGCGTGTACTGCTGGGATATTTCGGGAGAGTGTGACGTAACGGTGACGGACGGCGGCGAACCGGGCTTGGCGGTAGTGCGTCCGGACTGGGGAGGAGACGCAGTGTATACCGTGCTTGCCGGCGGAGAATATCCGCTGCCGCTGACAAATGCAAATGATGACTATGTCTATGGAAGCTCGTATGACAGTACCGTTGCGGATTATGATGCGGACACACGCACCATAAAAGCGGTAGGCGCGGGCGAGTGCACTATTAATACGCAATACGGATATTTGAATGTGAGAGTTATAAGCCCGTACGTCAAATATACCGTTAAAGACGGAGTAATTACGGAATGTATCGGCGCAAACGGCGCAATAATAATTCCCGATGAAATCGGCGGTGAAACAATTTGCGGAATAGGACAGAGGGCATTTTATGGAAGCGGATTAAAAAGCATTGTAATTCCGGGAACGGTGACGCATATAGACTACTGCGCTTTTTATGGCTGTGACGAGCTTGAAAAGATTGTATTCAATGAGGGCTTGGAAACAATAGGCGATAGTGCGTTCGCGTCATGCGGCAGTTTAAAGGAAGTGATACTTCCGCAGACCGTGACCGGGATAGATGACGGCGCTTTCAGCGGCTGCGAAAATATTGAAAGAATATATCTGCCGCCGTCACTTAAGGAAATCGGTGATTCCGCCCTTGCGGACATCAGCTCCGATGCGCTGTATTACGGCGGCTCCCGAAAGGACTGGCTCGGCCTCGAAATCGGGAAGGGTAATGACTGTTTCAGTGACATAGACAGCAATTACGGCAGTATTTATACGGCGGAGCAGCTTTATGAGATTGCGTCTTGCGCAAACAGCGGTTCGTCAATGAGAGGAAAAAAACTCGTGCTCATGAACGATATAAGCCTTGGCGGAGCGGAGTGGACGCCTATCGGAATTTCAGCGCCGGATAAGGTTTTTAACGGTTCCTTTGACGGAAACGGACATACCGTATCCGATTTCAAAATCACAAAACCGCATGAATGTAACGGATTTTTCGGCATGGTGGACAGCAATGGCGAAATAAAAAATCTCAGTATAAAAAATGTAACGATAGATATAAGACCGCAGGACAGCCTTAATACTACTATGTTTACCGGGATTTTTGCCGGGTGGAGCGACGGTGCAATAACCGGCTGTTCGGCTTGCGGCAGTATCACGTTAGAGGAAAGCAGCAAAAGCGGAAGAAGAATCGGCGGCTTTGCCGGGAGGATTGCCGGAAGTACGTCGGAGTGTTCTTCCGAGGCGAAAATGCGTATAATCAACGATGCCGTTCAAACATATGAGGTCGGCGGATTTTGCGGAGAAGTGTACCGATGGTCGGGCAGCGGAAGTCTTTCGGATTGCACAGCTGTAAGCGATATATATTATAAGGGGGTCAGCCGCTTGGGTATAGGCGGAATTGCCGGGTATCAGGCGCCCGATGCCGTATCGACGGTCAGATGCACTGCGAAAGGAAAGATAAATGCCGTATTTGACAATGATAAAGAAACGGAAGAACCGTATGTGTGGCTCGGCGGCATTATCGGGTTTAATTGCAAGACCGTACAGGACAATATATCCTATATGGACATAGTTTACAGCAGCAAAAATGACATATATTCAGGCACGTTTTTCGGGTATACTGAATACGGCAAAACCGTAAGCGGAAATGAATGGCACGGAAGCCTGAACAGGGCGCCTTATGCGAGCTTTGATTTGCAAAGCAGCGGCGCGGAGGGGTACAAATATCAATATACCGCCGCCGCACCACAGAATACCGGCGATTTTGCCGTGACGGCGCTGTACGCGGGAAATAAGCTGCTCGGCGTAATTACAGGCGGCGAAAGCAGCACGATAACACTTTCGGAAAAGCCCGATAAATACAAAGTATTTGTATGGAGCAAGGCGGATAAAATTACGCCGCTGCAAACAGAGCTGAATGTCGATATGCATTAAGCGCCGCGCGGTTTTGCACGGCTTGATAAGGCGGATTTTGCGGAAGAAAAATATCACTTTGCCGGGCAGGAAAAGACAGAGTTGAAACCGGATACGATTTGGTGAATAAAATAAGCTGCGGACATCGTCCGAAAGAGGTTTGTTTTTTCGCAAACACTTGATTTTTGCTTAATTTTGTGATATAATTAATTAGTTGGAAAAGAGCGTATTTTCCGGTTAGGAGAGTAGAAAGAATGGCTAAAAAGTTTAAAGAAAAAGAGCTGGACATGCAGGCTATCGAAAATCAGAAAATAGTCGATGTTGAGCTTAATTCCGAGATGAAAAAATCATATATAGATTACGCGATGAGTGTTATTGTGGCGAGAGCGCTGCCCGATGTGCGCGACGGTCTGAAGCCCGTTCACAGACGTATTCTGTACGATATGTACGAGGCAGGACTTTTGTATGAGGCGGATTTTAAGAAATCTGCGGCGACCGTCGGCGATGTTTTGGGTAAATATCACCCCCACGGCGACGCGTCGGTGTATGACGCGATGGTGCGTCTGGGACAGGATTTCTCGCTGCGTTATCCGCTTGTACAGGGCAAGGGTAACTTTGGTTCGATTGACGGCGATCCGCCTGCTGCTTACCGATATACCGAGGCAAAAATGTCCAAGCTGTCGGCGGAAATGCTTTCCGATATTGAAAAGCGTACGGTTGATTTTGTGCCGAACTATGATGATAAACTTCTTGAGCCGGACGTACTTCCGTCACGTTTCCCGAACCTTCTGGTAAACGGTTCATCGGGTATTGCGGTAGGTATGGCGACCAATATTCCGCCGCACAACCTGTCCGAAACAATTGACGGTATTATTGCGACTATCGATGACCCGATGATTACCATTGATGAGCTTATGCAAAGCTACATCAAAGGTCCGGACTTCCCGACAGGCGGCGTTATCATGGGCAAAAGCGGTATCAGAAAGGCATACACCACGGGCCGCGGCAGAATAATCGTCCGCGCAAAGGCGGAAATCGAGGAGCTGGACAACGGCAGACAGCGTATTGTCGTAACCGAGCTTCCGTACCAGGTGAATAAGGCGCGCCTTGAAAAATACATCAATGAGCTTGTCCGCGACGGCAAGCTGGACGGCATTGCGTCAACACGCGATGAGTCCGACGCAAACATGCATTTTATAATTGACATAAAGCGCGACGCGAACGCAAACGTTGTTCTTAACAATCTGTATCACTATACTCAGATGCAGGAAACTTTCGGCGCAATTATGATTGCTCTTGTGGATAAGGAGCCTAAAGTTCTGAATTTGCGTGAAATGATTGACGCATATATTCATCACCAGGAGGACGTTATCAAACGCCGCACAAGCTTTGACCTCAATAAGGCGCTGGAACGTCTGCATATCTTAGAGGGATACAAAGTTGTTGTTGATAATGTCGATGAGGTTATTGCGATAATCAGAAAATCCGCGTCCATTGCCGATTCAAAACTAAGGCTCAGCGAACGTTTTTCGCTGACGGACGAACAGGCGACGGCAATTGTTCAGATGCAGCTGGGACGTTTGTCCGGCATGGAGCGCGATAAGATTGAGGCGGAATTTCAGCAGCTTACCGAAAAGGTTGCGGAGCTTCAGGATATTCTTGCGCATGAGGAAAAGGTGCTTGAAATCATCAAGGAGGATTTGCTGAAAATCAAGGCTAAATACGGCGACGAACGCCGCACGGAGATTTCCATGTCCGCAATCGATATCGAGGACGAAGATTTGATTGAGAGAGAGGACGTTGTAATCACGCTGACGCATACCGGCTACACCAAGCGCGTGCCGGTTGACACATATAAGTCGCAGCACCGCGGAGGCCGCGGAATTGCGGGACTTGCGACGCGCGAACAGGATTTTGTGGAGCATATTTTCACGGCTTCCACGCATGACCATGTGCTGTTCTTTACAAATCGCGGCGTTGTGTACCACCTGAAGGCATACCAAATCCCGGAGGGCGGCAGAACGGCGAAAGGCACGGCGATTGTAAATCTTCTGCCGCTTGAAAACGGCGAGAAAATCACCGCGGTAATTCCGGTTCCGGAATTTGAGGACGGCAAGTATCTGACGTTTGTGACAAAAGCAGGCACTATCAAGAAAACCGATCTTATGGCGTATGCAAAAATACGCACTAACGGTCTGCGCGCGATAGACATTGCTGAGGGTGATGAGCTTATCAGTGTGAAGATTGTGGATAATGACAGCCAGCTCATTATCGGCACGCGAAAGGGCATGGCGATACGCTTTGCCGAAAGCGATGTACGTCCTATGGGCAGAACGGCTCACGGTGTACGCGGTATACGGCTTAAAAATGATGATGATTATGTTGTCGGCGCGGTTACGCTGAAGGACGGCGCACAGCTTCTGACCATAACAGAGAACGGCTACGGTAAAAAGACGGAATTTGATGAATACAAGGTTCAGTCAAGAGGCGGCATGGGCGTGTTCAACTATAAGCTGACCGAAAAGACCGGCGATGTGGCAGGTCTTAAAGCCGTCACCGATGATGACGATATTATGATGATAACCTCGGACGGTGTGATTATAAGAACGCATACTGCGGAGATAAGCACGTATTCGCGTCATACGCAGGGCGTGCGCGTTATGAAGCTTGCGGACGATGTAAAGGTTGCGAGCATTGCTGTTACGGGGCATATTGAGGAGGAAGAAATTACGGAAAGCGGTGAAGAAAATGAATAAAAGGAGAATGGGAATGAAAATTTTACTGGGATTTTTGCTTGCACTTACGATAGGCGCGCAGAGCGGCTGCGGCACCGTTGATAAAACAGAGGAAACGCCGTCTGCGACAAGCACACCGGCTGCGGCGCAGCAGGATTCCGATGTGGATCGCTCCGACCCGATAAACGTCACGATTACGCTTGAGGACGGACGCGTTATGACGGCAGCGCTTTATCCGCACGTTGCGCCGAAATCGGTTGAAAATTTTGTGAAGCTTGCCAAAGAGGGATTTTATGACGGGTTGATTTTTCACCGTGTAATCCCGGGATTTATGATTCAGGGCGGCGGATATGACGAAACTTTCTATGACGGCAATTTTGACTCAAAGGAAACCGAAACAATTCAGGGTGAATTTTCGTCGAACGGCGTTAAGAATAATCTGAAGCATACAAAGGGCGTGCTTTCTATGGCGCGGACTATGGAGAAAAATTCTGCGTCAAGCCAGTTTTTCATCATGCAAGAGGACGCGCCGCATCTTGACGGAGAATATGCTGCATTTGGCGAAATCACCAGCGGTCTTGAGGTTGTTGACGAAGTAGCAAATGTGAAAACCACCGAGCTGACCGGTACGGTGACAAGCAACGGCATGAAGTACAGCGGACAGAAAATGAGCGATGTACCGGAAAAACCGATTGTTATAAAATCAATCACCGTTGCGGAATAAAATATAAAATGAGTTTGCGGCAGAGCACGGCGGTATATGCGCTTTGTGCGAAGACAGCAAATTTTGATTTTTGATAATGAAAGGAAATACAGCATAATGACAAATATTGAAATTGAAATGCAGGACGGCGGAATAATTAAGGCAGAGCTGTACCCGGATACCGCGCCTGTTACGGTAGAAAATTTTATAAAGCTGATAAATGAGAAATTCTTTGACGGATTGATTTTTCACCGCGTTATCTCCGGATTTATGATTCAGGGGGGCGGCTATGATGAAAACGGAAATCATAAGGATGCACCGTCGATTGTGGGTGAATTTGCATCAAACGGTGTGGATAATGACTTAAAGCATACGCGCGGTGTGTTGTCTATGGCAAGAACTATGTTCCCGAATTCCGCGTCGAGCCAGTTTTTTATAATGCACCGGGACGCGCCGCACCTTGACGGACAGTATGCGGCGTTCGGCAAGGTGACAGACGGAATGGATGTTGTTGACCGGATAGCCGAAACAGCTACTGATATGAGTGATGCTCCGCTGGAAAAACAGGTGATAAAAACAATACGGATTGCGTAAATAATTAATTACAATTAAAAAATGCGGTGAGGTCTGAACCGACGTCCCACCGTCAGATTTTCGGTCTGACGTTTGGGAACAGGCTCGGATTGTTGCTCACCGCATTTTTTGCGTTTTTTTTTCGTAAAGTTATTTGTTTTTAAAGATATTCAAAGTGTTATTTGCATCGCAGCATGCGAGAAAAATATCTCTCACGCTGCCCTCATTTTGCTTTTTCAGCTCGTTCATCAGCCAGGTTTTATCCTTGCCGGCGCGTTTTAAGTTGTTCTCCATAATTTGTCCGTCCATTATGACGTTATAAAATACATAGTCTTCGCCCACGTCCAGACCCTCGTCCTGCGGAGTGACAGGTCGGTTTGCGGCTTTCGGAAGTATCGACATACGGCCGTTCGGCTCCATTATTACGGTTTTTATTTGCGTTATGTCGAAAAATCCGTTTACTCTGAGCATTGCCAGAAATTCGTCAAGGTCAAGCTTTGTTTTTTTCATTGCGTCACGGTATATTGTACCGTTGTTCATTAATATCATTGCTTTTCCCGACAAAACACGCCTCGCCTTGCGCGATTTTGACGCTATAATGGATATTGCCGTTGTTGCAAGACCGTAAACTACCATAGCGATAAGCGGTTTTGCGAACTCTTCCGGCTCCGATGTCGCAAACTCCGCCGCGATTGAACCTATGGTAATTCCGTTGATGTAATCAAATAAATTAATTTCGGACAGCTGTTTATTGCCTATGCATTTTGCGAGAATGAACAGCACCGCAAGGGATACAATCGACATCATCAGCGTTGTTATTATAATATTTGCTATCTGCATATTACTTCTCCGTTTCTTTACATGACGGCATAAATCGCCGCATTTCAATGTAATATGCTGTTATTATTCGCGTGACAGGACAAGTTTATTCAGCATTGATGCGAAAAAACTATTTTATGTGTTCTGCACCGTTTTGGGCATTAAATATATGTTCGGTTACGGTTTTCCCATGCACAAAGTCATCTACCATGCTTTGTGCAGGCACATAGTCGGAATGTTCGGGATAGGTGTAAATTTTTTTCAGTTGTTTTTTAAATATTTTAAAATCTTCAGCAGTCATGTTCGATTCATATAAGTTCATTCGGGTGTCAACGCAGGATTTTATCATTGCATCGGCGAGCTTTACCGACAGCTTGGGATTTTGCGCTGACTTGGGGACGCTGAAGTGGTATTCGTCCACGAAAACAGCTGACAGCTTACCGTTTTTTGTCGGCCATGGAATATATCTTGGTGACATGCCCTCCGCGACGGCATTGAGCGTAAGCTCCGGGAGAAACCCGACTTTAAATGCACCTTCGGTATTATCGGCTATGCCGTCATCATAGATGAGAGTGCGTACGAAGTTAAGCCATTCAATCTGTTCCTGTGTTCCGTAGTCGAATACGGTTTTTCCGTCCTTTCCGCGAGATAAGGCATAGCGCATATTGATATAGGAGTCAGTCCAGGGCACCGATACGTTTGAGTTGATATTGTCGGTCATTTCAATAAAGCTGTTCCATGACCATTTTCCTTTTTTGAAGTAATCGTAGGGAATAGGAAAATCGCCGTATTGTTCCGGAGCGTATGAACAGTAATTTATGCGGCCTATTACGGCATTGGTTACACCGAATATTTCGCCGTTTTGCGTCAGCGAATTTTCGATAATCTGCCGCGTATACAGCGGATTGCGTTTATTTACGTATTTTGTAATCGGGATACATTGCGAAAAATCCTCGCCGCTTGAATAAATGAGGTCCGCGTTTTCGGCATTGTCGGTGAATGTGACGGTACAGCCGTATTCTTCGGCAAATTTCTGAGCGCCCTCATAAAAAGAGCCGGACGAAATATCCTGTGTACTTGCTACGGTCAAAGTGACATTTTCCGGGTCATTTTTTTTGCATGCGGACAAAAAAAATGCCATGGTGCACATAATTATGATAAATATAGGAAACAATTGCGCACGTTTTTTCAAATATGTCCCTCCTTAAAAAATATATATTAATATTCTAACACATATTATAGAAAATTACAATAAAACAAGGGAGTATTTTTTAAAAAAGGAGTGCCGGAAATTTCATGACCGGCATTGCAGACGGATTGTTGTGACGTGAAAACCGCTGACGGTAAGTTTGAGCGGGCAAGAAAATATGCAAGCAAGAATACGCAAGCGAGAATATGCAAGCAGGTATATGCGAGAAAGTATATGCCGGAGAAACGGTGTAAAATAAGAGAATAAGCAAAACGCTCAAAATCCATTGGATTTTGAGCGTTTGTAATTTATAAATCTACAATTTTTAATTAATCCGTATGCAGATTATAATGCTGCTTTATGACGTACCGATTTTCGACAGTCATGGATGAAGTCTTTTACAAGCATCTTTTGAAAAATAATGTTTTTATTTTTCAGGCTCTGTCATTTCTTCGGGCTGTTCATCAGTGTTATCGGTTGTATCACCGGTTTCTTCTGAGTTTACGTCCTCACTGTTGTCTGTAGTGTCATCGGCAGACGGCTCAACTGCGGTGTCATCTGCTGTCGGTTCAGGCTGAGTTTCATCGGCTTTCGGAGCGTCGGGTGAAACCCACTTCTCCTGCCAGCCGTTACCCATACGTTCATATATGTTATCGTTTGTTGCCTCGATAACCTGTGAGTAATACCAGTCAGCTGCTGAAACATCAGGCCAAGCCTTGACATTTTCAGCTGTTGTATCGCCGTAACGAACAAGCATCTTATTGATAATTGTCATTGCTTCGGCACGTGTAATGTAATTGTTCGGTTTGAATGTACCGTCAGAGTAACCGGAAATCCAGTATGCACCGTTAGCTGCTGCAAGGATTGCCTTTTCTGCCCAGTGACCGCTGATGTCGCTGAATTGGTTCATGTCAGGTACAACTACGTCAGTACCGAGGAACTTGTTTGCGATTGCAACAAATTCTGCTCTTGTTATCGGGTTTGACGGATTGAAGTTTCCGTTTTCATCACCTACGATAAAGCCGCCGTTAGCCATTGTCGAGATAGCCTTATTTGACCATCTGTCAGCCGCAACATCGGAGAATGAATTTGTTTCTGTTTCAATAGTTGCCTTAAATTCCGGCTTAAGCAGTCTGTAAAGTGCCGATACAACTTCTTCTCTTGTTATATTAGCTTCAGGCTGAATTGTTCCGTCGGGATAACCTGCAATGTATGCCATATGGTCTTCGGAAATAAGCTGTTCCGGAGCTTTCAGGTTGATGTAACGTGCATACAGGTTCATATCCTCTTCTACCTGGATTGTACCGCTTACGTGATTTGAGAAGTACGGATCGGTATACCAGCCTTCAAACGCAAAGTTTTCTTTGCCGGGAACAGATATTCTGTCTACGTTCAGGAAGTACTTGCCGCCGTTTGCATATACAGGCGCGTTTGTAGCCTTGCCGTCTGCAATAGCCTTAATTACAGGTGCAGTTGACGGAAGCTTGGTGTTAGGACGTTTGCTTCCGCTCGATCCGCCGGTTGTAGGCGGTGTGTACGGCGGAACATATGTAAGTGACGCCGTCGATGCGTTTGAAGCAAATTTAAGTTTGCCGTATGCCTTATTCGCATTTGCACTGTTATCCGGAGCTGTGCTGTCTGTAAGCTCAATATATGACGGATCTGCAAGCTGTGCGGTAAAGCTCAGCTGATCGCCCGACACAAGACCGCTCGGAAGTGAATTTCCCGTCATCTCAACGAACAGGTCATCAAGCTGTGAAAGATCCGATTTCAGTGACGCTACGGTAGGATTGCCGATAACGTCAAATGTTACGGTGAACTGGTCGGTAAGATTGTTTAAAGATGTTCTCGGGGAAACAACCATGTTTCCGAAGATTGCCGGAGTGCCCGTGCCCTGCTGCAGTGTAAGCGCACTTGTATTAACCGCAAGTTTGTTGCTGAAAGTAACATTTACGGTAAAAGTTCCGCTTATTGTTGAGTTGCTGAACTGGTTTTTCATTGCAGCGATGTCTGTGCTTATATCCAAAGGAGACGGCGTTTCGCCGGGAGGCGTTGTTGGAACAGGATAATTTGACGCCGGAGTGCTTAGCTCTATGGCTTTTTCGGTTACGGTGCAGAGTTTTGTAAACTCTTCCTTAACCTTTGTCATGTCCAGTTTAACCATACAATCAACGGTTTCCGTTAAAGCGTTTACCGTTACGGTATCGGAATATGTACCTGATGTTTTTTTAATTTGAGCGGACACTGCAGGTGAAACAACGGTATCGTGCTCATAAACTCCGTTTGCATTAACGCGCTCGGTTATGCCTGTAAAAGGCAAAATGTACGCGCTGCCGTTTACGTACTCGTAAAGATTTGCGGCAGACGCAGCAGACGCTAATGTAGCAGAAGCAAGAATCACAGAAATAATTTTCTTGTTCATTTGCTTTTCCTCCTATACAATTTATATATATAAATATAATATCACTTTTATATAGTGTTTGTCAAGAGAAATCATAAAAAAAACAGCTGTAATTTTGTATAATACTAAAATTTTTCGAATTCGGCGGAGTGTTTATTATGCAAAAAAAAGCCCGTGCGTTATTTATATTGCAATCTGTATAAAATGAGAAAGAATGTCAATACTTTTAATAGGCAAAAGGTATGCCGAAAAAAAAACGGAACGGTACATTATAATTATGAAAGGACTGGATTTACCATGGAAAGAAAAAAGAAAAAAGAAGGCAGCGGATTTTATATAGCGGTTTGCTGCTGTATAGTAATAGTAGCAATAGTGGGATATGCGAACAGGCTTTCGCTTGAAGAAAAGACACCGGAGCAAAAGACGGGGCAGATGGCGCAGATACCGGAGCCGACGCAAAAGCCCGTGCCTGCCGTGACGCCGGCGGTTACCCCTGCTGTCACGCCTGCCGCGAAGCTGCCGGAGGACGCGCAGGTGAGCAAAAATGTCAAGGTCGAGGAAAAGGCTGAATTCAGCGCACCGGTAAAGGGAAAGGTAATTGAAGAATATTCGGGAGATGATTTGGTGTACAACGAAGCATTAAAGGATTGGAGAACGCACAGCGGCATTGATTTTGCGGCAGATACCGGTGAACAGGTTCTCTGCTGTGCAAACGGCGTGGTTGAGGAGGTTTTTGACTCCAACATGGGTCGCTGCGTTGTGATTGACCACAAAAACGGATTTAAAACGATGTACGCAAATCTGAATGAAAACACGCAGGTTTCAGCCGGAGATGAGGTCGCGCAGGGCGATGTTATCGGCGCAGTCGGTGATACGGCGCTCGGCGACAGCACCGATGTACCGCATCTGCATTTTGAAATGACGATGGACAATAAAAATGTAAATCCGGTTGAATATTTTGAATAATTTTTGGACATGCGTGCGCAGGTGCGCCGGTCGAAAATAAATACGGGGCATAACGGGACAGGAGGCGAAAACCGCGCCGCCTGTCCTTTCGGCTGTTCATCATATATGCCGCAGATGTACGCAATATCAAATTTTTCAAGGCAAATCCTGTTGATTTTCGTGCGCGGCTATGATATAATTTCAATGATGCCCCGGACGGATATGAAATTAACGGGCAGCGGGAAAGGGTTATACAAATGAACATAAGAATGAAAAAAATAATAAACGAATACGCATATATCATTTTAGGGACATTTATTCTTGCCGTGAGCCTGAATATTTTTTTAATACCCAACAAGATTTCGGGCGGAGGGGTAAGCACGCTGGCGACCGTGCTGTTTCACCTGTTCGGAGTAAAGGTGTCGGTTACAAACCTGCTCTGCAACGCCGTTCTTTTTGTGCTCGGACATAAATACCTCGGCTCGGGCACGGTGGTAAAAACCGTCGCCGGAATACTGTTTCTTTCGCTGTTTCTGGAAATAACGAGCTATTTCCCCGTTTACAGGGACGATTTGTTTGCGGCAACGGTAATTGGCGGAGTGATAATGGGCGCAGGCGTCGGCTTTGTTATAAAAAAGAACGCGTCAACAGGCGGCAGCGATTTTGCCGCGCTGATTTTAAAAAGATTTTTTCCGCATATGAGCGCCGCTAAATTCATACTGTTCATAGACTGTTTTATAGTTATTCTGTCGGGCGTTGTTTTCAAAAGTTTTACAATTACGGTGTATTCTGTCATTGCGATATATATTTCCGCATTGGTTACCGATTACATAACGGTTATGGGTGACGATGCGAAAACGATTTTTGTGCGCTCGGCACACAACCGCGAGATTGCGGATATTATACTCAGCAAATTTGAGCGCGGCGTTACCGAGCTGGACTGCCGCGGCATGTATACCGGCGAAAAGGGAACCATGCTTTACTGCGTAGTAAGCCCAAAGGAGCTGCCGCATGTTATCGGCATTATCAGAGATATTGACAGGAATGCTTTTGTGGTAGTGAATGAGGCAAAAGAAGTTTTGGGAGAGGGATTTAAAGATATATGATTTCATATATTAATGTAAAAAGGACGCACGCGGCGTCCTTTTTTTACTGAAGATTTAATTTCTTTTTCATAAAATAGTCCGTAACTGCAAGGCAAATCAGGCTGTATACAACCTCAACAATGATTGCAAGCAGGAACATCATATTGACAAACCGCAGCGGATCCATGCCGGCAAGTTCAAGATTTGCCGCGAGAGGAATTAAAATTGTTCCGCCGGCAAGCTGTGTTAACATATATATTCCGACATATGCAAGGACGGATTTGAGCACCTTATGTTCCGCCGCGCTGTGACCGATGGCGATGGCTGCGTACACCACGGAATTGAAAGCCGCAAATCCGGATATCATCAGAACCGCAAATTCAAAGCCTGTCGCATACATGCCCGGCGTCACGTACGGTAAAATCTCGTTTAAGAACGAGCGGATAATACTGCCTGCGTCGATATATGACATAACGAAGGAGAATATCATTCCCGAAATTGCCGCAGCAATGAAAGCGAGAATTTCATATATAATAGAAACTGTCAGCTTTGCGGCGATATTCTGTTCGGAGGTGACCGGCAGAGTATTCATGAGATAGCCCTCGCTGTCGAACAAATTCTTTTTAAAGCGGTAAATCGATACTACGAACGGCCCTGCCAGCGTGGCGAATATGATTATTGCGAACAAAACGCCGATGAGCACTATAAGCGTTCCCATAAAGGATATGGTGTTTAAGCTGTCCCAGTATTTCAGCCCGAGTCCGCTCAGCATACTCATGAAAATGGTTATTCCGAACAGCGGGAGCAATATCCGCCCCATAGACTTCCATTCATATTTAATAAGTTTTCCTAACATTTGAATACCTCCCTGAACAGAGCGTCAACGCTCTTGTTTTCTCTTTCGCGGATATTATCGACGCTGTCCTGCAGCATGATTTTTCCGCCGTTAATAAAAATTACTTCGTCAAGTACCTGCTCGATGTCCGCAATAAGGTGCGTCGATATCACAACGGTTGAATTTTCCGAATAATTTGAAATAATGGTATTCAGAATATAATCGCGTGTGGCAGGGTCAACGCCGCCCATCGGCTCGTCGAGGAGATACAGCCGTGCCTCGCGGCTCATTACGATTACAAGCTGCACCTTTTCTTTGTTGCCCTTTGACAGCTGCTTGAAGCGCTGCTGCGGCCCCAGCCCGAGATTGCCGAGCATCGTGTACGCTTTTTCGATATTGAAATCATCGTAAAAATCCGCATACATTCCGACGATGTCGCATATTTTCATCCATTCGGGAATATACAGGCAGTCGGGGAGATAGGAAACAATCGATTTTGTACCCTTTCCGATGTCTTTGCCGCATATCTGCGCGCTGCCCGAGGTGGGCGTCAAAAGACCGTTAAGTATTTTTATCAGCGTGGTTTTTCCGCTGCCGTTGGGTCCCAAAAGTCCCACTATTTTTCCGCTTGTCAGCGTGACAGAAACGTCATTAAGAGCAGTCAGCCGACCGTAATTTTTACATAAATTTGATGTTTTAAGAGTTGTTTCACTCATGTAAATTCCCCCTTGTTTCAAAGTTTTTCAGCATTTCAATGCTTTCGTTTTTGTCAATGCCGATCCGTTCCATGCCGGAAAGGAATGACATGATGTTTTTGCCGGCAAGTTCGTTTTTCGCGGCGTCGATAAGCTCCGGGCTGTCGGCAACGAACCGTCCGCTTGTGCGGCTTGAATAGACAAGCCCCGTACTCTCGAGCTCGGCAAGCGCTTTCTGCATCGTGTTAGGATTTACCCCGGCGGAGGACGCAAGCTCTCGCACTGACGGCAGCCTCTCTCCGGGAACGTATTCCCCCGATACAACTGCCAGCTTCAGCTGCTCCACGATTTGTATATATATCGGAAGCCTGCTGTCAAATCTCCAGTCCATTATATCACCTCCAAATGTATTGTTGTACTAATGAACTAATACAATAATACATCATATAAAATCATTTGTCAAGTCTTTTTTCAAAAAAAATAAAAAAAGCGGCAAAAAAATGCCGCCGCATTAAATCCGGCTTGCTGCCGGGACGTCCGTGACATGCACGTTCGGGGAAACTATGTAATCCTTCCGCCGACGTTTTTTTGACCGCTGTAAAAGGCGGTGTATTTTGCTTACACCACCTTTTTGCGAAAATCAGAACGCCATGCCGGTAAGGAAAATTATTGCAAGCGCGATTAATAGGACGTTATCGTCGCCGTCATCCATCAGGAGCGCGAGAATAATTATTCCCAAAATTATGTCATCAGTTTCAAATTTGCCGAAAAGCTTGCCGGCACCCTGCTGCTGAGTCTGCGGTGCACACGGGGCGCACACCGGCTCGGGCTTGGGTTTTTCGCACGGTTTTTCCTCCGGCAAATCCTTTTTTATAAGCTGCGGCATGTCGCTGTAGCTGTAATACCTCCGATACATATGTCACCTCTTATTTCCCGAACAGACCGGAAAATCTGCCGATGTTCATAATCCGGATTGCCCTGTCAATAGTCTGCTGCCTGTCGGCACGCATGAAAGGCCGCAGTGAGCGCAGGAGGTTTGACCGTGAATCGTTTGTATTGGAAATCTGGTCAACCATGCTGCGTACCTGACCGAGAAACTGTATACCCTCGGGAGTAAGTACGTTTTGCATACCGTTTGCGGCGCTCTGCTGCGCAGCAGTATTTGCTGCCGCTGTGTTTGACTGCGCAGCGGTACTTGCTGCCGGTACGGCTGTGTTTGACTGTACTGCCGTATTTTGTGCCGGCTGCTGCGCCGCCTGCGGCACAACATTATTGTTTATTGCCTCTGCCGCGGCTGCATTTTGCTGCGGTGCTGCGGTATTCGTCTGCTGCATGAGTCCGCTTGATTGCAACATGCTCATTGCCTGTTGGATTTTTGCGTCTGCATTGTCGCCGAGAAGCGTTTTGAGCGTACTCATCATATCTGCCATAATAAAATCACCCCTTCCGCCGCCGTCGGCGGCTTTGATGCGGTCAAAAATGCAAATTCCGCGCCCGGAGCACGTATTTGCCCGATTGCCGCTATTTCAGCTTATTTATTATGTCCTGCGCCGACATTCCGTTAAGCTGCGACGGGTCGGCATTTTTCAGCTTTTCATTAACCTCGTTTGTGTCAAGGTTCATAAATTTTTCGAGAATTGCCCTTTTGTCATTTTCGGACAACGAATTTTTAAGCCGCTGTCCCTCCTCCGACGAAAGCAGCTTTGAAACCGCGTCGGCGGAGTTTTTCAGTTTATTTTTATCCAATCCCGATAACATGCGGGACAGCTTATCTCCGATATTTTCTTTCATTTCCATTCCCCCTCATATCTTATTATATTCCGCGCACAGAAAAAATTTACAAAAACTCTTGTAATTTGTGATAAAGCGTGATATAATAATTGTGTATTTTTAAAGGCTATGACGAAGCACAGTAAGATATACTCACCGAAAGAGAGCTGCGGCAGGCTGCTGGGAGCCGCGGCGGTACCGGTATATCCCAAATTTCACTTCTGAGCTGCATGGGTGAAACCGATATTTTCGGCGTGTAGTCCGTGCCGTTACGGTGCGTTAAGCCGGAATTGAGCGTCCGTACGGATTGTGCGGAAAATCGGGTGGTACCGCGGAGTATTTGCTTCGTCCCTTTGTGGGGACGGAGTTTTTTATTTGAAAAACAGCATTATTATATGAAAGGATTGTGAAAATATGAAGCAGCAGCTGCAGGAAATCAAAAGACGCGCCGAAGAACATTTAAAGGACGCGCACAGCGTAGACGCGCTGGAGGAAATGAGAATTAAGTATCTCGGCAAAAAGGGAGAGCTGACGGCGATACTGAAGGGTATGGGCAAGCTCACCGCGGAGGAGCGCCCTGTAATCGGCGCAATGGCGAACGAGGTGCGTGAATTTCTGACAAACGAAATTGACGCCAAAAAGGCAGAGATGGCAAAGCTTGTGCAGGAGGCGCGGCTGAAGTCGGAAACAATTGACATATCCATGCCGGGCAGAAAGCCGGAAACGGGCACAAAGCACCCGATTACAAAGGTTCTGGACGAGCTTAAGGACGCGGTAATCGGCATGGGCTTTCAGATTATGGAGGGCCCCGAGGTTGAAACCGATTACTACAACTTTGAGGCGCTGAATATCCCGAAAAATCACCCGGCACGCGATACGCAGGATACATTTTATATTGATGAAAACACCGTTTTGAGAACGCAGACTTCGCCCATGCAGGTACGCGTTATGGAAAAAACAAAGCCGCCTATCCGCATTATTGCGCCGGGCAGAGTTTACAGAAGCGACGCGGTAGACGCGACCCATTCACCGATTTTCCACCAGATTGAAGGACTTGTGGTGGATAAGGGAATAACCATGGCAGACCTTAAAGGAACGCTCGAAACGCTCATAAAATCAATCTACGGCGAGCATACAAAGGTGCGTTTCCGTCCGCATCATTTCCCGTTCACCGAGCCGTCGGCGGAAACCGATGTGTGCTGCTTTAACTGCGGCGGAAAGGGCTGCAGCGTGTGCAAGGGCGAGGGCTGGATTGAAATTCTCGGCTGCGGCATGGTTCACCCGAAAGTACTTGCAAACTGCGGAATTGACCCTGAAATTTATTCCGGATTTGCGTTCGGTATCGGTCTTGAAAGATTGGTTATGGGAAGATATGACATCAACGATATACGTCTTTTCTTTGAAAATGACGTGAGATTTTTAAAGCAATTTTAATTTTCAGATAAGAAAGGACTGATAAAAAATGAAAGTACCAATGAGTTGGTTTAACGATTATACCGATATCAGCGGCGTTACGCCGAAAGAATACAATGACGCGCTTACCATGACGGGTTCCAAGGTTGAAACCATAGAAAATATGGGCGAAAGCATCAAAAATGTGGTTACGGGCAAAATTCTCGAAATCACCGACCACCCCGATTCCGACCACATGGTTATATGCAAGGTGGACGTGGGCGATGAGGTCCTGCAAATCGTGACGGGTGCACCGAATGTCAAGGTGGGGCAGATTGTGCCGGTTGCCAAAAACGATTCATATTTGCCCGGCGGAGTGCACATCAAAACAGGCAAGCTGCGCGGCGTGGAATCCTGCGGCATGCTCTGCTCGCACGAGGAGCTGGGCTTGTCCGAAAGCGACCTTTCGTGGGAGCCGGAATACGGCATTTTAATTCTTCCCGGGGATACCCAAATCGGAGTTGATATAAAGGATATTTTCGGTCTTAACGAAAATGTTGTTGAATTTGAAATCACGTCTAACCGCCCCGATTGCTTCAGCGTAATCGGTCTGGCGCGTGAAACGGCGGCAACGTTCAAAAAGCCGTTTGCGGTTAAGAAACCAGAATTTACCGAAAATTCGGAAAACATCAGCGACACAATTTCCGTTACGGTGGAAAATCCCGACAAGTGTCTGCGCTATTGTGCGCGTATGGTCAAGAATGTAAAGATTGCGCCGTCGCCGGCATGGCTCGCGCGCAGACTGAAAGCCTCGGGCATACGTCCTATCAATAATATTGTCGATATTACGAACTATATTCTTATGGAATACGGTCAGCCGATGCACGCGTTTGATTTGCGCCATCTTTCCGGCGGAAAAATTACCGTCCGCGACGCAAAAGACGGCGAAATTATAAAGACTCTCGACGAACAGGACAGAGAATTAAATCATAATGACCTTGTTATTGCCGACGCGGAAAAGGCAGTGGCAATAGCCGGCGTTATGGGCGGATTTAACTCGGAAATCGAGGACGATACCACAACCGTTATTTTTGAGTCGGCTACCTTTGACGCGGTTTCCGTACGTCTGACCGCTCAGAAGTCGGGACTGCGCACCGAGGCGTCATCACGTTACGAAAAGGGACTCGACCCGAACAACACCGTTCCGGCAATAGAGCGCGCATGCGAGCTTGTGGAAATGCTCGGCTGCGGCGAAAATGTCGGCGGTATGATTGATGTTGTGGGCAATATTAAGCCCGAACCCGTGCTGGAATTACGTCCTGATAAAATCAACGCGTTTTTGGGAATAGATATTTCCAAAGAGGAAATGGCAGAATATCTTCGCGCGATTGAATTTAAAGTTGACCTCGATAAAATGACGGTAACGGCACCGTCTTTCCGCCCGGACATTCAGGCGGAAGCGGACGTTGCGGAGGAAATTGCGCGGTTTTACGGCTATGATAAAATCCCGGCAACGCCGATTTCGGGCGAGGCGACACGCGGCTGCTACACACCGCTGCAGCAGTTCAGAAAAGAGCTTGCCAATGCGCTTATCGCACGCGGAATGAGTGAGATTTTCACATTTACGTTTACTTCGCCGACAGAATTTGATAAGCTGAATTTAGCTAAGGACAGTCCGCTGCGCAATGCGGTCAGAATAAGCAATCCGCTCGGCGAGGATACGTCGATAATGAGGACAACAACGCTTGCTTCCATGCTGGAAACGATGTCATATAACTATAACCGCAAAAACGAGGCGGTAAGCCTGTATGAAATCAGCAAGGTATTTATTCCGTCAGACGGAAAAGAGCTTCCGGACGAACCGGAAATGCTGTCGCTCGGCATGTATAAAAAGGGCATGGATTTCTTTGATATTAAGGGTGTTTTGGAGGCAGTGTTCGATTCGCTGAATATCAGAGGAATTGAGTATAAGCAGCTGACCGATAACCCGACTTTCCACCCGGGAAGAACCGCGGCGATTATTGCCGGCGGAAAACAAATCGGCGTTGTGGGTGAAATTCACCCGAGCGTTTCGGATAACTTTGATATAGGTTTGCCGTGCTACGCTGCGGAGATAAATCTGTCCGACCTGTTTGCGTGCGTTGATACCGGCATTAAATTCAAGCCGCTGCCGAAATTCCCGGCTGCCGAGCGCGATATTGCCGTACTGGTTGACAAAACTACCGCTGTCGGCGATTTGCACGCCACAATCGCAAAAGCGTCCGGAGCTTTGCTTGATTCCGTCAAGCTGTTCGATGTTTATGAGGGTGACAGAATACCGGAGGATAAAAAGAGCGTTGCTTTTGCAATATCTTTCCGCGCGCCCGACCGCAGTCTGACGAATGAGGAAATTAACAAGGTATTCAACAAAATCGTAAAGGATTTGCAGTACAAGAACAACGCACAGCTGAGATAACCGCGAAAGCCGCGGAAAACGGTTTACAAAAAGCACTTATGACGCTTATCGGTGTTATGAGTGCTTTTTCCGTGTTTTTTTGTCCTGTTTTTTTGCGGATTTTTAAAAATGTGTTGACACGGCGGAAAAAGTGTGATATAATACTCGCAACTTGGTAGAGGTCGCACCGTGTAATCAGTATCGGGCGGATAGCATGCGCTGACAACGCAATGACGCACGTGAAAGGTACAGGTGCCGAGGACGGTTATGTCAAAAACCGATCCGGCAGAGTGAAATAAGATTTGCTTTGCTGTCGTGCACGTGCACGGAGAGCTATCCCGTATCTGTTTTTTGTATAAGAGATATTAAGATAGTCTGCCAAAGGCTATCTTTTTTGCATATAACAATGCATAAAGGTCAAGCCGGAACACTATAATTTTATCGGTAGGAGGAAAAAATCATGCAGATTTGTAACAACATCGGAACAAATGAGAAAGGTAATCTTACCTTTGCGGGCTTTGACACAACCGAGCTTGCAAAAAAATACGGTACGCCGCTTTATCTTATGGATGAGGATAAAATCCGCGAAAAAATGCGTGCGTATAAATCCGCGATGAAAAAGCATTTCGGCGAGGGCGCAATGCCGATTTATGCCAGCAAGGCGGCGAGCTTCAAGCAGATGTACCGCATAGCAAAGTCCGAGGGAATAGGCGTAGACGTGGTTTCCGGCGGCGAGATTTACACCGCGCTGGCTGCGGAATATGATATTTCGGGCGCATTTTTCCACGGCAACAACAAAACCCCGGAGGAAATAGCTTTTGCGATTGAAAACGGAATAGGATATTTTGTTGCCGATTCGCTCACCGAACTTGAAAATATAAATGCGGAGGCGGCAAGGCAGGGTATCCGTCAAAAGGTTCTGCTGCGCATAACGCCGGGAATTGATACGCATACCAATAAGAAAATCGCAACGGGTAATGTCGATTCAAAATTCGGCGTTGCAATCGCAACCGGTCAGGCGTATGAATTTGTCGGTGCGGCTTTGGGATACAAAAATATTGATTTGTACGGCTATCACTGTCATGTGGGTTCGCAGGTATTTGACGCGGAAACCTTTATTGACGCTGTGGATATTATGATGGATTTTTCGGCAGAGGTAAAGCGCCGTTACGGTTATGAGGGCGAAATTCTGAATCTCGGCGGAGGTTTCGGTGTACGCTATGTTGCGTCGCAGCCGGATTTGGACATAGAAAACAGTATTCGCGAAGTGGGTGAGGTGCTCACGCAGAAATGTAAGGATTTGGGCATGAAAAAGCCAAGAATACTGATGGAACCGGGGAGGAGCATTGTTGCCGACGCAGGAATGACTCTTTATACGGTCGGAACGGTTAAGCAGATTACCAATTTTAAAAACTATGTTGCAATCGACGGCGGCATGGCAGATAATCCGAGATTTGCGCTGTATGACGCGGAATATACGGTTGTGACGGCGAATAAGGCGGCGCTGCCGAAGCATTATCGCTGCACGCTTGTGGGAAAATGCTGTGAAAGCGGCGATATTATTCAGGAGGATATTCACATCGCAAAGCCGGAAAAGGGCGATATTATTGCGGTTTTGACAACGGGTGCATACAACTACTCTATGGCGTCAAACTATAACAGAATAGCAAAGCCGCCGGTTGTGATGCTTTCGGGCGGCAAGGACTATGTTGCGGTAAGACGCGAAACTCCCGAAGATATTATAAGGAATGATGTCTGAGTCTATTGACACGGGCGGCTAAAAATGGTAATATAGACATAGGTTCTTATTTGAACCAGATTGGAGATACAGACATGAAAGAATGTTACAAGGTTGGAATTATAGGCGCTACGGGAATGGTCGGTCAGAGGTTTATCGACCTTTTAAAGGATCACCCGTGGTTTAAGATAACCGTACTGGCGGCTTCTGCACGGAGCGCCGGGAAAACTTACCGCGAGGCTGTCGGCAGCAAATGGGTAATGGAAAATGAGCTTCCGGCGGATATTGCGGATATTGTCGTAATGGACGCGACGGCGGACGCGGAAAAAATTGCCGCGGCTGTTGATTTTGTGTTCTGCGCAGTCAACATGAAAAAGGACGAGATAAAAGCGCTTGAAGAAAAATACGCAAAGCTTGAATGTCCGGTAATTTCAAATAATTCGGCGCACCGTCATACGCCCGATGTGCCGATGGTAATTCCCGAGGTAAACCCGGAGCATATCGAGATTATCAAGGCACAGAGAGAAAGACTCGGAACCAAGCGCGGTTTTATTGCGGTTAAATCAAACTGCTCGATACAAAGCTATGTTCCGGCGCTGCATCCGCTCATGAAATACGGCGTAACCAAGGTTCTGGCAACAACATACCAGGCAATTTCGGGAGCGGGCAAGACGTTTGAAACATGGCCGGAAATGGTTGATAACCTTATCCCGTATATCGGCGGCGAGGAAGAAAAATCCGAGCTTGAGCCGCTCAAGGTTTGGGGTCATATAGAAAACGGTGAAATTATTGATGCACAAAGCCCGTCAATAACCACGCAGTGTCTGCGCGTGCCCGTTTCAAACGGTCATACGGCTGCGGTTTTCGTAAGTTTTAAGGATAAACCGTCGGTGGAACAGATTAAGGAGGACTGGAAGAACTTCCGCGGCGTTCCGCA
Organism: uncultured Clostridia bacterium; assembly: GCA_934501535.1. GTDB lineage: Bacteria > Bacillota > Clostridia > UBA1381 > UBA1381 > UBA1738. The sequence continues at coordinate 43,733 of CAKSUM010000013.1, forward strand.
GGAACTTGAACTTCCGCATGCGCCGAAACAGTTTTTAAACTACTTTGAGGAAAATGACCGTCCGCAGAGCAAGCTGGACAGAAATCTGGAGGGCGGTATGGCGGTTTCGATAGGCAGACTGCGCCCGGATACTCAGTATGATTACAAATTTGTGTGCCTGTCGCACAATACACTTCGCGGTGCAGCGGGCGGCGGTGTACTCTTGGCGGAGCTGCTTGCGAAAAAAGGATACTTTGACTGATATAAAAGGATATTTTATTTTGAAAGGGGATATATTATGAAAAAGTTACCGTTTACCGGCTCGGGCGTTGCCCTGATTACGCCGTTCAAGCCGGACGGCACACCGAACTATGAAAAGCTTGATGAGCTTATTGAAATGCACGTTGCGAACAAAACAGACGCAATAATAATATGCGGTACAACCGGAGAGGCACCGACGCTTCCCGATGACGAACACCTTGAGGTAATAAAGCATACCGTAAAAACAGCTGCCGGGCGAATAGCCGTAATAGGCGGCACGGGCAGTAACTACACGCGCCACGCCATCGAATTTTCACAGAAAGCAGAGGAATTCGGCTGTGACGGTGTACTATGTGTAACGCCGTACTACAACAAGGCGTCGCAGAAAGGGCTTGTTGAACACTATAAGGCAATTGCAGAGTCAATTTCAATTCCGGTAATTTTATACAATGTGCCCTCGCGCACGGGTGTAAATATATCAATTCCGGCGCTTAAAGAGCTGGCAAAGGTGGAAAATATTGTCGCGATTAAAGAGGCAAGCGGAAATATAAGCTATGCGACCAAAATTCGCAAAGAAGTCCCCGAGCTGTACATGTATTCCGGCAATGATGATATGATAGTGCCGATAATGTCGATAGGCGGCAAGGGCGTAATTTCCGTTGTGGCAAACATTCTGCCGGAGGAAACTCACAATGTCTGTCAGTATTATCTGGAGGGAAGAACCGACGATGCATTAAAGCTTCAGCTTGACATGCTCGACCTCATAAATAACCTGTTTATCGAGGTAAATCCCATTCCGATAAAAACTGCGATGAATATTCTCGGCTACGGTGTCGGCGGACTTAATCTGCCGCTTTGCGACATGGAGGAGAAAAATCTTGAAATTCTCAAAAAATCGTTGGAGGATTACGGCGTAAAGAAATTATAAGAGGTTGGGACAAATGACAAATATTATATTAAGCGGCTGCAACGGCAAAATGGGAAGAGTTATAACGCGTATTACGGAGGCGAACCCCGAAATCACGATTGTTGCCGGTATAGACATTAACGATTACTGTGAAAACAGTTATCCTGTGTATACAAACGCGGCGGACTGTACCGAAAAAGCAGATGTGATTGTGGATTTTTCGCACCCGTCGGCTTTTTCGGGGCTGTTAGAGCTTGCAAAAAACACAAAAACACCGCTGATTGCGGCAACTACGGGGCTTTCCGCGCAGCAGCGCAGGGAGCTTGAGGACGCGGTTGCTCAAATTCCGGTTTTCTTTTCGGCAAACATGAGTATCGGTATAAATCTGCTCACGGAGCTTGCCCGAAAAGCGGCGGTGCTTTTGGGTAAAAGCTTTGATATTGAAATTATAGAAAAGCATCATAATCAGAAAATTGACGCACCGAGCGGAACGGCGCTGGCGATTGCGGACGCGGTTTCGGAGGTCATGAAAACCGCGCCGGAATACGTTTATGACCGTCACAGTGTGAGGAAAAAACGTTCGGCGAATGAAATCGGTATACATTCCGTCCGCGGCGGAACGATTGTCGGCGAGCATGAGGTGATTTTTGCCGGTACCGACGAAGTTATCACGCTGAAACATCAGGCGGCGTCAAAAGAGGTATTTGCGGTAGGAGCAATTCGTGCCGCCGAGTTCATGAAGGGCAAGCCCTGCGGAATGTACAGCATGGCAGACCTTATTGAACAGGCATAAAGGCATACGAAGGGCAGGGCACTCATCAGGTGCCGGAATGGAGTTTATTATGGATTTGGTTCCTAAGACATGCTTTTTTACCGGTCACCGTATTATTGCCGGAAGTGAAAGAAACATGATAAAAAGCCTTGTAAATGAGGAGATTTTAAATAAAATCAATGACAAGGTGGAAATATTTATTTCCGGCGGAGCGAGAGGCTTTGATACGATTGCAGCCGAGCAGGTGATTTTTATGCGTAAAGATTATGACTCTATCAGGCTTTGTCTGTATCTGCCGTGCCGTAACCATGACCTGAAATGGAAACTTTCCGAAAGATACCGTCTGCAAAAGATAATGGAGCAGGCGGACGAGATATATTATGTGACCGACGGCGAATACGAAGAAGGGTGCATGAAAAAAAGAAACATAGCCATGGTTGAGGCGTCGGACTGCGGAATTGCGTACATGAAAAACAGAATGAGCGGCAGTGCGCAAACGATAAAGTTTGCGGACGAAAAGGGAATTAATGTGATAAATATTGCCGATAAAAAGTATTAAAAAACAGTGCCGGCGGACAGCATTTTTACTAAGCCGCACGGCGCTGTTTTCTTTGTTAATAAGAAATCCACCTGATATTTCGGGTGGATTTTTATATTTTTGTGTATGTGAAAAATAAAACCGTTAATGTCTGTTTGTTCTATGCTTTGCCGCAGCGATTTATTGTACTTTTTTCTCCATACATACCAGGTGCACGTCGGGTATGCCGTTGAATACTCCCGGTATAATGTCAATTTCACTGTAGCCGAGGTGTTTATAAAGCCGCCGTGCAGCTGTGTTTTTCTCGTTGGTATCAATCCGAAGATACATGCAGCCGTCCTTTTTCGCATAGTCCTCATAGAAACGGACAAACTGTGTACCGAAGCCCCTGCCCTTTGTGTCCGGGTCGATAACCAGCGTGTGCAGAACCATGATTTGCTCATCTGCCGCGTCGGTGTATTTCCAGCTTGCTTTGGCATATGCAGGGGGCTGAGTTTTATTTATGATTGCCGCGCCAAAGATAACATTATCCTCCTCGAGCACGAACAGCTCACCCTTTGAAAGCGCGTCACGCGCGGTTGCGGCAGTCGGGTATACTCCCGTTATCCAGCCGGTCTGCGATGATGTGCTGTTTAAGTCAGCGTCAATCGTTTTGTCATATATTTCGGCAATGCGCAAAATATCATTTTCGGTTGCTTTTCGTATCATTTTTAATTCTCTCTTTCGTTATATATGCAGCAGCAGCGTTGCTATGTTGAAATAAATAATCAGCGAAACTGCGTCAACAATTGTTGTAATCAGCGGACTTGCCATAACGGCAGGGTCAAAGCCGACTTTCTTTGCAAGCAGCGGCAGTGTTGAGCCTGCGAGCTTTGCAAAAAATACGGTGCCGATAAGGGTTGCGCATACCACGAATGCAATCGTGAGAGAAACGCGGTCGACAACCAGCAGCTTGATAAAGTTTGCGCACGCAAGGATAAATCCGCAGACAAGTGCGACGCGGACTTCCTTCCATATTATTTTGAAAATATCTTTGAAGTCTATTTCTTCAAGTGACAGACCGCGGATAATGGTAACCGATGCCTGGCTGCCGGAGTTTCCGCCGGTGTCCATGAGCATGGGGATAAACGTTGTCAGAACAACGAACTTTCCCAAAGCGTCCTCAAAGTGGGCGATGATTTTCCCGGTAAAAGTTGCCGAAATCATAAGCACCAAAAGCCATGGAATACGCTGTTTTGCCGTGTCAAAAACGCCTGTTTTGAGGTACGGCTTTTCCGACGGCGTCATAGCCGCCATCTTTTCGATATCCTCGGTTGCCTCTTCCTGAATGACATCGATAGCGTCATCGACTGTAACAATTCCGACAAGACGTTTTTCGTTATCGACAACGGGAAGTGCGAGAAAATCGTATTTTGAAAGCGCCTTTGCAACGTCCTCCTTATCGTCGAGGGTATTTACATAAATCGGATTGCTGTCCATTATATCCGCGATAATGCAGTCATCGGAGGCAAGGAGCAAGTCCTTGACCGAAACAATACCCTGAAGTATACGGTTGCGGTCGGTGACGTAACAGGTGTAAATAGTTTCCTTATCAACACCGGTGCGGCGGATTTTCGTGAAAGCGTCATGCACGGTCAAATCTTCCTTGAGGTCGATGAACTCGATTGTCATGATTGACCCGGCGCTGTCTTTCGGATAATTCAGTATTTCGTTTATGCTGTGGCGCAGCTGGGGGTCGGAATGACGTATAATTCGCTTTACCACATTTGCAGGCATTTCTTCGATAATATCAACGGCGTCATCGAGGTACAGCTCGTCAAGAACCTCTTTAAGCTCGCTGTCCGAAAACCCGGTAATCAGCATTTCCTGCGTGTCCGCGTCAAGCTCTACAAATACTTCGGCTGCTGTTTCCTTTGGGAGCAGCCGATATAAAAGGGGCATATACCGTTTCGGCAAATCATCGAACAGCGCCGCTATGTCAATCGGCTCTATGTCTGTCAAAATTCCTTTAAGTTTCGCGTACTGATGCGTTTTAATCAGCTCGATGATTAAATCTATCATGGTATATAACCTCCTTAAAATTACTCTTCCGGATTACTCTCGTCCGGCTGCTCCTGTGAAGATTCCGTATCTTCCGGCTGAGCGGAGGCTTTAGGCGTTTCTGCAACACTTCCCGGATTCGGCGGTCTGTAGGTATCCGAGTACAGTTCATCGTCATCGGGAGACGGGGTCGCGTGTTTTTTGGAGTCGGTATCCGAGCTTCCGCCGGAATAATGACCCGAATTGTTGCAGTATTTTGTGGGTACTGTTCCGTTTACGAAATATTCCGTCTTGGCGTAGGAACAGCCGCTTGAAGAAAGCTTTCCTGTTTTCTGGCAGATGGAAACTGCGGTAACGTTGCTCGGTGCCTCAAACTTTTTCGCTTCAAGATTGGCATGAACCTTTTCCATTACCTTTTTCCAGACGGCTGTCGAAACATTGTTTGTTACTCCTGCTTTTGTAAGCGGAGTCATGCTGTCGAAACCGAACCATGCCGCACCGACATAATACGGCGTATATCCGACGAACCATTTGTCACAGTTATCGTTTGACGTACCCGTTTTGCCGTATGCGGTCATTTTGGAAAGCCGTGCATTGCGTCCCGTTCCGGCACTGCCGTTTACGACTTCCTTTAAAAAGTCGGTCATGATGAACGCGTTTGCTTCGCTTATCACCCTTGTTGATTCGGGCTTGTATTCCAAAAGAACCTTACCCGAGCTGTCTAAAACCTTCGTATATGTGTGCGGTGTTATATACACACCGCCGTTTGCAAAGACTGCGTAAGCCGCAGCCATTTCCTTGGGAGAAACACCGTTGGTCATGCCGCCGAGTCCCAAGGCACTTAAATTTTTATCACTTTCGGTCAATGACGAAAAATGATATTTGTTAGTCATATAATTGTAGCTTGTATCCACGCCGAGGCTCTGAAGAGTCTGTACGGCGGTGGTATTACACGAAATTTCTATCGCCTTGCGCACCGAGATATTACCCTTATATCCCTTGTAGGAGTTTTTCGGCGCCCAATCTCCGATTTTGATTTCCTTATCGGTGAGAATGGTTGCGGCGTTGATTTTGCCCGTTTCCAGAGCCGGCGCATATACAGACAGCGGCTTTACCGATGAACCCGGCTGACGCTTGGACTGTGTAGCGCGGTTTAATCCGCGGCTTTCGGTTTTTTTGCCGATTCCGCCGACGATGCCTTTGATTTCACCGGTATACGGGTCAATGATAACCATGCCGGACTGCGTACCTTTTGACGCTGCCGGGAAATTGGCTGTATTTTCATATATACTTTCCATATCGCTCTGAATATTGCTGTCCATGGTGGTATATATCTTCAGACCGCCGTTGAATACCTGCTGGTCGGCGAATGTCTTGGAATATCCCTTTTGCGTCTGCAAATCGGATATAACGTCATTTATAACCTGGTCGACAAAGTAGTTGTAAACGGTCGAATTAAGCCCTTTGTACTTTGTGTTTACGCCGAGCTTTGACGAGGACGCCTCGTTGTATTCATCCTCGCTTATTTTGCCCAGCTCATACATTTTTTTAAGAACGGTGTTGCGCTTTGCAAGTGCATCATCCGGATTTCGGAACGGGTCATAGCGCGACGGAGCCTGGGTTATGCCGACAATCATTGCAGCCTGCGGCAGGGTCAGGTCAACGGCGCTCTTGGAGAAGTATATCTTTGATGACGCCTCAATTCCGTAGCACTGATTTCCGAAATACGCAATGTTCAGATACATCGTGAGGATTTCGTCTTTGGTGAAACGTTTTTCAAACGCAACGGCGCGCATCATTTCCTTGATTTTACGCGTTACCGTTTTGTCCTTTTCCTGCGTAATATTTTTTATAACCTGCTGCGTAATGGTACTTCCGCCGTAGGACGGTGACTTGTGTGTAAGCTTGGACACAAACCAGCCGATAGTCGCTCCGGTTGTACGCTTGAGGTCGATGCCGTTATGTTTTAAAAAACGCTCGTCCTCAATAGATATGGCTGCCTCTTTGGCAATATCGGGGATTTTGTCGGAGTCAACCCATTCGCGGTTGCCGTCGCTGTGCAGATGCTCGACCTCGACCGAATTTCCGTTCGGGTCATTTGCGTAGACAACCGATGAAAAGTTGTAGGCGATACCGTCAAAATCCATATCGTCGATTTCCTGGGTTATGGCGGCATACATTCCCGCGCCGATGCCTAAAGCGATGACCGCGCCGGCGCATATGCATGTTACGAGCGCGACTCGGAACCGTGCCCAGAACAGGCTGTGCTTTTTCGGTTTTTTGCCCGATGTTCTGCGCGGCTTTTCCTCGGCTCGTCTTTTTTCAATATTATTATGCGCAGGTCTGTCCCCGCCGGAAAAACCGTACGGCTTTGCGCGTTCGCCGGAATGCGTACTTCGCCCCGGAACCGAACTTTGACCGGAATCTGACCTTCGCTTGTGTTTATCACGTGCGTGTTTCAAAATTAACACCTCCCGTATTCATTGTAAAACATACCAATTATATTATAGTACAAAAATTAATTTTATGCAACCCAAATTTTGCAAAAAATATAAAAATGAATAAAATTTTTAAAAATGGCAAAAATACCTAAAAACCGAAAGGAGCGATAAGCATGAACCAAAAGGTGAAAAAAGTTTTGCAGATGACAGCACTGATGCTGGTGCTTGCCTCCTGCGGAAACAAGGATAATGACAGCGTGCAAAGGGAGGAAAACCGCCGTCCGGTGCTGTCGGAGGAAACGGAAATCGAGGAGAATACGCCGTCGCCGCTGCCTGCCGCCGTGTACAGCATTAAGCTAAGCAACGATACGCTGAGTATGTACGAGGTGAGCGGTGATAATGAAATTTTAGTGAAATCCATTATAATTGACCCGTCTTATTACCCTCCCGAGGATATTTCCGAGTTAAATGCGGGCATCACTGCATATACTAAGGAGGACGGTTTTGAAATTTTAGAAAATTTTGCAAATTAACACTATACAAAGAAAATAAAAGAAAATACGCAAAAACGTGAGAAAAACGGCTGTAAATTAAAATATTCGGAATTGAAAAAACCGGAAATATGACTATAATATAGTTATTAGCAGTCGATGAGGTCGAGTGCTAATAACTAATAAAGGAGGCGGACATGGTGAGTATAAAACCATTGGCAGACAGAGTTGTTATAAAGATGTTAGAGGCTGAGGAAACCACAAAAGGCGGTATTATTCTGGCAGGAGCCTCAAAGGAGAAGCCGCAGGTAGCGGAAATTGTTGCAGCAGGTCCGGGCGGCGTTGTTGACGGCAAGGAAGTTAAAATGGAAGTTAAAGTCGGAGATAAGGTACTTATTTCAAAGTACGCCGGCACGGAAGTAAAACTGGACGGACAGGAATACACGATTGTAAGACAGTCGGATATTTTGGCAATAGTTGAATAATTGGAGGGATATAGAATGGCAAAGCAGATTTTATACGGCGAAGAGGCAAGACATGCGCTGGAGCGCGGCATCGACCAGCTTGCCGATACGGTAAAAATTACATTGGGACCCAAAGGCAGAAACGTAGTTCTTGACAAGAAGTTCGGCGCGCCGGTTATCACGAATGACGGCGTTACGATTGCAAAGGAAATAGAGCTTGAGGACCCGTTTGAAAACATGGGTGCGCAGCTTGTAAAGGAAGTTGCGACAAAGACAAACGATATTGCCGGCGACGGTACTACAACCGCTACGCTTTTGGCGCAGGCGCTTGTACGCGAGGGCACCAAGAATGTTACGGCGGGCGCTAACCCGATGATCGTAAGAAAGGGTATTCAGAAAGCTGTCGATACAGCTGTTGAAAACCTTGTAAAGAATGCGAAAAAGGTTGACGGTAAAGCCGACATCGCGAGAGTTGCGTCGGTTTCCGCGGCAAATGATGAAATAGGTCAGCTGATTGCCGAGGCTATGGAAAAGGTTACGGCAGACGGCGTTATCACCGTAGAAGAATCAAAGACGGCGGAAACATATTCCGACATAGTAGAGGGAATGCAGTTTGACCGCGGCTATATTTCACCGTACATGGTAACAGATACCGATAAGATGGAAGCCGTTTTGGACGATGCATATATACTTATTACCGATAAGAAGATTTCCAATATTCAGGAAATTCTGCCGCTTTTGGAACAGATTGTTCAGATGGGCAAAAAGCTTATGATTATCGCAGAGGACGTTGAGGGCGAGGCTCTTACTACTCTTATTCTGAACAAGCTGCGCGGAACCTTCGTATGCGTTCCGGTTAAGGCTCCGGGATTCGGCGACAGAAGAAAAGCAATGCTTCAGGATATTGCAATTCTTACGGGCGGTCAGGTTATTTCCGAGGAACTCGGACTTGAACTGAAAGATACACAGGTTGCACAGCTCGGCCGTGCAAAGCAGGTTAAAATCCAGAAAGAAAATACAATCATTGTTGACGGTATGGGCGATAAGGCTGCAATTGCAGACCGCGTTGCACAAATCAGACATGAAATCGAGAACACAACTTCCGAATTTGATAAAGAAAAGCTTCAGGAAAGACTGGCAAAGCTTGCCGGCGGTGTAGCGGTCATCAAGGTTGGTGCCGCAACGGAAACCGAAATGAAAGAAATGAAGTACAGAATAGAAGACGCTCTTGCGGCTACGAAAGCAGCTGTTGAAGAGGGCATTGTTGCCGGCGGCGGCACAAGCTACATCAACGTTATCCCGGAGGTTGCAAAGCTTTTGGATAATGCCGAGGGCGATGAAAAGACAGGTATTCAGATTGTTCTGAAAGCGCTCGAGGAGCCGGTAAGACAAATTGCAAAGAACGCAGGTCTTGAGGGCAGCGTTATTGTTGATAAGGTTAAATCATGCGATAAGGGTGTTGGCTACAATGCGCTTACAGAGGAATATGTTGACATGATTAAAGCCGGCATTGTTGACCCGGTTAAGGTAACAAGATCAGCTCTGCAGAATGCGGCGTCGGTTTCGGCGATGGTTCTTACCACGGAGAGTCTTGTTGCGGATAAGCCCGAAAAGAATCCTGCACCGGCACCGGCTATGGATCCCTCAATGGGCGGCATGTATTAATTTGAAAAATAAGCGGCGCATCTCACCGCTGTTCAGGGCTTGAGGTACCCGAGTACATCGGCACCCTTCACAGCGGCAATCCTCCTGTTGCTTTTCCAAATAACCGAAAAGGAAAAAGCAGCGCGAATAACAGTGCGCGAGGGATTGAAAAACGAGAGTATAACATTGTTTCCGACAGGAGGCAATACACTTGTTTTTTCAAAACTACCCAAAAAATTAAAAAAATAATTCAAAAAGTGCGGCAAGATATTTGCCGTGCTTTTTTGTAAATTACACAGAAAAGCCGCAGGACAGGGGAAAAATGCGGTTATACGGCATAAAACTATCTATCTGACCGCAGTTTTCGGCAGATATTTTGTAGAAATTGCAAGAAAAGAAAAAACTTTAACGATAACTATTGAAAAAATGCGTATTATTTGGTAAAATAGAAAAAATAACTATAGAGGAGGAAATAACGTTATGCAGGATAAATTTGCAAAGGAAGGCTTAACTTTTGATGACGTTCTGCTGCTGCCGCAGGAGTCGGATATTACGCCGAACATGGTGGAGCTGGGCACAAATCTGACCAAAACCATTAAATTGAACATACCGCTCATGAGCTCGGCGATGGACACGGTAACAGAGGCGGAAATGGCGATTGCGATGGCGAGAGAGGGCGGCATAGGCATTATTCATAAAAATATGACCATTGACCGTCAGGCTATGGAGGTAGACAGGGTTAAGCGTTCGGAAAACGGCGTTATTTCCAATCCGTTCAGTCTTACAAAGGAACACACGTTAAAAGATGCGAATGACCTTATGCACAGATACAGAATTTCAGGTGTTCCGATTTGCGATGCGGGAAACAAGCTGGTAGGTATAATAACCAACCGCGACCTGCGCTTTGAAACCGATTTTTCAAAGAAAATCGAGGACGCCATGACAAGCGAAAATCTGATAACGGCGCCTGTAGGCACAACTCTTGAGGACGCGCAGTCGATTTTGAGCAAGTACAAAATCGAAAAGCTTCCGCTGGTGGATAAGGAAAATCATCTGCAGGGGCTGATTACGATTAAGGATATTGAAAAAGCGGTAAAATATCCGAATGCGGCGAAAGACTCAAACGGCAGACTGCTGTGCGGTGCGGCGATAGGCGTAACCGATGACATGATGGATCGTGTCGATAAGCTTGTTGCGGCAGGCGTTGACGTTCTGGTGCTTGATTCCGCGCACGGTCATTCAAAAAATATTATCGAAAAGGTCAAAACCGTCAAGGCAGCATATCCGGAAATTCCGGTCATTGCCGGGAATATTGCAACGGGTGAGGCGTGTGAGGCGCTGATTAAAGCCGGCGCGGACTGCGTTAAAGTCGGAATAGGCCCCGGATCGATATGTACAACGCGCGTTGTTGCAGGTATCGGCTGCCCGCAGGTTACAGCTGTTTATGACGCGGCGCAGGTTGCCAAAAAATACGGCATTCCGATTATTGCCGACGGCGGACTGAAGTATTCGGGCGATATTGTGAAAGCGATTGCCGCCGGTGCGGACGTTGTAATGATGGGAAGTCTGCTTGCCGGGTGTGAGGAAAGCCCGGGCGAATTTGAAATCTATCAGGGCAGACGGTTCAAGGTTTACCGCGGCATGGGTTCAATTGCGGCAATGGAATGCGGCTCAAAAGACAGATATTTCCAGACCGGCTCAAAGAAGCTTGTTCCCGAGGGCGTTGAGGGACGTGTGCCCTACAAGGGCCCCGTTTCCGATACGATATTCCAGCTTTTGGGCGGACTGCGTTCTGGTATGGGCTACTGCGGAACGCGCACAATTCCCGAACTGAAAGAAAACGGAAAATTCGTGCGTATTACAGGCGCAGGCTTGAAGGAAAGTCATCCGCATGATATATACATCACCAAGGAAGCGCCGAATTACAGTTTTCATTCGGAGGCATAAAAGAGAGGAAGGTTTCTCATGTGGAACGGTAAAAACAAGGCAGTTACGTTCAGCTATGATGACGGCATAACACAGGACAAAAGGCTGATAGAGCTGTTTAATAAATACGGTTTGAAATGTACATTCAATATAAATTCGGGTCTGCTCGGGCAGGACGGATACCTTGACCGCGAGGGCGAGCGCGTCACTCATATCAAGGTTAAGCCGGAGGAGGTGCGCAGCTTGTACGCGGGGCATGAAATTGCCGCACATACGCTGACGCACCCGGCGCTCAGGGATTGCAGCGATGAAGAAATTCTGCGCCAGGTCGAGGAGGACAGGTTAAGGCTCAGCGAGCTTGCCGGCTATGAGGTTGTCGGAATGGCATATCCCGGAGGTACCGGCTGTATAGGGACGAGTGACAAAATTATCCGCGAAAAAACCGGAATTAAGTATGCGAGAACTACAACATCTACATACAATTTCGATTTGCAGGACGATTTGATTTTGTTTAATCCCACGGTACATCATCACGCAGAATGGGACGCGATGTTCTCGCTGGGAAGAAAATTTCTGGAATTAACTCCGGATAAGCCGCAGCTGTTTTACATCTGGGGACACGGTTTTGAGTTTGATATTCATAACACGTGGGACAGAATGGAAGAATTTTGCAAAATGATAAGCGGCAAAGAAGATATTTTCTATGGAACCAATAAAGAGGTTTTGCAGGATAAATAAAGAACGGTGCGCATTAAAATATGCGCGGAGTTTGACAGAGGTTAACGTGAAAATGAGCGGCAAATTTATCTGACCCGAGCCGGACATGTAAACGCATGACCGGGGTGAGGGCAGGCTGCTTGTTATATTTAATGCTGCCGGAGGGCGGCGGAACGGAGGATATTATGAAAGAAAAAAGATTTTACAATTCAACACGGCATTTGTGCCTTGCAGCAATGTTTATGGCGCTTACAATTGTGCTGAGCATGAGCGTTTTGAGCATTCCCGTGCCGGGTGGACACTTATATATTAATGATATTCCGATATGTACCGCCGCGCTTATTTTTGACCCGATTACGGCAATGGTTGTCGGCGGAGTCGGCGCATTTTTGGGCGATTTGATTTTTTATCCCACACCGATGTTTGTATCGCTTGTAACTCACGGACTTCAGGCGGCGGTGATTTCGCTTTTGGCGCACAGAAGAAAAGGACAGCTGTCCGACGCGATTTTGGGCGTGACGGCAGGCGCGGTTGTCATGGTTGTGGGCTACAGCCTCGGCAGAGCTTTTGTGTATGCGACGCCCGAGGCGGCAATACTGAAGCTGCCGTTCCAGATTTTACAGGCGGTTGTCGGCGCAGCGGTTTCGGTGGTGCTTTGCTACGGATTTAAGCTTCGCGCCGCGGCGGAAAAAATGTTACATAAGTAATTATGTGGTTTCGAGGGCTATTATGTCCTCCTCCTGCTGACTTTGTGCGTTCTGTTGACTTTGACTGCCGGTTTTCGGCTGTTCAATGGAACGTATTACTGACAGTGTGGCATAGGTATCGGCAAGTTGGGTAAATACGGCGACCAGAATGTTCAGGTCGTCAATTGTAAGATACTGCGCCGTATAAAGCGCAGCGGCGGTTATTAAAACCGCTAAATCTTCACCGCTCATGCCGATACCTCCTTTTTTGCCTGCTATTAATATTATATAACGAATGTGCGCGGTTGGTGCAGATTTGCGGCATTGACAAAAATATCCGATTATGCTATAATTAAATAGATTATGATATAAACTGAAAGGAAGAATATAATGGATAACGAATTATCACAGCTTTTACAGGTACGCAGAGATAAACTTAAGGAATTGTGCGACAACGGCCGCAACCCTTTTGAAATAACAAAATTTGACGGACAGATACACGCACTGGATATCAAGGATAACTATGCGGATTATGAGGGAAAAACGGTAACTGTCGCAGGGCGCGTTATGTCAAAGCGCAGAATGGGCAAAATCGGATTTTCGCATTTGCAGGATTTGTCCGGACAAATTCAGCTTGTAGTAAAGAGAGATACGGTCGGTACCGATGAATATGAGTATTTTAAAAAGCTGGATATCGGCGATATAGTCGGCGCAGAGGGCGAAGTTTTTACCACAAATGCCGGAGAAATTTCGGTTGCGGTAACGAAAATGACAATTTTGTCAAAGTCACTTCTGCCGCTGCCGGAGAAGTTCCACGGACTGAGCGATACCGATGTAAGATACCGTCAGCGTTATGTGGATTTGATAATGAACGAAGATGTAAAGCAAACGTTTATAAACCGTTCAAAGATTATTGCCGCGGTGCGCAGCTATCTTAATTCACAGAACTTCCTCGAGGTTGAAACGCCTATGCTGGTTTCCAATGCAGGCGGTGCGGCAGCAAGGCCGTTTGAAACGCACTTTAATGCGCTTGATGAAGATTTTAAGCTTCGTATATCGCTTGAACTGTACTTGAAGAGGCTCATAGTCGGAGGACTGGAGCGGGTTTATGAAATCGGCAGAGTGTTCAGAAACGAGGGGCTTGACACAAGACATAATCCGGAATTTACGCTTATGGAGCTTTATCAGGCTTATACGGATTACCACGGTATGATGGATTTGACGGAAAATCTGTACAGGCATGTAGCGCAGGAAGTGCTGGGAACAACAAAAATTACGTATAACGGCATTGAAATGGATTTGGGCAAGCCTTTTGAACGTATAACGATGCTGGACGCCGTTAAGAAGTATTCGGGAGTTGATTTTAACGAAATCAAAACCCTTGAGGAAGCGCGTGCTGCAGCAAAAGAGCATAAAATTGAGTATGAGGAAAGACATAAAAAGGGAGATATTCTCAATCTGTTCTTTGAAGAATATGTTGAGGAGCACCTTGTTCAGCCGACATTTGTAATGGATCACCCGGTTGAAATTTCGCCGCTGACGAAGAAAAAACCGGAAAATCCGGAATATGTGGAACGTTTTGAATTTTTCATGAACGGCTGGGAAATGGCGAATGCATATTCGGAGCTTAATGATCCGATTGACCAGAGAGAGAGATTTAAGGCGCAGGAGGAGCAGCTTGCGCAGGGAGATGAGGAGGCAAATACAACGGACGAAGACTTCCTGCGTGCGCTGGAAATCGGCATGCCGCCGACAGGTGGAATAGGCTTCGGCATAGACCGCATGTGTATGCTGCTGACCGATTCGCCTGCAATCCGCGACGTACTTCTCTTCCCGACAATGAAGCCGCTGGATAAGTAAACCGCATAAAACCGGGCTTTTGGGGGGCTTGGCTGCACCCAACTACAACAAGGAGAGTTTATATATGAAAGCAGAAATAGTAAAAGATAACGGTTATATGTCATTAAAAGCGGACGGAAAGCTCATCTCTCCGGTAGCTTTCAGGTCATTCCGCCCGAAGGATTATGTTATCAGGGATTTTGAAAAACACAATATTCATCTGTTTAATATTTTCCCGAGTGAAATAATGTCTTTTCTGGACAAAAACAGAAGCAAGCCGTATTCGGATTTCGGTCCGGTATGGCTCGGGGAAAATGAGTATTGCTGGGACAATCTGAAAAAACAGGTGGATTTATATAAGGAAAACGCTCCTGACGGGTACGTATCGGTGATGATTCACATGGATACACGGGAGTGGTTTTTGAAGCAAAATCCGGAATGTGTCGATTCGTTTTTGTACCTTGTTCAAGACGTCGGCTGGAAAAAATGGCGCGAAGCAACGGCAAAATACATGTGCGACCTCATGGACAAAATGGAGGAGCTGATGCCCGGCAGAGTTTACGGATATTTCCTGCTTGCCGGAGGTACAACGGAATGGTATACCGCCCGTTCTGACGAGGTTATAGAAAATCCGACGCAAATATTTCAGGACGCTTTCAAAAAAATGGTCGGGTGATGAAAATAAAAAAATTCCATCGCCGTGCGCATTAAAGCATACGTCGGACGGAATATTCCGTTCGCCCGCCTAGGATAAGGAGTCCATAGATTACTGGCGGTTTTACAATGAAATTGTCACCGATACGATAAGTTATTTTGCAAAAAAGGCAAAAGAACACTGCAGCGGAAATAAAGTTGTCGGAGTATTTTCGGGATATTTGCTCGGCATGCAGCTGTACTATCTGCAAAGAGCAAATTATAATGATACAATGACGATTTTGAATGATGAAAATATCAATGTGCTTTTTGCTCCGGCATCATACAAGTTCCGAAAGCTTGAATATACAAGTGCATTCCGTGTTACGATAGACAGTCTGACACTGCATAACAAGCTGTATTTTCATGAATTGGACAGTAAAAGTCATTTGGCGGTTAAGGAGCTGCCGGAAACGCACAGAGGGGTTGACGAACCGTATAAAAGCATTGATGAAGTCACGGCATATTACAGACGGGAAATTTCCATGGTACTTGCCAAAGGACAGGGATTTTGGTTTTTCGATATGCTGGGCGGCTGGTTTAATGACCCCGAGCTTATGCAGGAGTTTGAAAGACTTAAGGCTCTGAGCGAAGATGTGCGAAAGCATGAAAGAAAATCGCTGAGCGAGGTTGCAATGTTTGTGGATTTGGAGTCCAATTATTACCTCGGAAGCCACATTAACTATGAGGTTGCGGAAATGCAGCTTAATAATTTAAATAAAATGGGACTCCCGTGGGACAGCTACGTAACGGAAGATTTGCTGCACCCCGAATTTGCCGAAAGCAATTATAAACTAATGATTTTTGTAAATCTGTTTAAGCCGTCTGAAGCTATAAAAGAAAAGCTGACAGAGCTGAGAAAAAAAGGCGTATCCTTCCTATTTTTCCATGCTCCGGGATATATTTCCGAAAACGGATTTTCTATAGATGGCATGAAAGAGCTTAGTTCAATATCGCTGAAAAGAACAGATGTAAAAAACACAGCGGTAATATGCGTTGACTCTAATGAGGCTTATGACTTTCCGCCTCCGCCCGATTCATATTATCAGAATGAGTATGTACACCCGTCTTTTTGTGCGGATGACAAAGACTGCGAGGTGTGGGGAGAGTATGAGGAAAACGGAGAACCTGCATTTGTTGTAAAATACCGTGATGACGGCTCATTTGACGCATTTTCAAATTCCTATCCGATGCCGGACAGTCAGCTTAAAAAGCTTGCGCTAAAAGCAGGCGCTTTTGAGTACCTTGATAGCTGTGAGCCTGTCTATATGAGCAGCGCTGTTATGGGAATATACTCATACACGGGCGGAACCAAAAAGGTTAAATGGAAAGAGCCGGTAAAAATAAGAGAATATTTTACAAATGAAATTTATGATTTGTCACCCAATGGAACAGAAATAAATTTCAAACCCAAGGAAACCAAAGTATTTCTGGTAGAAAGACAGTGAGGAGTTTAGCCTGCTGAAATGTCAATACCGTATTAAAATAATTATAACCGCCGATTTATCGGCGGTTATAATTATTTTCGGCAGTAACATGATATTGCCGGCTATTATCGGCGCAGATGTAATTTGGATAAAATGCGGCATATTATATACTTCAGCCGACGCCGCGGCAGACTGCGGCATACCTTTTTTGCATAATCGAGATACTCTGCGTCGGTACATTCGGTGAGCTTTCCGTCCGTGCTGTAAAAGCTGCTCAGTACCCCTACAATGTCATTGTCGGTTATATCGCGCTCGAGGTGAGCTCTGTTGTCGCCGCATATAATATATCCCTTTCGGGTTATTTTTACAATACGGTGCATCGTGTAATGCCCGTCCCTCCGATACACCGGAACGTCATATTTTTTCAGCGGAAACTTCGGAGGAACTATTATTATCCGGCTGCCGTTATACAGCATGGGATTCATGCTGTCGCCTTTCGTTTTTGTCATATATATTCCGTTTTCTTTGAGTGCCCGTTCAATTTCGCTCATAAATGACCTCTCATGTTTTATATTTGCCGTTATCATAACATGTATCTGAAATATTATATCATATTAATTATTTATGTGCAACAGTTTTGCGGATATATTGAAAAAGCTTTTTGGGATTTTATGCAAAAATCTGTTGACAAATTAAAACAGATGTGCTATAATACATTTACGTAAACGAAGATGTTTGCTTTTTTGGGCTATTGTGCCCAAAAAGCCGGCATCTTCTTTTTTTTCGGACGGACGTGCCGATTATACTTTTTACGAAAGGCAGATGCACTATGTTACCTTTGGAAGGACAAATAAGAATACCGTCGGGCTGTGCTATTTCGGCTGTTATATCGCGCGGCGGCGAAAGAATGAACGGTACAAAAATAATTGACAGCATGCGCCCCATGCATGACCGCTCTAACGGACTCGGCGGCGGTTTTGCGGCTTACGGAATTTATCCGGAGTATAAGGATTTTTATGCACTTCACATATTTTATAACGATAACATTGCGCGCAACACGTGCGAGCAGTTCTTAAAGGATAGCTTTGAAATTGTGCGCTCGGAAAATATTCCCACGCGCAAGCATAAGAGAATAACCGATGAACCGCTTATCTGGCGCTATTTTGTAAATCCGCTTTCATCGGTTTTGGCGAGCCTTCAGCTTGACGAAAAGGAGTATACCGCCAAAATTGTAATGAAAATCAACACCGAAATCAAGGGTGCGTACGTTTTCTCGAGCGGAAAAAATATGGGTGCGTTCAAGGCTGTCGGCTATCCGGAGGACGTAGGCGAATTTTACCGCCTGGAGGAATATGAGGGCTATTTATGGACGGCGCACGGCAGATACCCGACCAATACGCCGGGCTGGTGGGGAGGTGCGCACCCATTCGGACTGCTCGACTACACGATTGTGCACAACGGCGAGATTTCTTCATATGACGCAAACCGTCGGTTTATAGAAATGTTCGGTTACAAATGCACGCTGCAGACCGATACCGAGGTAATCACATATATTGCGGATTACCTGATAAGAAAACAGGGGCTGACGCTTGAAGAAACCGCGTCTGTAATTGCGGCGCCGTTCTGGAGCACGATAGAAGCGCGCGAGGAAAAGGAAAAAGAGGTATTAAAGTATCTGCGCTGTATTTACGGAAGTCTTTTAATAACCGGGCCGTTTTCAATTATACTCGGGTTCAACGGCGGACTTATGGCGCTTAATGACCGCCTGAAGCTGCGCAGCATGGTTGTCGGTGAAAAAGACGATAAGGTTTATATCGCAAGCGAGGAGGCGGCTATCCGCACGATGGAGCCGGACGTTAAAAATATTTATTCACCTGCCGGCGGCGAGCCTGTTATCGTAAGAGTGAAGGAGGGTGCATTTTAATGGGAATAAACTACATATACCCCGAATTTGAGGTTGTACGGAATGAAAACAGATGCATAAAGTGCCGCGTGTGCGAGCGACAGTGCTCAAACGAAGTGCACAGCTTTAACGAAAAGGGAAATATAATGATAAGCGACGAGGCAAAGTGCGTGAACTGTCAAAGGTGCGTATCGCTTTGTCCGACAAGGGCGCTTAAAATAGTAAAAAGCGACTGCCGTTTCCGTGAAAACGCAAACTGGGAGGACGATACAATTAAGGAAATATACAAGCAGGCAGGCAGCGGCGGCGTGCTGCTGTCGTCTATGGGCAACCCGAAGCCGCTGCCGGTTTACTGGGACAAAATTCTGATAAATGCGTCGCAGGTTACCAATCCGTCTATCGACCCGCTGCGCGAGCCGATGGAAACGAAAGTATTTCTCGGCAAAAAGCCGGATAAAATCAAACGTGACGAAAACGGGAAAATTATTCCGGAAACTCCGCCTCAGTTGGAGCTGTCCATGCCGGTGATGTTTTCGGCAATGAGCTACGGCTCAATCAGCTATAATGCGCATGAGTCGCTTGCGCGTGCGGCGGAGGAGCTTGGGATTTACTATAACACCGGCGAGGGCGGTTTGCATGAGGACTTTTACGTGTACGGCGAAAATACCATAGTCCAGGTTGCGTCGGGACGTTTCGGTGTTTATAAGGATTATCTTGAAGCCGGCGCGGCGGTGGAAATCAAAATGGGACAAGGCGCAAAGCCGGGCATAGGCGGACATCTGCCGGGTGCAAAAATAGTCGGCGACGTATCCAGAACGCGAATGATTCCGGAGGGGTCGGACGCAATCTCGCCTGCGCCGCACCATGATATATATTCAATCGAAGATTTGCGGCAGCTGGTTTACTCGCTCAAAGAGGCGACAGAATACAAAAAGCCGATAATAGTAAAGGTTGCGGCGGTGCACAACATCGCGGCAATTGCAAGCGGTATCGCACGCAGCGGCGCGGATATTATCGCAATCGACGGTTTCCGCGGCGGAACGGGAGCGGCACCGACAAGAATACGCGATAACGTCGGTATTCCTATTGAGCTTGCACTGGCGAGCGTGGATAAGCGGCTGCGCGACGAGGGCATAAGAAACAATGTTTCACTGGTTGTCGGCGGCAGTATAAGAAGTGCGTCGGACGTGGTAAAGGCAATCGCCCTGGGGGCGGACGCATGCTATGTTGCGACCGCGGCGCTTTTGGCGCTCGGGTGCCATTTGTGCAGAACCTGCCAGAGCGGCAAATGCAACTGGGGTATCGCAACGCAGCGCCCGGAGCTTGTAAAAAGGCTTAATCCCGACATAGGCTATAAGCGGCTTGTGAATTTAATGACGGCATGGAAACATGAGATTAAGGAACTGATGGGCGGCATGGGTATCAACTCAATCGAGGCGCTCAGAGGAAATCGCCTGATGCTGAGAGGCGTAGGACTGAACGGAAAGGAGCTTGAGATATTGGGTATCTCACACGCAGGAGAATGAAAAAGATATATGTTAATGAAAAATGGTGCCTTGGCTGTCACCTTTGCGAATATAACTGTGCTTTTGCGGCAACCGGTGAGGAAAATATGGCTTTGGCTCTGAAAGATAAGAAAATTTACCCCAAGGTAAGGGTGGAAGATGACGGAAAAATAATGTATGCGGTATCGTGCCGTCACTGTGATGACGCACTGTGCGTGAAATCATGCATTTCCGGCGCACTGTCAAAAGAGGACGGCGTTGTAAAAATCGATAAGAATAAATGCGTCGGCTGCCTTACGTGCGTGCTTGTCTGTCCGTACGGTGCGTTGGTACAAAACGAAAACAAAGCTGTCACGAAATGTGAGCTTTGCACCGACAATGCCTGCGGTGAACCGGCTTGCGTAAAAGGCTGTCCGAATAACGCTATCTGCTTTGAGGAACGGTAGAAATAAAACGCCGGACTTTGTGCGGCGGACTGGAGGAGAACGATGAAAAAATATGTTATTGTCGGAGGCGGAATAGCGTCGCTCGGCTGTATCGACGGCATACGCGCAAATGACCCCGACGGAAGTATCACGCTTGTCTGCGGTGAAGATGTTCTGCCGTATGCAAGACCGCTTATTTCATACTATCTTGAAAATAAAACAACCTTGGAAAAAATGCAGTATCGCAGTGAAAGGTTTTACGCGGATAATAATGTTAAGGTGATAAAAGGCACTTTTGCGGAAAAGACGGACGGTAAAAACATACTGCTGTCGGACGGCGAAAAGCTCCCGTTTGACAAGCTGCTGATTGCAACCGGCTCATCGCCGTTTGTGCCGCCGATTGCAGGGCTTGACACGGTCAAAAACAAAACCTCGTTTATGACCGAGGCAGACGCGCTCGCTCTTGAAAATATGATTGACGAAAATTCGCGCGTGCTGATTATCGGCGCCGGACTTATCGGGCTGAAATGCGCGGAGGGTCTGTCGGGCAGAGTTAAGGAAATAACCGTATGCGATTTGGCGGACAGAGTGCTGTCGAGTATTTTGGACGAAGAATGTGCCGGAATTGTTGCGGAAAAGCTTGTGCAAAACGGCATTAAGCTAATGCTTGCGGACACTGCGGAAAGCTTTGACGCAAATACCGCGAAGATGAAGAGCGGAAAAACGGTGGAATTTGATGTTTTGGTGACGGCTGTCGGCGTAAGACCGAACGTGTCGCTGCTCAGGGACGCCGGTGCGGAGGTAAACCGCGGCGTTTTGGTGAATGATAAAATGGAAACGTCGCTCTCCGATATTTATGCGGCAGGCGACTTGACCGAGGCGCGCGACAGCTCAAGCGGCATGAAGAAAATTATGGCAATTCTGCCGAATGCATACATGGGCGGATATTGTGCCGGCTGCAATATGGCCGGCGCGGAGGAAAGCTTTGACAATCAAATCCCGATGAACTCAATCGGATTTTTCGGGTATCATATGATGACCGCCGGCAGCTATGACGGCGAACTGTATGAGGAAAAAACGGACAGCGGCGTGAAAAAGCTGTATATTAAGGATAACCGCCTTACCGGATTTATAATCCTCGGCGATGTTGACAGAGTCGGTATTTACACGTCTTTGATAAGAAATAAAACGCCGCTCGATTCGATTGATTTTGATTTAATCAAAAAAAATCCGTCACTTTTGCCTTTTTCTCGCGAATACCGTAGAAAAAATCTCGGAGGTGTGATATAATGTTGATAGATGCAGCAGGAATTGAGTTCAAAGAGCTTAATGAAAGGATAAGAAACACACAGGAAGACATTGATTTGACATCGTGTATGGGTCAGCGGTTCATCGCCGCCGGAATGAGCGGAAAGAAAATTGATATTCACGGAATACCAGGCAATGCGCTGGGCGCATATCTGAACGGAGCGGAAATATCGGTTTTCGGCAATGCGCAGGACGCCGTCGGCGATACCATGAATGACGGCAGCATATATGTGCACGGAAGTATCGGCGACGCGGCAGGCTATGCGATGCGCGGCGGTGAAATTTTCGTGAAAGGCAATGCCGGATACCGCGCCGGAATACATATGAAAGCGTATAAAGAAAAGCACCCGACTCTTGTAATCGGCGGCGCGGCAGGCAGTTTTCTCGGTGAATATCAGGCGGGCGGCACGATTATCGTGCTCGGACTTGACACCGATAAAAAAATTGTCGGCAATTTCCCGTGCACGGGTATGCACGGCGGAAAGATGTTTCTGCGCGGAAAATGCGAGAACATAAAATTTCCGAAACAGGTTACCACGCACGCGGCAAGCGATGAGGAAAAAGCGGAAATACGCGGTGTGATTGAAACCTTTTGCAAAAAGTTCGGATTTGACGCAGAAAGTGTGCTCAGCTCCGATTTCACAATAGTTCTTCCCGATACGAAAAATCCTTTTAAGCAAATGTATGTTGCAAATTAAAGAAAGTGCAGGTGAAGGCTGTGGTTTACACAAAAAAAGAAGTAATTCAGTATGTCAGTGAGGAGGACGTGAAGTTTATCCGTCTTGCCTTTTGCGATGTATTCGGCAATCAGAGGAACATTTCCATAATGCCGGACGAGCTGGAACGCGCGTTTGAAAGCGGCATTAATATTGACGCGTCGGCTGTTCCCGGTTTCGGCGGCGAGGTTTATTCCGACCTTTTGCTGTTTCCCGACCCGGCAACTCTGTCTGTGCTTCCGTGGCGGCCTTCGCACGGCAGAGTTGTGCGCATGTTTTGTTCGGTTACCTATCCCGACCGCAGACCGTTTGAAATCGATTCGCGGAGAATTTTAAAGGAGGCGGTAAAGACCGCTTTTAACGAGGGGTATACATTTTCGTTCGGAGCTGAGCTGGAATTTTATCTGTTCAAGACCGACGAAAACGGCGCACCGACCGACATTCCGCATGACAATGCGGGGTACATGGATATTGCACCGGCGGACAAGGGCGAAAATATCCGCCGTGAAATCTGCCTTACGCTCGAACAGATGGGGATTAAACCGCAAAGCTCTCATCATGAGGAGGGCCCGGGACAGAACGAGATTAATTTTCACTTTTCCGACCCGGTCACGGCGGCGGATAATGCCGTGACGTTTATTTGGGTCGTAAAAACGGTTGCCGCGCGCAACGGACTGTACGCGTGCTTTTTACCGAAGCCTATTTCCGATAAGCCGGGAAACAGCTTTCATATTAATATGTCGGCTGCCAAAATGAGCGGCGAGCATAATTTGCTGCCGTATGCGATAGCCGGGATAATGAACAGGATTTCCGATATCACGGTTTTCCTGAACCCGACCGAAAATTCATACAAAAGGCTCGGCAGACATAAGGCGCCGAAGTTTATAACATGGTCGCCCGAAAACCGCTCGCAGCTGATACGCGTGCCGGCGGCGGACGGTGAATGTAAGCGCATAGAGCTGCGTTCGCCCGATCCGGCTGCAAACCCGTACATTGCGTATGCGCTGCTTATTTATGCCGCACTGGCAGGAATAAAAAACGAAGAGCTTCCCCCTCAGGCTGAAAATATCAATGTGCTTGCCCTTGCGGAGGAGGAACAGAAAAAATACGCGAAAATCCCCGATAACCTCAAAGACGCTATGTCCGCGGCAGCTGACAGTGAATTTGTGAAAAATGTCATGCCGCAGGCTGTAATCAGAAATTACTGCGAATAACTTTGAGGAGGAGCTGCTATGCTTTTTAAAGAATACACATACAGCGTTTTAATCGTATCCTCCTCAGCAAAGTTCAACGAGGCGATACTGCCGCTTTTGCCGGAGAACGAGTTCGGACCGATAAAAGAAGTGAAAACCACCGGCGAGGCGCGGCGGATTTTGGCTGACCGCAGTTTTGATATTCTGCTTGTCAACACGCCGCTGACCGATTCGTTCGGCACGAGATTTGCGCTTGACGCGGCTGAAAATTCAACATGCGGCGTTCTCATGTTTGTTAAGGCGGATTTGTACGAGGAGGTCACCGACAAGGTTATAGATTACGGTATATTTACACTTTCAAAACCGACATCGAGCGGCGTTATACATCAAATTCTGAAAAATATGTACGCCATGCAGGAACGCCTGAAACGCATGCAAAAAAAGAACGCGACGCTCGAAGAACGCATGGAGGAAATCCGCATTGTAAATCATGCGAAGTGGGTTCTGATTCAGCACATGAAAATGTCCGAAAGTGAGGCACACCGCATGATTGAAAAGCAGGCGATGGATATGCGCCTCACGAAACGCGAGGTTGCGGAGGGTATTATTAAAACGTACCAGATTTAATTTACGCAAGTTTCATATTATAGTTATTTCCCTTTAAAATTTCCGCTTTTTGTGCGGAAATTTTTTTTTAATAAATTTTTACGGAAATGCTTGACAATTTCGGTCTATCGTGATAGACTGTAAGTGGTCGATTATAATAGACCAAACTGAAAGGACGGTAATTTATGATGGATATGAAGATAGGTGAAACAGAATATCGGTTTATGGGGATAATATGGGACAGCGAACCGCTCTCATCGCATGATTTGGTGGAGCTTTGCGCAAAGGAGCTGGGCTGGAAGAAATCAACCACATACACCACACTGAAAAAATTATCCGGCAAGGGGCTGGTAAGCAATGAAAATTCGTGCGTAAAATCGCTGATAACGCGGCAGGAACTGCAGGCGTCGCGCAGCGAGCAGTTCATGGAAAACACATTTTCCGGGTCGCTGCCGGGATTTCTGACGGCGTTTCTGGGCGGAAAAACAATATCCGAAAAGGAAGCGGAAAAATTGAAAAAACTGATTGACAGTCACAGGGAGGTGAAATAATGGCTGAAAAAATATTTTTGCATGTTCTTGAAACAAGCGTGACCGCGAGCTATGTGATAATCGCAGTAATCGCGGCGCGGCTGCTGCTTCGAAAATTCCCGAAACGTTACTCTTATGCGCTTTGGTCGGTGTGCGCGTTCCGATTGGTGTTCGGGTCGGCATTTAACTCGGTTTTCAGCATATTCAGCTTTAAAATAAAGCCGTGCACTATTCCCGAAAATATAGGTCTTATGAAAAAACCTCAGCTTTCAACAGGCATTGAGAGCTTAACCGACGCCGTGAATACGTCCCTGCCGCCGGCAAATCAATTCGCAAGCGTAAATCCGATGCAGATAACGGTTTTTATTTATACTTGGATTTGGATAATCGGGCTGGCAGCCGTGCTGATATACAGCGCCGTTTCGTATTTGCGGCTGTATAACGCACTCCGAGGCTCGGTCAGAAAATTCGAAAATGTTTACGAAACGGATAAAATACCGTCACCGTTTATTTTCGGCATATTCAGACCGCGGATTTATGTCCCGTTCGGCATGGACGGCGATACGCTGGAATGTGTGCTTGAACATGAAAGATGTCATTTGCGGCGGTGTGATTATATAATTAAGCCGCTGGCATGGCTGATTTTGGCGGTGCACTGGTTTAACCCGTTTTGTCATGCGGCATTTTATCTGATGAACAGAGATATGGAAATGAGCTGCGATGAGGCGGCGCTTAAAACCCAAAACAGCGGTAAATATTCCGAGTCGCTGCTTTCGGCGGCAGTGAAACGCGCGCGCCCGTATCCGCTGTATTTCGGTGAAACAGGTGTAAAGCCGCGCATAAAAAATGTGCTTAAATATCACGAGCCGAACCGGTTTGCAAAGGTTTTTTCGATTGTACTGTGTATAGCGGTGACGGCGGCATGTGCGGCAAATCCGAAAACGGAGGGTAAAAACCGTGAGCAAATATTATATGACAGCAGAACAGAGTATGTCGGCGACGCGCCGGGAGCTGCAAATCTGATAAGGCTAACCATGCCGGAGGGGTATTCCGCCGCGGCGAAAGGGCTTATGCAGCTACACGCCGATGAAGAGCCGTACGGGCTGACGATTTACCTTAATTCCGAGAATTTTGACGCCGAGGTGCTGAAAAAACAGGCATACATGCTTTTTGCGCTCATAGGGAATGTCGGAGTCATAGATTACAATGTATCGGGCAGTGAATTGACGGTCAGCAGGGGTGAGGCGGACAGCGCACTCGGCAGACCTGCCGCGGATTTTGCAAAATCTTTTGCAGATTTTAAGGTACTTTATGAAATGATTTATTAATTCTATATAGTTTTATTACAAATCTGTTAAAAATTGTTATGAAATTGTTAGAAAAAAATGTAGATTTTTGCTGTGGACTGTGGTAAAATAAAAAGTATATTGAGGAATTGTGCCGAATTTTGCGGCACGCCGGAATTTCCCGCGGCGGCACGCGAATGTGTACGGCGCGGAGGATAAACCAAAAATTCGCGAAAGGAGTCCACAGTCATAATCATGAAAAAATTACTTGTGACAATTATTGCTGCGCTCGGCATTTTCGGAAGCACGGCGTTTGCCACGGCAGAAATGGACATTACGGTAAAGTATGACGGCAAGGCTTTGTGCTTTAACAAGGAACCCGTTATAATAAACGATAAAACCCTCGTGCAGCTCAGACCGATTGCAGAGGCGATGGGACTTGATATACAATACGCTGAAAAAACTGGCAGCGTCATTTTGTCCGATAACGAAACTACGGTTGTTTTTATGCAAAATTCCGAAACGGTTACGGTGAATAATAAGGAATGTAAAATGGACGTGCCGATGGTTACGCGCAGCGATTACACGTTTGTGCCGGTGAGATATCTGGTAGAGCCGTTCGGCAATTCGATAGAATATGACGGAACGAGCAAAACCGTTACCGTAACGCCGCAGGTAAAGAAGCCGCAGACGGCGGAGGAAACTGCGCTGACAGAGGTACCGAAAGAAATTTCAACCGGTTCGGGAAAATATTCGTCTACATATTTTTATCAGTCGCAGCCGGAGCTGGAGCTTGAATCAAACGGCAGAGGGTACTGCTGGGTTTGCTCATATGCGATGCTGATGAGCGACGTGCTCGGGAAAACGGTAACGCCGGTTGATGTTGCGGCGGTTAATATTGCACGCGGCTATAACGGAAATTTCATGTCGGGGCATGAAACGCTTGTCTCGGAATTTGGGTGTACGCTTGTGCCGGCACTTCCCGAAACATCGCCGTACTATGCCGGATTTAATGCGAAAAATAAGGGTGAAACGGCGGTAAACGTCACGTCGGACGAGGACGCTGCCGCGGCGATACGTGAAGCGCTCAGCCTGCACCCTGCGGGAGTGCTTGTGAGATATGAGGGCTATCCACATACTATGGCGGCGGTGGGTGCCGACGATACGGCAATATACTTTAATGACCCGGGACTGAAAAACGGGGAGCATGTTACGTTTGAAAATACATGTCTGAAAAATTTTAAACTGTCGGATATTTCATACATACAGGCGATTGAAGCAAAATAAATGTTATTACATAAATTTCCCGGCGCGAAAATACCGAATTTTAATTTTGCGCGGCTTTTGCACGTTGGGACGTGCCGCCTGTGCGACGGCAGAAGGGAGAGATTTTAATGACATACGAAAAATCATGCGGAGCGGTTATTTATCGGATTAACAACGGTAATGTCGAGTATCTTTTGGTTCTGAACAAAAAGAAAAACGCAAAAGGACACTGGGGATTTCCGAAAGGTCACCGCGAGGGTGATGAAAATGAATATGAAACAGCTGTGCGCGAAATTAAGGAGGAAACAGGACTGAGCGTTGTGTTTTCGGGCGGTGCGCGTGTTGTTTCGACCTATTCGCCCAAGGACGGCGTCACAAAGGACGCGGTGTATTTTATGGCGACCGTGCGCAATGACGCGGAGATAACTCTGCAAAAATCCGAGCTGGCGGAATTTCGCTGGTGCAGCAGGGCAGAGGCGGAAAAGCTGCTTACGTTTGACGCGCCCGTTTTGCAAAAGCTCGAAAGGCTGATGTAAATAAATATTATAATTGAAGAAGTTAAGGGGACGTTATTTATTATGATATTTAAACATGAGGAATTACGGAATAAAACAGACGGATATTACGTTATAGGTAAAGAAGTCTCAGCAGAGACGAATGCGGTTTTGG
Source organism: uncultured Clostridia bacterium (assembly GCA_934501535.1). Classification (GTDB taxonomy): domain Bacteria; phylum Bacillota; class Clostridia; order UBA1381; family UBA1381; genus UBA1738. The sequence goes on from CAKSUM010000013.1 coordinate 71,965, forward strand.
ACAGGCAGGTTCTGAAAGAACTTTGGACCGGGTATGCATTTCGTTGCTCAGAGATTGAATTTAAGCACACAGACGAGTGCTGTTTTTGCATCGGCAGCCCCCAAAAAATCATGTGCGGTGAGCTCGCTTATTCGATAAACGTTGATAAGAATGGGATTTTTCTGGCGGCAAAAAATGAAAGAAACCTCATATATGCATATATGACGCTTTTGGATCTTATGCGAATGTCCGACAGCGGTGAGGTGCAAATCGATTACTGTGAAATACGCGAAAATCCGCTTATAGAAAGAAGAATGATACATTTCTGCGTGTTTCCCGATTCACAAATTTGGGAAATTGAACGCTTTGTAAGACTGTGCGGTGCACTTAAATATACTCATATTATAATCGAGTTCTGGGGAATGTTGAAATATGACTGTTTGAAGGAGCTTTCATGGGAACACGGATTATCAAAAGATGAAATAAGACCGATTATAAAGGAAGCAAATGACATGGGAATGGAGGTTATTCCTATGTTTAATCATTGGGGTCATGCCTCGCAGAGCCGTGTAAAGCATGGAAAGCATGTGGTGCTGAATCATAATCCGAAACTTCAGTATTTATTCAGTGATGACGGCTGGCGCTGGAATATTAAGAATGAAAAAACACGCAAGCTTTTAAGGAACATTCGTGCCGAGCTGATTGAATTGTGCGGGGACGGCGAATATTTTCACATGGGCTGCGACGAGGCTTACGGATTTGGGTTTACGGACGAGGAAATGAAAGAGGTGTGTGATTTCATAAACGAAACAGCGGATGAACTTGAGAAAGACAACCGAAAAGCAATAATATGGGCGGATATGTTGTTATATAATTCTCCGGACTATAATAAAAACAATAAATACACCGCGTTTGCTCCGAATAAAAAATGTGCCGATTTCATGACAGAACACCTAAACAAAAAAATCATACTTGCGGATTGGCAGTATGACAGTGCGGAGCCCCCGATAGAAACGGCGATTACATTGAAAAATGAAAACTTTAATACATTGCTTTGCCCATGGGACAGAGGTTTGGAAATCAGTAAAGCGTGCGCACAGACTGTAAAAGAGTATAATTTATACGGAATACTCCATACTACATGGCACACTCTGTCGGGAGGAAGCTACTACATAGTTAAGATTGCAACCGAAGGCTGGAGTAACTTCCGTGAGGAGAATATACTGTATTTGACAAAGACTGCTGAAGTCTTGAGAAAAGTATATTTTACGGACGGTGATTATGAAAAATCGGGCTGGGCGGAATATGAAATCGAGGATTAGAAATTATAAAATTACCGATTGATTTAACTGTGGAAAAATGACAAATGACACTATAGTATTTTGTTTTGCGATTAATGAAAAAAATAAAAAGCAGCTTTGAAATATGTGATTACATGTTTCAAAGCTGCTTTTTTTTGGTGTGGTGGAATTTTTATGCGCAATCGTGTTTACTTTTTCAAAATGTCATACAGCTTAACCAAAGATGCGATTGCCTGTTTTTCGGTGATATTCTGCTTGGGACGGAAAGCATCGTCTGAGTCATCGAATATTCCGGAAAGCCGCAGGCTTTGTACCGCGCCGAGCGCCCAGGGAGATACCTCCGCATTGTCGGAATACGTTACGTCTGTCTTTGCAACCGGCAGCTCGGCGTCTGCATATTCCGCCGTGTGGTACAGCATGATTTTGTCTGTACGAATATTACGGCGCAAAAACGGCACAAAAAACGGGCTGTGAAGAAATTTTCACAACCCGTAGTTTTACAGAATATCAATTCCGTGTTTTTTACATTCGTCAAGCATTTCCTGAGGCCATACCGATGCCTGAACTTCGCCGACATGCGCTTTATGCAGGAAGTACATGCAAATTCGCGACTGACCTATGCCGCCGCCGATTGTGTACGGCAGCTCGCCGTTTAAAAGAGCCTGCTGGAACGGCAGTTTTGCGTTTTCCTCCTTGCCGCGGATTTTCAGCTGCGACAGGAGCGCGTCCTCGTCAACGCGTATGCCCATCGATGACAGCTCCAGCGCGGTGTCGAGCACCGGATAGTACACGATAATATCGCCGTTTAATGTCCAGTCATCATAGTCCGGCGCACGCCCGTCATGCATAATTCCCGATTTCAGCACGCCGCCGATTTGCATTAGAAATACTGCGCCCTTATCCTTTGCGATTGCGTATTCGCGTTCTTTCGGGGTCTTGTCCGGATACATGTCCTCAAGCTCCTGTGTTGTGATAAAGAAAATATCCTCGGGCAGATAAATTTCCGCAAAGTCATATTCCGAGGCAATATAGCGCTCGGTGTGCTTTAATGTGTTGTAGACAAGGTGAACGGTATCTTTGAGCGTCTGCACATTGCGCTCCGATTTGTCGATGACCTTTTCCCAGTCCCACTGGTCAACATAGACCGAATGAAGATTATCGGTATCCTCATCACGGCGGATTGCGTTCATATCGGTATAAAGTCCCTCGTTGTGACCGAAGCCGTAATGCTTCAGTGCAAAACGCTTCCATTTTGCGAGCGAGTGTACGATTTCATATTCGCCGTCGGTTTCCTTTAAATCGAATGCGACCGGACGCTCTACTCCGTTTAACGTATCGTTTAAGCCGCTGCTTTTGTTTACAAAAAGCGGTGCGGATACACGCGTAAGGTTTAGTTGGATTGAAAGGTCTTTTTCAAAAAAATCTTTGACTTTTTTTATGGCAAGCTCGGTTTGTCTGAGCGACAAAAGCGACTTGTAGCCCTCCGGAATAATCAGATTTGTCATAATTGTGCCTCTTTTCATAGTTTATCGAAAAAACGCAGAACCAAACGGGTAGGTTCAGCCTGCGTTGTACAAAAATCACCTTATATTATACAATAAAAATGTATGTATGTCAATTGTTTTTTTAAAAGAACATATGCTCGATAAAAATTTTCAGACCTATACCTATGAGCACCAGACCGCCGGCGATTTCAGCCTTGCTGCCGAAAAGATTTCCGAACCGGCTGCCGATGTACACGCCTGCCAAGGAAATTATAAAAGTAACTATGCCGATGAGCGTCGCCGCAAAAATCAGCGGAACCTCTATTGTCGCAAAGGTCACGCCGACAGCGAGTGCGTCGATGCTGGTAGCAACAGCAAGCACAAACAGCGTTGCGAATGACAGCGGATTTTTTATTTCCTTTTCTTTTTCTTCTTCTTTTTCGCCTACAGCCTCAATCAGCATTTTTCCGCCGATAAAGGCAAGAAGAACAAATGCTATCCAATGGTCAAAAGTCTTTATGTAGGAAGCAAATGCGCTTCCCAAAAGGTAGCCGATGCACGGCATTAAGAACTGGAAAATTCCGAAGAAAAATGCTATTTTGGCCGCCTCCAAAAAGGTAGGTTTTTTAAGAATAATTCCGTCGGTGACAGACACGGAAAATGCGTCCATCGCAAGACCTACGCCGATTAACAGTATTAATATTATATCCATTTTTCCTTCTCCTTATTTATGCTCCGCGGTTTTGCTGCGCGTCATGAGGTCGGTGACGGCGTCCTGCGGCTTTTTGCCCTCGAATAATATACGGTAAGCCTCGTCGATTATAGGCATTTCAACCTTATACTTTTTACTTAAATCATATGCGGCGCGCGCCGTGTTTACGCCTTCAACCACCATGTGAATTTCATCAAGCGTTTCGGCAAGGGTTCGTCCCTGACCGAGCAGAATACCGGCGCGGTGATTTCTTGAATGCATACTGGTGCAGGTTACAATCAGGTCGCCTATGCCGGAAAGTCCGGCAAACGTTTCACGCTGCGCGCCCATTGCAACGCCCAGACGGCGGATTTCCGCACAGCCGCGGGTCATCAGCGCCGCACGCGTATTATCGCCGTAGCCTATTCCGTCGGAAATTCCCGAGCACAGCGCAATTACGTTTTTCAGCGCACCGCCCAGCTCGACGCCGATTACATCATCCGAGGTATAGACGCGGAAACTTTCGCACATAAATATTTCCTGTATAAACTCCGCTGTTTTTTCATTTTTTGCCGCGACCACATTCGTGGTGGGCAGACCGATGCTGACCTCCTCCGCGTGTGACGGGCCGCTCATTACGGCGATTTCCGCCTGCGGAATTTCCTCTGCGTATACTTCGGAAAGACGCATCAGTGTGCCGTCCTCAAGCCCTTTTGAAAGATTTACGATAACCTGACCACCGGTTACATATTCCGCCAGCTCACGCGCTGTGGTTCTTGTCGCCGGGCTGGGAACAACCGTGACGATAAGCTGTGCGCCGGTGACGCAGAATTTCATGTCATGCGAGCACACGATTTTGTCGGGAAACGGCTTCCCCGGCAGAACTTCACGGTTTTCACGGTCGGCGTTTAAGCGGTCTGTTTCCGACTGCTGCCAGCTCCAAAGACAGACATCGTAGCCTTTTTTTGCAAGAAGAATGGCAACTGCGCAGCCCCAGCTGCCCGAGCCTATAACTGCAATTTTCATGATAATCTCCAATCCGCCGCATTTGCGGCAATCAATGTTTTCGCGCAGCAGAATTATTGTTCGTCTGCGTTTGTGATTTCCTGTTCCTCCGCCGGCTGTTTCTTGGAAAACAGCTTGTTTTCCGTACCGTTTTTCAGTTTGGAAATGTTGGTATGGTGCTTGGCGATAAGCAGCAGCGCGAGTATAAATGCCATGGCGATGTATACCGGATAATCGGCAGGATTTTCGCCGCTTGCTATTATATCAACGAACAGGATAAACGGGTATATCGCCGCCGCGGTGATTGAACCGAGCGACACATAGCGCGAAACTGCCATAACCAGTATTGCCGCAGCGAGTACGATAAGCCCGATTTTCGGGTTAAGCGCGAGAATAACGCCGAGGCTTGTCGCTACGCCCTTGCCGCCGCGAAATCCGAAGAATATCGGAAAATCGTGACCCAATGCGACGAAAATGCCTGCTATGTATTTAAGATTGACGGGGAGCAGCAAGCTTGCCGCCGCGGAAGGCGCCACGTTTTTAAAGTACGGCATGAGTATCAGACCGAGCCATGAAGCCAGCACAACCGCAAGCGTACCTTTCAGCACGTCGCAGATAAGCGTTGCCGCGGCTATGCCCTTGCCGTGAGTTCTGAGCATGTTTGTTGCGCCGGCGTTGCCCGAGCCGGACGTGCGTATATCCTCACCGTAAATCGCGTTTGACAGGATAATCGACGTATTTATGCTGCCCAAAAGATATGCGGCAAGCGCTGTGAGTGCGGTAATAATATATAACATTATTTTATCCCCCTATTGATTTTTCTGACCTTTTTCACGCAGTATAAAGTGTATGGGTGTGCCGTCAAAGCCGAACGCTGCGCGGATTTGGTTTTCGATAAAGCGCAGGTACGAATAATGGAACAAATCCTTTGAATTGCAGAAAAGCACAAATGCCGGAGGCTCGGTTGACGCCTGTGTTCCGTAATATATTCTGAGCCGCTTGCCCTTGTCTGACGGCGGCTGCTGTTTGGACATTGCATCATTTAAAACATCATTGAGCATTCCTGTTGTGATGCGGCGCTTATGCTGTTCGTTCACAAGCTTGATTTCCTCCAGAAGCTTATCTACGCGCTGCCCTGTTTTCGCCGAAATGAACATAACCGGTGCGTAAGACATGAATGCAAATCCCTCGCGCACGCGCATGGTAAAACTTTTCATGGTTTTATCGTCTTTTGCGACGACGTCCCACTTGTTTACGGCAAGAATACACGCCTTGCCCTTTTCGTGAGCATAGCCGGCAATTTTCGTGTCCTGTTCGGTGACGCCCTCGTTCGCGTCGAGCATGATTACGCAGACATCGCTGCGGTCAACTGCCGCAAGAGCGCGCACTACGCTGTAATGCTCGATATTTTCGTCGATTTTTTTGCGCTTTCTCATACCGGCGGTATCGATGAACAGATATTTGTCGCCGTTTTTCTCGAAATGCGAGTCAATCGCGTCGCGCGTTGTGCCGGCAACGTTGGAAACGATAACGCGGTTTTCGCCCAAAATGCGGTTGATAAGACTCGACTTGCCGGCATTCGGCTTTCCGATAACCGCAACCTTGATTTCATCTTCGTTTTCCGATAAATCGGCGTCGGACGGAAAATGGCTGCAAACCTCGTCCAGAAGGTCGCCCACGCCCAGTCCGTGCGTTGAGGAAATTGCAATCGGGTCGCCCAGACCGAGATTATAAAATTCGTAAAATTCCATGGGCGGTTCCCCGATGTTGTCTACCTTGTTTACTGCAAGAACAATTTCTTTTTTCGCTTTCAGCAGCATGGAGGCGACGTCAAGGTCATTTGCGGTTACGCCGTCGGCAACGTTCACCATGTGGATTACAACGTCCGCCATATCGATTGCAAGCTCCGCCTGAAGCCGCATCTGCGACAGAATTTCGTCCTTTGAATTAGGCTCAATTCCGCCGGTATCAATCAGTGTGAAGTGCTTGTCAAGCCAGGACGCGTCGGCGTAAATGCGGTCGCGCGTAACGCCGGGAGTGTCCTCAACTATGCTTATGCGTTCGCCGGCTATTTTATTAAAAAGCGTCGATTTGCCGACGTTCGGTCTGCCTACTATGGCAACTACAGGTTTCATATCATTTCTCCTTTAAAATTTAAGTTCGGTTTTTAAAATGTTTTCTATAAATATATATCCGTCATTAGGCGTTGGGGTGACGGGCATGCCGAGCTGCCGCACAAGCTCGCCGAGGGTGATATTATCCAGAAATATGTCCTCGCCGTCGCGCAGCATGCAGTCGGGAATTAAAAGCTCGTCATATTTCGGCTCGTCTTTCAGCGCGTCGATGATGTCGCCTGCCGTGACCAGCCCCGAAACATTCACACCGCCGCCGAAAAAGTTATTTTTTACGGGATAAACCGTGACCGAGAGACCGCTGCATTTTTTGGTAAGCCTGTCGGTCAGCGAGCGAATAAAATCGCCGGCAATCTCACCGGTCGCGATGGCGATTTTGCGCGGATATTCCTTCGGCTCGATAAGCTTTATCGCCTCGTCAAATTCCTCCTGCATGGAGGATATAAGCCCGACTCCGTTTTCAATCTGCGGAAAGCCGTCATATTCCTCCGCGGCGGGCAGGGGAAGCCCTGCCTTGATGTAAAACTCGTCCGACGCATAAATCATGTTTGTGCCGAATTTGCGTTTGAATTTGCGCTGATATGATTCAATCTGCCGAACCGTTTCAAGCGCGGTTTCGGGCGTGAACGGAGTCAGCGGACACAAGCCGTCGCGGTAGCGGGTCAGCCCGACCGGAACGGCGGAGCAGCTCGCCACATACGGGTAAAGCGCCGCCATGTCGGTGATTGTGCGGTCAAGCTCCGCCTTATCGTTGTAGCCCGGACAGAGCACTATCTGACAGTTCATGTAAATATCGTTTGCGGCAAAGCGTTTCATTATTTCATATATTTTTGCTGCGTTGGGGTTTTTCAGCATCTTCACGCGCAGCTCCGGATTGGTGGTATGAACCGATATATTTATCGGCGATACATGCATTTTTATCAGCCTGTCGATTTCCTCGTCCGACATATTCGTGAGAGTGACGTAATTTCCCTGGAGGAAAGACAGGCGTGTATCATCATCCTTGAAATATACCGTTTCGCGCATGCCCTTGGGCAGCTGGTCGATGAAACAGAAGATACATTTATTCCTGCATGACTGCGCTTCTTTTATCAGCTCCTGACGGAAGTCGATGCCCAAATCCTCATAATCGTTTTCGATGGCGATTATTTCGGTGCTGCCGTCCTTTTTCAGAATTTCAAGCTCCACCTCCGCGTCTGCGGCGAGGTAGCGGTATTCCAAAATATCGTGGAATTTGTGACCGTTTATCGAAATCAGCTTGTCCCCTTCTTCTATGCCTGCCTCCTCGGCAAGAGAATTCGGCTCAACGTATGAAATTGTCGTATCCTCTCTCGGCATAAAATCTCTCCCTTTATTAGGATTTTCGGCAAAAATCCGCCTATTATACCTATTATACACAAAAAAATCCGATTTGTCAAAGATATACTTGAAAAAGGGATATTTTAGTGCTATACTGATATAATAAAGGAAAGGGAAAAGCGGTGATATTTGTGACGGAACCGGGATTTTACAGACATTTTAAAGGGAAAGTATATGAGCTTTTGGGTGTGGCAAAAAACAGCGAAACGCTTGAAGATACGGCGGTTTACCGTGCGTGTTACGGCGAACGCGGACTTTGGGTGCGCCCACTGTCGATGTGGAATGAAGAGGTTTTGCATAACGGAAAACGAGTAAAAAGATTTTCATATATAGGAAAGGCGGAGGACGGAAATGAAAGCAATTAAACATTTTATAACAATAACGCGTCACCGGCACGCGGTAATCCGCCACTGCAAAAAAGCCGGGGTTTTTCTGCAGGGACTGCGGCACGATTTGTCGAAATATGAGCCGAGCGAGTTTATTGCAGGGGCAAAATATTATCAGGGCGACAGAAGCCCCAATGACATGGAACGAAAAATTTACGGATATTCCGCCGCATGGATGCACCATAAGGGCAGAAACAAGCATCATTTTGAGTACTGGACCGACTATCACCCGGCGACAAGGCAGTACGGCCCGGTCAAAATGCCGCTGAAATACGTCAAGGAAATGTTCTGCGACCGCGTTGCGGCGAGCAAAATTTATCAGGGTGACAAATACACCGAATCACACCCCTTGGAGTATTTTCTGCGCGGAAAGCCGAAACGGATTATCCACCCGGAAACATCGGACCTTTTGGAAAGCTGGCTTGTCATGCTTGCCGAAAAGGGCGAAAAAGAAACGTTTGAGTACATAAGAAATTTAAAGGAGTATTAAATTGCAGGACAGTGCACAATTCGATAAAATGACAAAAACGGGAATACCGCGTCTTATATTGTCACTTGCGGCGCCGACGGTGGTGAGCATGCTTGTGACGTCAATTTACAACATGGCGGACACATATTTTGTATCAAAGCTGGGCACGAGCGCCTCAGGCGCAGTTGGGATTGTTTTTTCGCTGATGGCAATAATTCAGGCTGTGGGGTTTACTGTCGGTATGGGTTCGGGGAGTGTAATCGCGCGGCTTTTGGGGAAACAGGACGATAAGGGCGCATGCGAATATGCGTCATCGGCGTTTTTTTCGGGACTGGCGATAGGCGTAATTTTTGCCGCGGCGGCTATTTTCAAAATACGCGACCTGATGCTGCTTTTCGGCTCGACGCAAACCATTCTGCCTTATGCCGAAAGCTATGCGCGGTATATTATTCTCGGCGCGCCGGTAATGATCGGCGCATTTATAATGAATAACCTGCTCAGGTCGCAGGGCAAAGCAAAGTATGCGATGATCGGCATTGCGTCGGGCGGCGTGCTGAACGTGGCGCTTGACCCGCTGTTTATATTTGTATTTAAGATGGGCACCGCCGGCGCGGCTGTTGCGACCCTTATAAGTCAGTGCATAAGTTTTCTGATTTTGCTCGGAATGTTTTTGTCGGGCAAGAGCAGCGTCAGACTTTCCGTAAAGAGTATATCGCGCTCGCCGATGCTGTACCTGACGGTTTTAAAAACGGGACTGCCGTCACTGTCGCGCCAGGGCTTGGCGGGGATTGCAACAATGCTGCTTAACCGCAGTGCGGCGGTTTACGGCGATTCCGCGGTTGCGGCAATGGGAATTGTCGGAAAAATTTTTATGATAATCTTTGCCGTCATGATAGGAATAGGGCAGGGTTTTCAGCCGGTTGCCGGGTTCAACTACGGCGCAAAGCTGTATGACCGGGTCAGAAAAGCGATACTGTTTGTTCTGGTTCTCGGAATGTGCGTAATGATTGCAATGGGTATTCCGACCTTCATTTGGGCGGATTGGCTCATGGCGCGGTTTACGAAGGCGGACGCGGAGGTAATCGAAATCGGCAGATACGCGCTGCGCCTGCAATGCGCCGCGTTGCCGCTCATACCCGTAAACACGGTATGCAACATGACATTTCAGATGACCGGAAAATCATGGCGCGCAACGCTTTTGGCGTGCAGCCGTCAGGGAATATTTTTCATTCCGCTTATTATTGTTCTGCCGCGGATGTTCGGACTTTGGGGCGTGCAGGCGGCACAGCCTGTTGCGGACGCTCTCGCCGCGGTGCTCGCCGTGCCGTTCGGCATAGCATTTCTTAAAGAAATCAAAGATAAATAAAAACGGAGCTGCAAGGCAATGCTTTTGCGGCTCTTTATTTTTCAAAAGAATTTTTAAAGAAATCATCAAAGTACAGAACAAAACCGCCGCAGCTTCATACTATGGTATAAAGGAGGTATGGAGCATGAAAGGTACGATTTATGTAATCGGGGGAGATTTAAGGCAGATAACGGTTGCCGGCCTTCTGAAAGAGGAAGGGTTCGATGTTTATACGATAGGGCTGACGGAGGAGGACACCGGGCTTGACGGACTTTGTGCGGCGGACTGCGTCGTTTTGCCTATTCCGGCGAGCTGCGATAACATCTATATAAACGCGCCGCTTGCGAAAACAAGAATATCCGTTTCCGAAGTGCTGGATAATATTCCGTCCGGCTGTTTTGTTCTGGGCGCATGCATCTCAAAGGAGCTTGCGGAAGAATTTGTGCGCCGGTCAATCATGTTCACGGATTACTATAAGCGCGAGGAGCTTATAATAAAAAATGCAATTCCTACGGCGGAGGGCACCGTGGAAATAGCCCTTGCGGAAATGCCGATAACGCTGTTTGAAAGCAGGGTGCTGATAACGGGCTACGGCAGGGTCGGCAAGGTTTTGGCGGAGCGCATGGCGGCAATGGGGGCAGACGTTACGGTATCGGCGCGCAAATGTGCGGATTTTGCATGGATTTGCGAGCGCGGATTTAAAGCGATACATACCAACGAGCTGACGTCCGCTGCCGATAAATTCGATTTGATAGTAAACACCATTCCGGCGGTTGTGCTGACCGAGGAGGTTTTGGAGCGCGTGAAGAATGACGCGCTGATAATCGACCTTGCGTCAAAGCCGGGAGGAGTGGATTTCGGCACGGCAAAAAAATTGGGCAAAAACGTAATATGGGCACTGTCGCTTCCGGGAAAATCCGCGCCCATAACCTCCGGAAGAATTATCGGGGAAACGATAATGAATATTCTTGCGGAAACGGGGGTGTAACAAAGTGGATTTAAAAGGCAAAACTGTAGGCTTTGCCATGACCGGCTCATTCTGCACGTTTTCACGTGTAATCCGCGAGCTTGAAAACCTTGCTCAGACAGGGGCGGAGCTGTATCCGATTATGAGCGAAACGGCATACTCGACCGACACTCGGTTCGGTGCGGCGGAGGATTTCCGCAAAAAGATGGAAATGATTTGCGGCAATCCGGTTATAAAATCGGTTAAGGAGGCGGAGCCTATCGGGCCGAAAAGCTTTCTTGACCTGCTGATAATTGCGCCGTGCACGGGCAACACCCTTGCCAAGCTGGCAAACGGTATAACCGACAGCAGCGTGACTATGGCGGCAAAAGCGCATCTGCGCGGTGCAAAGCCGGTACTTATTGCGGTTTCCACCAATGACGGACTCGGCAATGCGGCAAAAAACATAGGTGCGCTGCTTAATTACAAGAGTATTTATCTTGTGCCGTTCGGTCAGGACGACTGCATAAAAAAACCTAACTCGCTTGTGGCGGATATGACCCAAATCATTCCGGCAGCCGAGCTTGCGCTCGATTACCGACAACTACAGCCGGTACTGTGCTGATTATATATATCTACCGAAGAAGGGGCTGCGGTCTTTGATTTGCCGCAGCCCTATGACTGTTTTTTTGCACCCGTTTTTGCTCAATTTTCGATTTTATTAAAAAAATGGAAAAAATTTATAAAAAGGTATAGTAATTTTATTTGTTTTGTGTTATACTGTAAAATAGGGTGTATTATTAGGAATAGTATGCAATAATTAATGTAAGAATTAACATATGAGGTGAAAGTATGGGACTTTTTGATAAAATTTTCGGCACATACTCCGAGCGTGAGCTAAAAAGAGTAAAGCCGATAGCCGATAAAGTGATGGCTCTTGAGCCGGAAATTGAAAAGCTTTCCGACAGCGAGCTGCGCGCAAAAACGGACGAATTTAAGAAAAGAATTGCAGACGGCGAGGATTTGGACAGCCTTCTTCCGGAGGCATTCGCGGTTATGCGCGAGGCTTCGTGGCGAGTTCTCGGAATGAAGCATTTTTATGTACAGGTTATAGGCGGTATCATTCTGCATCAGGGCAGAATTGCCGAAATGAAAACCGGTGAGGGTAAAACTCTTGTTTCTACGCTGCCGGCATATCTTAACTCGCTTACAGGCAAGGGCGTACATATCGTTACGGTTAACGATTACCTTGCAAAGCGTGACTCCGAGTGGATGGGCAAGGTTTATAAATTCCTCGGCGTTTCGGTCGGACTGATTATCCATGACCTTGACAACGAGCAGCGCCGTGCCGCATATGCCGCGGATATAACCTACGGCACAAATAACGAAATGGGATTTGATTATCTTCGCGACAACATGGTTACTTATAAGGAACAGCAGGTTCAGCGCGGTCATAATTATGCCGTTGTGGACGAGGTTGACTCCATATTAATCGATGAGGCGAGAACGCCTTTGATTATTTCCGGTATGGGTGACGCCGCTGCTGACCTTTATGTCATTGCGGACAGATTTGTAAAGGGTCTGCAAAAAACGGTTGTTACCGAGGAGGACGATAAGGTTTTGGACGATGACGCGGACTGCGATTACATCGTGGACGAAAAGGCAAAGACCGCAACGCTTACCAAGCGCGGAATTGCCAAGGCAGAGCAGTATTTCGGCATAGAAAACCTTGCCGACCCCGATAATATGAAAATTCAGCATCATGTGAACCAGGCGCTGCAGGCGAACGGCGTTATGCACCGCGACCAGCAGTACGTGGTTCAGAATGAAGAAGTCATGATTGTTGACGAATTTACGGGCAGAATTATGCCGGGCAGACGCTATTCCGACGGTCTGCATCAGGCGATTGAGGCTAAGGAAGGCGTGAAGGTGGAGAACGAGTCCAAGACTCTTGCGACAATCACGTTCCAGAATTACTTCCGTCTGTATAAGAAGCTTTCCGGTATGACCGGTACGGCTCTTACCGAGGAGGAAGAATTTCAGCAGACTTACCGCCTTGACTGCGTTGAGGTTCCGACGAATAAGCCGATTGCGCGTATAGACGAGCATGACAGCGTTTACCGCACCGAACGCGGAAAGTACATGGCGGTTATCAGAAAAATCAAGGAATGTAACGAAAAGGGACAGCCGGTGCTTGTCGGTACGATTAACGTTGAAAAGTCGGAAATGCTGTCGGCACTGTTAAAGCGCGAGGGAATAAAGCATGAAGTGCTGAACGCAAAATATCATGCCAAGGAAGCAGAAATTGTCGCTCAGGCAGGTAAAAAGGGTGCGGTTACGATTGCAACAAACATGGCAGGCCGCGGTACCGATATTATTCTGGGCGGAAATGCGGAATATCTTGCGCTGCATGAGCTGAAGAAACAGCTTATCGCGAAAAAAGCGGACGATGAAGAAATGACCGACGAAAAGATAGATATGCTCATGACCGAGGCGACAGGCTTTGCCGAAACCGAGGACGAGGAAATTCTTGAGGTTCGCGAAACATACAGAAAGCTTAACGAAAAGTTCAAAGAAGAGTTAAAGCCCGAGCAGGAAGAGGTTAAACAGGCGGGCGGTCTGTTCATAATCGGCACGGAACGCCATGAATCACGCCGTATCGATAACCAGCTGCGCGGACGTGCCGGACGTCAGGGCGACCCGGGTTCGTCAAAGTTTTATCTTTCGCTTGAGGATGACCTCATGCGTATTTTCGGCTCGGACAGAGTAAAGAAAATGGTTGAAACTCTCGGACTGGAAGAGGACGAACCGATTGAGGCAAAAATTCTCAATAAGTCTATTGAAAATGCGCAGAAGAACCTGGAAAGCAGACATTTTGACGCACGCCGTCACGTTCTGCAATATGACGAGGTTATGAACGAACAGCGTAAGATTATCTACGCACAGCGTCAGATGGTGCTCGACGGCGAGGATATTTCCGGCACAATCAAGGCGATGATTGAGTCGATTATCGATACCGCAATAGACGATTATATCGGAATTACCGATATTCCGGAGCATTGGAATATCCGTGCGCTTACGGAATTTGCAAATCAGTATCTGCTTGCCGGCGGTGAATTTGAAATTTCTCAGGACGAAATCGATACGATAACCAAGGACGATGTACGCGAGCGGCTTTTGGAAATCGGAAATAAACGCTACAATGAGCAGTGTGAACTGTTCGGCGAGGTAATGCGTGAGGTTGAGCGCATTATGATGCTCCGCGTTGTTGATACGCTGTGGATGGATCATCTGGACGAAATGGAGCATGTGAAACGCGAAATCGGTCTGCGTGCATACGGTCAGCATGACCCTGTTATCGAGTACAGAAATGTCGGCAGTGAGCTTTATGAGGGCATGCTTGAGGCAATCAAGCGCGATACCGTTAAATATGTGCTTGCGGTAAAGCCGCGTCCGCAGGTAGAGATAAAACGCGTGCAGGTTGCAAAGCCGCTTGATACCGGCAGCGACGGCTCGCTCGGAAACAGACCGGCACAGGCAAAGAAAACACCGGGAAGAAATGACCCGTGTCCGTGCGGTTCGGGCAAAAAATACAAGCATTGCTGCGGCAGATAGCTGCACGCATGATGCATGAACCCAAGGGGTGTTGCTCAAACACCGCTCAATTCTTTGTTGAGCGGCGGCTAAAGCGGCGCCCCTTAATGAATTATCGGCGCAGAGCCGGAAAGGATTTGAATAATGTTAGAATATGAACAGTATAAACTGGAGCTTCAGGGACAGGAAAAGGCGATAACCGACCTTGAGGCGTCACTCGATATTGCGGGCAAAAAGCAGCAGATTGCTGAGCTTGAGGCACAGGCATCAGCTCAGGACTTTTGGGACGATATGGAAAAATCGCAGAAGGTGCTGCAGAAAACCAAGCAGCTGAAGGATAAGGTTGCGGCTTATGAGGAGTTAAAAACCGCATGGGAGGACGCGATTGTACTTATCGATTTGGCAAACGAAGAGAATGATGAGTCCATGAAAGACGAAATCAAAAAGACCGTAGAGGACATAACGGCAAGAGTGGAGAAAATGACGCTTGAAACACTGCTTTCGGGTCAGTATGACCGCTGTAATGCCATTATGACATTCCATTCCGGCGCAGGCGGAACAGAGGCGCAGGATTGGGTGGAAATGCTTATCAGAATGTATCAGATGTATGCGCAGAAAAACGGATATACTACCGAAACGATTGATATGCTGCCGGGTGATGATGCCGGCGTGAAAAGTGCGACAATATCAATTAACGGACTGAATGCATACGGCTATTTGAAGTCGGAAAAGGGAGTTCATCGCCTTGTCCGCATTTCTCCGTTTGACGCGTCCGGCAGACGGCACACATCGTTTGCGTCGATTGAGGTTATGCCGGAAATCGATGATGAGATTGAAATTAATATTAAGCCGGAGGATTTGAAAATTGATACATACCGCTCGTCCGGTGCCGGCGGTCAGCATATCAATAAGACGGATTCGGCGGTAAGAATTACTCATATTCCGACGGGGATTGTAACTTCGTGTCAGACGCAGCGTTCGCAGCATCAAAATAAGGATTATGCGATGAAAATGCTGAAAGCGAAGCTCGCGGAAATTGCGGAACAACAGCAAAAAGAAAAAATTGAGGACATCAAGGGTGTGCAAAAGGAAATTGCATGGGGGAGTCAGATACGTTCGTATGTGTTCCACCCATATAACCTTGTGAAAGACCATCGAACCGGCTTTGAAATGGGCAATATCGGAGCGGTTATGGACGGAGATTTAGACGGATTTATCAATGCATATCTCAAGGCGGCAAGCCTCGGTCAGCTGGAAAATAAATAGCGTTCGACTAAAAATCGGCTGCCGTGCAAAATACGGGAATGAGACGAAAAATCAGTATTTTCGGAAATCAGAACAACAGGCGGAAGAAAAACCGCCTGTTGTTTGAGTTTGCACAGCTTTTATTTGCCTTTCGGGCTTATTTTATGTGTGCAAGACGCAGGTATTTTTCTTTTGTTGCAAGTCCGCCGCGGATATGGCGCTCTGCTTTGTTTTTGTCAAGGACGGAGTGAACCTCGCGTGCAAGTGACGGATTGATGTCCGATAATCGTTCTGTTATGTCTTTATGTACTGATAGATGAGCATTGATACTTTTCGTCTAATCCTATGTCTGCAAGGAGCCTTAAGTATATGTCAATATGCCCGTCTTCAGCCACTTC
>CAKSUM010000014.1 GCA_934501535.1 uncultured Clostridia bacterium
AAATAAACCAATTGATGTACAATTTAATAACAAAGCATTAGCAAACGGTCATATAAAAGTCTTTACATGGGACAGCAATTTTAAGCCGGTGATGCAAAATAAAATACTGGGCGAAACGGTGTGGACGCCGCTTGCTGCCGATATAACTTTTGTCGATGCGGATGGACAAAAGATTACATCTTTAGAAGGCTGCGGCACGATGTCGGCAAAAGTTATACTGTCGGGGTCACACCCGGGTACGAGCGTTAAAGTACAGGCAGACGTAACAAAGAACGGTAAAACGAGCCGTGTGTGCGATGATGCTGTGAAATTTGACTCCGAACGGAAAGCGGAAAAGACGGTAGATTTTGACGTAAGTGTGCTTGGCGTCAATGATACTGTTACGGTAAACATTTTGGCGGATGGGAAGATTTTTGCATCAAAGAAAATCGGATATGTGGATTTGTCAAAAACGGTTGATGTACTGCTGATTGCGGGGCAGTCAAACGCTTTGGGGCAGTATGCGGATAAGACTCAAAGCATAAAACCCGACAAAGGAACGGTTTACTATAACACAATGGGTAATGAAACTCTGTCGGAAACCGGCGTTGAAGGCTGGGCGGGTGCGCTCGGAAAGACGTGGCACGAACGCACAGGTCATACGGTCTTAATTGTAAAGGCGGCATACGGCGGAACGGGCTTTGCGGATAATGAATACGGTTTATGGGCGCCGAATAATAAGAACAACGGAGCCGACACAAGCATGGGACGCGACTGTTATTCGTGTGCGAAAAAGTTATATAATAAAGGAATTGATTCGGTTCGAAATGCGGAGGGATATGAGCTTGGCGACCGTGTGTACTTCTGGCTGCAGGGCGAAAACGAAAACGGAAAGGAAACCGAAGGCTCGGGTTATACGGCGGCACAGTATGCACAGGCGTTTTCCGAAATGCATAACGGATTTGTGACAGAATTCGGCGACAGTCAAAGCCGTATTATGTGCGGCGGAATTTTGCCGGTGCGTTCATCGTCTGCAGTAACATTCCCCGATAATCTGCATCTTACGGGACCGAGAATTGCACAGTATTATCTTGCGTCAACAAGAGATGATTTGTGTATCGTATCAAGCGCGACAGAAAATTGGTACAGTGACAGCTCTATAAAAGCGTGGTTTGAGAATAAGTATAAAAATATCGGCTACGGTACGGGCGATATGCCGTCAATGACTGCCGATATTTTCCGCGGCGATAATGTGCATTATAATCAGAAGGCTCATAACGAAATGGGTTTTGAGGCGGCGGAAAATATGCTTGCTTATCAGAACGAGGGAAATACTGCCGATTGCCTGAACATAATTACTCCGTGCGGAATTAAACATTATCAAAACGGTGCGGAAATTTATATTGAGGACGATAAAGTTATACCGACCGTTGTGTCTAATCAAAATGAGAAAGTTAAGTTTGAAATTATCTCGGGTACGAATGTTAAGCTGAACGAATGGGGCGTTATGGAGTGTTATCCGGCGAAAAAGTCAGATTACAGCACGCTTAAAGTTACTGTCGGCGACCGTGAAATGCAGTTTAATATTCATACAACGGCAATGAGTATTGACGCGGAAATTGCACCGATAAAGGATAACAAAAAAGCGATATACACTTTTGTTACTGATGACGGCGTATACGATTCGGTTGTTTGGTATGACAGCGAGTTCAGAAAAAACAATCTTCGCGGAAGTGTCGCTTTTGTTACCGACTGGGTCGGTACAAAAGCAAAGTGCGGTACGTGGAATAAATGGCGAGAACTGATTAATTCCGAGAACAGTGTATTTACCGCGGCGAATCATTCAAAAAGCCATGTGCCTCTTACGTCGCTCGGTGATAGTGAATTGAACGAACAGATAAACGGCGCGCGTGAGACTATAAGAAAAAATCTGCCCGGTCAAAAGGTTTTGGGACTTGCACTGCCGTTTAACGATGTCAGCGCAGATGTTCGTGCAAAAGCGAAGAAACAGCACGGCTCAATGCGCGGCAGCGGCGGAGGATATAACGATATTCCGATTTCAAGTGAAACCCTGTATAACACCAAATTTCAGATTATAACCAATAATTTGTCGGCTGACGATATGAACGGTTGGGTCGACAATGCGATTAATAATAACAAGTGGCTTATGGAACTGTGGCACGGAATAGAAGCGTCCGATGAATACACAACAACAAAAGAAAAGGCGGCTAATCATTTTGAGTACATAGGTAACAGGACTGATGATATATGGGTCGCTGATTGGGACGAAGTGACCGCATACAGCACACAGCGCCTTAACAGCAAGATTGAACTTGTGGATTATACCGACAGCGCATTAACAATTAATGTTGTGAATGAACTTGATAAGGCTTTGTATGATGAAGATATCACGTTAAATGTCAAATTGCCCGAAGGCTGGACCGATGCGACGGCGGCACAGAGCGGCTCGCAGCTTGCAAGCAGTGTGTCGGGCGGTGTGATTTCGTTTAATTACCGCGCCGACGGCGGATATTGCACAATTACAAAATTACCTTAGGGAAAGGACATACAAAATGAAAAAATACGGAAAATTCAATGCAAAAGGAAACGAATACATAATTACGGACTACTTGACGCCGCGTCCGCAGATGAACTACGTCTAGAACGAACGTATGCTGTCGGGCATAAACCACTTCGGCGGAGGTGTCGGCTCATACGGCAACCGCGCGGCAAGCTATATCGACGAAAAAGGCAGAGGGCGTGCAAACCTCATCAAAGACGGCAACCGCTACTTCTATATCAGTGATATGAAAACTGGTGCATACTGGAATCCCGGCCGGTATCCGTCCAAGACGGACGTTGAGGAATACTCCTGCACTCACGGCATAGGCTATACGAAAATCAGTGCGAAAAAGGACGGCATAAAGGCGGCAATCACAGGCTTTGTCGGCACAAAACTTCCGGCGGAGCAATGGAAAATCGAGCTTGAAAACACCGACAAATCCGAAAGGGAAATCAAGGTGTATTCGTTTGTGGAGTTCTCTCTTGAGGGCTATGCGACCTACAGCGAATACGATTCATACGTAAGTGCATGGAACAGCGGCAATATGATTTATGCACAGAACACCGCCCAGGAACGTCCGCACGGTTGGTACAACGGATTTATCGCATCAAGCGAGGATATAACGGGGTTTGAGACGTCAAAAAATACGTTTTTAGGCTTGTATGGAAGTATATTTGCACCCAAAACGGTGGCAGACGGCAAATGCACAAATTCGCTTGCTGCGTGCGAGCGTATGGTCGGCGTGCTTGAAAATACGTTCACACTAAAGCCAAATGAGAAAAAGACGTTTTACGTTGCAATCGGCAGTGCGGACAGCGAAAAAACCGCAAAGGAAATGTCTAAAGAACTTTTAAAGGGCGGTATGTTTGAAACCGAGCTTTTGAGCGTGCAGCAAATGAAAGCCGAACTGCAAAACCGCGTTATGATAAAAACTCCGGTTGAAAAGATAAATGCACTCACGAATTACTGTGTTAAAAATCAGGTTCAGCTGTGTGCCGAGGCAGGGCGGGCAACCGGAAAAGGATTTCGAGACCAGTTACAGGACGCGTGGGGAATAGCTGCGTTTGACAGCGGTATGGCAAGAGTGAAAATACTTGAGGTTCTCGCACATCAGTACAGCGACGGACGGTGCGTTCGCGGCTGGCTGCCGCTTGATCCGCATATTTATTCCGACGGACCGGTATGGATTGCACCGGCAGTTAATGCGTATTTGAAAGAAACAGGCGATTTCAAATTTCTTGATGAACCCGTTAAATATCTTGATGACGTTGATGCAACCGTTTGGGAACATCTTGTATGTGCGGCGGAATATTCTGCGAACGATTTGGGTGTGCACGGACTTGTTCTTGCACATGACGGTGACTGGAACGATTCGCTAAACGGTATCGGCACGGGCGGAAAAGGCGAGAGCGTATGGACAAGCATCGCGCTTTGCATAGCATTAAAGGAAACAGCAGAAATCGCAAAGGAAATCAAAAATGACGCTGAATTAAGCGACAAATTTCTGAAATACCGTGAAACAATGATAAAGAATATCAATGAAAACGCGTGGGACGGCGAGTGGTATCTTGCTGCGTATAACGATAAGGGCGAAAAAGTCGGAAGTCACGAGTGCAAAGAGGGAAAAATCTATCTCAATTCGCAGACATGGGCAATAATCGCGGGCGTTTGCAGTGAGGAAAGAAAGCAAAAATGTATTGAGTCGGTCAATAAGTATCTGAAGTGCGATTACGGATTTATGACGCTTTATCCGGCATATACGAAGTACGATAAAAACGTCGGCAGATTAACCGGGTTTGTACCGGGAATATGGGAAAACGGTACGCCGTACTGTCACGGCGGTGCGTTCAAGCTTGTGGCGGACACGGTTGCAGAGAGGGCAGAGGACGCAGTAAATTCATATCTTCTGATTGCACCGGACAGCGAGAAAAATCCGTCGGCATATTCGGGCTGCGAGCCGTATGTGTTCACAAATATGTACTTCGGGCCGGATAATATCCGACAGGGACAAACCTCGTTTGCGTGGGTGACGGGAACCGCCGGCTGGATGTTCCGTGTGATAACGCAGAATATCCTGGGCTTTACGCCGGAATATGACGGATTTAAGGTAAATCCGTGCATACCGAAAGATTGGGATTATGCCGAGGAAATACGTAAATTCCGCGGTGACACGTATGTTGTGAAGATACATAACGGCACAGGCGAAAGCAAAATCACACTTGACGGAACATTGGTAACAACCGACACAATCCCGCACGTCGGTGACAGAATGGAACATATTGTTGAGGTGCATAGGTAAAATGATGGCGAAAGGTAATAGTAGGATGAAAAAAAGATTTTCTTTGTTTTTAGCGTTTTTTATGATGTTCAGTTTATGTTGCCTGCGTTTGCAGCAGAAAGTTTTACTGAAATCAAGTTGAATATAGGAACGCAAGGTACCAGTGATGGTTGTTTTCGTTTTGTGGCAGGCTTAAACAGTTTTCCATTTGAAGTGACCGAAAATTCGTTGGCGAATTACAGAATAAAGGGTGCTTGGACACATAAAACTTCAAAAGCAGTTATTAATTTAGATAGTACCATTAAAAGTAATGAAATGCGAACCGATACAACGGTCATAGTTGTTAATCCGTCTGATATGGTAACACCGGAAGATATTGATTATACAACAGGAAATGAGTACGATTTTGATTTTACACTTTATGTTCCGCAAAGTATAGAGATTGATGAAACAAATTTTACGCCATTTAAAATAAATGTGATGATAACAGGTTCGAGTGGCGATGCAAAAAGGTTAGTTATAAGCACAAATAATTTCCCATTTTGCGTTAATAAGGAAAATCAGATTGTAAACTGTATGCTGAGTGGGACAGTAACATATTCAGGAGATGAAACATATTCCAAAATGATATCATTTGAGGATGTAGAAATCATTAAAAGTGATGTACGCAATGATGCGACTGCTATAGATTTTAAGGTGCCTGTAGGCTATACGATAGCTGGCGATAATTCGGAGGATAAAAATTATACTTGGGATTTAACTATTTCGCCAGAGTCAAACGAAACTATAGAAACTGACTTGCCAAAAACAGGCAGTACGTTTTTTGTTTTGCCGGAAATGTTTAAACAGTCGGATAGTTGGACTAATACCATAAGCGATACATATACAGTCTTATTTAGTGAGTTTATTCCACAAGAAGATATTTCGACATCGATTTATATACCTAAAGATGGAAAATATACAATTTATAGTTTTGTGCGGGACTCTGCAATCAATAAACCCGGCACAAGATTTGCAAACATAGCAGTAAACAACACTGCGATGAAAACAGCCGGAAAACATGGCTCAGAAGGTTTTTGTTGGGAAAAGATTGGTGAGATTAGTTTAAAAGAAGGCGATACGGCAAAGGTCACACTAATGAAAACTTCGCCACAATATGCAAGGGTGGCAGCAATTATGTTTACAACAGAGGAAAATTATGTGCCAGAAGATGAGTATTTTTTCAATAATATAAAGGTGGCAAAAGCCCAACTTGCAAAAGCATCATTTTCAGAAAGCGAAAGTAATTTAATTTTATTACCGGATGATTTTGAAAGCGACTATGGTACATGGTCAAACATCGAAGATGGTGATATACGTGTTTTGATGGGGTTAACAAATGGAGGAATGGTCGCCTCGGATGCGACGGCAAAAATTGAAATTCCCCAAAATGGGACATATTATGTTTGGGGCTATGCAAAAGATTATACCTTAAATAATCAAGGTGGGCGTGCGGCGAAAATAGGTATTGATAGAAGCACTCTTTCCGGATTTATAGGCGTTTTCGGTGCAAAGCAGGAAACGGGGAAGAATGGTTCTTACTGGTGGGATTTGGCTGGCAAGGTTGTTTTGAAAAAGGGAACTGCGACTGTTTCCTTAAAAGATGTGAAAAAAAACTACTCGCGTGTGGCAGCTATTGTCTTGACAACAGACGCAGATTTTAACGGTACAAATACTCTTGAAACTGATGCTGAAAAATACCGGGCAAAAATTGTTGTAGGTGAATTAGAATTTTCAAATTTATATTCAAACGGCAATAATCTTTCATATACTTGAAAAATCGCACTGAAAAATTATTGGAAAAAGCGACTATAATTTCAGCAATCTACACAGAAGATGGTAAAATTGTAGATATAAAAACACAAGAAGTAACAGGACTTGAAGCACACAAAAGTCTATCGAAAACCAATATAACTTTTGAAGCGACAGATTTATGGACAACCGGCAAAGTGATGTTAATGTACAGCTTGGATACATTGTACCCGTTACGCCAAGCAGAAATATTTACATACACAAAAGAAGATTTCGCTAATCCTGACGAAGGAGTAGATACAAATTATGGCTCAGTTACAAGTTATATGCCAAATTATAAGTATGAAAATGAGAATATGCCCCAAAAGAATACTCTACGCGCGGAGGAACTTATAACACATTAAAAAAATTATACAGCGGTAATGATATTACCATTGCATACTTAGGAGGCAGTATAACCCAACAAGAGTCATGGCGTCCCAAAACCACGCAGTGGTTCAAAGATAAATTTAAAAATTGTAACATTACAGAAGTAAACATTGGTCTTTCTGGAACTAATGCGGATCTTGCAGTGTGTCGTATAGATAAGGATATTTTGACCTATAACCCTGACCTGGTTTTTATTGAATATGCAGTAAATGGTGGGGCTGCAAAAGACATGGAGGGAATGTTACTTAAAGTTTGGGAGCATGACCCAACAACTGATGTGATGTCTGTTTATACAACCGAAACAAAATATTACCAAAGCTATAAGTCAGAAAATTTGCCGCAGTACCCGGCGATATGAACCCCCCGTTTGCTGAGCATTACAATGTACCTACGGTATTTTTTGTATCCTTGCTGACGTAATCCATATTGTTTTGCTTTTGCTGTCCGGAACAACATCGCTTACGCAATAAGTACCGTCAATTTTCTTTTGCAACATGATAAGTTTTGCATAATTATTATTTCTGTCCTTGTATTTTTTACTTGTCTTTACAGAGCTATCATGATTTTTTATCCGGCCTATGTCATCATAATTATTTTGACATTTTCATTCCCTTGCGGTACAATATCATCGGCAGAGGAACTATCGTTAACACTTGCCGACCACTTATGCAGTCGGGGATTAACTTGCGGTAGGGCGCATACATTCTTTTAACATTCTCCTTAGCATAAATACTTTACTTTTGAAGTAATCAAAGAAAATCAAAAATAATCGCAAAAAATCAATTGACCGTAGCCAAAAAAATGGCATTGAAAAGTGATATGATATAATAACAACGCACTGCACCGAAAAAATAAATGCGGCAATTTCAAAAAGACTGCCGCATATTTTTTATTCTTTTGATATTTCAATACAATCGTGCCAGCCGTTTGTACCGTCCTCAAGATTTTCGGATAAATCGCCGATTATATTCCCCGAATATCCGGGAGCAAGTATATCCCATTTATCGGTGACAAGGCTCAAATCCGCAGGAACCTCTGGTAATTCGTAGTACATGGCAAGCGTACTGCCGAGCAGGTATATTACGCCGTATTTGTCATATGCCGCAGTAGCCTCTCTTTGCAGTTTATAGTGGTAGTAGACGTATTCTCCGACTTTATCGTTTTTCAGACGTGCAATTTTGAAAACAAGCCTTTTGTTGTCCTGTTTTCTTTCCCAGTATTCCTCGGATGCAGGGAATGAATAGTGAAAAATGTCCGTCATTTCGATATATTTTTTGCCGTTAGGAAATGTTGATAATTCTCCTGTCAGAAATTTGTCCGCAACCTCAAAGGGGTTTTCGTCATGTTTTGTTTCAAGATATATAAAAATATCGTTTCCGTAGCTTGCTGCGGACATATGATAACCGTTATCTGAGAGTTTAATTTTCTTATCCTTGCTGTAAGCATACAGCATATATCTTTTAATCATTTAATATCACCTTAAATCCTGTCTTAGTATTTGTATTGATTGCTGCGCCGCTGTCTGTCACGGTATAGTCGATAGGCTTTCTGTTTCCGTCAAAATCCAGTTCGTATATTTCCGATATGTTGTTTTTGCCGATTATCATACTTCCGGTTTCGGTGTAGCCTATATACTCGTTATCCTTGAATCCCTTAACAAGCACATTTCCGTCCTTTGTGTATATATCTTCGTTGTTTTCAACGGTAAGTGAGTCTGTTTCCCTGTCATATACGACAACGCTGCCGTCGGAATAATAGGCTTTGTATATATCGCCGTCATTGGCATAATCATCGATTTGTTTATCCCAAAGCATATTGAGCGGCAAAGCCTTTTTGAAAAACACCTCTTTATAGTTCTTTCCGTCACCGACAATATCGGGTACAACCGTTGAACCGCATATCAAATTACGGTAATCACTGCCGCCCGAATACGGGAATTTGCCGTGATATATCATGGCAAGCAGAGGGAAAAAGCTTTCTCTGAAAAAGAGCGTTGAATATCCGACGCCCAATGTCCATGCGTGTGCGATAACTCCGGCAAACGGCTGTGATACTCCCTCGCTTGTGATGTTAAAGCCGTAATTTTCAAATTCCTTTATAACGTCTTTTTTGTATTTGAGCGATTCCTGTGCGGCACATTTAACATGGGGGTCAAAATCATATCTGCGAACCTCCTGGCTCATAACGTCAAGGTGGTATGAGTCCTTTACCGGGTACATTTCAACCGTCTTTTTAACCCTTGCCGCCATTTTTCCGCTTTGCACATACTTTTTAAAACTTGTCATACGGCTGATTCCGCTTACCCATATCCATGATTTGTACATTTCGCCTCTGCAGTCCATTGAAGCAATTTCCAGGTCGAAATAAGGGGTTTCGTCATACATATCATCATAGTTGTCATGGAAGGTTACAATTGCATTGTATTTTCTCGCTTCGGTAATAAGATGTTTTAAATCATCCATTGTACCGCCGTGTTTGTTGAGCGTGAATACATCAGGATAACCTGTATCATGCCCTTCGTGCTGCCAGCCTCTTAAGAGCATTACCTGCTTAATTCCGCCGGTAAGGTTATAAATCATCTTAACTCTCTCCAAAGCGTCATTAAAGGTGTGTACCTCGTCACAGCCGTCACATTCGATTTGGAAGTAGTAGAACAGTGTTCTGTAATAATCCGCTGATTTAAGCTTTAGGTCTTTTCTGAGGTAATTCAGAAGCTCCTGCTGCGAATCGGCTTTTTTTATTATGTACGACGGATTGTTTATCACCCTTATCGATTCAAGCTTGCCGTACGCTCTTACTCTGTATGTAAGCGTAACTCCGACAGAGGCATACGGTACGTCATTTACTCTGAAAATACTGTGATGAAGCTTATCGTCAAGATAGGGTGTTTCCACAACTGTGAAAGAATTGCCGTCCCTAATAATTCCCACATTCCTCTGATAATATGTCTGTTCATATCCGAAAGAGTAGTTTTCGGTGCTGTCTACACATCTTCCGCTGCCGAAAACGGTTATCATTTTGCTGTTTGCACGGCTTACAAGGTTTGGAAACTTAACGTCCAAAAGCTCGTATCCGTACTTCTCGGTCACGTTTACAAGCTCGGTTTTCTCGTCAATATCATTAACCGTCTTTACAAGATCAAAGCTTACATATTCACTGCAATAGCAGCCGCCGTCAAAATAATCGGTTATTATGCTGTCGTCAGCTCTGTTTCTGATGTAAACCTCGCCCTCGTTGCCCGAGGTAAAGGCTTCGTTTGAATTGATTTTGCCAAACTCAAATTTCATTTCTGTTTTGTGGCTGTTTACAAACTTTGGCGCACAGCCGCCGAATGCCGCCTCGACATCTCCCGCATAACACCGTTTTGTGTTCTTTCCGTTTGATTCAAATTCTATCGGAACAGCGTCGGAATTTGCAATCCCCACATTAATTCCTAATGAACCGCCGTATAAATCCGGTCTTAACTTCCAGTGAAGTCCGCAGGTGTACACGTTTCCTTTTTTCCAGTGCATCGGCTGCGGATATATAGGCATCGTTACTCTGTAATTTCTTTGGTTACATTCCGGCATATTCATGTGACCGTATAAAAAATCACAGAAAAGGTCAGCCTTTTCTTTGACAGGGTGGTCGCACAGTGCCTCAAAGCTGCACTCTACATACAGTATATTGCCCGGGTATATACAATGAGATGATACCCTTACTCCTACTAATTTTATATTGCTCATTAATTTCCTCCGTTTCACCGCAAATGCGGCTTTTTTTATGATAATAGAATAAAATGGGTTACTCGTTTATTATAATATATTTTTGGAAAAATTGCAATAGATTTTGGGAAATTTCAAAAATGGAGTGGTATAATATAAATAGAGTCGACAAACACCCAAAAATCTGATATAATAAATCAGAAAGAGGGAAAGAAAATGTCAAAGTACAGCAAAGAATTTAAAGAGGAAGCGTAAAAACTGTCCGATGAAATAGGAGTCAAGAAGGCAGCAATTAGCATAGATGTTTCCATCATTCCTATCATAGGCAAATGTTCTAAGTCTATTAGATACAGTCGTTCTCTTACTTAATTCTGCTGTTCCTTGATATGGATAATTATCAGCATCAAACAGAACTGTAAGTTTGCCATTGTCTCTTAACTCATACACTTTGTTACCATCTGAAAATGCTACACCATTAGGAACTGCCTGAATTGTATTTATATTGTTAATACCATTCTTAATTGTTGATACTTTCCAACCATAAGTTTTTGGTTCCGGTGTTTTTACAGGTTCAGGAGCTTTAGTCGGTTCCGGAGTTTCTTCCGGTTCTTGTGTCGGTTTAATTACTTCCTGTTCGGGTTCCTTTGTAGGAGTAGGAGTTTTTGTAGGTTCCGGTTCCTTTGTCGGAGTCGGTGTTGCTGTAGGCTCAGGTTCTTTAGTCGGTGCAGGGGTTTCAACAACTTCCTGTTCAAAGTCTTTGTTATTGTTACCGTAGTATTTCACGGTAACCGGAGGATGCATACTGAACACCGCGGTCACTGTGAAAAATCAGGCCGTTTTGAGGTCTTTGACGATTTACGGCCATTTTAAGCGCAGAGACTGTGAGATTGGTGTCAATGCGGCTTGAAAAGGCATAGCCTACAATCTTCTTAAGGCATAAATCTTTAACGATTGCGGCATAAAGCCAACCTTCATCAGTCGGTATGTAGGTAATATCGCCGACCCATTTTTGATTCGGTTTGTCTGCCGCAAAATCTCTTTTAAGAAGATTTGGCGAAACGGCATAATTATGTTTGGAGTTTGTAGTAATTTTGAAGGCTCTTTTGCGTATTGAGTGTATGTTATATAATTTCATAAGTCGGTGTACGGTGTTTCGAGAGCACGGACACTCTTTTCTTATCATTGCAGCCAAAGTATCAAGCCCGGCTGCCGGATACCTCTCATGAAGTGATATTAAAATACGCAAAAGTTTTTGTTCGTGCAGTTTACGAGCTGACACGCTGCGATTTTTCCAAGCATAATAGCCGCTCCGAGAGATTTCGAGCAGACGGCATAATTTATCTATAGAGACCTCGGAGCAATTAGCATCAATAAAATGATACTTATCTTCTATAGTTTTGAAAATATGCCGACGGATTTTTTTAATACATCAATGACCTCATCTTTCTCGGCAAGCTGCTTGCGAAGCGAGCGTATTTCCGCTTCAAGTTCACGCTGACGCTTGTCGTTACGATTTTGTCTGTCGGTCGCACCGGGTTGAAAACCTGCACGTTTGAGCCATGATTTGAGGGTTTCAACGCAAATACCAAGCTCGGCGGCAACTTCTTTTGATGGGCGGCCTTGTTCAGTAACCATTTTGATTGCGCCACTCTTGAATGTTTCGTCATAACGAGGTGGCATTGTTCCTTTTTTGATTGACATAAAAATTCCTCCTGTGATTTTGAATTTGTTTGCGTCCATTTCATTATATCACACTTTTTTCTGTCCATCAAATCTGGGAAGACGGCAATTTTCGTATGTTCAGCGTATGCTGCACTCACAGTCGTGGCGGATAAGCTACAATGTATACGATAAAAATAATATGCTGATTGACTTTTCGCCAACATTTAATTTCGTTTCACCTACGGTTGTAAAAACAAGTCAATACGATAACAAAACACCCGAATATACAATAGACCAATTCTTTTATTTATTTAGTGACGGTGATTTCGGGAATATGAAAAGATACTGTACTCAAAACTGCATAGATAATTTTTTCAGAGATAATGGCGTTTTCGGCATGAAAAAGGCAACGCTTCAAAGCATAAGTAAGGATGCCGATGATTTAAGAAAAAGAGGGTTTTTTATAGTCGGCGAATGGGCTGCGCTTGTAAACGTAATAATGACGCCTGCTGAAAACTCCGTTTTCGATCCAAATCAAACCGAAACATCGTTTTATCTGATATTAAAGCAGCAGAACGGCAGATATTTAATTGATGAGTTTGCAACAGGACTTTAATTAAAAATTATATTTTATGAATAAGCTGTATCAACAATGTATTTATCACGGGGAAAAGGCATTTTCCCCGTTCCCCTTTTGCGTACCTGATGTTCTGTATCAAAACAAGTTTGACTCAGAATATCAGGTGTAAATTTATTTGTGCATATAAACAAATTTGGCGAAAATATATTTACAGAATACTATATATATGTTATAATTATTATGCCGTAGTATACGATTTTTTAATGAAAGGAAGTGTGTAAATTGAAGAAATTACTTTGCTTTTTAATGATTACCGCTATGATTTTGACGACAACGCTTTGTGTTGTAAACGCAGACAGTGATATGTCAGAATGGGCGGCAGCCGAAATCGAAGAAGCCGTCGAGCTTGGGATCGTTGCGGAAAATTTGTAACGATTGTCTCACAAAATCCGTGCGACGGCTGGAAAATACGCTATTCGTCGGACTTCTGCGGTCATTACATATTGCGGCTGCAAATAATGGCGTCCTTTGATAAGGTTTTCGACGGTAGCGGCGAAAAGAATATTGATCTTAAAATATTTGTGTCGGACAGCATAGACGCAGCATTTGAAAGAATTTCCGAAATTCTCGGTGTACCGCTTTTAAAAATTGTTAAAAGCGGCGGCTTTGACGGCGAGGCTGAAATACGTGCAGTCGGTGTGTGTGACCGGATTTTGCTCAGGGATAGCGATGGCAACGAAACAATACTTGACGGTAATACAGAAAAAATAAAGCTTGACAAATTCGGATTTTATACTGCAACCCCGTATAGCGGTGAAACAGAGGGACTTAACGCGGTTTTGTGGTGCGGAAAAGATGCAAAGATGCCGTTTGACAAATGTACCGACACAATAAATAAACCATATCACGCCGACGATAATTTATGTGAGGGCGGCTGTTTTTTGTGGTCGATGCTCTGCAATATGCGAATCGGCGGTCACAGAAAGTATGACAGTATCGCAAAGTACGAGCTTTCCGAAATTATGGGCGAAAAAGGTGTGCAAATACCGCGGAAAACCATTGTGCCGTACCAAACGGAGTTTGCACCGTATCACATTTGCAAATCCGTTAGAATACAGGAGCAAATTTTTGGTGTATCTATTCTTTTGGAGGCATACAAAACATACGGCGACAAAAAATATCTTGACTTCGCACAAAAGGCACTTGACGAATTGCTCGACAATTACTTTATGGCCGGAAAAATCTATAACGACGAGGACTACACAACTGTGTGTGCACCGGTAATTCCGATTGTCGATATGGCAAATTTCACGCAAAAGGAAAGATATAAAAAAGCCGCTGTAGCGATTGCGGAATATCTTTTAAAGCGCGGAATTAATTTCCCGACCGAGGGTACGGAAAGCAATAATAAGCGGGACTTTGAAGATGGCTCAATTTCCTGTACAGCGTTGTCCGTTTTATATGTATGTGCAAATATGCATTACGATGAGCGGTACATAAAATTTGCAAAAGAAATACTGGACTTGCATAAGGCGTGGACAATTTACACACCCGATGCGAAAATGTATGGCTCGTCTTTCAGATGGTGGGAAACCATATGGGAGGGCGACGACGAAGGCCCGGCAATTTGTGCGGGGCATGCATGGACAATATGGAAAGCGGAGGCACTGTATTGGTACGGTATGCTTACAGGTGATAAAGATGCGCTTTTAATGTCACAAAACGGCTTTGTGACTAACTTTGCGAAAGCAAACAAAAATGACGAGATGTATTCGTGCTTTGAAGTAGACTATATCCGCGGAGGCGGACACGAAAATATAAAAAAAGACGTAAAACAGCTCGCCGACGGTTCGTTTGTTGACGGTTTTAAAATTGCACATGCATATCCTATACACACCGACAGTTCGCTGTCGCGCTATGCTTGGGTAAGATATGTTTATACGTAGGGAAAAGATAACATATGAAAGGAATATTAATTTGTAATAGTTAAATATGGAGGAAAATATGAAAACATTAAATGCGATACAAAAAAGAGTTGAAGAATACCAAGCAAAGCTTGAAAGCTACCCGAAACTAAAAGAAATGTATAAAAATTGTTATGAACAGACGATTAAAACTGCAATTAAGAAATGTGATGATGGGACATATTTTGTTTTAACAGGCGACATTCCGGCAATGTGGCTGAGAGACTCTACTGCACAGATAACACATTACTTACCGTTGGCAAAGGACAAAGATGTTGCAGAAATTATCGAGGGGGTTATAAAGAGACAGTTTGAATATATAAAGCTTGATTCGTATGCAAATGCATTCAATGAATATCCAAACAGCAGTCACGGCCACCCGGATGATCGCCCTAAAAATAATCCAATGGTGCATGAACGAAAGTACGAAGTGGATTCATTATGTTATCCGATACGGCTTTTGTATTTATATTGGAAGAAAACGGGGAGTGAATACATAATTAATGATGCCCTTGAAGAAATCGCTACAATAATAGTGAATCAATTCCGACTTGAGCAGCATCATTTTGAAAAATCAAAATATAGGTTTTTTAGACCCAATCCGTGTGCTCCGTGGGATACAATCCCTAATAATGGCATGGGTAACCCCGTGGCTTATACCGGGATGACTTGGTCAGGATTCAGACCGAGTGATGATGGTTGCCAATATGGTTACTTGACGGCATCTGAGATGTTTGCCGTTGTCATTTTGAAGTATATGGCGGAAATGCTTAGTGAGGTATGCAAAAATGACGTCCTTGCAGAAGAGTGCTTAAATCTAAGAAAAGAAATTGATGACGGTATTAAGAAATATTGCATTGTAAATAATAAAAAATATGGCAGAATATACGCCTGTGAAACTGATGGGATGGGAAATTATTCTATGATTGATGACGCTAATATACCGAGCCTCTTATCAATACCATATATCGGGTATGCGGATAAAGATGATGAAATATATCAGAATACAAGGAAATTTCTTTTAAGTAAAGATGATAAATTTTATTTTGAGGGAAAGGCTGCAAAAGGAATAGGGTCACGGCATACGCCTAAGAACTATGTGTGGCATATGAGCTTAGTTATGCAAGGGATTACCGCAATTAGCAATGATGAAAAGATTGAAATGTTAAAGATGATATCAGATACTGATGCCGGAACCGGATACTTGCACGAAAGTTTTAATGCTGATGATCCTACACAATACACAAGAGAGTGGTTTACTTGGCCTAACTCGTTGTTTGCGGAATTTATAGAGCAGTGTGTGGACGAGAGGATAATATGATGTTTTATCACTAAAAATATTATAAGCTGTGATTAAGCATCGACGACAGTAAAGGTTTTAAATATAAGGGAGAACAAACAATGAACTTTATCTTTGATAAAATAAATACAATCTGCGGTGAATTACAAAAATACACAACGCACACATCGGCGGAAAAACCGATATCACGTACGCTCCCTGTGAATACAAGGAGCGATACGCATGCGAAAACATACCGGATCAATCGCTTTCGTGGAGTGCTTTTGAAAAAGGCACCCGCGTCGGCGGTGTTGACAAGCATTTTTGGTTCAAATTCACGGTAAATACACCGTCTTATGCAGACGGAAAAAGCTGCGCTTTATCGGTCATAACCGGCAAAAACGGCGACTGGGACGCATTAAATCCGCAGGGCTTAATCTATCTTGACGGGAAAATGGTACAGGGACTTGACGTAAATCATACCGAGGTTTTGCTCGATTTTGACCGTGAGTATGAAGTTTGGATTTACTTCTACACGGGCATGTATGACTGTATGTTCGACTTTAATGCGTCGGTGTGTTTGATTGACAAAAAAATTGAAAAACTGTACTATGATTTGTCGGTTCCGCTTGAAGGAACGCGTTACTTAAACCCCGACAGCAAGGATTATCTCGATACGATAAACACGCTTAACGGTGCGGTGCAGCTGCTTGATTTGCGTGTCCCGAAAAGTGCGGAATTTTACAAAAGCATTGACGCTGCGAGTGATTATCTTGATACGAATTTCTACAACGGGATTTGCGGAAAATCGAGCATAACCGTAAACTGCATAGGTCACACGCATATTGACGTTGCGTGGCTTTGGACTCTTGCGCAGACGCGCGAGAAGGCTCAGCGCAGCTTTGCGACGGTGATTAATCTGATGAAACAGTATCCCGAATATAAGTTTATGTCAAGTCAGCCGCAGCTTTATGCATATGTAAAAAAAGCCGCACCGGAGCTGTACGCGCAAATTAAAAAAGCGGCGGCAAGCGGCAGATGGGAAGTTGAGGGCGCAATGTGGCTCGAAGCGGACTGCAATCTGACAAGCGGCGAAAGTCTGGTACGTCAGATTATGTTCGGCAAGCGGTTCATGAAAGAGGAGTTTGGCGTTGAAAGCAAAATTTTGTGGCTACCCGATGTTTTCGGCTACAGTGCCGCAATGCCGCAGATACTTAAAAAATGCGGCGTCGATAAGTTTGTTACATCAAAAATCAGCTGGAACGAAATGAATAAAATGCCGTATGATGTCTTTATGTGGCAGGGCATAGACGGGACGGAAATTTTCACAAGTTTTCTCCCGGCACGCGATGCAAAACCGTTCGGCGAAAATGATTCTGATGACAGGTATACAACCTATGTGGGATATATCAGACCGTCACAGGTTTTGGGAACATGGAACCGTTTTCAGCAGAAGGAATATTCAAATGAAACGATAATAACCTTCGGCTTCGGCGATGGCGGCGGCGGCCCGACAAAGGATATGCTGGAGCAGCAAAAACGCTTATCTTACGGATTGCCCGGATTCCCGAAAACAAAGATTGATTTTGCCGCAAATTACCTGGACAGGCTTGAAAAAAGCTTTTTTAAAAATTCCGAAAAGCTTAAAAGAATGCCCAAATGGGTTGGGGAACTGTATCTTGAACTTCACCGCGGTACATATACTTCAATGGCGAAAAACAAGAAAAATAACCGCAAAAGCGAACTTGCATATCAGCGGATTGAGACTCTGTCGGCTATAGATATGCTGTCGGGCGGCGGATATCCGCAAAAGGAAATTAATGACGGCTGGCAGGAAATTCTGCTTAACCAGTTCCATGATATTATTCCCGGCTCGTCGATTTTGGAAGTGTACGAGGACTGCGATAAGGCATATGCAAAAATACTGAAAAACGCGGAAGAAATTCAAAAAAGCAAGCTTAAAAATATCAAAAGCGGCATAAAATCAGACGGCGGAACGCTTGTGTATAACCCGAACGGATTTGAGGTAAGCGGTGCGGTAAAGATTGACGGCGTGACGGCATACGCGGAAAATATTCCCGCGTTCGGCTGGCGCGTAATTAAAAATCCTAAAATCACAAACAGCATTAAAGTGAACGAAAATACAATTGAAAATAAGTTCTTTAAATTGACATTTGAAAAGGGTAAAATCACCTCAATTTTTGATAAGCGGAATAACCGCGAAATCGTAAAACAGGGGCATTGTGCGAATGAAATTCAGGTGTTTGAGGACTTCCCGAAATGTTATGACGCGTGGGAAATCACAAATTATT
Source organism: uncultured Clostridia bacterium (assembly GCA_934501535.1). Lineage (GTDB taxonomy): Bacteria > Bacillota > Clostridia > UBA1381 > UBA1381 > UBA1738. Next base: position 18,542 of record CAKSUM010000014.1, read on the forward strand.
ATAAGGAAAAAATGTGGACGGTGGACGAGCTTTTTGCGCAGGAAATAATATCGGACGGCGCAAGAGCGGGCATAAAGCAGACATGGAAGTATCTTGATTCGACAATCGAGCAGAATATATGGCTTTATGACGACATTGACCGCATCGATTTTGAAACTGCGGCAGATTGGAAACAGGAGCACCTGCTTGTTAAAGCGGCATTCCCGATTGACGTTAATGCACATGAGGCGGTATATGATATCCAGTTCGGAAGTCTTGCGCGCCCGACGCACGAGAACACGAGTTGGGACGCGGCAAAATTTGAGGTTTGCGCACATAAGTGGGCGGATATTTCGGATAACGGTTACGGCGTAAGCCTATTGAATGACTGCAAATACGGCTATAATGCCGAGGGCAGTACGCTTAAACTGACGCTTTTGAAGTGTGCGACATATCCAAACCCGAAAGCGGATAAGGAAGTGCATAATTTCACATATTCGCTCTATCCGCATAAGGGCGGAGTTTATGCGGCAGATACGATAAAGTATGCGTATGAATTAAATCAGCCGATGATTGCCGAAAAAATCGAAAAGCATAACGGCGATATGCCGGATAAATTCTCGCTCGTCGGCTGTGACAGCGATGGCGTGGTAGTCGAAACGGCCAAAAAAGCAGAGGACAGCGAGGATATTGTAATAAGAATGTATGAGTCGAAGAATATGCGCACAAGTGTAAATCTGACGTTCGGATTTGACTTTAAAAAAGCGTATGTCTGCGATATGCTCGAAAATGAAATTGAGGAAATCGCAACAAACGGCAGGACGATTCCCCTTGATTTGGGTAATTTTGAGATTGTAACGGTTAAGGTAAAAAGATAAAGGAGACTATGATGAAAGTATATTATAACAAACAGCTGCTTGAAATGTATAAATAGATAGTCTATCCCGCACCGTATCTGCGGCATGAAGTAGGTAGGTTTGTAAATTTCAGACTTTTGAAAAGGGGACACTAAAAATTGAGTGTGACACCACACTGCAAAGCGTGACAATTCGCCCGAAAAGGCTCGGTCTGATAGCAAAAATCGGCGGAAATGCTATTGAAATTCCGCTTGATAAGCTGTGCAATTTCTCGGTCGAGCCGAACGGCGATATTGTCGACGGACTTATGGTGCTCGCAAACGGCGAAAATGACATAAATGTATCGGACTATGAAAATATCATCAAATTTGAACGCGGGCGAAAGTTTGTCGACGTATTAAAAATCACGGAGGACAACACGCTTTTGTGCCTTGATGACGGTGCGTATCTTGACGGAAAGGTTATCATAGAAAACTGCAAAAATGTAAAGGTATATGATTTAACCGTTCTTGACAGTTGCAACTGGAGTATACAGCTTATGGGGTGCAATAATATACGAAGGGGACAAACCTCGTTTGCGTGGGTTACGGGGACTGCCGGTTGGATGTTCCGCGCGATTACGCAGAATATTTTGGGCTTTACGCCTAAATATGATGGGTTCAAGGTAAATTCGTGTATACCGAAGGACTGGGATTATGCCGAGGAAACGCGCAAATTCCGCGGCGATACATATGTTGTGAAGATACATAACGGCACAGGCGAAAGCAAAATTACACTTGACGGAACGGCGGTAACAACCGACACAATCCCGCACGCCGGCGACGGAATGGAACATATTGTTGAGGTGTATAGGTGACACACAAATTAGAAAAATGATAGTACATACAACACTACTGCGCCGCAAAGTATATGAAATCATATATTTTGCGGCGATTTTTTTGCGATATTGGAATCCAATAGTGTCAAAGTATCCGTGAAGTGTTAAAAATTCTATGCGTTTTGAAGTATAGTTCATAAACTTTGAAAAAATATAAAGTTTACGATATTCACTTTAACAAAAGAAAATGATACAATAAATGCAGGAGGATACCTATATGGAAAAAAGACTAATCGGAAACCAAATCAGAAGATTCAGAAGAGAAAAGGGGTTCACTCAGACACAATTGGCGGAGCTTGCACACATATCGGAAAAGACACTCTCAGATATAGAAAATGACAAGATAAATCCGCGGTATAAAAGTATAATCAGTATTTCAAGAGCATTGGAAGTGCCGATAGGTGTTTTATCGACGGAAATTGAGACCTGCGGCAAAGGCGAGTTTATTGATTATCTTTCAGACTATGTAGATGATTTAAAGGATGAAGAGTTACAGTATTTGCTCAAGGTTATTCAACTTTACAAAACAGAAAAAGGTATTAGGTAATACATAATCTGTTTTTGCAGGCCTCACCTGCAATCAGATGTAAAAATGAAAGCCGGGGAGGTCTGCAATCCCCCTGTGTATCATTTTAATAAAGCGTATTGCGGGCAGTATGTTTTCTTAAAATGATAATTCATTTTATGCACCTTGACAATTTAACTTTTCTTTTAATGTACGGCATATGAGGGCGAATGCCAGAAAGCACATCGGCGGATACGCGAAAATCTCATCTGAGGGAGCGATAAATATTCGGCTGAAAGCTGTCCTTGCGGCGGGGCGGTATGCGATGACACATATGTGGGTACAATCCGCAAAAGTTCCGGCGGAGGTTTTGCCGAAAACCGAAAAGAAATGAATAGGAAAGATGGATATGTACACGACTGGCTGTTGTGTAATTTACCCATAAATTTATTATAGTAGAGAGGGTATATATAATATGAAGGAATTTATCATAAAGGATGAGTACGGAAGTACGGTAATTATTAAATTCAGCGATACCCCGAATAAAAAAGTTGAGGACAATATTCTCGAAATGTTGGTCAGGACATACGAGGACCGGCTTGATGTGTCCTCGAAGCTTGACGGTGCGGAAAAGGGGTGATATAATGAATGTCGTACAGACAGATATATCTTTTCCGACGACCGGCAAAAGGTGTTTTGATATGGAAGGGGTATCTGTAAAGAGGGCAAATTGTTTGTATCGTGTATCTACCAAAAAGCAGGTCGATAACCAAAAGGACGATATTCCGATGCAGAAAAAGGAATGTCACGAATTTGCTGAGAAGAACGGCTGGGTCATAGTCAATGAATATTACGAAAAGGGCATATCCGGCTACAAGGTGTCGGCAAACTGCCGAGATGCAGTGCAGGATTTAAAGGATGCCGCATTAAACGGTGAATTTGACGTGCTTTTGGTGTATATGTTTGACAGACTCGGAAGAATTGACAGCGAAACGCCGTTCATTGTTGAATGGTTCGCAGAGCAGGGTATCGAAGTCTGGAGTACACAGGAGGGTCAGCAGCGGTTTGAAAATCAGACCGACAAGCTGATAAACTATATGCGGTTCTGGCAGGCAAACGGCGAAAGCGTGAAAACCTCAATTCGTGTAAAAACCGTAATGAAACAGCTTACCGAAGAAGGCATATACCACGGCGGCGTTACTCCGTTCGGCTATCGGACTGTTGACACCGGCAGAAAAAACAAGAAGGGTCACCCCGTACATGACATAGAAATCGACCCGAAAGAAAGTATGTATGTCAAAATGATATTCGACAAGACCGTAAATGACGGCTACGGCTCGTACAGAATGGCGGAGTATCTCAACCAACTTGGAATTAAAACGCACAACGGCAGCAGATTTCAGTGTAATACGATTAATCGCATACTGAACAACCGAATGTACTGCGGATATTTTACTTCCAAGGATACAGTGTCGCCTAAAATAGAGAAATTAGTCATAGTCGATGAAAATATTTTTGAGCTTGCTCAGAAAATATTAAAACAGCGGTCGAATAAAAATGAGCAAAAGCAGAGTATTGCAAGGACAACTAAGGGACAGACATTACTTTCGGGAAATATCTATTGCGGTCACTGCGGCAGCCATTTAATAGCAAGCGGATATACCGATAAGCATATCCGCAAGGACGGCACCGAGATGTGCAAAAGCGGCACGCGGTATGTGTGCTATCACCGTACAAGACGATTGAATGATTGCGACGGGCAATCGGTGTATCTTTCGGAACGCATAGACGCAGCCGTTGAAAAAGCCGTGCTGGATTATCTTGAAAAGGTGAAGGATAATCCGCGCGACCGTGCACTTGATATACGGTACAAAAATGAAATCAAGCAACGAAAACAGATAGAAAGAGAGCTGGTAAAAAAGAAGGACGAACTGGATAAGCAGCTGAATGAATTGTCATTGGAAATAGGGCGGACCCTTGTCGGGAAAGGACGGTTTTCAGCAGATGTGTTGTCGGCATCTATTGAATCAACCAAAGCCGAAATTTTAGATGCGGAGCAGGAACTGAGGAAGTGTCAGCACGAAATAGAGGAGAAAAAGGGCGTGTTTGATAAACTGGATTTTTATTACGACCAGTTTGTCAGCTGGGCTGATGAATATATGAATGCTGATAAGGAACGCAAGAAAATGATAATATGTCAGCTTATCGACGAAATTAAGGTTAGCAGAGGATATGTAATTGAGATAAAGTTTAATATCTGCTATGAACAATTCTTTGCGTAAGAGCAGAGAAGTGTCAGACAATGCAAAAGGTTATTTATTGGTTTCCGGTTGCATTGTTGACGTATGGCAGAGCACGCGGCTGTTAACCGCGTTGTCGTCCGTTCGAGCCGGACATCAGGAGCCAAAAATCGACAAGTACAATTAGTGCTTGTCGATTTTTTACGGTTCTTTGTCAATAGTTGTGGTGAATAAAATCCGCAAAGGAATAGACAATCGAATAATGATAATTATCGGGCCTTGTAATGCAAGGTCATTCTTGTGATATGAAGGCTCTCACCTATGCCTGCGAGTCTCGGCGAGGGGACGCTGGCAGGTTGAACAGTAGTCCATACAGTTTCTGACTTCTGTTGGGCAGAATATTAAACTGGGGTGCCGATGATGTACTGATATGTTTTGAGGTTCCATAACATTGAAAGGATAAAATTTTATATTTGTAATACAAAGCACATGTAATTATGTTGGATTAGCAAATATTTTGCATGCTGAAAGTGAAAGTTTGCTTTTTAAAGACGAGTTTGGAGTCCTTTCTTTTGGTTGATATGCATATTTTACAACCCATTGATAATAATGAAAAACTTCCCTTTAATATTGACATATGCATTGCTTTATGGTATTATATATATCATTCACTTTTTACAGGTAATTATTCTTGTGTTTCGATGCAGGAGCACTTTTTGTTTTGGGAATTATTTTATATGTAATGTCAAAGAAGCTGTCAGCTCTCACATTTTGTCTTGGATAATTAGTTTTAGCAGTCATGCTGAAATCATCTCTCCCGATACGGTTATCAAGCAATTATACAGTTTATTGAAAGAAACAAGTAAGTTTACGAAGGAGCGAAAAAAAGAATGAAAAAGTTATTATCACTAACATTGGCAATTTGTCTTACATTATCATTGGCGGGATGTGCGAAGAAAATGACTCTTACATTGTCTTACGGTGACAGAACCGGCACATATACCGGTGATTTGAACGAAGACGGTTTGCCAAACGGACAGGGTAAGTTTACCTCAAAAAATGCAGAAGGCGAAAAGTGGACTTATGAAGGTGAATTCAAGAACGGTCACTTTGACGGTGAAGGGAAAACAACTTGGAAAAGCGGTTCAATGGAAATAGGAACATATAAAGATGATGTTATCGTACCAATGAAAGGTGATGAAATTAAAACATTATATACAAATCCTGAACAGTTTAAAAGTCACTGTGTTGAAATTACCGGTAAGGTATTTACCGCACCAGAATATTATAATGATGGTGTGGCTGTGCAAATGTATGGAGATATTGAGAAAAGTGAAAACAACACAATAGTTTACATAGTCGATAAGAATTTCAAGGTGAACCAAGATGATTACTTGCATATTGTAGGTCTTGTAGGTGATGAGTTTGAAGGCGAAAATGCTTTTGGAGGGAAAGTATCCGCACCTACAATTACCGCAAAAGAATACAAAGTGATAGATTATAAAGATGCACTTGCACCAACAGTAAAAACTATTGTTGTTAATCAAACCCAAACACAACTTGGCTATTCTGTAACAGTACAAAAAATTGAGTATGCCGAAAAGGAAACGAGAGCATACATAAAAGTTGATAATCAAGGTACCGATAAATTCTCGGTATATAGTTTTAACAGCAAGATAACTCAGAATGGCAGACAGTATGAGGAACAAGATAATTGGGATGCAAAATATCCGGAAATACAAACGGAACTGCTTGTCGGAAATTCAAGTGAAGGTGTTATTGTTTTTCCTGCACTTTCGGAGGGGGCTTTCACATTGATTATTGAAGGTAGCTCTGATAATTGGGAAGAAAAATTAAATCCATACACATTTAATATTGAGGGATAGTAGAATTATAAAGGCGCAAGAAATGTTTAAAGAGAAGTGCATAAAAAGATAATCCTGCAATTGTAACCAATGAGGTCGATATTAATGCTGTTAAAAATAAGGACGGCGAATGGAAGGTAGAAACCGATAATACATTTATAAATGCATTGCTCGGCGGACTTTTGGATGCTGCTGAGGAATTAGGAAATGCATTAAATAATGATTAAGTAACTTGCAACATTCACTCTATAGTTTAATTATTTTGCGTATCTGGCACAAGCGTCCGAAGATAGATTATAAATTATCAGAGCACTCTTGACACGGATATTTGAAAAATGCACAATGCGGTGAATTGTATCAAAACTATTCACCTTTGCCACATCGGAGCAAGCGATAAAAGCTTGCTCCGATTTTTTTGAAAAAAGGGATTATTCACTAAAATATGTCGATTTTCACCTGAAACTTGTCAAGAATTTCGGACAGACAGAAGAGTGAAAAATTGATTCGAGACAGAATAATTGATGCCGGAATGAAGTCTTTCCAAACCTCTCTGTCAAAAAAATTTTTAGCACGATTTTACTGTTTTAACACAATAACTTGATTTGATTTTATTGTGAAGTTTTCCGAATTAAGCTCTGCTTTTGTATATGCATTTTCGTTGTCAATCACATAAACTTTCATATTCGGCGCATTGGTGGAAATGTTAATCTCTTTTTCGGAAATATTTACAATCATCGCCATATTTGCGCTTCCGTCCGACGTGGCAATGGCATAAAGACCGTCTATCTGCTCAAAATCCGCTTTGACTTGGTTTTTTAGCTTTATCATTTCCCCGAAAGCAACAAATGCGTAGTATGTATTGAATGGCTGAGCAGTATATGCGTTAAAGAGTCCTCCAAACCAGCCGCTTCTCATTCTTGCGTCATAATAGCATAGAATTGTTGTTTTTTTGTTCTGCATTGCGCACATCATCGCAGCGGCATTTGCAACCGCTTCGGAACTTTTTAGTTTATCTTCGTAGCCGAAAGTCGGGTTCCATTCATTAAGCATCGTTTCAATATCGCCGTATCCGTATTCTGTCAAAATTTTATCGGTATAATCGGCAATATACTCTGCATCGGAAACACTGCAATATGAATGCCATGAGAAAAAATCAAGCGGCGCATTCTCCTTTTTTACATACTCCAAAAATCCGTGGAAAAAATCAATATGATATACATGACTTATATCCTGCGTCCAGTTATCTGTCCTTTTGTCAACATTCATACCATATTTTTCGGGGTCTGCGAAAATTCCGTAAAAGCCGCAGGAACCATAACCGCCGACTTTGATTTTTTCACCGAAACAATTCTTCAAATGCTTTGCGGCAACAGCATACAGACTGTAAAATTCTTCGGGCGTGCCTTTCCACATTTGATTTTTTTCGGGATTTGGTTCAAAATCCGGTTCATTCCAAATCTCCCAGTAGGTTATATCATAATGAAAACCGTCTGCCCAGCCTTCGCGGTAATGGCGGATAATATGTTCACAAATTCTTGCCCATTTTCCGTAATCCTTCGGCGGATATATGTTGTATGCCCTGATGTGCTGGTAGTTTTCTATACTGACGCCCAATCGGAAAATCGGCTCGCAGTCTGCGTCGAAAAGCTCTTTTATCAGAATGTCCGTAAAGGCAAAATCATACGCTTGAGGGTCGGTTTCATCAGCGTCAAAATTGCGGAATATATTAGGAATATCAACAAAGATGTTTCCGCCGAAAAGTCCTCCCGTGTCATGAAGCCGCGAATAGCGCATATTTGCCTCTGTGAGGTAGTGAAAGTGCTCATCCGAGATGCCGGAAAGAGGCGGCTGACCTACGCTGTTCATTTCTTTGATTTCTTTGATTTTTTCACCAAAATTAAAATTTATCCGCGTCATTATCCATTTGCTCCTTTGCGTAAAAAAATTTTGGTTTATTATATCATGTGAAATTAAATATGTCAATCATAAATTTTCAGATTAAAAAAATTTATGTTTATGTTTAACACGGTTTGTTTTGTAAGAATATTGCGGTTTTATGTCTGTTTTTATGTAAAATATTTCCTTGACGCCCGCAAAAAAATTGTTGACTTAAAATTTTTTTTGTGGTAAAATCGTACTCATAAAATTTTGCGGTATTGCCGCAGCAGAAATTTTTAATAAAAAATTATAAGGAGCAAGATTGATTATGACGGAGTTTTGGGGAGAAGATTACAAGCTGGTGCTTGATGAAAAAAGGGGTTGTATCGTGTCTTTAATTCAGGGAGAAAAAGAGTACATAAAGCACGAAACGCCGCTTTTTACCGTGAGGATGATGAATAAAACGGGAGATTATGAGGAGGTATCTGCTTTTGACATGTCTTTTGACAAAAAGATATGCGAAAGCGGAGGATGCACTTTTGTTTACGGTTCGGAAAAAGTTATTGTGTCGGTAAAAATAAAAAACGATACCGGTATAAATCTGCAGTTTTTTGTTAAAAATCTTACCTGCTGTGCAATAGAGAGCGTCGATACGTCTGTAATTGTTCCGCGCGATCTTGTGAAAAACGGAGGAAATGCAAAAATTATGTGGGGGTTTAACGAGGGAACCCTGATTGAGGATGCGGCGCAAAAAGAAAAAACATACGGAAATATCAAACTCGAATATCCCGGTCAGGGACTTATGAGCATATTTCCTGCGATTGTGGAAACACAGTTCATGGCATATTTTGACGGGGTGCACGGTCTTTACCTGGGAACCCATGACCGGCACGGAAACATGAAAGGAATAGATTTTTTTGACCGGGGAAACGGAATTGAACTATGGTTCAGACTGTATTCCGGCACCCGGGACGGGGAAGATTTTGACATGGGTTATCCGTTTGTTATGCAAATGTTTACAGGCGACTGGTACAATGCCGCTGAAATTTACCGCATATGGTTTAACGCGAACAAGTCTCCGGAATTCAAAGAAATCGATGAGAATGAAAATATCCCCGACTGGTACAGGGAGTCGCCTATAGTTGTGACATATCCGGTACGGGGTGAACATGATACGGACGAAATGAAACCGAACAGCATGTTCCCGTACATTAACGCCATGAAAGTAATTGACGAAATTGCAGACAAAACGGAGTCAAAGATAATGGCGCTGCTGATGCACTGGGAGGGAACGGCTCCGTGGGCGCCGCCTTACGTATGGCCGCCTTACGGAGGAGAGACCGAGCTTAAAAAGTTTATCGGCGCTCTGCATAAAAAAGGTCATGTTATCGGGCTTTATTGCAGCGGTCTGGGATATACAATTCAAAGCAACCTTGACGATTACAACTGCGAGAAGCAATATCTTGAGCAAGACCTGGAAAAAGAAATGTGTGCGTCTCCGAAGGGGATTGTAGAAAAAAGCAAAATTTGCCCCGACCAGAGAAGCGGCTATGATATGTGCCCGGCAAGAGAATTCACTGAAAACGTAATTGCAAAAGAGGCAAAAAGCATGGCGGACTGCGGTGTTGACTATGTGCAGATACTTGATCAAAACCACGGCGGAACGGCATATTTTTGCTACAGCAGAGAACACGGACATCCGCCGGTTCCGGGAAAATGGCAGGTAGACGCAGTTTGCGATATACTGAAAAAAATAAATTCATGCACGGATAAAAAGATACTCTACGGCTGCGAGTCGGCGGCGGCAGAAACGTATATTCCGTATTTGCTGTTCAGCGATAACAGGTTCAATATCGTTTATGCAATAGGCAAACCTATTCCCGTTTACGCATACGTGTATCACAGGTATGTCAACAACTTTATGGGCAATCAGGTTTACGTCAACAATTGGTTTGACTACACCCGAAATCCGGAAAATATATACATGCGCATGGCAAATTCAATATGTGCCGGCGACATGCTTACCGTAGTGCTCAATCACGAGGGCAGAGTGATATGGAATTGGGGTAAACAGCAGGTTGATTTTCTTCCCGATCAGGACAAAGTGCTGGAGTTTGCGAGAATTGCCAATAAATTCCGGACAAAACTTGCCGCAAAATATCTGTGCACGGGTGATATGATGAAGCCGCTGAAAATTCAGTGCGGCACATATGATGTCCGTGAAAGGCACGGCTATATAAATACATTTGACCTCGTTATGACAAGCAGATGGCGCGCAAAGGACGGAACCTGGGCGCAGATTTTTGTTAATTACAATGACTTTGAAACCGACTTTACGGTTGAGCTTGTGGAACAATGCATTTACGTAACCGAGAAAGAAAAACATGAGTGCAAAACAGGCATTATTACGAAAACAATAGCGCCGCGTTCTGTCACAATGATAACAAACGATATTAATTAAAATCGGCTTAATGTTTGAAAAAAGACCCATATAAGGCATATTTTGCCTGATTGGGTCTTTATTTTTTGTGTTTATTTTGCTTACGAAAATGTTTCGTTATTTTCAAAAATGTTTCGTTTGAAATTTGATTGACAAAACAATGGACAAAATATACAATAGTGGTAAAGCTAAAGTTTTGTTTTTTGGGGATTTTTTTGGAAAGGACCGGTTTAAGTGATGAAAAAATTATTGGCAGCAACGGTATTAGGGGCTATGTTGATGTACCCGGTATGTGTACAGGCAACGGAAGCCGACATTAACGGAAATGCTGTAGTGCTCAGTCTTGAAAACATCGGCACGGACGAAACGATGCTTGTGGTAGTGAGAGCAGGCGGCGACATAAACAACAATGACGATATATATGCGATTAAACTTGTCAGCAAAGATAAACAAGGGAAATTGACAGTCGGGTTCAACATGCCGGATTTAAGAATTTCCGTTCCGCAAAGATATGATATTTACACAAGAAACAATCAGCTTGCGGAAAAACAGGGGAGCTTTGCATATTCGACGCAGAGTATGCGGACAACTTTTCTGACAAATCTCAATGACGCAATAAATTCTCAAAGCAGGCTGACTGCATTGATTGACCCCGACAATCCGTCGGCGTCCGGTATCGCAGGCATATACACAAAAGATGAGGCGGAGATACTCATGGAATCGATTGGGGCAGACGCAGCAAGCTTTTACGCACTCACCGACGCGCAAAGAGTATCGGCGGCAGCGACGCTGGTAAATTCGGCAGACGGTTCTTTTGCGGATACGGAGTCGGCTGCCGCGGCGATAAACTGCTCAATCGCGGTGACGGCGATCAATTCATCACAAAATGCCGGGACTGTTTTGAATAAATGCGGCTTAGTGTTTGAGGGCGAAAAATATTCCGAAATTGCAGACAGCTCAAAAAAGGCATGGCTGGATAATTACCTGAATACCAACAAGGGCTACGCAAATAACAGGGATTTTGTGAATGCATACGAAACGGCTAACCGGTTATATAAAATAAATAACACAAGGTTCGACAGCATGGAAACGGTGCTTGCCGGATATGCCGGAAATTTGGGACTGACCGTTATGCCGGGATACAGAGCATACATGGCGCTTTCGTCCAAAGTTACGGCTAACGAAAAAATAGCCGCAGCTTTAAAATTAACTCCGGCGCAATCGGCTGCCGCACTTGACGCGGTTATTCAGAAATCAATTGAGGGCAATGCTCAGACGCCTGCAAGCGGCTCGGGCGGAGGCGGAGGAGGAACGGGAACCGTCGGAAAACCCGGCATGATACCGGTGCCGACCCCGGCGCTTGACACCGCGGAGCAAAAGACGGGATTTAAAGATATGGGCGGTGTCGAATGGGCAAGGCAGGCTGTTGAAAGTATGACGGCTGCCGGAATAATTTCCGGCGACGGTGACGGGAATTTTCGTCCGAATGACACCGTGACGCGTGAAGAATATGTGAAAATGATTGTATGTGCTGCAAATATGTATGACAGCGCGGCAAAGTGCAATTTCACAGATGTCCCGGAAGATGCATGGTACCGCAGTTACATTGCAAGCGGATTTAACCGGGGGCTGGTGTTCGGAAAGAGCGAAACCGAGTTCGGCGTCGGCACGCCGCTGACAAGACAGGATATGGTTGTCATAGCGGCACGGGCGGCGGAAAAAATAAAAACTCCGGAACCCATACGGGAATATACAGCCTTTGAAGATGATGACGAAATAAGCGAATATGCGAAAGCTTATGTTGAGAAGCTCTGCAGAGCGGGAGTTGTAAACGGAATTGACAGCAAAAATTTCGATCCGTTCGGATATGCCACACGGGCACAGGGGGCTTTGATTATTTACAAACTATTTTTGAATTGATTACGGAGGCAGCTTATGAAAAATAAAATTAAAGCACTGATATGTGTATTGGCATTGATTTTGACATCGCTGCCCGGATATGTTTCGGCCCGGAGCGCCGATGATGAACAATTGCGCAGTTCATTGGCACAGCTCGGTATTTTGAGCTGGACGCCGATGTCCAAGATAACAAATGGAGCATTTGTTTATTCGCTTGCCGGTTTTTTGTATGATGATGTTAAGGAGCTGGCAACTGCCGAACAGGCGGCGAAAAGCATGGGGCTTATCGATGAGAAAGAAAAATTTGACGAAAGTGCAAGGATTACAACAAATGAGGCTTTAAAGTATGCGGTAAAGACTTTGGGGTACAGGCAAAGCATGGAAGATGCGGAATACACTTCATTCGCCGCTAAGCTGGGTATTTCATCGGGAATATCCTTAACAAACAGATACCTTGAAAATGATGACGGTCTTAAAATTCTTGAAAATCTCCTTGACGCACATCCGATAAACGCATATATCACTCCGTCGGGCGGGATTGTATACGAGACGCAGAGCGATGAAACGCTGCTTTCAAAAAACAGGCATATTCATAGGCTTAAAGGCATTGTTACCGCAAACAGGCAAACCTCGATTTATTCCGATGAAAGAACAAGAGACGGATTTATAAAGATTGACGGCAATGATTATGTTTACAGAGGCAGTGACGAACTTTTGGGGCAATATGTACTTGCGTATGTACGCGAGGAGCGCGGAGAGGATAAAGAGATTATCTATATAGGCGCTGAGCCCAAGAATAATTATCTGACAATTGAAACAGAGGACGTAATTGACGTTGCGGACAATTTTTCGAAAATAAGATACGATAACGGACGGGTGTTCAAAAATGCAAAGCTTGCACTCTCGCCGAAAGTAATATACAACGGAATTTTCTGCGGTAATTACACCAAAAACGATTTTATGGGTGATAACGGTAACCTGAGGCTCATCGACTATGATGATGACGGTATGTTTGACGTTATATTTATAACGGCATATGAAACGGTGGTTGTATCATCGGTGGACAGTTCGGAAAGGGAAATCACAAACCGATACACATATGCCGGCGCATTGACATCATTCAAAATTAATGACGAGGATGACTGCGTGATTTATAAAAATACCGATGAAGTCAGCATTACCGATATCAAAGCCGGCGATGTTCTGAGTGTGGCAATCAGCAAAAATACGGCACGCAGATGTATAACTGTTTATGTGTCGGACAAGAAAGCCGAAGGCGTTTTGAAAAGTATCGATGAGGAGGAAAAAAATTATTATATCAATGACGCGGCATACAAGATAAAAAAAGCGTTTTCGGATTACATGAAAAATGAAAATAAGTCCGTGACGACAGGAAAGGAATACAGCTTTTCATTAGACGTATTCGGAAACCCGGCGGCGTTCGAGCAATTTGCCGAAAACGGATATGTGCTGGGACTCAGGGTAATCGAAGATGATAACGGCAGCTATATGCTGGTGTATATGGACATGAACGGTGACTGGCACAACGGGATTTTTGCAAAGAAAGTACGTCTTAATGATACTTTAAGCGGAACCGGCGAAGTTATATACAATACTTTAAGGACCGCAGAGCCGCAGATCATGATTATCGGCACGAATGCAGCCGGTGAGATTAAGACTATTGAAACGGCGCTTAACAGCGGCGCGTACAACAAAGACAGACTTACAAAGTCGGAATCGACAATGATTTACCGAAGTCAGTCGCTGAGTTTTAATCATTCGGTACATCTTGAAGATGATGCAAAACTTGTGGTTTTTCCGTCCGATATCACATATGACAAGGACGGCTATTATGTCAAGGACGCGTCGGGCTATTTCTCATCGGACGGGTCATACACCGTGACAATCTATGATGTCGACGAGTTTAACTTCACACCGCTGCTGTCTATCAGGGGAACGGGCAGCAAACTTTCACGAAGCCTGTTTGTAGTAACCAAAGTGATGCAGGCGCTCGGTGATGACGGTGATATTCATTCGGTTGCATACGGGAACATCGGCAATTTCAGGGATTTTGTATTTTCAAGCAAAGGTGAACATTTTATCGACGCATCGGGCAATATTCTTAATATCAAGGCAGGCGATATTATCAACGTCAGCGTTGACAGAAACGGCTGTGTTGATGAGGCAAGTATTGTTTATTCACTGAATCAGCCGTTCGTGCAGCAGGGAGCAATAGCTCACAACAGTAATTCCGTTATTTCCGGAATTATCGAGGAACTTGACAGTGAAAAACTGCGAATGAGAGTCAGAGCCGGCGGAGTCGAATATGTTGCACTTTCCGCTGCCGTTCCTGTTCAGGTTTATCGCAAGAGCGACCGGACATGCGAATTAAAGACGGTTTATGACCTTAAAAAAGGCAGCAAGGTTGTAATGCAGTTCAACTGGGGCGCGCCGATTGCATGCGTGGTTGTTGAAGAGTAGCTTTTGCGGATAACGGGCGCGCAGGTTTACTGCGGTTTGTAAGAAAGGAATTTATATGAAAAGATTATTTGCTGTTTTATTGGTAATTGCACTTGTAATTCCGGGTGCTGCATATGCTGCCGACCCGGGTTGGAGCATTACATATTCCGGTACGGTAAAGACAGACCGAAACACATATTTTGCAGTGATTTCGGGCGAGAATTGTTTTGGCGGAGAAAAGGCGCTGCATGTCAAATGGCAGGGAGGCGTGACGGCAGGCGAGAATGTTCTGATAAAAAATACTTTTGAACATGCCATGCCGAGGGGAAATTATACGCTTAAATTCATGAACAGAGGCGACCTTTCCAAATTCACGCAGATTGCCGTCGGAGATAAGACATTCACAAAGCCGGATTTAACTGCCGGTGCTGCTGTGACGGCGCCGGACGGAAGCACTAACTGGAAAGAATATTCCGTTACTTTTGATTACAGCGGAGAAAATGCGGACTTTTTATCAATAATGGTTTGCGGCGGTACAATTTCGCAGTTTATTGATGATGTTTCGCTTGTGAATAACGCCGACGGTACGGATTATATTGCCGACGGCGGATTTGAAAATTTTGCGGAGGCTGATGTTCCGGAATCTCCGTATGACAGAAGCGGTTATGCGGTAAGGCAGCTGAGAGCAACAACCAAAAATGCAAATGCACTGGTAATCAGCTGGATAAATCCTGCGGTGACCGAGCTTTCGGAGATTAAAATATACGATATTTCCGGCGGAAAAAATGAGCTGATTGCAGAGAATTTGAACACTGCGCCGGGAAAATCCGTATTCTGTGAGGTTTCGGAGCTTGCAACAGGTCAGACCTATCAGTACAAGGTGATTTTCAGCTTCGGTTCTAAAGGAAGCGATACATATTTTGTGTACGGAACGCCGTCGACTTCGACGAGCAGTAAAAAGGGCAGCTGGAATTTGGGAACCGTTCAAAACGGTACCGCGGCATTCTGTCCTGCCGGACTGAGCATTGATACTTCGGAGGCTAAAGAGGGCAGCGCGTCGCTTAAGTTCGAAACAAACATTGACGGCGAAAGCGTTCCGGCACTGAAATCGAACATTTACGCGGTAGCTACTCAGTCTGCGGATATGATGAACGGAAAATATCAGATTTCGTTCTGGATGAAGCAAAAAAATATGTCGGCTAAGCCGCGTGCAACCATGAATTTTAAACTGTTTGACGGAAATCAGCTGTTCCTGAATACCCCCGGCGGGGACTGGACGTATTATGAATTTTTATATGACTATGATGTAAACGGTGAAAACACACTTACATTTACATATGACAGAATTTGCGACGGTTTGTGGATTGATGATGTGCAGGTAAGAAAGTATAATACCGAGACGGGAACGCCTGAGGGCGATAATCTGATTTCGGACGGCAGCTTTGAAAATCTTGTGTCCGAAACGGCAGGCGTTGTTACGGGTATAACGGCAGTGCCCGGCGTCGGCAGCGTTACTGTTTCGGATTATAATGTGACAGGCTCATATTCCCGAACGGATATTTACCAAAAGGTGTTTGATAATTTTGAGTATCGGGGGAGTATTGCAGCGGACGTGACATCTTTCGGCATTACCGGTCTGAAGAAGGACGAGGACGTTACATTCCGGCTCGTACCGGTAAATGTTGACGGAGTTTCCGGCACGTACGGCGATGTGACGGTGAGGACGGTTCTTCCGGAATATGAAGTCGGAGACGCGGTGCTGTATGACAGCCTCAACCGAAAAGTGAACACAATTTCCGATATCGGCACATATACGGTAAAAATTCCGATTAAAAACAACCTCATTGCCGGAGGGCTCCCGTATGACGGCATGGCTGCACTCTATAAGGACGGTGCGCTGATAAAGGTGTTCTCAAAAAACGGCAGCGTCAGAAAAACCGGTAAAAACGCGAATGCGGCAGAACTTACAATTCCCGTTGAGATACAGGAAAGCGGTAATTACACGCTGGAGTTTTATCTGATAGACTCAAGGGCAAGCCTTAAGCACTATTGCAGGGCGTATACGTGGAAAACGGAATGATTATAAAAAAAGTGATAGTTCGGGGGAGATTTCTCCGTTAACCGGCTAAATAAAAAAATTAAGAAGGGATTGACTATTAATGAAAAAAAGATTACTTGGAGCAGTTTTGGCTGCGGCGATGATGATTTCCGCGCTTCCGGGTACGGTGAACGCCATGACGCGCAGCTGGGTCGGCAATGATGACCTTGTGCCGCAGGGCTGGGGTACGTCTTACGAGAAAACAGACGGAACTTCATGGACTGCCGAGGAAAAAGCGAACAGCTATGTCGGGCTCACGGCTACCGAGGCGTACAGCGGAAAGGCGGCAATGTATTTCAAACTGGGTGAGAACCGTCCTTCCAACGGGTATGTGCGTGTGAAGATTAATCTGACCGAGCCGCTTTTGCAGTCTGCCACATCTTATTCGGACGGCAAAAAGTATAGAATTTCGTTCTATAAAAAAGGTAAGGGCTGGATCAAAACCTACTATAATTCATGGAAAGAAGCTAACACATGGTATCATATTTCGCCGAACCCGGAATCCGGTTCGACATCGGGTGATGACAATGATAAATGGTATCTTTATTGGCGTGACATCACGGTATCCGGCGGCGAAGACTACACTACGCTTAACCTGCTGCTGGAGTCCGACGGAGAATACATAATTGATGATATTTCTATCAGACAGTACACATCTGACGGAGCACTTGATTATAATAAGGAATACGTCCCCAACGGAGGCTTTGAAGAGTACACGGATTTAAGCGGAATAAGCGATTCGGTTGATTATCTGGACGGCTGGTCATATCCGGCATATACCTCTGCGACTTTGTGGACAAAGGAATACAGAGATAAAAGCTATGCCGGCATCACAACTGAGGATAAAAAGAGCGGAACAGCGTCAATGTTTGTACGGTTTGCAGGTTCAAAAAACAGCGACTGTTATGTTCGGCTGACCAATACGCTTGCTGCTCCGTTAACTGCCGGAAACACATACAGACTGAGTTTTTGGAAGAAAGGTTCCGGAAACACGTTCACATATTTTAATTCATGGAAAGAAAACAGTGCCGGTTATACCGCAGGAGAAACCGTTAACGGATGGACATATTATTACAGAGACATACACCCCACGGAAGCATATGAAACTTTGAAGATTTATTCCAACGGTGACGGAACAAAGTATCTTATAGATGATATTTCACTGAGAGAAATCAGTGACGGCGTGACGGGTGAAACCGAATATATAGTAAACGGCGGATTTGAAAATCAGTTCACAATCAATCCGTCAGACAGAAATACGGCATACAGCTGGAATGAAACCTACAGCAATGTTACGGATAAGGCTAATCAGTACATGACGGTAACATCGGCAGATGCGCGTACGGGAAAATATTCGCTTTATTCACATTTCGAAAATGACAATGCGCCCAACGTATATATTACATTCCGTCAGAATGTTAATGTTGAAGCCGGAAAAACATATGTAATTGAGACATGGATAAAGGGTCACATATTCAAAAATGATGTGCTGGCGTTCAGAGATGTGGAAAACGGATATTATGTCGAGGTTCCGCCGAGAGCACAGGAAACAGTCGGCGACTGGACGCGCTATGAGGCGGAATATACCGCTAAATCAACCGGTACGGCATTTATAGGTATTCTTGCCCAGGGCGTGCAGCAGTGTTACATTGACGATTTTGCGATGTACGCAAAAGACGATGCAGCAAAAACCAATATTATTTCAAACGGCAGCTTCGAAAATGTTAAGGCTGTGGAAACTGAACGCCTGATAAATCCGATTTGCTATCCGGTACAGGCAGGCGGCGCTTTAAACCTTACGTGGACAAATCCGACAAATGCGAATATATCCTCAATTAAGATTTCGGTTGACGGAACGGAACAGGAAGGATTGACGGTGAACACGCAGTCCGATGCGTTCAACTCAATTCTCATAGACGGACTTACAAACGGAAATGAATACAAGATTAAAATTGTTTCAACTGTAGACGGAAAAGAATATACGGACAATCTGTCCGGCGCACCGTACAATATGGGTACATATCAATGGCTGCTCGGTTATATAGGAAACCGTCCGTCGGGTTCATGGAAAGTGCATAAGAGAGACAACGGATCAAATTATGCAAACTTTAACGTATCACTCGACTATAATGAAAAATTCGACGGCGACTGTTCGTTCAGAATGAATGCGAACCTTCCCGAAACACAGAGCAATATTTACCCGGGCATTGAACAAACGGTAGAGGGTCTGGAAAGAGGCAGGCTTTATCAGCTGAAATTCAGATATAAGGCAGACGGCGTAACCAAGATAGGTATTGACAACAGAACGGTGTTGGCAGACGCGTCCAATTATACCGTAAAGAAAACCGTGGCTCCGACAAACGGCATTTGGCAGACGGAAACGGTGGACATAATGGATTATGACAATGTTTACGAATATGATTCGGCTGAAAAATACCGTACCGATATATACATATATTCGGATCAGATGGTGGGTACACTGTGGATTGATAATGTTGAACTTTATGAGGTTGACTCGGACGGTGACGTTGTTGACAGCACAAACCTGTTAAAGGACGGCGGCTTTGAATACACGGGTACCTACGAAATCGAAAAGCCGGTATATTCTGTTGCGGCTGAGGGTGAAGAAATTCCCATTAAAAATCTGCAGGGCGGTAAAATCAAAGTTACCTCCAAAATCAGAAACTTTGCGTCGGGCGACGGCATGGGCGCATGCGTTATAGCCGCAGTATATGACGGCGGAAAACTTGTAAGCTTAGATTACATGGAAAAGGCGATGGACGAAATTCCGTATTACCTGCCGGCGGAGGAATATACGGCCGAAGTTACGGTTCCCGATGAGTATGCCGACTGCGAAATCAAGGTTATGTACTGGGACGGAATAAAGACAATGAGCCCCATCGCAGCAATCGATTCTTTGGTTTACACACCGGAGTCATAAGCGTACATATATAATAGGAAGGAATTTTTTCAAAAACGCAATAAATTTGCTTGAAAAAAAGTAATATCAGACACTTTCGGCGGCGTGCAAAACACCGGTTTTCGTTCACGCCGCCGGAGTGCATGAAACAGTTATGCCGCTTTTGCAGCAGGAAACCAATTACGGCTCACAAATTCTAAACGGAGATTAGCTATGATTAAAATATTTAAAAAATCAGTTGCATTGACTATTGTATTTATTATATTAATGCAATGCTGTTCAGTGCTTGCCGCAGGAAATTCTCTGAGTTTTTCCGGCTGGACGGTAGAATTTTATAACTGTTCGGGCGACGCATATATAGATAAAGAAACTTATCACAGCGGCGGCGGAGCGCTGAAACTTATCAATTATACCCCTAAGACAAGCAACAGATACATAAATATGCGTACCACTGTTGATTTGGTGGAGGGAAGAAAATATTATGTCGGCGCATGGATTAAAGCGCAGGACGCCACATTGGCACATTTTCATATTAACTGGGATAAATTTCGTTTTGTTACCGACTACGGACAGACTTTTGATTGGAGAAACTATGAATTTGTTTATACGGCGCAGAAGAGCGGAAGTCATACCTTCTATTTTATCGAAGAGGGTACTGCGAGCGCTGTCTGGCTTGACGATATACGCTTTATAGATAGTGTTACCGGGGAAAATCTGATTAAAAATCCTACATTTGATTCGGGTTCGGCGGCTGTTTCGGGTGAAACCGATTTTGATAACAGTCTGGAAGAAACATACAACGCTATCAGAACCGGAGAAACTTTCAGCGAAGAAGATATGCAAAAGGTTCGCGGAGCATTTAAATATATGACCGTTTACCCGGCAGAGGGTATCACTGTTGACGGAGACGGCGCGGACTGGGAGAGCTATCCGGCGCTTTCCATGCCGACAATTCCGTCCGAACAATACACAACGCTTATCAATGACGGAAAGGCATATGACAATACGGCTGTCATAAAATTTGCCTATGATAAGGATAATTTCTATATTTATGCAGAGGTTACCGATGATATTTTTCAGTATCTGCCCGGAAACGACAAATACTGGCAGGGAGACAGTCTGCAGCTTGCCATTTCGGGACTTGACGAGGATTACGGAAGCGAGATAGGCTTTGCATATAATCCCGGAACCGGCGAGGGGGAAATATACGGTCTGGCATTTTCGGAAGATGATATGAAACGCATTTTGCTTAAAGCGTCAAATTCGGGTACGAAAACAATATATGAGGCGGCAATTCCGTGGGATTTGAAGTTCGACGGAGTCCCCGGGGAAATTTTGTTTGATATTCTCATTAATGATAATGACGGTGAGGGCAGGCGAAATGTCCTGGAGCTGACGCCCGGCATATGCGAGGGCAAGGTCAATGACCAATTCCAAAAGCTTGAAATTTCCGGCGGCAAAAAGGATTGGTATGCATGGATTGAGGGCGAAAAAAACGGGTTTGCGGGAGAAGAGCAGACCTTTGAATGTTATCTTGTAAACAGCGGCGCCGACCGGACCTTTACGGTTACGGATAAGGAAACCGGCGATGTTAAGGAGTTTCATGTTCCTGCCAAGAGCGGCATCAGGCATGAAATCAAGCGTTCGTATAATGATGAGGGCAAATATAATGTTACCGTCGGATTTTCCGACGGCGGAGAAGAATTTAATTCGTCGACGGATATAACCATAAGCTATGTGCCGGCAACTGAGGCGTATGCAAAGAATGTTATTAATGTTATGCGCGGACAGATTGCCGATATTGCCGGACTGTTAAAGCAGTGCCGCGACAGAAATATCGATACGGCATACGAAACGGCGGACTATACCATTTTAAAGATTTTCCCGGAATCTCTGGAAAATGATATAAGCAAAAATGACTTGTCCAGGGTGTATTATACAGAGCGCACGACTACCGATATATACAATAAAACGAAAACGGCGCTGGAGGCGTATCTGTCGGGTGAGCGCACTCCCAAAAGAGTGGCAAAGTATGTGACAAGCAATATGACAATTGACGGCGAAGGTGTTTCGGCAGCCACGGAATATGAGGGCATAAAGGAACAAAGACCGGTATTTTTCGTAGGATTCGGTCATTTTGAACGAGCAAGGGAGGATACCGAAATTTTCGGTGACATGGGATATAACATTGTTCAGAATGAGGTGGGCCCCTACAATGTTCTGACTAACAGCGGCAGCGGAACGGGCGGCAGAGAATATGTTTTTAATAAAGACTCGGCTACCGTGAAAAACACCGTAAAACTTTTGGAATACGGCGAAAAGTACAACGTCGCGGTCAGCCTGCTGCTTTCGCCGCATTATTTCCCCTCCGAGGCGATAACGAAATACGGTATCGGGGGCGGAAAGGGATTTTTGAAATTCAATATTAACGCACCCGAGGCAAGGACTGTTATTGAAACATATCTGCGCGGACTTATCCCGGTTATAAAGGATTATAAATCGCTGAATAATATCTGTCTTTCAAACGAGCCGCAGTTTCATGCCGATATGTTCCCGGATTTTTATTCTGACGATTGGCATGAATTTCTTAAGGAACGGTACGGAAGTATAGAAACGTTAAACCTTGCATACGGTGAAAATTTCAGCGATTTTTCGGAAATCGGCATGGATGCGGAGTCATCGCAGCCGGCTAAGGTTTATGACAATAAGGTATTTAACGATATAGTTACTGCACAGTGGCATATGTGGATGGCGGATATCATTCATGAAATTGCTCCGGATATACCGCTTCATTCCAAAATTATGGAATACACGTACCCGTCATCGCAATATGTTCTGGATTACGGTGTGGGATATGAGCATTATTATGAAAAATTCGCAATTAACGGAAATGACGCCAGCAGATATTATCTGAATGATACGCGTGAAGATTTTGTCAAATCGATGTGGTATGACTATATGACCAGCATAAAATCCGCGCCTGTTTTCAATTCCGAGGATCACGTTATTCCGGACTATGACCAGACGTTCACCAAAGGCGTAACCGAAGAGGTTAAAAAGTTCCTTGCGCAGGATATTTATCAGGGTGCAATTCACGGCAGAAGTATGTCTGCTATATGGGTTTGGGACAGAATTTATTCCAAAAATGACGCAAGATACGGTTCTATTCTGGAAAGACCGGACGCAATTTCCGCCGTAAGTGAGGTTGCACTTGATTTAAACCGGCTTGCGTATGAATTGACGGCGCTTCAGAAAGAACCGAGGGATGTGGGGATTTTATATCCCGATATGGATATGGTTGTGGACTTGTCTGCAATGTCAGCGTCTTATGAGGCATACAACGCCTGCGTACTGAACGGAAAGCGGCCTTTGTTTATAGTGGATTGGCAGGCGGAAAAAATGCATGACTGTAGTTTGATTATCGTACCGAAGACAAAGTATATGCCGGAGAAAATGCTGGCAGAACTGAAAAAATACGTTGAAAACGGCGGAAAGGTATTGATTTTCGGCAAGGATTTGATGTACAAAAACGAAAAAAATCTTGATAATGATAAGGCTTTAGTGGATTATATTTACGCCAATTCCGAGTCATATGAGTATTCTGCGGGAAATGCGCCTTTTGTATCCAACATTTCAAAGGAAAAAATGCTTGAGATAGTGCGCGGCGCGCTGATTGATAAAGGCTCATACTATGTTGAAGTGACGGACGCCGATACGAATGAACCGGTTTACGGGGTTGAGGCAAATTTGGGCGTTTGCGACGGAGATGTTATACTGAACTTAAACAGCTGCGAAAAAGATGTTAAGGTAAAAGTCCTTTTGGGCGGAAAAGAAGTGGAAAACTTCTATGACTTAAGAGAGGAAAAAGACATTTCGGGCAATACAATTGAGCTTAAACATTATGAACCGAGAACCTTTAGAATTAAATGGGATAATACGTTTTTTGATACGTACGGTCATTGGGCGGAGGAGAACATTAAGACGCTTGCCGACATGGATATTGTAAGCGGAATGTCGGAGTCGCGCTTTAAACCGCAGTCCCCAATTACAAGAGCACAGTTTTTGGCGCTTTTAATGCGGAGCTGCCGGATAGACGATGAGCAATACAATGATAACATACCGGACGTTGCAAAAGATGACTGGTATTCGGGCAGTGCTGCGGCAGCTTTGAAAGCCGGAATAATTGCGGAAAATGAAAACTTCAGACCCAATGACGCAATTACAAGGTCGGAGATGTGCGAGCTGCTCATAAAGTGTTATGAATTACGCTGCGGAGCTGTTACGGACTGTCAGACGGCGGAATTTTCGGATATGAACAGCGTGCCGGAGTTTATATCGAAGGCGGCACACTTAAACCTGATGTTCGGATATGAGGACGGCAGCTTTGCACCGGCGGCAACGGCAACGAGAGCGGAGGCTGCGGCGATTATTGCAAGATTTACGGGAATTTAAAAAAGGGAAACGGGCTTTTTGCTTTTTCCTGCTGAACAAGAGGGATTTGAAATGAGAAAATTGACTGCACTGATTTTATCGGCGGCATTACTGATACCGGCTGTTCCGGCATACGCCGCATATGATTATGCCGCTATGACGACAGAGCTGTACGGACTGATTAATCAATGTAATAATCTGGGGATACCGACCGATTATGAAACTGTCAGCTGCAAGGTTATCGAGCGTTTTGAAAAATACATGAACGGCGACGCACAAAGCGGTGTATCGGCAGACATACTCGGGTATAATGACGCACAGATAAAGAGACTGTACAATGAAACAAAGGAAAATCTCAACGCCTATATCAGCGGTACGAAATATCCGCGCGAGGTAAGCCGTGCAAAAATGAGCAGGGTTTCACAAAACGGCGCGAACCTTTCAGACGGCGGCAATCCTGTTTATTCACTGGGCTACGGACATTTTTCTCTGGCGCAGAAGGATATACCGGAATTTCAGAATTTCGGGGTCAGCAACATACAGCTTGAAATCGGGCCCGAATATGTGAAAAATGAGGAGGCGTACTGGAGAGAAAGCTCGGGAGGAAATCCGCAAACAACGGTTAAAACATCTGCGGCATTTAAGAGGTCGGGCGGTTCGTCTCTTTATGTAAAAAACACAACCGAAGAAGTCAGAAATGTTTATTATATGTTTTCCCAAACGGTGGACTGCAAGCCGGACACAACATATAAATTCGGCTGCTACAGCTATATTACCGCCATGGAGTCTTACACAAACTATGTCTCGCTGAACGGAACCGGTGCGCAGGGCAGAAAATTATTTAAAAAATCGGCGTCCTGGACAGATACCGGGGCAACATACACAACCGAACCGGACAGGGAACAGCTGCAGTTTACCATATCCGTAAGCGGCATAGTGACGGCATATTTTGACGATTGTTACTTATACGAGCTTGATGCGGACGGCAATATCGTAAGCGATAATCTGCTGAAAAATCCGAGCTTTGAAGACGGGCGTTCATATGCAAACAGTTTCAGGTATGTAACCGACGCGCTGGAGACTGCGGAAAAGAGCAATGTTGCAGTTAATCTGTTATTGTCGCCGCACTATTTTCCGACTGATGTTTCCGGCGTGCAGTATAACCAATCCGCAAGCGGATTTTTGAAATATAATATTAATGCGCCGGAGGCAAAGGCGGTTTTGGAGAATTATCTGCGGACGCTTTTGCCCGAGCTTAAAGGTTACAAGGCGCTGACCGGTATTATTCTTGCGAATGAACCGGTATTCAAAACCACCGATTATCCCGATTTTTATAATCCGCTGTTCAGAGAATATTTAAAAGATATTCATGGCACGGTAAGTGTGTTGAACAGTGCGTACGGAAAATCATACGGTGATTTTTCCGAAATAAACATGCCGAATGACGTTACCGCATATGACGCATTAAGCTATGATTGGATAGAATTTAATGACAAAATGATGGCCGAATGGCATAGGTGGCTGGGTGAAACCGTTCATAAATACCTGCCGGATATTCCCGTAAGTACCAAGATGATGGGAATTATTGAGGGCAGCGGAGAGGAACTCAGTGACAGACTGTACTTAACACGAGGAACGGATATTGACCTTTTGGGCGAAGCTGCGGACTGGGCAGGAAATGATTCCTACGATGTTATAGGAAATCCGGATACTTACTATAGGACCATGTTTCTGTATGATTATCAATATTCGGCAGTGGGAAAGCCGATATATAATTCCGAAGACCACCTGATTGCTGACGGAGACGCTGAATTCAGTGAAAAACAAAGGCTGCACTGGGGAAACAGTTTATGGCAGGGAGCAATTCACGGCAGAAGTATGTCATCAATATGGGTATGGGAAAGAAGCCATGACAGCACATCACCCATATATAACAGCGTTTTGGCGCGCCCTGACATTGTTGCGGAAACAGGAAAACGTTCGCTTGACCTTGCTGCGCTCGGAAGTGAGATTGCAGCTGTAGGACAGCTTAATTATGATGTTGCATTATGGTATTCAAAGCCGTCACGGCTGTATGACGCCGGCTTCTCAAAGCGGATGATGAATACATATAAGGCACTTTTAAGTATAGGGAAAAAGCCGGGAATTGTGTCGGACAAGAGTATCGGCAAGCTGAATAATTATAAGGTGCTGATAATTCCCGGAGCGCAATATTGCACTAAAGACGCATTGGCGGCAGTAAATGATTTTATCGGAAAAGGCGGAAAAGTAATTTATTCGGACGGTGCATTTTCAAGGGACGAGTATAAAAAAGCCTTAAGCAATTTCAATATTGTGTCAAACGGATATCTGTATTCGCCGTCGGGGAAGGTTTCCGATATTGCAAAGACGCTGCTTGATTATCTGAACGGTTTCGGACTTGCAAGAGTTATGCTTAAAACAGCGTCGGGCGAAATTCCGGAAAATATTGACTGGACATATTGCATTGACGGCTCGCGGCTTCTTATTAATGCATCGAATTCGGTCTGTGACAGCGTACAAAATGCGGAGGTTTATCTGGACGGCAAGAAAATCACGGGTATGCGTGAGTTAATAACCGAGTCCGAAGTTCGGGATAGTATTGTCCTTTCGGGATATAAGCCGGTACTTTTGGAGAAGAAGTTTGCATACGGCGAAAATTTTGTTAAAACTATTTCGGCAGATAAAAATGCGATACGCTGGACTTATGAAAACGGTGAATCAAACACTGCCAATGTATATAAAGTGCTGAAAAACGGTATGCTCGATTTTTTGCAGTGCGTCACGGGGTACAGCTATGTATACACCGATAACGGCTCGTATGTCGTAAAGGCAATATCGGCAGGCCGCGAAGAAAATTCGGGAAAAATGATAACAGCAGGCGAGCAGCTGCCGTTTTCCGTTGAGATTGCGGATGCGGTGCCTGCGGAAAAATCGGTGCTGTGCGATATAAAGCTTACGAACAATCTGGATTACTATGCTACGTGCGTGCTGATGATTAGGGTGAAAAATTCCGCCGGTGAAATCATCGGCAGCGCGTCGCACAAGCCTGTTATGAAAGCAGGTGCACAAACCGATGTCAGAATATCTGTATCGGCGAGCGAAATTCCGTATGAAACAGAGGTTGCCGCATTGGACAGCTATAACGGAAATGAGATGTCAAATACGGTTACAAGGGTGTTTGAAACTAAATAAAAACGGCGGCAGCATTTGCCGCCGTTTTTGCCGTTTTTGCGGTGGGTTTACGGGTTATTGCAGTCGGTGCAGTCGATTGGCGGTCGGTTTGCAGTCGATTGGCGGTGGGTTTACGGGCGGTTGTTATTCAGGCGCATGACAGAATCTTTGATAATCAGCATGTCTGAAATATATACGCATTGCGGCTCCATAGGCGCCATGTGCTTTATCCGCTGGTATAAAAGCTCCAAAAGCGCGTCCGACATGGTGTCAATCGGCTGTGAAATAGTTGTCAGCGCCGGCGATATATGCTTTAAAATAGGAATGTTATCATAACCGATTATGGAAAAGTCATCGGGGACGCAGAGGCCCCTTTCTTTAATGCATTGTATTGCTCCCAAAGCTATCATATCATATGATGCAAAGATAGCGGTGGGCCGGGAATTCAGGGATAAAAGTTTATCCATTCCGTAGTAACCGGCGACCTCATTCCTATCTTTCGAAACAATTATGTAGTTTTCATCTATGGGAAGCCCGTGTCGGTTCATGGCGTTTATAAACTCGATACGGCGTTTGCCTGCCAGAACTTCCCCGATATATGCGATTTTCCGGTGCCCCATGTTCTTGAGATACCGTATTGCCTGGTCTATTGCCGTTTCGTCTTTCATGATGCAGTCGCAGGCAATAGTATCCGAACTGTTGAAGGTGACGAGCGGAATATGCGGCGGAGTAATATTTTCCAGATCGTCCAATAAAATTATTCCGTCTGCCGAATTGGTATTTGTAAAATGGTTAAACTGCTTTTGTATCGATGTCTTATTAAACTGACAGAAAGAAACTACCATGAGGTCTCCCTTTCTCTCGATTTTGTGCTGCAGAGCCGTCAAAAGCGACCCGTAAAACGGACCGGTAATGTCCGGACACAGCACCGCAATGGTTTTATAATTAAGGACGGGTTTATAATATTTTTGCAGGACCCCGAGGTTTTGCGCGACTTTGAAAATTTTTTCTTTAGTTTTCGTGCTTACTTCATTGCTGTCATGAAAGGCTTTGGAAACTGTTGAGACAGAACAACCGGAAATTTTTGCTATTTTTGACAATGACATAAACATATCTCCTTTATGTTTTGGATAATTACACTATATCACAACGTGAATTAAAAATCAATAAATTCCGAAAAAGTTTCGTGATTTCCGAAAATATTTCTTGAAAATCCGTATTGAAATAACGATTTTTTTGTGTTATTCTTAAGAAAAGTCAATGGAATGACATTAAAAAGGGAGGATGGAATTGTATGAAATTTCAAAAAATTATGTCTGTAGGTCTGGCTGCTGTTATTTTGGCGCTGGGAGTATCCGGCTGCGGCGAAAAGAATAAAGCAGAGGACGGAAAAATAGCTGTTTCAATCGGTGACTGGCCCGATAAAACCAATCCCAAAAATCAGGAGCGGTACGAAGGATACCTTGCCCAAATGAAGGAAAAGTATCCCGACATTGTGATTACTCCGGACACCTACGTTTTTGAAACAAAGACATTCTCGATGAAGGCTTCGGCAAATCAGCTGCCTACAATGTACGGCTCGTGGTTCACCGAGGTTAAAAATATAATTAAATCAAATTATGCCGCCGACGCGACAAATGTTATGAAAAAGAACGGCATACTTGATTCAATCAATCCGAGTCTTTTAAAAATGGTCAGCAGTGATGACGGCAAGGTTTACGGCTTCCCTGTTTCCGCTTATGCACAGGGGCTGACGTATAACAAGGCGATTTTTAAAGAGGCGGGACTTGTAAATGCGGACGGCAGTATCAAAATTCCGGATACATACGAAGAACTCGCCGAGTTTTCAAAAATTATAAGAGAAAAGACGGGCAAGGCGGGAATTGTTTTGGATACCGCAAATAACTGCGGCGGCTGGCATTTTATGAACATAGCATGGAGCTTTGGCGTGAACTTTATGGAGCAGGGTGCGGACGGTAAATGGAAAGCTACATTCAATACGCCGGAGGCGGTGGCGGCACTGCAGTATGTCAAGGATTTGAAATGGAAGTATAATGCGCTTCCGGACAATACCGTTATCGACCAGAGCGAGGGACACAAAATTTTCGGAACAGCTCAGGCGGCTATGGTTATTGCAGACCCTAAGGATATTTACTGCACAAAGTTCGGTATGAACAAAGATGATTTAGGCGTTGCGAGAATGCCGAAAGGACCTGCCGGCAGATATGCTCAGACCGGCGGAGATTTGAAGATGTTTGCGCCCGGTTCAACAGACGAACAGATTGACGCCTGCTTTAAATGGCTGGATTTAATCGGTTACGGCAAGGATTTGGACGAACAGAGCATAGAAAACAAAAAGAAATCGTATCAGAATACGCTTGATAAAAACGGTATTGTGTTTGGCAGAGAAGCCCTCCCGGTTTGGGTAAATGAGGACAGAGTTAAAAAGCAGGCGGAAATTGCGGCGGATTATGTAAATATCGACCCTAAGGATTTTGATTCGTATTATTCATTTGAGGACGTTACATTAAGAGCCGAAGAACCGGTGGCTTGTCAGCAGCTGTATTCCGTGCTTGACGGCTGTATTCAGGAGGTTATTACCAATCAAAACGCAGACCCGGCTAAACTGATTGCGGACGCATGCAGTGACTTCCAGGCAAACCACCTGGATCATGTGGAACAGTAATTTGAATATAAAGCTTAATATATGTGGGTGAAAGCTCATTTCACCCGCATATACGGCTTGTTTCAGAAAGGAAATGACTTATGGCAAAGCAACAATCAACCGCAAAAAATAAGCCGGTTTCGGGATTATTAAGACGCAATATTTCCGGCTGGCTTTTGATTATTCCGTCAATTATTTTGTTTGTCTTTATAATATGGAGACCTATTATTATCGGAATCAGTTATTCTTTTTTTGATTTACAGGGTTTTAAACCCGTGGAATTTGTGGGGTTTAAGAATTTTGCGGAGGTTTTGAACGATACTAATTTTATTAAAACCCTGATAAATACCGTAGGCTATGTTTTTTGGTCACTCATAATCGGATTTCCGCTGCCTTTTATATGCGCGGTTATGCTGAATGAACTTGTTCACATGAAAGGCTATTTTAAAATTACTACATATCTTCCGGTTGTTATTCCGACTATTGCGACGGCTTTTATTTGGAAAATGGTATATATGGACGGCCCCGGAGGTCTTTTGAATATGCTTTTATATTACTTCGGAATTGAGCCGATGGGCTGGCTCAGCAACAAGACTCTGGTTATTCCGCTGATTGTGGTTTCCATGTCATGGAGCGGATTCGGCTCGACATTGATTATGTATCTGGCAACGCTGCAGGGGATTAATCAGGAGCTTTATGAGGCGGCGCGTCTTGACGGCGCAGGATTTTTCAGAAGAATAAAGCATGTTTTGTTTCCGCATATGCGCGGAGTTGTGTTGCTTTTGGCTATAAGGCAGATTATAGGTGTATTCAGCGTCGCGGAGCAGCCGCTGGCAATGACGGGCGGAGGACCCAACGGGGCGTCAATGTCTTTGGGGCTTACAAATTACTATTACGCATTCAAATATTCACAGTATGATAAGTCAATGGCGCTGGGCGTAATAACGTTTTGCCTGCTCCTGGTGCTGACGTTTGTATATTTCGGTCTGGATCGCCGCATAGAGGAATAGGGGGGACATAAAATGAAAACGAGAAATGCCGATAGATTTTCCGATAAAACAAGCGGTCTTTTAAACTGGGCTGACCTTAAAAAGCCGCAGTTTAAACTGCTTTATTGGTCAATGTTTCTGATTATGTTCATTATAAGCCTTATATGTCTTTTGCCGACGCTGTGGGTTGCGGTGTCGGGATTTAAAGATGTAAATGAAATGTATGCCGTTCCGCCGACGCTGCTGCCGAAAACTTTCGATTTCGCAAGAATAGGCGAAGTCTGGAATAAGGTAAATGTTTTGGGATATTTTAAAAATTCCGTTATGCTTATAGTCGGCTGCTGGGCATGCGACATTGTGATAAACGGTCTGGCGGGCTATGTTCTCTCGAGAATTAAGCCGGTCGGTTCAAGACTTATAGAAACACTGGTTTTTTGGTCTATGCTTCTTCCCGGAATAAGCATGGTACCGCTGTATATGACATTTGTTGATGTGCCTTTTATACATGTGAACCTGATAGGGAGCTATACGCCTATCTGGATTATGGCAGGCGCAAATGCATTTAATATTCTGCTGTTCCGAAACTTTTTTAACGGCATACCGATGTCATATCTTGAGGCTGCGAGAATAGACGGCTGCACCGATCTCGGAATTTTCGGCAGAATTATCATTCCGCTTTCCAAGCCGATCATTATGGTTGTCACAATTTTCAGCATTACCGGAACGTGGGGTAATTTTATGTGGCCGTACCTTGTTTTGGGAAATACAAACAGAGAGCCGGTTTCCGTTATGCTTTATAATCTCGGCTCAAGCACCTCGGGATTGGTGGAAAATGAGTACATGCTGCTTATGATGATTTCAATTATTCCTATGATACTTATGTATGCAATCTTCTCAAAGCACATCATGGGAGGACTTAATATGAGCGGTTTGAAAGGATAATCGCATTTGACTGAAAGGAAAAAGGCAATGAAAGTTAAAAAAATAGATGTGGTATCAAACACGCACTGGGACAGGGAGTTTCGCAGAAGTTTTGAAAAAACGCGCAGAAATCTTTTGATTATGCTTGATACTACGCTTGATATTTTAGAGAATGACCCGGAATATCACTCATTCACAATGGACGGACATACCATTATGATTGACGATTATCTTGAAATGCGTCCCGAACGGCGTGAGCAGGTTAAAAAATTTGTAAAAGAGGGGCGGCTCATCATCGGCCCGTATTTTACCCTGGCAGAGGAATTTTCAATTTCGCATGAAGCGATTGTGCGCAATCTGATGTTCGGCAGGAAAACAGTCGAAAAATACGGCGGAAAAACCGGCACGGTTGCATACACGCCGTCATCATGGGGGCAGACGGGACAGCTGCCGCAGATTTTTGCCGATTTCGGTCTTACGCATATGATGTTCTACCGCGGTATATCGCATCATGAGGCGCCGGCGGAGTACATATGGGAGGCGCCCGACGGCACAAAAATGCTTGCAAGCCGGTTTGCACTTTATTGCCGCTACAACTGGTATTATCAGGTACACCGCGCCGTTACCCGAAACCGAGTGTGGTCAAAGGATTACAAATGGGGCGAATTTGACGAAGTACCGTTCCGTCCTGCCGACGGATACGTCGGTGCCGGCATAAACTATGACCTTAAAATGCCTGTTGCAAATTACGATAAAACGAACCTCAAAAAAGCAATTCTCGATATGCTGGAAGAAGAAAAAGGGCATTTCACAACGCCTGTATTCTTAGGTATGAACGGTCACGATATTTCGGTTGCGTTTCCGCGCGAAAGCGAGGTTATAAAGGACGCAAAGGAGCTTTTTAAGGGCGAGATTGAAATTGAACACACAAACCTTGAGGGGTTCTGGAAGGACGCCGAAAAATATCTTGATAAAGACAAAATGACGGTTTTAAAAGGCGAGCGCAGAGCGTATCTTAAAGAGGGAAAATGGACGTACCTTTTCCCGGGGACAATCAGTGCAAGAACGTATTTAAAACAAATGGATTTTGACACGTATACCTCGCTTGTATACATGGCGGAACCGCTCAATGCGCTTGCCGGAAATGACAGTCAAAGATACTTGGGGCGCGGCTGGCGGTATCTGCTGTCATGCCACAGCCATGACGCAAACGGCGGCGGTTCGCCGGATGAGGTGTGCCGCGATATGGAATACCGCTACCGTAAGGCAAGGGATATTGCGGAAATTGTAACCGACGATGCGATGATTGAAATTGCAAAAAATCTTTCGCCCGGCGGACAGGAAAAAACGGTTGTTCAGCTGGTTGTGTATAATCCGCTGCCGTTTGAGCGTGACGTGATTGTGCCGCTTGATATTGATGTTCCCGATTTCTTCGGAAACGGAATTGAGATTGACGGCGTTAAAATGCAGGCAATCACAAGCGGAAAGTCAAGCGTGTTTGTTGATAATATCTGGGAAGTGCCGACAATATTGGACAGCGTAAATCACAGATTTTACGCAAAGCTTACCAATGTCCCGGCGCTCGGCTACCGTGCATATGAAATCAAGCCGGCAAAGAACGCGATTTTGAAAAAGCCGGGAATTGCGCTCGGGAACGTGCTTGAAAACAGCAAAATCAAAGCGACAGTAAACGGCAACGGTACGGTTGACGTGGAGTATAAGCCGACAGGCAAAAAATATTCGGGACTTAATTACCTGACATCGCAGGGAGAGGTCGGCAATGCATGGAAGCACGTGTCACCCGAATTTGACAGAAAGTTTATGTCAATCGGCGCAAATGCAAAGGTGTATACCGTGGAAAGCGGCGAACTTACGGGAAGTGTTGCGGCGGAATTTGATTTTGAAGTGCCCGAAAGCTGCGAAGTAAATCCGAGTGAGATTTATACGAAAATTCCGGTCAAGGTGATTTATACACTTGACGAGGACGCAGATTATATCAAGGTAAAGGTTACACTTAACAATACCGCAAAAGACCATTGGCTGAGAGTTAATTTCCCGACGGGCATCAAAACCGATTGTTCGGTGTGCGACAGTCATTTTGATATTGTAAAGCACGATGTTGCGATACCCGATTCAACCGGCTGGGTCGAGCAGGCGTTCGGTACGCAGCCGCTGCGGACTTTTGCGGCGGTAACGGACGGTGAAAACGGATTTTCCGTTATGCCGAAAGGACTCTATGAATACGAAGTGTTTGACGATACGGTAATGGCACTGACATTAATCCGCGCCTGCCGCATAAAACTTGCGGTATCGGAGGAAAAAATGACTGAGCTTGATGACGAGGGAGTACAGTGCCCCGGAAAACATACATATGAATATGCGCTGCACTTTGACAGTGCGGATTATACAAAACTTCCGAATAAGGCGGCAGAAATTTTTGCGCCGGTAAAATGCGCGGCTGTCGGCAGAGGAAAAGGAAATCTGCCGAGAGAAAACAGCCTTTTTGCAATTGATAACAAAAATGTTCATGTGACGGCGGTAAAGAGAGCAGAGGACGGAAACGGGATAATAGTGCGTTTTTACAATGCGTCCGAACAGGAGCAGACCGTTACGATAAAAACCGATGCAAAGATTTACAAGTGCAAGATGACAGAGGAAACGGAAAAAGAGATTTGCGATGTTATCACTGTCGGCGCAAAGAAGATTGAAACATTGAGGATAATAAAATGAACGAAATAACACAAAATGAATTTTTTGAAACAGGCAGAGACGGAGTGAGAAAAATCCTCACTCCGGACGATAAAAAGATTGACATAGTTGAATTTGACGATAAAAAACTATGCGTTGTAAAAAGCGGTATGGGGTATCCTGCGATTTATCCGATGCATGAAACGCACTTTGAGCCGAAAGCGGAGGCAATTTTGATGGATTTGGATGGCACGAGTGTGCACAGCGAGAGTTTTTGGATGTGGATTATTGAGCGCACAACCGCACGGCTTTTGGGCGATGACAATTTTAGGGCAGAACCGGAGGACGAACCGTTTATATCCGGGAACAGTATGTCGGAACACCTTTTGTATATGATTGATAAATATGCAAAAGGAGCAAGTCTGGAGCTTGCACGTAAGTATTATTTTGAAATTGTTCATTATGAAATGGACGAAATATTGAAAGGCAGAGGAAAACAGGACGCATTTACACCTGCACCGAATTTGAAGGAATTTTTACTGACGGTAAAAAAAGAGGGCATAAAGATAGGACTTGTAACAAGCGGTCTGTATGAAAAGGCGATGCCGGAGATAATCTCGGCATTTAATCAGCTTGATATGGGAAATCCCATAGATTTTTATGACTGCATAATTACCGCCGGACAGACAATGAAAAAAGGGCAGACAGGAACGCTCGGTGAGCTTGAACCCAAGCCTCACCCGTGGTTCTATGCGGAGGCGGCAGGAGTCGGACTCGGTATTCCGTTTGAACGGCGGCACAAGGTAATAGGAATTGAGGATAGCTCTGCCGGCGTTGTGTCGATAAAACTTGCGGGATTTAGCTGCGTGGGTATATCCGGCGGAAATATCGACAAAGCCGGCGTCGGCGATATGTGCGATTACCGGATCGGCGGATTGCCGGAGATGCTGGATATTATTATTTAAATATTTTTTTACGGACAAAGGAAAATGAAACTTGAGGGGAAAATAATGTATCGTTTAAAGAAGCAAGTGTAAAAGAAATTCAGGCGGAAACGGAATTATAGTTTATCGGCAAGTGTATTATGTGAATATGCAACGCAAAAAAGGGGGACGGTATTGTCCTCTTTTTTTACGAAAACTTTTTCAGTTTTTCCATCTTGGTTGTCCTAAGATTTTGTTCCACAAAAATCCCCATAATACACAAGACTATATAACCACATTCTAATTATATGCCGTTATGTTGTCGATTTCAACCCATTTTATTAAGATTGTACACGTGTGACATAATGAATAAAAAGCAATAATGCATTTTTGACATCGGTTCCGCTTGTTTAAGCCGAAAAAACACAAAATGATTATAATACTAAAAATATATCCATTAAAAATGAGTTATGTATAAATTTAACGAAACATGTGCCCGAAAAACAGCAGTTTTGACAACTTTCTCCGACAATTTATGCATTTGACGGATACAGAGGTGCAAATCAGACAAAATTCGACAGAAAAATCCGGTTTCAGGCTTGCTTTTTTAACACAAAAACCTTAAAAATTTTGTGCAGGTGCGCCGCGGTGTTGTGCTCAAAGCACTGAAAATGTACGGTGACAATGAAATGTTTTCACTATCACCGTACAGCTGATTTTATCTATCGGCGGCTTTATAATTTTTCTTTAAAAGTTCTTTAAAATCCGCTGCCGCCAAATACCGCAAAGCATCGTTATCCCTCCTCTATCACGTCAAACAAATACGAAATATCGGGAATGACCGCGTCTGCATGTGGCATGAGCCGTTCGCGGCTGTTTGCGGTTTCTCCCACGCCTATTACGGAAATCCCGGCATTGCGTGCAAAGCGTATATCGGTCATTGTATCTCCCACCATTACCGCTTTTTCGGAAGGAATACCGAGTTCGCTTAAAAATTCCAATGCGCACCCGGGATTTGGTTTAATCGGATTTATGCCGTCATCGGTATAGATTTTTTCAAACAAGTCCTCTATTCCGAGTTTTTCAAGACACTTGTGTGTAATTTGTGCATCGTCCGTAGTTACAACGGCAAGCTTTCTGCCGCCGTTCTTCAGTTTTTCAAGAACGGCTCTGATATTTTTACAAGCCGGCTCGATTTTTCCCGAACCGGCATTATTGTTATACGCCGAAACCGTCATTTTTACAATATCGGTATCCGAAATATCAACGCCGAACTCCCGCAGAATTTCACCTATCGCCAATGCGATTTGCTCATATGTACCCTTGCATAAAAGTCCGTCAATGTCTGCGGTATCGCCGGAGATACCCAAAGCTTCAAGCAGTCTGCTCATGGGAATATCGTCTCTGTTAAGTTGCCGTAAAATATCCCTTATGGCACAGTGGGAAACCTCAACCCAAAAGCTGTCGAATTTTATTAATGTTCCGTCTTTATCGAAAATTATCGCCCGTACGTCCAAAAATTATCACTCCGTAAATTTTAATATCGTCATAAATGACATGTCAAAAGAGAACAGAAATTTCTTTATTACAGCTTATCGTATTCCTCGTCGGATACCGGTTCGCACCATTCGTTTTTGGTGTTTTCGCCCGGAACCTCAACCGCAAGATGCGAGAACCGGCTGTCCTTCGCCGCACCGTGCCAATGCTTAACGCCCGGTTTAATGTTCACTACATCGCCGGGATTTAGTTTCCGTGCCTCCTTGCCCCACTCCTGGTAATATCCGTGCCCGGCAACGCAAATCAGGATTTGTCCGCCGCCTTTATCCGCGTGGTGGATATGCCGGTTGTTACGGCAGCCCGGCTCAAAGGTTACATTGAATATTCCGACCTGCTCGGTGGAAAGCGGCGCAAGATAGCTCTGTCCGATAAAATACTTTGCAAACGCATCATTTTTTTCGCCTGTTTTAAATACGCTTAGTTCTTTCATATTATATTGTCCTTTCTTTATTCATTTTCAAATTATGAAGCTTTTTTATAAACTTCGGGTCATAACAGCTTATAACCGCAGCGGAATTTGCAATCTCTGCCGTATCCCTCGCCCGGCGTTTCAACCACGTTGTTACCGGCTCGTTCGCGTTTCGCGGATAAAAAATTGCAATATTCCCTCTTTTTGTTATTATATCACAAATAACAGCATTTTAAAGTGTTTTTTCGGTAGCTATAAGCACTCTGCGTAAAATTTTCCGAACGCAGGCGCCGGTATTGACATTACATGCCAAAAATGATATTATAATAAAAAGTGCCGCCGGCGGATGATTATACATGATTTCCCGGCTGCGGACGGATTTTTTTTTGCGGAGGACTGATAAAATGAACACGGCAAATATAAAATTAATAGCATTTGACCTTGACGGCACGCTCACGCAGCACAAGGAGCCGCTGTCGCCGGAAAACAAAGCCGCGCTTGACGAGCTCGGTAAAAAATACAAACTGATTATGGCGGGCGCCGGGCAGGCAAAGCGGATATTCGGTCAGATGAACGGCTATCCGATAGATATAATCGGCAACTACGGACTGCAGTTCGCCGAATATAATAAGGAAACAAAAGATGTCGATATTATCCGCAATCTGGCGTTTGACTGCGACAGAGAAAGCGTCGAAAAAAGAGTAACAATGCTCAGGCGCAAATACGGTTATACCGATTTTAAGGGCGATAATGTTGAGTATCACCCCTCGGGCTGTGTGACGTTTCCGCTGCTGGGGACGCGCGCAAATCCGGAGGATAAAATCAGCTTTGACCCCGACAGAAGCAAAAGACGCGCGTTTTACCGTGATGTCGCGGATACATTTCATGAATACAATGTGTTTGTAGGGGGTTCGTCATCATTTGACATGGCGCCCAAGCCGTACGATAAATACTATGCGCTCGATTTGTACTGCAAAGAGAATAACCTCGCTCATGAAAATGTTGTTTTTGTCGGCGATGACTATGGCATCGGCGGAAATGACGAGTCGGTATACAAGTCGGATATTGCATTTTTATGCATTGATAATTATATGGATTTCCCCGAAAAAATAAAGGTGCTGCTGTAAAGAGGGGCGCGCACGGGTCAGATACCCGTACTTTTAATTATTTCATAAAATTCTTTTATGTCCTTTGTAACATATGCCGGTGTGACGTCATAGGTCTTTAAATCCTCGGTTGTGCCCTCGCCGCTGAGCACGAGAACACTGTCTATACCGGCATTTTTTCCGCACATAATGTCGGTGTATACCCTGTCGCCTATTATTACCGTTTCTTCTTTCTCAAAGCCGTACTTTTTTACAGCCAGGTCAACAATGTTTTTTTGAGGTTTTCCCATAAACAGCGGACGTTTGCCGGTTGCTCTGTACAGCATTTCCGCCACACTTCCGCAGTCGGGGACGTACCCGTACCACGTCGGGCATACCCAGTCCGGATTGGTTGCGATATACGCAATTTCCCTTTTCAGAAGAATACATGCGTCCTCGAGCTTTTTGAATGTCAGCTCCGTATCGAAACCCATAACCAGACAGTCAATGTCATCGCTTATTTCGTCGGTGACGCTGTGACCGTCCTCCGCCAACTGCTTTTTGAAGGAGTCGGTGCCGAATACGTATATTTTTTTGTAATTTTTCGCGCGCAGATAATCGGAGGTGACGTCAACCGACGTGAGATAATCGCCGCGATTTGTTTCTATCCCCATTCCGCGCAGTTTTTCGATGTATTTATCCGCTCCCCTTGACGAATTATTCGTCAAAAATACATATCTTCCGCCGTTTTCTCTGATATAGGTCAAAAAATCCTTTACGCCGTCAAACAGGCTGTTATCGATGTACAGCGTACCGTCCATGTCCAGCAAATATAGTTTATACATAAGTTTGTTCCTTTCATAAATAATACAACATTTATTATGTATATTATAAATCAATTAACACATTTTGTCCATATTTTTCGGCAATAAATATTTGTTTCGCGGCAGTGTAAAGTCATGCCGGCATTGTGTTTGTATAACGGTTTTAAGGCAAATACAGTGGTAAATATTGCATTTTGAAGCAATATGTGATATTATGTTATGGTATGGAATGATTTTTAATATGAGTATTTGTGCTGAATGCAAAGTGAGAACGGTCTAAAGACAGAAAGCGGGGGAATTTAGTGAAGAAAATAAACTTATTATTGACGGTTATTACAGTATGTATCTTTTTTACACTCTGCAATATATCGGTATTGGCGGTTTCCGGAGGCGGCGGAGCACTTACCCAAACTTCCGCCGGGAAAAATTGGATATTGGAATATGAAATATCAAATAATGTGGCTATAATTGTTGGCTGTAATAAAGATGCAAGCGGAGAAATTGTCATACCCGAAACAATTGGAAGTTATCCGGTAACAAGTATCGGCAGTTCTGCATTTGAAGGTTGCAGCAATTTAACAAGCATAACAATCCCTGACAGCGTAAGGATCATTGGCGATGCTGCATTTTCAAATTGCAGCGGCTTAACAAGCATAACGATACCTGACAGCGTAGCGAGCATTGGCTATGGTGCATTTAATCGGTGTAGCAGTTTAACAAGTATCACAATCCCTGACGGTGTAACGAGCATTGGCAGTTCTGCATTTTACTATTGCAGCAACTTAACAAGTATCACAATCCCGAACAGTGTAAAGAGAATTGGCAATTATGCATTTTACTATTGCAGCAACTTAACAAGTATTACAATCCCGAACAGTGTAAAGAGCATTGGCACTGAGACATTTTACTATTGCAGGAGTTTAACAAGTATCACAGTTCCTGACAGCATAAAGAGTATTGGCAATGAGGCATTTTATGGTTGCGAAAGCTTGACAAGCATCACAATACCTGACGGTGTAACGAGCATTGGCTATGGTGCATTTTCGGGTTGTAGCAGCTTGACAAGCATTACAATCCCGGATGGCGTGACGAGTATTAGTGATTCTGCATTTTATGGCTGCAGCAGTTTAACAAGCGTCACAATCCCCTACCGTGTGACGAGAATTGGTGATTGGGCATTTTCGAGTTGCAGGGGTTTAACAAGCGTAACAATGCTTGACGGCGTAACGAGAATTAGTAATGGTGCATTTTCGAGTTGCAGCAGCTTAACAAGTATCACAATACCTGACAGTGTAACCAGCATTGGTTATAATGCATTTTCGGGTTGCAGCAACTTAACAAGTATCACAATCCCTGACGGTGTAACCGGCTTTGGCAGTTCTGCATTTTCGGGTTGCAGTAGCTTGACAAGCATCACAATCCCTGACAGTGTAACCAGCATTGCCGGTTCTGCATTTGAAGATTGCAGCAGTCTAACAAGTATCACAATCCCGAACAGTGTAACGAGTATTTTTTATCATACATTTTCGGGTTGCAGCAGCTTGACAAGTATCACAATCCCTGACAGTGTAACGAGCATTGGTAATTCTGCATTTCGGGGTTGCAGCAATTTGATAAGTGTTACGATCCCGAACAGCGTAACGAGCATTGGTGATGGTGTATTTCGGGGTTGCAGCGGCTTAGCAAGTATCACAATCCCTGATGGTGTAACCGGCATTGGCAAGGAAACATTTTATGGTTGCGGCAGCTTGACAAAAATAATAATCCCGAACAGCGCAACGAGCATTGGTAATTCTGCATTTTATGGTTGCGGCTTAACAAGTATCACAATCCCTGATGGTGTAACGAGCGTTGGCGATTCTGCATTTGAAGATTGCAGCGGCTTGACAAACGTCACAATTCCTAACAGTGTAACGAGTATCGGCAGTTCTGCATTTTATGGCTGCAGCAGCTTAACGAGCATAACAATTCCTGACGGTGTAACGAGTATTGGTGATAATGCATTTGAAAGTTGCAGCAGCTTGAAAAGAATAATACTGCCGAATAGCATCACAAACATTGGACAGGAAACGTTTTTGAATTGCATCAACCTTTCAGATGTATACTATGACGGAACACAAGATGAATGGAATAATATAGATATTGACCATTACGGAAATAATTATCTAAATTCAGCAACCATACATTTTCAAACAATTCCAATATATACAGAAACATCTGCATCGGATAACGGAAAGAATTTTAATATTAAGCTTGTCAACACAGCAAGCGGAAGTACCGTTGTTTTAGCGTTGTACTATAACGGAAAGTTTATTGAGATGCAATCGAAAAAATATAACGGTACGGATATTTCATTTACAACCGATAAATCATACACTGACGCAAAAGTTATGATTTGGGAAAATATTCGTGATATGACGCCCGTATGCGGTGTTGAAATTGTAAAATAATTAAATATTCTCAATTCTCAAAAGGATGGACGGAGTATCGAACATGATCTTAAAACCTGCCGTCAGCATTGAAAAACAAAACCTCATTGACGGCGGCAAATAAAATTTATAAAGAAAGCGATTGTATTTCGGATAACAAAATTACAATCGCTTTTTAATATGCGAAAAAATCAATTTATCATTAATATTGACAATCCTTTTCGGTGATAATATAGAAAAACACAAGTAAACGGTAAAATAAACATATGGAAAGGACGCTGATCAATATGAAAAAAATCACAAATGAACTGATTAAAAAATTTGAAAGTTATCTTATTAACGAAGAAAAATCCTCTGCAACACTTGAAAAATATATCAGAGATGTAACCGCTTTTCAAGAGTGGCTCGGAGAAAGAAAAGCAGAAAAAGTCCTTGTAATGGAGTACAAGCAAAAGCTGATTGAAAACTATGCCCCGGCAAGCGTCAATTCTATGCTTTCATCAATAAATAGTTTCTTCGAGTATGCGCAATGGTTTGAATGCAAAGTTAAAAGCATTAAAATCCAAAGGCAAATCTTTGCAAATAAAG
The DNA here is from genome assembly GCA_934501535.1 of uncultured Clostridia bacterium. Taxonomy (GTDB): domain Bacteria; phylum Bacillota; class Clostridia; order UBA1381; family UBA1381; genus UBA1738. The sequence goes on from CAKSUM010000014.1 coordinate 61,261, forward strand.
ATAAGGAGCTGACTAAATCGGAATATGAAAAACTTCTTACAGCGGCAAATAAAAAAGCAAATAAAAAACTTTATATGCTTATGCAAACAATATGCAGCACCGGAATAAGAGTTTCCGAATTACAATACATCTCTACTGATGCCGTAAAAAAAGGCAAAGCCGTTATAAACTGCAAGGGCAAAATGAGAGTTGTAATACTGCCGAAGCAACTTTGCAGAATATTATCGTCATATATCAAGAAACAAAAAATATTATCGGGAGCAATCTTCGTTACCGGGAACGGAAAACCGTTAGACCGCAGCAACATATGGAAATTAATGAAAAGCATATGTGAAAGTGCGGGCGTGTCCAAAGACAAAGTGTTTCCGCATAATTTAAGACACTTATTTGCCAGGACGTATTATTCATTGGAAAAAGATGTGGTAAGGCTTGCTGATATCCTCGGTCACTCAAGTGTTAACACAACAAGGATTTATACTATGGAAACGGGAGAACAACACAGAATTCAAATTCAAAAACTGGGACTTCTTCTCAGGTGTTAAATAAAAAACCACATAATCTGTATTATGTGGTTGAAATATATAAAATTTTAAAAATAACATAGTTAATTATATCACCAAAGTCGTATTTTGTCAATAAATATCGGTAAATTTGGAGAATTTTGTTGAAATACATAATAAACAGCGCAACATAATCAGACCAATGCCCGTTTTATCAATCATTGGTCTAAAAGTCATTGCTTTTTTTGCAAAATCCTGCTTAGTTCTTTTATGCAAAATAAAAATAACAGCATCTTTATTAAATTTTCAACCACATAATACAGATTATGTAGCGGTTAATTTAATTTTTTTTGCGTTAAATTATGACCGACCGGTCGGTATAGTTGAATCAAAAGAGGTGTTGCCAGTGCTTAGTGATGAACAGAGAGAGCGGAAAAAACAAGAACTATTGGAAAAATGTTTTGAACTATTTGTAGAGCAGGGGTTGGAGAATACCAGCCTTAATGAGCTGGTAGCATACTGCAATGTTCACAAATCAACTATGTATAGCTATTTTGGTTCAAAGGATGAAATAGTAATTGAATGTGCAAAGATGCATATGCTTGAACTTGATAAGATGTTCGGCAATGTATTTAAAAATCCGCCGAAAACACTTAAAGAAGTATTGCAGCGCGGTTTTGAAAAAATAGCGGAGGAAAAAAGTAAATTAAGGTTTATCTATCAAGTTATATCAAGTCCGCTGTGCGGAGAACAAGCACAAAAAGAATTATCTTCAATCTATATGAAGTATGTAGATTATTCCGGACCTATTGCGAAAATGTATAATGTTGACGAGGCGGAATTCAGAACATTTTTTATTCTCTTTTTAAGCACAATGCACGACTATTGCATGTGGGGAAATGAATTTCTCGCCAGAGAAAAACTTGTGTATATATATAACAAGGTAGCGGAATTAGACAAAAATAAAGTAAATTAAGGAGTTGTTTTCAAAATGGCTATGATTGACAGAATAAAATATGACGGTCCGCAAAATGCTTCGCCTTGGCTGATTTACAAATATCCAAGTGAAGAATTTGTTTTGGGTTCGCAGCTGATTGTAAATCAGGGACAGGAAGCATTGTTCTTCAAGGGGGGCGAAGCACTCGATTTATTCGGTGCGGGAACTCACACTTTACATACAGGAAATCTGCCCTTATTAAAAAAAATAGTTAATTTGCCGTTTGGCGGAGAAACACCTTTCTCGGCGGAAATTTATTATATCAATAAAACGTCAAAATTGGATATGAATTGGGGTACTGCAAACCCGTTTCAACTTGAAGATCCTAAATACGGTCTTATACTTTCAATAAGGTCGCACGGTAAGTATGGGCTGCGTATTACAGACTCAAGAATGTTTGTTAATGAGCTTGTCGGCGCTATCCCTAACGGTACAACGGTAAACTATCAGTTTGTCGCAAGTTATTTCAGCGGATTATTGACTGCATATGTAAAAACCGTTATCTCAAACTTTATGATTAAGCAAAAAATATCATTTCTTGAGGTGACAGCATATTTAAGAGAATTGTCGGAAGAATGTCAAAAAGAGATTTCAAACGAATTCGACAAATACGGTGTTGAAATACAAAATTTCTTTATTGAAGCTATTTCGCCTCCGAAGGAAGAGTTTGAAAAACTTCGCACATACAAAGAAGAGCTGTCTTTGGGAAATGATTTTTATAAACAGCGCCGTTCGTTTGATGTGTTGGAAAAGCTTGCCGATAATCCCAATGCCGGCGGAATGGCTAATGCAGGAATCGGATTGGGTATGGGCTTGGGCGCCGCTCCCAATATAGGAAATATCTTTGGCGGAATTGGTGAAAACACCATGAACACCAATCCTCAAACGGGTACGCAGGGAAAAGTCTGCCCCAAATGCTCTGCGCCGGTGGCTGACGGATTGAAGTTTTGCGGTAATTGCGGTGAGAAAATAAGCAATTCAATAATATGTCCGTCATGTAATCACGAAAATCCCGAAAACACGAAGTTCTGCGGTAACTGCGGTCAAAAACTTGTAAACAAGTGCAGTGAGTGCGGAACGGAAAACGATTTGGGTCAAAAATACTGCGGTAATTGCGGAAATAAGCTGTAAAAGAGGTGAAAAAACAGAATATGGGCAAATATTCAGCATATTTTTACATAGATAATCAATTAATGCAATTTGATCTCGATTTACTGTTAAATAACTGTGCCGATAATTATTTAAGTGAATCAATTGTCCCGGTCGGAGGCAAAAAATTATTCCCAATCAGAACAGAGAATAAAAAATATTACCTTTATGGAAATTTTCGTAATTGGGAAATTGTTTGTGACGGAAATGAAGTTACAGAGAAAGTTGAAATATCACACGGAAGTTACATCAATTTTTCATCCGGGAAATGCGCATATTCTGTTTTGATATCAGATACGGCTGATTTCAGCATATATAATAATTGTCCTGAAATTCAAAAAAATCAGAATATCTTTATAGGCAGGGCTCCGGAGAGCAATATTGTAATAGATATAAATGACAGCGTATCAAGAAAGCATGCTGCTATAAGATTAGACGCATCCGGCAAAGGCTTTGCAGAGGATTTGTCACGCAAAACCGGTGTTTTTCTGAATGGAAAAAGAATTGTTTCATGCGAATTGAAATGCGGGGACATTATACATATAATGGGTGTGTCTATCTGTTTTATGGGTACATTTCTTATTGTCCCCAAAAATATTACCGTGAACGGAATGAAAGAGGTCAAATCTTTTGATGTTTCGCAGCCCACAGATAAAGAGCCCGAAGATACTTATGCAAGGACGCCCAGAATATTAAAGTCATTAGACAGAAACAAAATAATTATAGATGCACCTACGCAACCTCAAAAATCCAAACAGCAGCCTTTTATACTGGTGGCAGGTCCTTCTGCGACAATGGCATTGGGTATGATGGCAAGCTTTGGAGTAACTTTGGCAAATGCATTGAACGGCGGAAACATATCTTCAACCATTACCGGCGGAGTAATGGTCATAAGTATGTTGCTGGGTTCATTAATGTGGCCTTCTTTACTGAGAAACTATAATAAAAGACAGGAAATCGCGAACGAAAAGTATAGGGTAGAAAAATATAGATACTATTTGTCGGAAAAAGAAGCGGAAATAAAAAAATCCTATGAAAGAAATTGCAGAATATGGAATGAAAATCTTTTGCCGGCACCCGGCAGACTATCTCAAATTATTTTTAAACGAAGTATAAATCTTTGGGAAAGAACATTTACGGATGAGGATTTTCTGCATATCAGGCTTGGAATCGGCTCCGGATTGTTTGAAACGGAAATTCAACATCCCAATAAAGGTTTTACATTGCATGATGATGCGCTGATTGATGAAGCAATAAACTTAGCAAACAAATACAAAATGCTGGAAAATGTTCCGATCGGAGTATCGCTGATAAATCAAAGAACGGTCGGAATAGTCGGAGAAAGCGAAAAAATACATAATACACTCAGATGTATGATTTTAAATATAGCTGCGCTTCACTCCCCTGAAGATGTAAAGATTTGTGTTATCTGCAATGAACTTCAGGCTGAGCAGGCGGAGTGGATAAAAGATTTGCCTCATTGTTGGAATTCGGCTAAAACAATGCGCTATTTTGCAGCTAATAATATGGAAGCACAAAGACTGCTCAATGATATGGATGAAAAAATCCGGGAAAGAGAAGAACTGACAGAAAAAGATGCAGTCAGAACTCCTCATATCATAGTTGTTGTTTTAGATGAAAAATCAGTTGAAAATGTACCTTTTTACAGATACTTAATTGATTCCGAAAACAATGTCGGAATATCCTCTGTTTTTATTGCGGAACACTTTAACAGAATTCCTAAAGAGTGCACCGCAATAATTCAAAATGAAAAAGATATATGCGGTATTTATACGAGGAACGAAAACAATAACAGATTTGTTTGTTTTAAATCTGATGAGTTTAAATTGACAGACGCTCAAAAAATCAGCCGGAGTTTATCTGAAATTCCCGTAAAGGTTGAGAAAACAAAGCTCAGTGTTCCTGACCGTGTATCGTTTTTGGATATGTATAAGGCAGGAAATATTGAGGATCTGTCAATTGAGCAAAAATGGGCAAATAATATGTCGGACAAAACCCTTGCCGTTCCTGTCGGAATAAAAGCGGGAGGAGAATTGTTTTGTTTGGATATACATGAAAAATACCATGGTTGTCACGGATTGGTCGCCGGAATGACCGGCTCGGGCAAGAGTGAATTTTTGCAGGCGTTTATATTATCAGCCTTAATTAATTTCAGCCCTAATGAAATTGCATTTGTATTGGTTGATTTTAAAGGCGGCGATATGGCACGGCCGTTTTTGAAGGTTCCCCATTTATCCGCAACCATATCAAATCTGTCCGGAAATATTTTGTACAGAGCATTGGTTTCTTTGGAGGCTGAAGTTAAATCAAGACAAAAAATATTTAATGAAGCTGCGTCATTGCTGGGAATTGATAAAATTGATATTAATTCATATCACAAATATTTTAAGGAAGGCAGATTGACATTGCCGCTGCCGCATTTGGTAATTGTAATAGATGAGTTTGCACAGTTAAAATCCCAGCAACCTGAATTTATGGCTAAACTTGTTGAAATAGCGCAGGTCGGACGAAGTTTGGGAATTCATCTGATATTAGCCACACAAAAACCGAGCGGTGTTGTTGATCCGCAAATATGGAGTAACTCAAGATTTAAAGTGTGTTTGAAGGTTTTGGATAAGCAGGATAGTGCGGAGATGATAAACAGACCGGATGCTGCGTTAATAAAATCTCCCGGACGTGCTTATGTTCAGGTGGGTTATGACGAAATTTTTGAACAATTACAATCCGGTTACAGCGGTGCGGATTATGTTGAAAAAAAAGAATATACAGATGATGAAGATGTGACCGTAACGCTTATGAATTCTGCCGCTATGCCGATTAGAAGCGCCCGCAGTGTATCGGGAAATCTTAAGAGCGGTAAAACTCAGTTAGAAGAAATCATAAATAAGATTATTGAAATCGCTGATGAAAAGAAATTAAGTGCAAAGCCTTTGTGGACGGAGCCGCTAAAGGAAACAATATATCTTTCGGAATGTGTTGATAAGATTAACACGAATTCTTTTGAAAATTGCTGGGACGAAGACTCAGATATCTCAGCAACCTTGGGAATGGTTGATATTATTGAAACACAGAAACAAATACCGTTAAATATTTCATTGCCGCAGAGCGGACATATTGCTGTTTACGGTTCCTCCGGAACCGGCAAGACTACACTATTGCAAACAATTATTTTCTCGTTGACAACAAAATATTCGCCGGAGATGTTAAACATTTTTGCTTTTGATTTCGGCGGACGCAATTTGGGGAATTTGTCACTTCTTCCTCATTGCGTTAATGTGGCTTTTGGTGATGAAGAGGACAAGATTTCATATATGTTTGAGCAGATACTCGAATGTATTGAAACAAGAAAGGTTTTGTTTGCAAAAAATAACTGTGCTGCATATGAATCATATTTGGCAACAACCAAAAACAAGCTTCCCGCAGTTCTTTTAGTGCTGGATAACTATGCTGTATTCAGAGAAAAAATGTTCAGGAATGAAGATGATTTGATTAGAATTGCGGCTAACGCAAAGGCGTACGGAATATATTTGATTGTTACGGGAAACAGCAAGAATGCCATTTATTATAAAGTTTCCGAACACATATCAAATAATATTACTTTGCGTATGAATGATAAAATGAATTATCGTGATATATTAAATGTTTCAATACCTATTGAACCGGATAATATCAAAGGCAGAGGCTTGACGGTATTTAATAAAAAGGCAGTTGAAATTCAGGCGGCGCTTCCGTTAGAAGCGGAAAATGAGGCTGACCGAACTGAAAAAATAAATAAAATATATTCTGCTATGGCACAGGCATATAACGGAGCCGATGCGGCAAGTCTTTACTCTGTTTCTTCAAATGAGAACGGTAAATCTGTTGTTTCGGAAGAGAATACAACCAAATCACCTGCTGTTTCAACAAGAAAAGCACCGTCAACGCTCCCTGCCGTTAATGATGATGACCATACTATTGTCTGCGGTTCTTCTGTTGTGAGCGGTCAGCTTCAGGGGTTTGAAATGCGCAATACCGCAAATGTATTTATAGGTATTAACGGCTCTGAATATCCGAACAGATTGTTTGAAAGAATTATTAATTTAAACAATGCCGTATTCTATGATATTTGCTCCCCGGCAGCATTGGAGGGCGAATTCGTTACATCTGTAAATTCGCAATCCGAAATTCATGAAATGATTCAAAATCTCATTTATGAAGTTAATGACCGGGACAGCGAACGTCAAATGCTGCTGGCTGCAAATGTTGATGATTTTGAAATATACGGATATATGCAGAAATATAAGAGAATTTTCCTGCTGATAAGGAGTTTCTCTGAATTCTATGACGAGATAAGCGATGATGATTTAAAGTTGCTGCTGGCAATGTTGAAAAAACAGCGGCAGCTCGGAATATATATTCTCACCGCAGATGATATCGAAAGTATAGAACCGTACTGTGATACGGCATTGTACATTGAATTAATAAAAACAGAAAAAGGCGTTATTCTCGGAGGCAATATCAGTGATAAAGAGGCAGCCCGGCTGTGCAGGCAATTCTCTGAAATACCGGTTGCGGAAAGAAACAAAAAACTCTCTGATAACAATGCTTTTATGTATAACGGTGCAAAATGGTCAGTGATTGAAATTAATTAAACGGGGAGGTGTATAATATGAATTTGTCTGACAAATCTTTACATTTAACATATGATGAATTTTATGCATTAATGTGCCTGTTAGGCGCAAAAAGTGTTCAGGGAACTTTTGTTGAAAATCATAGCGATATATCTCCGATTGATTTCGAGAATATATGGAAAATCTGTGAAAAGTCGCTGATTTCCAAAGGATATATGAGATCGGACGGCGGGGATGTGCAGTTGGATATCGGTTTATACAGTATCATAACAGCATGTGTGAATGCCGAAAGAAAATACAGTGTGCAGCTGTCAAAAGATAAATCCAATATAATCGATACCGTTTTTTATGACGGGAATAAGGCAACGGTTTCTATTAATAACTGTGATGAAAAGAAAGAAGTTTATTTGAGTTATTGTAATAAAAAGAAATCTTTTGACAAACTGGTTAAGGAAATTCCGGACATCGCACAAAATACGCTGAATGAAATGCCCGGTGAAATTACTCTGTCGCATCAGGAATATTTCACATTAATGTCAAGTGCCAATATGGGGGATTATACCAAAGCGCGGAATTTGTTCCCGGATGGTATCCCGGAAGAGTATTTAACCGATTTAACAGACGCATTGAAAAAATCTTACGGTTTATTATCGGTCAGTGAATTCGAAGATGATGATTTCAGAAATTACAGCATTTTATTCGGCAAATCGTGTTTTTGGGCAATTTATGCACAAGATGAAGAAACAATATCTTTTAAATCGGTATCCAAAAAGGATTTAGAAGAAAGTCTTGCACGGACTTTTGGTTACGACGGAGGTGGTATTTAAAATGACCGAAAAAATTACGCTTTCGGTATGCGTGTTGGGAATTAATAAAAATTGTGAATTTTCCGTTCCGCTGAATATGTCTGTCAGAGAAGCAATTAAGTTAATGAAAAAGGTAATAACCGAGGAATATTGTGGAAACTCACCTATGCCGGAGAACAGGCTGAATTTGATGAAACTGTCGGATTGTGAAGTATTGAACGATTCATTGAGTTTCGCCCAACTTGGTATTGCAAACGGAGAAAAATTGATTTTTGTTTAGGGGGTGTAAAAATTATGGCATCTTTCAGAATTAATTATTCAAGAGTTATTTCCCAGGCCGAGTCTATGAATAATTTAAGCAGCGATCTTTCTTCCGAAATACGCAGGCTGGAAAATATGCTGAGCGAAACGCGAAGTGATTGGCAAGGCCCCGCTTCGGAAACGTTTCGAAGGCAATTAAGTAATTTAATATCGGATATGAAAAGTACCAAAAGTAAAATGTCGCGTGTTTCAAGTACAATTAAAAGCGCAGCAAAAAGAATACAGGCGGCAGACGAGCGTGCTGCTGAGAGAGCACGAAAACTAAAGTAATGGTTTGGAGGTGAAAATATGGAGGCTGTAGCTGCAACACCGGTTAATTCAGCAATAAGTACGGCAGTGCCGATAGTTGTTGCCGTACTTGTGGGAATAGTATTATTCGCTTTTTTAAGGCGAAAGTAAAAAATCAAATCAGGGTTATAAAATATTATTATAACAAATTATTTTTTGAAAGGAGCAATTTATTATGGCAAACGCATGGTCAGTAACCACAGAAAGACTTACATCTTCTGCAAATAATTTGGAGGGAAAAGTCGCGTCGTACAATTCGGAATGGGGCAAACTTTACACGGAGGTTGAGAGTTTAAAATCTTCTCAGTGGAAGGGTATTGCAAGTGATACGTTCAATGCAAAGCTTGAGTCCTACAGAAATGATTTTGAGGAATTAGCAAAAATTTTGAACAGTTATAAAGATTTCTTAAGATCTGCGGCAGAAAGATATGAAAAAACAGAAGAAGCAGTAAAAGATGCAGCCGGAAATCTCAATGCCGGAATATAAAATGAAATTTTAGGAGGATTTTGAAATGGCTACAATTAAAGTTGATTCAACAGTAATGAGAGATAAAGCAAGCACTTTTAAGAATGTCGCGAGTACAATAAAAAACTTAACAGATGAAATGACTCAGGAAATGGAGAGTTTACGCAATGTTTGGGAAGGCGAGTCCGCTGAAGCAACCGTATCAAAGTTTAAGAGTTTAGCGTCGACTTTTGAAGAAAAGTTCAATACCATTAACCAGTATGCGTCTTTTCTTGAGGATGCGGCTAATGCTTATGATGATGCAGAAAAGGCTGTTGCTCAGGGTGCAGAAGGCACACAGTCTTAATTTGAAGTGCGATAATCACAGAGGCATATAAAAATGCACATTCAAAATTATGTGCCTCTGTGAAGTTTAAATTAAGGAGGTGTAAAGGTGCCTTACATAAAAGTTGACACAAGAAGATTATCCGACTTCGGAAATGCTGCGTCTTCATCAAAAAGCAGGGTCGGTAATATAAAATCATCTTTTTCTTCTATCGGCAGTTCGCTTGATTGGGACGTGAAAGCATGCTCGGGTATCAATAGTGCAATAAGACAAATTAACAATGAACTCTCAAGCGAAATGTCAAGCTTAGGAAGAATGGAATCATTTTTTCATATGGCAGTCAGAAAGTACAATGATGCTGAAAAATCAAAAGATAAACTATCTAAAATTCCTCAAACGAGAAGAGCGTCTGCACTTGTACACGGAGGTAATATAAAAAATAAAACCGGGAATGTTGTGCTGTTGTCGATATTCAAAACAAACAGGATATCAATGGCCGGGCAAATTGAAATATCGGATGACATCAAAGACAAAGTCAAAAGTTTATTGCTGAAGATCAGCAAAAAAGCAGGAATTGTCGGTTCTTTAATAAGTATAGCAGATGATGAAAGTTCATTTTTCAAAAAAATACAAGAGGGCGATTGCGCAGGAGTGATATCCAGTCTCGGTATTTTGGGAAAAAGTACATATAAAACAATTTCAAAGGTTATAAAAAAAGGTGCAAATATGGCTAAAGTTTCGCCGATGCTGCACTGGACTACGCAGGCTAAAAGCTGGGGCAAAACATTGCTGGGAGTTGAAAATTATTTCAATCCTAAAACCGTCGGGGTTGCATCTAAGGCATCAAAAACATCAACACGAATTTATAATAATTTTCAGAAAACCCGGACGTATGAATTTGGGAAAATAACTAAAGCGGATGTTGTTATAAGCGGAGTTTTTAATGCATTTAAGAATTATTCCGAAATGAAATCGGGCAAGATAGATGCTCAAAGAGCTGTTGCCGAAACCATAACGGAAACAGCAATAGATGTGGTTGTCGATGCTGCATTGTATGCCGGAATAGCAGCCGTTCTGGCAGGAGTTGCCGGTACAGCGGCAGTCCCGGCGCTTGCTATAGGTGCAGTTGTGGTTACAACCAAATGGTTTTTGGATATTGCAACAAACGCAATTACCGGGACGGACGGCGGATTTACCGAATATGTGTCGGATAAGATTTTGGATTTTGCGGAATATGCGGGTGACGCTGTAAAAAAAGTAAAAAATGCGGTTGTCTCTTCTGTTGTCAAAACATGTTCAAATATATTTTTGCGAAATGCTAAAAACACTGTAAGCTGTCTGCTCAATAAGCTGAGTTTCTCGTTTTAAGAAACATTTATTAAGGAGTGAATTGTAATATGATTAAAGATTTATTGCCTGTCGGCAGCGTTGTTTTGCTTAAAGGCGGAATAAAAAAATTAATTATTATGGGGATAAAACACGCTGATGCGGAAAAGCCGGAAACGGAATATGATTATGTAGGAGTTATGTATCCCGAAGGTTATTTGGGAAATGATACGCTGTTTCTTTTTAACCACTCGGATATAAATGATATTATTTTCACCGGATATACCAATCCTGAACGTGATGAATTTTTATCGGAAGTAGAAAAATTATACAATGATTGATGCAGTTGCTTTTTCAAATGCAGGAAACATACGAAGCAATCACGAAGACAATTATTTGCTGGGTGTTGACAGCCACATCAGCAAAGCAATACAAAAGCAAATGAGAAATAATCTCTATACGGAAAAATCCGCCTACACGGGTAATTCGGGTGTTTTCGCGGTTTGCGACGGTATGGGCGGACATGCTTCGGGAGAGGCTGCCAGTTATGCGGCGGTTTCCTGGCTGATGAATAAAACAAATTTATTGCTGAATTCCCGGTCGGAAGAAATAATTGGCTGCATAACGGAATTGAATACTCATATATGCGATGAGGCTAACAGAGTTTCAAGCTGCAACAATATGGGATGTACTTTAAGTGCAATACTGATCAACGGCAGAAATATTCATACGGTCAATGCCGGCGACAGCCGTATCTATTGCTTTAAAAACAGGAATTTGTCGCAGATAACTACGGATCATACAGAGGGACAGCGGTTATTGAATCTCGGATTGCTTACAAAGGATGAGCTGCCGGAGTTTTCGTCACGAAAATCGCTATATAAGTATTTGGGACGAAACGGAGATTTGATAGCTGATGTGGCAGATATCAGCGGCAGTGACGGGCTGTATATGATTTGCAGTGACGGTCTTACGGATTCGGTTGATGACGGCGAAATTGAACGGGTATTCCGAAAAGGCGGTTCAATTTCAGACATCGGACAGGAACTGATAGACTCCGCTTTGGCAAAAGGAAATTTATGTGCTGATAATGTTACTTTATTATTAGTGGAAATATCTTACTGATGAAAGAAGGGATAAAGTTGATAGGACAAACGATTTTGGGATATACAATCGAAGAAGAAATAGGTTCGGGCGGTTTTGGTACGGTATATAAAGCAAGCAAAAGCAATCAATCGGGAACTTATGTGCGTGCAATTAAACATATATCCCTTCCTACAAAAAAACAATATAACGATGTTTTGAATTCTATGGGCGGAGATTACTCGAAAGCCGATAATTATTTTTCGGATATTCTGAAAGATATTGTCGGAGAAATTCAAATATTAAATAACCTTACCGAACAAGGTGTGCGTAATGTTGTTTGGTATTATGAAAATCAAATAGATGAGAGCCAATCTCCGCTGAGGTATGACATATATATTTTGATGGAATATCTCACCCCGTTTGATGAATACATACAAAAACACGAATTTACGGTGAGAGATGCAGTTAAACTGGGTAAAGATATTGCCGCGGCACTTGTTGCATGTCACAAGAATAATGTCATACATCGCGATATTAAAGATGAAAATATATTCGTTGCAAATGACGGGACATATAAACTGGGAGATTTCGGAGTGTCAAAAAAGCTTCAGGACCGTTCCCGTGCGGAAAGCATGAAAGGTACACCGAATTACATTGCACCGGAAGTATATTTGGGCAGAGGGACTTACGATAATACGGTGGATATATATTCACTGGGAATAGTGTTATATAAATTACTTAATTATAATCGCAATCCGTTTATGCCTAAATATCCGGAGCCGTTCAACAGCAATGATGAAGATGCCGCCTTTGAAAACAGAATGAAAGAGTTAACGCCGGAACTTCCCCAAAATGCTGAAAATAATCTTGGCAATATCATTTTGAAGGCTATCGGAAAGCGCAGTGAACGTTATAATTCTGCGGCAGATTTTTTTGATATTCTTACGGAAACCGAAAAAAGTTTAACAAATGAGGAATTGAATAAGGTTATAAGTACCCCTGCGGTAAACAACAAACGGCAAACTTCGGGGACGGTGAATAAAGACGGCGGTATTTCCCTGAAAGAAACAATCGGAGAAAATTATGAGGTTTTGTCAGATACTGCGAAGGAAAAAGGAAACGGCAATCTTTTTGAAACCCGGGGAGAAGAATATACTCCGCCTGTATTGCCTGATGAGCCGAAAAGAATAATTCCCGGCGAAAAAGAGGAACCGCTCAAAAAAGAAACACTCAAAGAAGAAAGATATAAATATGATTATACTTCGAAAGACCCTTGCGCGGCACCTCCGGAAGAACCGCACATTGAACCGATTCAAAAAGGAAGTTTCGATTGGTTATTGTATGCCGCACCTTTTGTGATTTTATCGGTGTATATCGTATTATTTTTCGTGTTACTGCCGAAAACCTATGATAACACGGTATCTTTTATAGACTGGGCAATAAAAAATCCGCAGGATTTGCTGGAGGCAATGAAATCGTCTGATAATGTGCTGCCGCCGATATACAGGGTTCTGTTCCTTAAATTATTAAATATTGCATTGTTTTCCGGGTTAATTGTATCGTTGTATTTTATCGGAAGAAAACTTCATTTTTCTAAACCGAATTATGCCTCAAATGCAACTTTGACAGACAAAGAAGCTTATTATTTGTCTTTGGAAATATACGAAGAATTAAAGGCCGAATCCATACCCGATACATCAGATGTTATATCTTCGGTAAAAGCGGTACATGACCGATTGAAAAATGACAGCTCTTTCGGTATCGGAAATCAAAGTGTGATTCGCTGCGAACAGGAAATAGAATCACTTTTAAGAACTATTCAGTCCAATATTGCAGGCTTGAAAAATGAGAATACGTTTTCCGGTTCAAAACGAACCATACTCACTTCCTGCAACAGAATAACGGCAAAAATGAAACTGAGAACGGAATTAAAAAAGAAATAAAAAGGAGTAAATAAAAATGGCACATCAAGTAGTTGAACTGGAATGTCCGGGATGCGGAAAACCGATAACGACAAGTACAAAACAATGCCCGCAGTGTTTCAGAGAAATTGTAATCACTACCTTTAACAGCGTGGCATCTATGTCGCCGCCGGATATAAATAAATATGCAAATGCATACAGAAAGGCGTTGGCGGGAAATCCCGATAATAAAGATTTGAACACATCAATAGCTTTTTGCTATTTAAAACTGAAACTGTATGATAAAGCGTTACCTTGTTTTGAAAAAGCTATTGAGGACAATTTTGATAACTCGGAAACATATTTTTATGCGGCAATATGCCTGCTGAAAGGCAAAAAAGCATTTCTTGCTCTCAGAACCGATATTGATAAGATTGAAGAATACATACAAGCTGCAATTATGATTGAACCTAAAGCTATTTACTACTATTTTTGGGCATATATAAGATACGATCATCATTTCAGAAAATCGTATAATATGAGTCCGAATTATAAAGAGTTGTTATCACAGGCTGCACAAATCGGTTTATCACAAACCGATGTACAGGAATTATACAGTATTTTAGGCGTTGACCGTCCGGCACAATTATAAAAAATACGGTTTAAGAAGGGAGTTGTTTGTTTTTGATTTGTAAAAAATGCGGAGCGCGATTAGAAGAAGATGCATTATTTTGCGGTATTTGCGGAAACAAAGCAGAACCGGATTACGAAAATAATGCGGCTGAAAATTCAGATTATGAGTTTGTTCGCCGTGAGACGCCTCTCTCTTCTAAGAAAACCTCACTCATTATGCAAAGAAACCTGTTACTTCCGATAGTTATAGCAATTGCCGTGATTATGACAGTGACAGCATCATTTTTGGCTTTTAAACTGTTACGCGATAATGATAATTCGGAAACACCGTCCGATATCGGTAATGAGCAAAAAATAAAAACTGATACTGCTGCGGATGATGAAACGGTTCATAATTCGCCATCTTTGCCGGAGGGATATGAAATTGATTTTGATGAATCTAAAGACTACATATATCCCAGCGACAGAGAATATCTTGATAAATCGCAGCTGGAAAACCTGACCAAAGAGGAAGTTGCTCTGCTTAGAAATGAGATATATGCACGCCGCGGTTATGTATTTAATTCGGAAGAATACAAGAAATATTTTTCATCAAAACCATGGTATGTTCCAAACGAAAACTTTGATGAAAGTATGTTCAATCCTATAGAAAAAGCTAATAAAGACCTGATAGTTGAATATGAAACTGAAATGGAGTGGAGATGATGCAAAAAATTCTGATAGCATTGATGGCAGTGATATTGCTTGTTCTGCCGGGATGTTCATTTTCCGGGCAGGACAGCAGTCTTAAAAACAGCACGAATGCTGCGCAAAAAGAAACAGAAACTCAGCACGAAACAGATATGCAAAATTCGGAACTTCCGTTAAGCGGAAAGATTATTTGTATTGATGCCGGACACGGAGTTAACAGTTACAATAAACAGGAACCGATAGCTCCGAATTCTTCGCAAACTAAAATAGCATTTGCAACCGGAACGCACGGAAAAAATCAGACCGAAGAGGAATTAAATCTGTCGGTTGCAAAAAAATTAGAAAAGAAATTGATTGAGCTCGGTGCCGATGTTCATATGACCCGAACTACACATGAGAGTGATATGACAAACGTAGACAGAGCAGAGTTTGCCAATAAAATTAATGCCGATATTTCGGTGAAGATACATGCAGACGGCATTGAAAATAACACGGTTCACGGTGCATCGATGCTTGTCCCTTCCAATCAGTATATCAATAATCAGGAGTTATGTGATATAAGCCGGAGCGCGGGAGAAATTATACTTAACGAAGTAATTAAAAACACAGGCGCAAACAATAGAGGCGTGGTTGTACGAAGTGACCTGACCGGGTTTAATTGGACGAAGGTTCCGATAGTTTTGTTGGAAATGGGATTCATGACCAACCCGAAAGAAGATGCCGATATGGAAACCGACGCATATCAGGACAAGATAGCCGAAGGTATTTCACAAGGACTGATTCTTTTTTTTGAAGAACAATAAAATTATGTACTTCTTGTAAGATTAAAAACGATTTTGCTGTTGTTTTTAATGAATGTAAAATAAATATTTTATAGGGGGATAAACTTATGATATGTCCAAAATGCGGAAAAGAAAATGCGGAAAAAATGAGGTTTTGCAGTCAGTGCGGAAGCTCATTGACCGGGAACGGACCGGAAAGCACCAATGACCGGGGCGGGGCTGAAGGTGCGCCGGCAGTCGGTGCGGCATTCTCATCGGGCGGCGCATATACAGAACCTAAAAATTATGTTGTCGATATCGGACATTCCCTTCTTGACACACAGTTTGTCGGTATGAGAAACCTTATTCGTCAGAAGAAAGCAGAAAAGTAAACGATTTTATTTTAAGAAAATTACAGATGCTATGAAATTATAGTGAGTTACATACTATATCGTCTTTAAAATCCTAATGGGTTTTAAAAAAATAAATATATTTATTTTTAAGGAGGTCTCTATTATGGGATTTGGAAACATGGCAGCGAATGCCGCATCAGAAGCAGCTCAAAAGCAAATTGAGCTTCAGCAGAAGCTTAGAGGCAGAAATCCGGAACAGCAGGCAGTTATTAAGTATTTTTACGGTGCCGGCGGATGCTTGTCAAAAGGTTTAAGCGATGAAGAATACGAAGAAAAGGTAATGAAGCGTATCCGGGGCATCGATTTCAAGCAAAAAGGATTGACTAAACTCGGACTTGATGAATCGCAGGTTCAGGAGATTGCACCGGTTCATTTTGAAGGATTTCGCTTTATTGATAAAGCGTTGGAAAAACCGTCGGATAATTTTGACAGATGGTTGTCTTCTGTTTATCAGATCACATGGTTATATTTCAGCGATACACAAGTATATGTTTATCAGTATACATTCCATATGGATACTGATGAGAAAAAAGAAAGAACAGAAGAATATTTTTATAAGGATATTACAAACTTCGCAGCAGTTAATGATTCTGACGAGAGATTGATTATGGCCGGAAAGAATTGTATGGGACAGCCACAATGGCAGAGAAAAACAATTAATTACGATCAGTTCTCTCTTGTTGTTCCGGGCGAACGTCTGGATTGCTCGATGCTGCAGAATGACTACACATCAAAAGCCATTCAGGCAATGAAGGCAAAACTCAGAGAGAAAAAGATGTAATTATACATAGAGAGGAATTTGTTATGGAAGAAATACCAACACAATTGGAGCAAGACATAGCTGCAGCCTATTGTTTATTCAGACCGTTGATCAGACCGAAAACAGATTTGAAAAGAGCGTTGATATACATATTTTCACTTCTGTTTGCCGACGTGCTGATAACAATGATATTATGTTTTGTTATGGCAAAGGTTGGTATTTCTTCTTTTGTATATAATTCCGGCAATTATAGGACATACGCTGTTACCTTTGCTGTTGTTTTTGTAATTATTATACTTGCGACGCTTAGGGTGACCTTGATCGGATTGGTGCATCTTTATCAGCATTATGCACCGGAGTGGATGCGGCGAAGATGCCTGTGTATGCCGACTTGTTCAGAGTATATGATTATGGCTATAAAAAGATACGGACCGTTTTTGGGAACATATAAGGGACTTAAAAGGGTATTAAAAGGCTGTAATGGGATTTTGTTTAAAATTGATTATCCATAATTTTCGGAAAACAATGCAAGAGAGGATTTATATTATGAATGTTATGTATGTTATATGCGGATTTGTTTTGAGTTTGATAATAAATTTCTTGCCTGCCGCAATTTCATTTGTAAAAGGAAGCCGTAAGAAATTTAATGTTTTATTATTAAACGGAATTCCGTATGCTTTGTCTGTGGTATTAATTTTTATTTCAATCCCGGTGCTGAACCCTATAATTGCATTAATAAACATTGTTTTATGGGTTGCTGCTTTAATAATGGCTTTGAAAAATTAAAAAACAGCTCCGCATATGATATGCACCTCCAAAAGTGTCTGACTTTGTAGGTGGTGCACCTGAAAGGACTTGAACCTTCACGTCGGGGACACCGGATCCTAATGCTTGATACACCTCGGTGAAGAAATAAAAATCTTCATCGGAGGTGTATTTTTTATGAAATTATATACTGCAAACTTTACGATTATACTAAACAAACACATTACAAACACAGTGATTGACTGCTTTGAATATCAGGTGTTAAGCTACCTTTTAATGCTGTCCGATGACGAGGGCATATGCTTTCCGTCATACAGTACAATCGAAAGACATAGTGACAGACTGGTTGATATGCTTTCAAATTAGCCGTCAGCATTGAAAAGCAAAACATCATTGCCGGCGGAGAGTATAATGACTGCTATGAAAGCTATATTGAAGAGGTTGCAGAAGAAAATGTTAAAAAAGACACGGGCGGTTGTAATAAGATAAGATTTTTCTGTTTTTTATTTCACCTTGACAAAGACAAAAAAATAGAATATAATATATACAAAGTTGCCACAATGCAAATTTGTTTGAGGTGGAAATATGAATAGAATGATTAAAAATTATAATAAGATAGTCGATGCACTTTCACCGCATACAAAGCAAAGTGAAATGCTCAAAAAATCTATTCAGCCAATGATTAAAATGCTTGAAGAAATTCAAAAACCGCTTAAGACGATTAGTGATAATTCGAAGATACCCGAAAACCTTACTAAAGGGTTACAAAGTATAATTCGTACAGCAGAGCTTAATAATCTTGGGATATATTCAAAAGATATAGGCGAGCTTCTGAAAGCGGGGTATATTGAGCGAGTAAAACAAGGTTACTACAGACTTGCCCTGTACACAGAAAATGACAGCGAGGCAAAACTTATCGGTGAGCTTTATCCGGATGGAATCATCTGTATGACTTCGGCTCTGTTCTATTATGGATACAGCGACAGGACTCCGCTTACCTGGGATATTGCAATAGACAGAAATGCGTCAAAGGCAAGATTCAATATAGACTATCCTTATGTAAAGCCATATTATATAGATAAAGCACACCTTGAATATGGAATTACGGAAGCAGAATATGAAGATTGCACTTTGAAAATTTTTGACAAAGACAGGCTGATTTGTGAGTGTATAAAGCACGAAAACAAAATGGACAGAGAAATATATAACAAAGCAATTATAAACTATATAAATGATCCCGGCAAAAACATAAGTAATCTTTTGGAATATGCTAAAAAACGAAATATTCACAAAAAAGTAAGAGAGCGAATTGGAGTGTGGCTATAATGGATAAAGGTGCATCAGTCATTGCGAAACTCAAAAACAAGGCAAAAGAAACAGGTAAGCCGCTGCAGGTGCATTTACAATTGTTTTGTCAGGAAGAATTCCTGCGAAAACTTTCAATGTCAAAATATGCAGATAACCTCGTTCTCAAGGGTGGTTTGTTTATTTATACGCTTACCGATTTTGAGAGTCGGGCAACAGTGGATATAGATTTTCTTATGCGTCAACTCCCAAACAAAATTGAAGAAATAGAAAAGATTATAGCAGAAATTTTAAGTGTAGATACCGGAAATGATTTTATAGAGCTTTCGGCAAAGGGCTTTGAAACAATATCCCCACGAATAAAGTATAAAGGAGTTTCATTCCAAATTATAGGTAAGATAAAAAATACTCGTACGCCATTTAATGTGGATTTGGGTGTGGGAGATATTATTGTACCAAAGTCCGAAAAGAGAGTTATTCCGGTTCAGCTTGACGAATTCACAAGGCCGGAAATAAGCACCTATTCCCTCGAAAGTACAATAGCGGAAAAATTCGATGCTATATTGCAGCTACTTGAAATGACAAGCAGGATGAAAGATTTTTATGATATATATTATCTTTCAAATATGTTTGATTTTGATGGTCGAAAGTTACAAGAGGCAATATTCAAAACACTGCAAAACAGAGGTACTACATATAGCGGAGACAGCCTTGATAAAATAAAAGCATTTGCGAACGATGCCCAGATGATTTCAAAATGGAATTTATATCTCCGTACGATAAAAATGCCGGAAATTGAATTTAAAACCGTTATAGAGTCATTATATACATTTTTAGAACCGATATGGGATGCGGTTATAAACGAGGGTGAACTTTTTAAGGTGTGGAACAAAAATGAAAGCAAGTGGAAAAAAGTGAATGTATAGGATAAGTTGAAAGTATGATTAAAAATATTACGATGAAAAATTGTGCATCATATGACTCAACCGGTGTGAATAATATAGAAGATTGTGAATCACATGCAATGTTGCAGGCAAAAAAAGATGAAAAAAAGCTCTATCTACTGAATATGAAAAAATGTATGGAACAGAGTTTTCAAAAGAACGATTTGCATTTCAAAGAAGCGTTTGCCGGAGGCAGAAGTAAAAAGGCAGTTTGAAAGATGTTTTGACGGAGGAAATTCATGATAAATATAAGAAAATTAGAAACAGAATTATGGGAAGCAGCTGATTTGCTTCGTGCCGATTCGAAGGTTACATCACAGGAATATTGTATGCCTGTGCTTGGTCTGATATTTTTAAGGTATGCATACAGTCGTTTTAAATTTGTTGAAGCGGATATTCTGAAGGACAGACCCATGCGTAATGGAAGAGTTCTGCCCGTTGAACCTGAAGATTTCAAAACAAAAAGTGCAATCTTCCTTCCTGAAAAAGCAAGATATGACTACCTTTTGAACCTGCCCGATGATGAAGATATGGGACAGGCTATTAACAATGCAATGGAACTGATTGAAGGTCAGTCTGCACAGCTTAAAGGTATCCTTCCTAAAAACTATACCATTCTTAAAAATGACTTACTTCGTGAATTACTCCGAATTTTCAATAATAGTGCTTTTAATGAAATGAAAGACGATGTTATCGGCAGAATTTATGAGTATTTCTTAAATAAATTTGCGCCTGCCGTTGCCTCTGATGATGGTGTGTTCTTTACACCTAAATCATTGGTCAGAATGATTGTAAACATTATTGAACCAAGTCACGGAACTGTTTTGGATCCTGCTTGTGGCAGCGGCGGTATGTTTGTTTCTTCTGCTGACTTTATTGAACAGTACGGTATTAATGCCAATATTGCAATGACTTTTTACGGTCAGGAAAAAGTCGATTATAACGCAAAGCTTTGTGTTATGAATATGGCAGTTCACGGCTTGGATGCTAAAATTATATCCGGCGATGAAGCAAACAGTTTTTATAACGATTATCATAACCTTGCCGGATGTTGTGATTATGTTATGGCAAATCCGCCCTTTAATGTTGATAAGGTTAAGTCTGAAACAGCGCTTAATGCAGGCAGGCTTCCTTTCGGTTTGCCGTCTGTAAATAAAAATAAAGAAATTGGAAATGCAAACTACCTTTGGATTTCTTATTTCTATGCGTATCTGAATAAAAACGGCAGGGCAGGATTTGTTATGGCATCTTCAGCTACGGATAGTCAAAGCAAAGATAAAGATATCCGTGAACAGCTTGTGAAAACAGGCGATGTTGATGTAATGCTTTCTGTGCGCAATAACTTTTTCTATACCAAGAGTCTTCCTTGCTCTCTTTGGTTCTTTGATAAAGCTAAAAAAGAAGAAAACAAAGATAAGGTTCTTTTCATTGATGCAAGAAATTACTATACCGTTGTTGACCGTACTCTTAACGAGTGGTCCGAATGGCAGATGAAAAACTTAAATGCTATTGTTTGGCTTTACAGAGGCGAAACAGATAAATACAAAAACTTAATAAAAGAATATATTCGTTATTTCAAAACTTGTAAAAAATATATCGTTGGAAAAGATGCAAGACGAGTTTTTTCAGATATTGAGGGCATAGAAGATTTTGAAGACATGAAATGTGCTCTCATCTCTGAAATAAAATATGAAAAACAAGAATGCAAAGAAAAACTTGAGAAGGCGGAAAAGAAAGACAAAAAGCATATACAAACAATGTCTGACCAATATATTTCTATTTTAGAAAAGGATATAAAGGTTTTAGATGAAGCGCAATGGCTTACCGAAAAATTTGGTTATGGAAAATACAATGATATACCGGGACTTTGTAAAATTGCAACTCGTGCAGATATTGAAGCAAAGAATTATTCTTTAACTCCCGGTGCTTATGTTGGTATTGCCGAAGCAGAAGATGACGGTGTTGATTTTAATGAGAGAATGAAAGAAATACATAAAGAACTAATTGAACTTCAGACAGAGTCCGACAAACTTATGAACTCCGTTTCAAAGAATTGGGAGGAATTGGGATTATGAGTTGGGAAACTGTGCAAATAAAAGATGTTTGCAAAAAAGTAACTTCTGGCGGAACACCTCTTACGTCAAAAGAAAATTATTATTTTCCTCGACAAATCCCATGGATTAAAACCAAAGAAGTGAATTATTGCAGAATAACTGATGCTGAAACTTATATTTCTCAAGAAGGATTAGACAATTCCAGTGCTAAATTAATACCCGCCAATTCTGTTATTGTTGCAATGTACGGTCAAGGAGATACGGCGGGACGAGTTGCTATCAATAAAATACCTATAGCAACAAATCAAGCATGTTGCAATTTGGTTGTTGATGAAACTAAAGCTGATTATAGATTTATATACTATAAATTGTCTGCACTATATGAAAAATTGGTTTCTTTGAAAAATGGTGGCGCTCAACCAAATTTGAATGCGGCAATAATAAAGAGTTTGGAAATTGATATTCCAACCCTTAAAGTACAACATAAAATCGCAGATATGCTTTCCGCTTATGATGACCTCATAGAGAATAACCAAAAGCAAATTAAACTTTTGGAAGAAGCGGCACAAAGGCTTTACAAAGAATGGTTTGTAGATTTACACTTCCCCGGATATGAAAGTGCAACTATCACAGACGGCGTGCCGGAAGGGTGGAATAAACGTACACTTGGAGGAATAGTTCCAATACTTACAGGAAAAAAAGATGCCAATTTTGGTACAACAGATGGACAATATCCATTTTTCACTTGTTCGCAAGAACCAATCAAAGCTCCGTCTTATTCGTTTGACACAAGTGCAGTTATATTGGCTGGAAATGGTGACTTCAATGTAAAATTATATCGTGGTAAGTTTGAGGCATATCAGCGAACATATGTTTTATCACCCAAAGATATAAAGTATTTATATTTGCTGTACCATGCAGTTGATAATAATATGAACAAATTAGTAAAAGGTGCAAGCGGTTCAACAATAAAATTTTTAACAAAAGGTATGATAGAAAATATTGAAATTTTAGTACCTAAAGAAAATATATTGTTGCAATTTAATCAGCTTATGGAAGAAGTTCAACGCAAAATAGAGGTATTAAAGAAGTCAACACTCCTTTCAACTGAAGCTCGTGACCGCCTGTTGCCAAAACTTATGAGTGGAGAAATTGAGGTATGAAATTATGGCACATAATTATGAAGAAGTAAATTTACAAGAATTCATAGAATATGATAACATACATCAAATACTGTCTGAATTACGCAGTATAAAATAGGCTGTGGGATATGTTAGAACAGTAGATAATCGTGAGCAAGGATACTATATTTTGAAATAAGAAGGTGAACTTATGAAATATGAATACTCAGAAAACATATTAGTACAGGAAAGTTCCGGCAAGGTTTTGAAAGACAAGCTTGGTTGGGATGTTGTGTTTGCATATAATACTGAAGCACTTGGTGAAAACGGCACATTAGGCAGAAAGAGTTACAATGAAATTGTGCTTGTGCGCTATCTGAAAAAAGCTCTTTTTGACAATAACGAATGGATGACGGGCGAGTATGCTGATGAAGCAGTAAAAATTCTTTGTGCATTCATTTCTTCTGCTACATTGATGCAGATTAACGAGGAAAAGTATTTTATGCTCCGTGATGGCATTCCTGTGCTGTATAAAAACGCTGATGGCAGCACAGAACCGCGTCTTGCAAAGGTGTTTAATTTTGACGAGCCTGAAAAGAATCATTTTCTCGCAGTAAAAGAAATGAAAATTCACGGCGAATTATATCGCAGAAGAACCGATATTGTAGGTTTTGTAAATGGTATTCCTCTACTATTCATTGAACTTAAAAAGCAGAATGTGGATGTAAAAGCTGCTTATGACGGAAATTATACTGATTATCTTGATACAATTCCACAGCTTTTTAGATTCAACGCCTTTTTAATGATTTCAAACGGACTTGAAGCAAAAGTAGGTACTCTCGGCTCAAAGTTTGATTTTTTTCACGAATGGAAGCGATTAAAAGAGGACGAAGTCGGTGCCGTTGATTTAGAAACAATGCTTCTTGGTATCTGCGAAAAGAAAACCTTTATGGATTTGTTTGAAAACTTCATACTCTTTGACCATTCAGGCGGCAGATGTGCAAAAATCTTCGCAAGAAACCATCAGTATTTAGGTGTAAACGAAGCGGTTGAGTCATACAAGGCAAGAAAATTGAAGGACGGAAAACTTGGTGTATTCTGGCACACACAAGGAAGCGGAAAAAGTTATTCAATGGTATTTTTAGCACAGAAAATCCGCAGAAAATTTGAAGGTAGCCCGACTTTTGTAATTTTGACCGACCGAGATGAACTGAATAAGCAGATTAGCGACACATTTGAAGCCTGCGGATGCCTCGGTAATGTTAAAGCAAGTCAGTTTATACCATCAAAAGGTAAGGCTTTGGTTGATATGCTCAAAGGTAATCCGAGCTTTATATTTACACTTATACAGAAATTTAATGATGACACATTAAATTATGCGGGCGGTGCAATTACTCCCGAACACGATATTATTATCTTATCTGATGAAGCACATCGTTCTCAAAACGGTATATTTGCAGATAACATGTGTGAGTTATTGCCTACTGCGTCAAAAATGGGTTTTACCGGAACACCGCTTTTCAAATATGACAATATTACTGAGTGTACTTTCGGTAGTTATGTTTCTATTTATGATTTCAAGCGGGCGGTAGATGACGGTGCAACTGTTCCGCTTTATTATGAAAACAGAAGTGATATGCTTGATATCACAAATCCCGAAATCAACGATGAACTTCTTGATGCAGTTGAACAGGCAGATTTGGATATTGATGAACGAGCAAAACTTGAACTTTCAAAAGACATACATATTATCACAGCTGAACCAAGACTCAAAACCATTGCAAAAGACTTTGTTGAGCATTACTCAGGAATATGGACCACGGGCAAGGCTATGTTTGTATGCATAAATAAGGTTACTTGTGTAAGAATGTATGAGTATGTTAAGGATTTATGGGACAAAAAGATAGAGGCGTTAGAAAAAGAATTACTAACCTTAACTCAGCAGGAAGCACAAGAGCTTGCACGCAAAATTGAATGGATGAAAGAAACCGAAATGGCGGTTATCATCAGTCAGGAACAAAATGAAATTCAGACTTTTAAGAACTGGAATTTAGATATTTTACCGCATCGAACGAAAATGGAAAAACGAGAAATGGATAAAGAATTTAAAGATTCTGATAATCCTTTCAGAATTGTATTTGTCTGTGCAATGTGGCTGACCGGTTTTGATGTTAAATCTCTTGCTACGGTTTATTTAGACAAGCCATTGAAAGCACACACTCTTATGCAGACAATTGCAAGAGCAAACCGTGTTTGTGACGGTAAAAGCAACGGTCTTATAGTTGATTATATCGGTGTTGTAAAAGCACTCAGAAAAGCCCTTGCCGATTATACAAACAACACGGGTGGCAAAGGCAGTGGCGATGATCCTACGCTTGACAAAGAGGAATTGCTAAAGAAAATATCAGAAACCATAGATTCAATAACTGCTTATATGGAAGAACACGATTTTGATTTATCAAAACTCGTACTTGCAACCGATTTTGAAAAAATGTCACTCTTGAAAAATGCGGCTGACAGCATGTGTGCAACGGATGAAATCAAAAAGCATTTTGAAATTCAGGCACGCGAACTTTTCAGAATGTTCAAGTATGTTAGTAAAAACGAACTTCCCGAAGAAAGTTATAAATATAAAAATGCAATCAGCGAAGTTTATAACTTAATGCAAAAAAAGAGAAAGCACGCCGACAACTCTGCTTTAATGGCACAGATAAATGATATTGTTAGTGAATATATAACAGTTTCTAAAACAGATGCAACCGAAGAAAGCAAGAAGTTTGATATAAGTAAAATTGATTTTGACAGATTAAGAAAAGAATTTGAGCGTGCTCAAAATAAAAACCTACTTATGAATGATTTGCAATCTCTTGTTGAGCAAAGACTTGCAAAAATGTTGAAGGAAAATCCTCTCAGAATCAATTACTACGAGCGTTATCATGAAATTATTGAAGAATATAACAGCGATAACCAAAGGGAGGCGATCGCCGTTATATTTGAAAATCTTATGAAGCTTGTATCAGAGCTTGATGAAGAGCAAAAAAGATATGTTCGTGAGGGCTTTGAAAATGACGAAGAACTCACAATGTTTGATTTGCTTGTAAAAGACTTTTTATCAAAAGAAGATGTTAAAAAGGTTAAAAAACTTGCTCAAACAATGCTTTCTAAAATCAAAGAGCGTATTCACGAGCTTGACCATTGGAGAGATAAAGAGGAAACCCGCTCAATTATCAGCGTAATGATTCGTGATTTGCTGTGGGCACAGCTCCCTGAATGTTATGATGATAACGCAATTTCGGATTACAGAGAACGCATTTATGAGTATGTTTACAGCACATATCCGGCGGCGTAAAACAAGGAAAAAGATATGTACAAAATTTTAAAACTGATTTCTGAATTGCCGAAAATATAAAAACATTTTCATGTAACAGGTGGAGAGGGTTTCCTTTTATGCAATATAAATAGTCGGACAATGGAATGACATCAATTTTAATAGCGAATGTAACAACTGTATAAGCTCGTTATAGGGTAAAAATGCTACAGTTAGGATTACCTACTCCACCCACACTATTTATGCGAAAGAAATGGCGTTACATAATGCGGTATGCAGAATGTAACGCCAAATTTAATTTAAACAGATTCGAGAAAGGTAAGTCAACCCCAAATTTTGTGTAAAGTCTTTACGAGACCTCCAAAATGGTATATAATAAAAATATCATTTTGGAGGT
>CAKSUM010000015.1 GCA_934501535.1 uncultured Clostridia bacterium
CAATAACAGTATCACGGATTTTAATATTAGAATTAAGAAGTTTATGAAAATGATCTGAAAAAATGTTTTGTAAAATAGTCATATGTATATTATACCACAGAATTAGAAAAAAGAAAAGCCTACCCCTCAAGATTGAGGGGCAGGGGTGTTGAGGTGTGAGTCATCGCACTTTTTTATTTTGAAAAGGAGGAATAGGCAATGAAAAATAATTATTTTTACAAAAGCGAATCGGAACAGTTTGCATTTTATCGGATACCGAAATTGCTGTTTACCGACAGCCGATACGCCGGGATTTCGGTAGAGGCAAAAGTTTTGTACGGTTTAATGCTTGACAGAATGAGCTTGTCGGTTCGCAACAACTGGGTCGATGACGATAACCGCGTCTACATATATTTTACGCTGGAGGAAATCACCGAATATCTATCAATTGGTAAGGACAAGGGTGTAAAGTTATTAAAAGAATTGGACGGGATTTTGATAGAACGCAAAAAGCAGGGTTTGGGTAAGCCGGTTATGATTTACGTTTTGAATTTTACGGATAGTCAAAATTCAGTCCGAAGTGTTGATAACTCAGCCGAAGTCCAGACTTCTGATGTGGATAACTCTATCGAAAACGCAGATTTTGTTACTTCAAATGACGAAGTCCAGACTTCTGAAAAACCGAAGTCAGGCGAAAACGCCGAAGTCTTGACTTCTGAAATTCCGAAGTCTGCACTTCGGAAAAACCGAACTCTTGACTTCGGCAAATCCGACTCTAATAATACTGATATTAATAATACGGATTTGAATAAGACTGATATATCTTCTTCCTCACGCATTTCGTTTGCCGCTTTAGAACGCGAAAGGGAGGAATATCGGGACGTAATCAAAACCAATATCGAGTATGACATCTTAATTCAGCAATACGCTGCCGAGAAAATCGACAGCTTTGTAAATATCATAGTCGATGCACTATGCAGTTTTGACGATACAATCAATGTCAACAGTATGCAGGTGCCAAAGGAGGTGGTGAGAAGAAAGCTTTTAAAACTTGATTATATGCACATCGTGTATGTAATCGACTGTCTGGAAGAGAACAGCACAAAGATACGCAATTACAAAAGCTATATCCTAACAATGCTGTACAATGCACCGGACACGATGGATCATTATTACCAATCAAAATTCAACAAAAACTATTACGGAGGAAAAAACTAATGGAAAAGAAAAGTACCATCGAAAAAAACAACGAATTTTTGTATCACAACACGGAGTTGCTGCTCAAAAAATACCGTGATGTCGTGTGGAGCATCGAAGTGTCGGCAATGCAGGCGGAGGTTAATTTTGAGTTTGAAACAGGCTGTAAAATGACGGAGTTTTTGGATATGTCATATGCCGCCGGTGCAGATTTGATGAATACAAAAATTGAAGAACAGGTGCGTACAATGGAACGCAACCGAAAGATGTTGCAGCTTATTGACAGGGCGGTTGACATTATCCGCAGAAAACATCAAAAGGGTGAGATGATGTACTGGGTTCTGTATTATACATACCTGTGCGAAAAGCCTTTAGAAAGCGTAGATCAGATTGTGGACAAGATTGCACAAAAGCAGTACTATGTATCGTGGCAAACGTATTTTAATTACCGCAGACAGGCAATAAATCTATTAAGCACAATGCTGTGGGGTTACACATCAAAAGAGTGTATGGAAATAACGAAAACGCTTGTAAAACCGGAGGGGGTATAAAATTGACAGAAGAACAAAAACGGGTAGTATTGTTGCTAAATAACTACCGCAATATGAAACTTGCGAGAGAATTGCAAAAAGTTGAAAAAGAAGTCGGATATGCCACGGAAATTCTGTGTTCGTCGGAAGAATTTGCAGAAAAAACCGGCATCACTGAAATCGACTATACCGGTAATGAACGCAAGCTCACGATAAAGGCGGTAAAGTTAATTAATAAGGCAGTGAAGGATATACGTGAAAACGAGGAAGAGGGTGAGATATATTATTGGGTTCTGTATTATACATATTTTTGCGATAAAATTTACAAGACAAATGAGAGTTATGAAAAGACAAAGGAAAAGGTAAAAATCACAAGTTATACAAAATATTATTGCTATCACCATATGGCGATTGAGCTGATGCGGCAAAGGCTAAAAATGTAAAATTCTTGCGAGGACACCGTGTCCAGAAGTGACGAAAAACAGTTCATACCCACCATTTCCTTACGGGTGACAAAAGTGTAAAACGGCTGCTAACTGCAAGGGTGAAAAATTCACACATTTTCCCCTGTAAGGAACACCTCAAAAAGCAAGCAACAATGCGGCTTTCGGGGTTTGCAAAATCGGGTAATTTGAAAATGTGTCGCACTAATGTGCTTACGGGGGACGGCAAATGCAAAAGCCGCATTTGACCGTACCTTGTAAGCACAGGAACCGCCCGCGGTCTTATCGTGCACAGACCGCGGGCAGGAACGGGGGAAAACCAAGATAAAGAGGAGATAAGGTTAGGGGATTTTCTGTTATATGAGGTGCTTGGGGAGGAATAGGAGGACAGTTTGAAATTTGAGATGCATCACGTATATGAGATATTACAAAACCGAGATATCCTATTTCGAGGAATAGGTGCAGGATTTCAAACTATTTTTTTATGCAAGTATGGAAATTTTGGGTATGAAGGTCCAACTAATTTTGAAAATACGGAGTATCATTCGAATTTTTAGACGAGATAAATAACGAAGTGGACAGAAACAGCAAGGCAGCATTTGTAAAGAACTTTAAAAATAATTATGAATCGGGGAAAGTACCGATATATACATTAATTGAGTTATTTAGCTTTGGAACATTGTCAAAGTTTTATAAAAATGTGAAAAGGGAAGACAAGAAAGCTATTGCAAAAATGATGGCGTTTTTCAATCAGAATTTGCAGTTCACCCACAGGATATAATGATAAGGTTTTCGGCACCCGAGGATAGAATTGTGTGTATATCAGCCGATAGGGTGACTGAAACTGAAAATCGGCTCATTACATTTTTATTGGAAGATCCGGCTTACACATATATTTTATCTGAAAAATTGGATGTAAGCCGAAAAAACGTCGGTGAACTGATTTAAGGTCGCTCAAAAGGAAGAATATCTCCCACAAGCCTCTGTGGAAACGTATGCACACTTGAGGGTGTTCTGTTTTTAGAAAAAAATACTATGCCGGATACGGTGCAATATCATGGGCAGTCAGTCTGGTAATGACAAGAACCTCAAGTTGGGAGGTTCTTGTTTTTTTTAAGAAAGTTGGTTGAAATTTATACATAATATAAATTTTGCTATTAAATGCTATTTCGAGAGCCTGGTGACGGAGAATGACAGGGATTTTATTCTTTACATAATATAATCCACTTTTTCGTTGCAGGGTGATCCTCTTTGTTGCTGCAACTACAAATGATAAGAAAACAAAATTATATGTTAGTTTATCCTGTCAGAATTTTTTGTTTTGCAATGCCTTTTCGGTCATTTTAACCGCCTCTGCGGAAATATCTTTGTGGTTTATTATATAATAGTAAATCGAGCTGATAATAGCAAGCTGCGAAATTCGTGAATTAAGACCCAAAATGGAATACTGTGTCTCGTTAGATGCTGTAAATAATGTTATATCACTAACCTTTACAATGGGGGATTTGCCTTTGTTTGTTATTGATATTGTTTTTGCGCCGCGCTCTCGTGCAACCTTCAAGGCATCAACAATATCCTTTGAAGAACCGGAATGCGATATACCGACTGCAACATCATGGTTTGTCAGGTGTGACGCGGAAATTACCTGCATATGGTTGTCGGAAAATGCCGCGGCACGGCAGCCGGCACGCAACAGCTTATGCTGGAAATCAAGTGCAACAGCCGATGAATTACCAAGTCCGTATATTACGATTTGGTCAGCATTTAATATTATATTTGCAGCTGAATCAAAATTTTCCCGGTTAAGCGAACCTTTGGTAAGCTCTAATGAACAATATATATCATTGGAAACTTTTTCAAATATTTCGCAGCATGAATCGGCGGCGGTTATACCATTTGTAAGCTCGCTTGTGCCTTCCTCGCGTGCTATTGAAATTTTCAGCTCTTGATATCCGCCGAAATCGAGTCTTTTTGCAAAGCGAACAATTGTCGCCTCGCCGCAGCCGCATTTTTCGGCAAGTTCTGTTATGGAAAGAGGTATAAGTCCGTTCGGATTTTCGATAATCCATTCAGCAATTTTCTTTTCGGCTTTCCCCATTTTCGGGTAAAGCATTTTTATCTTCAAGATAGTTTGTTTCATATTAATAATATTCCTTTGTAAAGTGAAATTTTTTTCACTTACATTATACTACATATTTAAAAAGATGTCAAATTTAAAAATAATTTTTAGAAATTTAAATAAAAGTATTGAAAATATTTTCATAATATGATATAATTACAAAAAATTAAATAGCATAAAAACGAAAATAATTTTCGGAGGGAGTAACAATGCTGAATTACAAAATCAAGATAGGCTTAATACCCGATGTAAGGGATTTGGGTGACTTTGCAACCCGTAAAGGCATCTTTGAGCCGGCTAAGGGCGTAGAGCGGAAAAATGAAGTTGTAGAGTACATAAAAAACAATTTTACTGATGAACTGACTGAGTTTACCGATTTGGAATGGCTCAATGATCTGGGAGTGCTTTACAAAAATACCGATTGTGAGAGAGTGTGTGAGTATTTAAAGAAAGAAAAAGTTGATGCAATATTTATAATCAACTGCAATTTCGGAAATGAGGAAGCTTGCGGAAGAGTGGCGAAGGAAATGGGATTGCCTGTTCTGCTTTGGGGTCCGCAGGATACTGTATTTGAGCCGGACGGTATGCGTTATACCGATTCGCAATGCGGATTGTTTGCCATAAGCAAACAGCTGCGGCGCTATCACGTGCCGTTTACGTACATAGAAAACTGTACGGTTGAAAGCGGAATTTTTAAAACAGGATTGGAAAAATTCCTGTCGGTTGTTACAATGGTTAAAAATTTCAAAAAACTTAACGTTGCACAGGTAGGAACAAGACTCACACCGTTTAAAAGCGTTATGTATAGCGAACTTGAACTTACGGAAAAGTTCGGAATTAATATGAACAATGTCAATATGGCACAGTTTGAGGATAAATATAATAAGCTGATTGCATCAAAATCAAGTGAGCTTGTCGGTGACGTTGATGAGTTGAAAAAGAAATATGATGTTGCAGGACTTGACGATGAAACGTTAAAGAAAATGCTGACTTTTGTTTATACGTATAAAGAAATCATTGATGAAACCGGTGCAGATGTTCTTGCGTCGGAATGCTGGACAGCTATGCCGCTTGCAGTTGGTGCCAATCCGTGTCTGGCAATGAGCATTCTCTATGATATGGGTTATATTGTCGCCTGTGAATCAGATGTACACGGTGCGATTACTTGTGCTCTTTTAAGCTGTGCGTCACGGGGAAAGGGTACGCCGCTGTTCGGTGAGTTTACCGTAAGGCACCCGGAAAACAGAAATGCGGAGCTTTTGTGGCACTGCGGACCGTTCCCGTACTCAATCAAGGCGGAAGATTCAGCAGCAAAATTGTTTAATACAAAACCTTCATTCAGAGCAAAAGACGGCGATTACACAATTGCACGGTTCCAGGGTGACGGTGGAAAATATACTCTTTTAGGCGGTAATTACAAAACAACGGACGGTCCGCATACTTTCGGAACATATATGTGGGCGGAATTTAAGGACTTATCGGCTGTCGAGAAGAAACTGATAAACGGTCCGTACATTCACCACATGACGGAAGTTTACGGAACATATGCAGATGTACTTGAAGAATTTTGTAAGTATATACCGGGTTTGGACTATGACCCGATAGAAGAATAATCAGGAGGAGAAAAGTTATGCAGTTAAACAGTTTTATGATGGACATGATATTATCCGAACTTGAGGACGCGGTGGGCAGAGAAAATTGCTCGACGCGCGAGATTGACAAGCTGACCCACGGTGTGGACTACTTCTGGCTGTCCAGAATGTGGGCAGACCGCGGCGAGAGAATGCCGGAGGCGGATATTATTGTATCGCCGAGGGACGCAAAGGAAACCTCGGCAGTTTTGAAAATTGCAAATTATTACAAAATCCCCGTAACCACATGGGGCGGCGGAGGCGGCACACAGGGCGGTGCACTCCCGGTATGCGGCGGAATACTTTTGGACACCAAACGTATGAACAAGATTTATGATGTGAATACCGACAGTATGTACATAGAGTGCGGCACGGGTTCGATTTACAAGCATATCGAATGGGCGGCTAATGAAAAAGGCTATGCAACAATGCATTATCCGTCATCGCTGACCTGCTCAACCGTGGGCGGATTTCTGGCACATCGCGGAATAGGTGTGTCCTCTACGAAATACGGGAAAATCGACGATATGGTTCTCGGTATGGAGGTTGTTTTGCCAAACGGCGATATTATCAATACCTCACCTGCACCAAAGCATGCGGCAGGCCCTGATCTTAACCAGATTTTCACTGGTTCGGAGGGTACGCTCGGCGTTATGACAAAGGCACAGATGCGTATATATGATCAGCCTGAGTCGAGACAGTTCCGCGGATTTTTGTTCCAGAATATGACCGATGCATTCCAT
The DNA here is from genome assembly GCA_934501535.1 of uncultured Clostridia bacterium. Lineage (GTDB taxonomy): Bacteria > Bacillota > Clostridia > UBA1381 > UBA1381 > UBA1738. Next base: position 6,643 of record CAKSUM010000015.1, read on the forward strand.
GCAGGCAAAGAGCTTTTGCAAAAGTTTAAACCGTCGGTAATGCGTCTTTACGATGAGGCGGAAACGTCAACACTTATTAAGAAGATTGTCGGCGTTGAAAAGAAGGGTGCATTTATGAATGTAGCCATTGAGGGCGTCAAAGAAATTGTTGATGTAGAACATAAGATTATGATGGACACCTTCAAAAAGTATAATGCCGAGGATTTGGGTTCGGAGTACGGCGAAAAGTGGTGGAAAGAAAAGATTACTTTCTTCTATCCAGGAAATATGATGGATTTACCGCAGATGTTCGGAACAATGGACACGATTGCACCGTATGACAAGATTGAAAAAATTTACTGGGCAATGAAGGAAGCAATTGAAACGAATTTCCCGATGGCACGCTTTATTGCACATTTCTCGCATTGGTATGAGTGGGGCTGTATGGTTTATGACCGATTTATAGTTGACGAAGTTCCGCAGGATCCGCATGAGGCTTTAAGACTTCACAACGCTATTTGGAGCTGCGGCGTGCGTACGGCACTTGCAAACGGGGGTGTTGTAAATGACCACCACGGCGTAGGTATAAAGCTCGGCAGACTTATGAAGGAACAATACGGCCCGGCAATGCAGGTATTTGAGGGACTTAAAAAACAGCTTGACCCGAACGGCATTATGAATCCGTTCAAGCTCGGACTTTAGGAGGTAGAACAATGCTTATATCACAGAAAAGTAAAGAAATTATTGACAGCTGCCGCTTTTGCTGGATGTGCCGTCATATCTGCCCGATAGGCAATGTAACGGGACAGGAAAGAAATACCGCGCGTGCAAGAATGCTTGCACTTTCGCTGGTGGAAAGAGGTGCGGAACCGCTGTCCGGTGTGGCAGATAACATTTATGAATGTTCTCTCTGCGGAGCATGTACAAAGGATTGTGCGACAGGTTGGGATCCGGTAGCGGCGGTAAAGGAAGTAAGAACGGAGCTTGCCATGAACGGTGAAACCCCGGATTACATAGTGAAATTGATTGAGAATATACAGGAATACGGCAATGTTTACGGTGAAAAGGATATCCCTTCAATACTTGCATCTGAAATTGATAAACTCCCTGAAAAAGCAGATACATTGCTTTTCCTGGGACGTGATGCGATATATAAAAGTCCGGAATCTGCACTGATGGCAATAGAACTTCTGAAAAAATTGGGAATCGATTTCACGGTTTTGAAAGACGAGCCGGACAGCGGCTATGCTATAGAATTTCTGACGGGAAAAACGGCAGAGTCAAAGGAAATTGCGGAAAATTGTGCAAAGGCACTGAATTTCAAAACGGTTGTCTGCTATGATCCGGCTGATGCAAAGATATTTATGCGTGAATATAAGGAATGGGGCGTAAATCTTTCAGCTAAAGTCGTTACATTCACGGCATTTGTTGCGGAGCTGATTAAAAACGGAAATCTGAAGGTAAAATCCACCGGCAGGGCATACACCGTACAGGACTGTGCACTTCTTGCAAGAGATTTGGAGGAAACGGACGCTGTAAGAGAAATTATTTCGGCTTGCGGGGAAAACCGTGAAATGCTGTGCTTTGGAAAGGACACAATTCTTGCCGGAAATCTTATTATGAACGAATATATGCCGAAAGTTATGAAAGAGGTTGCCGAGTCACGTTGGGTAAACGCAAAGAATATGGGTGCGGAGATACTTGTGACGGAAAATCCGGCGGAATATGAGCTGCTTAAGTCAGTAAAACCGACGGACATTGAACTTATGACAATTGAGGAGGTTGTGCTGAAATGCTTACAGGATTAAAGGAAATTCTTGATATGGCGGAAAAGGGCGGGTTTGCTGTCCCTGCCTTTAACGTGTATAACATGGAAACGGTAATGGGCGTCATAAAAGCCGCGGAGGAGGCAAAATCTCCCGTAATAATTCAGAGTTATTCAAGATTGTTCACTAATGAAGAAGGATATTTTGTATCGCCGATAGCCCTTGCCGCGGCGAAAAAGGCGAGCGTGCCGGTATGCTTTCATCTGGATCACGGTGCGGGAATTACAGAAGTTACCCGTGCATTGCGATACGGAACAAGCGGAATCATGATTGATAAATCAGCACTTGAACTTGATGAAAATATTAAAGAAACCAAGAAGATTGTAGATATATGCAATGCTGTAGACGTTGCCGTAGAGGGTGAGCTGGGTCATGTCGGTAGTGTAAATGACAGCGAAATGCAGGAATTTACAAAGGCCAGTGAGGCGGCAAAATTCGTTGATGAAACGGGCGTAACCGCACTTGCGATACTTGTGGGTACGGCTCACGGCAGATATAAAAGAGCACCGAAACTGGCAATTGACAGAATTGAAGAAATTCATAAATCGGTAAAGGCACATTTGGTACTGCACGGCGGCAGCGGTGTGCCCGACGATCAGATTCGTGCGGCTGTTAAAGCAGGAATACGCAAGGTTAATTTCGGAACAGATGTATGCTATTCGTTCCTTGATAAGGTGTTTGAAACATCACGGGATTTGGTGGCGATAGATTTGTTTATGAAAGACGCAATTGAAAGTGTAAAAGGATTTGCACTTACAAAGATTGATCTTTTGGGAGCAAGGGACAGAGTATGATAGTAGGAATAGGTGCAAATGTTTATGATACGCTGATAACTCTTTCGGATTTTCCGAATGAGGATACGAAAATGCGTGCCGACAGTGTACAGGTGAGCGGCGGAGGCCCGTGTGCGACGGGGCTTTGTGCCGCGGCAAAGCTGGGTGCGAAAGCGGCGTTTATCGGTACGCTTTCGGACGACTTATGCGGACAATTTTTGATGTCCGATATGGCAAAATACGGATTGGATAACAGCTTTATCAATACAGTAAGCGGTTATGCGGCATTTACATCATGCATATGGCTCAATAAAAAGAATGCGACGCGTACGTGTGTTTTTAATAAAGGAAATATTCCGCCGCTTGAACTTACCGCGGAGCAGAAACATGCAATTGCCGGTGCCGATATTCTTATGGTAGACGGAAATGAACTGGACGCCGCAATAGACGGTGCAAAAACCGCCGCCGCAAACGGTACAAAGGTTCTGTATGACGCCGGAGGACTGTATGAGGGTGTGGAGAGATTACTTCCGCTGACGGATATTTTGATTCCGTCCGCTGAGTTTGCTATGGGGCATACTAACACAAAAGATATCGAAACTGCGGCAAAAGCAATATTCAAAAAATACACACCTGAAATTGTTGTTGTAACCGACGGAAAAAACGGCGGCATAATGTATGACGGAAATGAAATGTGGCACTATCCGGCATTTAAGGTGGAAGCGGTTGATTCAAACGGTGCGGGAGATGTGTTCCACGGTGCGTTTGCTTTTGGCGTACAAACGGGGTATGATTATAAAAAGTGCTGCATTTTTGCAAGTGCGGTATCGGCTCTTAAATGTACGGGCGTGGGTGCAAGAGAAAGCGTGCCGTCATTTGAAACTGTGATTAAATTTTTGGAGGAGCGTGGAATTGATGAACTATAAAAGAACATGGAATAAAAAATTCGGAAAATCCGAAATCTATAAACGCGAAAATAGCGGCTGCCAAAAGGTTGAAATTGATATGCTGCGCCTTGCCGACGGCGAGACAAAAGCATACCGAGAAGAAGATAAGGAATACGCACTTGTTATTCTCGGCGGAAAGTGTGATGTTAAGGGCGAGAATTTCGGATTTACGGACGCGGGCAAAAGAAAGGACGTTTTTGACGGTGCGGCAACCTGTATTTATGTGCCGGCAAATACTCCTTTTACGGTAACTGCAAAGGGTGAAGTGAAGATATGTGTATCTAAATCGCCGTGCAGCGAAACTTTCGAGCCGACTATTATCAATCCGGAAGATGTTGTTATCAAAAATCTCGGCAAACCCGGCTGGGAACGCGAGGCGCATTTTATTCTTGACGAAAGGGTAAAATCTAAAATGCTGTATATAGGCGAGGCTTTTGTAAAAGGCGGTCAATGGGCGAGTTATCCGCCGCACAAGCATGATGATGACAATATGCCGACCGAGGCGGAAACGGAAGAAATTTATTATTATGAATTTAAGAAACCGCAGGGTTTTGGTATTCAGCGTGTCTACACAATGGAAGGCGATGTTGATGAAACGTATGTCGTAAAAAGCGGCGACTTCGTGGAAATTCCGCGCGGCTATCACCCGTTCCACGCGGCACCCGGTTATGACAACTATTACCTGTGGATTATGGCAGGCAAGGACAGAGGATTTTATATGACGACTGATGAGGAACACGCATGGCTGAACAAATAATTATTTCAAACGGAAAAATCAAAGCCGGAATTTCAACGCTTGGTGCGGAATTAAGAAGCATTAAAAAAGATGAAACTGAGATTATGTGGCAGGGCGATCCGTCTGTATGGACGGGCTGTGCTCCGCTTTTGTTCCCGATATGCGGCGGATTGCGTGATGATAAATACTTCTTTGACGGGAAGGAATATATCCTTGAAAAGCACGGATTTGCACGTCATCGCGAATTTGAAACGGAAAGAGTATCGGATAATTCGGTAACATTCTTGCTGAAATCGGACGCGGAAACACTAAAGCACTATCCGTTTTTATTCGAGCTGAGAGTTATATATACGATAATTGATAATGGCATGAAAGTTCAGCATGAAGTAACCAATTCCGATTCAAAAGTAATGTATTTTTCAATAGGTGCACATGAGGCATATGCATGTCCTAACGGAATTGAAGAATACAGTGTTGTTTTTGAAAAGCCGGAAACTCTTAATGCAAGAGTTTTAAACGGAAATCTTTTGGAATATAAAACCGTTCCGATAATTGAAAATGAAAGAGTTTTGCCGTTAAAAAAGGAATATTTTGCAGTAGACGCACTTGTGTTTACGGATATCAATTCAAGAAAAGTTACCTTGGAAAACAACCGTACAAATGCATGCGTTGATGTAAATTTTGACGGTTTTGACTATTTCCTTTTGTGGACCAAACCGAACGGTAATTACATATGTATTGAGCCGTGGTGCGGAATACAGGATTTTGTGGACAGCGACTATGAACTTACACGAAAAAAGGGAATTATTAAATTAAAACCCGGTGAAACAGACACAAGAATACACACAATAACAATATAGGAGACAGTTATGCTGAAAAGATTAAAAGAGCTTAACCCTGATATAAAATTTTATGATATCCATTCTAAAGAATTTGCTAAATACGGACGTGTTCTTGATATAGATACGCGAAAAGTGGTTGATGCTTGCGAAAAAATCAGCCGTCCGGAGAACGGGACTGCATATATGATGTCATGTCCGGAACTTGAGTCACTCCCAAACAGCAATAATTTAAGGGAGTACGCGTTCGGCGAATTAAATGCACAAATCGGATTGTGCCACGGGTATAACAGTTACTTAAACGGACTGGAGTATCACAAAAGTTCCGAAATCAATATCGCGGCAACACCGCTTGTGCTGCTCCTCGGGCTTGAATATGAAATGGAAGAAAATGAATATTCATCAAGCAATGTAAAGGCGTTTTATCTTGAAAAGGGAGATGCAATTGAAGTTTATTCGACAAGTCTGCATTTTTGCCCATGTCAGACGGAAGACGGCGGATTTTCATGTGCGGTAATTCTTCCGGAGGGTACGAATGATGTTCTTGATAAATCATCTTGTGATAAGTTGCTTTTCAGAAAGAATAAATGGCTGATTTGCCATGAAGATAACCATGCTTTGACTGAAAAGGGCGTGTATCCCGGAATATATGGTGAAAATTATAAGGTAGAGTATTAATGGAGAAACCGATATGAAGTATTTACTTGGCATAGATTTCGGCGGCGGAGCGTCCAAAGCAACGCTTTTGGGCGAGGACGGAATAATAGCCGCAACAAATTCCGTTGAATATCCGACGTATTATCCGCAGCCGGGATATGCAGAGCAAAACCCCGATGACTGGTATGCTGCGGTAAAGGAAAATATTGCGGGAATTTTGCAAAAGAGCGGAATAAATAAAGAAGAAATAGCGGCACTGTGCTTTGACGCAGCGACGCATACGGCGGTTCTGACAGATAATGACGGCAAGGTTTTAAGACCAGCAATTTACTGGACGGACAGCCGCAGTACAAAAGAATGTGCATATATTCATAATAATTTCGGTGACTTGGTTTTGAATAAAACACTTCACAGCGTCGATACAATCTGGACGCTGCCGCAGCTTATGTGGGTAAAAAACAATGAGCCGGATATATGGAAAAGGGTCGGAAAAATTTTCTTTCCGAAGGACTATATCCGATATCTGCTCACGGGTGAATATTGCACAGACTATATTGAGGCGGAGGGCAGTATGCTTTTCGACTTCAATACATTGAAATGGTCGGAGGAACTATGCGGGATTATAGGTCTTGATGTCGGTATTTTACCGCATGTTGTTTCGCCAATGGATTTTGTCGGGAATATTACCGAAAAGGCAGCGGTGGAAATCGGACTCTCGGCGGATACGAAGGTAATATGCGGAACAACCGATACGGCACTTGAAGTATTTGCGTCTGGTGCGGTTGAAAACGGTGATATGACAATAAAGCTTGCAACCGCGGGCAGAATTTGTATGGTGACGGATAAGGCATACCCGCATAAGCATATGATAAACTACTCGCATATCGAAAAGGGACTGTGGTATCCGGGTACGGCGACAAAATCCTGTGCCGCGTCATACAGGTGGTACCGTGATACCTTCGGCGGCGGATATAAAGAACTTGATAACGGCGCAAAGCAAATAGAAGTCGGCTGTGACGGCTTGATTTTTCACCCGTATTTAAACGGCGAGCTTACGCCTTATGCCGATCCCAATCTTTGCGGAAGTTTTACCGGCATACGTGCATCGCATACAAAAGCACATTTTTCGCGTGCGGTTATGGAAGGCGTTGCTATGTCGCTGATGGATTGCAAAACAGTATTTGATGAGTTGGGCATTGAATTTCCGCAAAGAGCGAATATAATCGGCGGCGGGTCGGAAAGTCCTGTCTGGCGGCAGATTGTTGCGGACACACTGGGGATTGAGCTTGTTCAGAAGGAAAGCAGCGATTCTTCCTTTGGCAGTGCTATGCTTGCAGGTGTGGCAGTCGGAATTTGGGGTAGTCTTTCCGAGGCGGTGCAAAAATGCTCAAAAACTTTATCGCATACAATACCGTGCCGTGAAAATACCGAAAAATATAATCAGTTATTTAAGAAGTACAAAAAAATTCACGATGCATTAGCTGAAGTTTACAACAAGATATAACGCACAAGGGGTAGAATATGATGAAAATTGTGGTTTGTGTAAAGGTAGTTAAGGGCGAAATCAATCCTTTTGACGAGTGTGCATTGGAGTGTGCCCTTAAAATTAAAGATGCCCGAATTACAGTTTTGTCTATGGGTGCGGAGCCGGCAAAACCGGCACTTGACCGCATTTCCAGACTGGCGGTTGACAGGATAATTCTGCTGAGCGACAGACGTCTTGCCGGCTCTGATACACTTGCCACAAGCTACGCACTTTCACAGGTAATAAAACAAATAAACCCGGAACTTGTACTTTGCGGCAGACAAAGCATTGACGGCGATACGGCACAGGTCGGACCGTGCTTGTCGGAGCTTTTGGGCTATAATCTTATAACCAACATAATGGAAATGGAGATTGACAAAAAAATATGCTGCAAAACACGAATGGGATATGAGCAAACGGATTTTCCGGCGGTTTTGACGGTCGAAAGAATAAATACTCTGCGGTTTCCGCGGATTGGTTCAAATATTAAAAACGTTGAAATAATTAGTGCCGACGATGCGGAAATAGATACATCAAAATGCGGATTGTCGGGTTCGCCGACAAAAGTGCTTAAATCTTTTGAAAGCAGACGCGGCACAAGAAAGTGTCAATTTATTACACCTGATAAGCTTGATTGGTGTATAACTGAGGCATTAAAAAAGGTGCATGAGGAAATCAAACCGCAGACAGCGGGGCAAAAGCTTGAAACAATCACCGTTATAGGTGATGAATTGGCAGAGGCGGCAAGAGAATTGGCACGGAATGTGCGTGTTATACAAAGCCGCGATTATATAGAGATAGCGGAACTTGTGAAGAATGATGATGTTGTTTTGTGGAGTGCGGATTTGTGGGGTAGAAAAAATGCACCCCGCACGGCCGCGATTTTAAAAACGGGACTTTGTGCCGACTGTACCGCACTTGAGACGGACGGGGAAAAATTGTTTATGTATCGTCCGGCGTTCGGCGGAACTCTTACGGCAAAAATAGAGTGCAAAACGCGTCCGCAAATGGCAACCGTGCGAACGGAAAACGTGGATAAAAGCGATGTGGTGTTCGGATTGGGACGCGGTGCTGTGAATAACTTGGAAAAGTATATGTCGCTTGCCCAAAAATATAACGCGGACATTGCGGCATCGCGTGCATTCGTGGATATGGGATTGGCAGACTATGATAGGCAGGTGGGCCTGACGGGGAAAATAATTGCCCCGAAGGTGTATGTGGCTTGCGGAATATCGGGTGCGGTGCAGCATACCTGCGGATTTGAAAATGCCGGGACGGTGATTGCGATTAATCCCGATAAAAATGCGAGAATTTTTGACTTTGCGGATTTTGGGATAGTTACAGATGATATATTCTTGCCAAAAAGTGGCCGAATTACACTTGGTTAAAAATTCAGAATGGGTGGATTTTTAAAGATAATATAACTATAGGGTAATGTAAAGTGAATTGTGAAAAACATGGGAAACTTTGTCTTCTTTGTGCAATATTTTATTATACTCCAACATGCTGTTAGAGTCTGAAATGAACAGGATTTCAGATCGGACTGGACAAGTATTTCCGGAGTATAATGGCTGGTAATTACAGAGGAAATAAGGAGAGATAATTGCTGTTTTATACAATGATGCATCGAAAACTGCGTAGACACTGAGGTTTTCAGAAGAGATCATAAAAACACTTTACACAGCTAACTATAGAAGGGGGTGTTTGAAATGTAATTTATTGTACATTGGAAAAGATATTTGAAAATGATAATTTAGAGGAGTTTTAGTTATGAAAAAAATTACTTTTATTGGAGCAGGAAGTCTTCAATTCACATCAAAGACCATTATGGATATGCTTACATTCCCCGCTTTCGAAGAGTGTGAATTTGCACTTATGGATGTAAATGAGAGGAAACTCAAAGATATAACGGAATGTGTTGAAAAGATTATTGCAGAACGTAACAAGCCAAAATGCAAAGTTACTACGACTATGGATAGAGCGGAAGCATTAAAAGGCGCAGACGGTGTTTTATGCACAATTTTCAATGGGGACATAGATATTTGGCAGTATGATATAATAATTCCAAAGAAATACGGTGTTAATATCAATATCGGTGACACAAGAAGTGTATCGGGAATTTTCAGGGCATTAAGAAATATTCCGGTTATGCTTGATATATGTGCAGATATTGAAAAATATTGTCCTAATGCAGTTTTTTTGAATTACACGAACCCGATGTCAATGCTTTGCGGAGCTATGCAGAGACATGCAAATGTAGAGGTAACAGGTCTTTGCCACAGTGTACAGGATACAATAAAGCTGTTAGCCGGCTGGCTCAACATTCCGAGGGAAGAAGTTGTGTATAAGTGTTTGGGTGTAAATCACCAGGCTTTCTATACGGAATTGCAGCATAACGGTGAGGATTTGTACCCAAAATTGCGCAAGCTTTTAGAGAATCCCGAATACTTAAATCAAGAGCAGGTTAGAAATGAAATGTTCTTGAAATTGGGATATTATACTACTGAATCAAGCGGACACAACTCGGAGTATAACCAGTGGTTCAGAAAAAGACCGGATTTACTTGAAAAATATTGTACTCACGGAACAGGGTGGAATCCGGGCGTATATGCCTATTCGCTTGATTTGAGAAAAGAAAGAGCAAAACACCCCGATAAGGATTATGAGGAGTTTATAGCAAAGCCGGTTCCGCAAGAAAGATCCGGAGAGTATGCACCATGCATATTTAATGCAAGATTTGGCGACGGAAAACCATTTGTATTTAATGGCAATGTCTTAAATCGTGGTTCTATTCCCAATCTTCCTGATGACGCATGTGTCGAGGTTCCAGTTGTTGCAGATAAAATGGGACTTAAAACTACGATTGCCGGACCGCTTCCGGAGCATGTTGCAATTCTTGTTAACACGACGGCACGTATGGAAACATTGGCATCAGAAGCTGCTGTTAAAAAGAGCAAGGAAATGGTTTACCATGCTGTATATATGGATCCGCTTACATCGGCAGTTTGCTCTTTGGATGAAATTAAAAATATGTGTGATGAATTGTTCGAAATCAACAAGGATTTTCTTGGAGACTATAAATAGTTAATGACTATATCAAAAATGAACAAGTTCGGTAAAAACGGACAGTGACAAAAAAGGATCTCCTATGGTATAATGAAAAGAACTACCATAGGAGATTTGAATATAGACATGGTCTTGGTTTATCAGTATAAACTGTCTAAGAATATGTCCGCACGCCCTCCGATTTGCCGACGTATTTTTAGAACTATTTTCAAACAATCATAAATATGTTTTAAGGCAACCTGTGCGGGTTGTCTTTTTTTTATGCGAGCAATAAGGCAACCTGTATGTGTTGTCTTTTTCTTTTGGAAAATTTGCGGATAAATGGTGTATAATGAATTTTATCGGAGCAATTCTGTGTGAAAACAGTGTAAAAGCCGAGCGGCGATAACGAGACGGACATGAGAGGTGACGGATTCCGCAAAGGCATGAAACCGGGGAAGATTAACGGCGGCGAAAATGCAGTCGGCGATGAAACCGAAAGACCGGAACTGCCGGAAAACGGTGCGGATTTTGAAAAAGTCAAACTTGAAATTGCCGAGGGTGATACAGTAAGCATAGCAAAAGCCGACGGGACGATTTTGTATACGGTAACGGCGGATAAAGATGCCAAAGGCGTAGTTTTTGCATCGGACGCACTTGAAACGGACGAAACATATACGCTGTTAATTAACGGCGAATCGGCAGCAACGGCAAAATATATTGAACGGAGCGAGCCGGATAATGCTCAAAATGAAACGGGTATGCGCCCGGGCGGACCGCGGTTTGACGGAAAAAGACCGCTGATGAACAAAAATGACAGCAGTCAGCAGACGGAATAATCCGTGATAAAAACGGACGGTATAAAAAAACTGCATTTGTATGGCCATCAGCTATTGATTTTTAAAAAGCAGTATGCTATAATTAATTTGAAAAATTTTTACCGCGATGCGGTAAGGGAGTGGAGAACATAATGATTTTTGAAGATTTTGACAGAATTGTATTTGCGGGTGATTCGGTCACCGATATGGGCAGTGTAAACCCTGTCGGTGAGGGGTTGTTCGATAATTTGGGACAGGGGTTCGTAAGAAGCATAGACAGTCTTTTACGAATGGCATATCCGGAGGTGCGCGTAAGAATTACTAATTCGGGTATAAGCGGAAACACAAGCCGTGATTTAGCTGAAAGATATAAGCGCGATGTGCTTGATTTAAAACCCGACTGGGTAAATATTCTTATAGGAATAAATGATGTGTGGCGTCAGTTTGATTCACCGTCATTTGAAAGAGACTGGGTTCTTCCGGAAGAATATGAATCGAATGTTGAAAAAATGATTACGTCGGTTAAAGACAGCGTTAAAGGGATATTTATAATGACGCCGTATTACATGGAACCGTATAAAAACGACATGATGAGGGCTCGTATGACCGAATATGCGGATATTTGCCGAAGACTTGCCAAAAAACACAATTGTGTATTGATAGACTTGCAGGAGATGTTCGATAAATATTTTGAATTTTGCCATTCGTCGAGCATAGCCTGGGACAGAATACACCCGAACAGAGTGGGCGCAGACCTTATTGCAAGAGAATTTCTGAACAAATGTCAGTTTGATTTTAACCATTAATTATTACATAGCGGTACTGCCCTGATTTTACGGGCAGTACCGTTTATAATATAAAGAAACAGTTTATCGTAATAATATTGATTTTTTGTGCAAATAAAATATAATATATGTAAAAGTGTGAATGACTGTACGAGGTGAAAGTTATGCAGATAAAGAAATTTGCGGAAATGATAAAAGAATGTGATAACATAGTATTTTTCGGCGGTGCGGGCGTATCCACCGAAAGCGGCGTGAAAGATTATCGGAGTAAGGACGGACTGTATAATACGGTCAAGGAATACGGCGTGCCGCCGGAAGTAATTCTCAGCCATACATTCTTTTTTGAGCACACCGATGTGTTTTACGATTTTTACAGAAAATATTTCATCATAGAGGCAAACCCGAACAATGCTCATAAAGCGCTTGCAGAGCTTGAAAAAACGGGTAAGCTTAAGGCGGTAATTACGCAAAATATTGACGGACTTCATCAAAGAGCGGGGAGTGAAACCGTTGTGGAACTTCATGGAACGGCAAGCGAATTTTATTGCTCGGAGTGCCGAAAGAGGGGCAATGCAGAAGAAGTTCTCGCAGAAATTAAAAATTGCAAAATTCCCAAATGCAGTTATTGCGGCGGTGTAATGAAACCGAAGGTTGTGCTGTATGAGGAGCCGCTGTATGACGGAGTTGCGGAGAGCGCGGTCAAATATATTTCGCATGCCGATATGCTGATTGTGGGCGGAACGTCGCTTGCCGTGTACCCGGCGGCGTCTTTTGTGCGGTATTTCAGAGGGAAATATATTGTGATAATAAATAAATCCGAAACGGAATACGACACCAATGCGGATTTGGTTATAAGAGAAAATATCGGTGAAGTGTTTGAAAAAGTGATGAAGGAAATCCGGTAGTTACCGAAAATTTTGCGAGGAAAAGTTATGATGAAAATTTTAGCATTAGTTGTGCTTGTGCTGTTTTACGGAATTTATTTCACAAAATTATCGGCGCAGAAACGGCGCGGAATACGTACAAATCAAATAGGCAGCAGAAGGGAAAAAACGCTGCACAGAGTGGAATTTCTGATGTCTGCGGCAACGGTTTTGGCACCTGCGGCGCAGCTGCTTGCCGTTGTATTTGATGTCGGTTGTATGCCGCTGGGAGTGCGGATTGCGGGATTTGTCATGGGAATGACGGGTGATGCGGTTTTTCTTGCGGCAGTGCTGTGCATGAAGGATAGCTGGCGTGCCGGTATTCCGGAAAATGATAAAACTTCTGTCGTCACAAGCGGCATTTATGCATTCAGCCGCAACCCGGCATTTTTGGGGTTTGACTTAATGTACATAGGCGTGTTTTTAATGTATGTAAATTGGTTTACGGGTATCACATCAGCGTTTGCGATAATAATGCTGCATTTGCAGATTTTGCAGGAGGAAAAATACCTTGAAACTGTTTTCGGCAATGAATATACCGAATATAAAAAGCACGTTTTCAGATACTTGGGCAGGAAATAAATAATTGTAATACGGTAATTTTGCATATCAGGGCAATCGGGAATGGAGTCCCGGCTGCTCTTTTTTGATGTAAAAAGGTTACGAAATGTCATAAAAGAGTTATCAAACGTCCTTTTGCCTTTAATTATGTTTTGTTATAATACTTATTAATAAGCGCTACATGGTGCAGATGGCATTTTATGTGCAATTACTAAAGGTATATGTAATAAAATTTCAGGAGAAAAATTATGGCTGATTTTACAAGATTAAAAAATTATATTGACTCTTTGTGTGACCAATATCCAATTGCATCAAGTGATGTTATTGTGATGCGGGAACATGAACAAGTTTTTCGGGGAATGAACGGTTTTAGGTATGCAGAGAAAAAAATTCCTCTTGACGGAAAAGAACTTTACTATATATTTTCATGCACAAAAATGTGCACATGCGTTGCGGCGATGCAGCTTATTGAGCGTGGAAAAATGAACCTTTCGGACAAGCTTGCGGATTATATTCCCGAATTTGCTCATATGAAAGTAAAGCTTGCAGACGGAAATGTAAAAGAGGCAGAAACACCGATTACAATTCATCATCTTATGACAATGACGGGCGGATTCGGATACGAGCTGGAGGATAGTTCGATAGTTAATGCTGTGCGTGAAAATCCGAATATTTCTACACTTGACTTGGTGAGAAATATGTCAAAAATGACGCTGCACTTTGAGCCGGGCACAAAATGGAAGTACAGTTTGTGTCATGATATACTCGGCGGAGTTATTGAGGCTGTTTCAGGAATGAAGTTTTCGGAGTACCTAACGGAAAATATATTTAACCCGCTTGGAATGGCACACACAGGATTTGTGCTTAAGCAGGGTGATGAAGATAATATGGCACCGGCGGCATATGTGAATGAGGACGGCAGCATAACGGATTTGCCTGCCGAATGTAATCACAAGCTGTCAAAAAATTATGAAAGCGGCGGCGCGGGACTTATTTCTTCTACGGAAGATTATGTAAAGTTAGCCGATGCATTGGCAAATTTGGGCATGGGTAAAACAGGAAGCAGGATATTGTCGGAGCAATCGGTTGACAGATTGCGTCATGACGAACTGACCGATGAAATGAAAAAGGATTTCTGGAAAGGTCCATACTACAGTTACGGACTGGGATTTCGTACACTTGTCAGCAAGGAAAACGGTGCAAGAAGTCCGATAGGTGAGTTTGGTTGGGAAGGTACAAGAGGGTGTTATTGCTTTATTGATACCGATAATCGCATTGCGGTTTTCTATGCAACGCAGATTGCGAGCGAGCATGCATTTCTTAATAATGAAGTTCACCCCCAAATAAGAGACTTGGTATATGACGCATTGGATTTATAGGAAAAATAAAAAGCATGATTAATATGAAATAGGAGTAAGGGTGAAAAAATATGAAAAAGATAAAAGCAATAGTATGCGATCACATGGATTTGACATGGAGGCGGGCTTTTGATCGCGATATGGTTTTTAAAGGGCAGAATTTTGTGTCTTATGCAAAACTTGAGGAATATTACATACTTGACAATATCAAGCTTGCAAGAAAATATCCGCAGTACAAATTTACAATAGAGTCAAATGAAGTCGTGAGAAAGTTTTTGGAACGCAATCCGATGTACGAAGATGAACTGAAAAAGCTATATTCCGAAGGCAGAATCAGCACTATGTTTACCGGAAATAATATTATTGACGTAAATTTGTGTAACGGTGAAAGCATCGTGCGAAACTACCTTTACGGTAAAAGGTGGATGAAAAAACTGTGCAGTAAACCGTCCGGTGTTTGCCAAAGAACGGACGCATTCGGAAACTCGGCACAAATGCCGCAGATTATCCGCGGATTTGACTGCAAGTATATCGGGAAGATAAGTTACAGCAAATGTGACGGGAATTACTGGCGCGGACTGGACGGAACAACCGTTGTTACCACGCCGGTGAAGATTGTATTTGAAAGCGGCGGTTACTATAAATATCCGCCATGTCCGGAATGTAACGGATACGGCTGCAAAAAGTGCGATTACCGCGGCATTGATGCCGAGCACGTAAAACCGCAGATTATACCGATGGACAGAATGGACTTGTCTAAAGTGACAGGTGAGGGTGCCGAATACATACTCTGCGGCGGCGAGGAATTAATGCCGAGAGAGGATATCATAGAATTTGCCGAAAGGCACAAAAACGAGGTTGAGGTTGTATTTTCGACGTATGATGAATTGCTTGAAGACAGCATAGACTTGTCTAAAGTTGACAATCCGCCGGAAAATGAGCTTGCATCATCTGTTGAGATGAACACAAATAATACCGGTGTTTATGCAACGCGTATTAAAATGAAACAGCGCCTCAGAAAAACTGAAAATATGATGACTGCTGCGGAGACCCTTAATGTGATGAATTACGTTAACGGAGGAAATCCTCATGCCGAAGAAATTGAAGAAATATGGCGTAAAATCAATTTTACAATGTTTCATGATGCTGTAACGGCAACGCATGTCGATGCGGCATTTGATGAACTTATGGATATTTTTGATGAGGTACAGGGTGAGATAAGAAAAATCAATTCGGAAAATCTGAGTAATCTGTCCGAGATTTCGGACGGTGTTACAGTGTTTAATCCTACAGGTGACTGTGTGGAAAAAATAGTAGGAATAAAGCCGGGATTTACATTTTGTGACGAAATCGGCAATGAACTTGACAAAATTTCCGATACGGAGGTTATTTGCCGTCTGAACCCGTACGAAACAAAATATTACAATCTGAAGGAAAAGAAATTTATCGGCAATACGAAAAAAACGGCAGAGTTTAAAAAGCAGGCGGGGGACTCAATCTTAACGGACGTAGTAAAAGAAACGGAAAAACGGATTGATGCAAGAGAGTTTTTCATAGAGAATGAAAGATATAAAATCACAGCGGAAATACACGGTATAAAAAGCATTTATGATAAAATTCTCGGTATTAATATTTGCGAGGAAACGGAATATATGCCGTTTGAATTTATTCTCGAACATGATGACGGGTCACCGTGGGCAACGATGTCGTCAGATTTAAGAAGAACGACTTTCCGAAATGACACGCTTTTGACGGAAATTGAAACGAGCGAAAATTGCAGCAAGCTGAAATTTAAGATTTCTCTCCCGGACAGGGTTATCGCATATTCTGTGACCGGAATTGGTATAGAGTATGAAATCGTTTTATACAAAAATTCGGATAAAGTGTATATGAACTGTAAAATCTTCTGGGATACGATTAATCACAGGCTCAGAATAGCAGTACCTGTTCCGTTTGCAGGACGTGATATGTATGAAATTCCGTACGGATATCTGGAAAGAAAAGAGTACGGACTGTCAAGGTTCAGAGAAGGAAGAGAACAGTGGGCGGCGGCAATAAATGAATACCCGGCGATAAACTGGGCGGGAATTGAAGGGGAACAAGCGTCGGTATGCCTGTTCAATCAAGGTACACCGTCACACTATATTACGGATAACAATGCCGGGGGAAGAACAATTTTTGTAACACCGCTGCGCAGTCCCGGAAATGCAACATATCTGCATGACCCGGCGGCGTATTCCATGACAGACTGGGACGGAATGAGAGATGCCGGAACGCATGAATTTTCATATATGCTCGGTGCATATGCGGAAGGATTTGACAAAAATAATGCGGTGCCGGACGGAAATTCATTTAATGCCCGATTGTTTGTTGAAAACGGAAGGCTGATAAAAACGGATTTGCCGATATTGAATTGCGGCGGGGCAAGAATTGTTTCGCTGAAGAATGCGGAAGATGATAAGGCTGTTATAGTCAGAATGGCGGAGTACCACGGAAAATCAGAAAACGGAAGTTTAAGTGTGCCGGAGTATGTAAAGAGCGTTTGTCAAACAAACCTTGATGAACGCGAACTTGAAAACCTTGAATTAAATAATAATACCGTCAGATTAAATTTCCGTCCGTTTGAGATAAAGACAGTCAAAATGAATTTGAAATAGTAAAAAGATCACTCAAACCGAGTGATTTTTTTATGTACAGCAATGCAAAAAGGTTACGAAATGTCATAAAAGAGTTATCAAACGTCCTTTTTGCTTTTGTGATAGTCTGATAAAATATGTATATATGATTGGGAGGCGAAGATTATGGAATTATCAACATCATTAAATCTTGCTATGAGAACAAAAAATGCGTGGAACGTGGATTTTGATTATACGGCGATTGACGCAATCAAGGCACTGATGAAGTACGGCTACCGCGTGTTTGATTTTAATTACGGCGATTATGTAAGGGGCGAAGATTCACCCATGCTGTCGGACAATTACATCGAATGGGCAAAAACTGTAAAAAAATTTGCCGACGAAAACGGCGTGCGGTTTTATCAGGCTCACGGACATCAGTTTGAGGTTACGAGGTGGGACGAGGATTTCAATGAAATGATGATAAAGCGATGCATTGAGTGTGCCGAAATAATGGGCGTGGAATGGCTGATTTTTCACCCGTATCCGTACAGAGAAATCAGCTTTGAGGAAAACAACAGACGCAGTATGGAAAAATTTGATTGGATAATTCCTATGGCTACAAAAGCCGGGGTTGGTATATGCATTGAAAATATGCCGTTCGACTGGTCATTTTCAAAAACCGAAGATGTTATAAATTTATGCGACAGATACAGCGGATACAAAGTCGGTATATGCTGGGATACGGGGCATGGATTATGTTCGGGCAGCGGACAGGAAGAAAGCATTTTAAAAATCGGCAGCCGCTTGAAAACACTTCACATTAACGATAATTTTTGCAGCGGCGATAATCACCTTATGCCATTTTTGGGGTTTATTGATTGGAAAGAAGTTATGCATGCACTTCATGAAATAGGCTACAAGGGTACGTTTAACTATGAAATACACGGAATTATCAACGGAGTGCCGCTTGAATTAAGGGACGATATATATGCGCTGACCGCTAAAGTCGGTAAATACATTATTAATACATACAAATAATCGGAGGAGAAAAAATGAAAATAACGGAAAACTGGGTAAATGTATCGCACAGCATAGGGGTGCCGTTCGGCGGTATCGGAACGGGTTACGGCGTTTTGGGCAAATTCGGATTTGTTTTGCCGAACTTTAATTCCGCACCATGCGAGGGAAAATATGACGATTTTAACAGGCTTGAGTGTTATGACTACCTCAATCTTCACGGAGAGGACAGATATAATTTCCTGTCGCTTATAATCTCGGACGGCAGCAATGAATATGCATTTCAGGGCGAAAAGCTTGATAATTCCGGCATAAATAACGCGGACAGTTTTGAAACATATGAATTTCTTCCTTTCTCGGTTCACAGGGCGATATATGATAAGCCGGGGCTTGAGGTTGAAATGCTCGCGTACTCGCCGCTTATTCCGCATAATTTGGCAGAATCGTCAATTCCTGTTTTGTGCATGGAAATAAGCGTAAAAAACACGGGCGGCGATGAAAAAAATATAAATCTGCGGTTTGATATGAAGAACAGCGGCGACGCAATGACGGCAGTTTTTGCAGGCGGAAACACAGAGTACGCTCTGACGGTTAAAGCGGGCGAAACTGCAAAAGCGACGGCATTTTTTGCGTGGTATTATCCGGATTTTGCCACACCGTCCGCGGTTATGACCGAGGAATATAAAAGATACTATACGCTAAGATTTGCAAATTGCGCCGATATTATTTGCTATGCCGAAAAAAAGCACCGTGACTGGAAAAATCTAATGGTGAAATGGCAGGATTCATTTGATGTTCCGCCGGAATTTAAGCGCGCATGGTTTTCGTCGCTGTCATCGGTGATTACATCAACCATGCTCAGCACGGAGCCGTATTTTATGGAAATAGAATCGCCGCACCCGTATATGAACACAATGGACGTTACGATTTACAGCGGTTGGATTTACATGATTAACTGGCCGGAAATAGAAAAGCTGGATATGTATATGTACCGTGACAAAATTCCATCCGCGGGTGAGGACAAGGGGTTGGTGTGGCACTCACTGTGGAGCGACAGGTCGGATTATGTTGAGGAACCCTGTTACATAACGAGAATTTACCGTGACTATCTGTGGTACAATGATAAACAATTTCTCGAGGATATGAAACGCCCGGTGGAGGACGCGTTAAACCGCGTATATTCGCAGAAGGCGCTGGACGGACTTATTGAGTCGAAACACGGCAACCAAAGCTATGATTTATGGAAAATGCCGGGACTCGGCGCGTATGTAAATACACCGTGGCTCGCGGCACTGTATTCCGTTTTGAAAATGAATGAAGTAAATGCCGAAAAAATCAAAATTGAAGGGGAAGATATTGAGAAAATTCTGAAACAGGCGGAAGAAAATTTTGTAGAATACCTGTGGAATGACGAAAAAGGATATTTCAACTGTTTTTACAGAACCGAAGGTGCAAATACGGCAAGCATTCCCGAGAGCGTCTTTTCAGACCAGATGTTCGGCAGGTGGCTGTTGCTTACAGAACTTGGGAAAAAGCCGCTTTTGCCGATGGATAAGATTAAAAAATGTGTGGAATATATCTACAAAAACAATCTTATCGACGATAGGGAAAACGGTTTCAGGGGCTGGGCGAACGGCATGCTTCAGGACAGAGTTCCGTATTATGACAACAAGCAATATCATGCAAAAACCTGCTGGATAGGCGCACAGCTGAATTTGGGTTCAATTCTCGGTGAGCTTGGCTGTGAAGATGAGTCGCTTGATGTTTTCCGCTCGGTTGAAAAAAGCTTTGCAAACAATCATCTTGCCGTGGGCGAGTGGAACAGGGCGATAACGGAGGACGGAAAAAGCTGTACATTGCCGGAGGAAATGTCAAAGGATACGCCCCGATTTCCCGCTTATCCGCGGTATAAATGCTGCTGGGAATATCTTGTCAGAATACTCGGATTAAAAATGGACAGCAAAAATATGGAATTAAAGCCGTTTAAGAGCTTTGATTTCCAAATAACAGATGTGGTTCTTGCCGGCTGCCGACTGACAGTTGAGGTAAGCAAAGACTGGACGGAAATTTATGTGGACGGCAAAAAGTGCGCTGCGGCTGTTTTTGACAGAAACACGGCTCATGCTGTTCAATTTAAATAATATTCGGGGTGCTTGATATGATAAAAATGATTGCAATGGACTATGACTGGACGCTGCTTGATTATTCCGGGCAGGAACCTTTTATAGGCAAAGAAACGATTGATTTAATTAACCGTTTTATCAATGCCGGCGGATATGCCGGTATTGTCTCGGGAAGGCAATACTGGGATTTTCGCGGTGAATTTAAAAGTATGGGATTGCCGTGGGCGGAGAAATTTCCGAACTACATTATCGGGCGCGAGGCGTATATTTATGAGGTGGACGGCTTAAATTATACGGAATTTTCGGAGCATAATGAGAAAATGCGCAAAAATATCACTGCCCTGACGCGGAAAATGACGGCGTATTTGGAGGATATTTTAACGTTGTATGAAAAAAACAATATACAAGTTACAAACTTCTTTGTGTACGGCGATTTTGCGGTGGAGATACATACGGTCAAAGAGGACGCACAAAAGGCGATGGAACTGCTTTCGGAATTTGTAAAGGAAAAAGGGATAACTGACGCGGCGGTTCACCGAAACGGCGTAATGGTGACAGTGTACAGCAAATATGCCGGAAAGGGAAAAACACTCCTTGCCGCCGCCGGACATTTCGGAATAAACCCCGGCGAAGTGCTTGCAATCGGCGACAGCTGCAATGATATTACAATGATAGACGGAAAACTCGGATTTGTCGGCGCATGCGTGGGCAATGCAGAAGACAGGGTTAAAGAAATTGTAAAAGCGGGCGGCGGATATATCGGAAACGGAACGGCATATAAGGGCGTTGCGGACATCATGCGTCAGCTGAAAAAAGACGGAAAAATAGAGTTTTAAAGGAGACTGATTATGCTGAATTATAAAACATACCGGGATAAAATCAAAGGCTGTTGGTTGGGAAAAAACATAGGCGGAACATTTGGTGCGCCGACAGAGGGTAAAAATTGCATGACATTTGATAAATTTTATAATTTTTACCTTCAGGATTTAGCGGGCGAGCCTGTGCCGAATGATGATTTGGATTTGCAGCTTGTGTGGCTTAATGCGGCGGAAAAATACAAAACGCAGCTCAATTCAAGGATTTTGGGTGAATACTGGATTTCATACATAACGCCGAACCCGGAGGAATACGGCTGCTGCAAGGCAAATCTTGAGCGCGGAATACTTCCGCCGCTGTCGGGCTGGGTGAACAATCTGTACAAAAACAGCTGCGGCGCATTTATCAGAAGTGAAATATGGGCATGCCTTGCGCCGGGACACCCTGAAATTGCCGTAAAATATGCGCAGATGGACGCCGAGGTTGACCATGCGGACGAGGGCGTTTACGCGGAGATTTTCTGCGCCGCGGCAGAGAGCGCGGCATTTGCGGAAAATAATGTATATAAGCTTATCGAGATAGGCTTGTCATATCTGCCGGATAACTGCGGCGTAAGGCGGGCGATAAACAGCGCCATAAATTCGCACAAAAACGGCTTGTCATGGAAAGAGGCATTTTTTGAGCTTATGCGTGTTGAACCGAGTTCTTTCAGCGGCAGAGCCGGCTGGACGGATTTAAACGGAAACCGTATTGAGGCGGGCGAAATCGGCTACAGCGCGTCGGGAAATGTCGGCATTGCCATTATCGGACTTTTGTACGGCGGCGGTGATTTTGAAAAGAGCATCACAATCGCCATGAACTGCGGTGAGGACACCGATTGCACGGTTGCAACCGTGGGCGCGCTTTTCGGCATTATTTACGGCGAAGCAAGCATACCGGAAAAATGGATTGCGCCTATCGGGACAAAAATTTCAACCTGCTGCATTAATGACATGGACTGGACAATTACAATTCCTAAAGACATCGATGAATTAACCGACAGAATAATGCGCGTTGCACCGTCAATTCTGGGCAGCCAAAATCTTGATGTTCTGCCGGAAAATAATTTTGCCGTATGTGTAAGCGAAAACTTATTTTACAACAGTCCGGCGGAAATGTGCGAGCGCTCGATATATGACAGCCGTGAAAAAAGTCCGTTTAAGGTACAATACAATTTTGAGCTGATGGACGTTTTGTTTGACTACACGGAGGAACCGTCATTTACAAACAATTCAACGAAAAAATTCAGAATTAAATTTCGATGCACACGCGGCAGACAAATGTGGTTGAATATAAAACTGTATCACCCGGATTATGTTACCTGTATCGGTGGAGACGTCATGGGAACGTATATGCAGCAGTTTTATCATGCCATGACCGAGACGGAGTTTGAAATAGAAATAGGCGAAGCAAACGCAAATATAATTGAAATGGTGCTGGAGCTCAGCGTGCCGGGGCGTGCGGAAAAGAATTTTATCCCCGTTATGCTGGTGAAAAATAACACAAAAAATGTTTTTGAATAAACAAAATGTTTCGCAAACTGGTTATCAAAATTTGATAAATAGTTACCAAACATACTTTTTGACGGGAATATATGTGTGATAAAATAAAGAAAAGAACTAAAAAGGAGCTGTTAATGTGAAAAAGGAGAAGAAAGCAAGCATCAGCAAGGGAAAGAAAATTGATAATATTGAGTTTTTGCTATTGGCGCTGCCGGCAATAATTCTGTTATTTATTTTTTCATACTGGCCGATGTACGGACTGATAATAGCGTTTAAAAATTTCAATCCGATTTTAGGGATAGAAAAAAGTGAATGGTGCGGATTTTCAAACTTTGAATTTTTCTTCCGTTCGTCGGATTTTATAAGGGTAACGCGTAATACGGTGGGGTACGGTTTGGCGTTTCTTATTCTCGGAACAGCCGCATCGGTTATTTTGGCACTGCTTTTCTATAATTTGAGAAACAGGGCGGCTCTTAAAGTTTACAACACAATTGTAATATTGCCGAAGTTTATGTCTATGGTATTGATTGCATACGTGGTTTATGCGATATTAAACCCCGTATCGGGCGTGCTTAACAAAATGCTTGTTGCTTTCGGCATGAAAAATACCATTGACTGGTATGCGACGCCGGGTGCGTGGCCGTTTATTCTGATTATCGTAAATCTGTGGTCGACGATAGGAATGAATTCGATTTTGTATTATGCGGCGCTTATGGGTATTGATATGTCGCTTTTCGAGGCGGCGGCGATTGACGGCGCGAATAAACTGCAGTCCACGGTACATATTGCGATACCGCATTTGGTGTCGATAATTTCCATTACGTCTATTCTTGCGATAGGAAATCTTTTCAGCGGCGACTTCGGTTTGTTTTATCAGACAACGCGTGACGTAGGCTTGCTGTATCCGACAACGGATATCATAAATACATACGTTTTCCGCAGTTTGCAGGGCGGTGAGATGTCGCGCGGTGCGGCTGTGGGACTTTTCCAGTCGGTGATGGGACTGATTATGGTTGTTGCGGCAAATGCCGCGGTTAAGAAAATCAGCCCGGAAAACAGCTTGTTTTAATAGGAGGAAATATCATGAAGAAAAAGGGAATTTCGGGGCAAGTTATATTACATATATTTTTCATACTTTTGTCACTTGCGTATATCATACCGTTTTTGCTGCTGATTTCAATATCGCTTTCAAGCGACCGGGCAATAAAGGAATTCGGATATACAATTCTGCCGAAAACAATAGATTTTTCGGCATATCAAATGATTTTCAAAAGCCCCGATACTATCTTGACGGCATATAAGGTTACGATTATTTTTTCACTTGCGACAATGGTTTTGTCGGTGCTTATAATGATGATGGCGGCATATCCGCTCTCGAGAAACAACTGCGTTTTCAAAAAGCCGCTTAGCTATTACATATTTTTCACGATGATTTTTTCGGGCGGCATGATACCGAGCTATATCATTAACAGCAAATATCTGCACCTTAACGATACGATGTGGATTTATATTTTGCCGTCGCTTGTGAGCGCGTGGAACGTAATTATAATAAGAACATTCTTCCAGGGTCTTCCGAACGGTTTGGTGGAGGCGGCGAAAATCGACGGCGCGGGAGAAATTTATATTTTTGCAAAAATAATAATACCGCTCTCAAAACCTGTTATAGCTACGATGTGCTTTCTGACGCTGCTGGCAAAATGGAACGACTGGAACACGTCGCTGATTTATATAAGGAATGAAAAGCTGTATTCGCTGCAGTATTTGCTGCAAAGGATTTTGCGTGAGGTGGAATTTGTGAAAAATTCCGTTTCGCAGGGGAACAATCTGCTGAGCGTTGCGGATTTGCCGACTGAAAGCGTGCGTTACGCGATGGCGCTTATCGCTGCGGGACCGATGCTGGTAATGTTCCCGTTTTTCCAGAAGTATTTTGCGCGCGGACTGACAGTGGGCGCTATAAAGGGGTAACAGGTACAAATTGGCATTGTACACATCTTGTATTAATATTGAAATACTGAATTGTTTTCTGTATAATTATATTGTCGGAGTGCATCGGCAGAGAGGAGAATAAGAATGTACAGTGTTGTTATTGCAGATGATGAACAAATTGTGTCAGACGTTCTTGGAAGGTATTTTAATACCGTCAGAAAAGAATTTGAAGTTACGGGGAAATTTTTAAGCGGTGAGGACGCGTATGCTTTTTTGAAAAGCAATCCGTCAGATTTAGTCATTACGGATATAAAAATGGCGGATATGACAGGGCTTGAGCTTATCGAAAATTTAAAATCGGACGGATTTTTGGGGAAATTCATAATAATCTCCGCGTATGATGAGTTTTCATATGCACAGAAAGCCATTAAATACGGTGTTGAGGATTATATATTGAAACCGATAGATTTCGCAAAGCTCGGCGAAAGTCTTGATGGCATATGCAAAAAGATTGACGAAACAAAGCGGAGCGGCAATAAAATAATACCGCTTTTGTATTCGGAAATATGCTACGGACTCCTGATTGATGAAAATGATATTGCCGAGCGGTGCGAAAAACTCCGCGGCGAAAATGATGTGGTTCTGAAAGGAAATCTTATTAAAATCCATGTCGGTGATATTAATAAGATGATTAATCATGACGATGCGATTTTGAAAATCATGACCAATATCCTTAATATCAAATTTAAGGAAAAGAACGTGTTTTTTGAAGGCAGCAGAAAGGGCGATGATTTTTATGTAATCGCCGCGGAGGAGTGCCGTGCGGAGGATATATTAAGCTCTCTGCGCGAGGCTCTCGATATCGGCACGGAAATCGAAATACACCGTTTTGCAGACAGCAGCGAATTATTTGCGATTGTGCGCAATATGAAAACGTATAACGAGAAAACGCTCCTTATAAATTATCTTGTGAATAATGAAAAGGAAAAATTCACAAAGCTTGCGGATATCATAGCGGGCGAAAACGGCGGTAATCTGCCGGGAGAAATTATAAATAAACTGCACTTGTTTTTCACCGACCGCGGAATGTCAGATATTATCACAGACGGTGCAAAACGCGGCTTATGGGGTGAGCTTGCGGAAAAATACGCGAGAAATCAAGGCAGCGTCAATGACGACTTCAAAAAAAGAATAGTAAAATATATTGAAGATAACATCGCATACGGTATTCGCCGTGACGACGCGGCGGATTTTGTGAATTATCACCCTGTATATTTTTCGCGGCAGTTTGCAAAGGTTTTCGGCATGCCGTTTCAGGAATATGTAATGTCGGTAAAAATGGATAAGGCGAAGGAGTATATCCGCAGGGGCATGGGTATCGAAAAAGCGGCAGAGCTTGTGGGGTACAGCAATTACAAGTATTTTATAAAAAATTTCAAGAAGTATGTGGGTTTTTCCCCCATGGAATTTTACGCCAAGAGCGCAAGAGGGGAGGAATAGTATGCAGTTCTGGGAAAATTTGTTTAAGTATAAAAAACGCAGTCTTTATTTTAAATTGTTTATAAAAATTAGTTTGCCGGTAATGTTTCTTATTGTTGCAACATGTACGGTAATCATTGCATACATCAATAACAATACGCATCAAAAGCTTGTCGATAATGCGCAAAAATATACAGATGCGTATGTTTCCCTTTTCGAAAATACCATGACGGAGTGCAAAAAGCTGTCTATCTTGCTTGCCACCAATGACGATATACGGTATTTTGTTTCCAATACTGAGGATATTAACAGTAACCACGACAATCTTCTGAGTACATATGAAAAACTTAATATCTATAAAATGACGTATCAGTATATTGATTCGATTTATGTGTATTCGGAAAATAAAAATCTTATGCTAAGCGGAAATACGCTGGTTACATCGGATAAATTTGACGATATGAACTGGCTTTTAAAAGACTTTGACGATAACGGAATATATGTTGTAAAACGGCTTAAATGCAACGTATTTCCGGTTATTTTTTCATTTGTGAAAACATTTACCGTGGGTGATGCAAAGGGCGCAGTGGTTGTAAATTGCAATGTAAAAACCGCAAGCGAGATATTTAAAAAGAATGCGGGTACCTATATTCTGGACGATAACGGTATCGTTTTCAGCGGTACGGAATTTGGGTTTAATATGCCGTTTGACGAAAATAAAACGCTGAAAAAATATAATCCGACCGCGAAAAAATTTGTAAGCGGAAAAGCGCATATTTCGGGCAGTGATGTTATAATTATTGACCGCTCGGAAAATTACGGCTGGTACTATTGCACCGTCAGCGATGTGAGCAAAAATGACGGCAGAGAAAATGTAATCATAGTATTGTGTATTTTTATCGGCGTATATATGGGTCTTGCAGTGATTTATTACGTTCTCAGCAGTACAAGCAAATCGCTGGAAATTTTCGGGAATGTTATAAAAAATCCGCGGAGTCTTGATAACGGTGCATATAAAACGGCGCCCGCCGAGGTAAAGGAAATTGCCGACGAAATATTTATGATGATGCAGCATAACGATGAAATCCGCAATCAGCTGGAAAAGAGGCTGTCCAATCAGAAAAAATATCAGATTGCAGCTCTTCAGGCACAGCTGAATCCGCATTTTTTGTATAATGCACTCAATAATATCTATCTTCAGATTATTGATGATTTCGATAATCTGCACGGCAGTGCAAAAATGACGCTCATGCTGTCAAACATGATGCGCTATTCCATGCGCGCCGACGCGTCGGTTGTGACGGTGAGCGAGGACGTGAAATATGCAGGCTGGTATGTTGAAATGATGAAGGAAAAATATCCGGATATTACGGTGAATTTCAATATCCCGCAAAATTTGTATGATTGCAGTGTGGTTCGTATTACGTTTCAGCCGATTATCGAAAATACGTACAAGCATGCATTTGATAAAGGGTGCGGCAGAGTTGATGTCACGGGTTATGAAACCGAAAATTACTTGATTTTCGAGGTCAGCGATGACGGCATCGGGATACCGGGCGATACCCTTTTAAAAATAAGAGGAAATCTTGAAAATGTTTTTGCCGATGAAAGCGGCATAGGAATTGTAAATTTAAACAGTCGCATACGCCTTGCATTCGGCGATGAATACGGCATAGAAATCAATTCAAAATTGGGTGAGGGAACAAAAATTACAATGAAATTTCCCAAAAATGATAAGGAGAAAGAGATATGAAAAAAGACAGATGGAAGATTGAGGGCGACAGCATAGTATGGTATGTCGATGACAAAAAAGAGCATATTGACGATATTGAAATGACAGGTCTGGGTGCGGCGATTGTGTACCAGTACGGAATTAAGGACGGCGGTGCGGCATTTTTCAATCATCACTGCGTATGGCCGAATTTGCGTTTAAAACCGAACGATACACATGCATCGCTGCAGTACGATGTTACGGAAGAGTTTATGCCGAAAATCTGTATTGACGGGAAAGAAACCGAACTTTATCCGCAGCGGTTCAGAATTAACGGCATAGTTGAGAGCGTCAGCCTTAACGGTGACAAATCGGTAGAGGTGACAAAGACTGTTTTTCCGGCTGTAAAGGAAATGAACCTGTACGAAATTGATAAGATAAAAAATATTTCCGGCAAACCTGTCAGCGTTGAAATTTTCGCGGAAAATCAAAAAAGCGTCGGATATATGATGGGTACAAAAGGTACATATATGACGGTTGTAATTTGCGAAAATCCGGGCAAAGTAACGCTTGCACCGGGCGAACAGTTTGAATATACCGTTACAATCACATCAAAAATTATGAACAAGGAATTTGTGCTGAAAAATCCGCATGATGAGCTTGTTTTGCGGAAAAGACGCATAAGGGATATTTGCGATGACGCGGTTTTGGACACGGGCAATAAGTATATCGATTTAATGTACCGTTTCTGCAAGCTGAGAACCGGTGAGGGTGTAACGGGAACGAAAAACGGGCTTTTCCACAGCCCGGGAGGATGCAGATTTTATGCGTCATCATTCTGCAATGACCAGATAGAGTATGCAACCTCATGGTTTAGCTATGTTCATGACGACATCATCGAGCAGAGTGTAATTGACATGATAAGTCAGTTCCAGGGATTTTTGTGTACAACGGAGGATAATTTTATCCCCGACGGGATATTCTGCCATGCGGACAGAGACCCGGAATATAAAAAGCGTTTCGGCAATTTTATACCGTCAAGCGTAATTTGCGAGGGACAGGATTACTGGAAACTTGACCGCGGCGACGAGGCGATGTTTGCATACGGAGTCAGCCACTATCTTTTGGGAAGGGGCAGCCGCGAACTGCTTAACAGATTTTACAAAGCTGCGGAGTTTTGCGTTGATTATTGTCTGAAAAGAAAGACGGAGGACGGAATAATCAAGAGTCAGTTCGACGAGCTTGAGGGCAGATTTAAAAGCGGAGACGCAAATCTTTCCACGTCATCGCTCACATATGCGGCGCTTAAAAATATGAAATATCTTGCCAAGGAATACGGCGACATTGAAAAGGCAGAGTTTTATAAAAAAGAGGAAGAAGAGCTGAGAAAAAATATAAATAAATATTTCGGCTTTAATATGAAAGGCTTTGAAACCTACCGTTACTATGACGGAAACGATAAGCTGCGCGCGTGGATATGCATACCGCTGTCTTTCGGAATTGACGAGAGGAAAGAGGGCACAAAGGACGCGCTGCTGTCCGACAGATTATGGACGGAAAACGGAATTTATACCGAAGAAGGAAACATCACGATTTGGGACAGGGCAACCCTTTACGCAATGCGCGGACTGATGAAAGTCGGTTATGTAAAGGAGGGCATCGAGCGGCTTGAAACCTACAGCCACGAACGCCTGGTGCGCGAACGCACGCCGTATGCGGTTGAGGCGATAAGAGATGAGGACGGCAGAGGTTGGCTCGGTGAGAGCAAGAAAAGTCATTTGAGTGCGGAAAGCTGCCTTATGTGCCTTGCCGTAACCGACGGACTGCTCGGTATCGAGGGAACGGGACTGCGCAGTTTCAAGTTCAGACCCGTTTTGCCGGATAACCTTGACCATATCTATCTCACAAATATTTATTCCTTCGGTGAGATTTTCGACATCAAAATAGACAAGGACGGATATAAGGTATTGGTTGACGGCAGAATTATCGCAAAAGGCGGACTGAATGAGGAGGTTAACGTATCTTTTAAATAAGAAGTTACCAAAAATCCGCAACAGGTTACCAAAAGTGGTATGCAAATTTTTGTGAAAATTATATAATTAATTTAAAGAAAATATAACGGAGGTACAAATTTATGAAAAAAAGCAGACTTACAAAGGTTTTGAGCCTTATGCTGACGGCTGCCATGCTTGTCCCGGCTGCCGGTTGTAAAAAGGAGCAGGCGTCAACGGACGGAAACATAACGCTTAAATGGATATTCCCCGGCCCGGGAGAGCAAAAGGATTCACAGAAGGTTTGGGCTGAATTTAATAAGAGAATTAAGGAATTTCCAGGGCTTGAAAATGTTGATGTCGACATTGAATGTATCAACACATCAGACTATAAGCAGAGAGTTCTGCTCATGCAGACAGGCGACGAAAAGTATGATATTGTAAGTACATACAGTCTTAATTTTGCAAATGAAATCGACAACAAAGCGCTAATGCCGCTTGACGATTTAATGACAAGCGAAAATGTTGATTTTATAAAAGAGCTGCCCGACTGGATAATAGATATGGGTCAGAAAAACGGCACAACCTATGCGGTTATCAGTTACCAGGCTATGACGCGCTCCGACCCCGGAATCGTTATGCCGACGGCATTGTTTGACAAATACGTTGACAAGGATAAACTTGAAAAGACGTTCTATAACACGAAATTTTATGATGAGGATAACTGGCAGGCGGTTGGCGATATTCTGCAAAAGATGAAGGATAACGGCGACTTGGGACTCGGATATCTCAATGCCGGTGCGATTGAACCGGCACTTAACGGATATGATTATGTCGGCGGAAACATAGTGTCGGGCGGCTTTTTCACAAAGCTTGACGATCCGGAAGGACAGATGTATTATATTGCGGAATTACCGGAATACAAAACGGCTGTAAAATATCTGAGCGACTGGTATAAAAAGGGATTTATCAGACAGGATATTTTGAGTGTTGATACCGATACCGATAAAAAAGGTACAGGCGGATACACAATATTCCAGGGCGGTGTTGACGGATTCGGCTCGAGGGAAAGAAGTTATAAAAAGCAGTACGGCGAGGACTTTACGGCAGTCAGAAGCCGTAAGTATAACTATGTTCTGCCTACCGCGGCGGGCGGCGGACTTGCAATCTCGGCAGGTTGCGAACACCCGCAGGAAGCAATGCGCGTTATTGATGTTTTATCGTCTGAAAAGGGTAAGGAACTCTATAATTTGATGCTTTACGGAATTGAGGGCGTTCAGTATGACAAGGTAAGCGACGGAGTTATAAAATTAAAGGACGGCGCGGGAACTTCATCATCGGACAGCTACGGTCAGTATCATTGGGTAGTCGGAAATTCCAAGCTTTCGTATGAGCTTGAGAGCGAAGTAGGACAAAAACAATATACATATGAAGTGGCCAATGAAGGCCCGGATACGGTTGTTTCCAACTTCATGGGATTCATTCCCGACATAAAAAGCGTTATAACGGAAATCACGAGAATAAATTCTCTTTACGACGAATATTCAAAGACGCTTGCAAAGGGTGCGGCGTCAGATGCGGACGCTTTGTATAATGAATATATGGAAAAATTGCAGACAGCCGGAATTGAAAAGGTACGCGAATGTGTACAAAAGCAGGCGAAGGAGTTTTTAGCAGCAAAGAACAAATAAGGAGGTTTCTATGAGAAAAATACTAAGTGCGGTTTTAGCCGCGGGCATGCTTTTATCATGCAGTGCAAATGCTTTCGCAGAGGAACCCGCAAAGGGAACGGAAATTTATGTTGCGGTTGACGGAAACGACCAAAACATCGGAACGAAGGACAGTCCTCTTGCATCAATGAAGGGTG
Source organism: uncultured Clostridia bacterium (assembly GCA_934501535.1). Taxonomy (GTDB): domain Bacteria; phylum Bacillota; class Clostridia; order UBA1381; family UBA1381; genus UBA1738. The sequence continues at coordinate 38,504 of CAKSUM010000015.1, forward strand.
CAAGGGACTATATCCGCGGACTTTCGGCAGAGCAGAAAGCGAACGGAGTCACGGTATATTTCCGCGGCGGTGAGTATCGGTGGGAAGATGTTGTTGATTTTGGCGAACAGGACAGCGGTGTCAAGGACGCAAAAATTGTCTACCGTAATTTCCCGGGTGAAAAGCCGCTGATGAGCGGAGGTTATAAGGCATCGAGAAAGGTATTTCAAAAGGTTACGGATAAAAACGTACTTGAAAGACTGCCGGCGGTGGCAAAGAACAACATTCGCGTTGTTGACTTAAAACAACTCGGCATTGACGATAAAATAAATGATTTTAACGTTGCGAAGATGCAGGAATATCTTGAGCCGGATAAACCGCTGCGTGGTATGGAAATTTTTGTTGATGATGAGGCGCTTGAGCCGGCACGCTGGCCGAACAAAGATAAATTTAATTTATCGCAGTATGTTTATGTAAAAAGCGTTGTACGCAATGCGAATGACTGGGCGCTTGCGTCGCCGAGATGGCAGCCGGGCGATGCGCTGCCGATAATTGGTGTTGACGAAAGCGTAATAGAGCACATCTCAAAATGGAAAGATTACAACAATGTCCATATCACGGGTCCCGTAGGCTGGGAATTCGGTGAAACGGCTGTCGGCGTTGCGGAGGTAGATGAAAAGAGCAGACAAATTACTCTTGATTATGCTGTTGAAGGCGGATATGAAACAAACGGAAGATTTTATTTTTTAAATGTTTTAGATGAACTGGACGTTCCGGGCGAGTACTTCCTTGATAAGGAAAACAAGAAAATGTACGTATATGTTAATCCGGAGATTGACTTGGAAAAAGCCGACATACATTTCTCGGTGTATGATAAGCCTGTCATGATAAATATTGACGGACTTTCATATGTGGATTTTAAGGGAATTGAGTTTAAGTATTCTCAGTGCCGAGGAATTGACGCCGTTAACGTTGATGATGTTGACTTTATAAACTGTGAATTTTCGAATATAGCCGGGCGAGTAATGGAGATGTTCGGAAACAGAGCAAGACCAAACGATACAGCAAAAAAAGATTTAAAGCTTAATATAAAAAATGTTGATATTCTAAACTGTGTCTTTAAAAATTTGGGAAACGGCGCGGTCAGAATACAATCGGGCAACTGGTTTACTCTTGAAAAGTCAAACTGCCGTATAGAAAACTGTAACTTCACCAATGTCAGCCGAATAAAGAATGCATATTCACCGGGTATCCGTGCAGACGGCGGCGGATTTATAATAAGGAATAATACTGTCGATTACGGCCCGGGCGTACTTTTGCAGTTTACGGCATATGATTCGATTGTTGAATACAACGAGCTTGCCAACGGTGTACGGGAAACCAGCGATATGGGATTGCTGTACGGAGGTATGCAGCCGTATATCGGTACGGTAATAAGGTATAATTATATTCACGATACAAGTGAATATGCGAGAAAAAATGATTTGAAAAAGGGCCTGACGATAGGAGGTCTTGCTATACCTACACGTGTAGGCGTATATATTGATAACTGTGCGGAAGGTGCAACAATAGATCATAATATTATTGAAAACATACCGACAGGCGTATTTGCAATAGGGTGTCACACAACATGTACCGATAATATCATTATAGATTGTCCGCGAGCTGTTGCGATGAGATATAACCCGAAAAAGATAAGTATTAACTTTGAAACAGATGAAAGTGTATGCTATTATCACACAATTGGGCTTGACAGAGATAATCCGAATGAAGCTTGGCTTGAAAAGCACCCGGAATGTTTCGACTGGAAAGAACGTGCAGTTAATTTATTTAAAACCGAACCCAGATTGCTGGACTATCCGTATTCGAATTTTTCCAACAATTTAGTTACGTATAATAAACTGCTGACGTTCTGTTATGACGGTCAGCCGCAAATGACAGATGTTGTAACAAATATTTTGGATATGCAGAAGGGCGGTTCGACCGTCGAAAATAACGAATTTACGTATTTTGACCCGGGATTTGAGGACGCAAAAAAAGATAAATATACTATTAAATCCGATGCGGAAGTATTAAAGAGACTTCCGGGACTGGCCGAAATCAATCAAAGCGACATGGGTTATATGCCGAAAAATGTTACCGATATTACCGATAATGCGGTAATATTTAAGTCGGGAAACGGTGAATTTTTTGCGGACGGTAAACTAAACGGATATTCCGAAAATACGTCTGACGCGCCGTTTGAAAAGGACGGAAAACTGTATGTTCCGTTTGAGGCAACAGTTAAAGCTTTGGGCGGAACTGTTGACGGCACAAAAGCTGTCATCGGCGAACAGACGGCTGATTTTGCGGAAACTGTAAACCGCAGCGGTATTGCATATGTTCCGGCTGAAAGCTTTTCACAGCTCGGCAAAATGGTAGAAACGGTAAACGGAACTGCCGTTGTTTCGGATAAACCGTCATTTTCGGCATACACAAAATTGGCAGAATTTTTGGATACATTGATGAGGTGATACGGTGAAAAAAATAAACAAAGTTTCAGGACTTCTTTTATGTGCATCACTGATTTGCACAAATCCGGTTATATATGCACAAGAGCAAGATGATATTTCTTATACGACTATTGATATTTCGAGTGTTGCCAATGCGCCGATATATGCAAAAGAAGGCGATACATGGTCGGGAAATTATGTTGCGACAGCACCGGACAAAGGACGCGGTATTGATTATGACAGTATGAAAGAGCTGTTAACGGACGGTGTGTTTGAGCATAATAACACACCGTACAAGCTTGATGTTGAAATAAACAAAAATACGGCAATTTCTACCGGCGGTTTGAGATTTGATCATAATGATAACGGCGAGGTGCGTGGTATAACTCAAAATTACAATTATACAGGTGTGGATGTGGATATTGCGGACGGCCGCTACAGCGGACTGAAAATTTTGGCTTCCGCAACAGGAAACAGACCGCATGGATTGCTTAAAAATAACGGTTTTGCAGATGCTGACATTACAAACTGGAACAACACATCAAAGCTGGCGGTAGTATTGCAGTATACCGATGGGACATCTGATATTGTTGAAACTATGACTGCTTATCCCGTTGATACAACAGCTACTAAAACATTGACAGAAAATAAAGATGTATTTCCGGCAGACGTAACAAAAACAGACACAGCCGGAAACAGTACAACGGTGAAAGCAGCAGCACTGCCGGACGGAACGGCATTGTCAAAAGATAATTTTTGGAATGGATTTAAAGTAAAAACTATCACGAATTTTGACGGTTGGACATTTGGCGGTAAATCGACTTATAGTGCAAAAAACGGTGCAGCAGTTGATATTTATATTAATGAGTACACATTCCCTGTAGACAGTGAGAAGACACTGAATAATATACATATTGTAGGTTCATGTGCCGATTATACAGGTGTAAAAGTAAAACAGGACGGAACGGTGGATTATTCTAATGCACATGCGGCATCTAATATAAACTGGAGCGACGGCATGTACGGGTCGATGGTATATGCCATGACAGCCGTCACCGATAAAATGGTTTTGATGGCTGATGCAAAAACAGCAGTTCAAAATCTGATTGACGCGAACCCGGGTGTTAACATTGCGGAGGATACGGCGGCTTTGGCGGCACTGAACAATATAATTGAAACTTACGGCGCATACGGCATTTCGGCGGAAGAAATTTTGTCGGAATACAAGCCGCAGGTTAGTGATTTCAGAGTTACCGGAACATATGGTGTGGGAAATACCTTGACGATTACATACAATTTCAGCGACCCGCTGGGCGGCGCGGACGCGTCGGAATTTAAGTGGTATAAGGCAAGCAGTATAGCAGCTGTGTTCCCGGACGAATACACGCAAATCAGCGGTGCCGACCAAAGCACGTACACAATGCAAGCAGCAGACGACGGATTTATTATCCGCGCCGAAATTGTGCCGAAAACGCCGTCGAGTGCGATTTTGGGAAGGATTTTGAAGAACAGTCCGTCGGTAACGCAAACCTTTTTCAAAGAAGCTGCGCCGACGGCAATGAATGTAAAACTTGCTTGCGATACGGAGGCAAAGAAAATTGCAGCCGGCAGCAAGCTGACGGTTTCCTATGATTATTTTGACCCCAATATGATTGCTGATGAAAATATTGATGTTGAAAGCGGTACACAAATTGAAATTCAAAAATCAGCAGACAAAACAAACTGGGAAACGCTTGCGGATTTATCGAATTTACAGGCATTTGAATATGTGTTGACCGAGTCGGATATAAATGTTTATCTGCGCGCAAAGATTGTGCCGAAGAATAACCATGCACCGGAGCCGGAAACGGGTGACGCGGTGTATTCCGATGTAATTGCGGCACCGTTCGCGCCGTCTGTGAGCAATGTTGTAATCAGCGGTTCGGGGCAGGCGGGAACAACACTCACCTGTACATATAAATTTGAAGATATAAACGGCAATGCCGATATTGATTCGGAGATTGTTTGGTACAAAGGCAGTACGGAAATCGGGCGCGGTGTGAATTATACCGTTACAAACGGCGATGTCGGCAGCAACGTTAACTGCGTCGTTACGCCGAAAACGGACGCTGCACCGACAACAGGTACGCCGGCAAGCAGTAATTCGGTTATGTGCACGAACGGAAACTCGTCGGGCGGCTCGGGTTCATCGGGCGGGGGCGGAGGATTCAGAATAAATCCGGATCTTTCGACCAAAAATGCTCAGGATATTGTGCCGCCGATAAGCGAGCCGGACTATAATTATACGTATGCGTTCGGCGATATTCAGAATCACTGGGCGAGAGACTCTGTTGAAAGAATGTACAAAAAGGGCATTGTTTCGGGCAAGGGAGACGGATTTTATCCGGATGACGGACTTATCCGCGCGGAGCTTGCGGTAATCGTAAGCAACGCAATCGGTGCAAAAGCGTCATACAGCAATTGCTTTGAGGACGTTATTGAAAGCGACTGGTTTGCACCGTACGCGCAGGGACTTTTTGACAAGAAGATAATTGTCGGCTCGGACGGGAAATTTGCGCCGCATGACGCCGTGACAAGAGAAATGGCAATTCAAATTATCGTGGCGGCGTATAAGGATAAGCTTGCCGAGGACAGCGATTATCAGATAGACGCGCCTGATTCGGCTGAAATAAGCAGCTGGGCGGAAAATGCAGTAAAAACAGCGGTTAAAAACGGAATAATTAAAGGCCGCGAGGACGGCTCGATTGCGCCGAAGGCTGTTTTAACAAGAGCGGAAGCGGTATCGATAATAGACAGACTTATGGAAAACGTTCAGTAATACGGAGGTAACAATGAAGAAAATAATCAGTTTATTAATATCCCTCATTTTTCTGCTGAACGGTGCGGTTTTGGCAGAAGAGGAAAACAGCGACAGCGTTTGCCGCGAAACAGCGCTGCTTGCCAAGCTTCAGGTTTACGACGCAATTCAGACCGACAGCGCACGTATCACGAGGGCGGAATTTGCACAAATTCTGGCAAGGCTTGACCGCGCGCAGCTTGATGAAGATTTTTCAAAGGGTACATTTTTTGACGTACCCCAGGGCGACAGCAACGCAGCCGTTATTGATTATGTATATAACAAAGGTTATATGACGGTACAGGACAACAAATTCTTAAAGAATGACAATTTGCTGGCGGAGGACGCGATTTTCGCGGCGGTTAAGCTGTTGGGATATTCCGTACCGGCATATGCGAGCGACTACATGCAGGTAGCCGATTCTTTGGGATTAACAAGGAAAATGCGTATTAAATCGGGCGAAATAGATTATCAGTCATTATCCAAAATGCTGTATGCGGCAATAAATGCACCGCTTTATTTCGGCGTTGCACTGAATGAAGGCAATACGGATAAAACTATTTTAAAAACGAGGTTCGAGCTTGTATCGGAGGACGGTATAGTAGAGGGCAGCTACGGCAAATATCTTTACGGCATGCCGAAAAGTCTTGAACAGAACGAAATCTTAATTAACGGCAGAAAATACCTAACCGAAGATTCGGAGCTGCAGGCGGCGATAGGATACAAGCTGACCTTTTGGTACAGCGAGGACGACGCGGAGCAGCGCGAGATTTTCTGCTACGAACTTGACAAAGATTATACGACGGTAAAAAAGACGTACCGCGACATGGTAAGACAAGAACCGGAAAGACTTGTTTATGACGAAAACGGCAGAACAAAGTATCTGAAATTCGGTGACGATATGCGAATTATCCACAATTCAAAGCCGGAAACCGATTTTTCGTTCCTGTTCGCGGACGGCGTAAAGGGCGATATTACATTTATTCTGAATAACAACAAAATTCAGGCAGCTATCACTTATGACTATAAGAGTTACGCCGTAAAGAGCATAAAGAATAACGAAATCCGATTTAAGTATGATGTTGAGGACGTAATTGAGCTTAACCCGATTGATGTCACGAATGTTGTATACATTGACGGTTTCCCCGGCAGCGTAAATGATATTCAGGTCGGAAATATTATCTCGGTTGCGTATGACGCCGCAACAAAATACAGATTCTTGTTCGTCTCAACCGAAACATTTGAGGGCACGGTGGCGCGGATATATTCCGATGACGGCGTAAATTATTACGAAATAAGCGGGGCAGACTATCCGGTTGACTCGGATTTATATGATAAAATCACGCGCCGCGTACGCGATACGGCGAAGGTGGAGCGCGAGCAGGATTATGCAGTGTATCTTGACGTTATGGGCGAAATTGCCGATGTTGAGGAACTCGGCTACAATAAATATATGTATGGGTATCTGACAAAGGTTTATGAGCTTGATGATGCGGATTACAAAATTGAACTTAAAATGTACAGCATGGTTCCGCGCGGTGAAAACAGATATGTTTTGCCGGAAAAAATAACCTTCAACGGAACGCGGAAGAAGATTACCGATGTGGGTCCGCAGATAAAGAGTTATTTTGATAATTCATCGCTTAACAATCCGCCCGTAGTAAAGTATAAGCTTGCAAGAACAGGGCAGATTGAGGCGCTCACGATCGACGTAAAGCAGACTAACGAAAAGCTGAGCGACGATTATCTCACGATGCCGTATGCGACCGGAGAATATCAGTTTTGGGAATACTATAACGGCTGGAAATCTACCGGAAATGACCCGGATATGACATATATAACGTATATGCATCAATGGGACGATTATGAGGCAACGTGTTTCAGGATTCCGGGCGACCGAAGCAATGTTTCAAAATATGACTGCGGAACACCGAGAGATATGGATATGAAAGGCGACGGCGTTCTTAAGGGAACATTTTCATTTTATGATATAGATGAATTTAACCGTCCTGCGTGCGTTGTGTATAATGCAACGAGTGCACAGGATATTAAGTTGGAAAACAGAGATGTAATCGGCATAGAAAAAATAATAACAACACTGAATGATGATAATGAAATATGCCTTAAGGTGTGCGGCTATATGCATGGAAAATATGTGGAGCGAATGGTTAATGATGAGGACGCGATTAATGTATTAAAGAATATGAAAAAGGGTGATTTTGCAGCAGTAATACTTGACAGTGTAACGAATGAGATCACAAAAGCGGCTTATTATGTGACGTCAGACCCAAGCAAATTCAACCGCAATTATTACCTCAATAATCATGCTTCAGCCGAGAACGGTTCTTTCCAAAAAGGCATGCTTATAGCGCGCGTAAAGGATTCCACAAAGCAGATGATAAGTCTGAACGGCAATTCAAAAACAATGACTACCATTATTGCCCCGGACGGAAATTACCGCGAAGGTGATTCTTTCAGACGGAACGGCGGTTACACAATATATGATTGTGCAAAACGGGAGTTTATTTACGGCGCATTCTTTGATGAGCTGCAAAGGGGCGATTTGATTTGCGCGTCAACTGCAAAAAATCTGATGTACAGTTTTGTGGTATTAAGAAACAACGAATTTGAGAACTGGCAGGATATTATTCCACCGAATATGAAAAAATAGGGCGATTGAGTGAAAAGAAAAATTATAAGTGTGATTGTTGTATTGTCAGTATTGTTTGCGGCATCGCCGCAAACAATATCGGCGGATATAATATGCAAGGAACAAGATGGTTACAGCCTTCGGGGCAAGTGTTCCCGTTCCGGCGGGGAGGTAATGCTGCTCATTGTAAAAAAGGACGCTGCGGAGCCATACCAAAATGATGATGTCGGATATATTAATACGGCAAAAATCAACAAAAACGGTGAATATTCCGTCAGGTTTGCTTTTGATAAAGACCCGGAGGACTATCGGATACTTACGAAAGCGGACGGACAGGACGTTACGGAAGGAATATTTGTACTGGAAAGACAAAAGGAATTGATTGTAGACGTAGACTCTGCGCAGTATGGCAGAACGGTCAGAGCGAAAGTCACAACTGCAAGCTGCTTTTCAAATTTCCGCACATATATGAGAGTCGCAGGAATATACGATTCAGGCGGAAAATTAATAGGCGCGAAAAATTTAGGCTCGGGAAACATTGATGCAGGCGATGTCAATTCAGATGTGTATTACATTGATGTTCCGCAGGATTCACATAAGATAAAGATATTTACATTTGAAAGTCTGAAAACGATGCTGCCGTATGCGGATGCTGCGGAATTGGAAGTGGAGAATAATTCCGCCGCAGAGCTGTATGTCGCGCCCGGCGGGTCAGACAGCAACGAAGGAACCGTTGATGCACCACTTGCAACTTTAGAAGGTGCAAGGAAGGCTGTGCGGAAAATTGAAAAGAAAGAAAACGGAATCACTGTTTACTTCCGCGGCGGTCGGTATTATATGAATAAACCGGTAATATTCAGCGTTGCGGACAGCGGCACGGAAGATTGCCCGATTACATACTCGGCATACAAAAATGAAAAACCGGAATTTGTCGGCGGAATATACCTTGACGGTAAAAAAGCAAAGCTTGCAAACGATGACCGTATAAAAAGCGGCAATGTCTATTGCATTGATTTAGCGGAAGCAGGCATAGGAGAAATACCGGAGATGACGCCGACCGGTCAGGGTGCGGCATATAATGCAAACGGATTTGAACTGTTTATTGATGATAAGGCGTATTTCCCGGCAAGGTGGCCGAACAAGGACGCGGAAGAATACAATACCTATGAAAAAATTGTTTCGGTAACCGAAATCGGTGACAGTCTGAACACAGCAGCGGCAAATCCGCAAATGACAGTTTCGGACGATACCGCCGAGAGAATTGCATCGTGGACGAATACGGACGAGGCGTTTGTCGGCGGATATCCGGGACTTCCATATTTTGATTTCGGCTTTAAATTTACTGCAAACGAAACAACCGTAAACCTTGACAGAAAGTGCAACGGCGGTATAAAAAAAGACGGGTTGATTTATTTTTACAATATTCCGGAGGAACTGGATTCGGAAGGGGAATACTATATCGACCGCGCGAATAAAAAATTGTACTTTTACAGTGCTGAAGAACCGTCGGACAAAAATATTCTGCTTACGACAACCAATGTTTGGCATTGGGAAAACGGACTGATAGCTGTTAACGGCGCTGATAATATAAACTTCAGCGGACTTACGGTAAACGGGTGTATCGGATTTGGGTTGTCGATAAAAAAGGGGAGAAACATAAATGTTTCCGGCTGTACATTTAAAAATATGTCCGAATCGGGCGCGTATGTCGGCGAATTTCACTCGTCGTATAAAAACGCGTACGGCAGACTTGATGATGACTCCGAATATGTTCAACGAGGAAATCTGGTAAATAACATTAAATTTACCGGGTGTAAATTCCTGAATACGGGGTACAGTGGACTGAATGTTTCCGGCGGTAACCGTAAAACGCTGGAGGGCGCAGATGTTGAAATTTACGGCTGTGAGTTCGAAAACTTCGGCAGAATAATCTGTGCATACTCACCGGGAATAAGAATGGACGGCGTCGGGATAAATGTGCGCAATTGCACCGTTCACCGCGGCGATTCGGTCGGAATAATGTCCGGCGGAAACGACTGCATTATCGAAAATAACGATATATTTGATGTTGCACGTGAGTGTACCGACTGCGGAGTGATATACCTGCACAAAGGGTTAAAGAACGGAATAATCATTCGGAATAATTTCATTCATGATATTACTGATGAGCACGGTACGAATCATATGTTAAACTACAATCAGGCGGCAAAAGTTCACGGAAAAATCGCCGTATATAATGACGGCGGGGGAAGTATGCTCACCGTGGAGAACAACATTATAAAAGATGTTCCGCAGGGATTTTTCAGCGTCGGATTTGGGAATAGAGTTAATAACAATATCTTTATTGATGTAAAATATCCAATCAGAACCCGCGAAAATGTTATTATTATAGACAAAATTATGCAGCGGGACGGCACATATTTGATGCCGGAATTTAATGAAGAATTGGGCGATGCTGCTTTTGCGGAACTCGGATATCTGGAACCGGACAGCGAGAAAAATCCCGTATGGGCAGTTAAATATCCCGAAGTGTTTACATGGAAGGAATACTTAAAGGAAAGGGGGACAGATGCAATCTATCCGAAGAATGATGTATCGGATAATCTGATAACATATATCAAATATTCAGATTATGCAAATCAGATAACGGATATTTTCACGGATAAGATTGTGACGGAAAAGTCTATTATGGACTTATCCGGCAGTGATTACGGAAATATTCTGTTTGAAAAATCTGTTGATTTTACGGATGCGGAAAACGGAGATTTCAGTATTGCCAAAGATTCAGATATTCTGAATGTTCTGCCGGGTTTAAGGAAAAACCATACAAAATAAAAATATGGAGGAAAAAGTTATGAAAAAAATTATTAATGTATTGCTTTGTGCAGCATTAGCAGTGTCCAACTTTACTGTTGTTTCATATGCAGAAGAATCAGACAAAAATAACTACACAACTATTGATATTTCAAGCGTTGCGAATGCTCCCATATATGCGAAAGAAGGAGATAACTGGTCGAGCTACTCTGCAACTGCGCCAAATGCCGGATACGGAATAGACGTTGATGTAATGAGCGCAAAATTAACAAACGGAAAATTAATTTATGGTGAAACACCATATCTCATGTCGGCTAAAACCGGAGAAAATACTGCAATTAACACCGGCGGTGCTACTGATTGGACTTTTAAGCGTAATGGAAAGGGTGTGACAAATCCTTACAATTATACAGGAACAAATGTTGATGTTGCAGATGGATACTATAGCAGCTTAAAAGTTTTGGCATCGGCAACAGGCAATTTTGCTCAAGATATATTGAAAGCCAGAAACGCTGATGCGGATAACACTACAGGATGGGTAAACGCATCAAAGCTTGCGTTGGTACTGCAGTACGAAGATGGTGAACCGGAGATCGTAGAAGCTTTGACAACAAATCCGACAGCAGCTGCCGATTACAATATTAACAAAGCGGATTTTCCAACAGATATTGTAATAGGTGAAAAAACAGTTAAAGCACCTACATTGCGTAGTAATAATTATTTAAATGGCATTAAGGTAATAACAAATTATCTTAACTGGGCATTTAATGCAGAAAATCCATATTCCCCAAATAATACCGGAAGCGGAGATTATTACATCGGTGAATACGATTTCCCTATAGACAATACAAGGGTGCTGAAAAGCATTCACGTTGTCGGAGCAAGTGCAGATTTTGATGGTGTTCGGTTAAAAGCAGATGGTACTGCGGATTATGCAACGTATAATACCGATAAAGATCGTTACTATGCCAATAAGGCTGACAAACAAGAGGGTATGTATGCTTCCGTAGTATATGCTATGACTGCTGTAACAAAGGACAGTGATTTAAAATCCGTTCTTTCAGCAAAGCTTGATGCTGTCAGAGCAGCAGGAACGATAACGCAGTCTGATATCATTGACATTAGCGCTATTTTGAAACAAGCTAAAAAATTAGGTATTGAATTAAGTGAAGCAGTAGAGTTATATGAGAAAACGGATATAAAACCGTATGCAAATCAAGCAGCATACGCTAAAGTCGGTGATTTGGCATATGATAAACGCCCGACCGTTGGAACCGTATATATGGATGATACACTATCCGAATTAGGTGAAAATGACAAATATCCCAAGGCATATATAAAAACCGGTGTATCAATTGATCATTTCAAAAATTTTGGGGACGGAAATGGCCGGGAACCGTCAGCTTATACAAATTGGACGGGTTATTTTGGCCATGAAAAAACCACACCGACTTGGGGTAATTGGGAAAGCGGAAAAACAACCAATACACTAACATTTCGTAATATTCCTTATTTGATGAATGTTGAAACAGATGCTTATACAAATATTGATACCGGCGCGAATGATGTTAAGATGACAGGTGTTGATGTTGACATTAATGACGGTTATTACAATGAACTCAAAATACTTTCATCGGCATCAGAGCCGGTCTTGCAGAAGGCTGAAGCATATAAAAATTGGAACAACATGTCCAAACTTGCATTGAAACTGGATTATGATGATGGTTCATATGATGTTGTTGATTATCTTGTTAATGAAATAGCAGCAACACACTCTATGAATAATAGTACTGCAAACAACCCTAATGCAATTATTAATAATATTATCAATAAAAATGCAGCTGATGCTGAGATAGAAAATAAGCTGCAAAATCCGCAAACTATGAAAATTACATCATATGACCAATATGGCAATTCTACTGTCAAACAAGAGCCTACTGAGCTTACGCAAGCAAATTGGTGGAATGGATTTGATGTATGGACAGTTTCCGCGCAGAAACTTGAATCAGACTGGGCAAGTAAATTCCAACGCGGACCCGTAGCTACATATCCGTGCAGTACATGGTATAAAACAAATCAGGATATTTTATCAACAATAGAGAATCTTACAGAAGAACAGCGTATAAATTGGATTAACGGAACGGAACCGAGATATATGTACGGTACCAATTCCGGCGCTAAAGCAGGCATTAATGTATTTACTATACCGGTCGATTTTACAAAGATGCTTGTTAATGTACATTTTGTCGGATCGCTCGCAAGTAATGACGGTGTTCAAGTAGATAAAAACGGTAAAGTTATATATTCCACAGATAATGAAATTGCTGATGGAAAGGGTGCATATAACAACTCGATTTGGGCAATGACAGCCGTTACAAAAATATCAGCGGATACGACAGTATCTCCAGATTTAAATACGGATATATATGTATCACCCAATGGTTCAGACAATAATACAGGAACAATTAATGCACCGCTTGCATCTTTGGAAGGGGTTAAAAAATTAATACGCGGGCTGGATAAAACATCAGGAAAAATAAACGTGTATTTCCGTGGAGGAAGGTATTATATGCAAAAACCTGTAATATTTTCTGAGGAGGACAGTGGCACGGAAGATTGCCCGATTACATACTCGGCATACAAAAATGAAAAACCGGAATTTGTCGGCGGAATATACCTTGACGGTAAAAAAGCAAAGCTTGCAAACGATGACCGTATAAAAAGCGGCAATGTCTATTGCATTGATTTAGCGGAAGCAGGCATAGGAGAAATACCTGAGCTGACCCCGAACGGTCAAGGCGCGGCATATAACGCAAACGGATTTGAACTGTTTATTGACGATAAGGCATATTTCCCTGCAAGATGGCCGAACAAGGACGCGGAAGAATACAACACCTATGAAAAAATTATTTCTGTGACTGAAACGGGTGACAGTTCAAACAGTGCGGCTCAAAATCCGCAAATGATCGTTTCGGACAGCGCCGCTGAAAAAATTGCGTCATGGTCAAATGCAGACGAGGCTTTTATCGGTGGATACCCGGGACTTCCATACTTTGATTTCGGCTTTAAATTTACTGCAAACGGAACAACCGTAAACCTTGACAGAAAGTGCAACGGCGGTATAAAAAAAGACGGGTTGATTTATTTTTGCAATATTGCCGAGGAACTGGATTCAAACGGTGAATATTATATTGATCGAGAAAACAAAAAATTGTACTTCTATAGTGATGAGGCACCGTCAAATAAAAATATACTGCTTACTACAACCGATGTTGGACAGTGGAACAAGGGATTGATAACGGTGTATGGTGCAGATAACATTAACTTTAAGGGATTATCGGTTAATGGATGTATCGGTTTCGGTATGGCTTTGCAAAAAGGAAGAAACATAAATGTTTCCGGCTGTACATTTAAAAATGTATCCGAATCGGGTGCATATGTCGGCGAATTTCATTCGTCATATAAATATGCATACGGCAGACTTGATGATGACACCGAATATGTTCAAAGAGGAAATTTGGTAAACAACATTAAGTTTACCGGGTGTAAATTCCTGAATACGGGGTACAGCGGACTGAATGTGTCCGGCGGTAACCGTAAAACGTTAGAGGGTGCTGATATTGAAATTTACGGCTGTGAGTTTGAAAACTTCGGTAGAATAATATGTGCGTATTCGCCGGGAATAAGAATGGACGGCGTTGGAATAAATGTACGCAACTGCACGGTTCACCGCGGCGATTCGAACGGAATAATGTCAGGCGGCAATGACTGCATTATTGAAAATAATAATATTTACGATGTTGCGCGTGAATGCACAGACTGCGGTATAATATATCTTCACAAAGGATTGAAGAACGGAATAGTCGTTCGGAATAATTACATTCATGATATTACTGACGAGCACGGTACGAATCATATGTTAAACTACAATCCGGCGGCAAAGGTTCACGGAAAAATCGCCGTATATAATGACGGTGCCGGAAGTATGCTCACTGTGGAGAACAACATTATAAAGGATGTTCCGGTAGGTTTTTACAGTATCGGATTTGGAAATAAAGTTAATAACAATATCTTTATAGATGTAAAATATCCAATTCGGACTCGTGAAAATAATATACTTATAAGCAAGATTAAACAAGCAGATGGCACATATGTAAATCCTGAATTTAATGAAGAATTGGGCGATACTGCTTTTGCGGAATTCGGATATCTTGAACAAGACGGCGAGAAAAATCCCGTATGGGCAGTTAAATACCCAGAAGTGTTTACATGTAAGGAGGAGTTAAAGGAAAGGGGGACAAATGCAATCTATCCGAAAAATGATGTATCGGATAATTTGATAACGTATATCAAATATACAGATTATGCAAATCAGATAATGGATATTTTCGCAGATAGAGTTATTACCGAAAAATCTGTTATGGATTTGGCGGGCAGTGACTACAGCAACATAGTATTCGAATTGTCTGTTGATTTTGCAGATGCGGAAAACGGAGATTTCAGTATTGCCAAAGATTCAGATATTCTGAATGTTCTGCCGGGTTTAAGGAAAAACCATACAAAATAAAAATAATGGAGGAAAAAATTATGAAAAAAATTATTAATGCGCTGCTTTGCACGGCATTGCTTGTTTCCAATCTTACAGCTGTTTCATATGCGGAAGAATCGGACAAGAACAATTACACAACAATTGATATTTCAAGTGTTGCTAATGCTCCGATATACGCAAAAGAAGGCGATACATGGTCGGGAAATTATGTTGCGACAGCACCTGAAAAAGGACGCGGTATTGATTATGACAGCATGCAAGCGCTGTTAACGAATAGTGTATTCGAACATAATAATACACCGTACAAATTTGATGTAGCAACAAACAAAAATACAGCAATCAGCACCGGTGGTTTGAAAACTCAGTATGTCGATAATGGCGTGACGCGAGGTATAACTCAAAATTATAATTATACGGGTGTAGATGTAGACATTGCGGACGGTTGCTACAGTGAATTAAAAATTTTGGCTTCGGCAGCTGAAGGAAACAGACCGTATGGGTTGCTTAAAAATAATGGCTTTGCTGAAAGCGACATTGCAAACTGGAATAACACATCAAAGTTGGCGGTTGTATTGCAGTATACGGACGGGACATATGATACTGTTGAAACTATGACTGCTTATCCGGTTGACACAACACAAAATAAAATATTGACAGAAGGTAGAGTTGACTTTCCGACAGATGTAACAAAAATAGACACAGCCGGAAACAGCACTAAAGTAAAAGCAGCAACACTGCCGGACGGAACTGCATTCTCAAAAGATAACTTTTGGCATGGGTTTAAAGTAAAAACCATTACAAATTTTAATGGTTGGACATTTGGCGGTAAAACCAATTATAGTAAAGACAATGGCGCTGCAGCTGATATTTATATTAATGAATACACATTCCCGGTAGACAGCGGGAAGGTATTGAAGAATATACATATTGTAGGTTCGTGTGCCGATTATACAGGTGTAATAGTAAAACAGGACGGAACCGTGGATTATTCTAATGCATATGCAGCATCGAATATAAACTGGAGTGAGGGCATGTACGGCTCAATGGTATATGCCATGACAGCCGTAACAAAGGACAGCGATTTACAATCAGTTCTTTCGACAAAGATTACTGCTCTTGGTGACACGGTAACAGAAACTGACATTAAGGACATAAAAGCCATACTCGATCAGGCAAATGCGTTGGGCGCTGACTTGGGAGAAGTGGGTATTCAGGCACAGGCAATAATAAATAAATATACCGACGATTTGGACAGCCAAGTTACAGTATATGAAAAGGTAGATATTACACTGTACGCAAATCAGGCAGCGTACGCTAAAGTTGGCGATTTGGCATATTCTAAGACACCCGATATAGGATCGATGTATCAGAGTTCTGATAAAACTTATGTTCCGATAGGAGTTTCGGTTGATCACTTCAAGAATTTCGGAAACCAAGACGGTATCCCCCATGACTATTTTAACAATTGGACGGGACTTGATGATAAGACTAAAGTTTTACCGGCGTGGGGAACATGGGAAACCGGAGAAACCAAAAACACATTGACATTCCGTGATATACCTTACCTTATGAATGTCGCAACAGATGCTTATACCAACATAAACACAGGTGCAGATGAATTTAAAATGACAGGTGTTAATGTTGATATTAAAGACGGATATTACAATGAACTTAAGATAATGTCTACGGCAACTAATCCGGTTTTGCAAAAGGCTAAAGGATATAAAAATTGGAATAATATGTCAAAATTGGCATTGAAACTGGATTATGCTGATGGTTCTTATGATGTTGTCGACTATATGGTTAATGAGCAGGCTGCAGAACATTCTTTATCGGTTAATAATGCTCAGATTAAAATAATAGATAAGATTAAAACAAATAACAAGACGGGTGAAAACAGTTCAGAGAATATAGATCCTCAATCACCCGGAATTACGTCGTATAATAAAGATGGCAACAAGACAATCAAGCAGGAGCGGGGTGAACTTACTCAGGGAGCGTGGTGGAATGGCTTTAAGACATGGTCAATTTCGCTGCAGAACTTAGAATTGGATTGGGCAACTAAATTTGGCTATAATGCAAATGGAACGACATATACGTACAATCTAAACTATCAAACCAATAAAGATATTAAGGCTACTCTTGACAATCTTTCTGAAGATGCACGCAATAAATGGATAGCCGGCACAGAAAAGAGATATATGTACGGAGCATCGGCAGGTAAAGATACAGGAATTAATGTATTCACAGTACCGGTTGACAATTCAAAAGTTCTTGTAAATGTTCATTTTGTCGGCTCGCTCGCAAGCAATGACGGCGTACAGGTAGATAAAAACGGCAACGTAATATATTCACAGGAAAATGCAATTGCCAACGGCAGCGGTGCATACAACAACTCAATTTGGGCAGTAACGGCTGTTGCAAACAAGAAGGACATCAAGGCAGGATTTAAAGCAGCACTTAAAACCGCACAAAACGCGGAAAAAGTTACTGCGGAAATGATTGCAAATCTGAAGGGTGCATATGCACAAATGAATGAAAATGGCTATGAAATTGATACCGAATCGACTGCTGCATATAATGCGATTGTGGCTGAGTTTGGTACGGCTATGAAAGCAGACTTGCTAAATGCTGCTGACAGTAACACATTTATCGGTTTATATGATAAATACGTCGAGCTGGGTTATACGGTTGATAACGAAATAACAGCGAAAAAGAATACGCTCTGCCTGAATATGCCGGCATACTTCATCGAAACGGCAGTGAACGGTAAAACAATGTCTGCAAAGCTCAAATCATTTGATGCAACAAATGTGAGCGGAGTACTTGTTGCGGCAGTTTATGACGCAAACGGTATGATTGAATGTAAAGTTGAAAACGGTGTTACTTCGGGTAATACGGTTCATACATTTAATTTTGACAGCAACACAGACGGAAAAACAATTAAATTGTTTGCGCTTAACGATTTCGCAGGAATAGAGCCGCTTGCACTGAGATTTGAACAGTAAGTGCAATTTCAGGACTTGATACTGTTAAAAAGGGTGTTCGCTGTGAACACCCTTTTTTATATAGTTATGGAGGATAGAATTTTGCCTATGAATAAGGAAACGTTTGATTTATGGACTCATGTAACGGGTGAATGTATGCGTACACCGACGATTACGGCATATGTTCCGGCGGAAAAGAAAACCGACGGCGCGGTTGTTATATTGCCGGGCGGCGGATACGGCGGTCACTCGCCGAGCGAGGGCGAGGCTTACGCTAATTTTCTGAATGAACACGGAATTACGGCATTTGTATGCAGTTACCGCGTGGGACCGCACAGATTCCCGGCGGAATTGTCCGATTCGCGCCGTGCTATGCGGTTTGTGAGGTATAATGCGGACAAGTACGGATTAAATAAAAGCAAAGTGTACATAATGGGTTCATCGGCGGGCGGTCATCTTGCCGCGCTGACGAGCACATATTTTAAAGAATTGGATATTGATAAGCCGGACGAAATCGACGCAGAAGATTTTCACCCTGACGGTCAGATTTTGTGTTATCCGGTTATTGCACTTTTGGGCAAGAGCATTACCCATTTTGGCTCGGGAAAGGCTCTGCTCGGGGATAAGCTTGCCGAGATGGGGGAAGATTTGAGCCCGAATCTGATAGCCGGTAAGGGAACACCGAAAGCTTTTATATGGCATACTTTTGAAGATGATTGCGTAAATGTGCTCAACTCGATAGAGTATACAAAAAGATTGAAGAAAATAAATGTTGAGACGGAGCTGCATATTTTCCCGAAGGGCGGCCACGGAATGGGTCTTGCGGAAAGCTTGCCACATGTTGCGCAATGGCAGCAGCTTTTGCTGAACTGGCTTGAATATAACGACTTTTTTAATTAAAATACGGAGGATACTATGGAAAGAACAGATGCAAATGAAAATGCAATTGTAAAAGGTGAAAAATACCGCTTTACTGTTTTAACCGACCGTCTGATACGTCTTGAATATGCCGAGGACGGCATTTTTGAGGACAGACCGACGCAATGCGTTGTTAACAGAAATTTTTCCGTGCCGAAATATACGGTGAAAAGAGAAAGCGGCGACGTTATAATAGAAACAGATTGCATAAAACTCACATATCACGGCGGAGCTTTTACAAAAAATTCACTTAATATTTCGTTTAACGGCGAAATGGCAAAATATATATGGAATGTCTATTATTTTGGACAGAAAAACACTACCCATTTCCCGGGTACGGTCAGAACTTTGGATTTAGTTGACGGTGAGGTCGAATTGCCGCCGGGGATTGTGTGCGACTACGGAATGACGACAATTGATGACAGCGAAAGCCTTGTGCAGACGAGCGACTTTGTTGAGGTGCGCAAAAAAGGAATTGTCGATACATATGTTTTTGCGTATGCGGACGCAATAAAGGAAAATTTGGACGCATATTATAAGCTTACCGGGAATGTACCGCTTTTGCCGCGGTTTGCTTTGGGAAACTGGTGGAGCAAGTATCACAAATATACGGAAAAAGAATATATTGACCTGATGAAACGCTTTGAAAGTGAAGAAATACCGATTTCCGTTGCTGTCATTGATATGGATTGGCACAAGGTAGACATTGAGCCTAAATATGGCTCGGGTTGGACGGGATACAGCTGGAATACGGACTTTTTCCCGAACCCTGAGCGGTTTTTGGACGCTCTGCATAAAATGCATATAAAAACGTCGCTTAATTTGCATCCGGCAGAAGGAATATCCGCGCATGAGGATTGCTATAAAAAGGCGGCGGAGGATATGGGTGTTGACAGTTCTTCCGGGAAAAACATTCCGTTTGATATTGCCAATAAAAAATTTATTGATGTGTATTTTAATGATGTATTAAAGCCTCTTGAGGACATGGGCGTAGATTTTTGGTGGATGGATTGGCAGCAGGGAAATACCAGTAAAATGGAGGGGCTTGACCCGCTTTGGATGCTGAATCATTTTCATTATGAACATGCGCGCGAAGGCGGAAGGCGGGGGATACTGTTTTCGAGATTTTCCGGCTACGGTTCACAGCGCTATCCCATAGGCTTTTCGGGCGATTCGGTGGTGTCGTGGAAAACACTTGATTTTCAGCCGTATTTTACGATTTGCGCCGCAAATGTGGGATATACATGGTGGAGCCACGATATCGGCGGACATATATGGGGTGTGCGCGATGATGAACTAATGAACAGATGGACTCAATTCGGCGTATTTTCACCGATTATGCGGCTTCATTCGTCAAACAATGAATTTAATGACCGAGAACCGTGGAATTTCAATTATGAAACACATCAAAGTATGCGTAAGTTTATGCGTCTGCGCTGTGAAATGATGCCGTATTTGTACACGATGAATTATCTGACGTACAAGACCGGCAGACCTATAGTTGAGCCTATGTATTATGAACATACGGAAAAAGAGGCGGAATCGGTGAGAAATCAGTATTATTTCGGAACAGAGCTGATTGTCAGCCCGATAACACATAAAAAAGACGCTGTAACGAACATGGGCAATGCAATGGTGTATTTGCCGAAAGGCGAATGGTTTGACTTTTTCAATAAATACAGATATTCAGGAAACCGCTTTATAAAAGCCTACAGAAAAGATGATGAGATGCCGGTGTTTGCGAAAGCGGGAGCAATTATACCGATGAGCAATACTGAGGTTTTACCCGACGAAAATCCCGATACGGTTGTTATAAATCTTTTCCCAGGGGATAATAATTCGTTCACGCTGTATGAGGACGATAATCTGACGGAAAAGTATCTGTACGGTAAGTACGCCGAAACGAAATTTGTATTTGACTGGGAAAACAGAACGTTCAGTATAAATATCACAAAAGATGATGAATATATTATTCCGAAAGACCGAAACTACAAGATTATTTTGAATTGTGTTGATGATTGCAGCGTTACTGTAAATGTAAAGAACGATAAGCTGTATGAAGGCGGTGCTGTTATCGTAGAAACAGGTGTGAGAGATAACATAAAAATAGAGTACGGTAAGGATTTAAAAATGACGGAAAATGATTATAGGGACAGAATATATAAAATTCTGTATAATGCACAGACAGAATATGAAACAAAAAGCAGCATAATGAACCTGATTCGGACCAAATCCAAAGCAGAGGTTTTGTCGGATTTGTCGGTTACAGATATGGACTCTGATCTTAAATCGGCAATTCTTGAAATTATTTTGTAAGCGATGGATTCGTCAGAAAGGAGGAGCAAATGTACAAATTCAATAATGACAAAAGAGAAATAACATTTGACAAATACAACACGCCGACGCCGTGGATGAACTATCTGTCAAACGGCACGTTTCACACGATGATTTCGCAAGCCGGCGGCGGTGTGGCATTTTACAAAAGTCCGCAGATATGGCGGATAAACCATTATCGGTTTTTTCACCTTCCGACCGACCGCAGCGGCTTTTACACTTACATAAAGGACGGTGCGGACTTTTGGTGTCCGACAAACGAGCCATGCAAATCCAAGCCGGAAAAATGGCAGTCAACCCACGGAATGGGTTACACGCGGTTTAATGCGGAGAAAAATGGCGTCAAAGCCGAGGTTACATACTTTGTGGGAAAATATGAAAATGCACTCATTTGGAATATTAAACTGACGTCGGACAGCGACAAAAAAATCACCCTGTTCCCATATGTGGAACTCGGAATGATGGAGTTTATGCGTGAACTGCAATGGCAGTGCTATAACAAACATCAGCTGACCTGTTACAGTATGGGCGATATCTTGGTGTATAAATACGGCGTGGAAAATCAGCCGAAACCCGATGAAACGCCGCTTGTGTATTTTGCGGCAAATGTGCCTGCCGCGGC
>CAKSUM010000016.1 GCA_934501535.1 uncultured Clostridia bacterium
CAGAGAAAAGGAAGATAAAAAGAAAAATACGAACAATCATAAAAATGAAAGTTCGTATTTAGATGGCGGAGAAGGAGGGATTCGAACCCTCGAACCGCTTGTGACGGTTACACGATTTCCAATCGTGCGCGCTCGGCCAGACTACGCGACTTCTCCAAATCTGCAACTATTTTATTATATCACACTTTTTTCCGTTTTGCAATAGTTTTTTTGCTTTTTTTATTAAATATTATTGTATTATACAATTTAAAAGGAAGTACAGCGCAATAAAATAATCTTGCTGTACTTCCCCTGAGGGTTTAGAAAAACAGTGCAAAATGAGCACATCGTGCCAAAGCATCGATAATCACGGTTTTTGTGGGGCAATCCCTCATTTTGTGTAAACCTCAAAATTGGCTCCAAAATGATATTTTTATTATATACCATTTTGGAGGTCTCGTAAAGACTTTACACAAAATTTGGGGTTGACTCACACTCTCATATTTATATTATTGACGCATTGTTCAAAAAACGCTCAATAAGTTTTACGCTTTCATGAGAGCTTTCCGGAGTTACACGGCACGGCTTCTCGCCTTTTTCAATGCAGCCTATATAATACTCAATTTCCTGACTGTAACCGTCCACATTAGATATATTTATTCCGGTATCCGCCTGCGTTTCTTCAGTATTTAACTGCAATTCTTTGCCGTTTTCATAAATTTTGTCATTCACATACTCCAGCATTCCCCGCTCGAAAATAGCCTTATAGCTCGCTGCAAACGGCAACGGGTACTCATACCAGCCTGCCTCTGTCGATACCGCAAAATCATCATATACAAATTCCGCAGCCATAAAATCGTTATCATTTTTAAGCTTATGGTAAAAACCGCTTACGTCCTTGGGTTCACCAAACTGCCAGCGCACAAAATCAATGTCATGTATAGCAAGGTCAATCGGTGTGCCGCCGCTCTTTTTAACATCCCGCATCCAGTTTTCCCAACTCCACCTCGGAACTTCAGATATACGTTTCATATCCAGACGCAAAAGCTTTCCGAATTTTTCGCTGTCTATCACCTGTTTTAAAACAACATACGGCGATTCAAAGCGCAGCACATGTGCTACCATAAATGTTTTCCCGGATTTTTCCGCCGCCTCCATAATTGCAGCCGTATCCGCAGTATTAAGACTCATCGGCTTTTCACACAAAACATTTATTCCGCGTTCCAGCGCCTTTATGCTCATTTCACGGTGCATGTAACTCGGCGTACATATATCGACCATGTCTACCTGCTCATTTGCGAGCAATTCGTCCATATCGCTGTAAATATGTACTTTTTTGTCATTAACCTTTTCCTCTGCCATTTCCGTACGCACATCGCACACAGCAACCACTTCTGCATTTTTTATGTTCTTATAGCAGTTAAAATGCACTCCGCCCATTCCGCCTATTCCTATCAACGCAACTTTCATCATATTAATCCTCCTAACAGCTCCACCGCCATTTTTATATCCTTTATCTGCTGATCGCCTGTTATTTCACGCTCAATCGTAAGCGGGCCGTCATAGCCTACCTCCTTCAGTTTTGCTATAAATCTCGGGAAATCAACCTTGCCCTGTCCGAGCGGAGGTTCAATGCCGAGGTTATGTCCGTCGGTCGGATAGCAGCCGTCTTTCGCATGAACATCGCGCACATACTCCCCGAAAACATCAAGCGCATCAATCGGATTTGCTTTTCCGTAACAAATCAAGTTTGCCGGGTCAAGATTGATACCGAGATTACCCGTGCCGATATCCTCTATCGCTCTGCGCAGTGTAACCGGCGTTTCCTGTCCCGTTTCAAATAAGAAATACTGTCCGTTTTGTTTCACATGCTCCGCAACATTGCGCAGCGCCGCAATAATTTCATTATATTCGCTGCTCATCGGGTTCTCCGGCATATATCCGGCATGCGTCGCTATATTTTCTACGCCAATCCATTTTGTAAAATCCGAGCCGTGTTTCAGTTCCTCCATTCTTTTGAACCGATATGCCGCAGGAACCAGTCCCAGAGTTACTGCTCCGTCATAAAAATCCCACACCGCAGGCCCGCTCCAGCCGCACCAGAATGTGGATATATTTATCTCGTATTTTTTGCAATACTCTTTCACTCTTTCCGCATTTTCCCGAGTCATCAGCTCCTGATGCCAGCAGCACAGCTGACACGATGACAGTCCGAAATCATGCACCTGCTTAAACTTGCTTTCAAAATCATTGGTATCAAAGTTTATCAATACTCCGATTTTCATTTATTTTTCCTCCCTTATAATTGATTTCTGTGCTTTCATTATATACTTTAATTCACGGTTCGGCAATAATAATTTTGCTTTGTATTAGCACAATTTTGATATATCTCAATTATTTCCGCCTGTCCTCACCGTAAATAAAAAAATTCATCCGCTTGGCATACAAAACGCGCAAACAAATGAATTTAATTATATTTCATCAAAAATATCACCATCTATCCGCAAAATGTCAGACATCGCAATGCTCTTGCCGTCCTCAAAAATCAAACTGCGGTATACACTGTCAATTCTTCTTATATTGCCCTCATACGCGACATACCTTCCTCCCTCTTTTCGCTCATCGGGTACAAAGCTTACAATACCGATATGCGGTTTTTTCGCAATATTATTTATGATAATTTGTATTTTCCGGTTTAAATCATTTCGTGTTTTTTCATCAGGTTCAATTTTAAAATCTGTCTGTCTTGCGGTTTCCGCTATTGCCGCATGATAGCCGGTCAGCGCAGCAAAAGGTGCAAACTGTGCCGCTCTGTCATGCATCGACATACGTTTTCTCACCGATGACTGATGATGCGGCAGATCAATTATATCACTGTAATCTTCTTTCATTTCCTCACCTCATGCTTTATGTCCGCCGATTTGCCCGTTCCGCTCAATCGTTGTTGCTCCTTTTTCAAGGTTCATACCTTTCAAAACCGCATTTTTACCGAAACGTTTCTTTATATCCACCATGGCTTTCTGCATTTTTTGCTCTTTTTCAAGCACATCTTGTTCCTTTTTCTCACGTTCATAATCCGTGAACAAATCAAGCTGCATATATTGTTCTTTCGCAGCAGCGTCCTTTTCGGAAATAACACGATTTGCGCAAAGCGTTATCCGTCTGGAAAGTAAGTTTTTATTGATAATCCTGTCAAAAAGCTCCGCTACCGCTTTTGATATAAGTTTTGCCGATGATGTATAACATTCAAGATTTGCCGTTCCGTGCGCATGCTTTGGTATTTTTCTGCCGTACCGGTCGGTCACGATTTCGCCTTTATAACCGCTTCGTATCGCAAAATCAGTCAAATTTTCAATGTCATAACCCACTGTAAGAACAATCTGGTTGGTTACCAAGCCCTTTTCCGTAAGGTCAAGCACAAGCAGCTGCGTCATTTCCTTGACAATAAGGCGCGTTTTTTCAAAATCGTACGGACACTTCAATACCTGCCCCATACTGATACTGTTATTTTGAGGCTTATAATTCTTGATGTCCGCAATCGTACACGGCTCCCAGCCCCATGCATGGTCAATCAGCAGCTCGGCATTTATCCCGAAAAGCTTATAAAGCTTGTCCTCACCGTACTTCGACAGCGACATGCGCGCAACATCACCCATGGTGCAGATACCGTTTTCCCTGAGCTTTTTGGAATATCCGCTGCCTATTCTCCAAAAATCCGTAAGAGGCGTGTGACTCCACAATTCGCGCCGATATGTCATTTCGTCAAGAAAAGCAATCCGCACGCCGTTTTTGTCCGGCTTCATTTTCTTTGCCATAACGTCCATTGCAATCTTGCACAGATACATGTTCGTTCCGATGCCTGCCGTTGCCGTTATGCCTGTCGTATTCAATACATCATCTATTATCATCATCGCAAAACCGCGTGCGTCGGTTCCGGCTGATTTCAGATAATTCGTCGCATCTATAAACACCTCGTCAATCGAATACACATGTATATCTTCTTCCGCAACATATTTCAGGTATATGGAATATATTTGCGTGCTGTATTTTGTATACAGCGCCATTCTCGGCGGTGCAGTAATGTACGTCAGCTCCAGCCCGGGATTTTTGTTTAACTCCGCTGCGGAATATGACTGTCCGGTAAATTTTCTTCCCGGTGAGGCGTATTTTCTTTGGACGTTGACGGCTTTAACACGCTGTACAACCTCAAAAAGCCTTGCTCTGCCGGATACGCCGTATGCTTTCAGGCTCGGCGATACGGCAAGACAAATCGTTTTTTCGGTTCTTCCCGCATCGGCTACAACAAGGTTTGTATCAAGCGCGTCAAGACCCCTCTCAACACATTCGACGGAGGCATAGAAAGATTTTAAATCAATCGCTATATATGTTCTTTCCATTTTCCGCACCTCCGCTTTTTTATCTATCATTATTATACGCTGTTTTTTCGGATTTTACAAGATGAAACAACAATAAAAATTAAAATAGGCAGGAATTTTATAACTCTGCCTATTGGATATGTCCGAAAATAAAAAAACGCCTGCATTTCTGAGAAAAAGGCAGAGCGACATAGCGCATGACTGATTTTTCTTAAAAGAAAAATCGGAATGGAGCGCAGTCCATTCCGACATGGTGCCCAAGGCCGGGGTCGAACCGGCACGGGAATCTCTTCCCACGGGATTTTAAGTCCCGGGCGTCTGCCTATTCCGCCACTTGGGCATTAATATTGCAACAACCATTATTATACTATAAATCAATAATTATGTCAATAGTTTTTATTAATTTTTCTCTCAACCGATATATAAAAACATCTATACATAAAAACAAGGTAACCGTTTTGCGCCGATTACCTTGTTTTGCTTTATGCATAATATCAATTTTTAACCGCGGACATTTTCCGTATCAGACGTAATCCGTATATTTTTTTAATATAAACGGATTTTATCCTACTTTTTCATTTCCGCAAAACGCATTATTATCATTGCTGTTTCAGCTCTTGTTGCATTATCCTTAGGATTTATCGTTTCTTGTGTTTTCCCGGTAATAATTCCGCATGCAACGGCGTAAACAACCGCTTCCTGTGCATAATCCGATACGTCATCAAAATCGGTATATCGCATCATATCCGTACTTTCCGCTGCGGCACTGCCGATGAATTTCGCATAGTTATACAGCATAGCCGCCATTTGTTCGCGTGTTATTTCGGCGTACGGAGAAAATTCCGTATCCGATATTCCGCTTACAACGCCGTTTTCGTTTGCCCATGCAACTGCGTCCGCAAACCACGCTCCGTCCGGAATATCGCTGAATTCCGCCTTACCCGATGCGGTTTTGCCGGAAAATCTGTAAAGAACGGTTACGAACATCGCACGGGTCAGCGACGTATCCGGTGCAAATTCCGTGTCGGATATTCCCTTCATCAGGTTATTTTTAAACACATATTCCACCGCTGTGCTGTACCATGCGTCCTGTTCAACATCTGCAAATTCTGCCTTTGTTTCGGCAGATACCGTCGGTAATTTTTCACCCTGAGGCACAGTTGTTTTTCCGCCGCTCCCCGAGGTGCTGCCTGCGGGCCGCGTGTTATCGCCGGTATCCGTACTTCCCGATTCCCCGGCGGCTTTCAGCCAGCGGTTATGCAGTGAACCGTCACCGATAGCGGCATATTCTCCGCTTGTTTCGTTCCAGTCCGCAACCTCCTGACGGTAATCGTCAACATAATGCCATACGACCTTTTCTCCGCCTTGTAATCGGTAATCATTCATTCCCACCGCCGGGTGTGCTCCGTTTACCGTGTACATCCAGCCGGAGTATTTACCGTTTGAAAATTCACCCAGCCAATATCCGTCCGGTGATTTAATTGAGCTTACGTATCCACTCTCCAGTCCGCGGCAGCTTAAATTATTCTCGTCAAGAACTGTTTTTAAAAGCTCGCCGACGCTGCTGCCCTCTTTCACCGTGTATGTTTTTTCGGCAACCCATACAGTATATGTGTTCGGCGTGTTGTTGTCAAGAACAAAGCTGCTGCCCAGATTTTTCTCGCCTATAAGCGTAAAGCTCACCGAAATATCTTTTATTTTTGATGCGTCATCGGAAACCGTTACCGGCACTGCCGCATATTTGTATGGGGACGCCTTTGCAAATACATATGCGGTTCCGACATTTTTGCCTGTGACCGTACCGTTTTCAACAGTGATTATATCGCTGTCGCTGCTCAGCGCTTCGCGGTCCGACGTTACCGAAATGCTTTCATTAACGGTTAAATCGGTTTTTTCCACAAACAAATTCACGTCCGCATTTTTGCATTTTTCCAGCTCCTCTGCCGTAACCGACGATATTCCGTTGATTCCGTCGCGTTTTGCGCCGCTTTGCGCGCTTGACTCAAGCATATTGTTATCCGCAAGTACCTGTGCCAGATCAAAACGCGAGTTAATATCGCCGAGAATACCGTATTGAGCAGCGCCCTCATTATAATTATAACGCACGCGGCACTTACCGCTTTCGTCCTGGTAGTATCCGACAATTCCGGAAGCGGTCTTTCCCGTCACACTGCCGAAATTATTGCAAAATTCCACCGCCGACTCGCCGATATTGGTTGAGCTGTAATTTCTTCCGCATATTCCGCCTGCATACGAGCTGCCGCTGACATCACCGCGGTTTTCACAGAAATACACCAGCCCGTTTATCAGCTCGCCGCATATTCCGCCGCCGTAAGAGCCTTCAGCGATTACCGAACCGCTGTTTTTACTGTTTTTTATTCCGCCCGATGCAAAACACCCTGATGCACGCCCGGAAATTCCGCCTGTCATGCCTCCGGAAATTTCAGCGGTATTTACACAGTTTTCAATAAGTCCGCCGCTGTAGTTGTCAGCCGTAATTCCGCCGGCGTCGCCATTTGCCGCTATCCGTCCGTTATTGATACATTCCTTAATTTCACCCGACAGCGGCATATCCTTGTATTCATCAATGAATCTGATTGCCTGCCCTCTGCCGTTTCTGTTTTCAGCCGCAATTCCGCCGATACTGCCGGCATTTCCGAGCATTCCGCGGTTTTCGCATTTTAATATTGTTCCGTAATTTACGCTGCATATTCCCGATTTACCCGTTCCTGCCGCGTTCATATCGGAGGAATTTACACAGTCTGCAATAACACCGTAATTTACGCCGCATATTCCCGATAAGCCGTTTACGTTTGACGCCGTAAATCCGTAATCGGCATCATTCACGCAATTTACAATTTTTCCGAGATTTACGCCGCAAAGCGCACTTACGCTGCGGACATTATTATGTGCGGTAAATCGGTTTGTACCGTCAATTTTCAGATTTTTTACGGTTCCGTTTCTGCCGATGTATGAAAACAATCCGTAATAACTGTTTTCGGCATTAAAGACGATATTTTTAAGCGCAAATCCCCGTCCGTCAAAGGTGCCTTCAAACGGGCGGTTGTTTTTCGATTCCCACCATTGTCCGTTGTCGTCCGATTTCAAGCCGTCCCAGTATCCGATTGAACCAAAACTTTCGCCGCTGTCCATATTCAAGTCACCCGAAAGTGCAAAATACAGACCTCTGCAGCTGTTTCCTCCGTTTACGCTGTCGGCAAGCGCCGTTATATCATCAAGCGACGCAATTATATACGGATTTTGCTCCGTTCCGTTTCCTGCCCATATCGCGTTTCCGGCCGTGAAAGTCGCGCTGTCCGATTTTCCGTCCATGCTCACCGTTACGGTAATTTTCGTTCCGTCGGGAATTTCCGGAGAAAGAATTATTTCCGCAGAAGAACCCTGACCGTTTTTGGGCACAACCGTCACTTTGTCATTATCACAGCTCCATGCGGCGCTTTGCGCACCTGCAAGATTTTTGCCGTAAATCACAACGTCAAATATGTGCGGCGCACCCTGCGCAAGACATTTTCCCGGCGCTTTCAGCTTCAGCGAAAGGATTTTGCTATCGGTATATCCTCCGCTTAAAATCGGATATTTCTCTCCGATTAAGAAAACAGGTGCCACCGCTTCGGTTTTGCCGTCAACCGTTTTTTCGCGTATAAGCCACAGGTCATCGGTAAAGTTGTCGGACTGCATGTATTCGGAGGTTTTTCCCCGTACCGCCGATGTGTTCTCCGAGATATTCTCACCTATCGGCTGCGCATTTCCCGCAATACGGCAGAAAAGGTTATTGACGCCGACGCCGTTTGCGAAAAGCCCGAACATTGTTCCCGCTTTTTCCGCGGCGGCAGCTCCCGACGCATAGCAATTCACAACCGAGGTGCCGCTCTTTGCCGCGCCGATAAATCCGCCGGCATAGCTGTCACTTTGTGCAAACACGTTTGAATAACAATTTTCAAAACTTGTATTTTTAGTCACTGCCGCAATTCCGCCGGCAATCTCCGACGCCTTTGCCAGTCCCGATACGCCGAGCATGGATATTTTTGCACCGTCGGTATATCCGAACAGTCCGCCTACAACGGAATTTTCATCATTATTAAGCATGATTTCATATCCGTTTCCGTCGAAGTTTCCGGCAAAAGGCGTATTTTCCGCCGTTCCTGCCGGAGTGTGCAGCTTATCCGTTATATCAAGATTTCGGCTGAGTTTTAAGTATTTTCCGGCAAAGTTTTCGCCGCCGTTTACCCTCGCTGCAAAATATGCCAGCTGTTCTCCGCTTGCAATAACATACGGATTTTCCTCCGTGCCGTCGCCGCTTTCAAAACCGTCCGCCCGATAATCCTGCCAATTTCCGTGCGAGTCATATTCCGTCGCTTTCTCCGTATCCTCCGGAGTCTGCGGCTTATCGGGGTCGGTATCGCCGCCCGACGGTTTTGTGTCAATGTCTGTTGTTCCGTTTATTTCCCACGCCAGAACCGGCAGATTTTCGGTTTTTATGAAATCTTTCCCCAGCTTTTCTGCCATTTCCGACATCTGAGCCTCTGTTTTTGCCTCAAAGCCCGTTCCGGTATTTTCCGCATACGGCATCGGAGCAGTGCCCGTAACGTAATAGCTGTTTTTTACGCGATAGCCGCTTACTGTGTCACCGAGAATACCTCCGGCTCTTTCGGACAAAACAACACCTGCATTATAGCAGTCGCGCATTTCGCTGTTATACGCTTTTCCGGCAATTCCGCCGGCATAAGCGCCTGCGCTGACCGTTCCCAGATTGTAACAGCTGCCCAAAAGTACGCTGCCCTCATAATTATAGCCGCAAATTCCGCCGGCATATCCGTCACTTGCGGTAACCTCGGCTTTATTGCAGCACTTTTCAATCGTTCCCGAGCTGTATGCTGCAATGCCGCCCGACTCTTTTTTGCCTGCTACGGCTCCTTCATTCTTACATTCGGTTATTATCGCACTTGTGACAGTTTTGTTTACAGCGCCGTTCCAGCCGACAATTCCGCCGGCATAGCTTTCCGATAAAACTGCCGCATAGCTTGTGCAGCCCGAAACAACTCCGTAATTCACGGCACAAACCGCTGCTGCCGTTCCGTATCCGACAGCGTTAGTGTTTTCAATTCTTCCGCGCACCGTCATATTTTTTATGACCGCGCTGTCATCGGCAATTCCGAACAAACCCGAAACATATCCGCTTTCCGATACGTCAATGCCTTTTATTTCATGACCTTTTCCGTCAAATACACCGTTAAAACAGGTGCCGCTGTACTTGTTTTCAAGATATTTTTCCGCAGTGCCTATCGGCGTCCATTTTTTACCCGACAAATCAATATCGCCGGTCAGTACAAAATACTTTCCGGTCATATCCTCGCCGCTGTTCACGCGATATGCAAGGAGCGCAAGTTCCTCCGCCGATGAAATTTTGTACGGTTCACCCATGCTGCTAAAATTTTCCGCACGGTAATCCGTCCAGAAATCGGTCGCGGCGGTTTCAATTTCTTTTTCAATTCCGTTTACGCTTATTTTTAAAACGCTTTCCGCATTAACCGGAGCGAACGAAATTTCAGCAACCGTAACGGTTTCGTTTCTTTGCGCAAGCTGCATATTCGCTAAAGCTGCCGCCTTGCCGTTGACGTATGCTTTTATCTCAAAATCATCAATTTTCAGATTTGTTTCACGCAGAATTTTGTCAAGATAAATTGTTATTTTGCCGTTTTCAAGCTCAAAATCAACTGCGGCAAAGCTCTCGTCAGTTCCGGTCGGCGCACCCGAAAAGTCAATTATCGGCAAATTATCCGTATCAATAAATGCATCGGACAGCTCCGCCGCCGTCACCGTCTGCACCGATTTAATGCTGCCGGTCACCGCCTGCTTATCTGCGGTATACATTTTTGAACTTCCGACAGAATAGAGATTATCTGCAAATCCGCCGCCGAGTGAACCTACAAGCGTATTTCCGTCTTTTGTTTCACCGCCTGCGCCGTGCATAATTACATCAGCGCTGTTGTATGCATTTTCAAGCTTTCCGCCCAGCATGTACCCGACAAGTCCGCCGCTTGAACCGAAGCCGTTTACTTCTCCCGCATTATATACGTCGGTCACATCGCATGAATATTTCAGTCCGATAATTCCGGCAATATAATTGCCGCCCGATGTGCCGATTTTTCCGTCATTGAAGCAGCGGCTGATAACTGAGCTGCCGTCGGAATTTATGTCTCCGCCGGCAATTCCGCCGAGCAGACGGATTGACGCGTAACCGAACATATCGTTATTTTCGGGAAACGGCGCTTTTACGTCACCGTGATTTGCCGCATACGATATTTCACCCCACGCAAGCTTTCCGCAAATTCCGCCGGCATTTGCACTGCTTTCCGAAGTTGCTGTAACGTTTCCGTTGTTATGCGCATTTATGATTTTGCCCGAAACGCGCTTTCCTCCGGCAAACTGCGCGCCTACAGCTCCGCTTATACCGCCGACGCACGTATGCCCGGTAATTTCCGCGTTATTCGTACAGTTTAAAATCAGTCCGGCATTTATTCCCGAAATTCCGCCGACATACTTTGCCGCCTTTACATATTCGTTTCCGTCGGCACGCGCATTGATTTTTCCGTTTACGGTCAGATTTTTTACCGTTCCGCCCTCGCCGATTATGCCGAAAAGCCCCTTACAATATGTATCGTAATTTTCCTTGTCTTTGTCTTTCTTCTTCAGCTTTCGCGTTTCGATGTGCAGACCCGAAACACTGTGACCTCTGCCGTCAAACAGCCCCGTGTATGCCGTATCCGCTACAATTCCGTTTCCGTTTGAATTTGAATAGCTGTATCCGTCGCCAATCGGCGTCCACTCTCTGTCTTCAAGGTCAATATCCGCAGTGAGTGCGGCATTTGCGTCCCTTTCGCCGCCGTTTACCTTTTCCGCAAACCAAAACAGTTCGTCTGCGCTGTCAATAAGATATACGCCGTTTTCTGTTTCCGGCACGACAGTTTCCGCAAGCGCCGTCCCCGGCAGCAGCCCTGCCAGCATGCACAGCGCCAGCAGTATGCCGGTTAACTTATTTTTCATTAATTATTCCCCCCTATTTTATTATTTCCGACAGCATTGTTTTTCCCTCCGCCGGCTCCTGAGATGCCAGACTGTTCCAGAAAAACATCTTTACCGTATCACCCTGCAGTGCATTAAGATCATCAGCGGCTGCAGATATCTCCGGCGCATTTTCATAGGATTTCATTCCCTTGAAATTGCCCTGCGAATCATATACAGCGGCAATTGCCGGTACGCTTGCCTCCGCCGCTTCAAGTGCCGCACGTAATTCATCGGCATAATCTTGCGTTTTTTTACTGAAAAAATTTTCAATTGCTTCGGTATAGGCGTTCTCCGCGGCCTTGCTTACCCCTTCATTTGAACGTTTTTCATAGTAATCGCCGATTGCACAAATTAAATCATCACATGCCGGCGACTCATATCCGAAGAATACATCAACCGAATCAGACAAAATCCACCTTGCAATTGAGCCGTCTGTTATTTGTACGTATTCATTATACGGATCGTCCCCCACAATCCACTTGACCTTACCCGACGATCTATCACCATTACCATTAAAGCTGAAGCAGCAGTTATCCCCATACTTTATATATTCATCAGTATTACTGTTGTAAACACTCATATTTATATATCCGCCGTTAGTGGTGTACGGCGGCGTATTTCCTTCTTCGTCCTCAAGCCTTATACCGTCCGCAGTTTCTTCGTCATTTTCGTAATAATAATTCAAAATCTCGCCTAAAACATCGCATACGCTTTTAGTTTCGTTATTAAATAAATGAAATCCTGTTCTGTCATAAAAACCGTTTTCGTAAACCTTTACAGGATATAAAATATTATTTTGACGTTCAGCTTTCTCATATAAAATGCTTTCTGCAGATAAAATGCTTTCTGCAGATAAATAAAAATATGTTCCTTCACCCTTGTTTTCTTTGTTTGCAAATCCGCACGGCTGTACGCAAACCATAAGCATTATCGCCATAACCACACATAAAATTTTCTTTTTCATTTAATGACCTCTTTCATATATAATTTTATCTATATAAACCGACGGAGCGGATATTATTCAAGCAAGCCGTACCTGACCTTGACACGATCGAGTTTTTCGCACATAGGTTCCGCGGCAATCCACAGAAAAAACACTGTTGAAAGCGCATGAATCATATCAAAGGGCAGCCCGAGCACATAGGACGATTTTATCAGCGTCCATGTCGGGTACGCCTGACCCATAAGCACCGATGCCGGATTCATTATGCCGCCGTAAATCACCAAAACCGCAAAAAAGCCGAATATGCACAGTTCAAGCCGCGTTTTCCTCAGCAATCCCTTTTTGAACAGCACTCCCGCCAAAAATCCGATTATCCCGAATGAAAACATCTGCCACGGGGTCCACGGTCCCTGACCGAAGAAAAAGTTTGACACAAACCCCGTCACCGCGCCGACTGCAAATCCCGTTTCGCCGCCGAAACACACACCCGAAATTATGACTATCGCCGTAACCGGCTTAAACTGCGGCAGCGGTGCAAATGCCGTTCTTCCGGCAACCGCAATCGCGCACAGCGTACTGATTATCACAAGCTCGCGTGCCTGCGGTTTTCTGCCCTCAAATATGAGCGCGAACGGCAACATTGATTCCAAAATAATCAGCAGGCTTATAAAGTAATACTTTCTGTCATCAAGATAATATATCCCGACAAAAATTGTCAGCGGTATCAAAAACAGCGCGGCAGCAGCCGCTGCGGCGGTTCTTTTTGAAAAATGCCTTTTATCTTTTTTTGTCTGTACCTCTTTTATCCCGAATTCACGCCTCGGAATAAGCCTTGTGCACGCGGCAAGTAGAAATATTATGCTTGCTCCCTCTGCTGCTATGCTGTCTGTCTGCATGAAGTACCATGATGAAATCACAAACGCCGCTGCAAATACGATGCCGAGCAATACATCGGCAGCCGTAATTTTTTTCTTTTCGTTTTTTTGCTCACAATGCGTAAATTCAGGCAGCTTTTTATATTCCGTATCGTGCTTTTCTTCATGCTCAATCCCGAGAGCTGCCGTTATGTCCTCCGCCAGCACAGCGTCCGGCAGGAAATCGCGTGCCATTCGGTTAGCCGCCGTAGTATAGAACGTCTTGCCCGAAAAAAACCTGCGCGGCGTATCCTCCGACACAATTACACCGTCGAATAAAAGTCCGCAGCGGTCGGCATATTTTGCACAAAATTCAATATCATGCGAAACCATTATAACAGCGGTGCCGCTTTTTTTAAGTCCCGACAATATTTTTGCAAGCTGCATTTTAAAATGCACATCTATTCCCTTTGTCGGCTCGTCAAGAATTAAAATATCGGGCTTTGCAAGAAGCACCATCGCAAGCGCCGCTCTCTGCTGTTCTCCGCCGGACAGGTCATACGGGTGCTTCTCCGCAAGCTCGCCGATGCCGCAAAATTGCAGCATCTGTTCTGCCGCAGCTGCTCTATCCTCCGCACCGAGCCCTGACTTTTCCGCTGCGTCAAGCAAGTTCAGCATGACAGTTTTCCTTGAAAACAAACACTCGGGATTTTGCGGCAATGCGGCAATTTTCTTCCCCTGTGCTATTTTCACTTTTCCGCGGTACGGTCTGTTTATTCCGCTTATCAGCGACAACGCCGTTGTTTTTCCGGCTCCGTTTCCGCCAATTATAGCGTAACATTCGCCCTCATGCACCGTCAGCGACAGCCCTTTTAATACATCGGGAGAATTTTTTTCATATCTGAACCACACCTCTCTCACTTCTGCCGCAGGAACCTCCGGCACAAATTCGGCGGCTTCGCCGGTCTGCGGCAAGAGCTCTTTTTGCGCCAGCCACGCTTTCCCCTCACGCACGGTTACGGGACACTCACCGCCGTCCTCCGCCGCATAATAAACGCGCATCGGAACAGGGAATGCATAAATCATGTCGCTGCCGATTTCTTTCAGCATACTGCCTGCCGCACGCGGCGAGCCCTCCGCAATAATCCTTCCCTTTTCCATGACTGCGACTTTGTCGGCAAGCGGAAGTGCGTCCTCAAGGCGGTGTTCGGACAAAACCACCGTTGTACCGAACTCACGGTTCACTCTCCTGAGCATTTCCAGAAACTCCTTTGCCGCAATCGGGTCAAGCTGGCTTGTCGGCTCGTCCAGTATGAGCACCGACGGTTGCGTAAGCATTGCCGCCGCAAGATTTAAAAGCTGCTTTTGTCCGCCCGATAATTCGGTCACTTTTTTATGAAACCAATCCTCTATGCCGAAAAATGCCGCCATTTCCGCCGTCCGCGAACGGATTTCCGCATTTGAATATCCCAGACTTTCAAGCCCGAATGCAAGCTCGTGCCACACCTTATCGCACACAATCCCATTGTCCGGATTTTGTCCGACAAATCCGATTTTGCTCGCCTGCTTTCTTTGCGTCATTTCACGTATATCCGCTCCGTCAAACAGAATTTTTCCGTCCGCGGTGCCGTGCGGAGTTAAAATCGGTTTTAGCTGCCGCAGAAGCGTTGATTTTCCGCAGCCCGATTTTCCGCATATCACCGTGAAATCACCCGTATTTATTGCGAGAGTTACATCGTCCAGTGCCGGAGCGGCGCATTTCGGATAAGTAAATGTCAGATTTTCGATTTTAAGCTTTTCCAACGCAACGCCTCCCCTACTTCAATAATTATCGGCGTCATGCAAAGCAGCAGATACGCCGCGCCGCAGCTCACCGAAAGCGGTGATGCGGCAGTACCGTTTATTTTCGGAAAATATACAAAATGCAGCTGCCCCGATATTTTTCCGAAAACAACATACGATGTCAATACAAGTATCTGCGCAAGCACCGCCGCATCACGGCATGTAAACCTGAAATTTGAATATGCCGTTCTGCCCGGCAGTCCGAATCCGCGGCTTTTCATGCTGTCCGCGGTGTCAACGGCATTTTCCATGCACCGCGTAATCATAACAGATATTATCCGCACGCCGTTTTTCGCCCTGCTTGCAAGGCTGCCCTCCGAAACGCTGCGCCCCATACATTCCTGCGCAGCGGCGACCTCCTTCATCTGCTCGTTAAACCGCGGAACAAACCGCAGCGTCATTGAAAAAATCAGCGACAATGACGGAATTATTCGTCCCGACAGATACATCAGCTTATCGCTTGTCATAATTCTGTTGAAACAGTAAAAATGCAATATTACGCCCGACAGCATTGCTGCTGCGGCAATTCCGTACACAACCGATTCAAGCGTAAGCGGATTGCCGCTCGGAAGATAGCGCAGAATTGTCATGCCCTCATGGCTGAATGCCGGATTTACTGCCGCGGTACACAGTGCCAGCGGCGCAATACACGCAAAGTTAAACTTCAGCGCTTTTGTTCCTCCGAGCATTACCGAATACGCAAAACCGCACACAAAGCTTATCAGAACGCACACCGGGTGCATTAAAATCATGGAAAATGCAATTACCGACGCAAAATACACAAAATTCACAACCGGGTGAAAATTCTTAAATTCATTCATTTTGACCACCCCCTGCAGCGTCAGCTCCGCCCACATCTCTGCCCAAATCACAGGTATATACCCACTCGACGCGGTCGCCGGGCTTCAGGCTGTAACGCGAGCAGCCGTAATTCGGGAACCAGCCGTTTACCCTATACATCCACCCCGACAGCTCACCGCAGTCAAATTCGTACAGATTGGCAATTCCCTCAATGTACGCGCTGTTATATATCGGCGTATTCACAAATTCCATGTGTATTTTATTTTTCTTCATTTCGCGTTTCAATAGATTGAATACGCTTTCCCCGTCATAAAAAACAACTGTCTGCTCCGCAAATATCACTCCGTCCGCAGGGACGATTTCCGCCTTTTCCGGTTTCAGCGAACTCATATTGTCTAAAATTGTATCGCACCTGACCGAAAGTGTGCATGTATACTGTTTTTCCGTCACCTCCGCATCTTGCGGTTCCACCGGCAGCGGTTTTCCGTCAGGAGGCGGCGCAGTATGATATTTGTCCTCTTTTTGCGGCACATCTGCCGCGGTATTATCGCCGTTATCTGCATTATCCGTGCTGCTTTGTTCCGCCGCCGGCTTATCCGGTTCGGCGGAAGCCTGCGGTGCGGTTTCGGTCGGTTGCGGTGCCTCTGCCGTTTCGTCCGGCAAATCCGTTTCCGTCGGCAGAACCGCTGTCTGCGGTGTGCTCTGTGGCTCAAGTCTGTCATGTGCCGGCGGATTGCCGCCCATAAAAAACGCAAATATCAGCACCGCCGCAATCACCGCAACGGCAATTACCCTGTTTTTGTATTTTTTCATTGATTATTTCCTTATATAATTAATTTTGCTGACGACAGCAGATTGTAAAACATTTCAGCCATTTCTTCCCGCGTTACGGACTTCTGCGGCTCAATTTCCGTTTCCTCACCGCTGTATATTCCGCTTTCAAAACAGAACGCAACGGCTTTTTTCGCCCACTTGCTTACCGTCACATAATCGGTATACTCAGACAGAATATCGCGCACGGCAACATCGTCAAAATTATTTTCCATTCCGCAAAGCGTCGCGGCATTGCCGGTCATTACGGCCGCCTGTTCTCTCGTAATAAGCCCGTTCGGATTAAATTCCGTCTCCGAAATCCCCGAAACAATGCCGTATTTATATGCCGCCGCGATATACTCTGCAAAAATATCATCATCGGAAATATCGTTAAATTTATTCTCACCGCCCGGCGGCAGACCCAGGCTGTTTACCGCAATCACGGTAAATTCCGCCCTCGTCATACACGCATACGGGTCATA
The DNA here is from genome assembly GCA_934501535.1 of uncultured Clostridia bacterium. Taxonomy (GTDB): domain Bacteria; phylum Bacillota; class Clostridia; order UBA1381; family UBA1381; genus UBA1738. Next base: position 17,177 of record CAKSUM010000016.1, read on the forward strand.
TATATCTCCGCCGCGTCCGCTGATAATTCCGCGCGACGCAAGCGCCTCTATTTTATCCTTGCCGTCACATGCGGCAATATCCGAAAATGTCCTTTTTTCAATAACCTCACGTACTTTCACATCTGCATTTTTACCCGGCAGTCCGATTGTTTCTTCGGTTTTTGTAATCAGCTTTTTCGCGTCGCTCATGTCATACAGAGAATTTTCACCGCGCGCAAATCGCTCAAGCGCAGCCATCGCATAAAACGCCTGCTCCGTTGCCATGCGGTTCGGTTCGCCGTCTATGATATGTCTGAATCTGCCGTTTCCGTCATAAAACGTCATCATATTATCCGCCGGACTGCGTCCGTTTTTAACAAAGCGGCTGTCATTCTGCGGTATGCCGAGCGTACACATCGCAACAACCACCTGCGCGGCGCTCTCTGAATTAACGCTGCCCCAGCTTGAAAATCCGCCTTCGTCATTCTGCTGCGCCGACAAAAAATCAAGTCCGCGCTCCGCAGCTGCCGATACTTCCTCATCATTCATGTAATTGTGCAGCGCGCATAAAGCCATTGCAGTAATGTCAATATCCGAGGTATCTCCCTCGGCAAGCCCCCAGCCGCCGTCCGCATTTTGAGCAGACAGAATTTTCTTTAAATACATTTCCCGGCTCGCACAGATTGCCGCGTCTGCATTTTGCGGCACGTCATATCCGCCGCTGTCAAGCGCAATCAGCGCCCACACAGGACCGTTGATTCCCTGCACGCATGTTTTTTCATAATCGCCGAGCGGCGTGAGAAGATTATATCCGGCGACATTTTCCGGGTCTTTGCCTATCGCCGTGAGCGCAAGAATTAAGCGCGAATATTCCGTATACTTCACATCATGCAGCATGCCTGCGCATCTGCTCACATATTTTTCTGCATTATTATAATACTTATCAAAGTATCCCTCGGGAACTGCCGCTCCGCTGCGCGCAAGCCCGAGAGCCGCCCATTCTCCGCCGATTGAGCCGACATTAAGCTCGGGAGCGTCTGCACAAAGCACTTGCGCAGTTCTTTCAATTTCGTTTTCAAATCCGCTCTGCGCGCCGCACGGCACTGTGACAAGCATAATTATTGCCAAAACAGCCGACATTATTTTCTTCATAATTAAAATAATTATCTCCTTTTTAATATAAACCCGAAACAAAAAGCTGTGCAAATCCGTCAAAACGGACTGCACAGCAGAGTTTTCCTGTGTTTATCGCAAATCGGCACACAAACAAACAAGCCCTTAAAGCATATTTTAAGCGCCGATAAAACTGAACCCGGCGCAAAATGCGCATTACGGAACAGCATCAAAGCAGGTCTTCCGGCTCGCGCGCTATAGGCATTATGCCTGCAATTCATTGCCCTGCCTTCTCAGTTTCCCAATGACCGGCTTTCACCGCCGGGCAGCAAATCTTACGCGCATACGGCGACTGTCAACCGCATGGGGTTCGCACCCATTTCCCTTTTCACCGATCATGCCTTACGCAGCGTGACCGACACTTTGTACGAATATTTGGTTTTACTGTTATATTTTAACATACTTTTTTTACTTATGCAATATATAAAACAAACAAAATTTCATTAAATCAAACCGTTTGCCGTTTTGCTTTTTTGTATATGCGGACGCATCATCTTTTCTTTGCGGTATACATATTTATATTTCGGACAAATTTACCAAAATACGTACAAATTTATCTGTCTTTATAATAAATATCGTGATAAAATGATAAAAAACGAAAAGAGAACAAATCAAAATTAATACGACAAAAACAAAAAAATTTTGTTAAGTTCAGGAGGGAAGTTTTTATGAAGAAAATCATTTCGCTTTTTCTGTCGCTCGCACTTGCATCGTCGATGATGACGGCTGCCGTGCACGCAGCAGACGAAGCAAACAACTTTATCGAAGATTTTTCGGGATATTCCGAGAGCAATGCCCCTGCTCACAGCGCGGACACCAAAGTGACTTCAAAATCCGGCACTGCGCAGGAAGTTGCTTCAACAAATGACCGCCAAATTCTCCTGTCGGGGATTAATGTCGGTTATACACCGCAAAATGCATACGGATACGGATATGTTGACGTTGCACAGGATACATTTGTTTTGGGAGCCGCTGCTCAGCAGTACGTAACGGCAAACTTTAATTTCACTCAGCGCGGCGTAAAAAGCATCAAGCACTTTGAATTTACCGCGGCAACAAATCTGGTCGGTTCATGGGACAGCCTTACGGCCATGAGAACGCACGTAAGCGCTGATGAAAAGACATATATCGAATTCGGAACGGCTCATGACACCGATATATACAAGCCGTCGGCGGCAAAGAAATTTTCTCCGTATATCCTCATTGTTGACGGCAATAACTCAAGTAACAGCAAGCTCGTTGCATGTGAAACCCAATGGTCATACAAGGAGGACGCAACCGTTACCTGGAGCATAGATTTCGATGCGGAAAACAACACAATTTCCGCAACAGCGACAAAAACAAACGGCGACACATGGTCAACAATCGTTTCTCTTTCAGGCACCACCCTGTCTGCATTGGAACAAACAATGAAATATCCGTTTGCCGCGGCAGTAAGAGGCCCGAGCGGTAACGGCGTAGGCTATAACAATATAAAAGCCAAGTTTGAATACGGTTCATACGCGCCCAACTTCACCGATAATTTCAGCAGCTACACTGCTGAAAACACACCCGCACATGACGCAGCGACAAAACTTACCTCAAAATCCGGCATCGAGCAGGAAATCACATCGGCAAACGGTTATCAAATTCTTATGTCGGGAGTAAATATCGGCTATCAGCCCCAGAACTCATTCGGTTACGGATATATCGACGTTGCAAAAGATATGTTTGTTTTGGGAGCTGCCGCTCAGCAGTACGTAACGGCAAACTTTAATTTTAATCAGCGAAGCGTCACCGGCATTAAACATTTTGAATTTACTTCGTCCTCTAACCTTATCGGGTCATGGGACAGCCTTACAGCCATGAGAACGCACGTAAGTCCCGACGAAAAATCGTACATTGAATTCGGAACGGTTCATGATACCGATTTATACAAGCCGTCGGGTACAGTAAGATTTTCTCCGTATATCTATATCTGCGACGCAGCAAACGGCAATTCCGAAACTTTCGTCTGTGACACTCAATGGAATTACAAAGAGGACGCAACCGTCGCATGGAGTATAGATTTTAATACGGAAAGCAACACAATCTCGGTTTCGGCGACAAAATCAAACGGCAATTCCTGGACAACAACCGTTTCTCCGTCAAAAACCACACTTTCGGCAATGGAGCAAAACATGAAATATCCATTTGCCGCGGCAACAAGAGGTCCGAACGGAAACGGCGTAGGTTTCGGGGATATAAAAGCCAAGCTTGAATACGGCAGAATTCCGTCAACCTTCTTTGACGCATTTGACGTTTACTCAAGCAAAAATTCCGCAGCATACAGCGAAATCACAAAGCTTTCAGCCGCTGCCGGAAAACAGGTTGAAATAGGCAGAATTGCAGACCACAAGCTAATACTCACAGGCAGCGGCAGCGGTACGGGCAGCGCACATATCGACACTGCCGGCAATACCCTCGTTGCAGAGGATAACAACAATAACACAGAGGTTAAATATTACTTCCCCAAGGGTACGGACAGCGTTAAATCGCTTGAATTTAAGTCAACGGTATCGGGGGTAAAAGGCGGCGTCCGCGCATTTGAAAACGCCTCGGGAACCTCCTATGTTGAATTTGGTACAAATTCGGCAAACAACACCCCATATGTAACAATTGTTGACGGAAACACCGTCAAATCCTTTGTTCCGTCATGGACGGGCACCTCTAGGGAATACACCTGGACGGCTGACATCGACGGCAGCACAATCGAGGTAAACGCAGCGGGCACGGACGGAAACGTATGGAGCGAAAACATCACATATGACGGACTTTCGGCAATGATTTCAGCCCTTGCATATCCCTTTGCGGTATTTGCAGACGGCAGCGGAAAAACAACGGTTTCCTACATAAATTCCGCTCTTTCGGTCAAGGAATACGAGCCGACCTTCTTTGAAGATTTCAGTGGCTATACGCAGGATAACACAATCGCATACAGCGCTGACACCAAGCTCTCCGGCATAAAGCTGACTCCGCAGACAATTGCCGAAAAATCCGACAGAAAATGGATTCTTTCCGGTATGCATGTCGGCGATTATGACGGCGGGCACATCGGCTCTGCATATCTTGATATTGCCGACGGTATACTGAATGTAACCGACAGCTACGCAAGAGGCACAACAGCCAATCTCGAAATAAAAAATACGGATTATGAATGGATTTCGGAAATCAGCTTTGACTCATATTACTCCGGTGCACGTTACGGCATTATGGCTCTTGTAAACGATACGGAGGACGAATATTATGTATTTGCAACCGGCAGAGATTACATGGAATCGGATACCGTAACCGACTCTGACGGAAACAGCGTTACAAATAACGTAAAGAAACAGACGCCTTATTTCGCAAAATTCAAGTACGGCAAAGCGGTGTATATCTCCTCCCCGGACAGCCTGTGGGGCGTAAACAGCACTCACTGGAGCATAAGCTTTGAGGACGGCAAAATCATATGGACGGCAACGTCCGGCGATAAAACCTGGTCGGAGGTTTACAGCGACGCGGAACTCGGCAGAATAATGGATAACACGGTATATCCCGTGGCTGCATATTCTCACGGCGACACCGCAAGCAAGATAGACAATCTCTCAATTTTCTACGGCAAAAAGAATGCTCTCTGTACCGACAACGGCGACGGAACCTTAACAATAAGCGTTTCACCGTATTCATACAAGCATCTTTTAAGCAGCGGTTACATGTCTGTTGTCACCGCATACTATTCCGATGATGATGAACTGGTTTACGCTGATATACACAAAGTAACCGATATGTACAATCCGACGGAATATACGCTGAACAAAACAGAAAATTCGAGCGTCAGAGGCAAGATATTTGTGCTGGACGGAAGTGTCATATCAAACCGACAGCTCGGCAGTAACTCTGAATTTTAAGGAGGAGCAAACATGAAAAAAATATTTTCATTTCTTTTAATTACCGCAATTATGCTCGTTACGGGCGCATATGCGGCTGATTTGGGGATTTATTCTCCGGCAAGCCGCGTTGCCGTAACCGGAACGCTGGGCGAAGAGCTGGCAGGAGAAAGTATTTCGCTGCTGCTCGTCAAAGCCGGAACCGACGCGGATAACATTTCGGGTGATGACATCGGTTATATAGACCAAACCGTTGCAGACGCCGACGGCAGCTATTCTTTCAAATTCAAGTTTAACGGATTTGAATTTGACGAAAGCGGCAATGTAAGCAACTACACAATATCGTTAAAACACGGCGATGATGACGTTACAACAACCGTCAAACAGTCATCTGCCGTAACAAGCGATTTGGTAAAGGCTGATATTTCCCTGACGCCAAAGGCTTCAACCGTTACCGCAAGCGCATCAATCGATAACCTCTATAAGCTCGGCAATCTGCCTTACAATATTATCCTTGCCGCTTATAACGATAATGATGAGCTTGTAGACGTAAAAATCAAAAGCGGCGTTGCAGGCACAGACAAAACTGCCGATGAGGTTTCATATACACTTGATAACAGCACAAGCTATGTCAAGTCATATGTTTGGGATAATTTCACCTCATTAATACCGCTGACAGGAACCGTAAGCTACAAAAAGGGCAGCATTGACAGCTGCCGCGTTACCTATCCGACATACACAACCAAGGCATTTACGGTCAACATTGATGACGGATTTATCGCAAATGACCAGTATCTCGTCGATTTGTTCAAAGAAAAGGGCGTGCATGCGGCATTCAATCTTATAGGATATAATGCAAGCAATTGTCCGTCATATGAGGGATTTGAAATTGCCAATCACACGACGCACGTAAAACTGTTCACTACCGATACAACCTCGGCTGACTACTGCACTTATGAGCAGTGTATATACTCAATCGAACAGGCAGAAAAAGACCTTTCGGCATATGTCGGCGAAGAGAACATAACCGGACTCGTATGGCCTTATTACACGCCGAGCGAGCGTCCTGACTATGAACAGCTGCTCGACTATGCCCGTCAAAACGGTTATCTGTATGCACGCGGCGTAGATACAACCGGTAATTTCGACCTACCCGCCGACTGGATGAAGTGGAATTGTACCGCGACAACGGCATACGGCGACCCGCTGCCGTTTGCAAAGAAATTTGCCGAGCAGGAAGAAACGGACAAATTCCAGCTTTACTCCCTCTGGGGACACGGCACAGACCTTTCGCAGGATAAAATGCTTGCAATTTACAACACTCTGATTGAGCTTTTGATAAATGATGAAATATGGAATCCCACACCGTCGGAATTTGTAAAATACGTTCAGGCGGCAGAAAAACTGGATATTACGGAAACATATGTTCACAATCCGACTGATGTTGCAATATACGCAGTCATAAACGGTGCCAGAACAATTATTGAACCGCATAGTTATGCAGATGTTCAATAATTTGACTTTTTTCCATCCACAGAAACAGGCAGTGCTATTTGCACCGCCTGTTTCTATTTTAGTGAAACAAAACTTAAATATCCCATTCAAAAACATAAAAATTTGTTATATAATTAACATTATCCAAAATGTCTGAAATGTTTTCCACACATCACCCCGAAAGTCAACATATTCTGCATAACTATTGACATATTATGCTTTTTTCAATATCGAAACTTGACATTCCGCTGCTGTCTGTATATAATAGGAATAGCGTCACGAAATGAGAAAGGGTGAACCGGAATGAAAATAAATAATGTGGGATATAATTATGTTCATGATGAAGATTTTGTGATAAACAGACCAAACGGCACAAGTGACTGGATTATCGTTCTGATACGTTCCTCGGGCGTATTCTACCTGGAGGGCGAGAAAATAATTTGTATGCCCAATTCATTTTTTATCTGCCGCAGCAATGTTCCGCAGTACTATCATGCTAACAATTCCCGCTTTATCAATGACTGGTTTCATTTCACACCCGACAGCGAGGACATAAAATTCTTTGAGGAAAATAACATATCAATCGGAAAGATTGTATATCTCGGCGACTTGGAGAAGCTCTCCGATATTATTCGGCTTATGTCGAGAGAATTTGCACTGAAAACGGAAATATCAGATGAAACTCTGCGCTTATATGCTAAAATACTTTTTTTAAATATCAGCCTGAAACAAAAGAGTGCTTCACAAAAAAAGCCATCGATTTATGATGAAAAGCTGAACACTCTGCGTTCGGATATTTGCAATAAACCGTATTTGAACTGGAATATCAAGAACATCGCAAAAGACCTTGTCATCAGTGAGTCATACCTGCAGCATCTATATAAGAAAACATTCGGGACGGGTATTATCAATGATGTCATTCACCATAGAGTGGAATATGTAAAATACTATCTTTTGTCAACGGATTTTACAATCGATCATATTTCCAAGCTTTGCGGTTATCAGTCTGAATACCACTGCATACGCCAGTTTAAAAAAGTGACCTCCCTCACCCCTACGGAATATCGCAAAATGAGATAATGTTTTGTCAAAACAGACGGATATTTTACTGTTTAAAAAGTCAGAGCAGTTTACGAACAATAAAAACGGAGCGGTTTTTTGCCGCTCCGTACAGTTTTTATTTTCTCGCTTTACTTTCCGTATTGCATATCGGGATACATGATTTCAAGCTGTCCCAAACCATAACTTTTGCATCATTATAGGTTTTATCGGTACTACATTCAAACCCTGTTCCCCAATTCGTTTTATACACGGTATCTACTAATGTGTCATTATCATATAAAGCGAGAATTACAGTATTGTTTGTTTCTATATTTATCGGCTTAACCGAAAATGTTTTTCCGTCATCTGATACAGTGGTCTTTGTTCCCTCAAATTTGATAATTTTCACTGTATATACACTGTCGGTATATCCGGCACAGGAATAAGTTAACGTTACATTTATTTCATCTTCTTCAATCCGAATTGGTTTAGGCGCATTATTTACAAATATTTTTCCGTCTGAACTTTTTAGTGTTCCGGAATGTTTTGCCGTTAATCTGATTGATGTGGTATTCTTCGGAACATATATAATATATTCCTTTGTTTCCGGCAAAAATTCAGTGTCCCATACGCCTATATTTGCAGTAATTAAAGAAATTTTCGCGTAAACCTTAACATTAACCGTTTTTTCTGCATATACATCACTGCCGTCTGTTGAAACAGCTTTTAAAACTACCGTGCCGCTCTTTATCGGAGTGAGTGTGCCGGTTTCCGAAACAGTCGCAACAGTGTCATCATTTACCGACCATTTAACGGCTTTGTTTGTCGCATTTTCCGGGGTAAACAAAACAGTGTATGTTGCAGCCCCGTCAATTTCATCTGCCCCGATAATAGACATCGCTTGTATCAATATCGGATTTGTTGTTATTTCATTGTTTGTTATTGTATCAAACGTATAAGAATCATCGCCGGACAAAACCGCATCCTCTAATATTTCAATTTTTAGGACAGCATTCGCCTCTGCGTTTTCTGAAATATCAAAAGTCAAGTCAAACGGATTTAATGTTTTGTTTATCGGCATATTTCCGTTTTCTTTATAGGTACAGGTCAAGTAAGAATATGTATAGCCGTCAACTGTTTCGCGCATATCCTCATCAACGTAAAAATCTTTTGCGCTGATTTGCGTTAATTGTAAAGCCTCCGGGTATTTTACGGTACATACCAAATACTTAGCCGCTTTATCGGTAGCAAAAGTGACCGACTGTAAAATATTCTTTTGCCCGATGTCAGCCCTTTGCACCCCGGATATTTTCAGATTATTAAGTTCAATAAAATCTGCATATAAAGTCAAATCTTGCGTTATATATGAATCCATATTATATTCTTCGGTATAATTTTTATCTATATACAACTTTAATATATTCTTTGATGGTATGACGATTGAACTCAAATCAATAGTTTCGTTTTTTCCCTGTGCTTTTTTACTCAATTGGTTTCCTTGTTTATCTAATATTGTTATTCCATATTTTAAGAATATTTTTTCTGCATTATTAAAGTTTTGATTGTCATAAGCACTCATAGATATACTTTCATACTGTTCTTTTGTTCCGTCAAAATATATATTATCCGGAGTGTGTCCGAAAAAAACACCTGCGTTGATGAAGCTTACGGTACCGGGTAATGTTATTAATGATAAATGATAGCAATTTGCAAAAGCATATTCTCCTATTGTAGTGAGTTGTTTTGGTAACGTTATATACAACTTTCAAATGCACTACGTCCTATTAAAGTAACACTTTTAGGTATTGTAATATTGTCTACATAACAACCATAAAATGCATCTCTTGATATATTGGTTATCCCGTCTGCTATAACAATTTTTTTGATTGAAGTACGATAATCATACCAAGGTGGGTTATTATCGTTTTCTATATTATAACTGGTCATTGTACCGCTACCATTTATGATAAGCGTTCCGCTATCATCAAGATTCCACGTTATGTCCTTCCCACAAGTACCACTTGTAGCAGATACATTCAACACTCCAACCGCAAATACGCTTATGCACACAAGCATAAATGATAATAAAAATTTCTTCTTCACTTTCATACCCCCCCAAAAACAGAACATAGCCGCTATATTTCAAATAGCGGCTATATTCATTTTTTAAGTTTCAGATATTTAAAACCTAAAATGGCTTATTTATTCATAGCCTTTTCAACCTCAACGGCAACCGCAACGGTCATACCGACCATGGGGTTATTACCTGCGCCGATCAAGCCCATCATCTCTACGTGAGCCGGAACTGACGAAGAGCCTGCGAACTGTGCGTCTGAGTGCATACGTCCCATTGTATCTGTCATACCGTACGAAGCCGGGCCTGCAGCCATGTTATCCGGGTGCAGTGTACGTCCCGTACCGCCGCCCGATGCAACTGAGAAATACTTCTTGCCCTGTTCGATACATTCTTTCTTATATGTACCTGCAACCGGGTGCTGGAAACGCGTCGGGTTGGTTGAGTTACCTGTAATAGATACGTCAACTCCCTCATGATGCATAATTGCAACACCTTCACGAACATCGTCCGCGCCGTAGCAGCGAACCTTTGCTCTTTCGCCCTTTGAGTATGCCGTTTCCTTTACAATTTCCAGTTTACCTGTGAAATAATCAAACTTTGTCTGAACATACGTAAATCCGTTAATTCTGGATATAATCTGTGCAGCGTCCTTTCCAAGACCGTTCAGGATAACGCGAAGGTCTTCCTTTCTTGCCTGGTTAGCCGAACGTGCAAGACCGATAGCGCCCTCTGCTGCTGCAAATGACTCATGTCCTGCCAGGAATGCAAAGCACTTTGTGTCCTCTCTCAAAAGCATCGCACCGAGGTTTCCGTGACCGATACCAACTTTTCTGTCATCGGCAACCGAGCCGGGAATACAGAATGACTGCAAACCTACGCCGATTTTTTCAGCAGCGTCAGCAGCCTTTGTGCAGCCGTCCTTGATTGCAATTGCAGCGCCTACAATATAAGCCCAACATGCGTTCTCAAAGCAAATCGGCTGAATACCCTTAACGATATTGTATACATCTATGCCCTTATCATCACAGATTTTTTTAGCTTCCTCAATTGACGAGATACCGTGCTTGGCAAGCTCTGCGTTGATTTGGTCAATTCTTCTTTCATAACTTTCAAATAATGCCATAACCTTGTACCTCCTATATTATTCGCATCTTGGGTCTAACAGCTTAGCAGCGTCATCAACTCTGCCGTACTGACCCGAAGCCTTTTCAAGTGCTTCATTTGCGTCCATGCCGTTTCTTATCATTTCCATCATCTTGCCGAGATGAACGAATTTATAACCGATAATTTCATCATTGTCATCAACAGCAATCTTTGTGATGTATCCTTCAGCAAGCTCTAAGTATCTCGGACCCTTTTTGAGCGTTGCATATGTAGTACCTACCTGCGAACGAAGTCCCTTGCCCAAATCTTCAAGACCTGCGCCGATAGGCAGTCCGTCCTCTGAAAATGCAGTCTGTGTTCTTCCGTAAACAATCTGCAGGAACAGTTCACGCATTGCAGTGTTAATCGCATCACAGACAAGGTCTGTATTCAAAGCTTCAAGAATTGTCTTGCCGATAAGAATTTCAGCAGCCATAGCCGCAGAGTGAGTCATACCCGAACAGCCTACCGTTTCCACGAGAGCCTCTTGGATTATGCCCTCCTTAACGTTAAGGGTCAGCTTACATGTTCCCTGCTGCGGTGCGCACCAGCCGATACCGTGAGTCAATCCCGAAATGTCCTTAATTTCTTTCGCCTGAACCCATTTACCTTCTTCGGGGATAGGTGCAGGGCCGTGATATGCGCCCTTGGTAAGCGGACACATAGCCTCTACTTCGCTTGAATATTTCATAGTAGAATCTCCTTTCAAAAATATGCTATAAACAGCCACTATGATAATTATATCACAATTTTGTCAATATGCAAGTCAAAAAACAACATTTTTCTACTTTTACATAAAAAAATTATTTATTTCCGCCTTTATTTGCGTAATTTTTTATATCCGAAATCATTTTTCGCCCGACAATCTCCATGAATTTTGATGCCTCCGGCAGCAAATCGTCGGGAAATCCATCGAGGAAAGAGTCGGCTTCATAGGTGAAGTCACCGCTGTAACCGACCTCCGCAAGCGCGGACAGAATATTATCCCACTCCATTTTTCCCATGTACGGCAGCGTATGGCTGTCATGCAGATAGTCATTATCATGCACGTGCAGCGCACCTATTCTGCCGCCGAGTGTGCGGATTGCGTCCTGCGCCTCCTCGCCGACCAGTCCGCAGTGCCCCAAATCGAGGCACGCGGTAAAGCAGCTGTTTCCCAGCCCGTCAAGCAGCGCGGCAAAATTTTCCGCTCCGCTGCATGCGTCGGCTATAATAAAGCCGCGCTTCGGGTCATTCCTCCACATATTTTCAAGCGCAATTTTTATCCCGAATTTGTCGCAGTATTCTATAAGTCCGCCGTAAAAATCAATGTTTCTTTCATACATGCCCTCAAACGGATAACCGCAGTGAATAGGGTGGACAACAATTATTTTCGCCCCCAAAACCGACGCCGCCTCAATGTCGCGCAGCACTGCGGAATACTGATGTCTGTTCCATTCCTCCTTGCCGTACACCGCCACCGGAAAACGCGCGTGCGCCTGATTGCAGACAATACCTGTCTTATCCGCAAATTCACGCAAATTTTTAAAATAATCGCGAAAACCGTCCTTTAAAACCGGGTCATTTTCGCCCCGGTCTGTAAAGGTGTAGTCAAAAGCGTCAAATCCGGAATTATGAATTATTTCAATCGCCTTTTCGTCCCCGAATCGTCTTGATAACCTACTTGTCTGTGTCGAAAGCAACATAACCATTCCTCCAAAGCCGGTTTATCAGACCGGCTCTTTATCCCTTTCCTTATTTTTAGTTTTATATGCAAAAACCGTTCTCGCAGCATGCTCTTCGTCAGCCTGCTGCTTTTCCAGATTTTCAAACGCAACCGCCATCATCAGCTTAATTCGGTTCAGCTGATTAACTTCGCTCGCACCCGGGTCATAATCGACGGCGACTATATTTGACTTCGGATACTGACGGCGTATTTCCTTTATTACGCCCTTGCCGGTAACATGATTCGGCAGACACGCAAACGGCTGCACGCACGCAATATTCGTAACTCCGTGTTCGATAAGCTCAATCATTTCGCCCGTCAGGAACCACCCCTCGCCGGTCGCATGACCGAGCTGCAGAATATTCTTTGCCCCGTCGGCAATACCCGCAATCGACGACGGCGCGCGTTTTGCATATTTCGGATTTCCCAAAAGCGCCTTTTTCATGTGCTTACGGTACTTCTCCAGCGCCCATATTCCCATATTGCACAGCATCGCCGATGACGCTTTCGCGCCGAGCTGCTCATGCTTGAAATTCATGTTATAGAAACAGTACAGCATAAAGTCAAGCAGCCCGGGCATAACAGCCTCGCCGCCCTCTTTTTCTATAACGTCGATAATATTGTTATTTGCACCCGGGTGAAATTTAACCAAAATTTCGCCCACAACGCCGACCTGCGGTTTACGGCAGCCCGAGTCAATCGGGATTGAATCAAAATCGGCAACAATAGCGTCAATCGCTTTTCTGTAGCTGAATTTGGTGCCGGTTACCGTTTTTGAATAAATCGCACCGAGCCATTTTCTGTACATTCGGTTTGTCTGTCCCTTATTCAGCTCATAAGGCCGTGTCGCCAAAAGCAGCGTCATCAGCAAATCACCTATTACACATGCTTTTATTAAATCGCTCACCAGGCTGAATGTCAGCTTAAATCCGGGATTGCTTTCAAGTCCGGAAAGATTAAGGCTCAGCACCGGCACATTGGCATATCCCGCCTCACGCAAAGCCTTGCGCAGAAATGCAATATAGTTCGTCGCACGGCAGCCGCCGCCCGTCTGAGTAATCATCAGCGTGGTGCTTTCCGGGTCGCATTTTCCCGAAGTAAATGCGTTTATAAGCTGTCCGACCACCAAAATCGACGGATAGCATGCGTCATTGTTGACGCTTTTAAGTCCTGCCTCAACGTCCTGTGCCGATACTGTATCCAACACAATCGCATTGTAGCCGTGCGCGTTGAACACCGCCTCAAACAGACGGAAATGCGTCGGGCTCATCTGCGGAAATACCAGCGTGTGACGTTTTTTATCCTCTTTGGTAAACGGTATTTTATTTATGGTGTACGGCTCGATTTCACGCGGCGTAAAATTATTTTCATCACGCTCGCGCACCGCCGCTTTAAGCGAACGTATGCGTATTCTTGCTGTGCCCAGATTGGATACCTCATCAATTTTCAAAGTGGTGTAAATCCGCTGATTTGCCTGAAGAATTTCCTGTACCTGGTCGGTTGTAACCGCGTCCAGTCCGCAGCCGAAGGAATTTAGCTGAACAAGCTCAAGCCGGTTATTTTTGATAACCTCCGCCGCAGCCTCATAAAGCCGCGTATGATATGCCCACTGATCCACTACGCGTATATCGCGCTTGAGATGCCCCATATGCGCAACCGAATCTTCACTCAAAACAGCAAATCCGAGTGAATTTATAAGCTGCGGTATGCCGTGATTTATCTCCGGGTCTACATGATACGGACGCCCTGCGAGTACAATTCCGCGCTTGTTGTTCCGTTCAAGCCATTCAACCGTTTCTTCACCCTTTTTGCGTATATCGTTTTTGTATTTTTTCAATTCATAAAAAGCATTTTCCGCAGCGGTATGAATTTCAGCCTCGCTCACGCCGAATTTTTCAAGCGTCTTGTACATCTGCTTTTCAAATGACGGTCTGTCCGCAAGGTTAATAAACGGATACATATAGTTAATGTCCTCTTTGCGGAGCTCGTCGATATTATTGTGAATTACCTCCGGATAGGACGTAACTATAGGGCAGTTATAATGATTTCCCGCATCGGAATATTCAATCTGCTCATATGGAACGCACGGATAAAAAATATTTTTTATCCCGTCATTCAAAAGCGCCTTGATGTGACCGTGCACGATTTTTGCCGGATAGCACGCCGACTCGGATGGAATTGAATCAATCCCCAGCTCGTATATTTCATGCGATGACCGCGGCGAAATCTGTACCGAAAATCCCAGCTCGGTAAAAAATGTGAACCACAGCGGATAGTTTTCATACATGTTCAGCACTCGCGGAATACCGATTATACCGCGTTTTGCGTCGGTTTTATCAAGCGGAACATAGTCAAAAGCGCGGTTGTATTTGTAATCAAACAGGTTCGGCAAATCATTTTTTACATTATCTCTGCCGGCGCCTTTTTCGCATCGGTTTCCCGAAATAAATTTTCTTCCGCCGTCAAAACTCGTTACCGTAAGCTGACAATGATTTGAGCATTTTCCGCAGCGAACAAGACTGCTTTTAAATTCAAAGCCGTCCAGCTCGTCCGCACGCAAAATATCCGCACGCGTTCCGCCGCAGCGGTCCCGTGCAATCAGCGCGGCGCCGAATGCTCCCATCAGTCCCGCAATATCCGGGCGCACCGCCTGTTTTCCCGAAACAAGCTCAAATGCGCGCAAAATGGAATTGTTGTTGAACGTACCGCCCTGGACAACAACTTTTTCTCCCATCAGTGCCGGGTCGCGCAGTTTTATTACCTTATATAATGCGTTGCGCACAACCGAGTAAGACAGTCCTGCCGAAATATCTCCGACCGACGCTCCCTCCTTTTGCGCCTGTTTAACGCGCGAGTTCATGAATACGGTACAGCGTGTACCCAAATCAACCGGACTTTTTCCGGTAAGAGCCGCCGCGGCAAAATCCTCGGTCGAGTATCCCAGGCTTTCCGCAAATGTCTGTATGAACGAGCCGCAGCCCGATGAACATGCCTCATTAAGCATAATAGAATCTATTACGCCGTTTTTTATCTTCATGCACTTCATGTCCTGACCGCCGATATCGATGATAAAATCAACGCCGGACAGGAAAAAATCCGCCGCTTTATAATGCGCTATGGTTTCAATTTCCCCCTCCGGTATACGAAAGGCGGTTTTCATCAGTTCTTCGCCGTATCCCGTACAGCAGGCATTTGCAATATAAGCCTGCTCCGGCAGCTTTGAATACAAATTCTTTAAAATTTTCAGCCCCATAACAATTGGGCTTGCCTCATTTTTAGAATAATAGTCATATAAAATTCTGCCCTCTGCATCGATAAGAACCGCTTTGATTGTTGTTGAACCTATGTCAAATCCCAGAAAGCATTCGCCATCCGCCGCCGATATATCGCCGCGTTTTGCTTTTGCCTTTGCATGGCGTTCAAAAAAGGCGTTCTTGTCCGCTTCGGTTTCAAACAGCGGTTTCATACGCGTAATCTCCGCATCGACATTCGGTGCCGTTTCAAGAGTTCTGATAAGCTCGCCTATTTTGTGCTTTTCGTTATTTCGCGTGAGCGCTGCGCCCATCGCTATATACAGCTGTGCGTCCTCGGGTATATAAAAGCTTTTTGCCGAATTTTTCAGCGTTTCTTCAAACCGGCAGCGCAGCTGCGGCAGAAAATGCAGCGGTCCGCCGAGAAAAACAACGTTTCCCTTTATCGGGCGTCCCTGAGCCAGACCGGAAATCGTCTGGTTTACAACCGCCTGTAAAATAGACGCGGCAATATCTTCCTTTTTTGCACCCTCATTCAGAAGCGGCTGCACATCGGATTTGGCAAATACGCCGCACCGCGCCGCTATCGGATATATATTTTCATGTTTTTCCGCAAGCTCGTTAAGCCCCGACGCGTCGGTTTTCAGCAATATCGCCATCTGGTCGATAAACGAGCCTGTTCCTCCGGCACATGTGCCGTTCATGCGCTGTTCCAGTCCGCCTGTCAGATATAATATCTTGGCATCCTCACCGCCCAGCTCAATTACAATATCGGTATCCGGCAGATACTTTTTCACCGCCTGCTTTGTTGCAATTACCTCCTGCACAAACGGAAGATTCAGCATTTTAGACAGCAAAAGTCCGCCCGAGCCTGTTATAGTTACCGCAGTTTCGTTGTCACCGATTGCGGTTTGTACCTTTTTAAACAGTGATAATACCGTACTCTGTATATCAGAATAATGACGCATATAGTCGGCAAATACGGTTTTTCCGTGCTCATCAATCACGGCGGTTTTAACCGTTGTCGAACCTACGTCAACCCCCATCTTCAAATTCATACATATCACCTCAGTATAATTATAGTGAAAAAAAACGGAATAGTCAAGTTAAATTTCTGACAATTTTCGATATTATTTTTTTCGGCTGCGGCATGTACTACATAATATGGCGGTTTTATCGGCAAAATACCGATATACACATTTATTTGTCCGCGCCCCCTTGAAAAGCCGGAAAAAATGTGTTATACTGTTAGAAAATATCTCTTAACAAGGAGCGATTATATGTTTGACAGAAAAGTTCTGAAAGACAGAGCAAAACTGACTCTTTCAACCTCATATTTTATTATACTTATAGCATGCGTCATTGTAAATATTGCATCATCGTTATGCATGGGCGTACTTTCGGGACGGCTCAGAAAAATCGGACTCATGGATTTGACATCTGTTCCGTACTACAGAATTATTGCAATTCTTGCGGTAATATCGGTTATGTCGCTGATTGTCCTTGCTCTGAGCATATTCGTGCTTTATCCGCTGCAGGTAGGGCTGAAATATTTCATGCTGCAAAACGAAATCGGCGATTCCAGACTTGACAATCTGCTTTTCCCGTTCAGGGTCAACTATAAAAACATTACATTAACCATGTTTATGAAAAATCTTTTCATATTTTTATGGTCACTCCTCGGTTTTATACCGTTCGCGGTAGGAATATGGAAATTTTCTCTCGCAGACAAGCTTGCGGTTCTTATGGCTAATATCAATGTAGACACAATTTCGCCAAGCCAGGTGCTGTCACTGAGCGGAACAATGTTTTCACTGTTTTTGTTCTCGCTGCTGTTTTCAGTTCCGGCATTAATAAAGCAGCTGCAGTACACAATGACGGAATATATCCTCGCCGATGACCCTGATTTGGACTGGCGCGCAGCGCTTGACAGGAGCAAAGAAATGATGGTTGGCAACAAATGGGCTTACGTTAAACTCATTCTGTCCTTCATTCCGTGGTACATCGTTTCCTACCTCTTCTGCTGCATAGGCAACATGTTGCTTATGCCGTACATCGAGGCAACAATTGCTCAGCTGTACCTTGAACTGAGCGGCAAAAACAGCCAATTATAAAATCCGAGGTGCGTCAGAACGGTTTCATTTTGACGCATCTTTTTTATGTAAAAATTTCAGCCGGCACGGCTTTCCGAAAAAAGCGGACATGCAAAAACCGTCCCGGAGCCGCCGGATTTCCGGTCGACCCATAAGGGACGGTTCACACAATAGCTCAGCTTTTCGGTCTGGGTTTAAAAATGGCGGCAGCAAGCAGTCCGAACACCACAGCGGCACAAAGTCCGCCTGCTCCGGCTGTAAATGCGCCGGTAAAAATTCCGATAAAGCCGTCCTTTGCAACAGCCTTTTCAACACCCTTGCACAGATTATACCCGAATCCCGTCAGCGGAACGGTTGCTCCGGCTCCGGCAAACTGCTTTATCGGCTCATACAGTCCGAAAAGCTGCAAAAATACCCCGGCTACCACAAATGTCACCAGTATTCTTGCCGGCGTCAGCCTTGTTTTGTCAATCAATATCTGTCCGACAACGCAAATCAGTCCGCCCACCGCAAATGCTTTTATATACTCCATTAGTTTGCTCCTCCTTACATAAAGTCGGTTTCGTCCGCGGATATAATAACCGAATGCGCTATCGACGGAATGGTTTCTCCCTGAAACAGCGTCATGGGATTCATAAGTGCGCCGGTCGCCGTCAGTATTATGCGTTTCAGATTTCCGCGTTTAAGCTCTTTGTATATATGACCGCAGAACACGCTTCCGCAGCAGCCGCAGCCCGAGCCGCCTGCATGTGCGTCCTGTTTTTTTATATCGAATATCATTTTTCCGCAGTCCTTGTGCTGCGAATATATATTGTATCCCTTTTTGTCCATCAAATCACACAGTATATCGGAACCTACAACACCCAAATCACCCGTTATTATCGCGTCATAGTCCTCCGGCGCTGTTTTTGTGTCCTCGAAAAGCGCCGTAATCGTATCAGCAGCCGCCGGTGCCATCGCCGCACCCATATTATTCGCGTCATTTATCCCCATGTCGATGATTTTTCCGGTTGTAACACCGTGAATATACGGTCCGCTCCCCGACTCCTCCAGCAATGCTGCCCCCGAGCCTGTCACCGTCCACTGCGCTGTAGGCGTACGCTGACCTCCGTATTCAAGCGGGTATCGGTATTGCTTTTCCGCCGAGCAAAAGTGACTCGATGTAACACACAGCGCATTGTCCGCCATTCCGCCGGCAATCAGCATGCTGCCAATCATGAGCCCTTCAGCCATGGTTGAGCATGCTCCGTACAGTCCCAAAAACGGAATGTCCAGCTCGCGCATTGCATAGTGCGCACCGACGCACTGATTTAGAAGATCGCCGGCAAGGACATAATTAATGTCGCTTTCCTTTTTTCCGGAATTGCGCAGCGTCAGCTTTGCGGTTTCCTCCTGCAGCTTGCTTTCCGCCTTTTCCCATGATTTTTCACCGAAATAATCATCTTCGAGTATCACGTCAAAATCCGCCGCAAGCGGGCCTTCGCCTTCTTTTTTCCCAACGATCGCCGATGCACACGAAATCGTAGGCTTATGTTTAAACTTCACGGTTTGCCGCCCTGTTCTCATTTTATTCAACTCCCTTTTTTGTTAGTGTTGCGCAGTAGGGTTTATTTTTATGCATTTCACCAAAATTTTCGCATAAAAATATGCACCTCCGAAAGTATCTGACTTTTGGGGTGCATATCAATACACGGTGTGTCCGTTTTTTATAATGTCTTAATTATCTTTTCAGCAATACGTCTTTTTCATATTGCTGAACATCTTTAAGCCAATCGAGTCCGACGCCCTTATCGGCTTTCTGACAATAATAATCCCATACGAGCGCAAACGGTGCAGCTTTAAATTCCTGCGTAAATGCAAGTCTTGCGGATACATCGCCGTCAGCCTCAAGCTTTTTCATCATTTCAACCGGCTGAAGCAGTGCATAAAGCATAGCCTTGCGCGTGTTGCGCAGTCCGATTATCCATGCCGCAATACGGTTTACCGACGCATCAAAGAAATCCGTTGCGATATATGTATCGCCCAGCTTGCCCAGACGAACAAGTTCTTCCATGATAGCTTTCGTTTCATCATCAAACGCAACAACATGGTCGGAATCCCATCTTACCGGTCTTGAAACATGCAGAAGTACATTTTTTGAAAATGCGTATATCGCGCCGAGCTTTGCCGATACAACCTCTGTCGGGTGATAGTGTCCCGTATCGAGGGTCATAATGATATGGTCTTTGTTCGCTTTCATGACATAGCCCATGCAAAATTCATGCGAGCCTACCGTATAGCTTTCCATGCCTATTCCGAAAACTTTTGATTCAATTCCGTCAATAACGCCTTCAACATTTTCGGTAGCTTTGAAAATTCTGTCATAGCTGTCCTTCATGCGCAGTCTGGGCGAAATCGTATCAACCGGAAATTCCTTATCGCCGTCCGGCGTCCAATGATTGATGACACACGGCTTACCGGTGGTTTTATAGAAATATTCACCGATTTTGCGGCAGGCAATTCCGTGTTCAATCCAAAATTCGCGGATTTTATCGTCCGCATTGGACAAAGTTCCGTTTTCACTTTTCGGGTGAGAAAAATATGTAGGGTTAAAATCAAGTCCTATTCCCTTATCCTTTGCCCAGTTTGCCCAGTTTGCAAAATGCTTCGGTTCAATCTCATTTCTGTCAACAAACGTGTCCGCTTCCTGATAGTTTGCGTGCAAATTCAGTTTAAGCTCACCGGGGATATAGCTCATGGCTTTTTCAATATCCGCACGAAGCTCATCGGCATTTCTTGCCGCGCCGGGATAATTTCCCGTTGTCTGTATTCCGCCCGTAAGACCTCCGTCCTTTTTCTCGAAACCGGCAACGTCATCACCCTGCCAGCAGTGCATGGAAATAGGCGTCTTATCGCAGATTTCCAGCATTTTGTCAACATCTATGCCGTACTGTGCATAAAATTCTTTGGCAATTTCGTAGCCTTTTTTTACATCATACATTGTAATTTCTCCTTTTTCGTTAATCAATTACTTTGATTATATCACAAAGTCAACCGTTTGTACAGATGTTTTTTTAAGTTTTTTTGTTTTATTTTGTTTTATTGATTATTTTGTCCGCTTTCAAAACGGCAATGCATGTTTTTGCGTCATAAATCTCATTATTCATTACCATTTCCACAAGAGTATCAAGCGGAATTTTATCTACCTTTAAAAACTCTCCGTCATCGAGATTTTGACCGGCGTAGGATAACTCCTCCGCCAAGTAAAGGTGGATAACCTCGCTGCAATAGCCCGGAGTCGGATAGCTTTTTCCGAGAAAAACACACTTTTTTGCATAATATCCCGTTTCCTCGCGCAATTCTCTCAGTCCTGCCGCCTGCAGTTCCTCGCCCGGCTCGAGCTTCCCTGCCGGGATTTCCAGCACAAGCTCGTCATAAGGCTTGCGGTACTGCGTGACCGTCAGCACATTTTTGTTTTCGTCTACGGCAATTACGCCCACTCCTCCGCTGTGAACCACAAGCTCTCTCCCGGCGGTTTTTCCGTTCGGAAGAAGAACGGTATCCTCCTTAAGATGAACTATTCTCCCGTTGTAAATTTCCCTTGAAGAAACAGTTTTTTCAGTAAAATCCATGCCGCACTCCTATATTATCGTTAAAAAATTTTTTATGACCTTTGTCGAATTTTCCGCCGCCTTTTTTGCAAACGCCGGGAAATCAAGTTTTGCGCCGTCATCTGCGCCGTCGCTCATTGCGCGCAGAACTCCGAAAGGCACATTGTTCACATAACACACGTGCCCTATCGCTCCACCTTCCATTTCGCAGGATTTGGCGCCGAATTTTTGAACAATCCTGTTTTTAATTTCCCCGTCGGAAACAAACTGATCCCCTGACGCAATCGTACCGATTTCACAGCCGATACCGGTATCCTCAACGCTTTCTTTCAGCGCGGCGCAAATACGCGCGTCCGCCGGAAGATATATCATATTTATATCGGAAATCATTCCGGCAGGGTCTCCGAGCGCCGATGTATCCATATCGTGCTGAACCACCTTATCGGCAATTACAATGTCGCCGATTTTAAGATTTTCCGCAAGACAGCCGGCAACGCCGATGTTTATTATCATTTCCGGCTTGTATTCAAGTATCATCGCCTCGGTGCACAAAGCGGCAAAAACCTTGCCTACTCCGCACTTTGCGACAACTACCTCCCTGCCTTCATATCTGCCCGAAACAAATTCCGTTCCGCTTATATTTTTTACCTTTTTTTCCGTCAAAAGCGCTTTTATGCTTTCGACCTCAATTTCCATAGCACCGATTATTCCGATCATATTTTCTCCTTACAGCAGCGGCAGCGGATTTACATACATAATATCCTCACGCTTTGCCGCATCACCCTCCGCAAAAACAAATGCCTTTGCGTAAATATTTGCCCCTACGCTGTTTAATATTGTTTCAATCGCGGCAAGAGAAGAACCGGTCGATACAACATCGTCCACGATAAGAACATTCTTTCCTCTGAGCTTTGGTATCTGGTTATTGTCAAGATACAGAAAATGCTGATTTTTCGTTGTGTATGTATTTACCGCGCCCTTGGTAACAAGCGGGTGATATACCTTGTGTTCCTTTCTTAAAATAACCATTTCCGTATTGAGGTATTCCGCAATCTGGTATGCGAGAATAACGCCCTTCGTTTCCGCGGACAGCACCACGTCTACCTTTGACAAATCCAAATCCGAATTTTGCAGAAGGTCATAAAGCGCCTTTGACGCGTCCTTGGACAGCTCCGCCGATGAAAGCATGTCGAACACGGCAATTTTTATGCCGTCGCCTATCTCCGTAATCGGGAGTCCGTATTCCCTGCCGTTTAATTTAACCTTGTAATCCATTTTTATCCTCCTTAAAAATATTTAAAATCAATTTCACTTTTGTTTAAAATTTCAAGATAATTTTTAGCCTCATTTTTTGCCGCCGCAAGGTCAAGGCTCCGATAATTCCCGCATTCGATTTCAGACGCGCCGAAAACTTCGCCGTCATGGCGGATAATCTTCCGGCAGCAATCCTTTACCGTTTCAAGGACTTCGTTGTTTTCGGCATTGCGTATCAGCAGATAAAATCCCGTCTGGCACCCCATGGGACCGAAATAAATAACGTCAAGCGGCGTATTTCTGACGAACGTCGAAAACATATGCTCGAATGTATGCATGGTTACGTTATCCATATAATTTCCGCCGTTCGGCCGCCGCGTGCGCATATCGTATGTGGTCACATCGCCGTCAATTCGCGAAATATAAAAGCCCTCTGCAAATTTTCTGTGGTCTACGCAAAAGCTCGCATTCTTCTTTATATCCATGATATTGCTTTCCTTTCGTAAAATATTCCCTGCAATTTGTCATTATATCACAAAACTTTTTAAATTACAACTGTTTTTTGACTATTGACTATTTATAATATATGTGATAAAATGATATAATAAGTTAAATATTGCTATTTGAAAAATTATCAAAGAGGGACTCTTATGAAAAAGCGATACGGTGACAGTTCGGAAACTGTCGGAATAATAGTTGCGGTTGCCGTCCTTGCGGCATGCGGCGCGTACACACTTTCCTGCGGCGACAGGCTGCAGAGCGCCGTATTATTTTCCGTTTCCGTAATTCTCGGAATATACGGGGCAATCTTTTCGCGCAGGCACAGAAAAAGCTTTTCCGAATATGTGAAGCTGCTTACCTCACGGCGCGAGGGCATGTCCAGCGACGCCATAAGCAAATTTCCGCTCCCGATGGCTGTACTGCAAATCAACGGACAGATAACATGGTACAATGACCTTTTCGCCGAAATGCTCGGTTCAAACGATTTGTACAACATCGTGATAGGCGACGTTATGCCGGAAATAAAGTGGTCGGAAATTCTGAAGTCCACCAAGGGCATCTATACCTATGCCGGCTATAAAGGACACAAATACAACGTTGTCGGCGATATTATCCGCAGTGAGGCGTCAACGCCCGAAAAGCCCGACTATACGGTTCTTTTGTATTTCATCGACAAGACGGAAACAGAGGAATTGCGCAGCCGGTATGAAAATGAAAAAACCGATATTGCCGTTGTCAATATTGATAATTACGATGAAGTTTTTCAAAAATTGGACGATTCGGACTATCAGCAGACAATTTCTACAATAAACAAGTATATCAGCGCGTGGGCGTCCGAAATAAAGGGCGTACTGAAAAAAACCGAGCGCGACAGGTATCTGATTTTATTTGAACACCGATACCTTAAAAGCTGTATTCAAAAAAAATTCGATATTATAGAAAAAATCCGTTCCATCGGCGACACGGTAAAAATGCCGGTTACGGTGAGCATCGGCGTAGGCGTAGGCGGAACGCTTCCCGAAAACAACGATTACGCACGCGCCGCACTTGACATGGCGCTCGGACGCGGCGGCGACCAGGCTGCCGTGAAAGATTCAAGCCAGTACAATTTCTACGGCGGCATTGCAAAAGATTACGAAAAAAGCACAAGAGTCAAAACGCGCGCATTTTCGGTTGCGCTCAAAGACTTTATATCCAATTCGGACAAGGTAATATTTATGGGTCACAGCGCCCTGGACTATGACGCTTTTGGCGCGGCAATCGGTCTGCAGCGCGCAGTACGCACACTCGGCAAGGAGCCGTACATTGTTTTTGACAACTCCCCCGCCGTGCGGCTGCTGGCAGATGACCTGGGCAAAATCGACGAATACCGCGGTATGCTCATATCACCCGAGGCGGCTGAGGACATCATCACAATGAACACGCTTCTGGTGGTTCTGGATACGCACCGTCCGTCCATGATGCCAAATGCAAATCTGCTTAAAAAAACAACCAAGGTTGTCCTTATCGACCACCACAGACGAAGCGCGGAATTTCTTTCGGATATTTCTTTGGTATACCACGAACCGTATGCGTCCTCAACCTGTGAAATGGCAACCGAAATCCTGCAATATATAAATGACAGCAAAAAGCTGACGTCTTTTGAGGCAAAATCACTTTATGTCGGTATATTGATGGATACAAAAAATTTCACCGTAAAAACAGGCGTACGCACATTCGAAGCTGCATCATATCTGCGCAGATACGGTCTTAATACCACCGAGGTTCGCAGACTGTTCAATTCCGACAAGGAGGATTTCCTGCGCAAGGCGGAAATTATAAAAAAATCGGTCAGTATTCATGACAAATACCTCGTTTCGGTATGCGATAAGACATATCCGAACATGAAAGTAATATCATCACAGGCTGCCGATGAAATGCTGAACCTCAGCGGTGTATGCGCCGCATTCGTTCTGTATCCGCTTGATGACGATATTTGCCTTTCCGCACGTTCTCTCGGTGATGTGAACGTTCAGCTTATCGCTGAAAAGCTCGGCGGAGGCGGTCATGCAACGGTTGCGGGTGCA
The DNA here is from genome assembly GCA_934501535.1 of uncultured Clostridia bacterium. GTDB lineage: Bacteria > Bacillota > Clostridia > UBA1381 > UBA1381 > UBA1738. Next base: position 42,431 of record CAKSUM010000016.1, read on the forward strand.
CAGCTTAAAACACATTATCTCGATGACGCTTTTGAACAGCTGAAAACAGCTATTGAAGAATATATTGAAGAAAACAGAAAGGACTGATATTATGAAAGTTATATTAAATCAAGACATAAAGGGACAGGGCAAAAAAGGACAGCTCGTTGAGGTTTCCGACGGCTACGCAAGAAATTATCTGCTGCCGAAAAAGCTGGCAAAAGAGGCTACAAGCACGAATATCAACATCATGAACGGAAAAAACGAATCCGAGGCTCATCGCCAAAAGGTAGCTCTCGAGGAGGCTCAGGCGCAGAAAGAAAAGATGGAAAGCGTTGAAGTTATCCTCACCGCAAAGGCGGGAGATAACGGCAAATTGTTCGGTTCCATTACTTCAAAAGACGTTGCCGAAGCTCTTACAATGCAGCATCACATCAAGCTTGATAAAAAGAAATTTGTTATGCCGGACGGCATCAAGGCTATAGGAACAACAACCGTTGATGTTAAAATTCACACAGGAGTTACGGGAAAACTGAAGGTTACGGTAAAGGCACAGTAAGGCTTTTGCCCGGGGAGTAAATTAAAAATGGCTGAAATAACTATGCAGGATTATGAGCTTCCGCATAACCAGGAGGCGGAAAAAGCTGTCATAGGCTGTATTCTACAGGATAAACGCGCGCTCGTTTCGGCTGCGGAAATAATCAATCAGGACGATTTCTACTTTGACGCAAACCGCGAGATTTTTTCGGTTGCAATGGAGCTTTTCAATGAAAACAGCCCGGTAGACATCGTCACGGTAAATGACAGGCTTGCAAGACATGATAAGCTTGACGCTGTAGGCGGAATTACATATCTTTCCGCACTCGCCACAAGCATTTCCACCACCGAAAACGCAGCATATTATGCAAAAATCATACGCGAGAAAGCAGTACTGCGCAAATTGTCCAAGGCTGCAAACGCAATAAATACCATGGCTGTTTCACAAAGCTCGGACTCCGCCGTTATGCTTGAACGCGCGGAACAAATAATATTCGACGTTGCCGAGGACCGTGACAGCACGGACATTGTCCCAATCAGCGATATAATGATGTCCACGTATCAGGACATGGTTGAAAACGCTCAAAACCCCGGTCAGCTTACGGGGCTTGACACAGGTTTTGACGAACTCAACCGCAAATGCGGCGGTTTGCACGGCGGAGAATTTATTCTGATTGCAGGACGTCCCGCTATGGGTAAATCGAGTTTTGCTGTAAACATCGCAGAAACAGCTGCAATACGTGACGGAAAAACCGTCGCAATATTCAACCTGGAAATGCCGAAAGAGGCTCTTTTAAAAAGAATTATGTGCTCTCAGGCGCATATAGAGTCACAGAAACTTTTGTCGGGAAATATTGACAGTAATGACTGGATCAGTCTTGGACGAATAGTTGATAAGCTTGCTTTGGCGCCGCTTTATATCAACGATTCACCGGTCATAACCGTTGCGGAAATAAAGGCTAAATGTCACAGACTGAAGCAATCGAACGGACTTTCCCTGGTCATTATCGACTATCTCCAGCTGATGCAAAGCGGTTCCAAAGCCGAATCGCGCCAGCAGGCAGTAGCCGACATATCACGTTCACTCAAGGTAATGGCAAAGGAACTTGACGTACCCGTTATTGCGCTGTCGCAGCTGTCGCGCGCATGCGAATCACGCACGGATAAAAGACCTATGCTTTCCGACATACGCGAATCCGGTTCTATCGAACAGGACGCGGATATAGTAATGTTTCTGTACCGCGATGAATATTACAATCCGGACACCGAGGATAAAAATGTCGCCGAAGTGATACTCGCCAAGCACAGAGCCGGTGAAACAGGTACGATTAAGCTCGGCTGGCGCGGACAATACACAAAATTCATAAATATCGACTATAAAGCACAGGAAGAGCCATGAACATAATAAAAACAGCCGTAAAAACAATATCGGAGCATGACATGCTCGCGCCGGGTGACCGTGTTTTAATCGGACTCTCGGGCGGCGCCGATTCGGTTGCGCTTCTGCATATACTGTATTCGCTTTCCGGCAGATACGGTCTGACGCTGGAGGCGGCACACATAAATCACAGTCTGCGCCCGACCGCTGACCGCGATATGCTTTTCTGCAAAAAGTTATGCCGTGAGCTTGGAATAAAATTTCATTGCGTGACAGCCGATATTCGCGCCGAGGCAAAGAAAAGCGGAATGAGCGATGAACTTTATGCACGCAAATTCAGATACGATTTTTTTGCGTCTGTCCCCTGCGATAAAATTGCCACCGCCCACAACAAAAACGATATGGCGGAAACCGTTTTGTTTCGTTTTATGCGCGGCGCGTCAATACGCGGTCTTTCCGGAATACCGTATCGGCGCGGAAAAATAATAAGACCCCTACTTGACATAAAGAAACCGGATATTGTTTCTTTCTGCACGGAAAACGGGTACGAATTCGTCACAGACGAAACCAATTTTGAGGACATATACACGCGCAACAAAATTCGTCTGAATCTTATACCCGAAATTGAAAAAAACTACAATCCCGGATTTATAGATGTGATAACACAAAATGCACTGTTAATATCGGAGGACTCGGATTATCTTGATGCGCTGGCTGAAAAAGCGTATAACGGAAAAATCACTTCCGCAGCTCTCGTCGTGCACGATAACGCCATAAAACGCCGTCTTTTGCAGCTGCACTTTAAAAATGCGTCGAAATCGGAGAAAAATCTTTCTTCTCAATATATTAATGACATTATTAAACTGACGCAAAGCGGCTCTACGGGGAAAAAAATCGACCTGCCGGGCGGATTTGAAGCACGAATGCAGTACGGCGAGCTAATCATTGAAAAAAAAGAAACATCAAAAGGGTTTGATTATGCGATATGCCCCGGAACGGTTTTAAAAATTCCCGAAATAGGCAAGGCTGTATGTATTACGGAATTTACCGGCGGAGGTATTTTCCTGGAAAACACAGAAAATCTGAGGGTGCGAAACCGAATTGCGGGCGATATATTCTACCCTGCCGGCATGACCGGCAAAAAAAAGCTGTCCGATTTCTTTACTGACAAGAAAATCCCTCTTAACCAACGGAGCAAAATTCCGATATTGGTTCAAAATGAAAATATAGTTTCGGTTATCGGAATTCGCAATGACAGACGCTATTCCGATACGAATTTCAGGGAATATAAAATAGAATTAAAGGAGCTTGGAAATGCAGAATAAAAACAGAAATATCTTTATGTGGATATTTGCGGCAATGCTTATTATAAGTACCTACACAATGATTTCCTCCATAACGGACGCCACTATCCCTTCAAATTATTCTTCGCTTATAAAGTCCCTTAAAAGCGGCGCCGTTTCCGAACTGTATATCAGCGGAACGTCAGCAAGGGCTAAAATCGGCGATAACGTTATGTCATGCGAAATCCCCTCTTACGAGGTGCTGCAAAATGACGCCGGCAAAGAAATTGTGGATATGATTGACGCCGGCACACTGAAATATCAGGTTGCTCCCCCAAAAGCGTCATGGCTGGAATATGTTATCCCGATTTCGTCAATACTTACATTAATGCTGTTCCTGTTTATCATATTTCAGCAGTCCGGCGGGAAAGGCGCCGCAAACTTTACGCGCAGCCGTGCAAAACTAAATGTTGATGAAAAAGGCGTTAAATTTTCAGATGTTGCCGGCGCCGACGAGGAAAAAGCGGAGATGTCGGAGCTTGTTGATTTTCTGAAAAATCCGCAAAAATTTATAGCGCTGGGCGCCAGAATACCCAAGGGCGTGCTTTTGGTCGGTTCGCCCGGCACGGGAAAAACCCTGCTTGCGCGCGCCGTGGCAGGCGAAGCAAATGTTCCGTTCTTCTCTATTTCCGGCTCGGACTTCGTAGAACTGTACGTCGGAGTCGGCGCGTCAAGAGTACGTGATATGTTTGAACAGGCAAAAAAAGCACGTCCGTGCATAATATTTATTGATGAAATCGATGCCGTCGGCAGACAGCGCGGCACCGGAATGGGCGGCGGTCATGACGAGCGCGAGCAAACTCTCAACCAGCTGCTTGTCGAAATGGATGGTTTCGGAAAAAATGAAGGAATAATAGTCATGGCGGCAACAAACCGACCTGACATTCTCGACCCGGCGCTGCTGCGTCCGGGAAGATTTGACAGACAAATAACCGTCGGTCGCCCCGACGCAAAAGGCCGTGAAGATATTCTTAAAATTCACTGCCGCGGCAAAAATCTTGCAAAAGATGTGGATTTATCAAAGATTGCAAGGCTCACGGTCGGATACACCGGCGCAGACCTTGAAAATCTCATGAACGAAGCTGCAATATTTGCCGCACGGCGCAGCAAAACCGAGATTGACGAAAAAGACATTGATGACGCTAATACAAAGGTCATTATGGGACCGCAGAAAAAATCTCAGGTATATACGCTCAAGGAGCGCAGGCTTACCGCCTATCATGAGGCAGGTCATGCCGTTTTGACAAAGCTTGTATCCGAAAATGAAACAGTCCGTCAGATTTCAATAATTCCGCGCGGAAGAGCGGGCGGCTACACCATGCATATGCCTATTGAGGATACATGGTATCGCAGCAAAAAAGATATTGAAAACGATGTTGTAATTCTTCTCGGCGGACGCGTTGCCGAGGAGCTGTCGCTGGACGATATTTCAACCGGAGCATCTTCCGACTTAAAACGTGCCTCTCAGCTGGCGCATGAAATGGTTGCGAAATACGGCATGAGCAGCAGTATCGGCCCTATATGCTATGACAGTGAGGACGAAGTATTTATCGGCCGCGACTACGGTCACTCCAAGCAGTATTCCGAGATGGTGGCGGCGCAGATTGATACCGAAGTCGAAAAAATAATCAATGCTCAGTATGAGCGCGCAAAAAAGCTGCTTTCGGACAATTCCGAAAAGCTGACAAACGTGGCAGAAGCTTTGCTCGACAAAGAAGTTCTTGACGAAGCAGAGTTTTTGATATATTTTAATAAAGAAAAAGGAGAAACAAACAATGAAGAAAGTAACTAAAGATATGATTATCCGTGAGGTATTGGCTCTTGACCCCGGCTGTGCCGATTTTTTAATCAACATCGGTATGCACTGTCTCGGCTGCCCGTCGGCAAGCGGTGAAAGCCTTGAAATGGCATGCATGGTTCACGGCGCAGACGTTGACAAGCTTGTGAGCGACCTGAACGATTATCTGAAGGACAAATAACGATGGATAATTTTTCAAGGCAAATCCTGTTTCTGTTGCTGTTAATTCTCTTTTCAGCGTATTTTTCGGCAACGGAAACAGCGTTTTCCTCTCTCAACAAAATAAAAATAAAAAATGACGCGCAATCCGGAAACAAGCGTGCAAAAAAGGTTCTGGAGCTTTGCGAAAAATACGATAAGCTTCTGTCAACAATACTTATAGGCAACAACATTGTAAATATCATGTCAACTTCAATAGCAACCGCGCTTTTCGTTATCTATTTTCCAAAAAACGGCGTTGCGATTTCTACAGTTGTAATGACTGTTGTTGTGCTGACCTTCGGTGAAATTATACCGAAAAGTATAGCTAAAGAGGTTCCGGAAAGTTTTGCAATGTTTTCCGCGCCGTATATATCTGTCCTGCTTGTTATTCTCACGCCCGTCAATTTCTTTTTCGCGCTTTTGAAAAAATTAGCCAAAAAAGCATTTAAAATTGACGGAGATACCTCAATTACCGACCGTGAACTTCTTACAATGGTCGAGGAGGCAAAAAATGACGGCGGCATAGATGAGGACGAAGGACACCTCATCATAAGCGCCATCGAATTTTATGACCTTGAGGTTTCCGACATACTGACTCCGCGCGTTGACGTCATCGCAATAGACATCGAATCGTCACGCGAGGACATAAAACAGGTCTTTAAAGACAGCGGATATTCGCGTCTGCCGGTGTACAAGGAAACAATTGATAACATAATAGGAATTATCAATGAAAAGGATTTCTTTTATGCAGATGACATTGAAAGTATACTTTGTCCGGCTGTTTTTGTGCTTGAAAATATGAAAATTTCAAACCTTATGCAGCTTTTGCGCACAAAAAAATCCCACCTTGCTATCGTGACCGATGAATACGGCGGAACGGTCGGCGTAGCCAGTCTTGAGGACGTACTGGAGGAGCTCGTGGGCGAAATATGGGACGAACATGATATTGTAAAGGAAGAATTAATTAAGCTTTCACCAAACAGATACAAAGTGAGCGGAAGCGCTAACCTTGACAAAATGTTTGAAACATTTGAAATTGAACCGGACGAGGAATTTGACAGCACATCTGTCGGCGGCTGGATTACCGAATATCTGGGATATGTCCCGAAAAACGGCGAGCGCTTTGACTACGGCTGCCTTCATATTCTTATACTAAAAACCGAGCAAAACCGAATTGCCGAATTGCTGATTACGAAAAAAACCGCCTCTTCAGCATCAGACAAATAACCTTTTGCTCAAGGCACTGCCATTTTCTTAGGTTTTTGTCAGATAAATTGCTCATAAATATGAGCAATTTTTTGCATAGCGTTTTCTTCGACTTAAGCCTCTTTTCCGCAATTGCAGTGCATATATTTAAGCATATATCACAGTAAAATCCGTAAAAATACAAAACGGTTGAAAAAAATATCAGTTTCATGGCATAGCTCCTTTTTAATAGTATAATCCGATTATCGGCTTTTATGTGCCGACCGCTCCAAAATCTGCCGACGTATTTTGAGTAAATTTTTTCATATAATATAAAAATTGCCGGTTAATTTTGAAATTACGGTTGAAATTACCATTTTTTCATTGTATAATAGTATGTAATAAGGAGGCGTGATTTCTTGAAAACCAAAAACCCGATTAATATAAACAGCTTTGACAATCTGCTGTTTTTTCTGACGCTTGCCGCTTCCGTTGCCGGGCTTGCAGCAATATACAGCGCAACACGTTCGCTCGGCACCAATACACAGATAATAGTACAGTCCGGCGCGCTTTTAATCGGCGCGATAATGATGATAATAATAAGCCGTATCGATTATCAGCTGTTCGGATATATTGCCGTGCCGATTTACGCTGTATGTATTCTTCTTTTAATTGCAGTTCTTGTGGTCGGTTCCACGGGAAACTGGGGCGCGCGCAGCTGGATTCGCTTCGGACCGATAGGCATACAGCCGTCGGAAATATGCAAGGTCGGATTTACCGTAACCTTTGCAAAACATCTTTCGGCAGTCAAAAACAGAATAAACCGACCTCTGACGGTCTTACTGCTCATTGCCCACCTCGGAGTCTTTCTTGCACTGATTATGCTGCAGCCCGACGCCGGAAGCGCAATGGTATTCTGCTTTATGTTTGCCGTAATGATTTTTACGGCAGGAATTTCGTTCAAGTATATCATTCCCGCCGTGCTTATTTTGCTTGCGTCGGCGCCGCTTGCTTATTTCTTTCTTCTGAGCGATTACCAAAAGCACAGAATACAGGTTTTTTTCAACCCCGAAATGGACAAGCTCAATACAGGATATAACGTTATCCAATCAAAAATCGCAGTCGGCTCCGGGCAGATTTTCGGTAAAGGTTTTTTAAAGGGGACTCAAAATCAGCTGGGTTTACTCCCCACAAAGCACACCGATTTTATTTTCAGTGTAATTTCGGAAGAATTTGGTTTTATCGGTGCAGTGTTTATCATTCTGCTTTTATTTCTGATTATTGCACGGTGTATTAAGGCTGCACAGGAGTCAAATGATCTGTTCGGAAAATTCATCTGTATAGGCATAGCCTCCATGCTGATTTTCCACACATTTGAAAATACCGGCATGTGCATAGGTCTTATGCCTGTAACCGGTATTCCGCTGCCGTTTATAAGCTACGGCGGTACGTCACTGGTTACAAATATGATCGCAATAGGAATGGTATTATCGGTATCGCGTCATTCTCACGGTACCAAGCTGGGATATCAAAATTGATATTCCAGCCCGGTTCCGATAACCGTTCCGAGCGAATTTGAATTAAAACTTATCATATACCCCTCTGCGTCAGGTACAAACACCCCATCCGAATCTGTACAGTAACAGGTAACAATCGCAACATTTCTTCCGTTTGCTGTGTAAACCGTATTTTCAAGCCGCAGTTTTAAAGCCGCCGCTTTTCCGCTTGTCTGCACACAGTCCTTTGCAGCGTCTGTTCCTCCGTTTCGCCCAATCACTGTCAACATACCGCTTTTATACGGTACAACCCACTTGGCGTTAGAATAACGCTCTACACTGCGTCTGCCCAAGCTCTTTCCGTCCAGATAAAGCTCCGCTTCCTCACAGTTCGTATACGCCCATACTTCGATAGGCTCACCCTCGCGACCTTTATAATTCCAATGCGGCAGCAGATGAATCATCGGTGTATCAAGCCAATGCGATTGATTTTGATAAAATGCGTCCTTTTTTTGCAGAAACAAATCAACCGCCCCGGACTGTGAGCAAAGACGCGGCCACTCCGTTTCGCCTCTGTGCTCTATTCCTGCCCACTGAAAACCTCCGGCAACCCATTCTAATAAACCGCCATGTATATTCACGGCTCAAAAAGTACCACTCAATCACCGAATCATGGTCGCGCGCGTTTATATATCCTCTCACAGGTTCATCGTCCGTATACCAACCGCGCGTAGTGCCGGTCGCACAGCACTCGGATGCAAAAATAGGAATATCCGAAAATTTTTCATGCGTTTTCTCATAAGTATTAAGCTGATAATTTATGCCTATTACATCCATAACTTCAGTCATGCACCCAATGCCCGGGTCGCGGCACAAAGCTGCGGTTATCGGACGCGAATTGTCCAGTTTTTTCACCGTTGCTTTCATGGACTGTGCAATGCGTTTTCCGCGCTCTGTCAGCTCAATCGGTTTCCTCATATTTCCGATTGGCCATAAAATCCACCCACGGACGATTTCTGTCACGCTTTATAAGCATCTCAAGCTGCTTTTTTCCGTACTCCGATGACGTGAACCAACGTGTTTCGTCCATCGCAAGCAAGCCTAACTCGTCCAAAGCGTCCATAGTCGCCTCCGAATGCGGATAATAAGCCGTTCTGTATGCGTTTGCTCCCATTTCTTTTATCAATTCTATCCTATATCGGCACACATTATCTGCAACCGCTTTTCCCGTTATGCCGTAGTCCTGATGACAGCATACACCTTTTATCTTTATATTTCTTCCGTTCAGGAAAAATCCCTTGTCCGCATCAAAGCGAAATGTGCGAAATCCGAAGTGTTCCCGCACTTCATCAATCAGCTCCCCGCCGCGCTTTACATAAACTGTCACATAATATAAATGTGGGTGGTCAATATCCCATAACTCAGGATTTTCAACATAGGCGTTTTGCATTATAGCCGCTTTATCCTTTGCCCTCACTTTGAGTTCGCCGTCATTTATGAAAGCGTCAGTATGTCCGTTTGCATCTTCTATAACCGCTGAAATCGTAACGCAGTCATCATCAAGCCCTTCGTTTCTGACAGTCGTTTCGACAGAATAACAAATGAATATCTAAGCGTCAACAGCTGCGGTTATTATGAGATTGCCGATACGGAAATTAAAACCGTGCGCCCGAACGGCAGATCCGACTATCAAATTATATACATTGCCGACGGACGTGCCGAATTTTATGCAGACGGAGCATACCAAACAGCCGAAAAAGGAGATTTATTGATATACCGTCCTCATGAGCCGCAGGATTATGCCTACTGCCCGAATTGCAGCACAAAAGTGTACTGGGATTCATTTTACCGGTACCGGTGCCGGCGATATACTCAGCTGTTCGGGGTTATCCGAAAAAAGAAGATACCACATTGGTATTTGTGACGAAATAGGGCTCAACGTTATCGACCTTGCCCGCGAAATCCGCTTGGCAAGACCGGGATATGAGCTTTTTTGCCGTTCAATTCTGATCTCGGTCATTGCGTCTGCCGTTCGCGCCCTGAATACATCTTCCCGTCATGAACACTCTCATAAATATGATAAAATCAAGTCTGTGATTGATAAAATGAGTATATGTATGAACGATACCTCCACAATACAGGACTACGCGCGAGTGTTGTATCGACAAATACTATTTCATCACGCTGTTCAAAGAATATACCGGGTATTCTCCTCACGCATACCGCACAATGATTAAAATTGAAAAGGCAAAGCAACTGCTTGCCGATACAACAATGACAAACTGTGAGATTGCTGCATTTTTGGGATACAAGGACTCACTCTACTTCAGCCGCATATTTAAAAAATATACCGGAATCTCCCCCTATGCGTATAAACAAAATTTACAAATATATTAAACGTGAAATCCGTAAAAAATATAATATATTTTTTTATTTTTCTATTGACATTTTAAAAACACGGTGCTATAATGAATATATGAACAGATATTCATATATTCATAGGAGGTATTAATTATGAGCTGTCATTGTCACGATCACGAACATACGCATGAACACGAGCATGAACATCACTGCTGCGGTCACGAACACGGCGGTCACGAGCATTGCTGCGGACATGACCACGGCGAGCATGAGGAGGAAAACCGTCTGCCGATTATAATAAGACTTATCATCGGCGCCGTACTGTTCGGCACCGCACTGATAACCAAAATTAATTATCTGTATTTTGCGGCATACCTGGTTTTGGGCTACGATGTACTTATCAACGCCGTAAGAGATATACGCAATATTTTTAACGAATGTTTCCTTATGAGCATTGCGACAATCGGCGCGTTCGCAACAGGCGAATATCCCGAGGCCGTTGCGGTTATGCTGTTCTATCAGATTGGTGAACTGCTTTCCGATTACGCTGTTGATAAATCAAAGGAAAATATCGGTAACCTAATGGATTTGCGCGCCGATACCGCCAACGTTTTAAAAGACGGCAAATTTGTATCGGTTGCCTGTGAGGAGGTATCTGTGGGAGATACCGTCCGGGTATCTGCCGGCGAAAAAATTCCTCTCGACGGCGTTGTCATAAAAGGCAGCGCGCACCTTGATACATCGGCGCTTACGGGTGAGGCGGCACCGGTATCGGTAAGCAGCGGCGATGAGGTCATGAGCGGCAGCATAGACACAAATTCGGTTATAGAGATTGAGGTAACAAAAGCATATTCCGACTCGACTGCGTCCAAAATTCTTGAGCTTGTTAAATCCACTAAAAAGTCACGCACCGAGCGTTTTATAACACGTTTTTCAAAAATTTACACGCCAGTAGTTGTAATTTCCGCACTGCTTATAGGCATAATTCCGTCGCTGATTACACATGATTGGCACCGCTGGATTTACACCGCACTGACATTTCTGGTTGTATCATGTCCGTGTGCGCTTATCGTTTCCGTTCCGCTTACATTTTTTGCAGGATTGGGACGCGCGTCAAAAAGCGGTGTGCTGATAAAGGGTTCAAATTCACTTGAAGAACTCTCAAAAATCAAAACTGTCGCATTCGATAAAACCGGAACGCTTACAAAAGGCAGTTTCGACGTTGTGCGCATATGGACGAAAAACGGCATAAAAGCTGAACTTTTAGACTATGCAGCACATGTTGAAAGTTACTCATCTCACCCCATCGCAAAAGCTATTGTGAAAGCATTCGGAAAAGAGATTGATACATCGCGTATAAGCGGCTATGAAGAAATTGCCGGAAACGGCGTTTCCGCCAAAGTTGACGGGCACACTGTTTTAATCGGCAAGGCATCATTTGCCGGCGCGGACGTCACTTGCGAAAATGCGGTATACATTTCGATAGACGGCACATTCGCCGGATACATCGTTGTCGATGATAAGCTGAAGTCAAATGTAAAAGAAACCGTGTCGGCACTGAAAAATCTCGGCATAGACTCCGTAATGCTTACCGGCGACGCAGAAATGAATGCAAAGCGCATTGCGGATAAAATTGATATTCCATACTATGCCGGTCTGCTTCCGCAGGATAAGGTTGCGAAGTTTAAAGAACTTCGCGCAAATTCAAAAGCAGCCTTTGTCGGCGACGGTATAAATGACGCGCCCGTTCTCTCCTGTGCAGATGTGGGCATATCTATGGGCGGCATAGGCTCCGACGCGGCGATAGAAAGCGCCGACGCGGTAATTATGTCTGACGATATTGCAAAAATACCGCTTGCAGTCAAAATTGCACGCAGAACGGTGATGCTGCTTCACGAAAATGTAGGATTTGCGATTTTCGTTAAAATAGCCGTTATGCTTATGAGCATCTTAGGTTATGCGTCAATGTGGCTGGCTGTATTTGCCGATGTAGGCGTATGCTTGCTGGTTGTACTCAATGCACTCAGAGCTTTTATAGATAAGCATTGACATTTTGCCGAAAAAAGTGTATACTTTTATAAAAGCCCATTGGGCGGAAAGGTATGGCACATAATTATGATATTAGCTTTAGATGTCGGTAATACAAATATAGTTATCGGCTGCATTGATGACGGAAAAATAATATTTGACGGCAGACTTACAACCCATTCCTACAAAACGGACATGGAATTTGCCGTCATGCTGAAAAATATTCTTACAATAAATAATATTGACGTAAAATCCTTTGACGGAGCCATAATCTCATCGGTTGTACCCCCGATTGATAAGGCACTGAAAACGGCGGTTGAGCTTGTAATCGGCAAAAAGCCGATTACGCTTGACGGCTGCGAGGGACTGAAGGTGGCGCTTGATGACCCGTCGCAGCTCGGCAGCGACCTCATCGTGGGCGCAGTCACCGTACTTAATGACTTCCCTCCCCCAATCATTTTAATCGATATGGGAACCGCTACAACAATATTTGTTATAGACAAAACCGGAACATATATCGGCGGTGCAATAATACCGGGTGTTATGATTTCACAGCAGGCTCTTTCCGAAACCACTTCGCTGCTGCCGTCAATAAGCCTTGAAACGCCCGAAAGCGTAATCGGAAAAAACACAATCGACGCCATGCAAAGCGGCGCAATTCTCGGAAGTGCGTCGATGCTGGACGGCATGATTGATAAAATCGAGGAAGAGTTAGGCGAAAAAACAACCGTTGTCGCAACCGGCGGTCTGTCAAAGTCAATCGTAAAAAATTGCCGTCATGATATTATTTATGACGCAGATTTGCTTCTGCGCGGACTGTGGCTTATATACAAAAAACACACTTCATAAATATATCCGTGGCAAAACCGAAATCAAAGGCGGCATGCAACGCTGCCTTTAATTTTGTATACAAAATACCACCCATTATACGGGTGGTATTTCATTTCGTGCTTTCAAAACTAAATATTATTGCTGTTTCTTTTGTTCGCCACAAGAAAAGTGAAGATTTCATTTCGGCAGCGTCACCGTAAATGTCGTCCCGTCTTTTTCGCTGCTTGACGCTTTAATTTTTCCGCCCATAAGCTCGGTAAGATTTTTCACAATCGCAAGACCCAGCCCGTGACTTCCATCCGCATGACGCGATTTGTCGGCACGGTAAAATCTTTCAAATATATGCGGAATATCCTCCTTTGAAATAACGCTTGTTTTATTCCTGACGGAAAAGCAAACGCTTTTTTTGTCATCTTTAAGCGATACACAAACGCTGCCGCCGCTCAATTCATACTTTATTGCATTGTCAATAAGCGATATGACGATACGTTTTACATAATCCGCACTGCCTTTTATTACGATATTCGGCTGTATTTCCGTTTTATAATCGATGTTTTTTTCATATGCGACCGATTCCATAACAAGCGTGCTCTGTTCTGCAATATCGGAGATGTTGACATCTTCTTTTTTAATTTCGGTTTTTGTTTCGCTTTCGGATAAAACAAGCATTTGTTCGATAAGTTCTTTCATATCGTTTGCCGCATGTTTTGTGCCGTCAATCCATTTTGACATTTCAGAAACGGAGCAAGCCCGGTTTCTGCACAGAATATCTGCATTTGAAAGAATAACCGTCAACGGAGTTTTTAAATCGTGAGACGCGTCCGTTATAAACTGTTTTTCCCTTGCTATGGCATCTTCAAGCGGTCTTGCGGCCCGGTCTGCAAGTTTTTTGCTGATAAAATAAAATATCATCATTGCTAAAATGAATATAAGCAGCAATACCGCAAAAAGTTCAAGCATTGAAAACCATATAAAATTTCTGCTTGCAACCGAAATTTTAAGTTCATTCGGCGTTGATTGCTTATAGTAGTATAAGTTTTCCGACCTTAAAGCTCCGAAATCACTTTTTGCGGCATATATTTTCTGTGCGGTTTCCAAAAGCTCATTATTGTTTTTCAGCTCGTCTTTTGAAACGATTGATACATTTTCTTCATCAACATTATAAAAGAACACATATACCGACTTTGAATACTTTCTTGATGAACCGTCTTGCGGCATATTGTGTGCAGGAGGCTTTGAATTAAAATCGTCTTTGAAATTTATCGGTTTTTCATCATTCGCTTTATCGTCACCGGAGGATATTTCGGGCGGCTCGTCACTTGCCTTTCGCGGCTGCTCCCTAAGAATATTTCTTATTGTATTATACGGTTCAATCTTTTGCTGCATCACTGTTTTTAGCTCCTCAACGCTTGCGTGGTATGAATATACCATGATTACTGCGTTCATTATTAAAAGCACAAGCCCTATAAGCAGAAGATTTGACTTGATAAAGCTTTTTTTATAATTTTTCATTTTGCATCTTCCCCCGTAAACTCCGGCCGGTAGCCCATGCCCTGAATATTTTTTATACGGACATTTGAGCCTAAATACCTGATTTTTTTCCTTATAAAAGATATGTATGCTTCAACGTTGTTTTCTGTTGTATCGGAATCTTCTCCCCATATATTCACTATGAGATTTTCTTTCGTCAGCGTCATGCCGGAATTTGCAAGCAGCATTTTAAGAACGCTGTATTCCTTTTTAGTAAGCTGAATTGAGCTTTCGCCGCAAGAGAGTATCGCCGTATTCAAATCAAGGCTTAAATCCCCGAAATCAAGCTTGCCGATTATAACATTGCCGGTTCGGCGCGTAAGCGCACTGACGCGCGCCAAGAGCTCATCTGCATCAAACGGTTTTGTCATATAATCATCCGCACCGCTGTTCAAGCCGAGAACCTTATCGGGAATTGTATTTTTTGCCGTGAGCATAAGTATGGGCGTGCTGTTTCCCCTAGTCCGCGTCCTTTTGAGAATTTCCGTCCCGTCAATGAGCGGCAGCATTATATCCAATATAATCAAGTCATATTTTGCCTCCTTGATATAATAGAGCGCGTCCTCGCCGTCATAAACAGCGTCGGTGTAAAACCCTGCATCTTCAAGTATTTTACACACCGCATCGGAAATCATCTTTTCATCTTCAACTACAAGTATTTTCATCGCTATAGCACCTCATTACACTAATATTATAACATAAATTTGTTTTGTTTTCTATACCATATCACACAGAACTTAAAAATATCTGAAAATTTTTCAGAACTTTTTAAGAATTGTCTGTATAATTAAAGACATAAAGCAAGACTGAACAAATCGGCAAGTCTTAAAAAAGAAAGGAAGTTGAACGGTATGAAAAAAATAAATCCACAAAAAATAACTGCTTTAATATCAGCGGCGGCAATAATGGCGCAGCTATCATTTACGGGTGTGGCATTTGCGGATAATTCATCGCAAAATGCAACTAAATTTGTGTTTAGCGATAATGGAATTACCGTAACCGCAGGAGACTACAGCGGATACAAAATTTCCGGCACGGCACTCGCAGGCAGCGCTGACGGCACAAATACACCTCCGGCACCGCCAAGCGGCGAAGGAAATCAAAACGGACAGCCAACACCTCCGTCAGGCGGCAATCCCGGCGGTATGCCCGGTGGTATGCCCGGCGGCTCAAGTGCACCGACATCATATTCAGCTGCAAACACATACAGCGAAAGCACCGCACTTAACGGACAAACTCTTACAAGTACAGGTACCGACGAAAATGCAGTGCTTGCAACCGGCGGCGACGTGGTTATTAAAAACTCAACAATAACAAGAAATTCGACTGAGTCCACCGGCGGCGATAATTCAAGCTTTTACGGCATCGGTGCGGCGTCACTTGTAACCGGCGGAAACTTGTATATTAAAGACAGTACAATTACTACAGATGCAAAAGGCGGTGCAGGAGTTTTTGCATACGGAAGCGGAACAGCTTACATTGCCGACACAAAAATCTCAACCGAAAAAGACACTTCGGGCGGCATACATGCAGCCGGCGGCGGAACATTGTATGCATGGGACCTTGACGTAGCAACAAACGGAGAGTCCTCGGCGGCGATACGTTCAGACCGAGGCGGCGGAAAAATGGTTGTTGACGGCGGCAGTTATGTTTCAAACGGAACGGGTTCGCCGGCGGTATATTCAACGGCGGATATCGCCGTAAACAACGCCGACCTCGCCGCAAACGGCTCCGAGGCAGTCTGCATTGAGGGGCTTAACAGTTTGTCTTTATATAACAGCACATTAAGCGGAAACATGAAAGATGATTCGCAAAACGACACAACTTGGACTGTTATTGTATATCAGAGTATGTCGGGCGATTCCGAAATAGGCTGCGGAAAATTTGCAATGAAGGACGGCAAGCTCATTTCAGGTAACGGCGGATTGTTCTATACTACCAATACGGAAAGTGAATTTTATCTTGAAAATGTTGACATCACAGCAACTGATGATTCCGAATTTTTCCTGCAGGTTACGGGAAATAATAACCGGCGCGGCTGGGGAACTGTCGGCAGCAACGGTGCAGACTGCCTGTTTACAGCGGTCAATCAGCAAATGAACGGCAATATTATATGGGATAAAATCAGCACGCTCGACCTATATATTTCGGACGGAAGTGTTTTGACAGGTGCGGTTTTGTGTGATTCATCATATGACGGAAACGGATATGCAAAACTGTATATTGATGAAAATCCTCGTGGATTGTCACAGGCGACAGCACTCTGACAGCCCTCTATTGTGCCGGAAGCATAAAAGACGCCGACTGTAAAACGGTTTCCATTGTAAAATCGGACGGTACGGTTTTAGTGCAGGGCGACAGCGAATATACAATAACAACAGACGAGTATACAAGCGCGGCAGATATGAGCGGCAAGGGCACATACACCGAATGGTCTGAATACAAAGTTGATAAACCGTCATACTTTACAACTTCATCGGGTTCCGGTTCGTCAAGTTCGTCAAGCTCCGGTTCGTCCGGCTCATCTTCATCAGGCTCGGGCAGCTCGTCGGGAAGCGGCACATCGGCAAATGACAAAGAAAATACAGACCCGTTCGATGATGTAAAACAAGACAAATGGTATTATGACGCTGTAAAATTTATGTGTGACAAAGATTTTATGAAAGGTACCTCCGACAATGAATTTTCGCCCGAAATGCCGATTACAAGAGCGATGTTCGTGACTATTTTGTACCGCATGGAAAATGAACCCAAAACAAATACCCAAAACGTATTTTCGGATATCAGCGGTGATGAATACTATGCCGCTGCCGTCGGCTGGGCGAAAGAAAACAATATCGTAACCGGCATAAGCGATACCGAATTTGCACCGGATAACAATATAACGCGTGAACAGATTGCGGCAATGATATACCGATATGCAAAATACAAAGGCGCAGTACAAGCAGATTTAAGCAAAGAAACGCTTAACTATGCCGACCATGATAAAATTTCGGATTACGCAGCGGAGGCGGTGGAATACTGCAAAGAATTCGGCATTATGCAGGGTAAAGATAATAATTCCTTTGCGCCGAAGGATAATGCAACAAGAGCCGAAACTGCAGCAATTCTGCAAAGATTTACCGAAAACAACTAACAGCACTGAATAAACAAAACAAGCCGAGGCAAGGGAAATTCTTGCCTCGGCTCAGTTTAATCCGGTTATATCCGAACAGTATTCATTTTGAGTCAACCCCAAATTTTGTGTAAAGTCTTTACGAGACCTCCAAAATGGTATATAATAAAAATATCATTTTGGAGGTTTTAATTATGCCAAGGTACAAGTTAAGTCCCGAAGAACGGGCAGCGGAAAAAGAACGCAAGGAGAATTTGCGTAATATCATGAAAGGACTGGATGTAAAGAATTTTGATGACCTGAAAGATGTGTTT
>CAKSUM010000017.1 GCA_934501535.1 uncultured Clostridia bacterium
TTTTCAATGTTCAACGCTGTCTTTCGGGACAGCTTATTTAGTATATCACATCCCATTGGGTTTGTCAAGGCTTTTTTTGAAAGTTTTTGAAACTTTTTGAAACTTTTTTCAAAATCGGGTTAAATCCGCATGAATACGGCTAAAACCGGCCTCAGCCATGCCCTCAGGGACAGCTTGTTTATTATATCAAACTATTTCTCTTTTGTCAAGGGGGTTTTTGAAATTTTTTGTCTTTTTTTAATAAAAACTGCAAAAAGCCGCATTATTCCGTCTTTTTATAAAAATACAGCTTTGCTGTGCGCGCACTTTTTATTGCTATTTCGATACCCATTTCAGCAAGCTTTTTCCCTTTAGCCTCAATTGTTTCACCGCTGTCGGCATCGGTAAACAGGTAATTTCCGTCAGTGTCAAGTCCGCGCAGCTTATAGCATGCACTCGTGCCGCACGCGTTTTCACGTCTGAAAATCTGAATAATGCCGTCATTGTTTTCCGGTCGGTTATATTGAACCGCGTGCCAGGTATCATCTGCCGACGTAATTTTTGTAAGCGGATAGATGTCGGCGTAAAAGTACGGACGGACGCGCTTATACTCATCTGCAGCCTTTTTCAGCAAATTAATGTCATCCGCATCATCGCCGAATTTATTTCTTGCCGAAAATGTGTAATTCGTTGTCAATCCGCCGGCATAGGCGCTTCGTATACGGTACATGTCATATTCGCGTCCGGTACCGGTACCGCTGTACGGAATCCACGTACCGAAAGTAACATTATGGATTTGGTTGTAGTTACTCGGATAATTTGCCGGGCATGCCATATCGCTTCGCCACAGAGGAACCGCACGGCGCATTGTTTCAATATCAATGCGCCTTCCGCCGCTTGCGCAATTGTCTATTATAAGGTAAGGAAATTTTTCCCTCAAGGCGTCCCAAAGCCGATACAGTCCCAGAATATGCTTTATTTCCGTAATCCCTCGCCTGTCCTCCGAATCATTCGCACGCCAATACGAAAGCGGCGAAAAATTGAAATCCTGGCGATAGCAGCTTATTCCCAAACGTTCAATTTTTTTACTTATAAAATCAAAGCAGTACCTCCACGCATCTTCATTTCCGAGATTGAGCAGAAGATTGTCTTTATCCGTATCCTCCCGATCGGTTACTTCAATAAAATACTCCGGATGTTCAAGACTTATCGGTGTACCCCTTCGAACACGTTCCGGCTCAAACCACAGCAAAAATTCCATTCCGCTGTCACGAACCGCTGCGGCAACATCTTCAAGTCCGCCCGTATGCGCGTTATTGATGCGCCAGTCGCCCGTATGCACCGCCCAGTCGCCCTCAAACTCATCGGGTGTTGCGTCAACCTCGTTTCCCCCGTACCACCCGGCGTCCATCCAAATATATTCAAACGGCAGCTGGTTTTCATTTATAACCCGCAGACGGTCAAATATCTCCTTATCCGCCATGCCGCCCCAAATTCCGGCGCAAAACGGAAGTGTATTTCTGCATTCACCCTTACCTATGGGCGAAAAATGTTCTTTTACAAGTCTGCGCCATTTGTTCTGAGAATCCGCAAAGTCACCGCTGTAACTCATAACAACAAATGACGATGTGCGGATTTTTTCGCCCGGCATAAGTCTGAAATGAGTATTTTCGATTTTTGTTTTTACACTCACTTCCTCATTCGCACGGCTTATTTCGCAATTCCATTGTCCCGTCCAGCCGATTGCGAAAATAATTCCCTTTCCGCGCTGATGAAGATTGAAAAACGGTGCACGCTCTCCGTCCGACGAACGTCCGCCTTCGCATGAATACCGCATACTGCCGCCCGGATACAGCCGGTTTATGTAACGTCCCACCGAAATTTTATCAACATCATTATAAAATTCGGTATCGCCCCAAAACGATCCCGAGGGAGAATGTACTTCTATTCCGCGGCTTTTATCCGGCATGTATGCGGTATACCCCAATTCGTCATCATAATCAAACCTAAACACCGCGTCGCAGTCCCACATCTCCGACAGAATTTCTGTGGGCTTATCCCCATTGTTCTCAAATGCGGTGACCCATTCATATGCGTTGTAATCCGGATATGCCGTGACGGTATGCGTAACGGTCAGCCCATCGGAAAGGCTGTAAATAACCGTTGTTACATTGCCGTTTTTCGTAATGCTTTTTGCCGCGTCAAAATCCGCAAACGGCTTTCCGCCATACAAAAACGAAAAATTCATTTCATTAATATTAATATTAAACATTTTCAATCTCCCTTTCTATAAAAACATGCATGTACCCATAAAGCACAAGCCAATTCCGATAAGCAGTTTTGCATGCGCTTTTTCCTTGAATATAATTATTCCGCAAAGCGACGTCAGTACAACCGACCCTCCCGTCACAGCCGGATAAAGAACGGTTGCCGGAAGCGATTTTGCGCATACCAGCTGCAGCAGATATGATATTCCGCCTGCAAGTGCGGACGCGATTATCGCAGTGATGCAGCGAGGCGAATTTATCGGCAGCGGTTGTTTTCCTCGAACAAGCGGAAATGCCGCAAGACACATCAGCGCCTGGACTATATATGTGCAGATTATAAAGTCATTTTCAGCCGCGGCATAGAGGCTGATTTGATGTAGCTTTGATACAACACTGACAAAGCCGTTCAGCAGAAACACCGCAATACACATAGCCGCGGTTTTCGGATTTATCTTTCCGCATCCCGAATTTACCGTAAGCAATGACGCAAATATCAGCACAAGTCCAAAAGTCCGCAGCAGCGAAAATTCCTCATGCAGAAACGCAATTCCGAAAATGTACGGCACGGTCATACCGCCCGCCATAAGAAAAAGCGTAAAAACCGCCAGTCCGTCCTCCTCCATAATCTTAAAGCTCAATGCGGTGTATGCAAGACACATTATTGCAGATGCCGACGCCATAAGTACGGTAAACGGATTTAATGAAATTTTACCGCCGCCGAGAGCAAGAAAAAACACCGCACAAATAATCGCTGCAAAAAAGCTGTAATACACCGACGCACGGAATGTATCTCCTGCTTTTTTTGTGTAAACCCTGCGGAAAGAAAAATTCGCCGCCAGTAAAATCACTGATATCAATAGTTGTATATAACTCATTATTTCATCTCCTGCAATAAATATATCACAATTTTTGTTTTATATATATTGACATTTCACCAAAAAATATGATAAAATCACCACATGAGGTAATTAATATGAAGAACAAGACAATAAACTATACGCGAATAAATGATTTTTCGTTTGACATAAAATATCTTGAACTAAACGGCAGCCGGCAAAATGTAAATTATCAGCATGCGCACGGAGAGTGTGAAATATACATCAATCTCAGCGGTGACGTATCATTTATGGTAGAAAACACCGTATATCCGATAAAGCGCGGCAGCGTAATAATAACCCGTCCGAACGAAAATCACCACTGCATAATAAATTCCGATAAATTGCACCGTCATTATTGGATTTTGTTCGGAATAAACGGAAATGAAGGTCTTTTTGATATATTTTTTGAGCGCGGAGCCGGCGAAAATAACCTGATTGAGCTTTCGCCGGAAGATTTGGAAAAGGTATGCGGCATTTGCAGCGAAATGCTCCTCTCGGACGGCAGCGGCGATTACTGTCTTTTCTTTGCACTCATCAGCAGTCTGCGAAACGGCAGAATGTTGAAAGACCGAAAAATAAAACTGTCACAAGATGTTGCCGGCGCGCTGGAATATATGGATTCACATATCGAGGAGCAAATTTTAATCGAGGATTTGGCAAAAATGGCATTTGTCAGCGTAAATACATTTGAGCGGCATTTTAAAAAGCAGACAGGAATGACTGCCGGCGAGTATCTGCTGCAAAAACGCCTGTTTTATTCGTGCAGACTTCTCGACCGAGGCAAGTCGGTTCAGGACGCATGCTGCGGCAGCGGTTTCTCCGACTGTTCGTATTATATAAAAAAATTCCGTACGCTGTACGGAATAACGCCGAAGCAATATAAGACAAAAAAATAACAATGCAGTAGCATACCTGCATGCAAAAACAGCCGCATCAAAATTATTCCGATGCGGTTGGTTTTTATCGGTTTTATGCCGGATAATACGTTTTATTTATCGGCTTTATGCCGGATAATACGTTTTATAACAGATTTTATTTTAGCTTTAAATCCTCTGATTTTCTGCATAAATACACGTCGGCGGCAATACCTCAAATAATCTTTGTCACCGCACGAAATATAGCTGCCGCCGTGATAATACCCATCGGCAACGGCGAGAATATTTCGGTCGGTTATGCCGTATTCTCTGACGCACTGATTGTCGCCGCACATAATATAAGACCCGTCCTTTGCAATTCCGACAACTCTGTGCATAACAAACTGTCCGTTTTTGCGTCTGTAAAGCGGCAAATCATATTTTTTCAGGCGCGGCGGAGCACTTTTCAGAACAACAGTATCTTCATTCTGCCGTATCATCGGGAGCATGCTTGTTCCCATGGGAGCAAACCTGACTTTTTTCCCCGATGCAAGCTGTTCAGCCATAACCGGCCATAACTGCTCAAGCCGTATTTTCGTCCTGTCCGTCATTTTGTAAGCACATCTGCGTCGGCAAGCTTTTTCAAAAATGCGTCAATATCCTCCTCGGCAATATTGACATCAACCATGTACTCCGACGTCAGCATCTTAACCAATCCGTCCCTGCTTATGTCTTGTTCCGTCAAAATTCTCCACAGGAACGCGCCGGTTTCATTGAGCGTAATCATTCCGTTAAAATCAACCGCTTCCCCGTCCACGCCGATTACGATAAAGTTATCAGCTACACTGCGAAGCACAAATCCTTCTTTAATTTTCATAATAAATCCTCCGTATATATTAATTATCCGCCGATTTTGCAGTCAAGCCCCGATTTTTCCGCTGCCGAAAGCAGACGGTACATTTTGTTTTCTTCAATCAGCTGCAAATCGGACAGCTCATATTTTCTCCCGAGCGCGTCATATTTATCCATACCCAGCCGATGATACGGCAAAAGATGGAGCTTGTGCACGCCGCGCAGACTCTTTGCAAATTCGGCAATTGCGCAAATTTCCTCCTCGGTATCGTTAAAACCGGGAATTACGGGCACACGGATTGTTATATCACCGTGTTCCTCCGCCGCGCGCCGCGCATTTTCCAGAATACGCTCGTTTGACTGACCGCAAAAACGCATATGCTTGTCATTATCTATATTTTTAATATCCATCAACACATGGTCGGTCAGGCGCAGATAGCTGCTGTAAACCTCCCACTCGGCAAAACCGGTGGTTTCAATCGCGGTGGAAATACCGGCGCTCTTTGCCGCGCTCAGCAGGGCGCGTCCGAATTCCGGCTGTGCCAGACACTCGCCGCCCGAAAGCGTGAGTCCGCCGCCCGAGCGCAGATAATACGGCAAATCGCGCATAACCTCCTCCATAACCTCGCTGACGGTTACATCGCGTCCGACGGTTTTATCCTTTCCGGCAAAGAACATATTTTGTATATCGTATTTCTGTCCTTCGGGATTGCAGCACCATTTGCACCTCAGCGGACAGCCCTTCAAAAATACAATCGTTCGTATCCCCGGACCGTCATGAATGGAGTATTTCTGAATATCAAAAATTCTTCCTTTTACATCATTACTCATATCATTTTACCTGTTAAAAGCCTGTTCGGTTCTGTTTATAATATCGTCCTGGAGCGACCTTGAAAGCGTAGTGAACAATGCCGAATATCCGGCAACGCGCACAACAAGGCTCTTATATTTTTCAGGGTGATTTTGCGCGTCAATAAGCGTTTCACGGCTTACAACGTTAAACTGCATATGCATCCCCTTTTGGTCGAAAAACGCTCTTATATAGGAAGCGAAATTTTGCAGACCCGACATTCCCGCAAGCGCGGACGGGTGAAATTTCTGATTATACAGCGTTCCGTTTGAGGCGATTGCGTGGTCGAGCTTTGCGACCGAGTTTGCGGCCGCGGTCGGGCCCTTGGTGTCACGTCCGGAGCACGGTCCCACTCCGTCCGCAATCGGCGTGCACGCAAGCCTTGCATCGGGCGTCGCGCCGGTCTGATGACCGAGCGGCACATTTGCGGATACCGGATACAGCCCTGCCTGAAACAGTCCGCCGCGCGGATTTTTATATTTTTCCACTTCTTTTGTGTATGTATATGCAACCTCACGCGCAAACAAGTCGATTTCCGGAATATCGTTTCCGTACTTCGGCAGCGCCTCTATGTCCTCTTTCATTTTTCTGAAACGCGCCTGTTCCTCGGGGCTGCAGATACCGTTTAAAAATGCTTTTAAAAGCGACTCAATTTCAGTCGGCGACATTCTTCTGCCCTGCTGTGCGGTACGGCGTGCAGTCATTGCCGCTGCCCTTTCCGCCGCAATCGGTGAGAACGGTTCTCCGAAATTGCAGTCCATTGCGGTTTTAAAATCGTACAGCGTGTATTTTTTATCTTCGTACACAAGCTTTTTTATCGCATAAAGCGCATCTGTCATGTTAGCGATACCGAATCCCTGAGGTCCGGTGAAATTATATACCGCACCGCCCTCCTGAATACTTTTGCCTCGCTTAATGCAATCGTCCACCATAGACGATTCAAATGGCAGCGGACAGCGCTCGCTGTGCGCAACGTCAATTGCGTTATCGGCATTTACCAGCAGACCTATTTCATATGCCATCTGCTTTTTATATGCCCCGAAAAAGTCATCAAACGTTTCAAAATCCGACAGTTCGCCCGTCTGCAGTCCGACAGCTTCTCCGTCCTCAATTCCGTTTGAGAAAACCAGCTCGACAGGGCGGCACATGTTAAAGAATGCAGCGTCATGCCAGCCGTCGGTTTTAGCCGCAATCTGCGGCTCAACGCAGCCTATTATATTATAGTCACGTGCTTCTTCAAGCGAAATTCCGCGGCTCATCATTGACGGAATAATTATTTCATCATTGTAGTATGCGGGCAGTCCCACGCCTGTCCTTGTCAGCTCGGCAGCCTTGAGGATAAACTCGTTCGGCGTGCCGTTCCAGATACGCACCGAAAATGACGGTGCCGGCAGTTGCGTGTGCATAGACGCCTGTATGCACATGTAGGACAAATCGTTTGTAGCGTCAAGTCCGTCTGGGGTCTGACCTCCGGCGCACAGGTTCTGAAACAGGCTGTATCCGGCAAATCCCTCGGACGATGCCGCGTCGCGAACCTTATTTAGGTCATTGAATTTCACCCATATACAGTCCATAAGCTCCTGCGCAAATTCCGGAGTAATGCGTCCCTGCTCCAAGTCCTTTTTGTAGAAAGGATACATGTATTGGTCAAAGCGTCCGGGCGAAATCGAGTGACCGCTCGATTCGGTCTGCAGCAGCATCTGAATGAACCAGAAGGTCTGGCAAGCCTCGTAGAAACTTTGTGCACCGTTTTCAGGAACGCGCGCACAAATTCTGCTGATTTGCTCAAGTTCGCTTTTTCTCTGCGAATTTTTCTCGGCGTCCGCCATTTCACGTGCAAGCTCGGAATATCTTTTCGCGTATTTTATTGCCGCGTCGGCGCAAATTATAACCGACTCCAAAAATTCGTGCTTCTTTGAATATTCAGGCATGTACACTTTGCAGCGTTCAAGCTCCTCCGCCGCCTCGCGCATAAGCCCCTTAAATCCGATATGTAAAATCTTTTTGTAATCAACGGTAATATGACCTATGCCGTTATAAAAATAATTTCCGGGCGTAAAAACATTGTGCCTCATTGCGCACAGCGTTTCCGGCGCCATGTATGACAGAGCAAGGTCGGAATTGGTCTTGCCTTTCCAGTACGGGAAAATTCCGTGAAGAATTTCCTTGTCCTCCTCCGATATAAAGAACGGGTCGGCACTTCTTGTTGATACCGTATCCAGTTCACTTTCCAGCCACTCGTACGAGTATTCCGGGAACAGCTGACAGCTCCGCGGCTTTTTCGCATTGCTGCCCACAATCAGTTCGCCGTCACGAATGGTTATGGGTATATTTTCAAGAATATGGCAAAATGCCAGCGCGCGCCGCTTAATTATAGGTAGATTTTCGGTAGCTTTGTAGCTCTCTGTCACCAAAACGGCACGGTCGGTTTCAATATGCGGCATATCCGCAAACAAATCGTCAATCAGCTTTGCGATACGCGCAGTCATTTTTATTCCGCCTTTTTCAAATTCAGCCATAATTTTCTCTCCTCAAAATCCGTATTTCAAGTCAATAATAAGTATATCACAAATTTAAAATAATTTCAACAGTAAATTTGACTTTTTTTGTTTTATATGGTATTATTTTTGTTAGTAAGGAGAGTGTATATTATGCGAATACTTGGAATAGACTACGGCGACGCGCGCGTAGGCGTTGCGGTAAGCGACCCTATGGGCTGGACTGCGCAGGGAGTCGGAACGGTAAAAAACCGCGGTCTTGACAGACTCATCAGCGACATCGGTGAAATCATTTCCGAATATTCTCCGGAGAAAATCGTTGTGGGACTGCCGAAAAATATGGACGGAACCCTCGGTTTTCGGGCGGACGCCACATATGAGTTTGCCGAAAAGCTGAAAGAAATATATACCGTAGAAATTATTTTATGGGACGAGCGTCTTACTACGGTGGGAGCGTCACGGTTTCTCAATGAAACAAACACGCGCGGAAAGAACCGGAAAAACGTCATCGACACCGTTTCGGCATGCCTTATTTTGGAAGGTTATCTGAATAGTGTAAAAAAATAGTTGACAAACGGGTATATTTTATATTAAAATAATGACATGGTATATTTACGGCACAAAAAAGTATAATATAAGTAAAGGAGTCAGTTATGGACGATAATATTTTGATTTTGGAAGACGAAAACGGTAACCCTGTGCAATTTATGGTAATAGACGTGTACGAATTTAACGACGCCACATATTTCGCAATGATAGAGGTAATCGAGGGCAGCACAGACGAGTCGGACGAGGTTGTTATCATGCGCGTGGACGGCGAAGGCGATGACGCCGAGCTGGTCATGATTGAAGATGAAAACGAGCTTCAGGCAGCTTTCAACGAATTTGTGCGCCGCGATGAAGAACAGTATGCAGACGAAGAAAAATAATTTTTTACTCAATCCGTATACTGAAAAAATTTTTAAAAAGGTATTGTAAAAATTACACTTATATGATATTATAATTATATAAGCACCCTGCAATTCACGTATAGAGCCTATATTTTTTACCAACACTTCTTATACGGGATTTCGGCGCTTCCCGCGGCATATACGCCTCCTTTTCCTTTCGGGGAACTGCCAGTGGACATATAATTCGGGAAGGAGATAACCCACCTGCTTATGCAGGTAAGAAATCGGGTCTTGTCTACGGTCTGTGCGGGGTTAAATTTTACACACAGACACCGTCTGCACTTTGCGGACGGTCTTTTTTTGCGCCCGATTTACCGGCATTGCTTCCCGTCAGTTATCCCGAAACCGTATTCAACATTTCCGAAAAAACTCTGCCGGTGCCGCAAAAAATGCTGCCGGTGTTATGAATACCGGCAGCACCTTTATTATGTAAACCGCATAGTATACAGCGAGGGGGTGAACGCATGTATGCATATCTTACGGTCAAAAATCTGTCTGCCGTATCAGCGGTGACAGTGTGTGCGGACGGATTGCCCGAGTCCGAGCTGCTGCGCGGCGAACAATCCCGCCGCATGACGCTGCCCTGCGGCAGCTGCCGTCTGCAAATCCGCGACGCACGCGGAAGGCTTCTTTTTGATTTGTGGCTGCCGCTTGCGCCGTTCACCGAAAATATTATTGAGCTGCACGGCGACTTTTGCAGCCTGATTTGCCGCGCATGCGAACAGCCGTATCAAAAATAACATCTTTCGCAGCGCAAATCCGCATATATCGGTTATGTTCCGTGTTCGGCTCTGATTTTCTCAAACGCCTTTTTTTCAATGCGAGATACCTGAACCTGCGATACCCCTATAATCGGCGCGATTTCCTGCTGCGTTTTTCCCTTGAAATAGTGCAGCACCAAAATCTGCCTTTCGCGCGGTTTGAGCCTTGATAAAATACCGTCCACAAAAAGTTTTTGCACAATTTCATCTTCATCATTTTCCGATTTAAGCCTGTCCTCAATTTTTTCATTTGACTCACTGTATGCTTCACGGTTTATAGATTCCGGTGCGGCAGTTGCTTCAAAAGCCTCAATCAGCTCCTCTGCCGCAATACCGCACGCGTCCGATATTTCCGCGACAGTCGGTTCGCGTCCCAGACTTGCCCTCAATCTGTCCCTCGCCATGCAGCCCTTGTATGCGCTCTGTTTCAGGCTCCGCGATACCTTGATAATCCCGTCATCACGCAAAAAACGCCGTATTTCTCCAATAATCATCGGCACGGCATATGTCGAAAATCTCACATCGTATGACATATCAAAATTGTCTATTGCTTTAAGTAACCCAATCGCCCCCGTCTGCGCCAAATCCTCGCTTTCCGTGCCGCTCTTGACGAAATGACGCACAACCTTCCACACCAGCGGCATATTTTCCTCACACAGCTTGTCCCTTGCCGATATATCCCCGTTTTTATACTCCAGCAAAAGCTCTGCATTTCTGTCCATAAAATTTCTCCATTCCGCCGCCTGCCGCGGCATTAAACACGCTATATGATTAAATCGGTACACTCCTTTATTTAAGGTTTCACTCTAAATTCGCGCCGCAAAACCGACACGTCTGATACATCTTTTTTCAACCTCGGCATCAAAGTCACGCCTCAAAGATGAACTGCACAGCACATCTTCCCACTCTCCCCGACATGAGATAGATACAAATAACTTGCCTTTTTACAGCAAGAGCGCTGTACAAAGGTACCGCCCCGAATGAAAAAAGGTGAGATGCGCAGTATATCTCCCTCTCACACTGACGCGGGATAGATACAAGCAGATTGCCTTTTTGCAGCGAGGGTGCCGTACAAAGGTACTGCCCCGAGTGAAAAAAGGTGAGATGCGCAGTATATCTCCCTCTCACACTGACGCGGGATAGATACAAGCAGATTGCCTTTTTGCAGCGAGGGTGCCGTACAAAGGTACTGCCCCGAGTGAAAAAAGGTGAGATGCGCAGTATATCTCCCGCGTCAGTCGATGGTCTTGGTAAGTTTTACCCTTGTCCCTTCCCCAAGACGGCTTTTAATCTCAACCCTGTCCATAAAACTCTCCATAATTGAAAACCCCATGCCGGAGCGCTCCATATCCGGTTTTCCGGTAAAAAGCGGCTGCCGTGCCTCCTCAACGTCGGCTATGCCCCAGCCGTCATCGGATATGGTGAATTCAACGGTTCGCCCGTGAATTTTTCCCTCCATTTTCACCATTCCGACAGAATTTTCATATCCATGTATGATGGCATTTGTCACCGCCTCCGAAACAGCGGTTTTTATTTCGGCAATTTCGCCGGCAGTAGGATTAAGCGGCATGGTAAATGCCGCCGCCGCAATTCTTGCAAAACTCTCATTTTCGGATTTGTTCAAAAACTCCACACTCATTACATTATCCACCCTGTAACTCTCCCTTCTCATTTATCAAGCATGCGCAACGCTCTGTCAAAAGACGGCGCAAGCCTGATAATTTTATCTATACCCGACATTTCCATAATACGCATGTTCTGCGGACTTATGCCATATGCCGCAACGCGTCCGCCGAGAGCACGCGCCTTTTTATAGCGGCCCATTATCACGCCTATCCCGGACGAATCCATAAAAGCCGTTTCCGACATATCGAATATAACGTTTACGGCGTTGCTCGAACGCATAACCGCGTCTGCCTCTTCCTTGATTACAGCCGCCGAATGATGGTCAAGCTCTCCCGTCACCTTAACCAAAACGGCGCGCTTTTCGCCTATGAGTCTTACCTCCATTAAAAATCCTCCTTCGTTCCCCAAAATTAATCAAGCCATTTCCATACGGCTTACCGATACCTCATACGCAGTTTTTTCAATCACCTCGTCCTCGGACACATGTTTCTGATAAACACGCGACTGAATACGTCCCCACACCTTAATATTATCGCCCACGTTGATGCTCTTGCAAAATCTTGCATTTCTGCCCCATGCGATGACCGGGATATAATCCGACTTATTATAGCTGCGGTTTACGGCGAGCAGCAAATCGGTTATCTCCCTGCCGAAAGGCGTTGTACGGTAAACCGGCGGTTTGCAGATAAAACCGTTCAGATAAAGCGAATTGGGATTTTTGTCATCAGTTTTTTCCGCATGACGAATATCCTTTGCAAACACAGTCAGAACAAGCCTGTTATCGCCGTTTTCGTAGCTGTTGTAGGAACGGAACTGTCCGTCTATCTCCACAAGATCTCCCACGGAAAGCGGCATATCGGCCAGAAGTCTGTCCGATACCATTACCCTGATGTTATCGCTTATGCCCGAAAGCCGCGGTATTTCAAGAGTAAAGGTATAGAAGCTTTCTCCGTAAATCTCGTGACTCAGCTCAAGCTCATCGCTTACAATGCCTATAACCTCTGCCCGATTATTAGCAATATAGTTTTCCATCTTCTATTCCTCCTCACTTTATAAATTATATTTATTCACTTTCCTGCCGGAATATTACTGTTTTACTTGACAAATACATAAAAAAATGAGATAATGTAATATGTATTGTTATGTTTACTGTTAGGAGGATTAGCATGGAGGACAATAAAAATATCGCAAAAACCTATAATCCGTCGGAGTTTGAGGACAAGCTCTATAAAAATTGGGTGGAAAAAGGTTATTTTCATGCAGACGAAAATTCAGAAAAGGAGCCTTTTACGATAGTCATTCCGCCCCCGAACGTTACGGGGCAGCTGCACATGGGGCATGCGCTTGACGAAACACTCCAGGATATATTAATAAGATATAAAAGAATGCAGGGGTATAATGCGCTGTGGATTCCCGGTACCGACCACGCCGGAATTGCCACGCAGATTAAGGTTGAGGAAAATCTGCGCGTAAATGAGGGGCTTACCCGATATGACCTCGGCAGGGACGCTTTTTTGGAGCGCGTATGGGACTGGAAAAATCATTTCGGCTACAGAATTATTAATCAGCTGAAAAAAATTGGCTCGTCATGCGACTGGGACAGAGAGCGCTTTACCATGGACGAGGGCTGTTCAAAGGCAGTGCGTGAGGTTTTCGTAAATCTGTACAACAAAGGACTTATCTATCAGGGTTCAAGAATTATCAACTGGTGTCCGCACTGTATAACCGCACTTTCCGATGCGGAGGTCGAGCATGAGGAGCAGGCAGGTCATTTCTGGCATATAAAATATCCGATAAAGGATTCGGACGATTTCGTTATAATTGCCACAACCCGTCCGGAAACGCTTTTCGGCGACACGGCGGTTGCCGTCAATCCTGAGGACGAACGCTATAAAGACTTAGTCGGAAAAATGCTTATTCTGCCGCTTGTCGGCCGTGAAATTCCGGTTATTGCCGACGAGTACGTTGACAAGGAATTCGGAACGGGCTGCGTTAAGATTACCCCGGCACATGACCCGAATGACTTTGAAGTCGGCAAACGTCATAATCTTGAACAGATAAAGGTGCTGAACGATGACGCAACTATGAACTCCTATGCAGGAAAATATGAGGGCATGGACCGCTACGAATGCCGCAAGGCAATGGTTGCTGACCTTGAAAAACAGGGGCTTTTGGTTAAAGTTGAGGAGCACTCGCACAATGTCGGCACCTGCTACCGCTGCGGCACAACCGTTGAGCCGATTATATCAAAGCAGTGGTTCGTTAAGATGAAGCCGCTTGCAGAGCCGGCAATCGAGGCGGTTAAAAATGGTGATACTCAATTTGTTCCGGAGCGTTTCTCCAAAACATATATGAACTGGATGGAAAACGTATTTGACTGGTGTATCTCACGTCAGCTGTGGTGGGGACACCGTATCCCGGCATTTTACTGTGACTGCTGTGGCGAAACAACCGTTTCCAAAGAGGATATTACGGTATGCCCGCACTGCGGCGGAAAGGTTCATCAGGACGAGGACGTGCTCGATACATGGTTCTCCTCTGCACTCTGGCCGTTCTCAACACTGGGCTGGCCGGACAAGACAAAGGATTTGGAAACATTCTATCCCACAAGCGTGCTTGTTACGGGTTATGACATAATTTTCTTCTGGGTATCGCGAATGATTTTCTCCGGTCTTGAGCATACCGGAAAAGCGCCGTTCAAACATGTGTTTATTCACGGTCTTGTGCGCGATTCACAGGGCAGAAAAATGTCAAAGTCGCTCGGCAACGGAATAGATCCGCTGGAAATAATTGATAAATACGGCGCTGACGCACTGCGTTTCACCCTTGCAACAGGAAACGCGCCCGGAAATGATATGCGCTTTTACATCGAAAGAGTAGAGGCAAGCCGTAACTTCGCGAATAAGATATGGAATGCGTCGCGTTTCACACTGATGAATTTGGATATTACGGAAAACAAACTGCCGGACATTTCCGAGCTGCAGCTTGAGGATAAATGGATTCTTTCAAAATATAATACGCTGTGCCGCGAGGTAACGGAAAACCTTGACAAGTTTGAGCTTGGCGTAGCGGTATCAAAGCTGTATGACTTCATTTGGGACAACTTCTGCGACTGGTATATCGAGCTTGTAAAGCCCCGTCTTTTCGACAAGGAAAACCCGACGGCAAAAACGGCGCAATACGTGCTGACATACGTGCTTTCAAATACAATGAAGCTTTTGCACCCGTTCATGCCGTTCATCACCGAGGAAATCTGGCAGCACCTGCCGCATGAGGGCGAGAGTATTGTTATAAGCGATTATCCGAAATACAGCGATTTGCTGAATTTCCTGGACGATGAAAAGAATATGGAGCTTATCATGGGCGCGGTTTCCGCCGTTCGTAACCGCCGTGCGGAAATGAACGTTCCGCCGTCAAAGAAGGCGAAAATAATCATTGTTACCGAAAAAACCGAAGTATTTGAAAAAGGAGCTGCATTCTTTGAAAAACTTGCGTCCGCATCTGAGGTTACGCTGCAAAATTCAAAGGACGGCATTGACGCAAACTCTGTAAATATCGTTGTCGAAAGCGCGGAGGTATTTATACCTATGGGCGAGCTTGTGGACAAAGATAAAGAGCTTGCGCGCCTTAATGCAGAGAAAAAGCGTCTTGAAAGTGAAATCAAGAGAGCGGAAGGAAAACTTTCCAACCCGGGCTTTGTATCCAAGGCACCCGAAAAGGTTATCGAAGAAGAACGCGCCAAGGTCGGGAAATACGGCGAAATGCTCGAAAAGGTGCTTGAAAGTATCGGCAGTCTTGAAAACATGTAACCGACATTATCAATAAAAACCGCAAACCGCTGACAGATACATACAAAATCCGTCAGCGGTTTATACTGTGCGGCATTACGGAGCAGAATATGAATTATGAAGAAACACTGAAATATATAAATAACACGCCCAAATTTTCTAAAATTCTCGGCAATGCCGACCTTCTGCGCCTTTTGGATAAGCTGGGCAATCCGCAAAACAAGCTTCGGTTCATTCACGTTGCCGGGACCAACGGCAAAGGTTCGACATGCGCCATGATTGCGTCGGTTCTTGAAAAATCCGGGCTGAAAACGGGACTTTTCACGTCGCCGTTTATAGAAGTATTTAATGAACGCATACGCATAAACGGCGAAAATATTCCGGACGGCGAGCTGGCGGAAATCGCAACATCAGTCAAAAACGCGATTGATGAAATGAAAATCGAAATATCCGTTTTTGCACAAATAACCGCTGTTGCATTTTTGTACTTTTCACGGCAAAATTGCGATATTGTTGTCTTGGAAACAGGCATGGGCGGACGCCTGGACGCAACCAATACCATTCCGGCGCCCGAAGTATGCATAATCACAAAAATAGGGCTTGACCATACCGAATACCTCGGCGGCAGTATTGCGGAAATTGCAGCGGAAAAATGCGGCATAATCAAAAGCGGTACCGTTGCCGTTACGTGCGCAAATCAGCCGGAAGAAGCCATGGCGGTTATAAAATCCGCATGCGCCGAAAAAAATGTCCGGCTTATAACAGCGCCGCCGTATAGCCGTCCGCTTTCGCTGCACGGAGATTTTCAAAAATATAATGCCGGCACGGCATATGCGGCATGCAGACTTTTAAATATTCCGGAGGAAACGATACGCTTCGGTCTTGAACATACCGAATGGGCAGCGCGGTTTGAATACCTGCTCCCCAATCTGATTTTGGACGGCGCACATAATCCGGACGGCATTGACGCACTTGTGCAGACCCTCGTGCGATTGGGGCAGCCTATAATTTTTGTGACTGCAATGATGCGCGACAAAGCCCGGCATAAGTCGGCAGAAATCATCAACAGGGCAGCGCAAAGGGTAATCGCGACCGAAATACCCATGCCGCGATGCTTGCCGGCGCATGAGCTTGCAGCGGAATTTACACGCTGCGAAACAGAGCCGAATTGCATAAACGCAGTCCGGAAAGCGCTTGCTTATGCGGACGGAAGTGCCGTTGTCTGCGTGTGCGGCTCGCTTTATCTTGCCGGAGAGATACGAAAAAACCGCAAACTCTTTACATTGCCGCCGAAATATGATATTATAAAGTAAATACGAAGAATGAAGGTATAATCATACATGATTCTTAAGGATATAAAATCACCAAAAGATATAAAGGGTCTTTCAGAGGAGAACATGGAAACCCTTGCTTATGAAATACGAAAATTTCTTGTAAATTCAGTCACGCGCACAGGGGGGCATCTTGCGTCAAACCTGGGCGTTGTTGAGCTTACCCTCGCGCTCCATTCGGTCTTTGATTTTTCAAAGGACAGAATTGTCTGGGACGTGGGGCATCAGGCGTACGTGCATAAAATGCTTACGGGACGAATGAATAAATTTGACACGCTGCGCAAATTCGGCGGTCTTGCCGGTTTTCCCAAGACGGCGGAAAGTGAATATGACGCATTTAACACCGGTCACTCCTCGACGTCCGCATCTGCCGCAATGGGAATGGCGCGCGCACGTGATTTGTCGGGCGATGACTATGATGTTGTTGCGGTTTTCGGCGACGGCGCTCTGACCGGGGGCATGATTTTTGAAGCGCTGAATGATGCGGGGCACTCTCGTTCAAAGGTTATTTTTATCCTGAACGATAACGAAATGAGCATTTCTCAAAATGTCGGTGCGGTCGCAAAATATCTTCAAAGACTCCGCCAGCGTCCCGGCTATTTCAAATCCAAGGACGCAATTGAAGAACTGCTCGCAAAGCTCCCGGTGGGCGCGGAAACGGCTACCAAAACAGCAAAAAAAGCTAAGGGCATGCTGCGAACAAAAGTTATTCCGCCGACGCTGTTTGACAATTTGGGGCTGAACTATATCGGACCCGTGGACGGGCATGACATAAAGGCGCTGAAAACGGTACTTGCACGCGCGAAAGCGTCGGATAAATCGTCATTTATACATGTGCGCACCGTCAAGGGAAAGGGTTATACGCCGGCAGAAGCCCACCCCTCGGAATACCACGGCATTTCCGGCGGCGCAAAGAAATCCGGCGAAGATTATTCCGCGGTTTTCGGCAAAAAGCTTATAAAACTTGCTGCGGAAAATGAAAAAGTTGTTGCAATAACCGGCGCTATGCCGCTGGGGACAGGGTTGTCGGATTTTGCAAAATTATATAAAGACCGTTATTTTGACGTCGGCATTGCCGAACCGCACGCGGTAACTATGGCGGCAGGGCTTGCAATGCAGGGATATATTCCGGTGGTTCCGCTGTATTCTACGTTTATGCAGCGTTCTTATGACCAGATTTTACACGATGTCTGTCTGCAAAATCTGCATGTGGTTTTGTGCGCCGACCGTGCAGGCATCGTCGGTCAGGACGGCGAAACGCATCAGGGCATGTATGACATTGCATATCTTTCACATATGCCGAACATGACCATACTGTCACCGTCAAGCTTTTCAGAGCTTTCGGAGATGCTTGAATACGCTGTAAATAAGCATAACGGGCCAATTACAATCCGCTATCCGCGCGGCTCATCGCAGTTTGAAACTGGCGTGAAATTTGTTCCGGGAAAGGCACAGACCATTTTGTCCGGAAATGATATTCTTATCGTTTCAAGCGGCAGAACCCTTTGCCGGGCAAAAGAGGCGGCGGAGCATTTCGGAGCACAGCTTGTCGCATTGCCCACTCTAAAGCCGTTCCCGGACAGGCAGCTCGCCGATGCGGCAAAGGATAAACGTCTTGTTGTAACGGTTGAGGACGGCACAAAAATCGGCGGCATCGGCAGTATGACCGCATGTGCGCTTTGTGAAAACGGGCTGCCGGTGCCGATTTTGATTTGCGCTTTCCCCGATGAACCTATTATTCACGGCACTCCGCAGGAGCTGTTCGCATATTACCGTATGGATTCAAAATCAATAATCAACAGAATTGAGGAAAAATTAAATGGCTGAAAAGGAACGACTTGATGTACTTCTTGTTAAAAAGGGGCTTGCGGAAAGCCGTGAGCGCGCAAAGGCGCTTATCATGGCAGGTCAGGTTTATATCGATAATCAAAAATGCGATAAGGCGGGTCAGAATGTTGACATAAGCAAAATGCCTGAAATACGCGGTGAAACTCTGAAATACGTCAGCCGCGGCGGACTGAAGCTGGAAAAGGCAATCAGTGAATTTCCGATAAATCTTGACGGAAAAATCTGCATGGACATCGGCGCGTCAACCGGCGGTTTTACCGACTGTATGCTGCAAAACGGCGCAAAGCATGTCTTTTCGGTAGACGTAGGCTACGGTCAGTTTGCATGGAAGCTGCGTCAGGACGGGCGTGTAACCAATATGGAGCGCACAAACATACGCTACGTCACGCCTGAGGATATCGGTGTGCCGATTGATTTTGCATCAATCGACGTGTCTTTCATTTCACTCAGACTTGTGCTGTCGGTTGCGTTTCAGCTCCTGGGCGAAAACGGAGAAATCGCCGCATTGATAAAGCCGCAG
This sequence comes from uncultured Clostridia bacterium, assembly GCA_934501535.1. Lineage (GTDB taxonomy): Bacteria > Bacillota > Clostridia > UBA1381 > UBA1381 > UBA1738. The sequence continues at coordinate 19,003 of CAKSUM010000017.1, forward strand.
TTTGAGGCAGGGCGTGAACAGGTCGGAAAAAAAGGAGTTGTCCGCGACATAAACGTGCATTACAGTGTTGTGAAAAACATAACCGATTTTGCCGAAAGCATAGGATTTTTTGCCGAAGGTCTGTCATTCTCGCCGATAAAAGGTCCCGAGGGAAACATAGAATACCTGCTCTATCTGAAAAAAATCGGCGAAAATAAGGTCACCGATGAATTAATACATGAAACAGTTGATAAATCACATTCAATTTTATAGGAGAAATTCATGAAACTGTATAATGATATGATAATTAACGGCAGCCGCGCGGTTGCAAAATCCTACGCGAAAATAAATCTCACACTTGACGTTCTGGGCAAACTGGATAACGGCTACCACGAAATCAAAATGATAATGCAGTCGATAAATCTTTTTGACCTGGTAATTGTAGATACACAGCCGTCGGGAATAAGTATTTCCACCAACTGTTCGTGCCTGCCGAATAACGCAAAAAATATTGCATATAAGGCAGCCGAGTTATTTTTTAAAGAAACAAAAACAGAGGGCGGAGCAAAAATCCTTATACACAAAAATATTCCCATAGCTGCCGGTCTTGCAGGAGGGAGCGGAAATGCCGCGGCGGTATTGTGCGCGCTGAACCTTTTGTATAACACCGATTTGCCGGACAGTGAGCTTGCAAGAATAGGGCTTATGCTGGGCGCAGATGTTCCGTACTGCATTTTCGGCGGAACCTGCCTTGCCGAAGGAATAGGCGAGCGCCTTACTCCCCTTCCCTCTGTTGAAGGTTTGCCGGTTGTGCTTGTAAAACCGCCTGTCAATATTTCAACAGCGGTGATTTACAAAAACATTGACTCCGAAAAAGAACTGCGTCACCCCGACACAGACGCTGCCGTATCGGCAATAAAATCGGGAAATACTGCCGCATTGTGCGCAAATCTTTTCAATATTATGGAGCCTGTAACGCAAAACTTATGTCCACAAATTCCGCAAATAAAGCAAACGCTTATTGATTTGGGCGCACATGCCGCCGTCATGAGCGGCTCGGGGCCAACGGTATTCGGCATATTCCCGGATAACGTTGCCGCCAAGAATGCGCATGACGTTCTTTGCAAAGAATACACCGAAGTATTTTTGACACACACAATAGCATAATCTCACGGCGTTTTTTATGAGCCGCAGCAAATTGATTTTATTTTGCCGCAGCTCATTTTTGTTTGTTTTTTTCACTTTCTTTTATAAAATATCACTTGCGCATTATTCGTGAATACATTATAATAATCTTATAAAATACATAATAAAGGAGAAAAACCATGCAGCATACCGATTATAAAAATGTAACATTAGACAGCGGTTTTTTGTACCGCAAACACCTGCTCAACGAAAACGTCACGATTAATGCGGTGTATGACCGTCTTGCCGATACCGGCAGAATTGCGGCATATAATTTTGACGGCTCGGTAAAGCCCCATGAATACTGGGACTCCGATGTCACAAAATGGATGGAAAGCGCGGCATATATTCTTGCGCAGACACCGAATGACGAATTACAGGCAAAAGTGGAAAACATCATAGATAAGTTCATTGAACATCAGGGCGAGGACGGATATTTCAATCTGTACTATATGCAGGTTGAGCCGGAGGGACGCTTTACCGACCGCAAGATGCATGAGCTTTATTGCCTGGGCGGATTTATTGAGGCGTCGGTTGCTTACTACGAGTCAACCGGCCGCGACAGATTTTTAAACGCAGTTTTAAAGTACGTTGACTATGTCAATAAATATGTAATCGAAGAAAAGCGCGGCGCATTTTTAACTCCCGGTCATGAAGAAATCGAGCTTGCCCTTATTAAGCTTTACCGTCTGACAAAAAACAAAAAATATCTTGATATGGCAGCATATTTTGTCAACACCCGCGGCACATGTGAAGAACAGTCGATTTGGCCGGGCAGCGTTACACGGTACGGCGACCAAAGTCACCTGCCGGTGCGCGAACAGCTTACGGCAGAGGGACATGCAGTGCGTGCATGCTATCTCTATTCAGCAATGGCGGACCTCGCGCTGGAGCTTAATGACGATACTTTAAAAACCGCATGCAAGCGCCTTTTTGACGATATTATCAAGCACAAGATGTACATAACCGGCGGAATAGGCTCAACACGTTTGTGCGAAGCTTTCACCGTACCGTATGACCTGCCCAATGAGCGCGCCTATGCAGAAACCTGTGCCGCAATCAGCCTTATTTTCTTCTCGCACCGCATGCAGTGCCTTGAAAATAATGCAGTTTATGCCGACATAATCGAACGTGAGCTGTACAACGGCTTTATCTCGGGGCTGTCACTTTCCGGCGATGAATTTTTCTATGAAAATCCGCTTGAAATTGATCTTGAAAACTACACAAAATACCATTCCTCTGTGGAGGGCGAAACCTTTGCGGTACCGCAGCGCAGAAAAGTTATCGACTGTTTCTGCTGCCCTCCCAACATCACGCGTGTACTGCCCGTACTCGGCAGCTATATTTACGGATTTGAGGACGGTGCCTGCTTTATCAATCAGTTTGCCGCATCATCGGTAAAGCATGACGGTATGGAGGTAAGCCAGTCCACCGACTATCCGTGCAGCGGCAAGGTTGCGGTTACGCAAAAAAATGTCAAAAAACTGTACATACGTATTCCGTCATGGTGTGCAGAGTACGATATAGACACCGATTTCCGTATTGAGAACGGATACGCCGTCGTCGAAAATCCGGCAGACAAAATTAACATCGACTTTAAAATGAAACCCATGCTGGTTGAAGCAAATCCGCTTGTAAAGGCGGACAGCGGCAAAGCTGCCGTGCAATACGGTCCTGTTGTGTACTGTATTGAGGCGGTTGATAACGATGCTAATTTGCACGGTCTTTATATCGGCAAAAATCTCGACTGCACCGTTAAGTACGATGATACATACGGTCTGAATACCATTACGGCAAAAGGATATAAAAAACTGTTTAACGGAAATCTGTATGCCCCGTACAGCGAAACTTTTGAGGACGCGTCACTGAGTCTTATTCCCTACTGCTGCTTTGCAAACCGCGGAAAAAGCAACATGATTGTTTGGCTCAACGTCAGATAGATAATTTTTCTTAATTAAATGCAAGGCAGCGGCAAAATAAATTTATTTTGCCGCTGCTCTTTCTTTATTCAACTGATAAAAAAACGGGCAAAAGCCTCAAAGCTTTTACCCGAAAAATTCAAAACCGTTTTAATTCTGTTTTTTCTCCTCACTGACGGTTTTTTTACCGAATAAGGTCAGTACAGCACCTACGAAAGAAATTCCGCCCCATAAAAGAATTGTGCCCGTCCAGCCCGACATCTGCATTACATAGGCAAATCCCGTTGTAGCCGCTGCCGCTGCCGCATAACCGGAACAGTCCAGAATACCGTTCGCGCTTGAAACCTTTCCGCTTTTTCCGAGGCTCGGGATATAAATACTCCACATCACACCCGACGCACAGCATGTCGCCATAAGCGCAAAAAGCAGCAAAGTCATATTTATCCATACATTGGAGATGAAACTCATTAATATAAACAGCAATGCCGACATCACAAACATAACACGAATCATATGCATATCGTCATTGCGGAAAAATCTGAACAATATCAGGCACAAAAACGGTCCTGTTGACTTAATAAGCGAAATTACCGAACAAACCACTCCCGCAACATTGGAGGGAAAACCCAGATATTCACTCATGTATGTAGGCAGCCAAAATGATATTGCCGTTCCGGAAATTTCCGAAACCATACTGATCAGCATGTATACGATAAAATTATCGAGTCTGAAAACAGATAAAATGCCGCTTTTTTGCGTTTCTTTTTTTACTTTTTCCAACGGCTTAATAATACCGGATTTTTCTAAACCCGTAAGTGCAACAAAGCTGCATACAGCCAGTATACAGGAGATAATTCCGGATATAATGAAAACCGATTTCCACTTTAGAAACAGCACAAAAAGTCCGGCAATGAAAGGTCCCGTATAACACGTGACCGAAAGCAACACGCAGCACATGCGAGCATGCGACGGCGCAGTATTTTCCGAAATAAGCTTTACCATCGGTCCGCGCAGCATGGAAAATCCGAAACCGAGTGCAGCAAAGCTGCATAGCTGCTCCGCCGGGATTTGCGCAAACGGAAATCCGAGCAGCGCCAGTCCGGCAAGAAAAAATCCGCTGAACACCATATAGCGCGGCTTTATAATATCTCCGATAATTCCGTTAACAAGCTGTCCGGAAGCATAAACAATCATATATACGGAGGACATCGCCGCAATAAATTCCTTGGTAAAGTCGCCGTTTTCAAGCATTTCCGGCGTCGTTACGCTCAAAATATTACGCATATAATAGCTCAGCATGTATGAAATTATACACACCGAACCGATTTTAAGCGCTTTATTCAGTTCACTTTTCTCATCATTAAGTACCATTTTTCAGCCTCCGCAAACCAACATTACCGAAACATTGTATCACATTTGTAAATTAATGTCAAACACTATTGAACAAAAAGTTAAAATATTATATAATATAAGTATTAATTTATAAAAACGGAAGGATTTTTTTAAATGACAACACTATCGGACATGCTTTTGCAAAAGAAAAAGCTGCCTATGCATATGCCCGGGCACAAGCGCAACGCAGCGAAGTTTGAGTACCTTGCGCAGCTATGTGCGGAACAGGACATAACCGAAATAACCGGTTTTGACAATCTTCACTGCGCGGAAGGAATTTTAAAAATATCACAGGAAAAGGCTGCTGCTTTGCGCGGAGCAGACCGTGCATTCTTTCTGATAAACGGCTCAACATGCGGAATTTTGGCAGCTGTTTCGGCATGTGTTCCGTTCGGCGGAAAAATCCTTATGGCGCGCAATTGTCACAAATCGGTGTACAATGCGGCAGAGCTTATTCATGCCGACAGCATTTACCTCACGCCTGAATATGAGCCTGTTACGGGCAGCTGCGGCAGTATACAGCCGCAAACCGTCAGCGAGGCCATACGCCGTCACCCCGATGCGGCGCTTGTGATTATCACCGTCCCCACCTACGAGGGAATTATCAGCGATATTGCGCAAATATGCAAAATTTCGCATGCGGCAGGCATTCCCGTTCTGGTTGACGCAGCGCACGGCGCCCATTTCGGCTACCCCGGATTTCCGTCAAGCGCGGTATCATGCGGCGCAGACGTGGTTGTCGAAAGTTTGCACAAGACGCTTTCCTCTCTTACGCAGACCGCTGTGTGTTATGTTTCCGGCAGTATTGCAAACGCAGAACAGATTGCAAAAAAGCTGGCTGTATTTGAAACAAGCAGTCCGTCTTATCTGCTGCTTGCGTCAATTGACGGCTGTATAAATATGCTTTCCGAAAACAGTGAGCCGCTTTTTTGTGCATGGAATGACGCTCTTGACAGCTTTTACCATTCTGCCGAAATGCTGAAAAATATTCGCCTGCTGACAAATAACAGCGGAGACTTCTTCGGTTTTGACCGCAGCAAAATTGTCATGACAAGCCGAAAAGCGTCCGGCACGGAAATATTCAATCTGCTGCGCGATGCCGGAATAGAGTGCGAAATGTCCTCCGCCGCATACTGCCTTGCAATGACCGGCATAGGTGATACAAACGAGACCCTGTCGCAGCTGTATGACGCTCTTTCGGAAATCGACGGCAAATTATCCGGCAGTTTTACGCCGTTCAGATTGTATCCGCCGCTTCCGGAAAAGGTACTTCCGCCGCACATTGCCGCGGCAAAGCCGGCAGAATATGTGCCCGTATCGCAATCAGCCGGCAGAATATGCGCGGAATATTTGTGGGCATATCCGCCCGGAATACCGATTGCCGTCCCGGGCGAACTTATCAGCAGCTCATGTGCCGAAACGCTCGCGGCATACAAAAATGCCGGTGTAGAAATCAAATCGGCTGAAAAAGGGGAAATACTTGTCATAAAATAACTCATTTTACTTGACAAAAATGCAAAAAAAATATATAATATATTTGATGTATATTATTTATAAGGAGATTTTTCGATGAACAGAATTACAACACTTAATACAAGAAAGCTTACAAACTGCGAGGGCGGCTGCGGCGAATGTCAGACTTCATGCCAGTCCGCCTGCAAGACCTCATGCGGCGTTGCAAATCAGCCCTGCGAAAATACAGGCAGAATTGTAACTCTCAGCACAAGAAAGCTTACAAGCTGCGAGGGCGGTTGCGGCGAATGTCAGACTTCATGCCAGTCCGCCTGCAAGACCTCATGCGGCGTTGCAAATCAGCCTTGTGAAAACAGATAAAACAGCTTTTAAAAAAAGTTATGCCGGCTGCCTTTGCAGTCGGCAAATTTATTGAAAGGGCAAATTTATGATACATCAATACAAGCAAAACGGATATAACATAGTAATTGACGCATTAAGCGGCTCGGTACACTGCGTTGATGACATAGCGTATGACATTATCGGAATGTACGAAACAACCGCGCGGGACGCAATTATCAGAAATATACTTGAAAAATATCAGGATACCGGCATAACGGAAGCCGATGTCAGCGCATGCCTGCGCGATATAGACGCGCTTAAGGAATCGGGGCAGCTTTTCTGCGGCGATATATATGCAGACAAAGCAGATGTGCTGAAAAATAAAAATAACGTAATAAAAGCTCTTTGCCTGCATGTCGCGCATACGTGTAACCTTAATTGTGCATATTGCTTTGCGAGCCAGGGCAAATATCACGGGGATAAAGCCCTGATGAGCTTTGAGGTCGGTAAACAGGCGCTCGATTTTTTAATTGCCTCCTCAGGCGACCGTACAAATCTTGAAGTCGACTTTTTCGGCGGCGAACCGCTCATGAATTGGGACGTGGTAAAGCAGCTCGTTGCATATGCGCGCGGAATAGAAAAGGAAAAAGGCAAAAATTTCCGTTTCACACTGACAACGAACGGTATGCTGCTTGATGATGAAGTAACGGAATTTTGCAACAGGGAAATGCAGAACGTTGTCCTCAGCCTTGACGGCAGAAAAGAGGTACATGACCGTCTGCGCAAGGATTATTCCGGGCGCGGAAGTTATGATACTATTGTGCCGAAATTCCGGGAATTTGTAAAAAAGCGTGCCGGAAAAAGCTACTATGTCCGCGGTACGTATACGCACAATAATATTGATTTCACGAACGATATTTTTCACATGGCAGACCTGGGATTTACAGAGCTGAGTATGGAGCCTGTTGTCTGCTCACCCGATGACCCGTACGCGCTTACAAAGGAGGATTTGCCGAAACTGTTTGAGCAGTACGAAATCCTTGCAAACGAGATGATTAAGCGTGATGATGAAGGACGCGGCTTTACTTTCTATCATTACATGATAGATTTGGAAAACGGCCCGTGCATATATAAGCGTATATCGGGCTGTGGTTCGGGTACCGAATATATGGCGGTAACGCCATGGGGCGACCTGTATCCGTGTCATCAGTTCGTGGGTGATGAAAGCTACTGCATGGGAAATATTTGGGACGGCGTGAAAAATACCGCACTGCGCGATAAATTTAAAAAATGCAATGTGTATTCCCGTCCGGAATGTAAAGACTGCTGGGCAAAGCTGTACTGCTCGGGCGGCTGTGCCGCCAACGCATACCATGCAACAGGCGACATAAACGGAGTATACGAATACGGCTGCGAACTGTTCAAAAAACGCATGGAATGTGCAATTATGATTCAGGTACATAATGCAATGAAAAAATAATAACCGGATAAAATTTTAAAAAAACTATTGACATTTAGATATATTTTTGTTAGAATAATTGTGTTCGCTCGGAGGGCGGGTTGTTCAGAGAAACAGCAGCCGGATAAGGCGCAGACTGAAATGTCTGTTCCTTGTCCGGTTTTTTTCACGTAAAGGAGGAAAACGTATGAACATTCTAAACGGTAATATCAAAAAACTATATTTTAAATACTTGTCTGCGGCATTCGGCAGTGCATTTATTTCATGTGTCTACGGCATGGTCGATATGGCGGTAGTCGGTAAATATCACGGTCCCGGAGGCACTGCCGCGCTGGCGGTAGTTGCACCGGTATGGAACATCATATACAGCCTCGGTCTGCTGATGGGAATAGGCGGCAGTGTAATTTTCAGCACAAGGCGCGGCAGCGGCGACAAAAATGAAAATCAATATTTTACTGCCGCAGTAATCGGCGCATTGTTTTTGTCAGCTTTTGCATGGCTCGGAATATTGTGTTTTGAGCGCCCCATTCTGAGTTTTTTCGGTGCGGATAATTCGCTTTTGGCACCTGCACAGGAATACCTTCGTCCGATTAAGTATGTATTTCCGCTCTTCCTTTTTAACCAGACGATTGCGGCATTTTTGCGCAATGATAATAACCCGGGGCTTGCAGCGTTAGGCGTTTTGGCAGGAGGAATATTCAATATTTTCGGTGACTGCTTTTTTGTTTTCACCTGTGATATGGGCATTTTCGGAGCAGGACTTGCAACCGCCCTCGGTGCAGCCGTATCTTTCCTTATTATGCTGATGCACTTTGCCTCACGCAAGAATACATTGCGCCTTGTAAATCCCCAAGGTCTGCCGCATAAATTCTGTGAAATATCCGTGACGGGATTTTCTGCATTTTTTATTGACGTAGCTATGGGCATTCTCACGGTGCTGTTCAATCGGCAAATCATGAAGTATCTCGGCAGTGATGCACTTGCGGTCTATGGTCCGATTATCAATATCAGCACATTCGTTCAGTGCTGTGCATACAGCGTCGGGCAGGCGTCGCAGCCGATTATATCCGCAAATTTCGGTGCAGGCAACGGTAAGCGCGTCAGACAAACGCTCAGTCCGGCGGTATGGACAACTGTATTTTTCGGCATATTCTGGACAGCTCTCAGCATAATCCGCCCCAATCTTTATATTCATATTTTTATGAAGCCCTCGCCCGAGATACTCGCTATCGCTCCGGCGATTATCCGAAAATATGCGTTATCATTTTTGCTGCTGCCGTTTAATATATTTTCAACCTACTATTTTCAGGCTATTATGAAACCGAAAGCAGCATTTATCGTATCTGTTGCAAGAGGGCTTGTGATAAGCGGAGCCTTGATTTTGATTTTGCCGGTGCTCTCAGGCGCAGAATCACTGTGGTTTGCTATGCCGATTACGGAATTACTTGTAATGTTTTACGCAGCAGCGGCTGTAAAAGGGTACACCCAAGCTTTGACAGATAAATAAAAAAATACGGCCTGCTCTGTGCAGGACGTATATACCTTATATCAATATTCGTTTCAGACCCGTTATCTTATGCAATTTAGGCCGGGGCGGCTCTTTATTTTCCAGAATACAGCCGGCGCTGTACTCAACATAGCGTCTGTAATCCGCACCGAATTTGGTTTTAATCAATTCATATGCCTGCGCGGCATTCGGCGGACGGCTGACGGTATTATGCATATCACTGCCGATAGCATGCACTGCCTCCATATCAAAAAGCTCAAGAACATTCCGCCGCGTATGATTATCCAGAACTGCGCTTGCATTAACCTGTACAAGCACACCGAGCGAAAACAGCTCCCCGAATTGTTTTTTAAATTTCATAAATCGGTCTAAATGCGCCATTACGGGGCAAATCCCAAGGCGCGTTATCTGATAAATTTCTTCAAAATCATCTTCTTTCCAATCGTCATACGGCATCTCCAGCATCATGTAATCAGTGTCACCGATACACAGCGCGTGCAGATTTTTCACACGGCTCAGCTTCTTGCCGAGGTAAACCTCCGCACCCAAAACAATCCGCGGCAATTCAAATTTTTCCGACTCAGCCGCGTCCTTAAGCTCTGCAAACGCCATGCCGCGCTTATGTATGAAATCCGATGCATTGCTGTATTGCTCGGGATAGAAATGCGATGTCGAAACAACGGTGTCAATACCGGAATCCGCGGACATGCGCAGCATTTCAAGACCCGTAGCAGCATCTTTTGCACCGTCATCAAAATGCGGCAGAATATGTGAATGGAAATCTATCATATGACCGCTCCTACAGATTATTTATATAGTATTTTACAAGTTCTTCCAAAAGTTCGTCTCTTTCAACCTTGGCGATAAGGCTTCTTGCGCCGTTGTAACTGGTGATATAGGTCGGGTCATCCGACAAGATGTAGCCGACAATCTGGCTTATCGGGTCATATCCCTTTATTTTAAGCGCGTCATACACTGTTTCTATAATTTCGTGAACCTCGCGTTCTTTGTCAGCCTCAATGTTGATTTTCATGGTTTCGTTGTTAAAATCCACTGTTACACGTCCTTTCCGTCCCACGGAAGAACATCTCCGTCCTCCCTGAGGTATTCCAAAATATCCGCAATGCCTTCCCCGTCATATGACGAAGTAAAAAAAATCTTTTGGCAGCCGGCAAGCTTCAGCCACGCAGCTGCTCTTTGCTTATTTGCACCGCTGCGATCGGATTTTGTCACAATCCCGATTACCGGTCTGTTTGCAACAACCGTACAGCACGGCGAAAACAGCGAATACGGTTCATCGGCGCTCATCACAAGCCCGACAACCTGCGCCTCAAAGGTGTACATAGCCAGCGCTGCACCGAGGTTGCGCGTCTGGCAGTATTCGCCCGGAGTATCAATAAGCACATCAAAATTATTGACATACTGCGTCTTGTTGTATTGAATTTTATCTCCTCGCAAAGCTTGTATGAGCGTTGTCTTTCCGCTCTCGCTCCTGCCGATAAGTATAAGCTTTTTCATCAGGTTTTTGTCACTTCACATACGGCAAATCCAAGCTTATCATGCGCATATTCGCATATGCTGCGCACCGCAGTTTCGGTATTTGATACCGTTCCCGTTATAATCAGTGTACCGCTGAAACGGTCAACAAAACCCAGCTCAATGCTTGATGACTTCATAGCGACATCAGCAGCAATCACCGCCGTTTCCGCCGGCGAAACGTTGACTATTCCTATCGAATCACGGTTATAGTCTATTTCCGGATTAAGCCCCAGCTTTTTATACAAAACATCATCGGGACTTGCGATTATATGTGCAAGCGTTATCTGCTTGCCCGGCACAAGCTCCTGGATAATACGTGTTTTGTCCTTGCCGCTCTGCATAACGGCGTCCGTAATATTCATGTCCTGTCAACCTCCCGTCAACCCTATTATCATTATTATACCACATCGCGGAATAAAATGCAACAGATTATTTTTTACGTTTTAAAAACAATATGTAAATTTTCCGAACAGTGCACCCGAATTATGCTACTTTATATCGGCGCCGCCGAAAAGACAGCAGCCGTTTACGGTCAGCTCCGCCGTTTTTTCAACGTTATCCCTAACTGCACGTTTATCGGAAATGCCGCCGAAAAGGCAGAAAGCATTAATTTTTACATCGACATTTTCCGGAACGATAATTTCCGCGCCGCCGAAAAGACAGAAAACATCTATATGGCTTTTCCCGCTAAATTCCGTACCCGAAAGATTGCATTTCGTACTTCCGAAAACGGCTCCCACTTTTGCCGCGCGGATACTCTCACCTGTGCAGTCCGCGTTCTTGACTTCAAATGCCGCCATACATTCCGCATTTTCATCATTTACCGGCATCGGTTCACTGTCCGCTCCCTTTAACGATTTTACGAGCACTTTTAAGCCTATCAGCACAATAATAACCGGTACAAAAAGCTTGCCGAACACTTTGTACTCTATAATGTTGCGTGCCGACAATAAAAGATAAATTCCAATCAGCAGGACTATTAAATTGCCTGTTTTATCGCGGCTTGTCACCAGACCGCAAAGCGACGGAACAATAATGAACAGTGTCCACCAGCCGTCAAGAGAAATATTGACATGCGCAATGTTCAGTGCGTCAAGCGCAAAAATAACGCCCGCTGCCATAAGCAGCACGCCCAAAATAATTCCGGACAGTTTTTTCATAACAATCACACTCCATATTTTATTTTACGGCTCGCCTTTATGATTAGCAGGCAGCATATCTCCCCCGGCGATGTTGTAAAATATATATTACGTTTTCTCAATTGTATCACTGTTTTTTGCGCATGTCAACTTATTTCTCAAAATTTACCGCCGGCGGCATATTTATACGTATAAAAAGTTTTATTATTTCTTTTTAAGCACAATTGAAATAAAGTTCAAATATGCTCCGCCGCCTGCCTCCATGGATTTTCTGTCGCCGATTGCATATTCGTTGTCCTGTTTCAGCCAATCCTCCCAAACCTCGCGATTGCTTTCCATTTCTTTGACGCTTATCACCTCCGCACCGCTGCATTTATTGACCGTATTCGTCCAGTATTCCGCATCATGCATATAATCAAGCTGCTCCGGCGTCCATGACAGCAAAAGTTCTTCCGGCAAATTGTCATGGCAGTCCTTTTTCATGCCCGGGATTGCTATATAGATATATCCACCGCTTTTGACAAACGGCAAAAGCTTTTCATCAAGGTAATTCTCATCGCGCCCGAAATAATTGTATGAATCGGTGCTGACAACCGCATCAAAAAAGTCTTTTTCAAACGGCAGATTTAAAGCGTCCGCTTTCACGGGAATAATCTGTTCCCTGCTTAACCCCATTTCATCAAAAAATATGCGGTTTTCGGCAGGGTCACTCCATAAATCCGCGGCATACACGGTAAATCCGTACTCCTTCGCCAAAAAAACACTCGTCAGTCCCTGTCCGCTACCCAAATCGCAGACAACCGCTCCTTCCGGAATTTTGTTATCCGCAAGCAGCTCCTCTTCCAGCTTGACCGGATTGGGGCCCATTATCTTTGCCTGCAGCTCGGGCGTATTGTATTTTTCACTCTTCGGATACTTCATAATAATCTCTCCTTATTAATTTATTTTAGTAAACGAACGTTTACCTTTTTATTATAGTAAACGTTCGTTTACTTGTCAAGTGTTTTGCGCAAATTATTTTGAAAATAATTTGTACGGCACGAAAATCTGCACTTTTTCGCGGCTTTTGTTTTTTCCGCACTCAAAACAAAAAAACTTGACAAGCAATCATTTGTTCACTATAATTTACAGTGAATAACATCGTAAGGAGGGTAAATTATATGTCTGACACAAAGGATAAAATTCTGAAAGCGGCGCTTGAGCTGTTCGCGCAGGACGGCTACGAAGCCGTTTCGGTAAGCGCCATTGCCGGCAAGCTGGGAATGACAAAAGGCGCTCTATATAAGCATTATAAAAATAAACGGGCTGTTTTTGACAGCATTGTGGAAAGAATGTATCAAATTGATGAAGAACACTCAAAGAAGTACAGTGTGCCCGAAAGCAAATATGACGAAGAACCCGGCGCGTATAAAAACACAACGGTGAAAAATATAGCGGACTTCACCATAGCTCAATTCCGATTTTGGACCGAGGACAAATTCGGAGCGAATTTCAGAAAACTGCTGACGCTTGAACAGTACCGAAACAAGGAAATGGCAGAATTGTACACAAGCTGCCTTACCTCCGGTCCCATAGCATATATCGAGGATATATTCCGCGAAATTATAAATAAAAACAGTTCTCAAGCCGCAGATGCCGGACGGCTTGCGGCAGAATATTATGCGCCATTCTGCCTTTTAATCACCCTGTATGACCATTCCGCAGATAAATCCAAGTATGTCGGACTGCTGCATGAACATATACGGCACTTTTTTGCCGTCAACCAGATATTCGGCGAGTGAAAACCGGCTTGGTATATGAGCGTGCGGTTCAGCAGCTCACCGATTGTAAACATGAAAAACGTTCGGATTTGTGTAAATCCGAACGTTTTTTAATTATTTCCGCGCGTCCCGAAACGGCGTAAAATACGCCGCTCCGATTTTTTATCTATTTGTCCTGTTCAAGAAATCGCTGCAAAACAGCGGCAGCTTCTGCTCTTGTTGCCGTTTCTTTCGGCGCAAAACGGTTATTATCTCTTCCCTGCATAATTCCTTTTAATTTGCAGTATGCAACCGCGTCTTTTGCATAATCCGATATTTCCGCAACATCGGCATAATCAAGCTGTATCTTTTCCAAATCCTCCGAAACGGTATTTTTATACTTCGCATACCTGAATATGATTGCCGCAATCTGTTCTCTTGTAATGTGACCGTCAGGATTGAACTGCGTCTTGGTAATACCGCTTACAATACTCTCGCTTGCCGCCCAGCGCACCGCCTCCTCATAGTAGCTGCCGCGCGCAATATCGTCAAAGCTCATAAGATAATCTGTCTGCGGCTTATTTTCGGCTCTCCACAGAACCGTCACCAGCATCGCACGCGTGAGATTTCCTTTCGGGTCAAAAAGCGTATCGCTTATTCCCGAAAACAGTCCGTTTTTCACCGCATATTGGACATTAGCGTAAAACCAATCTCCGGACTTCACATCGGTAAACGGATTTTTCCAATCATCTGCAGGCGGCTGTTCGGATTTTTCCGTCCATGCTGCATAAAGCGTCATATTCTTCGTCACGTTCTTAGAAAAATCGTATTTTATCTTTAAGGTTTTGTCGGTGTACCAGCCGCCGAATACATAACCTTCTCTTGTCGGTGCGGACGGCTCTTGTATGCTTGTATTTCTTTCCGTTCTTATACTGCTGACTTTGCTGCCCTCGCCAGTTTCAAAGCTCACGGTATAATACGTTCTGTGACGTCTGCCCGACGAAACCGTTCTCCAATTTGCCGTAACGGTAACATCTGTGCCAATCATGGTAAAGCTTGTTTGCGGCGAATACTCATCTGCGAATGAAACGCCGCCTGATGATGTCCAGCTGTCAAATACATAACCGCTGCGTGTTCCGGCATCAATATTCACCGTTTCACCCTCGGTGTACTCTCCGCTGCCGGTAACCTCCGCGTAGCTGTCATTCACCGTTACCGAATTTGCTTCGCGTCTTGTAACCAGTGCAAATACCGGCTTTGACGAATTTCCGACAGAGTCTGTTGCACAAAGCGTCACAATTCGGCTTTCTTCATAGTCCTCCAAGGTTCCCGGCACTGCAAATGTGCCGTCACCGCCGGCATTTACCGCAGTGTTTTCTTCATATTTAATTTCGCTGCCTGCGTCTGCAATACCGCTTATCTGATACTCGCCCGACACCTTATCGGCGTAGAATACGTCCGATGCAAGCGAAATCATCGGCGGTTCACTGTCATAGCTTACGAGCATATATTCGCTTGTCACGTCATTTCCGCTGATACCGTCTATGCGCAGCATCAGTGTGCCGTCAAACTGCGGTATTTTAAACGCGCCGTTTTCAAATTCGATACCGATGTTCGTATCCATTCTTACAACTTCAAACCGAGCGCTTTCATCGCTGCAAGATACGGTCAGTGTATTTTCCGTTCCGCCTATATATGCATTATATATTCCCTTTTCGTCCGCTGCGCATAGGTTTCCGTTTACCTTGATTTCCATGTTAAGCGGCGTGTACTCGGGCAAATATACGCCCGATGACATCGTCTGAGCACTGTAATATTTGATATCATCATCTTTTTTGTATGCTCTCACGCCGACCATGTAGGTATTGTCAGCGGTCAGATTTTCCGCTGATACCGCTTCTGCGGAAGTTCCTTCGGCATTTACATTGACGCCTTTTGCACCAACCGTCAGAGCCATATCTATCGAGCCTGCGTCCTTATCCAAATCGTATCCGAAACCTGTGTCAATCCACTTCCCGTTATCCTCACGGTAGATTGTTATTGCATAACCGTCGGCATCGTTGGTTTTGTCCCATTCGGCACGCATCACTTCGTTGCCGGTGCTCGACAGCATTACATTGGCAGGTGCTGCCGGCTGATTTACGTTGGTGTAATTCACCATTACCGAAAACGCAGTGTTGTCAGCAGCCAAATATGCGCTTTCCTCTTCGCCGTCATCATTTAAGTCGGCTTTCTTTTCAATCATCAAAAATGATGTAACGTAGTATTCTCCTGTAGGCGCAATTCCTCCGCTTGCAGGAATGTCAATATTTATATTTGACGGGTCGGTTATCTCTCTTTCATCAATCAGATAATCCGCACCGCCCTGAGCGTCTGAGAAATATGTGCGAAGCAAGTATTTTTCAGTGCTGTTCGGATAATCAATACTGCCCGTTACGTTTCTGCCGTCAAATGACAAGTTCAGCTTTTCAAACGGTGAAACAGTTGCTTCCTCATGTTCAAATGCCAGACTGCCCGACTCGACATGGTACGTACCGCCTGACTTCAGGCGCAGAACAACTACGCGGTGTTCCAAACCGTCAATATTGTTTTTCATAAGCCCCGTGACTGCGTTTATGTCCGCTGACGGGTCAATCGAGCCATTGTTTTGAACCCAATTTATTTCTTTATCCGTCACACGCAGCGCTTCCCGAACCTCCGCCTCGGTTACGCTATTGTCGAATGACAGCAAGATATACGGCGTATCCTCACCGCTTGCCGATACGGTAATATCCGCGGAGGTCTGCGCACCGTTTTCAAGCGACAGCAATATCGGCGCCGCCTGTACAACAGGAGTTATGCCCTTACTCTCCCAATCCCATGCAGGGAGCTTGTTGTGCAGCGCAACATCGATGCCCCAACCCTGCTTATATCTGAAGTTGGTTTCTATAATTTTCGGGATAATAACCCATGCACGTGCGTCCGCAATCCAGCTTCTGACTTCTGCCATCGCGCCGAGATATATGTCAATATTGCGGAATGCATCTTTCATTCCGTCACTCACGGAAGTGTTTCTTATCGGGAAGGTTGTCTGTCCGCCGATAACCGTATTTATGCCTACACCGCCGAGTTCCAAGCCGCCGACAAGCCAGATGCCATCCGGTATTTTTACTGTGCCGTTTACAATTCCGTTTGCGCCGACCGCAAGATACACTCTGTCTTTTGCGGCATTTGCTCCTCCGAATGCGCCCAATTCAAGCGCTGCGTCCATTTCAATCAGGTTAATCTGCTTACTCGGAAGATGAAGCATAATTTCCTTTGCGCCGGCAAAATAAAATCCCTTGTAGGTTTCGCCGCGGTATTTACGTTCCTGTCCGTTCAGCTTTAATGTGTAGCCGAAGCTTTCAACAATTTGCGTCGCTTTCCCGGCGCCCACAATATTTACATCGGTCGCCTTTAAAGAAATCTCACTCGGGCCTAAAACTATATTTCCCGTACCCTCTATGAGATGCAGATATGTGCCTGTGAGTGCGCCGCGCAGTTTCAGCGGCGGAATGGCAAAATAATCTCCCTTTACCGTTGCCGCCAAATCCTTAAAGCCTGCTCCGCCGCCGTTCAGCTGTCCGATCGGAACGGGAGGAACAAGAACGATACCCGGGCTTGCCTTTACGTAAAACCACAGTTCGTCCGGCAGCAGCGTACCTTTATTGCTGCGCTCCAGCGCCAGCGTCGCCTCTGTTTCAAACAGCTCAAATGCATTTAATTCCAGGCTGAATGCATAGCGTTCCTCTTTCGGGAAGGTATTAACCTCACCCTCCACTTTGGCAAGCTCAAGAGACATCAGCTTTGCCGTATCGAATTGTCCCTTTGCCTTAACGCCGTTCACCTTAAATTCATATGTTTTGTTTCCGTTTCCCAAGTCTTTTTCGGACAGTCCGTATCCGAGCTTTTCCATTGAAAACTCAAGACCGTCAAAAACTGTCTTAAAGCCTATCTCTCCGTTAAACACAAGATTACCCGAAACGTCCGCCGTCGCCTTTTCGACCTTTGCCGTCGCATACGGAATATCCACATAAATTATCGCCTCATTTTTGTCCGGCTCGATTTCAAATTCAAAACCGTTTTCCGTCAGAGCGATTTTCAATGACTCCTCCGCGCCCTGCATCGGCTTGTAGAACTTGAATGACGGCGCATTCAAGTTTACTCCTTTTTGTTCCACCGTTCCGTCACGGTGAATTATAAACTTTCCTCCGGCAGCTTTATCCCAAGTTGCCGTCACCGACGGCGACAGCATGGCAGAACTGCCCGTAAACTCAAATTCCGAGCCGTTTATGCTTTCACAGTCACCGCTGATTTGTGCGACAGGCGCGGCGTTATATTTCTTTTTTAAGCTCTCGAGCGCCGCGTCGCCGGAAACATATTCTACAGTCACGCCGCTGTCCGTTTTAAAGGCGGCAAGACGTTTCGCGTCAAATGTGGCTGATACCTTGTCCGGCTCTGACGGGAGCGGTTCATCAAACTTTACCAAATCGCGGTATCCCCACAGAAAATGCGCACAGCTATCGGCAGTGTCCGTTTCACTTGCGTCGAATTTGAACCCTAAAGGATTAATGCTTTGAGCCCACGTGCTGTTCGGGAAGTCATTCGGATATGCGCTGACCCAATACGGCATACTATGGCGCAGCGGCTGTACCGTTTCTCCTTCATGCGCGCCGGCATTTATTTCGTAGTAGTCCGACAGACCCATAAACGGATTTGCCCACGGGTAGTCATCAGTGTAAACCTCGGTAACGTAAATGCCGTCAACATCGCCCCAGGAAGTGTATCCTTTCGGCACATGCTTTGTCGGCAGATCATCAACTCTGCTCGTAATCACCGAGCTTTCGGTTGATTTTTCGCCGTTTTCGGTGACGTTTATGCGGCGCAGCTTTATTGCCGGCCCTCCGGGGCTTGAAGAGTTTTCTCTGTGTCCCATGCCCGTAAATCCATACATGACATAGCTCCATTTGATTTCAAAGTCACTCATAATAGGAAATTCTTCCCGGTTAAAGTATACGCTGCCGACGGTTGTCAGTACTCCCCATGCCGCGTCAGCGTCACCGACATTTTCCGACAGCTTCACAAGCTCGTGATAAACCGTCACTTTCGCCGGGATTACCGCTGTTTGACCGCTCGGTATGCCCTCGACGCCGGAAATATATATCGTAATATCGTAATTAACCTTGATGGCAGCATTGTTTCCGTTTGGGGTGGAATCGGTAAATTCGGCAGTTCTTGCGACCGGATATGCTCCGCCGTACTTATTTACCCCTTGCTGCTGGACTGCAAAACTGCAGTACGGAACCTGAAGCGCCTGTGAAAGAGCTCCGACTTCGCCCGCAACGGCAGTCGGAACGGTTTCGATATATGATCCATATTCCGTGCCCAAAAACGAACATCTTATGTAGTCATTCTGCAGGGCAAGCGTTTTGCCGTCGCTTGATGTAAGCTTTTGTATCTGTCCGCCGTCCGGTACCCACATATCGCCCGGATATGCAAGCGACCGCAGCGGACATATGCCTATTATGATGCATATTGTCAGTATTGCAGATATAATTCTTTTTTTCATTTCAATCCTCCGTTCTGCCGCACAGCGGCATAAATCTCAGCGTTAAAAATCACAAACAGACAGCCGGAAACGCCGTATGATACCGTACGGATATATTTTTTCAAAATCCGTCCGGACTCGGCGCCCCGGTCATTTGCGCCTTTTTATGCATACGGCGGTTATTACCGTCGCCGCCGCAAATGCCAGAATTGCGGTGAGAACATATCCCCCGACTCCGTCAATAAGCATAATCGACGCACAATGTTTGCTCACTGTTCCGCTTGCGTAATGCTCCGGGAAAGCACATATGCAGCATATGAGCATACATGCGCATGTCACACTTGCAAACTTCAGACGGGATATAATTTTATCATCATTGCGGCGTCTGATACATTCCGCCCGTTCCATAACATTCCGTATCCTCTCGGAATTATCATTCACAAAAGCACCTCCCTTATTTATTCTTCTGTTATATAGGTGCATAAAAACAAAAAACTCCCCCATTAAAATAAATTTTTTTGATAAAATTTTCAAACCGCACGGTTTTTCTAAAGTTTCAAAGGGAGTGCAGCAAAATGAAATCATTCTGCCGCACTCCCTTTTGAGTGTCTAATCGATTATTTTCTTGTAATGACGTTTTGATATAAGCAACACCGCGGCACAAATAACAGGGACGGCATAACCGAACTGCCTTATCATTCCGTCCGTTTTCATAAGCATGTTGAAAATTGCATGAAAAGTTATTGTTACGCATAAAAGTCCGAAAATTCCGGCTGCCTTCAAAAAAGATGACTCGCGGAACAGTTTAAGACCGTAGCCTATCACAAATGCGCATGTTATATGCATAGCTCCCGATGAAAAACCGCGTATGAGAATATGCAGAAGATTATCGGTGCCGTTTTCAAGCAGATAGCATATATTCTCAAAGGTGGCAAATCCTATTGCAATGTTGAAAATAATACTGCTGCCCTCACTCGGCTTTGCCTCAAAAACCACCATATAAAACAAAAGCGGCAAAAGCTTCACCGTTTCTTCTATAACAGGCGTTATTTCTATCACAGCCGCAAGGTTGTCGGTACGGTAAAGCAGCGTAAAGAACGTATTCAGGTATGCCGATATGACGCAGCAGAAAAAACCCATTACAATAAATACGTAATTTTTTCTGTTGTCACTTTCTGCGCCGACAGCGGCAATCAGAAATGGTGCGGCAAGGCATATAAATATGTTTTCTATGTTGTATGACATATCTTATCCTCCTTATGCTGCGCGGCGGCAATCAAAACCAGTGCCGTATTCAGTACAAAAGTATCTGTCAGAAAATACGGATTAAAAAAAGTATCGTCAATCCAAAAGTATGACGAGGTCCACAACAGGTATTCCGCGGCATAGAAAAACAGTACCGCGCGGCAAAACCACTGCCTGCCCGGCTGATTTTTCCGTTTAGCGAAATACATTCCCTTAACTGCAAAAAAACCGCATGCCGCCATAGCTGTTCCCATCATGATATTTTCCGGATAGCTGCCGCGGTGCAGGAAAAATATGCACATTACAAAAGAAAATATCAGCGGCAGATAAAAAACCGGTTTCATCGCACATCGGTGTTCCTCCTCCGGCATATCGTATGCCAGCCGCATTGCAAGAAAAATATATGACGCCGTCCAGCTTAATTCCGAAACGAAAAACACTCTCGGCGAAGAATTGAACAGTGCGATATAAAGAACCCAGTACGTGATACCGATACCGAAGCTGAGATAAAAAAGGCTGACTAAAATGCTGAGGCGGCTTTTATTTCTCACGGCGGCGCAGACGGAATAAACACCGCATGCAAACACACAGACAAGCTGGATTATATTATCTGTCAGTTCGGTCATTTCCTGTGCTCCTCCTTACTTCTTCTGTGAAGCATGCTGCACAGCAGCGTTACCGAAACGCCCAGCAGAAACGCCAAAATCCCTACCGAAACATACCCGAAAAAATCGGTATCCGCAAATATACTTGCAGTGTTTTCCGCCGCCGGCTTGCCGAAACCGACAGACCGCATATTAAATGCCGCAAAAGCCGACATCGCCGCAGTAATGCAGAAACATGCCGCATAGCTTAATACGGTCAGTATTGTTGTTCTTCGTTTTTCTTTCAGCTCGCATGACCGCGCCTTTAACAATTTCATTCGTTCATCTGCCGAACGCATTTTCTATCCCCTCTTTCCTGAGCAGCGGCATAATATTCTTTTTTGCCGTCTGCAAAAGTTTATCCACCTGCTTAACGGTTTTATGCATAACCCCGGCAGTGTCCTTATAGCTCAACCTCTCGATATATACCAAATACAGCGCCTCCCTTTGTGCCGGATTTAGCATATCCATGCACATATACAGTTTTTCGTCCCGTTCGCGGTTAAAAACGCTGTCCTCAAACGTATTTTCAACGGAGAAATTCATATCGATTTCAGGCAGAATAACATATCTTTTCCTTTTTCGCAGGAACATCAGTGCATGATTTCGCGCCGCTTTATGAATATAGCCGCTGAAATTGCTTTTTATATGCGGACGCCGCACAACAAGATATGCAAAAACATCAATCAGCAAATCCTCTGCATCATGAATATTTTTAACATATCCGTTTATGTAAAGTGCAAGTCTGTCACCGTATATTTCCATAAGCTGTTCAAGCGCTGCCTGATTTCCGGCAAGATATTCTCTGTAAAGTATATCCGTATCCATTTGAATATGCTCTCCTTATAACGCGGCCGATAGTTCTGTTAAATTAATTATAATATAAAGCGGAAGAAAAATCAAGCTTGAACGGCTTTATTATTTAAATTCAAGCAAAAAACCGCCGTTTCGGATAAATTCCGAAACGGCAGTTTGATTAATCTTCGGTTATTTCCACACCGTCAACCGTTACGCCGACATTTTTATATGCAGGCATACCTGTTCCGGCAGGAATAAGTTTACCGATAATAACATTTTCTTTCAGACCGAGCAGCGGGTCAACCTTGCCCTTAATTGCGGCATCGGTAAGAACCTTGGTTGTTTCCTGGAATGACGCCGCGGACATAAATGAATTTGTCGCAAGCGAAGCTTTGGTGATACCCAAAAGTATCTCCGAAGATTCAACTGTCTTTTTGCCCTCAGCCTCCAGCTCTTTATTTATTTCCTCAACCTCAAACTTATCCACAACCGAGCCGATAAGCAAGTTTGAATCACCTGCGTCCTCAACTCTTACCTTACGCAGCATCTGCTTTGTGATAATTTCAACGTGCTTATCGTTAATATCAACACCCTGCATACGATAAGTTCTCTGAACTTCTCTTGTGATATAAACCTGAACCGCCTGAGATCCGTTAATTCTCAGAATATCGTTAGGATATGCTGAACCGATAGTGAGTTCTTCACCCTTTTCAACCGTATCGCCGTCATGAACGCGGATAGTCGAACCGTAAGGAATGACATACGTCCTTGACTCTGCCGATTCATCATTGGTGACAATAACTTCACGTCTTCTTTCTTTCTCACTGACTGTAACCCGGCCGCTGATTTCCGTAAGGATAGCAAGACCCTTAGGCTTTCTTGCCTCGAACAATTCCTCGACACGCGGAAGACCCTGCGTAACGTCTGCGCCGCCCGCAACACCGCCGGCGTGGAAAGTTCTCATGGTAAGCTGTGTACCCGGCTCGCCTATGGACTGCGCAGCGATGATACCTACAGCCTCGCCGACATTAACGAGCTTACCGGTTGCCAGGTTCATGCCGTAGCACTTGGAGCATACGCCGTTTTTCGTGCGGCATGTCAGTACACTTCTTATCTGAACTG
The DNA here is from genome assembly GCA_934501535.1 of uncultured Clostridia bacterium. Classification (GTDB taxonomy): domain Bacteria; phylum Bacillota; class Clostridia; order UBA1381; family UBA1381; genus UBA1738. Next base: position 42,030 of record CAKSUM010000017.1, read on the forward strand.
CGTCAATACCTGCTTTTATAATTGCGTCTGCCTGTTCTTCCGTAATTAGCGTGTCCGCAACTGCCAGAACTTCACCTGTTTGCGGATGAATTACGTCAACAAGCGCTGTACGTCCCACGATACGATCTTTCAAAGGTTCAATAACTTCGTTACCGTCTTTAATTGCGCGTACGGTTTCACCCTCTGTTGTGCCGCAGTCTTTTTCGCGCACGATAACGTCCTGCGAAACGTCAACCAAACGGCGCGTCAGATAACCTGAGTCGGCTGTTCTCAGCGCCGTATCGGTAAGACCTTTACGAGCACCGTGCGAAGATACGAAATACTCCAGTACGTTAAGACCCTCACGGAAGTTTGCACGGATAGGAATTTCTACCGCACGTCCCTTTGTATCCGCCATAAGTCCACGCATACCTGCCAGCTGTCTTATCTGGTTAACACTGCCTCGAGCCCCCGAATCCGCCATCATAAATATAGGATTAAACTTATCCATATGATCCATCATTGCCTCGGTAACCTTATCGGTGGTAGCGCCCCAAACTTGGATAACTTCGTTGTATCTGTCCTCGTTGGTCAAAAGACCGCGCCTGTACTTTTTAGCGATTGCGTCAATCTGCTTTTCGGCGTCGGCAAGCAGCTCCTTCTTCTTTTCGGGAACCTCAATATCACTTACCGAAACGGTCAGTGCGCCGAGAGTCGAATATTTGTAGCCGGTTGCCTTGATTTTATCAAGAACTTCGGCAGTCTTTGTGGTATCGTGTATGCGTATGCATTTATCGATGATTTTCCCGAGCTGTTTCTTGCCGACAACTTCATCAACCTCAAGGTCAAGCATGGTTTCGCCGCCGGGAGTTCTGTCAACATTGCCCAAGTCCTGCGGAATATTCGCATTGAATATTAGTTTTCCGACCGTTGCATCGATAATTCTTGAATACGGCACACCGTGAACATTCTTTTCACGTCTTACCTTAATCGGAGTGTGCAGACCGACGGCGCCGTTAAAGTACGCCAGCATTGCCTCGTCCTCCGATGTGTAATAATTCGGGTGCCATTCTTCGGTTTTATCGCGTTCGGGATAATCCTTACCTCCGATTTCATCGTCTTTAACGATTGTCAGATAGTAAGAACCCAAAATCATATCCTGTGTAGGAACGGTAACCGGGTGACCGTCCTGCGGTTTTAAAAGGTTGTTTGCGGACAGCATCAAAAATCTTGCCTCTGCCTGAGCCTCCGGTGATAGCGGAACGTGAATAGCCATCTGGTCACCGTCGAAGTCGGCGTTATAAGCCGTACATACAAGCGGATGCAGCTTAAGCGCATGACCGTCAACAAGCTTCGGTTCAAATGCCTGAATACCCAGTCTGTGCAGTGTAGGCGCACGGTTAAGAAGCACCGGGTGCTCCTTGATAACGTCCTCCAGGACGTCCCAGATTTCCGGTCTTACCTGCTCAACCATACGTTTTGCACTCTTGATATTGTGCGCAAGATTTCTTGCAACAAGCTCTTTCATAACGAACGGTTTAAACAGCTCGATTGCCATTTCTTTCGGAACGCCGCACTGGTATATTTTCATTTCCGGGCCGACAACGATAACCGAACGTCCGGAGTAGTCAACACGTTTACCGAGCAGGTTTTGACGGAAACGTCCCTGCTTACCTTTCAGCAGGTCGGACAAAGACTTAAGCGCTCTGTTGCCCGGTCCGGTTACGGTTCTGCCGCGTCTGCCGTTGTTAATCAAAGCGTCAACGGCTTCCTGAAGCATGCGCTTTTCGTTTCTTATAATTATATCCGGTGCGCCAAGCTCCAAAAGACGGCGCAGACGGTTGTTTCTGTTGATAACACGTCTGTAAAGGTCATTCAGGTCTGACGTTGCAAAACGTCCGCCGTCCAGCTGAACCATAGGTCTTAAATCGGGCGGAATTACCGGAACTACCGTCATAATCATCCATTCGGGACGGTTGCCGGAAATTCTGAACGCCTCAATAACTTCAAGACGTTTGATAATCTGTGCTCTTTTCTGACCCTGCACATTTTCAAGTTCTTCTTTAAGCTCTTTTGACAATTTTTCAATGTCTATTTCCTGCAAAAGCGTCAGGATAGCCTCTGCACCCATACCGGCAACGAATTTATTACCGTATTTTTCATATGCCTCACGGTATTCCTTTTCAGACAAAATCTGAGTTTTTTCAAGATTTGTATTGCCCGGGTCAATTACGATGTATGCCGCAAAATAGAGCACTTTTTCAAGGTTTCTGGGCGAGATGCCGAGAGTCTGACCCATAGCTGACGGAACGCCTTTAAAGTACCATATATGCGATACCGGGGTTGCCAGTTCAATGTGACCCATTCTTTCGCGGCGCACTTTTGCCTTTGTGACTTCAACGCCGCATCGGTCGCAGACAACGCCTTTATATCTTATCTTTTTGTACTTTCCGCAGTGACATTCCCAGTCCTTGGTAGGTCCGAAAATCCGTTCGCAGAACAAGCCGTCCCTTTCCGGCTTTAAAGTACGGTAGTTTATCGTTTCCGGCTTTTTAACTTCGCCGTGCGACCAGCCTCTTATTGTTTCAGGTGAGGCTAATCCTATTTTTATTGCTTCAAAGCTGTTAAATTCCAACATTATCTTAACCCCTCCTTATTAAAAATCGTCCGGTGTGATGATATTGTCATCAAAGTCATCATCTTCATTATCTTCGTCAATAGCGTCATCAACATCATCATAGCTGAAGTCATCTTCCTCATCGAGCAGCATATCGTTTTCCAAATCCTCTTCATACGGTACATCGCCCTCCTCCATGGTCGAAATAAGCTCGTTATCCTTTGTTACGGCATCGTCATCATCGTCCATGGTTGCGTCTATGTCAATTTCTTCTCCGGCGCCGTCAAGAATGCGAACGTCAAGCGCAAGCGCCTGCAATTCTTTGACAAGTACACGGAATGATTCCGGCACACCGGATTTCGGTATATTCTCACCTTTAACGATCGCTTCGTAAGTCTTTACACGTCCTACGATATCGTCCGACTTAACAGTAAGAATTTCCTGCAGCGTATATGCAGCGCCGTATGCCTCCAAAGCCCAAACTTCCATCTCACCGAAACGCTGTCCGCCGAACTGAGCCTTACCGCCCAGAGGCTGCTGTGTAACCAGTGAATACGGGCCGGTGGAGCGGGCGTGGATTTTATCGTCAACCAAGTGGTCGAGCTTCAGATAATACATGACGCCGACCGTAACCGGATTGTCGAATTTATCTCCGGTTCTTCCGTCATAAACCGTTGACTTAAAGGTTTCCGAAAGACCGGCAAGCTCAAATGCCTGTTTCAAATCTTCATCACGCGCACCGTCAAATACCGGTGTTGCAATCTTAATATATTCCTTATTGTTTGCTTCCTGCGTATCCTTTGCCGCAAGAATAACTTTCTTATAAGCCTCGTCCGCGGTCATGGACTCAAGCTCCTGCCTTGTTTTCAGACTCAATGTTCTGTATGCGTAGCCGAGGTGCATTTCGAGTACCTGACCGATATTCATACGCGAAGGTACGCCCAGCGGATTAAGCACTATCTGCAGCGGAGTACCGTCCTCAAGGAACGGCATATCCTCCTGCGGAAGAACTCTTGAAACAACACCCTTGTTTCCGTGACGTCCCGCCATCTTATCGCCGACAGAAATTTTTCTCTTCTGTGCGACATAGCATCTTACCACCTTATTTACGCCCGGAGAAAGCTCATCGGAGTTTTCTCTTGTAAATACCTTAACGTCAACGATGATACCGTTTTCACCGTGAGGTACATGCAGCGACGTATCGCGGACTTCTCTTGCCTTCTCGCCGAATATTGCGCGCAAAAGTCTTTCTTCGGGAGTGAGTTCGGTTTCACCCTTGGGAGTAACCTTACCTACAAGAATGTCGCCGGCTCTTACCTCCGCGCCTATTCTTATGATACCGTCCTCGTTGAGGTCCTTGAGCATTTCATCCGATATGTTCGGAATATCTCTTGTAATGTCCTCGGCACCCAGCTTTGTATCACGGGCTTCACATTCATATTCTTCAATATGAATTGACGTAAACATATCGTGTTTAACAAGCTCCTCCGATATGAGAACCGCGTCCTCGTAGTTATAACCCTCCCAGGTCATAAATCCTATAAGAACATTCTTTCCGAGAGCCAGCTCGCCGTTGTTCATAGCAGGACCGTCGGCGATAATAGCTCCCTTTTCAACATGTTCGCCGACCTCAACAATAGGTCTTTGGTTAATACATGTTGACTGGTTGGATCTTGCGAACTTAATAAGTTTTTGCGTATATTTTACGCCGGTGTTGTCACCTTTTATAACGACTTCATCTGCGGCAACCTTCAAAACCGTGCCGGCTTCCTTTGCAAGTACGGCAGAACCGGAATCTCTTGCAACCTTGTATTCCATGCCGGTTCCCACGATAGGAGAATCGGTGGTCAGCAGCGGAACTGCCTGACACTGCATGTTTGAACCCATCAGCGCACGGTTCGCGTCATCGTTTTCCAGGAACGGGATACATGCCGTAACAACCGAAACAAGCTGTCTCGGCGAAACGTCCATGTAGTCAATTCTTTCCGGGCTGACTTCAATGATTTCATCGCGGTAGCGTGCCGAAACCTTCTTGTCGAGGAAATGACCCTCGCTGTCGAGCGGTTCGTTTGCCTGCGCAACGATAAATGCGTCCTCGGTGTCGGCAGTCATATATATTATTTCATCGGTAACAACGCCCGTTTCTTTGTCTACCTTGCGGTAAGGAGCTTCGATAAATCCGTATTCGTTAATTCTTGCAAAGGTAGCAAGCGAAGTAATAAGACCAATGTTCGGACCTTCCGGCGTTTCTATCGGGCACATTCTGCCGTAATGCGAATAGTGAACGTCACGCACCTCAAAACCGGCTCTTTCTCTTGACAGACCGCCGGGGCCGAGTGCGGAAATACGTCTTTTATGTCTTAATTCAGCCAGCGGGTTCGGCTGGTCCATGAACTGTGAAAGCTGCGATGAACCGAAAAATTCGTTAATCGTCGCCATTATCGGTCGGATATTTATAAGCGTCTGCGGAGTAATAACCTCCTGATCCTGAATGGTCATTCTTTCGCGGACAACTCTTTCCATTCTGGAAAGACCGATTCTGAACTGGTTCTGTAAAAGCTCGCCCACGCTTCTTACACGTCTGTTGCCGAGATGGTCTATATCGTCTGTTTCGCCCACGCCGTTTGCAAGACAGAGCACATAGTTCACCGACGCGAACATATCGTCGGTTGTGATGTGTTTCGGTGTCAGCTCGTCAATGCGTGCCAAAATCTGTTCCTTTGCGTCCTCATCATTTTCCGCATTTTCCAGAATTTCCTCAAGAACGCTTCTTCTTACTTTTTTATAATGTATATCGCTTACATCGAAGTCAACGTATTCGTCGATATATACCATGTCATTTGAAATTACTCTTACAACCTTTTCATCGACAAGCAGGTCAACCCTGTTTACACCGGCTCTTTCAATCGCCTCAGCCATGTCATAGGATACGGAATCGCCCGCATTTGCAATAACCTCGCCGGTTCTCGGGTCGGCAACGGTTTCTGCGAGCACCTTTCCGCGAATTCTTGAGCTGATTGCCATTTTCTTATCGTATTTGTATCTGCCGACATGCGCCAAATCATAGCGTTTCGGGTCAAAGAACATGTTGTGAATAAGACTGTCCGCATTTTCCACGTTAAGCGGCTCGCCCGGGCGCAGTCTTTTGTAAATTTCCAAAAGAGCGTCATTGCGGTTGTCACTGATGTCTTTTTCAAATGTAGCGGTAAGCCGCGGATCCTCTCCGAACATATCGAGGATTTCGGCATTAGTCTGAATTCCCATAGCGCGCAGAAGCACGGTTACGGGGATTTTTCTTGTACGGTCTATTCTTACCGAAAAAACATCGTTGGAATCGGTTTCATATTCCAGCCATGCGCCGCGGTACGGAATAACTGTCGCGGCATAAAGCGGTTTACCCGTCTTATCGCGCGTAAATTCATAGTACATTCCGGGGGATCTTGTCAGCTGGCTTACGATTACACGCTCGGCACCGTTTATAATGAAGGTACCCTGCTCGGTCATCAGCGGAAAATCGCCCATGAAAATTTCCTGTTCTTTTATTTCACCCGTTTCATTGTTGGTCAGGCGAACCTTTACTCTGAGCGGAGCCGCATATTTTGCGTCCCTTTCCTTACATTCTTCCACGGTGTACTTTGAGTTGTAGTCGAAAGAATAATCAAAAAACTCCAGTTTCAGATGACCTGCATGGTCAGTTATGGGAGATATATCGTGGAATACCTCCTTCAAGCCCTCTTCAAGGAACCATTTGTAGGAATTTTTCTGCACCTCGATAAGGTTGGGCATTTCCAAAACCTCGTTGATTTTGGAATAGCTCAGTCTGGTGTTTTTTCCCAAATGCACCTCATGTACCATTCTTTTATCACCTCGTCATAAATATTCTTGATGCGGGATTTTTTAATATTATTGATTATTTTGCAAATCTGCTCTTGATTTTTGTTTTATATTGTGTTATAATAGAAAACGTTAAGATGAGCAGCGGACACTAATCCCATATTATCATCTTAGTACAATATATAATGTTATCACAAATTTTTCAATATGTCAACAGGCATATTGACTTTTTTTTCAACTTTTTGAATATTTTTATAGGGAGTGTAAAAAATGTCACAATTTTCGACAGAAAACGGCTACGTAACGGTTCCGTCAGAATTTATAAAAAACAAAATACCGGGGGCAAATCCGACCTTTGTAAAGGTATATCTGTATCTTGCCATGCTTGCGGCGGAAAAAGCGGACTGCGAATACAGCGAAATCGCACACTGCCTGGGGCTGCTGGAAAGTGATTTGATGGCAGCGATAAAATATTGGCAAAACGAGGGTGTCCTGGAACAGAACGGCAACGGCATTGTACTGTGCGCAAATCCCAAAAATGCTTCCGATGAGGAAAATTCCGCTGCGGAAACGGCGGAAAGCATGCGGACCGCGCCGCATAATGCAGCAAACATTGCCGATAAAATAAACAGCGACCCGGAGCTTTCCAACATGTTTATGCTTGCGCAGGAAATTCTCGGAAAAACCATAACCGAACGCGACATGGAAACGCTTTATTGGTTCTGCAGCGACCTCGGAATGTCGCCGGAGGTGGTGCTGATGCTTTTGGAATACTGCGTATCAAAGGGCAAAAACCGAATGAGCTATATAGAAAAGGTTGCGGTTTCATGGAACGAAATGAACCTCAATACCCCGGACAGTGCCGCGGAGTACATACAGAATGAGGAAAAAAAGACCGGCTTTTTGTATTCCATACGCAAAATCATGGGCATATCCGACAGGAGTCTGAGCCAGATAGAAGAAAAATACCTCAGCAAGTGGCATGACGAGCTTGGCATGAGCGAAGAAATGATTGCGCTTGCATATGAATACTGTATTATTCAGACGGCGAAGCTCTCTTTTCCGTACATGGACAAGATTATAACGCGCTGGGCGGCGGACGGCATAACAACCATAGCTGCCGCGGAGGAGGACAACAAGCGGTTTAAAAACAAAAACCGCCGCACGGAAACCGCATTCACCGACAGCACATATGACGGCGATGACCTTGAAATGCTGTCCCGAAACAGCTGAGCATGCACTAAACCCCTTTTTTCTTCATATTATATATGGAGGAAAAGGGGCTTTTTATTTGTCCTTTCCATCAATAAGCGGAGGACTTTTTTATGAGTGTATTTTCGTGTATCGTAAATTTTCGTGACAATCTCACGAAAAATTCTTCTTATTATGTATCAACTCTGTCAAAGCTGTCGGAAAATAAGCATACCGAAATCCGTATTGACGAACACGCGGCATTCTGCTGCCGCCGTCCGGCGCAAATTGTCAGCACAATATGCGAGGGCTATCAGTTTACGGCAATTTTCTGCGGAAGTCTGACGCGGCGTGCAGCCCTGAGAGAAGAGCTTGCCGCATCGGGATACAATATAACGGGCGCATCCGATGCCGAACTCGCCCTCACCGCATACATACACCACGGCGAGAAATGCACGGAACATCTGTACGGAGATTTCACGCTGTCGGTCTATGACTGTATGCGCAGACGCCTGTTTTCGTTTAATACGCCGTCCGGCATGCCGGTTTTTTACTGCCGCACCGACGGCGGAGTTATGATTTCATCACACCCATGCAGTTTTTTTGCATGTCCCGGTATATCTGCCAAAATCACGGCTGATTCACTTTGCGAGCTGCTTTCCATGCCACTTGTGACAAGCGGCTGTATCTTTGACGGAATAAGCATGCTGCCATGCACGCACACGCTTAAGGTTTCGGAAAATTCCGTTTTATCGGAGCATCGCGGAAAAAAATGTCCCGATGACAGCCCGGTCGGTCTGCGTGAAACGGCAGAGGAAATTGCGGCAATCATATCGGAGGATATTCCGAAATCCGAAAACCCGGGCATAATTTTGACCGGCGACCCTGCCGGCAATGCGCTTATGAGCATTGCCTCATCAAAGCTACGGCAGATTTCTTCCTATTCTTTCAGCGGAGAAAGCACGTTTTCACAGGCTTCGGGCAGCTGTCATTCGCATCTGCCGCTGTCGGAAAGCACGCTGCGCAGCGCTCTTGAAAAGTCGGTTAAAGTCTGCGGACTTCCGGTGTTTTCGCGGTACGATTTTCTGCTGCCGGCATATTTTTCGCGTATACCTAATTGCACAGATGCGCTTTATTTTCCGGCAAATTCCGTCACCGGGCTCGGCAAATACGGCTGTGATGTATTAATAAAAAATCATGCTTTTTTGCCGGCAATCGAAAAAACTCCCGGTTTGAACGGGCTGAATACCGCCGGCGGCAAAGGCTTTTTCAACTATGCCGCAATGCATGCAGCCGCAGACGGTATACCGCTGAAAACTCCGCTGGCGCATCGGCGCATCGGTGAAATTATGCGTTCCGTACCGTACATGCCGGAGAGTATTTTTTCCGAAATACTGCGTCAAAGACCGGGATTTGTTCCTGCCGCACAGCCGCCCTGTGATGACCTGCCGATGCTCCGAAAAATTCTTTTGGAGATAATTGCCGATGAGTATTCGCCGCTGTCAGCGTTTTTTGACCGCAGCATACTTTTAAGAATGTGCGAGGGCAGATTTGATTTTTCCGGCGCCGCAGCAGCTCCGTCCGCGTACCTTGCATACCTGATTAAGCTGAACATTTGGTTCTCGGAATACAAACCGCGCATAATTTAGCCGCACGCAATGCCGCTGTTCTCCGCACGCGTCACATAGAACTCCGGCTTGCCGCCGCAAAATTCGCGGTATGCCTTGCTCAACGAGTATATATACGGGTCTACGCGATCATTGGGGACTATGGCAAACAGTCCCCCGTCACCCGTGTATCCGCTGCCGTATGCATCACCCGTCTGCATCGCCAGCCTGTGCAGACGCTGCATGCCGCGATTTGTTTTTTGGACGCCTTGCATGTATCTGTCAAGCGCCGCGCCGAATTTCTCAAAATCACCGCCTGCAAGTGCGTCAAGCGCCGACTGTGCAATCCGCGACTCTCCGTGCACTTCGGCGTATTTCTTTTTATCCGTGTAGCACAGTACAATTTTCACCGCACCGTCGGGCAGAGGCAGATATTGAACATCTCCGCCGCTCATAACGGCTAAACGGTCTTTTCTTCCGCACATTGCCAGAATATTTTGTCCGTAATTTTCAAAATGCGCGCAAAGCTCCGCAGCCGGGGGCACATTTGTGCAAAATCCGCCCAGCGACGCTAAAATCAGCTGCCGATACGGGTGAGATACTTCGCTGTCATAATGCAGCAGCATTTCCGCCCCTCCGATGCGGACTCCGTATCTTTCCGCCTCAAGAAGAAGCGCACAGATTTTTTTATCGGTATTATTTTCCAGATCGGATTTACTGCAATTTATAAATTTGTTATTATCCGAAAAATGTACAATCAGCCGTTCGTCCTCCCTGCGCGACAGCGCAATGCAGCCGCCCGTGCTTATGCAGCAGCCTGCCGAAAACCCGCGGCACGAAAAAAAAGTAATGGGTTTCCCTATAAAATATTCACGTTCCGGCTTTCGTCCGAATCTTTTTTCAAAATCCTCGGATACTTTGTTATAATTCATATTTTTCAATCTCCGTTTTTTCTGCAGCTTTATATGATAATTATTCACAAATTCGCATAGAATTATTTAGTACATTCAAAAAATGTTGACATTTTCAAAAAATTTGATATAATGTATTGGTAATACATTTGAATGACTGCACATTTATATAGAAAGAAAGGAAGTAATAAACATGACTGAAACAAAGGAAATTATACTGACAAAAACGGGAATGGAGGCGCTTAAAAACGGTCTGGAATACCTGAAAACAACCAGAAGAAGCGAAATTACCGAAAAAATCAAAATCGCGCGCGGTTTCGGCGATTTGTCGGAGAATGCCGAATATGACGAGGCAAAAAAGGAGCAGGCAGAGGTTGAGGGAAAAATCAACCAGCTCACAAACATGACAAAATATGCCCGTACCGTATCGGACAGCGAAATCAAAGAAGGCGTTGTCTGCATAGGCAATTCTCTTGAAATCCAGGAAGTGGGCGAAGATGAAATCGAATCATATGCATTCGTAAGCGCAGATGAAATTGAAATGTATTCCATACTTAATGCCGGAAAAGATGATGTTCTTCTTTCCGCAAATTCCCCGGTGGGCAAATCCCTTGCAGGTCACAAGGCAGGCGAAACCGTATCCGTAACAACCCCGGTCTGCACAATTGATTTCAAAATCGTTAAAGTTGAAAAATACAACTGATTTTATGCCGGTAAAACCGCAAATGTGCCGCACAGTGCATTTTTTGCGGTTTTTTTGTGTATAAAATATCTTTTATTTCGATTGACATATTATCCAAACGGTATTATAATAAAAGTAACGAAAATAAGGCGTGCCCGAATTGAGCCGCCGACTGATAATCTATGCCGCACCGTGCGGCAGAAACGGAGAATATTATGGCAAAAATTGTAACATTGGGCGAGCTTTTGATGCGTCTGTCACCGCCGGGACACGAGCGTTTTGCGCAGGCAAGCCGGTTTGACGTAATTTTCGGCGGCGGCGAAGCAAACGTTGCCGCGTCACTCGCGATGCTGGGGCATGATGCGGAATTTGTGACAAAACTCCCCGAAAACCCCGTAGCACACGGCGCTGCCGGATATTTAAGACGTTCGGGCGTCAGGACCGACAATATAGTCTACGGCGGAAACCGCATGGGAGTTTATTTTTTTGAATCCGGTGCGTCGGTTCGTCCGTCCGCCGTTATTTATGACCGCGCAGGCTCCTCATTTTCCGAGGCGGAAACGTCTGATTTTGACTTTGCGAAAATTTTTAAAGGTGCGGATTTGTTTCATATATCCGGCATAACGCCTGCCGTATCGGACAAGTGTGCGCTGCTTGCGGAAACTGCGTTAAAGACCGCAAAAAACAGCGGCATAACCATATCGTTCGACATAAATTTCCGCCGCAAGCTGTGGAATACCGAAAAAGCGTCCGGGGTACTGCCCAATCTTGTTCGCTATGCGGACATATGCTTTGCCAATTCATGGGACGCGGCTAACCTTTTGGGTGTCGATGTTGACGAAAACGCGCCGTTTGACGAGGGTGCGCGCAAAATGAGTGAAAAGTACGGTTTTCGCTATGTCATTGCGTCCGACCGCACAAGCCGTTCCGCATCGTCCAACGATTACAGTGCGATGATTTATTCACACGAGGACGGCTGTGTGTATCATTCGAGAAAATACACAATAGATTCGATTGTCGACCGCGTCGGTACCGGCGACGCCTTTGCCGGCGGTGTGCTGTGCGGTATTCTGGACGGAAAAGACTGCCTTAATGCCGTCGAGTTCGGCACTGCGGCAGCCGTTTTGAAGCACACAATTCCCGGTGACATCAGCTGCATTACGCGCGCAGAGGTTGAGGCTCTTGCAGAGGGCAGCGGTTCGCTGCGCGTACAGAGGTAGCCGTCATGGACATATTTGAAGCGCTTTATGCGCGGCGTACTATACGCAAATTCAGCCGCAAACCAATTGACCGCGGCATTTTATACAAGCTGATTGACTGCGCGCGGCTTGCACCGAGCGCCGCGAACCTCCAGCCCATAAAATATTCCGTTATAGATACGGAAGAAATGACCGGGAAAGTTTTTCCGCTCACAAAATGGGCAGGCTATGAACCCGCGGCTGCTCCGAAAAAAGGTGAAGAACCCACCGCTTACATAGCCGTTTTGGGCGACAATTCCGTCAGCAAGACAACGCAGTCCTGCGATTCGGGGCTGGCTATGGCTGCAATATGCTATGCAGCCGAGGGTATGGGGCTTGGCAGCTGCATACTCGGCGCAATCGACCGCGAAAAAACAGCCGAGCTTTTAAAGCTCGGCGAAAATCTTCATGTGCTGTATCTGATTGCGCTCGGTTATCCGGCGCAGGAAAGCGAAGTCACCAACGCTGCGGAGGACATAAAATATTACCTCAGCGATGATAAGCTGTACGTTCCGAAACGTACACTCAACGAAATAATAATAAACTATCGGGAGAAATAATCATGAACATTTTAAAAGAACTTGAAAATATCGGAATAATTCCGGTTGTATGCATAAATGACGCAGACAAATCGGAAAAACTTGCAAAAGCCTTGATTGACGGCGGATTACCGGCTGCGGAAATCACATTCCGCACCGATGCGGCGGAGGAATCAATCCGCCGGATAAGCGCTGCCTTCCCGGATATGGCTGTAGGCGCAGGCACGGTTCTGACAACAGAACAGGCAGACGCGGCCGTAAAAGCAGGCGCAAAATTTATTGTAAGCCCGGGATTTAACCCGAAAGTTGTTTCATGGTGCACGGAAAACAAAATCCCGGTTCTGCCCGGCTGCACCACTCCCTCGGAAATCGAACAGGCTATCGAAATGGGGCTTGATACGGTAAAATTCTTTCCGGCAGAACAAAGCGGAGGACTGGCAAAAATCAAAGCGCTTTCGGCGCCGTACACCAATATCCGATTTATGCCCACAGGCGGAATAAACCTTAAAAATATGTACGAATATCTGTCATTCAAGAAAATCATTGCCTGCGGCGGCAGCTTTATGGTAAAAAATGATGACATTGATTCGGAAAACTGGGATGCAATCACATCGGCGGCGCGCGAAACGGTAAAGGCACTGCTTGATTTTAGGCTTGCGCATATAGGAATAAATTCGGATAACGCGTCAGGCACCGCTCACCGCATTGCAGACATATTCGGCGGCGACGTCACGGGAGAGGACGCACCCGGAGTTTTTGCATGCGGAATATTTGAGCTGATGAAACAGCCATCAGGCGGAAAATGCGGTCACATCGCCGTTTCCACACCGAATGTTGAACGGGCGGTGTACTACCTGAAAAAACGCGGCGTACAGTTTGATGAAGCCTCGGCAAAATACAGCCCCGACGGTGTACTGTTTTTCATTTATCTTTGCGACGATTTCGACGGATTTAAAATACACCTGATAAAAGCATAACAAATAAATATCCATCCGCTACGTTTTGAAACATTAAAATAAAAGCAGACACAAGCAAAACACAGCGGACGGCTCTCATTGTATAAAGAAAACGGCACCGGGCGGTATTTTCCGTCCGTGCCGTTTTTTATTGTTTTATTTCGCCGCAACAGGCATAGAATGACATACTCCGCATCATAACATATCAGTCAGTCATTTCTGCGGCAGCATTTCAAAGCTGTCAGTGACAATTGCTCACGGTGAATTGTCCGTGGCTATCCTATTACTTGTTGTTTTTCTCCTCGTTGAGTCTTGCGAGCAGTTTTTCAATTCGCTGAGCCGGAACGAGCAGATTACTTATCGTGTCATCGTGGTTGAGCGTGTTGATGATAAGTGAAATATACTTTGACATATCAACTTCGCAGTACCACTCTTTCTTAAACAGCTCCGGCATGCGGTAGATAAGGTTTGTTGTGAATACCTTTGAGATTTCTCCCTTTTTATAAGCCTCATCAAATTTGTCAAGACCGTTGCAGAAAAGTCCGAAAGCGGTAAAGATGAAAATTCTCTTTGCGCCCTGTTCTTTCAGCTTTTTGCCTATTTCAAGCACCGATTCACCGCTTGAAATCATGTCATCAATAATCATGACATCTTTTCCGGCAACATCACGTCCGAGATAAACATGTGCCTCAATGGGATTTTTTCCGTCTACTATAATGGAGTAGTTTCTTCTCTTGTAATACATTCCGAGATCCAGCCCGAGCACGGACGAATAATACATCGCGCGCTTCATACCGCCCTCATCGGGGGATATAACTATTGTATCTTCTTTATTAAAAGAAATATCCGGAACCTGTCTTGACAGAGCCTTTATCATCTGATAGGTAGTCTGCACATCATCAAAGCCCGACAGCGGAATTGCATTCTGTACTCTTGAGTCATGTGCGTCGAATGTAATAATATTGGACACGCCCATTTGTACCAGTTCCTGCAGAGCCATTGCGCAGTCCAGCGATTCTCTTGCCGTACGGCGGTGCTGTCTGCCCTCATACAGCATCGGCATTACAACCGTAACGCGTCTTGCTTTTCCCGAAATCGCGGCGATAATGCGCTTTAGATCCTGGTAGTGATCGTCCGGGCTCATGCGGTTTTCCACGCCGTACATGCTGTACGTAATGCCGTGGTTAAACATATCGCAGATAATGTAAACGTCATGACCTCTGACCGTTTCGTTAATAACGCACTTTGCTTCTCCCGAGCCGAAACGCGGACACTTGATATGCGTTATGTAGCTTTCCTCGTCCTCGTAATCCTTGCGGAACTGACGCAGATACCAGTCAATTTTGTCCGTGATTTCCTCACAGCCGCGCATGCTTATAATGCTCAGTCTGCCGTAAATCGGTTTATTCGTATTTTCTTCCATGATATTCCTCCCATATTAAGTTGCACAGTTTACATATATATTTATACCATATTTCGTCAATTTTTTCAAGGTGAAATATCAATATCGTCAAACCCGACAAATTTATACGGCAAATAATGTTTTATTTGTACATTTTTTCAATGCCGTGTGCGGACAAAAATCTCATTACAAGGTAAAGTACGGCAACCTCCGCGAGCAGAGCGGAGATATTTTTGATAAAATGACTTGACAAATAGAAAAGATACCCTTTCTGCGTAATTACCGTGAGCCAGTATGCGTTAAGCAAAGTATTCAAAAGCATGTTCACGGAAAATTTTGCGGCCGCGGTACGCATAAGCAGCCATTTCCCCTTGCCGCGGTAAAGGATTAACCCGTAAATCAGGCCCGAGAGCACCGCCGTGACCGTAAACCCCGGGAAGAAACTGCCGGACGGAAAAACGTTTGCGCCGATTATGTCGCCGCAAAAGCCGACCGCCATAGCCGGAACCGGCCCGAACAGCCAGCCGGTGAGCGCCATGGGCACGAACGTAAACGAAATGCGCAGCTGAGGAGTTATTTGCAGCTTCGCCGCATACAGCGCAACATACAGCGCCGTCATTATCGCAGACGCGCAAATAACCCTTGTGTTTTTTAAATTTCTTGCAGACTGAATAAAATTTTTTACCATAAAAAATACACCTCCTGAAAGTTTGCTGCTTAATAGAGGTGCATAAAAATATATATCCTCTGTACGGCAGCGGGATGCGGACGCCGAACCGCAAGCAAAGGCTTTTCGTCCGCGCGGCAACTCCCCGTCCGCCCGGCACTTTACGCTCGGTATCCTACTCTGCAAATTTATTCCATTATACACCATTGCGCATCATATTGCAACAGTTTTTTCAAAAAAAATCCGCACTGCTTGACATAATCGCAGAAATATACTATAATAAATACGTTATCAGAAGATGAGGCGCGTTTTTGGGGAATACCGATATTCCACTGCGGCGCGCGGTTTTGTGCCGCAGACGGCTGCGGCGGAATGGAGCAACAATGTTTACGGAAACACGCAAATCCGGCATAAAGCAATTTTTATCCGGGCTTATGTTTATGCTGTGCGCATACACCGCGGCAATAATCCTGCGGGGACTTTTACCGAACCGCATATTGCTGCGGACTGTAATTACCATAGTTATGTACTGCGCGGCGGTTTATGTGATTTACATACGCTATGCCGCGGTCTATACCTATATTCTCGGCAAAAAATCGCTGACGGCATTTGTACGCGCCGGGCGGCGAACCGATGAGATTACCGTGAATTACAACAAAATAAGCAGTGTTTCATACGGAAAACGCTTTCATGCTCCGCTGTCACACAAGACTTTTACAACATCTCTTCTGCCTAACAAAAATTACTGCTGTATTATATATAATAAAGATAAAAATGCACTTATCATAGAAGTAAGTGAAGATTTTTACAACAAGCTGAAGGAGCGTGTCAAATGACAAAAATAGTTGGCGTAAGATTTAAACCGGTAGGAAAAATATACTACTTCAACCCCGCCGGGCTTGATCTGAAAAGTAACGACAGCGTCATAGTGGAAACATCGCGCGGTATAGAGATGGGCAAGGTTGCCGCACCGCCGCACGAAATTGACGAAAGTAAACTCACCAAGCCGCTGCGCGATGTAATCCGCCTTGCCACTCAGAGCGATATAGACCATGCAAATGACAATCACGAAAAAGAGCGCGAGGCATTAAAAATCTGCAGCGAAAAAATAGCCAAGCATAATCTTGAAATGAAGCTGATTGACGTCGAGTACACTTTCGATAGAAGCAAAATCTTGTTTTATTTTTCCGCCGAGGGACGAATTGACTTCCGTGAACTGGTAAAAGACCTCGCAACGGTATTCCACACGAGAATTGAGCTGCGCCAAATCGGCATACGCGATGAATCGAAAATTCTCGGAAGTATCGGAATTTGCGGACGTGAGCTGTGCTGTTCCAGATTTCTTGACGAATTTCAGCCCGTGTCCATAAAAATGGCAAAAGAACAGGGCTTGTCACTCAACCCGACCAAAATTTCGGGAAACTGCGGAAGGCTCATGTGCTGTCTAAAATACGAACAGGAGGCATATGAGGACTTGCTGCGAATCACACCGCGCCAGGGTGCGTCCGTCATGACGCCGCAGGGACGCGGAACGGTAGAATATGTGAATATTCTTAAAGGCAAGGTAAAGGTTAAAATCGAGGGAGATAAGGAATCCTCCGTATCGGAATTTGACGTTAAAGACCTGAAAATACTGAAAAAAGGAAAAAACAGTGATTTTATTGAAAAAAAAGACGAAGAAATTTTAAAATCACTTGAAGAATGAAAAAAAGTGTGATATACTTATATCAACTTAATCAAGGAGGTGTTCTAAATGGCTTATAAAATTTCAGAAGATTGCATCAGCTGCGGCGCTTGTGCTGCTGAATGTCCGGTAAGTGCTATTTCAGAGGGCGATTCACAATATGTTATCGACGCTGATACATGTATCGAGTGCGGTGCCTGCGCAGGCGTATGTCCGGTAGGAGCTCCCGCTCAGGACTAATTAAAGGTTGATGACAAGCGGTTATCGGCAGGCAAAAAACTGCCGGTCGGTCTCCGTGCAGTAAAAAAACACGCATATCACTTCTATGTGGTATGCGTGTTTTCGTATAGGTATATTGCGGGAGTCAACCCCAAATTTTGTGTAAAGTCTTTACGAGACCTCCAAAATGGTATATAATAAAAATATCATTTTGGAG
>CAKSUM010000018.1 GCA_934501535.1 uncultured Clostridia bacterium
CAAAAAACTACTTAGATTATATTATCATTTTGGAGCCAATTTTGAGGTTTACACAAAATGAGGGATTGCCCCAGAAAGGTTTGAAATTTATCAGGGTAAATTTCGCCTTTTTTGTATTTAAGACGGCATTCCATAAGCTTTTTAAGTTTATGATGAAGTTCAGTCTTCTGTTTTTCATCGCTGCATTTTTTGTGCTTGTAATAGGTTGCCTGATATACTTTATCGTACAGCAAAAGAAGCGGGTCTGATTGCTTTGCTGCTTTTGAGCACTTTTTTGCACCGTGTTGCCGACATTCCTCATTATTGCAGTATTCCATGGAGGGATTATCGGCAAGAAAGAATTTCGAGCAATTTCTGCACTTTACAATGGGTGTATTATTGGTAAGAGCATACATCATTTCCAAGCGGAGAAAATCAAAAAAATCACTTAAATAATACATATCAACAAAATGGATTTCCCCATCATCACCGATATTTTCTATTGTTTTTGTTACAGGATATTTTGTTTTACTTAATTTAAATTCCTCACCGCACAACAAATAACTCTCTATTCTTTTTTTCTTCTCCATGACCAAATATAACTTCAAAATTCATTTTCTTATTCCTCACAAATTACAGAATAATTACAAATATAAAAATGCTTGACAAGGCGTTTCAGATATGCCAAAATATCTTTACAAGATAATTGACAAACGCTTAATCCTGTAATCAGTATAACACGAAGATGGATTGTTCGTCAAAAGCAGCAAGAGGGTCTTGTGCTGATTCCGCCGATGGGATACTTCAAAGATAAAAATACAAACGAAGTTGAAATTGTAGAGGAAGCGGCAGAAATCATAAGAACCATATTCAAGCTTTATCTTGAAGGATACGGTCTGAAAGCAATAGCAAGAATACTGAACGAAAGATGTCAAGAAATGGGCAGCCGGAAAATCCACCACAGAGAAAAGGCTTGAAAATCTCAGGAATAGCATTATCGAAACAGAACTTGAAATTCAAAAAATCCTTATGGAAAGAATTGAAGATAAGCAAAATAGCGATATGTATGACAAGATGATTGAGACGAGGCGAGATGACATTGAGAAATTTAAAAAGGAAATCAGCGAGATAGAAAATCTTGATAAAACAATCAAGGAACGGAAATCTACTCTCAAACACTCCATAGAACTGCTCGATGACATCATAGCCGAGAACAACATCAGCAACGCAAACTTACATCTGATGTTCGACAAAATCGTCATTGAGGAAACGGACGAAGGCTTAAATCTTGACTTAAGATTAAAGTCGCCATTTATCAGCAAGAAGAAAGAACCATTACTCAAAAAATATATGATTGTGGATAATGAAGTTTTAAGCGTCGGAGCATAACAATGTATCGTTAAATAGCAAAACACTTATAGGAAAATCCTATAAGTGTTTTGAAGGTGGTGCGCCGAGTGATGTCAAATCCGAACCGAGGGCAGAGCTTTCTATTTCCTCGAATGTAATAGTTTCTGTGCCTTCTTTATAGTTACAGTCAATAATTATTTTGTCATCATACAAATATATTGAATTGACAAAGCTGTTTACAAGCCGTCTGCGGTGATCTAATCTTTTGGGATTGAGCTTTCTGAATTTGTATATCCAAAATAAAATTTGTTCTTTTGTCAGCTTTGGCTTGCTCATTTCTTCTTTTATGATTTGCACTGATAATTCACTTTTTTCTCGTTCAAGCGATTCAAGTCTTTCTTTTGTAGACGGAGTAAAAATCCCTTGCTGAATTGCATTGAGCATATTATCAATATTTTTCTGAACTTCGGCAAACTGTTTTTGAAGTATGGGCAATGATGTATTTTCTTTGTTAAGATGTTCAAGTAAGGCATCCGCCAATCTATCCATTAACTCATCATCAAAGATTATTTTCATAATGTGTGATATGACAAGTTCTTCAATCCATTCCTTGCGAACGGTCTTTTTGTCGCACCCTCTGTGGTATTTCACGCTTACGCATTTGTAGTAACGATGAACAATTCCGGTGTGACTTGTTCCGCTTTCGCCCGCCATAAGACACTTACATTTTCCGCAAAACAGTTTTGTTGTAAGTATGTATTCATCTTCCGCCTTATGCTTTGCCGGAGCCTTTTTGTTTGATTTCATCATATCCTGCACCCTTTCAAATAAATCCTCCGGCACGATTGCCGGGATTCCGTTCGGTGTTACAAAATTACTGTATCGGTATTCTCCGGTATATTTTCTGTTATGGAGCATTCTTGTTACCGTGTTTAGCGTTATAGGGGTATTTTTCTTTGTGCGAATGCCTTTTAGATTTAATTCATCGGTTATTTCCTGCATAGTGGAGCCTTCGGCGTAATGCTTAAATGACTCCAAAACTGCCGGCGCAGTAAGCGGATCAATTACAAAACATTGGTTTTTGTCTGTTGAATATCCTATCGGCAAAGTGCCGCCGTTATATTTACACTTTAATGCGTTTTCGGTAAGTCCTCGAGTAACCTTTTCCGACAACTCCGCCGAATAATATTCTGCCATACCCTCAAGCAAAGATTCAAGTAAAATACCCTCGGAGTTTTGGGATATTTTTTCGGTTGCGGATATAACCTTAACACCGTTTTTCTGCAATACAGATTTATAATGTGCGGAATCGTAACGATTTCGGGCGAATCTGTCTAACTTCCAAACTATGACCAATTCAAATAAACCGTTTGCACTTTCCTTAATCATTCTCTGAAAATCGGGGCGGTTATCTGTTTTTGCGGATAATGCTCTGTCTATATATGTATCCACAATAACCATATCGTTTGCTTCTGCAAAGGCTTGACATTCACGCAGCTGTCCTTCAATAGATTCTTCGCGCTGACTGTCCGAAGAATATCGTGCGTATATCACCGCATTCATAAATTCACTTCCTCTCGTATAATTTCATATGATTTTTATACCACTAAAATATAAAATCTACAAATGTATGATTCACAACGGGCATCGCATTTCACAATGCCCGTTGATAAAATTATTCTTTTTCCTTGTTTTCAAGGTCCGTTTTCCATTGCTCAAATTCTTTTTGCCCGTCATCGCTCTCGTAGAAAGCAATAAGTTCAGGCAATAAACAGCGAGCAAGTGCATCAATCTCATGCTGCGGAATTTGATCTACATTGCTCTTGTTACTCACTGTTTCAAACTCCCTTCATTAGTATTTCCGAATCGGTATTATCGCTCCAAATTATTTCGTTGCTTGCGTTTATAATGAGCTTCACAAAGTTTGACAATCATCTCTTCAATTTGAGCGTTGCTGTAGCTTTGGGGAAAGTATTTCCGCACACGCTCGGTCGGGATTTTAATCCGTTCCTTTTGGTTTGCTTTTTCCTCTGACATAATTTCAAGAATTTTATCGTCGTTGAGTTTCCCTGCCTGACTTAACTTCTTCATACGCACCGCCTGAGATAATGAAGGAGTGCATTCCTCGCTATAAATGACTTCGAGCAAATCCTGCTGTTCAATATCGTTGAGATATGAAAGCTCAACCGCCGGAGTAAAAGCAATTCGTCCCTCGTCAACATATTTCAAAAGTTCAGGCAAAAGTTTAGTCAAGCGTATGTATCTCTTGACTGTTTCTCTGCTGACTTTTTCGCTTTCACCAATAATCTCTGTACTTAACTTCGGCTCAACTTGTGCTGAAGTTAAATCTGTGCGTTTGCCCTGATGTGATAAGGCTTCCATTTTTAATTTGTATGCGAATGCCCGTTCACTCGGTAAGACATTATCCCGGTGAATGTTGCTGTCAACGAGAGCAATAGCGGCGGCATCTCTGTCCATTTCATAAATTAAGACAGGAACTTTATCCATTCCTGCCTTAATTCCTGCGTGCAATCTGCGGTGCCCCGAAATCACCTCATATTCGTTATTTTCAATCGGTCTTACAATAAGCGGAGAGAGTATTCCGTTCTCCTTTATGCTTTCTGTTAAATCCATCATTTCATCATCGTCTTTCACATGGTATGGGTGATTTTCAAACGGTTTTAATTTTTCAGCTTCTATATACGTAATGTTCTTCATCGTGTTCTGTTCCTATCTTTGTGTAAAATCTTGTTTTCCATATCCCGTTCAATATCAAGAAGCTGCTGTATTTTTGGAATGGAGTCCAAAGCCGCCTTCGCAATTTTGAGCTTATCCCGTAACGGCTTTATCTGTATCGAGATATTTCGCATTTCTGCCTTATATACTTCCTTGTCTTCGTCAGTTTTAGCTCGTCTGCGCTTGCTATCTGCTTTGTAACGCTCGTTATCCAGCTCCTCAATTTGCTTGGATATTTTTGATATAAAGGTTTCAAGCTCCTGCGCGGTGTTAATTTTCTCATCGTGCAGAAGCCTGAATTGTTTTTGGTATTGTTCAAATTTTCGTATTTCCTGACGCATCGCCGGTGATAACGGCGGTCGGTAATCAGGTGTCTGTTTCGATGGCTTTAACAGTTCCAGCAGCAGATAAAATATAGCTTCGAGCGTATCCATATATTTTACTCGTTGCAGATGATATTCAAGCTCCGCAAGCGGCGTATGCTTTGGTCTTGATTTATGAACACGGTCGCTTTTCACGAATGAGCTTACAATAAACCCGTTGCATGAAATCCGTTTTGCAAGCCTTTCTGTTGAGTAATCATCGCCTAAACTGTCATACGAACAGGTCTTTGCCAACCCTTTGCAATAACCGATGGGTGTTTTGCCGAGATGTTACGATTAAATGTATATCCCATATTTGTCATTATCCGTTCAAATTCCAGCATGCTTCCGGCTTGTTTTACGGCATCATCAACATCTTCACGCAAAATATCCCTGTGCGTCTTGCCGCCGTTTTTATGTATCCAATACGAATTTCTTTCATTGCTGTAAAATTTCGCACCTTCAATTACCGACTTGTTGTATTCTTTACATATCTCATCGGATATTTCTCGAAAACGAATATGGTCAGAAATATGATTTTCAAATTTTCGACCCGTTTTGAACGACACGGAATTTATGACAATATGATTATGAATATTATCGGTGTTAAGATGCGTTGTAACAACAATTTCATAATCCTTGCCCCACATACGCCGTGCAGTTTCAAGTCCTATGTCGTGAGCTTCTTTAGGTGTAACTTCGCCTGACTTAAAGCTCTGATATCCGTGATACGCTACATTACCACCCGTTTTTCCGTAAAAGCGTTTGGTTATTATCATCTGTTCATAAGCTCGTACCGCCAAACAGTTGATACCTGTTACAAACATTTTCTTATCTGTTTTATCATCGTTTTCTGCGTATTTGAGTACGGCAGCCAAGTCATCATCAAGGTACTTTGGATTAGTGGTCTTATCGGGATTGCCCGCATATTTTATAACATCCCTTAATGAGCCTTTGATAGGCCAAAATCCCGTTGTTGCCATTATTCATCAACCTCCTTTCTTTCAGGGGTAAGTAGCTTTAACTGAATTTCATCAAGCAATGACAGAATCTTTTCCTGCAAGTCGACACTGTAGCCGGAATAGAGTTTTTCATATATCTCACCGAGCTTACCTGAAAACTCATAAAAGCTTTCCGGCAAAAGAGCTTTGGGCGAATAACCCAAAGCTCTCTTTCTCAAATATTCAGATACGGTTAAGCCACATTTGTCGGCTTTGTTTTTTATGCGTATTTTTTCTTTTTCGGTAACACGCACATAAATGGAATTTGCTCTTTCGTTCATTAAAATCAACTCCTGTTTTAAAATATATTTGAGGGGTATTAGGGAACTCCCTAAAATGTAAATGCAGGATTTCCGTGAGGAAGTCCTGTCTTTTATGGAATTTGTGCAATACAAGTTCCCTGCTTGTTACAGTATCGGACAGAATTATTCCGCCTGTACTGAATTAAGCCGCATTTTTCCTTGCTTTGTCCTTTTGAACTCAAGAATTATCCTTGTTCCGACTTCAATATCGGGTATTCCTAAATAATTTCCCGGCTTTTGATAGGCGGTGCATATTATCTTTCTCCCATCATCAAGCTCCGCAAAAGCAACAACATTTTTGTTTTTGCCGTATTTTTTACAGGTAAGCGTTCCTGCAAAAACGCCTTCAATCTCGTTGAGCTGGTAGCCCATCCCGTCAAAATCTGATCTTGCAAATTGTCTTTTTGAATATGCTCCCATAGTAAAATCCTCCATTTTTCAGTGTTTTATTTTTTCTTTAATGCAATCATAGGCATCACCTCCGTTTCAAAGAATTAAAAGGGGTTGTTTTTCCCCTTCTGGTATATAGAATGTGAGGAAGTTTTCAAAAAGGCAAGTATTGCGAAAGTGTAGTAAAACGAAAACCGCAATTAGCTAAACCTCTTGAAATACAAACAAAACTATGATATAATAGAAATACAGAATGTATTTCGCAATAAAAAATATTTGAAATTTTTTGAGGTGTTCAATATGCCGGATAAAATAGAGTTTTTCACCGTTGATTACAGAGATAAATTCGCATTCATAGATAAAAAGAAGTTTACCGTCGGCAGCTTTGCGGTCAATTTTCTCAACCGATACGAGGAAAATGACAATGGCGCAAGGATAGCCGCAATGTCCTCCGATAATTGGATATTGTCCTCATCAATGGAAAGAGGCTATTTGAATGATTATGAATTTGTAAAGGCAGGAAAAGAAATTTTATATATCCTTGATGTACTTCCGAATTTCAGCCCATTCGGTTATTTGGATATTGAAAGCGAGAGAAAAACAATATCCGAAACCTTTACAAAAGAAAATGCGAGCTTCATATTGGACTATTATAGGCAAAGGGCAGCAGTTTCTTTGCAAGATGAAGGTGCAATGTCGCTTGATATACTTCCCGGCAGATATGCGGAGATTTCAAAAAGGGCAAACGAATTTATCGGAACTGTAATGCGGATATTGAGGTTTTACGAGAATATCGGCAATGATATGACAAAAGCGTTTGAGCATTTGACGGAATTTGTTTGGAGCTTGGACGATTTGGGGCATTACAACGAGAGCGAGCTTTTGACTCACGCGGATAAAATTTTTGATAAGGATAAATTTAATGTAACTACCGAATATACTGCTATTCTGAAAGGCGATAAAAAAACTCTTGTAAAAAGACTGCATTTCGAAACATTTTACAGCTTCATTCTTACAGATTTCTTTGAGGGACTGGCATTAGGACATTATCCGAGACAATGCGAGATTTGCGAAACATACTTCCTTATGGAAAGTGCAAGAAAGCAAAAGTATTGTATGGGTTTTGCGCCGTTTAACCTTACCGGCGGTGAAAAAATCACTTGCAGAAAGTTTGCGGCGAAAAATAACCAAAAAGAGTTGGCGAAAAATGATAAAATTACGGATATTTATAACAGACGTTGCAGCTGTATCCGTGCAGAAAAGTCGCAGGGCGTCATATCGGAGGAATTTGCGGAAAGTGCAAAAAGACTGGCGAAAGACTTAAAGCATAAATTTCGTCGTGACGATAATTACACGGCGGAGGATTTTGAGCGTGATATGGAAAAGCACAATTTATATAAGGCGGTTGAGGACGGCGTAATATTATAACAGTATTGGAAAGCGAGGTGAGCGCCGTGAAGGAATGGGAAAAAGAATTGTATATTTATCGTTTGAATCCGGCGCCGCCGAAAAAGGACGATTTGCAGGAATACATAGATTTGTATTTTGCGGAAAACGATGAAAAATATCTGATGTGGTTTCTTCATTATTATGAGCCTGTTTTGAATGATACAGTAACAGATATTGTTCAAAGGTATGCTATGTATGGGCATTTTGCAGACATAAAGCAGGAATGTGTTACCGGGATTTACAAAGCTTTAAAAAGCTATAATAAAGCGAAGGACGGACAATTCATAACCTATAAAGTCCGTTTAATGTGGAAAGAGGTGCATAGTTACATACGCACAATGCGTACCGGTTTTTCGGACAACAGCGAAACTGCATATCGGATTATGCGGAAAATAATGTATCTGTATTACTTGTACGGCGGCACAAACGAAGCAATCCCCAAAATTGCCGGGAAGGTCAAACGTTCGGAAAAGTATGTATCAGAAATGATTGCGGCAGGATTACGAAGTATAAGCATTGCTGAATTTTACAAAAAATATGCCGATGACGAAGGTGATGAAATGCAAGGCGATGTAACCGTCGATTACACGACCGAGCCGCTCAGCATACTTATGAGAGTTGAATTGCATAACCTCTTGAAAGAAGCGTTTTCGAAGCTCGGTTACAGAGAACGGGAAATGATATATTCACATCTCGGTTTATGCCCCGAATGCCTGAGATTTACACAAAAGTCGAAAACATACCTAGAGATAGCCGCCGAAAACGAGCTTTCATCCGCACAGGCTGCCGAAAATGAAGTAAACCGAGCGTATGAGAAATTACGAAAATACATAAAAAGTAATTGGTGACATAAACATAAAAAGCCCGAATATACAAGCAAAGTTCAGCTTGCATATTCGGGCTTGATTTATATTTTGAAATCCATATATTTGTCAAATTACCGCTTATTCAATAAACTTTATACCGGAGATTTTTTGTAAACGGTCAAATTCATTGATAACTTCGGATAGTGTGTTTGTATAAGTGGTAAAATACATACAGGAAAGGAAGTTGATTTGAATGAGAAAAATCACAAATGAGCTAATTCACAGCTTTAAAACATATTTAATTGAGGAGGAAAAAAGCGAAAATACAGTAGAAAAATATATCCGAGATGTTACTTTCTTTATGATGTGGCTTAACGGTTGGGAGGTAACGAAAATATTGGCTTTGGATTACAAAAAGGAGCTTTGTGAAAAATATGCTCCTGCAAGTGTAAATGCGGCAATATCTTCGCTTAACAGCTTTTTTGCATTTACAGGGTGGCACGATATACGGATAAAGGCATTGAAAATTCAAAGGCAGATATTTTCAAACAAGGATAAAGAACTGACAAAAGCAGAATATGAAAGATTATTAACTGCCGCAAAAAGCAAAGGAAACGAAAGACTATACTTGCTGATGCAAACTATATGCAGCACCGGAATCAGGGTATCCGAATTAAGGTTTGTAACTTGTGAAGCCGTAAAGAAAGGACAAGCAGTTATAAGCTGCAAGGGTAAAATGCGGACAATATTTTTGCCGAAAGAGCTTTGCAGAATGTTGAAAAAATATATCAAGGAACAAGGCATAAAAGACGGCTCGGTGTTTGTAAGCAGAAACGGAAAACCGCTTGACAGGAGCTATATATGGAAAATGCTTAAAAATCTTTGCGAAGCCGCAGGAGTGTCAAAGGATAAAGTTTTTCCGCATAATTTTCGTCATTTGTTTGCAAGGACATATTACAGCCTGCAAAAGGACATTGTCAGACTTGCCGATATTTTAGGTCATTCCAGTGTTGAAACTACTCGTATCTACACTATAGAAACAGGCGATATTTGCCGCAGGCAAATACAAAAACTTGGGCTTTTGCGGTGTTAAATAAAAAAAGCCACATAATTTTGATTATGTGGAGATTATATAAACGATAATACATACCTACTAACTGTAATTATAGCACAAAACTTGAAAAAACGCAATGAAATTAAACACATTAGTAAAAAAATCTCCGATATGCACAAAAAAATACAATGCAAATTGATCGATTAAAAAAATACTTTTAAATCGGTCTTATTTTCGTGCCCTAAATCATAAAAATCGGCAGATCTTATTCATCTTTCTCCACATAATCAAAATTATGTGGAAATTATATAAATAAGTGGCTGAAATTTAATGGCGGAAGGAGAAAAAGGCGTGCCAAAACAGGTGAAATCAAAACAACGAGTTGCAGAACACGGAGAGGTTTTTACTGCGGAAAGAGAAGTAAAAGCAATGTGTGACCTTGTATCACAGGAATGTGAACGAATTGACAGCCGTTTCCTTGAGCCTGCCTGCGGAAACGGCAATTTTCTTGCCGAAATTCTTACAAGAAAACTGGCAACCGCAAAAAGGCTTTATAAAAGCAATCCGTATGATTTTGACCGATATTCAGTGCTTGCTGTTTCAAGTATTTACGGTGTGGATATTATGCAGGATAACACCGAGGAATGCCGCAAGCGGCTGTATGCCATTTGGGAAAAGGAATATAAATCGGTCTGTAAAAAGCAATGCAATGACGATACCCGCAAATCGGTTAAATACGTTTTAGAGAAAAACATTTTATGCGGTAACGCCTTAACGCTTATGTGTGTTGATGAACATCAAAAAGATACCGATATTCCGATAATTTTTCCAGAATGGAGTCTGATGCTCGGCACAAAACTTAAAAGGCGCGATTTCCGCCTTGATGTTTTGCTTAAAGCAAATGAAAAGCCAACACAAAAGCAAAATACTCTGTTCGATACGGAAAACGATATAACCCGTTATTTATCTGAAAACCCCGTTACAGGAGAATATATGGCGGAGCCGATATGCGAATATCCGCCGATAAATTACAGGAGGATATGGGAAAATGGCTGACAGTTTTTTTGATAAAATCTATAAGGATAAAACACAGCACACGCCCGATGTGCTTTCTTGCCTCGCAAATCTTTCAAATGACGAGGTTTTCACTCCGCCCGATGTAGTGAACAAAATGCTTGACCTTTTGCCTCAGGAATTATTTTGCGACCCGAATACTACATTTTTAGATCCGGCTTGCAAAACAGGCGTATTTCTCCGTGAAATCGCAAAGCGGTTATTGGTGGGGCTTGAAGATAAAATACCTGATTTACAACAGCGCATAGACCATATTTTTCATAAGCAGCTTTTCGGTATTGCCATTACAGAACTGACAAGTTTGCTTTCCCGCCGCAGTCTTTATTGCTCGAAATATCCGAACGGTCCATATTCAATCACGCATTTTGATGACGCAGAGGGGAACATTCGGTACAGAAGAATCAATCACAAATGGGATAAAAATAGCAAATGTGTTTTTTGTGGTGCAAACAAAGTGCAATGGGATAGAGGCCAAAACCTTGAAACCTATGCTTATGAAATAATTCATACAACTACCCCCGAGGAGATTTTCAACATGAAATTTGATGTTATTATTAGCAATCCGCCATATCAAATGACTTTTGGTATTGAGGGCGGTAATAGTTCAAATGCAAAATCAATATATAATCTTTTTATTGATAAAGCTATTAAATTGAACCCAAGATATATGTGTATGATTACCCCAAGTAGGTGGATGACTAAAACTGCCCAAGGGATTCCCGATATATGGATCGAAACTGCATTGCATTCCAATCAATTTAAAGTTATACACGATTTTGAAGATGCTTCTAAATGTTTTCCGGGTGTGGAAATTAAGGGTGGCGTAAGTTATTTTCTTTGGGAAAAAGATTATACAGGAAAATGTAATTATTATTTTCATAAATCATCATTAGAAGCGCCTATTTACAGATATGACTACCTTGATTCTAAAAATGCCGGCATTGTTGTCAGAGATCCTCAAGCATATTCAATATTAGAAAAAATTGAACAATGCGAAGGCTCTTACTATAACGACACTAATAATGATTTTTCGGGATTAGTAAGTGCAAAACACTTCTTTGACGATAGTAAATATCTGACATCTAACTGGAAAGGATATAAAAACAAATTTGATTTAGATTATACTATAAAATATTATCTTAATGTTGACAGAGAAAGAACATTCAGATGGATAAGTGATTCACAATTACCCAAGAATAAAAAAACAAAAGATTTATGGAAGGTATTTATACCTGCGGCGGGTGGTAGTGGTTATGACGATATGATTCTTGGTAAGCCTTTTATAGGTGAACCCGGGAGTGTTTGTTCTCAAACTTTTTTGGTAATAGGCTATGATCCTGAGAGGCATAACTTTTCAAAAACAGAATGTGAGAATATTATTACATACATTCAAACTAAATTTTTCAGATATTTAGTCAGCATAAAAAAGAAAACACAAAATGGGCCGAGAGGTGTATATCAATTTGTGCCTGTTCAAGATTTCACACATGAGTGGACTGATGAAATGCTTTACGAAAAATACAATCTTTCTGATGATGAAATAAATTTAATAGAAAATACAATTCGTTCTATGGAGTTATCCGGAGGTGATGACTAATGGCAAATAATATTAGCTTATCCGACATTTTGCATAACCGTCCTGCGGTTGTGCCTACAATTTACGGCTACACTTTGCCCGATGTTGCCGACCATAATGACTACATAAAAATCGGATATACCGACCGAGAAGACACGGAAACGAGAATCAAGGAGCAACTGCATACAGCCGCGATTCCGTTCAGAATTTTATTCAAAGAATCCGCAATGCGTTCCGACGGAACTTGTTTTACAGATAAAGACATTCATAGGTTGCTCCGTCACAAAGGTTTCAGACAGTTAAATGAGGGAGAAGACCGCAACGAGTGGTTTTGCTGCACCGAAAAGGACGCGCTTGACACCATAGAGGAAATGCGCACCGGTATTCGCTTTGAGGGACAGCGCACATGGACTTTTTCTATGCGCAAAGAGCAGCAGGCCGCCGTCGGAATGGCGAAAAAATATTTTGAGCAAGCAAAAGAAGAGGATCCAACCCGTCCGCCTAAATTTTTATGGAACGCTAAAATGCGTTTCGGCAAAACCTTTGCTACATATCAGCTTGCACGGTCTATGGATTTCAAAAAAATCCTGATTTTAACCTTTAAGCCCGCGGTTGAGTCCGCTTGGCAAGAAGATTTGTCGCATCATGTTGATTTTGCCGAATGGCAGTTTGTTTCCAACAAAGAGGCAAAGTTTGACGCAAAGCAGCTTGACGAACAGTTTGAGGCTTGCGATAAAGCAAAGCCTATCGTTGTTTTTGGTTCGTTTCAAGACCTGCTCGGCACAAATGATGCAGGGGGCATTAAAGCAAAAAATGAGTTTATCCACTCAACAAACTGGGACTTGGTAGTGTTTGACGAATGTCACTTCGGTGCGTGGCGCGAAAACGCCAAAAACCTCTTTGAAAGGTTTGACGAGGAAAACGACGATTTTGATATTGAAAAATATCAAAAGGAAGAAGCCGGAAATGCTATCAACGAATCGTTTTTGCCTATATCCGCTTTTCATTATCTCTATCTTTCGGGCACTCCGTTCAGGGCGCTTAATTCCGGTGAATTTTTAGAGGATCAGGTTTTTAACTGGACATATTCGGATGAACAATCGGCAAAGGAAAACTGGCAAGGTCCGTGTGAAAACCCGTATGCAGCGTTGCCAAAAATGATTATGCTGACATATAAGGTGCCGGACTCCATCACCAATGTTGCCACAAGCGAGGGCTATGACGAATTTGATATTAACGAGTTTTTCCGTGCCGAATATGAAGAAAAGGACAAGCCGGAAACCGCAAGATTTGTATATGAGGATTATGTGCAAAACTGGCTGAAAATGATACAGGGCAACTATATGCCCGTAGACGGCTTAAAGCTCGGTGCGGAGCGACCGCCTATGCCGTTTTCGGACACAACTTTGCTGAATGTACTCTCTCACACGCTTTGGTTTTTGCCGAATGTGGCAAGCTGCTATGCAATGTATAATCTGCTGCGTCAAAAGCAAAACAACTTCTTTGATGATTATAAGGTCATAGTGTGCGCGGGAACAAAGGCGGGCATAGGTATAGACGCATTAGCACCGGTGCTTAACGCTATGGGAGACCCGCTTAAAACAAAAACTATAACGCTATCCTGCGGCAAGCTTACAACCGGCGTTACGGTAAGACCTTGGGCGGGTGTGTTTATGCTGCGCAACTTAAAATCGCCCGAAACATATTTTCAAACAGCGTTCCGTGTGCAGTCCCCTTGGGAGGTAAAAGATGAGCACGGCAACCGTGAGGTTGTAAAGCGAGAGTGTTATGTATTTGACTTTGCCTTGGAGCGTGCGCTACACCAAATTTCGGACTATTCCTGCCGCTTAAAGGTGGATGATACGAGCCCCGAACAAAAGGTTTCAGAGTTTATAAGCTTTCTGCCGGTGCTCGCGTTTGACGGTTCGTCAATGAACAGAATAGACGCACAGGATATACTGGATATTACATATGCCGGGACATCCGCCACATTGCTTGCAAAGCGTTGGCAAACCGCTCTGCTTGTTCATGTTGATAACGATACCCTCAAAAAATTGCAAAGCAATCAAGATGCTTTGGAGGCACTTATGAACATTGAAGGTTTCCGTTCGCTTAATTCCGAAATACAGACAATTATAAACCGTTCAGAAAAGGTTAAAAAGCTGAAAAAAGAAAAAGGCGATGACCTTACAAAGCAAGAGAAAAAGGAACTTTCCGAGGACGAAAAGAAAGCAAAATCACTGCGAAAGCAGGTGCAAGAAAATCTGTTAAAGCTTGCTGCACGTATTCCGGCGTTTATGTATCTGACAGATTACCGTGAGCAGACAATAAAGGATGTCATAACGCAAATTGAGCCGGAGCTTTTTAAGAAAGTAACAGGACTTTCGGTTAAAGATTTTGATATTCTCTGCTCCATAGGCTTGTTTGACCCCGAAAAAATGAATCAAGGAATTTTCGGTTTCCGCAAATATGAAAATTCAAGCCTTTCATACACCGGAATTGACAAACACGAAGGTGAAGCTGTCGGCGGCTGGGACACTGTACTGCGCCGGGAAGAATATGAAATGCTTTATTCAAAACAGCAAGCAACCGTTGTTGATTTGACACAAGCGATAAACACCAAGTTAGAAATTGAAAAACTATCCGGACAGATTTCGGAAAATATTGCAGCAGAAGCGGAACATCAATCTGTTATGATGAAATCAAGTGCCGAGCCAATACCTGAAACAAATTGGGATGAAATTCTTGCTCTGGTTGGCGTTGGAACTATGGTTAAACACAAGACGTTCGGAAATGGTACAGTTGTTTGGATGGATAAGCTGAAAAAATACATCAGGGTCAAATTCACCGCAGGTGAGAAGCAGTTTATTTTCCCTGACGCATTTATTGGTGGATTTTTGGACATCAACCATTAAGGAAAAATCACTCACATTTTGCTGATGTGAGTGATTTTCGGGTAACTTAAAAGTTGAAAAAGGAGTTATTATATATAAACCAATTTTTGAAGTACAAATTCATCAGCCGTATGTTTTATCTGCTCCATAGCAGAAAACCAAGCAATTTGGTCATTAGCTTTGAGTTCTTCTGAAACACCTTGTTTAGCAACCAATTCTCTAATCAGTCTGTTAACCATTTCTTTTGCTGATGCGTCAATTTCTGAAAGATATGCAAGCCAAGTTCCGTCAATCATCTTTGCAGTATAGAAACAAGGTCTGTTCTCTTTAATAAATTTTGCGTGCATCCTGCCATATTTCCCGATATTATAAACATTATCATTGGGTACGGTTAGATTTGGTATATAGTAATCTCCGTTTCTTACATACTCAATTCCGTTTTCAATAAATCTTTCTTTCATAGCGTAAACGCCTCCTTTAATTTTGTATCTTCATTTTATCAGAAGGCAGTTCATTAGACGAATGTGTGGATAAAAAAAGTAAAGCTGAAAACCCATTTTATTGAGTCTTCAGCTTTAACTTTTGCCTTTGCTATGCCATTTCAGCTAATTTTAATATTTTTCAAAATTACTTCCTTATCTGGCTGTGGCATTATTGATATGCCTCTCGGAATTTTATGAAATTTTTATATAGGTTGTTTTTTCGCATTGTGGACAAGGTGGTAAGGTATCACTATCGTCATCAAGCCGAACTAATTGTCCGCAAGCAATGCATTTGTATGTACCGATTCCGGGCTTTTCTCCTGTAGAATACATATATCATCCTCCTTTCTAAATATTATGTTTCTGTTAATTTGGCGTTGAGCGGCGATGTTCGGGAACTTTTGTTCCATCCTTTTTGGTATAGGGTTTAACTACAACAATTTTTTTACTTTGTTTGCCGCGTATACTGGATTTTGTTTTCGCCATACTTTCTATATTCTTTACAAATCGTATTACCCTCCACGGGAGAAGTATCTCCCGTGGAGCCTTTAGTCAGCGGTATATTGGTATTCTGAATGCCTTCAGTCCATAATCCTTAGCGTATAAAACGACGCCATTAACTGTCATTTTGCTTCGGAATATGTAGTACGCAACTTGCCGACCTTCTGCTTGTTCACGACTCATAAAGAAGGTCTTCCTTTCTCAGTTGGGCGTTTAGTACTCTTGACATTTTAACAAAAATATGTTATAATATCAAAACGGATTGATACGAGTCTGGGTGAACCAACTGTGTCCCCAGCGAATTATAGTGGCTGTGGAGAGCCACTATTTTTTTCGACAGTAAAATTATATCATTGTTTCAATGCTTTGTCAATAGTTTTAGTAAATTATTTTACTAATAAAAATATTTCGGAAAATAATTGACATGTTGCGCTTTTTGTGATATACTTTTAACATTGGAGGTGTTCATATGGCAAAAGTATATGTGACTCAAGAACTGGCTGAAACTATTAAATCTATTCGCTTACAGAATAAAATTCTTTCAAAAGATTTAGCTAATATCATAGATAAAAGCCCTGCATACGTAACAAAACTGGAAAAAGGGGAAATTCAGACTATTGATATTGACGAATTGAATAAAATATTCAATTACATAATCGGAGATGACACGTCATTTGATGAAACAATACAAAAAATATATTCAGTATTAAAATATAACTATACTGATGAGGAAATTGAAAATCAGATTTGGTTTTCGAATTACGATACTGTAAAAAGAAAAATCCCAATTCCTTCATCTTTAATTGATGAAATTAATGTACGAATAGAAGCATTAGATGTTTCGAGAGAATATTTTAAAAAACGAATTAATGCCAACGAATCTCTTTCCCAAGCAGAAGTAGAAAATCCAGATATCCCTTTTAACCAATGGTATTCGCCTGAAAACAAACCTAAAGGCGCTCAAAGTATA
Organism: uncultured Clostridia bacterium; assembly: GCA_934501535.1. Taxonomy (GTDB): domain Bacteria; phylum Bacillota; class Clostridia; order UBA1381; family UBA1381; genus UBA1738. The sequence continues at coordinate 16,927 of CAKSUM010000018.1, forward strand.
AAAATTAATATAACCGACGATATTTTAAATGGAATTCTAGATAAAACAATTGATGTTACCAAATACATATATATGTTAGCTATATCATATTATTTAATAAAAATAGAAAAGTTTAAAGATGTAATTAATGTTGACGATGATGAAAATAGTATAATGTCTGAGGCAATAGACTTATTGTCTAAACACAAATTTTATTCTCTCACGGCAAAAAGTAAAGCTCTTGATGCTGCGACTTCATACGAAGAACAGTTGGAATTACTGAATTCATTTGATAAAAAGAATTATGAGTTAGTTAATTTGATTTTGAGAAAGATAAGGCTGATATCTGATGATGATATAAAAACCACAAATAAATATTTAGAAATGTTCTATAAGAATTTGGATTGGGATTTGGGATTTACATTAAAAATAATTAGTTTAGAGTTTTATCGCATGGAAGGTAAAGGATATAGCATAAAGAAAGAATTAATTGACAAAATAGAAAAGCTATTAAAAGAATATGTGGAAATTCCTAGCGAAAAAACATTGATTGAAAAGTATTAAAAAGAGAAAAGGAAAACTTCACTTTAAGATTTTCCTTTTCTCTTTTTATATTTTTATATTTTTTTATTAAAATTTGGATAGTCAAGATATAATAAAAATCCGAACCCTTCACCGATTGGTACAAGGTTCGGATTTCTACTGTTTGGTGCACCTGAAAGGACTTGAACCTTCACGTCGGGGACACTAGATCCTAAGTCTAGCGCGTCTGCCAATTCCGCCACAGGTGCATATTAAACTGAAAGATGAAACGGCAACATTCGTGGTGAAAGCTACTCCATCAATTTTAAGTTACCAATATATTATATCAAGGGCGCGGCATTTTGTCAAGGGTTTTGCGCAAAATATTTTCCCCGGCAGAGACGATTTCTCCGGTGTGATGTCACAAAGCCGAAAACGGTCATGATTATATTTCACAAGAAAATACAACAGCAAAAGCTGCATTATATACTGTCTGTACGCGCAGTCGGAAAAAAGCCGTCCCCAAAGTGCCGCCGCGCAAAAGCTGACTCCGTGCAGCAGGTGCGGCTCTCGTTTTAAACAAAAAATACGGCTTTAATGAAAAAGTGTTTTCTATATTAAAAAAGCTCTTGACAACAAATTCCTGTTAAGATATAATAACATTTATCGGTAATATGCGGCGGCTGCTTGTTCGGACAGTGTATTTGTCTGCGAACTATCTGCGCATGATTAAGCCGAAAATACATCTGCAAAAACAACTGCCGCATGATTTGGACTTATTGAAACAAACAAAATCGATACCGGCGGAATTTATTTCGCAGACTACGGCAGCTTGCTGCATTTTGAATACAATCGGAGCGGAAGAAAAATATGAAGTACAAATATTACGGAACGGGCGCGGCAGAGGCGATACCGGCCATATGGTGTGACTGTGACACCTGTGAAAGAGCACGGAAAAAGGGCGGAAGAAACATAATGAGCAGAAGTCAGCAGACAATAGATGATAAAATCTTAATTGACTTTTCAGCCGACACCTTTATGCATATTACAAAGGGACTGCCTATAAGACAAATTCACACCTGCATCATAACGCACAATCATTCCGACCATTTTTATCCCTAAGATATATTAATGCGATTTGGATGGTTCGCTCACGAAATAAAAGACAAAACGCCGCTTGACATATATTTAATGAAACCCGGAGCAGACCATCTCAGACGCATACTCTCGGGCGAAACCGAAGTTGAATCCACACCGGACAGAGTGCATATTCACGAAATTACACCGTTTAAGCCTTTTATTGCGGAGGGCTACACGATAACGCCTCTTACCGCAAATCATACTCAGGCGGCAGGCTGCGTGATTTACCTTATCGAAAAAGACGGAAAATGTGTACTTCACGCACACGACACGGGATTCTTTACGGAAGATACGTGGGAGTATCTTAAGAATAATGTACGCCATATAAGCTTTGCAAACTTTGACCGCACCGACTCGGGCAAGCGTCCGAATGAAAACACGGTGTCGGGACATATGAATTATGCGACGGTAAAAAATGTACGGGAAAAATTAAAAGAATCGGGAATTATCGATGAAAACACCCTATGCGCGATAAATCACTTTTCACATAACGGGGGTTTCATATATGACGAGCTTCCGCAGCTTGTCGGAGATGACGGATTTATTATTGCATATGACGGTTTAGAGATAGAATTTTGAAATACGGAGAAATTACGGCAATCCTTTGCGAACACGTGATTTCCCCGGCAGCGAGCACCGGAAATTTCTGCCGAATACCGAAATTCCGGACATTATATAAAAACGGCGGCAAAGTTTTTTATAAACCGCACGGTCTGAAAGTGATATACCGGCCGCGCAGAAACAGCCGCAGTCTATTTCGTATATTCCGGAGGCAGCTGCGAGTCACATATGATTTTAGTGATTTCGCTTGCCCGGCACAAATTATGAAAATACTTTTTTCCGAGCTTGTTGCTCGCGCACATAAGATACGATTTTTTTGATTGCTCTATCATGCATCTGCGCACGTAATTTTCCGCGTCCGATATATCCGTGAGAAATCCGTCCTCCGACAAGCCGCGGCACGAGAAAAACACTGCGTCCGCGTTATATAATTTTATTGTCCTGTGCGCGCCCTCACCCACCAGCGACTGGCATGACGGCAGCAAATCTCCGCCCGTACTTATCGCTTTTATGCCGTATTCACCCAGCTTCAGCAGGGTTTTAATTCCGCTCGTTATTACGGTGAGGTGGTTTTTTGTCGCAAGAAACGGCACTAAATTATATGCGCTCGAGGACGCGTCCAAAAACAATACATCATAATCATCTATATAATTTACCGCCTGCTTTGCCATCTCTATTTTCGCGTCGCTCTGCTCCAACTCGCGTATCACAAACGGAATTTTCAGCGTAGATATGCTGTTCTCCTCGATTACCGCTCCGCCGTGAACCCTCTTTATGAGCTGCTGCTTTTCCAGGCTCATTAAATCGCGGCGCACCGATGACTCGCTCGCAAAAAGCAGCTGCGATAGCTCGTGCACCGTTATCTTCTTCCTCGCAAGAAGCAGCTTTAATATCTCTCTTTCACGATTTTTGCTCATATAATCTCTCATTCCTCTTTTAAACAATCAAAATTGTGCGCATTTTGCCAATTTATGCGGCATATATTGACTAAATGACCCGATAGGTTTATTATATACTTAATTAAATATAATGTCAATATTTCTGAAGGTGATTTAAGTGAACAAAATAAAATTGCAGGCACACAGAGGTGTTTCGAGCGAATGTCCGGAAAACACATTTTCCGCCTTTCGCGCGGCGCTCATGCAGGGGTATGATGTAATCGAGCTTGACCCCGGTTACACCAAGGACAAAAAAGTCGTAATTCTGCACGATAATCTCATAAACCGCACCGCAACGCGTGACGGACTGCCGCCCGCGGAGGAAATAAGCATTAATGACATAACCTACAGCGAGGCGCTCGGCTATGATTTCGGCGCCTGGGTATCAAAGAAGTTTACCGGCGAAAAAATACCGCTGCTTTCCGATGTTCTGGAATTTGCAAAGGAAAACAAAATACCTATTAAGGTTGACGGCAAAATCGCGGCATTTCCGCAGGACGTTCTCGATATATTCTTCGCGGAGGTGAAGGATTATTCGCAATACATGTCGGTGACGGCAGGAGATATTGAGTTTGCAGAGGAGGTTTTGCGCAGAGTGCCCGGCGCCGCGATTGACTATGACGGCGTTGTTGACGGGCAGACATTGCAGCGGCTCGGTGCACTCATTCCGCGCGAGCGCCTTACGGTGTGGCTGCCGTACGAATGTGAAAACACATCATGGGTTACGGTACCGTTCGCCGACGAGAACCTTGCGGCGCTTGTAAAAAAATACGCAAAGCTGGGCATTTGGCTGATTACCGATTATCAGAGCTTTTATGACGCGGCGGAGCGGCTTAAGCCCGACATTGTCGAAACCGACGGCACGGTTAAACCGGTCATTAACGCCGGCTGCCGCTATGACATGCACACTCATTCGGAAAATTCCCATGACTCGGAGTGCCCCGTACGCGACATGAAGGCTGCGGCGGAGAAAAACGGACTTTCCGGATTTGCCGTGACCGACCACTGCGACGTCGAGTATTACCAAACGATGGATTTGGATACGATTGTGAAAAACTCAATCGCGGACGCGAAAAAAGCAGACGGGAATATCCGCGTTCTGCACGGCACCGAAATCGGAGAGGGTTTCTGGTATCCCGACGTGGCCGATAAGATTATAAAAAAGTATGACCTTGACGTTGTGATAGGCTCGGTTCACGCAGCCAAATTCGACGGATACGAAATACCGTATTCCCGGATAGATTTTGCAGAAATGGGAAAAGAAAAGGTTTTGGAATATCTTAACCGATACTTCGACAATGTGATTTACATGCTGGAAAACTGCGATTATGACATCGCCGCGCACATCACGTGTCCGCTGCGGTACATAAACGGCAAATACGGCATGAACGTGGATTGCAGGCAGTATGAGGACAAAATAAGACGCATTTTGGAGTGTATCATAAAGCACCGCGCGGCGCTTGAGATAAACACATCATGCGCGGTTGAGGGCAGCGAATACAATGAGCTGATGCCCGAGGAATGGATAATAAAAATGTACAAAGACATGGGCGGATACCTCATAACTACAGGCTCGGACGCGCATGTGGCAAAAAATTCGGCGAACAGCTTCGGCATGCTCTACGATATGCTGCGCAATATGGGATTTAAAAATATTTACTGCTATAAAAACAGATGCGCCGTTCAGTGCGCAATAATTTGAGGGAGGAAAAAGCAATGAAAGCAGCGGTTTTTTACGGAAAAAATGATTTGCGGATTGAGGACATCGATATGCCGCAGGTGAATGAGGACGAGGTTTTGATAAAGGTCATGGCATGCGGCATATGCGGCACCGACATGCACATCTTTGACGGCGGCGAGGGCGCAGCGGAAACTCCGCCGAAAACGGTTCTTGGACATGAATTTTCAGGAATTGTCGAGAAAGTCGGCAAAAACGTAATGGGAATTAATGTCGGGGACAGAGTCTGTGCAGACCCGAACAAGCTGTGCGGAAGCTGCTATTACTGCAAAACCGCAAAGGGACATTTCTGCGAACACATGATAGGCATAGGCACAACGGTAAACGGCGGATTTGAACAGTATTGCGCCGTTCCGCAAAGTCAGGTATACAAAATCGCCGACTCCACATCATTTGAGGAGGCGGCAATGACCGAGCCGGTTTCCTGCTGCATGCACGGTATCGATTTATGCGATATTAAAACCGATGACACGGTTCTCGTAATTGGGTGCGGAATGATTGGACTGATAATGCTTCAGCTCGCAAAGGCGGCGGGCGCGGCAAGGCTGATTGCAATTGAGCCGGACAGCTCAAAGCGGCAGCTGGCGGCGGATTTGGGTGCGCAGCTCTGCATTGACCCCGTAAACGAGGACGCAGAACAGGTGCTGCTGCAAAACGGAATAACGCGCGTAACAAAGGTGATTGAATGCGTAGGACGTCCCGAAACCATGGAGCAGGCGGTACATCTTGCCGGCAAGAAATCCATCGTCATGTTTTTCGGACTGACCGCGCCGAACGAAACTATAAACATCAGACCGTTTGAAATATTCAAAAAGGAAATCGAGATAAAGGCATCGTTCATAAATCCATACACGCAGCAGCGCGCGATTGAGATGATTGACGCAAAAAGAATTGATGTTAAATCCATGATATACAAGGTTGCGGCGATTGAGGAATTACCCGGGATTTTGGGCGACAAAAAACTGAGAAGCAAGGGTAAATTTATAATAAACCCGAACATTTGAGAGAAAAGGACGAAAAAAATGACTTTAGAGGGAAAGATAATAGATTTTCTCGGTGACAGCATCACGGAGGGCGTCGGCGTTGAGGACTGCGAAAACAGTCGCTATGACAATATTATCAAGGTTAAATGCGGACTCAAAGCCGCATATAATTACGGAATCGGCGGCACGAGAATTGCACACCAGAGCAAGCCGAGCGATAAGCCGCGGCATGATTTGTGCTTTTGCGGCAGGGCGTATGACCTGAAACCCGATGCCGACATAATAGTTGTATACGGCGGCGTGAACGATTATATTCACGGTGACGCGCCGTTCGGCAAAATCGGCGACGAAACTCCGGCGACGTTCTGCGGCGGTGTGGAATTTCTGATGCGGCTGCTCGGCGAGCTTTACCCCGGCGCAAAAAAGGTGTTCATGACGCCGGCGCGCATACAGTATGATACGCTTGATGACGAAAAGCCGTCAAACCGCGAAATGAAAAGCGCCGATTCAAAGCCGCTGTCCGACTATGCGAGGGTTATAGAGGAAACGGGGAAGAAGCACAAAATACCGGTTTTGAATTTATACAAGCGGCTCCCGATAAACCCCAACATAGCGGAGCACAAGGAAAAATATACGGCGGACGGACTTCATTTTAATGATGAGGGACATAAAATTCTGGCGGATACGTTGATTGAATTTATTCAGAAAATATAACAGGGTGATTGAGATGAAAAATACACTGATTGCTATAGGCGAGGCGCTGATTGATTTTATACCCGAGCAGAGCGGCTGCGATTTTTCGGAGGTGACGGCATTTGCACCGAAAATCGGCGGTGCGCCGGCGAATGTACTCGGAGCATTTTCCAAATTGGGCGGAAAAACGCAGCTTATTACCCAACTGGGCGATGACCCGTTCGGGCACAAAATTGCGGACGCGCTCGGCAGATTTAATATAGGAACCGACCGCGTGCTGTTCACGAAGCAGGCGAATACCGCACTGGCGTTTGTGAGTCTTGATAAAAACGGGGACAGAACTTTCTCGTTTTACAGAAATCCGTCCGCCGACATGCTCTACGGCGCGGACAACCTGACGCAGGACATCTTTGACGATTGCTTTGCGCTCCATTTCTGTTCGGTGTCGCTGGGCGATTTCCCGATGAAAGCGGCACACACAAAGGCGATTGAGCTGGCAAAAAAAGCCGGCGCGATTATCAGCTTTGACCCGAATATACGGCTGCCGCTGTGGGACAGCACGCAAAAGCTGAAAGCGGCAATTACGGAATTTTTGCCGCTTGCGGACATAATCAAGGTGTCGGACGAGGAAATCGGGTTCATAACCGGTACGGACGATATTAATGATGGGTGCAGAAAACTGCTCGGGCATGCAAAAATCGTTATATGCACATGCGGCGCGCGCGGCGCATATGCCTGCACCGAGAATGCGGAAATATTCGTCCCGTCGCCGAACATCAAAGCGACCGACACAACCGGCGCCGGCGACGCATTTATAGGCTCGTTTTTATACAGTCTGCACCGCGGCGGATATGATCTGCAAAAGCTTGCGGCGATGTCCTCCTATGATTTGGCGGAATACACAAAAGCGTCCGTCCGATACTGCGGAATAAGCGTTCAGAGCCGCGGCGCGATTGAGTCATACCCCGAAACGATTTGATTTATTTTACCGAAAACGGACTGCCGAAAATAACGGCAGTCCGTTTTGATGTGTTTTTATTATGAATATGCAGCCGGTGCACATGCTCGCAATCGGCTATTTTTTCTTTTCGACCGCAATCCATATCTCGCAGGTGTAATCGGCGTTTTGAGTGTCGGCGGACGGATAGCTCTCGATTTCTATTCCGCACGGCTGATACTCGCTTGCCGGGAAAAATTCTGTGCAGATATATTTGTAAACATTTCGGAATGCCTCCGGCATCTTGCCCACGCACTTGAATACCGCGTAGGTATGCGCCGGAATTGTTTCAACCGTCAGATAGTCCTCGGCAACTTCTTTCCCATTGTAGTGCGCTCCTATTCCGTACGGAAAATCCGCAACCTCGCCGTCGGCATAAAAGCTGACCCCGATAATGCATTTATCGAAAATGTTGTTTTCCGGAATGTATTTGCAGATTGCCGGTATTGTTCCGTCTGCCTGACATTCGCCCCAGAATTTTGCGATTTCGGCTGTTGTGATTTCCTGTGCTTTCGGGAAGCGTTTCTTCCTCAGCACGACGTCAAATGCGGGTTTGTTTTCAATTCTGTAATCCATGGTTGTACCTCCGTGTAATATAAGTTTTACGGAAAGTCTGGAAAAGGATTTAAGATTGGCACCGTGTTTGGCTGCGGACGGCGAAACTCCGTGAAATCGCGTAAATGCGCGCGAAAAGCTTTCGGGTGAATCGTATCCGTATTTCAGTGCGATGTCGATTACCTTTGCGTTTGTCGCCGCAAGCTCGCTGCCGGCAAGCGAAAGTCTGCGCAAACGGATATAGTCGCCGAGACTGAAGCCGCATATCGTGCTGAACACGCGCTGAAAATGAAAGCTTGACGAGCAGGCCTCCTTTGCGGCTTTTTCGTAGTCAATCGGCTCTGTGATATGCTCCTCCGTATAGTCGAGCGCACGCTGCAGCCCCGTAATCAAATCCATACCATATCTCTCCTTTCCGATATACTCATTATACACGGTTTAAAGCACGGTTTCATGACTTTTTATGCTTTGTTGTGCTAATTTTTTCCTTGACGCGGAAAAATTCACAAAAACCGTATCATCTGCGGCGGTATGACGGTTTATTTTCCGATAAGCTTTATAAATTTTTCGGTTTTCTCCGTTATGTTTTCGGTTTATGTGCTGTCACGGCGGGGCATGAAAGGACGAAAATTAAGCTATATGCGAAAAACTGCAATACCACTCCGGTTAGGTGGAAGATATTGCAGTTTTTATTATGCTTTGCCGTGTTATTTGACGAATTGTCCTATCTGATTACACGTGCTCTCAATACGCCGTCAACAGCCTTGATTTTTTCTACAATTTCGTCTGTAATCGCTTCATCGGTGTTGATAATGGTGTAAGCATACTCCTTTTTGCTCTTATTAATCAGGTCTGTGATGTTCTGATTTGTTTCGGCAAAAAGCGTTGTAAATTTGGTCAGCATGGACGGAATATTCTTGTGCAGAATTGCAATTCTGCCCTTGCCGGTAATCGGCAGCGTGCAGTTCGGGAAGTTGACCGAATTTGTAATATCGCCCGTTTCGAGATATGCCGACAGCTCCTGCGCAGCCATAACCGCACAGTTATCCTCCGACTCGGCGGTTGACGCGCCCAAATGCGGGATAGCGATAATTCCCTTTTCGTTTATAACCTCACCGTCGGGGAAGTCAACAACATATTTTGCAACCTTGCCGTCGGCAAGCGCTTTTTTGATGTCATCGGTATTTACCAGTCCGCCGCGCGAGAAGTTCAGAATTTTAACGCCGTCCTTCATTTTGGCAATAGTGTCTTTATTAATCGTGTGTTTCGTTTCGTCGTTGAGCGGAACGTGTACGGTCAGGTAATCCGCGTTCTGATAAACCTCATCTGCGCTCTTTGCGCGCTTGATGTGGCTGGACAGGCGCCATGCGGCGTCTACCGACAGATATGGGTCAAATCCGATAACGTTCATGCCGAGGTGGCGCGCGGTATTCGCAACCAGAACGCCTATTGCACCCAGTCCGATTACGCCGAGAGTTTTGCCCTGAACCTCATTGCCGGCAAAGTTGGATTTGCCTTTTTCAACCTGCTTTGCGATGTCGTCGCCCGTCAGAGTTTTTGCCCAGTCAATTCCGCCCGTAATATCGCGCGAGGCAAGGAACAGTCCTGCAAGCACAAGCTCCTTTACGGCATTTGCGTTTGCGCCCGGCGTGTTGAATACAACAATTCCTTTTTCCGAACATTTGTCGATGGGGATATTGTTCGTGCCGGCGCCGGCTCTTGCAACCGCTTTCAGCGATGCCGGCAGCTCCATGTCATGCATGGCAAAGCTGCGTAGTATTATTCCGTCCGCGTCCTTTGCCGCGTCATCGGTAACGGTGTATTTGCCGCTGTCGAGCTGCTCCAGTCCGCAGCGGGCAATTTTATTAAGTGTCAGAATTTCAAACATAATTACATACCTCTTTATTTATTTTCTTCTTCAAATTTCTTCATAAACGCAACCAATTTTTCGACGCCCTCAACCGGCATTGCGTTGTAGATGCTCGCTCTCATTCCGCCTACGGTTCTGTGACCCTTCAGGTTCACGAAACCGGCTTCCTTTGCCTCTTTGATAAACTTTGCGTTAAGCTCGTCATCGCCGGTTACGAACGGAACGTTCATGAGCGAACGGTCCTCTTTTACAACCGTGCCGCGGAACATTTTTGAATTGTCCAAAAAGTCATACAGAATTGCCGCCTTTTTCTCGTTGACAGCCTGCACCGCCTTGACGCCGCCCTGCTCCTTAATCCATTCAAGAACAAGCTTTACGATATAAATTCCGTATGTGGGCGGAGTATTGTACATTGAACCGTTGTCCGCGTGGATTTGATAATTGAACATTGTCGGGCAGATGTCCATTGCGTCGCCGATTAAATCGTCGCGCACGATAACAAGCGTCACGCCTGCCGGGCCGAGATTTTTCTGCGCACCGGCGAACAGCAGACCGAATTTCGTGACATCAATTTCCTCCGACATTACCATTGATGAAATATCGGCAACCAGCGGAATATCGCCCGTTTCGGGGAGCGTGTTCCATTTTGTGCCGTAGATTGTGTTGTTCATGCAAATATAGAAGTAGTCCGCGTCCTTTGAAAAGGTTGACTTATCAAGCTTTGGAATATATGAAAAGGTTTTGTCTGCCGATGAGGCAATTTTGTTTACCGTTATGTAACGCTCCGCCTCCTGCGCTGCCTTTTTCGCCCACTGACCCGTTATAACTATGTCGCATTTTTTGTTCTTTTTCGCAAGGTTCAGCGGAATCATTGCAAACTGGCTCGAACCGCCGCCCTGCAAAAACAGTACCTTATAGTTATCCGGAACGTGCATAAGCTCGCGCACAAGCGCCTCGCAGCCGTTTATTATTTCTTCATAGTCCTTGGAACGGTGGCTCATCTCCATTACCGACATTCCGGCTGCGCCGTATTCCACCATTTCGCCCTGCGCCTTTTTTAATACAGCCTCCGGCAGCATCGACGGACCTGCTGAAAAATTATAAACTCTACTCATTTTCTATAACCTCTTTCTTTTTTTTCATAATAGATTTATTATAACGTAAACTAAAATGCAAGTCAACCGAAAGTGTAAAATTCGGCAATAATTCTCAAAAAAATATAAAAAAATCTACTTTTGGTTGATTTGGGGTTGCGAGAAATATTTTTCCACCGCGTCGGCAATCGCCCACGCAAGCCGCGCCTGATAATCCTCGGAGCACAGTTTTTTCTCCTCGGACGGATTTGACAAAAAGCCGCACTCCACCAAAATCGACGGCACCGGTGGATTTTTGAGCAGGAAAAGTTTTGTATCCGCCGTGCGGACAACATGCGTCTGCGCTCCGGTTACGTCGGACATGCGGCTCTGAATATTTTCCGCAAGCGGCTTGATGTCGGGGTGGTTTTGGGCGTAAAATATGCGCAGTCCCGACGCCGACTTGCTTTGATATGAATTCATATGGATTGTGATAAACAGGTCGGCGTGCGAGGTTTTCATCACGGACAGCCGTTTTTTCATGTCCTCCACCTTCATCTCGCGGATTGTCTTGCTTTTTGATGTCCACAGACCGTTTTCGTCCGAACGGGTCATGATGACCTCGGCGCCTTTGGCGGACAAAACCTCCTCCAGCTTTTTTGCGATTGCAAGATTTATTTCCTGCTCCACCGTGCCGCCGACGCCCACCGCTCCGCCGTCGGGCTGACCGTGACCTGCGTCAACTATTACCGAAAGCTGCGGACGGGTATATTTATCCGCGTGCGATGTCACCGCCGTGACGCAGCCTGCCGCCATGCCGATACAGCAGATAATCAAAAGCCCGATAATGCAGTGTTTTTTGCTCAAAATAAAATACATCATATCACCCCAATAAATATATGATATGATGTATTTGAATATTATTCCTTGTCTTGTACTTTTTCGAGCACGGTCACAAGTGCGCTTTCTATGCGGTGGTCGCGGATTTTCGTGACCCTGATTTGCAGACCGTATGCCTCAAGCTCCGGAGTGGCGCCGTCCTCGGGGATTTCGCCAAGCTCGCCCAAAATCATTCCGGCAAAGGTGTTGTATTCCTCCACAGGCAAATCAACGCCAAGCGTTTCCGACACCAAATCGATGTCGCACGAGCCCGAAATACGGTAGGTATTAGAGTCAACGGCAACAATGTCGTCGTCCTCTTTTTCGTCATATTCGTTTGACAGATTTCCCACGATTTCCTCCAGCAGGTCGGACATGGTTATAATTCCGCCCAGTCCGCCGTATTCGTCAAGAACAACGGCAAAATGCGTTTTCGTTTTCTGCATCTGACGGAATAAATCGTCCGCTTTCAGCGTTTCGGGCACAAAGTACGGCGTGCGCAGCAGCGCGCCCACATCTCCGCCGCTGAGCAGTGTGCGGTAGAAGTCCTTACTGTTGATCGTGCCGACAATATTATCAATCGAATTGTCGCACACGGGGTAAATTGTATGATTGGTTTCGGAAACGGTTTCTTTCCATGTGTCCTTGTCCTCAAGCCACAAAATCTCGGTATCGGTGCGGTGCGTCATAATATCCCCGACCTGCGTATCGTCAAGCTCGAAAATATTATGTATCATTTCCTTTTCGTCCGGATCGATTGCGCCGCTTTCACTGCCGATGTCCACCATCATGCGTATTTCCTCCTCGGTCACTTCCTCCTCCGTATCATTCGGCTTAATGCCGAAAATCAGAAGAAATATGTTGGAAACCGAGGTCAGCAGCACCGAAACGGGCAGACCGATAAGGTACAGAATACGCAAAACCGATGAGGTTTTGAGAACTATCGAGTCAGCGTGCAAATCCGCAATCCGCTTTGGCGCATACACGCCGAAAACAAGCGTAAATACCGCCAGCACGGCAACGCTGAGCACCTTGCCCCAAACCGCGGGCAGCTTCGCGAAAAATGCCGCCGGCATAAAATATGCGGCAATAAAGCTGAGCGACAGCTCTATTATAATAGTAAGAACACGAATTGAATTATAAAACTTGTTGGGGTTTTCCGACAATGCAAGCACATTTTTTGCGCGTTTGTCGCCGCCGTCAGACAGCTTTTGCAGCTTTGCCTCATTGACATTGTTGACCGCGGTTTCAAAGCATCTTAATATTCCTGTCAGCAAAATTAAAATAAATGTCCACGTACATCGAGAGGGAAGTGAATCCACAAACCATCATCCTTTCAAGATAAAAATATTAAGTATATAATATCAGATTATTTTTAAATTGTCAATCTTTTATGCAAATCGGTAATATTTTTGAGAAAAAAGACAGACCGCATTACCGTACGGTATGCAGTCTGCCGTGGGGTTATTCGCCTTTTTTGTAATAATCGATGCCGGCAATAATATTTTTTACGTCCTCCTCCGCAAGACCGCCCGTGCTGCCTATGGCATAGGAGCTTTCGCCCTCCTGCCAGACCGTGCTGTAATACTTGCCGGAATATCCGCGCGCGTCTGCCGTTATGCCGTTTACGTCAACCGTAACGGTGTTCGGATAGGTATTATAGTCGCCGCTGATGTCCTCCGACGATTTTTCCGTGCGGTAAAGGATTGTATCGGTGCCGTTATCGTAGGTAATCTGAACGAGCGTGCCGCCTATTAATGCGCAGCCGCTCAGGCTGTAGCCCTCGGGGAGAGAGTACGGCATTTTAAAGGCATAGCCTGCGTCTTTGTACAGCTCGTCGAGGCTTGCCGATTCTGCAAACGGATTGCCGCCGCATACGCCGTCGGGCGGCAGGCTGCTTTCAAGGTCATCGCCGATGTCGGGGGTCGCCGCAGGGGTATCGGCTTTGACATCGGGTGTATCGGATTTGCCGCCCGTTTCGGGCACTGATGCCGCCGGGGACTGCCCGTTTTGACCGGGTGCGTCGGTTTGCGGCTGCGACGGCGTCGCTGCCGGAGTTTCCGCCTTTGCGGAGTTTCCGCCTGATGGTGTATCTTTGCCTGCAGCTGCGGCGCTCCATCCCGACGGGGCGGCGGCTTTTACGGAGCTTTCGCCTTGTCCTGCCGCCGGCATAACTGCGCTTTCTCCCTCCGGCGCTGCCGGGGCCGCGGTTGTATCAGGGGTAATCGGGGTTTGTGTATATATCGGTTCGGGCGTGCTCACGTTATCCGTGCGGAAATTCCGGTAAAGCATTACCGAGGTTATGCACACCGCAAAGCATGCCGCATAACCGATTGCACGCTTTATATATATCTTGCGCACGCGCTTGATATTCGATTTTTCGCCGTCGGCTATTTTTTCCGCTGCTGCCGTCAGCACCCGGGATTTAAGTTCATCGGAGGCGATTATTTTGTCCATTGCGTCTTTATATTTCTTACTCAAAATCATATCCCTCCTTCAAAATGTTTTTCAGCTTGTCCTTTGCGCGGCGCATGAGCGAACGCACCGTCGAATCGTTCTGCGATGTGAGCTTCGCTATTTCCGGTGTGGAGTACCCCTCGTAATAATACATGTAAATCACGATGCGGTACTTCGGCGGAAGCGATAAAACCGCTTTTAATACTTCAGAGCCGGTGTCATATTCGTCATAAACGGCAAAATCCTGCGCGTCATCAATGGAGATTTTGTTTTTGTTCCAGAAAAGATTGAGTTTGTTTTTGCACATGTTGACCGTTGTGCGCACTATCCACGCTTTTTCGTGGGTTTCGTCATTAAATTCAGGTTTTTTATCTATTATTTGCAGAAAAACGTCCTGCACGGTATCCTCGGCGTCCGCCCGATTGCCCAGATAGGTATACGAAATCCGCAGAACCGTATTGATATACTTGTCTGCCAAATGATTTATGTAATCCTGTGTGACCTTCAAGCGAACGCCCTCCTATACCGAAATTTTATGTTTTATCTGATGCTTGATATAATATCGCTTAATTCTTTATCCGTAAGACCGCCGTCGGCATACAGAGAATAGCTGTAATCTCCGTCCGTCCAGATAACACTCGCGGTTTTATCCGCCTTGCGCACCGTTACCTCGTTACCGCTGATTTTTACCGTTTTAACATCGCTGTAAACATTGTAGTCGCCGCTTATATCGTCGGTTCCCTTTGCGGTTCTGTAAAGAATTTCGTTGTCGCCCTTTTGATAGAAAATCTGCACGAAATCGTCCGAGAGCGTTGAAATTTCATCGACAGCATATCCGCCCGGAACAGCTGCCGGGATTGCCGGAACGAAGGACAGAGCCTTTTTCGCCTCGTCGATTGTCTTGTAATAGGTGAACGGATTGGGTATCTGTACGTTTTCGCCGTCATCCGTGTCGCTGATTGAAATTACGTTCCCGTCAACTTTCACCGCGTTTTCGTTGCAGTAAAGAATGTTGAACATCTTTGCAGGAACAAAGGTTACGGAATTTTTCAGCTCGGGCGCAGCGCCCAGCGAGGTCGGCGCGCTCATGCCGATTGCCTGCGATGACGCCATATAATATGTATCGTCGTTTAAGTACACGGTTGTGTTGACGGTGCCGTCGTCGAGGGTAATTCCGCCGCGCTCCGCGTTCCATTCAACCTTAAAGCCCAGGCTTTCCGCAACCGCGCGGACCGGAATCATCAGGTTATCGCCCTTTTCGTATACGGCGTTCGCACCCAAATCCACATTTTTGCCGTCGGCTGTCACCGTGTAGCCGGCGTCCGGCGCCGATGTCAGCAGCAGTTCGTCTGCCAGTGCCGCGGGTATTGAGGAGGCTGCAAGCGCTCCGCATGCAAGAATTGTACATATAACTTTTTTCATAATTATTACTTCCTTTCGGTTTGTTTTGAGAAGTGGTATTTTTGAGGGCCTCACTTATAGAACAAACCGAAAAGAAAAAATGTTGCACTTTTTTGGAAAATTTTTTGATATTTTTTTGAAATCCGCTTAAAACCTTGTTTATTTATAAATTTTTATTTTTTTCAGCAGCGCTAAAATCGTTCCGCCTGCCGGCAGCTGCATAATTTCCTCGGGCGTCATTACCTTCATGCCGAAAATCAGCAGGAAATACACCGGCGCCGCAACGATAATCGCCGCGATAATCGCGGGCGCATTGCCGATTACGCCCGAAAGCCCGGCATGTATGAAAAATGCGCACACGCCCATTGCCGCCGCGGCAACAAGCGGCTTTATGATATATTTTTTCGGCGAAAGCTTAATCGTAACCTGCTTTGACAGCACCGAAAAACTGTACGCAAAGGAGATTACCTGACACGCGATTGAGCTTATCGGCGCGCCATAGATGTTGATTTCCGGGCGGCGGATAAGCAGAACGTTCAGTATAAATTTGACGATACACCCGAGCAGCAGTCCCGTCGCCGGTGCAAAAACCTTGCCCACGCCCTGCAATGACCCAGAAAGCGTCTGGTTCAGCGCGGTGAATATCATCGCGACGGCGCTTATCTGCAGCAAATCGTATCCCAGCCGCGCGTTCGGGTACAAAAGCCCGTAAATTCCCTTTGCCAGCGCGATATATCCGAATGCGCACGGCAGCGCAATCAGTATGGAAATCATCATTGAGTATACCACTTTTTCCGCCGCGCTTTTTCGGTCGCCCTTTGCCAGCGCCCCCGCAATTGACGGCACCAGCACCGTAGAGAACGAAATATTGATTGCCAGCGGCAGATTTATCAGCGTGTCGCTCTTGCCCAGAAGCCCCGATAGCCGCGCCGCCTCCTTGGATAGCTGCGCCAACGTCGGATTTGCGATTGCGGCGGTGTTCCCGTGCGCCGGAATAAGCGCGCTGAACGCAATTTCAATTCCGCGCGTAATCGTCGCGGTGTCGATTATCCTGTTTACCGCCGAAATTACCGAGCCGAGCGAAATCGGGATTGAAATTAAAAGTATGCTTTTAAACATCTGCCCGAGCGGCTTTGAAAGAGTTTCCGCATGAGTTAAATTTACGCGCGCAAGAATTTCTTTTCTGCGGCGGTTATAAAATACCGTGAGGTATAAAAAGCTTATTACGGTGGAAAGAGTTGTCGCAACCTGCGCGCCCGATGCCATAAATACGGCACGCGTGTTTTCGTCATCCTCCGCTACCCCGAACATAGCCGTCAGAATTGCCGGGAAGCTCGCAAGCACATACACCGCGGCTATCGTAAGAAAGCACTTGAAAAACTGCTCCAAAACCTGCGACGTGCTCGTTGCGTGCATGTTGTCCATGCCCACGAAATATCCGCGTATTACCGACGAAAGGCACACAAACAGTATCGACGGCGCAAGGCACATCATAACGTAGCGCGTGTCCGGCAGGTGCACAACGTAATCCGCAATTATCCCCGAACCGAAGTATAAAAACGCCGACGCCGCAAAACCTACTATTGAAAACAGCAGCATTGCCGATTTGAATACCTTATGCGCACCCATGTAGTCGCCGACCGCCACGCGCTCCGACGTCATTTTCGAGATTGCGTTCGGTATTCCTATCGAGGAAATTGCCAAAAGCAGCGTGTATATCTGAAAGCCTACGTTCAGATACCCCGTGCCCAGGTCGCCGAATCCCTCAAAGTTCGTTATTACAACGCGGTATACCATACCGAGCAGCTTGACCGCAATCTGCGAAAACATCACGATTGCCACATTAAGCATAAATGAATTTTTCTTGTCCGTTTTTTTCATATATCTACCTCGTAAGACGATTTTCTCAAAAGCATACATATATTATATGACAAATAGCCGCTATTATCAAGTAATTTATTACAAAATTTAGCAAAGTTACAAAATATGCATGAAATTTCCTTGACAATAATGTACGAAAAGAATAAAATAGTATATGGACTTTATTGAAAATTAATTTCTGAACGGAAAGGATATAATTATGTTAATAACCAAAGCACCAAAAGGTACCGAGGATTTGCTGCCGAAAGAAAGCTACCGCTGGCAGTATCTTGAAGAAAAATTCCGCGCGGTCTGCAAAAATTTCGGGTACCGGGAAATTCGCGTGCCCACTTTTGAGCACACCGAGCTTTTTGAACGCGGCGTGGGCGATACCACCGACGTTGTGGAAAAACAAATGTACACCTTCAACGACAAGGGCGGAAGAAGCATAACGCTGCGCCCCGAGGGTACGTCGTCGGTTGCGCGCTGCTACCTCGAAAGAAATCTGTACGCGGACGCACTGCCGCTTAAAATGTGGTACGAGCTGCCTTGCTTCCGCTATGAAAACAAGCAGAAAGGCCGCTTGCGCGAATTTCACCAGTTCGGCGTGGAGGCGTTCGGCTCAAAGGGACCGTCAATCGACGCCGAGGTTCTGACGCTTGCGTTTACGTTCCTCAAAAATGCCGGACTTACCGACCTGTCGGTGAACATCAACAGCATCGGCTGCCCCGAATGCAGGAAAAAGTATAACGAGGCGCTGCGCGAATTTCTGCGGCCGCACCTTTCGGAGCTGTGCGGAACCTGTCAGTCGCGTTTTGAACGCAATCCGCTGCGTATTCTGGACTGTAAGTCCGAAATATGCCAGAAAATTGCGTCGGGCGCGCCGCGGCTTTTAGACTACATCTGCGATGATTGCCGCGAACACTTTGAAGATTTTCAGAAAGCGCTTAAAAACGTCGGTATTCCGTACAAAATAGATGACGGAATTGTCCGCGGACTTGACTACTACACAAAAACGGTGTTTGAGATTATTTCCGGCCCGTTCACCGTATGCGGCGGCGGACGGTATGACGGATTGGTGGAGGAATTCGGCGGAGAGCCGACCCCGGCAATCGGATTCGGACTTGGAATTGAGCGGCTGCTTTTGCGGCTTGACGAACTCGGGGTTATAATCCCGGATGAAAGCAAGCCGGATTTGTACATTGCTCCGCTGGGCGGCGCGGCACAGGACGCGGCACAGGCATTGTGCTTTAAGCTGAGAACCGCAGGCATTGCCGCGGAAACCGACCACATGCAGCGCGGTCTTAAGCCGCAGATGAAATATTCGAACAAAATCGGCGCGCGCTACACACTGGTTTTGGGCGACAGCGAGCTGGAAACCGGGAACATTAAGCTTAAAAATATGGAATCGGGTGAGCAGACGGAGCTTACTCTCGACCGATTAACTGATTTTTTCATGGAGGATAAATAATATGGACACGATGAAGGGTTTAAAACGCACGCACTACTGCGGCGAGGTTGAAGGAATAGGCAGCACGGTTGTTGTCGGCGGATATGTGCAGAAAATCCGCGACATGGGAACGCTGATTTTTATTGATTTGCGCGACAGAACGGGCATTGTTCAGCTTGCGTTCGACGATACCAGTGCGCGCGATGTTTTTGAAAAGGCGTCGCAGTGTCACAGCGAGTATGTTCTTTTGGCAAAGGGCGTTGTGCGCGAGCGTGAAAGCAAAAATGCAGCCATAAAAACGGGTAACATTGAAATTTTTGTCGATGACCTGCGTATTCTTGCAAAGGCGCAGACTCCGCCTTTTGAAATTACCGACGAAACCAACGTTAACGAGGAGCTTCGCTTAAAATACAGATATCTCGACCTGCGCCGCGCGCCGCTGCAGAAAAATATCATGATGCGCAGCCGAATTGCAAAATGCGCACGCGATTATTTCGCCGACAACGGCTTTATCGAAATCGAAACTCCGATGATGATGAAATCTACGCCGGAGGGCGCGCGTGACTATCTTGTTCCATCAAGGGTGCACCACGGAAAATTCTACGCGCTGCCGCAGTCGCCGCAGATTTACAAGCAGCTTTTGATGATTGCCGGCTATGACCGCTACATTCAGCTTGCGCGCTGCTTCCGCGATGAGGATTTGCGCGCCGACCGTCAGCCGGAATTTACGCAGATAGATATGGAAATGTCCTTTGCCGAGGTGGAGGACATTCAGGAAATTGTCGAGGGCTTTATCGCCGATTTGTTCAAGAAAATTCTCGGTAAGGACATTCCGCTGCCGCTTCCGAGACTCACATACCGCGACGCCATGGAACGCTACGGCTCGGACAAGCCAGATACGCGTTTCGGCATGGAAATTCAGGATATTTCCGACCTCGTTTCGGGCTGCGGTTTCGGCGTGTTTACGTCGGCGATAGAAAACGGCGGTTCGGTTCGCGCAATTACCGCGAAAAATGCCGTTTCGGTCTACACGAGAAAGGAAATCGACCGCCTTACCGAATTTGCGCGCGGCATAGGCGCCAAGGGACTGGCGTACGTCCGCTGGGTAGATGACGCACCGAGTTGCTCATTCGCAAAATTCATGCAGGAGGGCGAGCTTGAGGCAATTTTGGAGCGCGTCGGCGCACAAAAAGGCGACCTTGTGCTCATCGTTGCCGACAAAAACAAGGTTGTTTTGCCGACCTTGGGTGCGCTGCGCCTGAAAATCGCAAAACAGCTCGACATTATCCCCGATCAATTTAATTTCCTGTGGGTTACCGAGTTCCCGTTCTTTGAATACAACGAGGAAACCGGAAACTGGGACGCTATGCATCACCCGTTCACGATGCCCATGGACGAATGTATTCAATATCTTGAGTCCGACCCGGAAAAGGTTATCGCAAAGGCATACGATTTGGTGCTCAACGGTACCGAGCTTTCAAGCGGTTCAATCAGAATTACCGACTACGAGCTGCAGCAGAAAATGTTCGAGGCGCTCGGTCTTACCGATGAGGAAATCGAGGCGAAATTCGGATTTTTGGTTGAGGCATACAAATACGGCGCCGCACCTCACGGCGGCTGCGGTATCGGTCTTGACCGCCTTGCCATGATTATGTGCGGCGCGGACAGCTTAAAGGACGTCACCGCATTCCCGAAGGTTCAGAATGCGTCCGAGCTTATGTCAAATGCGCCCGCAACCGTTGATGACGCGCAGCTTGCCGAGCTTGCAATCAGCATCACGGACCGCGAGGAATAACCGATTTATGCTTTTGTAAAAAATATTTAATATTTTTTGCCAAAACGTATTTACAAATGTTAAATTATGTGTTATAATGTAAAAAATGAATGAGAAATCTTTAATTCGATGCAGAGACATCGGCAAGAGTAATTTTAGGTAAGCATGGGTATGCCTTGTCCGTTTCTGCGCGGACAAGGCATTTTTTATTCCGTAAAATTATGAGGAGAGTGTAAAAATGAAACTTATTTATGACGTGGAAGATAAGCCGGCATTCAGACACAATCTGGTGTTCGCAATTCAGCAGCTTCTTGCGATTATCGCGGCTACGCTGCTCGTACCGACTTTGGTAAACAGCATTTCCAAAACCGAAATGATGAGCCAGGCCGCTGCTTTGTTCGGCGCAGGCGCAGGAACCTTGTTCTACATATGGTGCACAAAAAAGAAAAGCCCCGTATTTCTGGGAAGCTCGTTCGCGTTTATCGCTCCGCTTGCAAGCGCATGCGTTTTCGGATACTTCGGTATCCTGGTAGGCGTACTGTTCGCGGCACTGGTTTACGTTATCATCGCAATTGTTATTCACTTTGTCGGCACGAGCTGGGTTGACAAGCTCTTGCCGCCGGTTATTATCGGACCTACCGTTTCTTTAATCGGTTTAAGCCTTTGCGGTTCCGCAATTCAAAATCTTAACAACACATCGGCAGGAGATTATAACCTGTTTGCAATTCTCTGCGGTCTTATCACCTTTGTCGCAACCGTTTATGCATCGGTAAAGGGCAGCCGCACGGCTAAGCTGATTCCGTTTATTATCGGTATCGCCGCAGGTTATGTGGCAGCGTCGCTGTTTACCGTTATCGGCAATCTGACCGATATTCAGGCTATGCAGCTCGTTGACTACACACCGCTTATCGACAACTTCAAAACAATTACATTGCAGAGCTTTGTAAGTGTACCGAAATTCACCCTTGCAGAGGCTGTAAAGGAGGGCTACAAGCTCGACGGCGCGGCAATATCACAGCTTGCGCTGCTGTTTGCTCCGGTTGCGTTCGTTGTTCTTGCAGAACACATCGCCGACCACAAAAATCTCGGCTCGGTTATCGAAAGAGACCTTATTAAAGAACCCGGACTTAAAAGAACACTGCTCGGTGACGGCGTTGGCTCGTTCATCGGCGCAATCTTCGGCGGCTGCCCGAACACAACCTACGGCGAAAGCGTAGGCTGCGTAGCTATCACGGGTAACGCTTCAACTTCAACAATTATTCTTACCGCAATCCTGGCAATGCTGCTGTCATTCTTCACGCCGGTTATCGAGCTGATTAACACAATTCCGCCCTGCGTTATCGGGGGAATTTGTATCGCGCTCTACGGCTTTATCGCAGTCAGCGGTCTGAAAATGGTTCAGGACGTTGATTTGGGCGACTCAAAAAATCTGTTCGTAGTAAGTGCAATCCTTGTAACCGGTATCGGCGGACTGGAGCTGAACCTGGGTAAAATCACAATTACAGGTATCGCAACAGCGCTGATTATCGGTATTATCACAAACCTTATCGTATCGGACAAGAAAAAAGCCGGCTGCGCTTGCTGCTGCGGTCACTGCGAAGAAAACGCCGCAGAAGAAATTGAACAGGATACTTCTGAGGAAACCGCCGAGGAAGAGGCTATTGAAGAAACCGCTGTTGAGGAAAACGAAGATAATATCCTATAATTATGAAATTTAAAGCAGAATTATTTGATGAAAATGCGGTCAGACGCGCGATTACGCGGATTGCTCACGAGATTATCGAAAAAAACGTAACGGTGGATAATCTGTGCATTGTGGGGATTAAGACGCGCGGTGTTCCGCTTGCAAACCGTCTTGCCGAGGCAATCCGCAAAATCGAGGGACGGCAGGTGACGGTCGGGACCTTGGATATATCGCGGTTCCGCGATGACATACCGGTGCCCGGCAGAGAAAACTCCGCGCCGGAGGGCATTGATTTCCCGATTACCGGGAAAAATATTGTCCTCGCGGACGATGTAATATGCACCGGACGTACGGTTCGGGCTGCGCTTGACGCCGTTTTGTCAAGCGGCAGGGCGTCAAAAATTCAGCTTGCGGTCTTGGTTGACAGAGGTCACCGCGAACTGCCGATACGCCCCGATTACGTCGGAAAAAATGTGCCTACGTCAAGGAATGAAATAATCAGAGTCAAGCTTGAGGAGGCAGACGGTCAGGACAGCGTGGAACTGTTTGACATTGATTAATAACGGGGATATGAATGACCTATGCACGGTTTTTCTATCCCCCGGAAAACGGGGCTGTGATAAACGGCTCCGTTATTTTTTATAAAAACATCTTGACAAAATCCGTTTCGGAATGTAAGATGTAATCAGAAAGAAGTTTTTGCACACATGATAAGGGAGGCAGGCATGAGAGGATTTTCATTGACACCGGAGTTTAAAAGGCATGCGGCAATTGCGGTTATGCTGATTATAATTGCCGCCGGAGCGACGTCGCTCGTATTCAAAAAAAGTACGGACGATGTGCCCGAATACAGCGGCAGCGCGCATATGGATTTGGTGAAAGCATACATGCAGTCCGAATACACCGCGGTGTTTTCGCCCTATTATGACATGACATACGTAAAGGAACTTGCCGATTACAAGGAGCGGTTTAACGAAAAAAACGGCGCAATTACAGCGGAATTTGTCATGAAAGCGGCATACAAAAATTATTATAAGGACCCGGATACCGTGCCGTATATCATCGAGACAAAAAATGAGGGCAATGCCGCGGAATATAAAAAGCTGTATGACGAATACAACTCCGAACGTGAAGCATCATTCACCCTGAAATTTGAGGGAAAGATAAAAAACGGAAAGGCGGAGTGTAAAAAATTATATTCAGCCGGCGCCAATGACAGCTGGTACAGGCTTAAGGACGGCTTGGCAGAATATATAATCTCGGAGGAATAAAAACCGCATGAAGATTTTTGAGGTTTTAAAAAGGCGCATCGCCGCAAAAATGATTGCCGCAAAGTACAGGGCGCAGGGCAAGGATGCGCCGACCGCGGTTTATTTCGTGAAACGGAAAAGGGATAAACGGTGAAAATGCACCGCTGGTAATGTGGTCAAAAAAGAAGGGCTGAGAAAACATGATTTTATGTTTTCTCAGCCTTTTTAAGTTCGGTAACGCACGGTGAGCAAACAGGGAATTTATCGGTTTGCCGTCAGCCGTTCTGCTCGGTCAGGGAAAGAACAAGCCTTGCCATGTCCTGCTTCGACAGCTCGTAGCGCTCGTCAAAATTGAACTTGAGCGGTATGCTCAGTCTGTCGAGAATGTCATTTGCCGTCGAAACCGTTATCGGTAAATCCGGCAGAAACATATTGTCCTCGCTTTCGATTATATTCAGCTTTTTGAAAGAACCGACCGATTCATAACACGTGCTGTCCTGGAAAACGTCCGCAAAATTTTCCGTGACGTCCTCCTTGATATGCAGCAGCGCGGCAAGCAGCATCACAAACTCCGAACGCGTAACCTTGGTGTAGCTGTTATGCAGGTTCATGTTGGTATAGGTTTCCGCCCATTTTAAAATATTCTGCGATGCAAAATCGTCAACGAGATAGCTGCTCGACAGCTGCGACTGCGGCAGCGTATTATGTACCGAAACGTTGTAATACTGCCGCTGCTGCGGACGCGCATACGGGCGCAGAGGCTCCGAATAATTGACCTCCTCCGCCGAGTACAGCTCCGCCGTTTCATCATTATATATTATTATCTGCGATTTTCCGCTGCCCGGAATATCGCCGCACGCTATCTTCCCGAAAAACGGAAATTTGCGGCACGGACGCATATATCCGTCATAGAGCGTTGTGCCGACGTCCTCTTTTTTATGCCCGGCAATATACATTTTGCCGTCCGTATCAAAATTACATACCGGTGTGGCAAGATAAATAGTTTCGTTTTTTTGGTACAGAAATCTGCCGTGATTATCAAACAGCGACATATTATCAAGAATGAGAATGTCTTTTGTGCCGATATTTTCGCGGAAAACTCCCGACGCAATATTTTCCGCCGCCTCGTCAAGCTCCCACAGCAGTTTCCCGTCCGCCGTGTACGCGCGGATTGACGGTCCGGCAATCAGAATGATTGGCGTGTCATCGTCATAAAGGCAGTCCACGCATATCGAATTTGCATGCCCCGGCATATCCGCTTTCCAAAGCAGTGTGCCCTCGCTGCTTAAAACATTGTAGCCCGCAATTATTTCCTCTCTGCCGTCGCCGTTCAGGTCATATGCCACCGGGCAGCAGCCGATATTCCCCTGAAAACTCCAGATAACATTGAGGCTGATATCATACGCCCACATGCGGCTGAATTTGTTTTTTATAATTATGTTCTGCGCATATCCCGTGCCCTCAAGGTCGGCAATCAGCAGACTGCCGCCGGCATGCTTATCCGGCAGCGGCGTTTTGTTTTTTACCTCCGAGGTTTTTCCGTCCAAAATCAGCAGCTCGCCGTTCATTATCAGAATGACTTCGTTTTTGCCGTCCTTATCTATGTCATAAATCTGCACCGGTATATCGCAGCCGGCGGATACCGCCGGATAATTCGGGTCGCCCACCTGCCACAAAAGCTCGCCCTCCGGAGAATACGCCGTGAGGCATACCGCCTTATGCGGAAAATACCGCTCGTCGCTGACCTCGTCGCACTTCGCGAACAGCAGCTCCATTCTGCCGTCGCCGTCTATATCCCCCAAGCGCAGCTGACAGCCTGCGCCTGCCGCACTTATATCTATACTTGTCCTGAAAGTTTCTGTTTCCATAAAAAATACCTTTCATAATAAAAGTCTTTTTCATATTGTACCACAAAACCCGAATAATTGCAAACATTATCTCATAAAGAATTAAAGAAATAATTATAAGGAAAGGGATTTATTATGATGCGAAGCTTTGATTTGCGGCAGAAAAAGGTCATTGACGCCGACACGGCGGAGAAAATCGGATACATCAGGGACATGGATATTGACTTTGAAAACGGGCGCATTAACTCGGTCACTATTCCGCGCGGCGGCATTTTCGGATTTTTCGGCGAGAAAAGAAATATAAACATACCGTGGAAAAATGTCCTCGCAATCGGCAGGGAGTATGTGATTGTCCGCCGCGAGGAGGACTCCGCGCAGATTTGAGGAAGTCTGCCGAAATGCAAACAGCCGCGCGGATTTTCCGGCGGCTGTGGTTTATGGCTGCAGTCTGTGGTTGAGGTTGCAGCCGTGGTTTGTATTTGTGCCCGTGGTTGTGGGTTGCAGTTATGGTTTGTGGTTTGCAGTTGTGTCTGCGGTTTATGGTTGCAATTATGGTTGTGTCTGTGGTTATGGTTTGGCAGTCTATGAGAAAAGCTGCATAATTTCTTCTTTTGTCAGTGAGGAAATTATCAAAGAATTTGCGCGGACAATGTCATCTGCGAGATGCCGCTTTTTATCCTGCAGCTTCAGCATCTGCTCCTCTATCGTTCCTTTGCCGGCAAGGCGTATAACGTGCACGGCTTTGGTCTGACCTATGCGGTACGCACGGTCGGACGCCTGGTCAACCGCCGCCGGATTCCACCACGGGTCATAATGGATAACCATATCCGCACCGATAAGATTAAGCCCCGAGCCGCCCGCTTTCAGCGACGATAAAAACACGCTGTGTTCGCCCCTGTTGAACCTGTCCGCCATTTCCGTGCGCGCATATGACGAAGTCTTTCCGTCGAGATAAAAGCTTTCAATTCCTAACTCGTTAAACCGCGTGCGGATAATGTTCAGCATAGATGTGAACTGCGAAAAAACCAAAATGCGGTGCCCCGATTGCAGCGCCGATGTCACCAATTCCTCCAAAAGCTTCAGCTTTCCGCTTTCTTTATCGTAGCTTTCGTCAATCAGTACGGGGTGACAGCAGATTTGCCGCAGCCGCATCAGCAGCGAGAGTATACGCATATTGCTGCCGCCGTAATTTATTATTTCCGCCGCCTCGTGCCGCGCCGCACCGAGGTATGCGGAATACATCTTCTTCTGCATCGGCTCGAGCTCCGCATAAAATGTGTTTTCGATTTTTCCCGGAAGCTCCGACAGCACTTCATACTTCATTCGCCGCAGCATGAACGGCTTTATGCGCTCGCGCAGCGCTGCCGCAGCCGCGTCATTGCCGTCTGCCGTTATCGGCTTTTCAAACCTGTCCGCAAACTGACGGTATGCGCCCAGATACCCCGGCATGACAAAATCGAAAATCGACCACAGCTCCGACAGAGAATTTTCTACCGGTGTGCCGCTGAGCGCAAAGCAGCCGCCGGCATGTATGCGCTTGACCGCCTTGGCATTCAGCGTCTGCGGATTTTTGATATTCTGCGCCTCGTCGATAAAGCAGAACGAAAACTCAATCCCGGCATACTCCTGAATGTCGCGCCGCAAAAGCGGATAAGACGTGATCACAAAGGTGCAGTCCGATATATCGCTGAGAGCGCGTACGCGGTCATCTTTTGCGCCGTCGATTATTTTCGCGCTTGTGCCCGGCGCAAAACGGTTTATCTCCGAGAGCCAGTTATACGTAAGCGCACTCGGCGTGACCACAAGCACCGGCAGTTTGGGCTTTTCGCTCATAACAAAAGCGATAACCTCAAGTGTTTTTCCAAGTCCCATATCGTCCGCAAGTATCCCCCCGAACCCAAGCTCGCTCAGCTGCTTCAGCCAGTGCACGGCGGTTTTTTGGTAATTGCGCAGAATTTTGTCCATATTCTCCGGGATTTCCGCCCGTATTGCGCGGATTTTATCGATAAACGCACTAAAGCTTTCATCGGCGGAAACAATTCCGCTGTCCGCCGCACCCGAAATATACAGCGCCTGATACCTGGACAGCTGTTTTTTCCTGTTTTTCAGCTCCGCAAACGAAAAATCAAGATTGTTCAGCACATCAAACTGCTCCGTGCCGCTTTCCAGATTTAAAAAGGTTCCGTTTCTCATGCGGTAATACGGCTTTTTACGGCGCAGTGCGTGCAAAATCCCGGCAAGCTCCGCCGGCGTAAGGTCGCTTTCAAAGCCGACCTCGAGAAGGTCTATCTTTTCGCTGTAGGTGACCCGGCTGCCCACGGCAGGAAGGCTGCCCGACGTCATTTCGTTAAAGCTGTCCGACGAATGTATCTCCGCCGCCTCCGCAAGCTTCGGCATACTCGCCGTAATAAAGCGGTAAATTTCATCATCTCCGCCGAGATAAAATGTTTTATCCGATATGTCAAAGCTGTCGAAAAATGACAGGATATACCGCTCGCCGATTCGGTCGCGCACAACTATTTTTTCTGCATCAACGTCATCACTGCCGTCATCGGGCAGCCGTACCGCTATATTGCCGTAGCGCGCTATAACCGCCGCGGAAATTCCGTCCGCAAAACGGTCAAAATATATCTGAAAACTCGGTTTGCTGTCTACAACCACATTTTCTATCCCCTGCGCTATGACCCCGGGCTGTCCCCTGAGCGACGGCAGAACGTTCGCGGCAAATGAGGCGGAATTTCTGCCCGTGAAATCTATCTGCGTACGGCTCTCGGTTGCCAGCGCATTATATATCGGCATAAACCAGCTGCGCCATTTTTCCGAGGTCGCGTACAAATCGCCCTCATAATAAAACCAGCTGCCGTCCGGAATAACCGCAAGTCCGCTTTGCGGCACCGATATATTTATGTTGCTGTCGGTCGCGGTTAAATCAACAAGAATGTCCGGGTCCTCGCTGCGTATGCGCAGATTGGTCTGCGGCATGCTGTTCAGCACAAATCGGCAGTCGGCACCCTCCATGAGCGGAAGCAGGCGCTGCGCCGTGTAGCTGCCGAAATCCACCGACGTCAGCCGCTGCGTATACCCCGACGCCGCTGCCTTATTCTGGTACGCTTCGGCGAGCACCGTTAAAATGTGCTCTTCATATCCCGAGATGTCATAGTCGGCGCGGCTGAATACCCTGTGTTTTGAAAGTTTAAAATTTTCTCCCGATATATATGCTTCGAGAAATGCCTCTATTCCCGAAATCGGCTCGGCTGAGCCGCCCAGCGTGATTGCCGCCGAATAGCTGCACCGGCGGCGGTAATCTGAATTTATGTTGAAAATAAAGCCGATATGAAGCGGCTGTTTTTTTATTTTTTGCTGTTCGAACGCTTTGCACAGCGCACCGGCTACGCGGTCGTTCGTATCGAAGGAAGCGTCCCCCGAGGCAAGCTCCTTCTGACGCGCCTTCAACACGGCGGCGATGTGCTTGCAGTTTGCGGACATTGTCTGGTAATACGGACAGGTACAGTAGGTTTCCGAGATATTCCCGTTTTCGTCAAAACCGATGTGTACATTATACGTCTGTCCGGCATCGACCGCGGCAACAATTCTGTTTTCGCCGCGTACGCGAATGTGCACTCTGCCGTCTGCGCAATAGTCTGCGCCCGAACGGAACACGCTGTCCGAACAGATTTTCTTTATGTCGCTGTCAGAAATTTTCATTCGCTTTCAAACCTCCGTTTTATTATCTTTTTATTATAGCATATTTACCAAAAAAGTGCAATACCTTGCGGTGATTTGAGGTCAAATATTATTTTCATGTAAAATTATTCGGTTTTTATTGATTTTTTTGACGAAATGCGTTAAAATAATAATATGGTGTGTTGTAATTATTAATATGAAATTTTCGGAATATAAAATACTGCAAATATAATGACATATCTGCATTTATATACTGTGACGGTGCGGGCGTGCAGTAAACGTATCTGCGCATGCGCCGCGCTTTCGTGAAAAGCCGGATTTGCACCGGCACGCATGCCGCCGTAAGGCGGCGGAATGGAGGATAATGATGAAGTTTGGAACACTTTCCGGCACTGCCGCGATTGATTTGGGGACGGACAATATAAGAATATACTACAAAGGCATGATAACCGATGAACCGTCGGTTATTGCTTACGATACCGAGGACGGAAAAATTATCGCCATGGGCAAAGAGGCGGAGGAAATGACGGGCAGAAATCCTGCCGCCGTCACCGTTTCGCGCCCTTTGCAAAAAGGCGTAATCACCGACTTTGAACCTGCCTGCCGTCTGATAAGCGGCATGCTCTCCAAGGTTATCGGCTCGGTTATAAAGCCGCGCGTTCTTGTCAGCGTGCCGTGCGGCATTACCGACGTGGAACGCCGTGCCGTCTGCGACGCGGTGCGCGCGGCGGAAATCCGCGAGGTTTACACCATCGAATCGCCGATTGCCGGCGCAATCGGCGCAAACTGCGATGTGAGTCTTGCGCGCGGAATGATGCTTATTGACATGGGCGGCGGACACTGCGATATTGCGGCAATTTCTCTCGGTCAGACGGTAAAGGGCCGCTCGGTTAAAATCGCCGGAAATGACTTTACCGACGCCGTTATCGGATTTATCCGCGAAAAGCGCGAGCTTGAAATCGGATTACATACGGCAGAACGTGTTAAACGCGAGGTGGGCTGCGTGTTCCGCCGTGAACACAACGAGGTCGTATACGCCGGCGGATTTAATGTGAAAACCAGAAAGCCGGAAAAAATATTAATTCATTCCGAAGAAATGCGAGAGGCGTTTGAGCCGCTTGTAAAAAAAATCGTATCGGAAATTAAATCCGCGCTTGACGAAACGCCCACCGAACTCCTCGGGGACATAATGGAGGACGGAATTTTGCTTATCGGCGGCGGCGCACAGCTTTACGGCATGGCGCGCAGG
The DNA here is from genome assembly GCA_934501535.1 of uncultured Clostridia bacterium. Classification (GTDB taxonomy): domain Bacteria; phylum Bacillota; class Clostridia; order UBA1381; family UBA1381; genus UBA1738. Next base: position 47,511 of record CAKSUM010000018.1, read on the forward strand.
CTGCGCATGGAGCTGGGTGTGAAAGTATTTCTTGCCGAGGACGCCGAAATGTGCGTGGCAAGAGGCGCCGGCTACGCTGCCGACAACATGGACAAGCTGGCGGAAAACAGCTATATCTACACAAAGGGCTGATTTATGGAACTGCTTGAAAACGAAACGCTCGAGGACCTGCAGGCAGGAGGTCTTAAAATTATACAGAAAAAGGACGGCTTCAGGTTCGGCGCCGACGCGGTGCTGCTTGCCGATTTTGCAAAGGAAGCGCCGTCGCAAAAAACGCTTGACCTATGCTGCGGCAGCGGAATTATCCCCATACTGCTGTCGTACAAAACCAAAACTCCGCAGATTTTCGGGATTGAAATTCAGCCGGAAATTTACGAAACCGCAATGCGCTCGGTAGAAATTAACGGTCTTTCGGACAGGCTGAAGCTTACCTGCGGCGACCTGAAAAACGCCGCGCAAATTTACGGAAAACGCTGCTTTGACGTCATCACCTGCAATCCGCCGTATATGCCGGTCGGCAGCGCGGTGACGAATTTCAGCGATACGAAGCTCATCGCACGGCATGAGATTATGTGCACTCTCGAGGACGTTATCGCCGCCGCGGCGCAGCTTTTAAAGCACAAAGGCAGGCTCATGTTGGTGCACAAGCCGACGCGGCTTGCCGATATTATCTGCCTTATGCGCAAGTATGAAATCGAACCGAAACGCATACGCTTTGTGCATAAAGACCCGGGGAGCGAGCCGTCGCTTGTTCTTGCAGACGGCGCGTACAAGGGCGGAAAAGAGCTTCGGATTGCGCCGCCGCTGTATCTGTACGGCGCGGACGGCTCCGAAACGGAAGAATTGAAAAGGATTTACGAACGATGAATGGAATGTTATATTTATGTGCAACGCCGATCGGCAACCTCGGCGACGTCTCGGCGCGGTGCCTTGAAACCTTTCAAAGCGCCGACCTGATAGCGTGCGAGGATACGCGCAGAACGCTGCAGCTTTTAAATCATTTCGGTATACAAAAGCCGCTGACAAGCTATCATGAGCATAATAAGCGCGAAAAGGGAGAATATATTACCGGGCTTTTAAAACAGGGAAAAAATGTGGTTCTTGTGTCCGACGCCGGCACGCCGGCAATATCCGACCCCGGAGAGGATTTGGTGAAGCTGTGCATTGAACAGGGCTTGACCGTTACATCAATCCCGGGCTGCGTTGCCGGGATAAACGCACTAATTTTATCCGGACTGCCCACAAGGCGTTTTGCGTTCGAGGGATTTTTGTCGGTCAATAAGCGCCACCGCAGAGAACACCTCGATAGCGTAAAAAACGATACGCACACGCTTATTTTTTACGAGGCGCCGCACAAGCTTATTTACACGCTTGCCGACATGCTGGAAACCTTCGGCGACCGAAAAATCGCGCTCGTTCGCGAGCTGACGAAAATTCATGAGGAGGTTATCCGCACAACGCTTTCCGCCGCGCAGCAGCTCTATACCGAAAAGCAGCCCAAGGGCGAATACGTAATCATAATTGAGGGCGCAAAATCGGCGGAAACCGAAAAATGGTGGGAAAATCTGACCGTCCGCGAGCATGTGGAAAAATATATTTCGGACGGCGACGAGTCCAAGGAGGCAATCAAAAAAACCGCAAAGGACAGAGATTTGCCCAAACGTGAGGTTTACGGCGAATATCACGGTCTGAACTGACTTAAGAAAAAAGACGTGGCGGAATTTTTCCGGCGTTGAATTTTGTGCCGGAATTTTCGGCAGAATGGAGATTAATATGAAAGAAATACTGAACAAAAAGGGATTTATATGCGATATGGACGGCGTTATCTACCACGGCGACCGTATTCTCGACGGAGTTGCGGAATTTGTGCACTGGCTGATTGATAACGGCAAGAAATTTGTTTTTCTGACGAACAGCCCCGAAAAAACGCCGCACGAACTGAGCATGAAGCTGGAACGAATGGGTCTTTCGGTATCCGCCGACCATTTCTACACAAGCGCAATGGCAACCGCGGAATTTTTGAGCACACAAAAGCCCGGCTGTACGGCGTACGTTATCGGCGAACCATCGCTTACCAAAGCGCTTTATGACCGCGATATTTACATGAATGACGTAAACCCCGACTATGTTGTTGTGGGCGAAACGAGGACATACAATTTTGAAAAGCTGGAAAAGGCAATAGAGCTTGTAAACAAGGGCGCAAAGCTCATCGGAACCAACCCCGATATTTCCGGCCCGACAACTCACGGCATTATGCCGGCTACGGGCTCGCTTATTTCGCCGATTGAAATTACTACCGGCAAAAAAGCGTATTTTGTCGGCAAGCCCAATCCGCTTATGCTGCGCCACGGGCTCAGAAAGCTCGACTGCCACAGCACCGAAATTGCGTTTGTCGGCGACAGAATGGATACCGATATTATCGCCGGCATCGAATCCAACATGGATACCATTTTGGTACTCAGCGGCATTACATCCATGAGCGATATCGACAAGTTCCCGTACCGCCCGAAATACATCTTAAACGGTGTGGGCGATATTGTTGAAAAAGTCGGCAGGGATTGAAAAACCGGCGCGTTTTATTCGCGTTATTAATGCTGTAAAATAAAGAAAACGGAGAATATTGAATGGATAAATATGCAATTTTTTTGGATATAGACGGCACCCTCGTGGGTGAAAAGGATTTCCCGCTCGGCGGCAGGGTTTCTGCGGAAAATATTGAGGCAATCGGCAGAGCACGCGCCGCCGGACATTATGTTTTTCTGAACACCGGCAGGGCGTATGCGTGGATTCAGAAAGCCGTCATCGAGGAGTTGGAAACCGACGGTGTGGTGTCCGGAATAGGCACGCAGATTTTATTCCACGGCGAGGAAATTTACGGACATATGATTTCTCCCGATACACTTGACGTGATTTACAAGGCTTTTGCCGGCTCGGGCCGCTGCGTTATGTTCGGCGGAACAAGCAAGATTTACGTGCTTAATCCGGTCGGATTTCTTGATGATGACAGATTTGTTTTTATTAAAGAAGAAAGCGACTTTTACGAAAAATGCATGAAAGACAAAATTCAAAAATGTGAGGTTTTTGAAACAAGTCTTGCCGGCGGAGATGTCGGAATTGATACAATCATTTCAAAAGAGCAGCTTGGTGCGATGAACTGCGGTCTGCAAAGCTATTCTCACGTATGGTACATGGAAAGTTTTCCGCAGGGCTGCTCGAAATCAAAGGCTATGATGATGACCGCGCAAAAGCTCGGCATACCGGCAGAACGTACGATTGCCATGGGCGATTCGGTCAATGACATTGACATGATTACCGCCGCCGGAACGGGCGTCGCTATGGGCAATGCGCCCGAGCCCGTAAAGGCAGCGGCGGATTTTGTCAGCAAAACATGCGACGAAAACGGCGTTGCGTACGCTATTGATAAGCTGCTGTTTAACCGGTGATTCTATATTTTCGGGTTCACGTGCACCATGCAGTGCTTTACCTTCGGAAAACGCGACTCTATCTTGCTGTGAACCCTTTCCGCAATTTCGTGCGCTTCGGTAAGCGGCAGATTTCCGTCGGCGAGAATTTCAACGTCGATGTAAATTTTGTCGCCGAATTGCCGCGTTTTCAAATCGTCAATTCCCAGAACGCCGCCGCACGAAAGCACCGCGCTGCGGATTTCGTCTGCGGTTGCGCCGTCACAGGCTTTATCGGTCATTTTGTCCATCGCGTCGCGGAATATGTCTGCCGAAACCTTTATGATAAATACGGAGATTACAACGCTTGCGGCACTGTCCAGCACCGGAAAACCCAACCGTGCGCCCAGTATTCCGGCAAAGCTGCCCACTGATGACAGCGCGTCGGAGCGGTGATGCCATGCGTCCGCCATCAGTGCGCCCGAATTTATCTTCTTCGCGGCAGCGCGCGTGTACCAATACATGGCTTCCTTTACGATAATCGAAATTACGGCTGCCGTCAGCGCAAGCGCGCCCGGAACCGCACCTGCGGAATAGCTGCCTGCGGCTATTTTTTTTATTCCGGCAATTCCGATAGCCGCGCCCGTTGCCGCCAGCATCACCGAAAGTATTACGGCGGCTACACATTCCAGCCGCTCATGCCCGTACTGATGGTCGGCATCGGAACGCTTATTTGCAAGCTGCACCCCGATTATTACTATTATTGTACTTAACACGTCCGACGCCGAATGCACCGCGTCCGAAATCATTGCCGCGGAATGTGCAAATACTCCGGCAATCAGCTTGAATACCGTCAGAATTACATTGCCGATAATCGTGTTCACCGAAACACGCGCAGCAATATGTCTGCTGTCTGAATTTTTCATAAAAATCTCTCCTTAATATAAAAAAATCTGCGGAAAATCCCGCAGACCTGTATCTGCTGCCTGTACGGCCCGCCGCAGCGCCGTGCGGCTGAATGTTTTATAAATTTTATTCATTATACACGCTATTCATATTTTTGTCAAGCCCCGTGCATAAAATTTTCCGGCGGAAAGACCGAAGCCGCCGATACGTCTGCACCGGCGGCTGTTCTTAACGTCCGATCTTCCGATAAGGAAACAGGTGATATTGCCTGAAAGCTAAGTATTTTTTAGTTGTTGCACATACATGTTACGATTACGATGATGATAAGAACCCATAAGATCATATCAAAGTCGAAGTTGCCGCAGCCGCCGCAGCCGTTGTTGCAACCACATCCGCATTCACCCATGATTATGCCTCCTTTCTTCTCCGGTCTTTCGACCGCTTATGGTATATACTATGTTTTTTAAGAAGATTTGGTAGCTTGTATTGAAATTTTTTTTATTTTGGTGTATAATGTATAATAAGGAGGAGTTTGGAATGGATAAAAACAAGCTTTTACGCATCAGTGAGCTGTCGCGAAAGTCAAGAACCGCCCCGCTTTCGCCGGAAGAACTTGCCGAACAGAAGGCGCTTCGGCAGGAATATCTGGACGCGGTTAAAAGAAATTTCCGCGCAACTTTGGACAGTATTGAATTTGTCGATAAGAAATAAATATAAAAGAGGTTATTATTATGAAAGCATTAGTTAAAGAAATTTACAGAAACACCGATAAATTTGCAGGACAGGAGGTTACCGTTTCGGGCTGGGTCAGAAACCTGCGCGCATCGAAAAATTTTGGGTTTATCGAGCTTAATGACGGAAGCTTTTTCAAAAGTATTCAAATCGTCATCGAGGACAGCATGGATAATTTTGAGGCGCTTACCAAGCTGAACACTGCCGCTGCCGTTACCGTTACCGGCAAGCTCGTTCTTACACCCGACGCAAAACAGCCGTTTGAAATTAAGGCGGACAGCGCCGTAATCAACGGCACTTCCACGCCCGATTACCCCATTCAGAACAAGCGCCACACCTTTGAATTCCTGCGTACTCAGTGTCATCTGCGCCCGAGAACAAACACATTCAGCGCAGTTTTCCGCGTACGCTCCATGATTGCCTATGCAATTCACCAATTCTTCCAGGACAGAGGTTTTGTGTACGTTCACACTCCCATTATCACCACAAGCGACTGCGAGGGCGCCGGTGAAATGTTCCAGGTTACTACCATGGATTTGAACAATGTCCCCAAAAAGGACGGCGCTGCCGATTATTCGCAGGATTTCTTCGGCAAGGCCGCAAACCTCACCGTTTCCGGTCAGCTCAACGTCGAAACATACTGCATGGCGTTCCGCAATGTGTACACGTTCGGCCCGACATTCCGCGCGGAAAATTCAAATACAACGCGTCATGCGGCTGAATTTTGGATGATTGAGCCTGAAATTGCCTTCGCCGACCTTGCCGATGACATGGATTTGGCTGAGGATATGATTAAATATATCATCAACTACTGCCTTGAAAACGCGCCCGAGGAAATGGAATTTTTCAACAAGTTTATCGATAAGGAGCTTTTGGACAGGCTGCACAATGTTGTTTCCAACGAATTTGCACGCGTGACCTACACCGAGGCGGTGGATATTCTCAAAAAGAACAACGATAAGTTTGATTACAAGGTTGATTGGGGCTGCGATTTACAGACAGAGCACGAAAGATTTCTGACCGAACAGATATATAAAAAGCCCGTGTTCGTAACCGATTATCCGAAAGAAATCAAGGCGTTCTACATGAAACTCAACGATGACGGAAAAACCGTTGCCGCATGCGACCTGCTCGTTCCGGGCATCGGTGAAATTATCGGCGGAAGCCAGCGTGAGGAAAATTACGATGTACTGCTTACGCGCATGAAAGAATGCGGACTCAACCCCGATGACTACGGCTTTTACCTCGACCTCAGAAAGTACGGCACAAACAAGCACGCCGGCTTCGGTCTGGGATTTGAAAGAGCGGTTATGTACCTCACCGGCATGCAGAACATCCGCGACGTTCTCCCGTTCCCGAGAACTGTCGGAACTGCGGAATTTTAATCCGAGGTTTGATGAATTATGAATTTGATTATTATAATAGCGGCGGTAATTCTGCTGATTTACGGCGCCGTAAAAATTATTTCCGCCGGCTTTGTGCTGAGAGGAAACAAAGCGTACAATGACGGAAACAACCAAAAGGCACTGGACTGCTACAAAAAGGCAGCAGGTATGCCGCTTGCCGGAACGTCATCGAAAATTATGTACGCGCTTATGCTCATGCGCAGCGGTGAGTTTGAAAAAGCGGAAAATCTGCTTTCGGAAATAATTCTCTACGGCAAAACAAAGCCGCAGGAAAAATTCAATGCACGGGCATACCGCTGCATGGCAAAACAAAAGCTCGGCAAGCTTGACGAGGCAACCGAGGACGCCGAGGAGCTGTTTGAAAGCTGCAAAAATACCGTAACCTACGGTATGCTCGGCTATCTGCGCCAGCTCCGCGGCGGCGCGGAGCTTGAGCTGTGCAAAGAGGCGTACGGCTACAACAGCGATGACCGTGACATCTGCGACAATCTGGCGGTCGCATATATCCGCAGCGGCAACCTTGCCGAGGCGGAAAAGCTGACCGAAAAACTTCGCAGTGAGTATCCGGATTTTGCCGAGGCGTTCTATCATTCGGCGCAGCTGGCGCTGAAAAAGGGCGACGTTTCCGCGGCAAAAGCGTATGCGGACAAAATCGCGGACTGTCATTTTACCGCGATGACTACCGTCACCCAAAAGGATATTGAAGAATTGAAAGATGAGATAAAAAATGCTTGAATTTAAGTTTGTTTACGGAGAAAACGGCTGCAAGCTTGCGGCGGACATGCGCAAAGAGGTTTTTGCCGCGGAGCTGGGAATGAGCGCGGTTTCGGACGAAAATGACGGCGGCGCATATCATTTTGTGGGATATGACAAAACCGTGCAGGTTGCGGCGGCACGTCTTTTTGAGCTTGCGCAGTCCTGCTTTAAAATCGATTTTACGGCGGTGAAAAAGGATTACAGACGTCAGCGTATCGGGGAATTGGTTATGCGCGCGCTTGCCGATAAAGCGGTTTCGCTCGGGGGCAAGAGCATTATTCTTGAGGCACCGGTTGATTTGTTACCCTTTTTTGAGCGTGAGGACTATGCTCCGTACGGCGGCGAATTTGATAAGGACGGCAGAAAATATACCATGATGAAAAAAGATTTGACTAAAATCAGACTCTGCTGCGGGTGTGCGAAATGACGCGGCCGCTTGCAGACCGCATAAGACCGCGGACTCTCGATGAGGTTGTCGGTCAGCGGCATATTATCGGCGAGGGGAAAATTCTGAGCAATCTGATTAACCGCGGCGAAGTTCCCAACATGATTTTTTACGGACCGAGCGGCGTGGGAAAGACAACCGTTGCGAATATCATTGCCGAAAAAACGGGCAAAACACTGCGCCGGCTTAACGCAACAACCGCGTCCGTCGGCGATATAAAGGAGATTATCGGTTCGCTGGATACCTTTCTTACCGCGAACGGCGTTCTTTTGTACCTCGACGAAATCCAGCATTTTAATAAAAAACAGCAGCAATCACTGCTTGAATTTATGGAAAACGGGAAGATAACTCTCATTGCAAGCACAACCGAAAATCCGTACTTTTATGTGTACAATGCGGTGCTTTCCAGGAGTGTGGTGTTTGAGTTTCTTCCGCTTTCCGAGGACGATATTGCGGCGGCACTGCGCCGTGCGGTGCGCGTGCTTTCGGAGGACGATTACAAGGATTATACGGTCGATGTGTCAGAGGAAGCGGTAATTCACCTTGCGCGGACGAGCGGCGGTGATGTCCGCAAGGCACTGAACGGACTGGAGCTGTGTTTTTTGGCAACGCCGGCGGATAAGGACGGTAAAATCTGCGTGACCGAACACATTGCCGAGGAGGCAACACAAAAAAAGGTTCTGCGCTATGACAAAGACGGCGACGGACACTACGATGTCATGAGCGCTTTGCAGAAATCCATACGCGGCTCCGACCCGGACGCAGCGGTTTATTATCTGGCGAAAATCCTTGCGGCGGGCGATATGCCGTCGGCATGCCGCAGACTGCTCGTTATTGCCTCGGAGGATATCGGGCTTGCATATCCGCAGGCTGCCGTGGTTACCAAGGCGTGCGTGGATTCGGCGCTTCAGCTCGGTATGCCCGAGGCACAGATACCGCTTGCTCATGCGGCAATTCTCCTGGCGACCGCGCCGAAATCAAATTCCGCGTGCAAAGCCATTGAAGCCGCGATGTATGATATTGAGCACAAGGATACCGGCACCGTTCCGCGCCAGCTGCAGAATGTTCACTGCGACGGCGAGGGCAATGCCGTGAAAGGACAGAATTATCTGTATCCGCATGACTATCCGAACCATTATGTTAAGCAGCAATATCTGCCTGATAAGATAAAAGATACCGTTTATTATGAATACGGTGAAAATAAACTGGAAAGAATATCAAAGGAATACTGGGATAAAATAAAGGAGAATACCTGATGAAATACGGTTTTGTTAAGGTTTGTGCGGCTTCGCCCGAAATCCGCGTCGCCGATTGCGAATTCAATGCGGAAAGTATTTTTTCGTATATAAAAAAGGCACACGAAAATAAGGCAAAGGTTGCGGTGTTTCCGGAGCTTTGCATAACCGGATATACATGCGCGGATTTGTTTTCGCAGAAAACACTGATTGACGGCGCGCAAAAAGCACTGTGCACTCTTGCCGAACTGACGCAGAATATGGACATTGTGTGCATTGTCGGCGCGCCGCTGAAGGTTGAGCAAAAGCTGTATAACTGCGCCGTTGTGATGTATTGCGGAAATATTTTGGCGGTTATTCCCAAGACAAATCTTCCGAATTACGGGGAATTTTATGAACTGCGCCATTTTTCCCCCGGAAAACCGGGCGTTCGGGAAATCGTAATCAACAACGAAACCGTGCCTTTCGGAACCAATATTTTAATCAGGGACAGAAATATTGAAAATTTTGCGCTCGCGGTGGAAATCTGCGAGGATTTGTGGACGGTAAATCCGCCCTCAAACAGGCATGCTCTCGCCGGTGCGACGGTAATTGCGAATTTGTCGGCAAGCAATGAGGTTATTGCAAAAGAGGAATACCGCAAAAATCTGGTGTCCATGCAGTCGGCAAAGCTTTTCGCCGGATATATTTATGCCGACGCCGGGTTCGGGGAATCCACTCAGGATTTGGTGTTCGGCGGCGACAATATCATTTGCGAAAATGGGAAAATTCTTGCGCGCGGCGAACTGTTCACCAATAACATAATTTTTTCCGAAATTGACGTTGACCGGCTTGCCTTTGACAGAAGCAAAACAAATACTTTCCGCGCTGCGCCGTGTGATGACTATTATATAGTAGAAACTAATTTCGATTTTGAGGAAACCGCGCTTTCACGGGAGGTTGAACGCATGCCCTTCGTGCCGCAAAATCCGGATAAACGGGCAAAATATTCCGAGGAGATTTTGTCCATTCAGTCGAACGGACTTGCAAAAAGGCTTAAACACACCGGGGCAAAAAATGCGGTAATAGGCGTTTCGGGCGGATTGGATTCAACGCTGACGCTGTTGGTTACGGCTCGCGCGTTCGATATGCTCGGGATAGACAAGAAAAATATTACGGCTGTTACCATGCCCTGCTTCGGAACTACGTCGAGAACCTATAACAATGCCGTGAATATGGCAAAGCAAATCGGCGCGGAGCTGATTGAGGTAAGTATTAAGGCGGCGGTTTTGCAGCATTTTAAAGACATCGGACAGGACGAAAATACATTTGACGTGACGTATGAAAACTGTCAGGCACGCGAAAGAACGCAGGTTTTGATGGATATTGCAAATAAAAACGGCGGACTTGTGATTGGAACCGGCGATATGTCGGAGCTGGCGCTGGGGTGGGCGACGTACAACGGCGATCATATGTCGATGTACGGCACAAACTGCGGCGTTCCCAAGACGCTTATCAGATATTTGGTGGAATATGAGTCGGAAAAAACGCAGAATGATGAGCTGAAAAAGACGTTAAAAGATGTTTTGGCGACCCCTGTAAGCCCCGAGCTGCTTCCGCCTAAGGACGGTGAAATTGCGCAAAAAACCGAGCAGTTTGTCGGACCGTATATTTTGCATGATTTTTTCCTATATTATATGCTGCGGTTCGGATTTGCGCCGGGTAAAATTTATCGGTTGGCTAAATATGCTTTTTTTGAGGATTTCACCGGTGATGAAATTCTGAAATGGCTTAAGGTGTTTTACAAGAGATTTTTTGCGCAGCAATTTAAGCGTTCGTGCATTCCCGACGGTCCAAAAGTCGGCAGTGTTGCGCTGTCGCCCAGAGGAGATTTGCGCATGCCGAGCGACGCGTCGGCAAGACTTTGGATTGATGAAATAGATAAAATCAATTAATATTCACCAATTTCACGGCGGTTTGACAATAAAAATAGGGGAATATTGCATATATTGTCAAAAAATCTGAAAACCCCCTTGACAAAAGAGAAATAGTTTGATATAATAAACAAGCTGTCCCTGAGGGCATGGCTGAGGTGGGAATTGAGCCGTATTCAGCGGAATTAACCCGATTTTGAAAAAAATTAAAAAATTTTCAAAAAAAAGCCTTGACAAACCTCATGGGATGTGATATACTAAATAAGCTGTCCCGAAAGACAGCGTTGAACATTGAAAAATAAACAGTGCAGAGTTCTTG
>CAKSUM010000019.1 GCA_934501535.1 uncultured Clostridia bacterium
GCATACTGATTAAAGGCAATAAAAAACCGAGAGTGTTTATAGAACATCTCAAATCCTATAAGAACTCTCGGTATGGTGCGGATAAGAGGACTTGAACCTCCATGAAATTGCTTTCACATGGACCTGAACCATGCGCGTCTGCCAATTCCGCCATATCCGCATATCAATCTTGACCGCATCTATAGTTTAACACAAAAAGAAGAATTAATCAAGATATAATCAAATATTAAGTTGTAGGTAGAAACTTTTCACCGATGTGACGCGAGCAGAACCATGCGCGTCTGCCAATTCCGCCATACCTGCATAATTATAACCTCATGATTTTTACACGGGAGAGGTAACCCCGAGGAGGAGCTAAACCGCTTAATCCTCATATGCAAGCTTTTATATGTGCTGCTACAAGCACCGTCAACCGTGCGTAATCGGTCAACAAATATTATTATACAGTATTTTAGCGCTTTTGTCAATACTTTTTTGAAAATATTGCAAAGTATTTTAATAAATCTTATCGTCATACTGGAACGGCGTATGAAAGTAAACTTTTTTTCGGTAATAAGCTTGACAAAATTAAAACAATGTGTTATAATAACAAAAATAAAAAACTGCCACCGGGTAGACAAAGCATTTGCCGTGCATCGTTAGGTCTTAGAAGATGCACCGACAGGTGCTTATTTTTTTTTGAGGAGGAGTATCTATGCAGACAATAAAAAAAGCGATTTTATATTTTCAAAAGGTGAATTAATCCTTTGGATAAGTTCGGTAACTGCTGTTATAGTTTCATTTATTCTGTTTGACCGGGAAAACCTGCTTACGCTTGCGGCCTCTCTTGTAGGGGTGACATCACTCATTTTTGACGCCAAGGGCAATCCGTTCGGTCAGGTATTGATGATTATTTTCAGCTTTCTTTACGGAGTTATTTCGTTCGCGTTTACCTACTACGGAGAAATGCTTACTTACCTCGGAATGACCATGCCTATGGCTGTTTTCAGCCTTATAGCGTGGCTCAAAAATCCGTTTGACGGCAACAGGGCGGAGGTGAAAGTCAACCGCATATCGCATGCCGAGCAGCTGTTTATGTGGGCTGTAACAATATTGGTAACTGCAATATTTTTCTTTATCCTGAAGCACTTTAACACGGCAAACATCGTTCCGAGTACCGTTTCGGTGACAACAAGTTTTGTGGCGGTTTATCTGACATTTCGCAGAAGCCCGTATTATGCAATCGGATATGCCGCAAATGATGTAGTTTTGATAATTCTTTGGGTACTTGCCGCGCAGCAAAACGCTATGTATATCTCGGTCACAATCTGTTTTGCGGCTTTTCTTGTGAATGATTTTTACGGATTTGTCAGCTGGAAACGCATGGAAAAGCGCCAGAGCCTATTTGCGGCAGAATAAACGCAGTTGAAATTCCGCAGATTATATGATAAAAAATATTGATTTGCCGGCATTTTTATGATACAATGTATGACAGTGTACAATACGGACGGATATTTACGGAATCTGTTGGCATAATCCTGATATATCACGTTGCCGCAATGATGGGAGAGAGCGTATGAAATTCAGATTTTCAAAAGATTTATACAGATATTACGGCGAAAACGGAGAAACATTTATCCGGCGCATGTTCAGACCGCCGGAGCTGAAATACATATCGCTTATGAGAAAGGCGCAAAACAGCAAAAATCCGCTGTTTAAAATGTACTACACGGCGCGCCTTAAAAGAATGTCATTTAAGACGCTGATACAAATTCCGGCGCGGACGCAGATTGATGAAGGATTTTATATCGGTCACAGCGGAAGAATAATAATTCACCCGGACGCGCGTCTCGGTAAAAACATCAACGTCGGAACCGGGGTTACCATCGGTATGGAAAACCGAGGGAAAAGACAAGGAGTTCCGACTCTTGAGGGGAACTGCTGGATTGGCACAAACGCGGTTATCGTGGGTAATGTTAAAATCGGCAAAGATGTGCTTATAGCGCCGCTTTCGTACGTGAATTTTGACGTACCGGATCACAGCCTTGTTATAGGCAATCCTGCAAGGATTATTCCGAGAGATAATGCAACTTACAATTATCTTTGCAATTGTATATGATACTTTGGTTAAAATGGAGAAAAATCGACAAAATTATTGACAGGTATGCACTTGTATGGTATAATATACGAAAGATTTATATTTATCTTTTACAGACAAATTAATAAATGGGTAAACCTATCGAAAGATAGGGACACAAAGCTGAGTGTCTAAGGCATATGCTATGATTGACTGGCCGCAATGATTGATGATTTCAATTTTTGCGGTCCTTTTATTTGCCGGAATTTACAAATCATACTTTCTGAAAGGGGAATGTTCGGTGGAGCACAGCGGAAAGAAAATCAAACGCAACTTAATATCGGGAATTGTTTATCAGACAGTGTTGGTTGCATTGAGCTTTCTTCTGCCGAGGCTGTATCTTGAAAATTTCGGCTCGGAGGTAAACGGTGTTCTCTCCACCATAAAACAGATATTCACGTATATGTGCCTTTTGGAAGCCGGAGTGGGGCTTGCATCCTCGCAGGCGCTTTACAAGCCGGTCGCGGAAAACGATTACGGGAGAATAGGGGAAATTTTATCTGCAACAAATAAATATTATTTCAGAACCGGTGTGATTTACTCCGTTATAGTTCTTGCAGTTGCGGTTGTTTACTCGTTCGTTATACCGACGGGAATTGACAGCGGTGTTGTGTTTGCACTTGTAATACTCAACGCAATTCCGGCGCTGTTCAGTTATTTTATCCAGGCAAAATACAGGATTTTGATGGAGGTGGACGGCAGAAAATATGTCATCACCAATTCCGAAACAGCGTTGCAGCTAACATCGAGCATATGCAAAATAATTGTATTGCTGCTGACCGACAGCCTGATTTTAATACAGCTTTCATACTGCATTTTGGCTGTAATACAGCTTGGTTATCTGTATATGTATGCAAGAAAAAAATACAGCCGGCTGGATTTGTCGGTAAAGCCCGATTTCAAGGCAATAGAGCAGAAAGATTCGGTGCTCGTTCATCAGATTTCGGGCATGGTTTTTAATAACACGGACATTATTTTGCTTTCATTGCTGTGCAGCTTTAAGGAGGTAAGCGTATACGCGGTTTATAATATATTCTTTTCGCAGGTGCAGTCATTTATGACGAATATAATATCCGGATTCAGTTTTGCACTCGGGCAAATGTTCCACACAGACAGGAAAAAATTCGATGTGTATTATAATGCTTACGAAACGTTTTACATAATGGCGTCTTTTATAATATACACGCTTATGGGGGTGTTCCTGCTGCCGCTGATACAGATTTACACCAAAGGAATAAATGATGCAAACTACACAAATGTACCGCTCGTATTCCTTTTTGTACTGATGAACCTGCTGGCGAACGGAAAGCTGCCGTCAAATCATGTGCTTGAATATGCCGGAAAGTTCAGGGAAACGCGTTCGCATGCCGTAACTGAAATGATTATAAATATTACGGCTTCGGTTGCAGCCATATTGAAATGGGGTATATGCGGAGCCATTGCAGGCACAATTGCGGCGCTGGTATACCGCGGAACCGTGATGATTTACTATGCCGATAAAAAGGTGCTCGGAAGAAGTGTTTTTAAAACATATCGGCTGTGGATTGTAAACGGAGCGGTATTTGCGTTGGTTATGACTGTATTTTTCGTTGATAAATTCAGCGGCGTTTCGTTCGGACAGCTGATAATACAGGGCATTATTCATTCAATCTGGATAACGGGTCTTTATATATGCATAAACTTTATATTCGGAAGAAGTTCATTCCGAACGCTTGCGAAGATGTGTAAAAGGAGGAAGCTGAAATGAGTATTCCTTTCAAAATTCATTATTGCTGGTTCGGCGGCGGCAAGCTGCCGGAATTGGCGCAAAAATGCGTAAACAGCTGGAAGAAATACTGTCCAGGGTATGAGATTATATGCTGGAATGAAAGTAACTTTGATATTAATTCAAACCGGTATGTGCGCGAGGCATATGACGCCGGGAAATGGGCTTTTGTGAGCGATTATGTTCGGCTCTGGGCAGTTTATAAATACGGCGGCATATATTTTGATACCGATGTTGAGCTGATAAAGCCGATTAATTATTTGCTGAAAAACGGCGCGTACATGGGACGTGACGAAAAAGGGCTTGTTTCAACTGGGCTGGGGTTTGCAGCCGAACCGGGAAATGCGGCTGTGGGCGAAATACTGAAAGATTATGACGGCATACATTTTCTTCTGCCGGACGGCAAATATGATATAACACCGTGTCCGAACCGCAACACGGAGGTGCTGAAGAGACTGGGAATAAGTTCAAACGGCGGAACGGAAACGGTTGCCGGTATAACGATTTTGCCGCAGGAATATTTGTGCCCAATGTGCTATGATACGGGCAAAGTCAATATAACGGATAAAACGGTATCGATACATCATTACTATGCATCGTGGATTTCACCTGCGGCAAGACGAACAACTCGTATTAAACGCATAATAGGCGTAAGGCTGTATGAAAAACTTTACGGAAAGTTTTTGCATAAATTTAAATGGTTGGAGTGGTAGATTTGCCGGAAAAGGTTTTGAAAAATTTATACAGCCGTATTTTGCCGCAGTGGAGGGTTTGCTTTATATCAGCGGTCATTGCGGGATTTGCGGCACATTTATATAAGATGCTTAACTGGACACCGAATTGTGATTCTATTGTGTTCAGATATGATTCACAGAATATGCTGCGGCTCGGACGGTGGTTTCTTGCGGCAGTGTGCGCTCCCGGCTCGTTTTATGAACTGCCGTGGCTCAACGGACTGCTTGCGGTTATATATCACGCTTTGGGAGCGGTATGCATTTGCAAAATGTTTAATGTAGAAAAAAACGTGACGGCGGCGCTGACGGGCGCGGCGGTGGTTACTTTTCCGACGGTTACGTCGGTGATGATGTACGGTTATGTCGCAGACGGCTATGCACTTTCATTTTTTCTGGCATGCATGGCAGCTGCCGTTCTTACTGGAAAAAAACCGAGGTATGCCGCGGCAGCAATCTTGATTATGCTGTCAACCGCGATTTATCAGGCATATGTAACGGTCACCGTAATGCTGATTTTGCTGTATCTGATTAATGAGCTTGTTTTCGGTGAAAAAAGCACGGCGGACATCCTTAAAAGTACGCTGAAATTTCTTGCGTCGGGGGCTGTCGGAATGGCTCTTTACTATGCTGTAATGCTGATTTTGCTGAAAATCACCGGGGAAACGCTGCTGGAATACCAGGGAGTCAACTCGGCGATGTCATGGTCTGATATGGATTTGCCGGGGTCATTGTATGTCATGAAGCATACGCTTGTAAGCAGCTTTTTCGGGGAGACGGATAAGGTCAGCGTGTTCACGGCAATAAATTCGGTAATCTTTGTTCTGACCGCGGTGATGTACGCGGCGTGCGCTGCTGTAAAAAAGATATATACCAAACCCGGCAGATTGGCGCTTTTGGCAGTATACACAGTGTTGCTGCCGGTGGGTGCCGCGCTTCCGGCTTTGATTAATCCGGGTATCGATTATCACAATCTGATGAGAATGGGATACTTCGTTTTCTATCTGTTTTTCGTACTGATGTATGAAAAAACGGTTTTGCCGAAAAGCAGACTGCACAATGTAAAAGCATGGACAGTGCTTGCAGTTGGCGCCGTTTTGGTATTTGACTGTACAGTGATTGCAAATGTAAGTTATCATAAGCTGCAGATGGCATATGAAAAATCCTTCGGTACGCTGATACGCATAGCCGACAGAATAGAACAGACGGAAAATTCCGAAAACTGCAGCGATATACTGGTAATAGGAGCACTGCCGGGGAGTGAGGCGTACAGCGTGAATTTGCCGCCGGACATGACAGGCACAACCGACAGCTATATTTTAAGAGCAGATGATGAGTCTGTCGGGCAGAGTGTTTTGTGCAGTGCAATCAATGATTACTGCGGAAAAAGCTACCGCTTTGTTTCGGGGGATAAAAAACGCGAAATGTTAAAAACCGACGCCGTAAAAGAAATGGATTTCTGGCCCGGGAAAAATTCGGTAGCGGTGACAGAGGGTATTATTGTTATTAAACTCGGTGCTGAAAGTGAGTGATATGATGATTTATGTATGCGCGGACGATTACGGTATGTCGCGGCAAACCTGCGGCAGAATTGCGGATTGCGTGAAAAACGGGGCGCTGAACAAAATAAGCATTTTTCCGAACAGTCCCATGGCGGATATAAAGGAGCATATCCCGGGGGAAGGCGTAACATACGGAGCGCACATCAATCTTGTCGAGGGCAGACCGGTGTCCGACCCGAAAGAAGTGTTTCTGCTTACAGACAGCAGAGGATATTTTAAGTATTCCTTTTCGGGACTTTTGGCGCTTTCGCTTTCGCCCGAAAGGAAAGAATTTAAAAGACAGATTTACACTGAAATAAAAAATCAGCTTATCCGATGGAAAGAAATTGTTCCGACCGATGCGGCGGCAATTGACTCGCATCAGCACACGCATATGATACCGGCGGTTTTCGACTGTATGATGAGGGTTATAAAAAATGAAAATATCGGCGTTCGGTATATCCGTATCCCGTCGGAGCCGATTATGCCTTACCTGCGCGCCGCGGAGCTGTACGGCACATACAGACCGGTAAATATTGCAAAACAATGGATACTGAAATTTTTTGCAATGATAAACGGCGGCGTGCTGAAAAAATCCGGGATAAAATCAGCACTTTTTATGGGCGTCATGTTCTCGGGGAACATGGACGAACAAAGGGTGCCGAGAATTTTTGAGGAATACAAAAAACTGGCTGAAAAGAAAAAATGCGATATTGAAATACTGTTCCACCCGGGATATGTCAATCGGGGCGAGCCGGTTATGGACGGGAAAAAGACGGGATTTAACAAATTTTATTATTCAAAGTACCGCAGGACGGAATTTGATACGTTGAAAAAGATAGAAATAAAATAATGAACAGCGAAAGGAGAGCGTTGCGATGGCGTATATTGAACATGAAAAAGTCGATGAAAAAACAAGGGTAAAACTTGAGGCGATTATCGAAAAATCTTATGCGTCATATTGGAAAAAGAAACGGCTGTTCGATATTTTCTTTGCGTCGCTGATACTGCTGTTTTTTCTGCCGCTGATGCTGATTATCACTATTGTAATTTATATAGATGACCCGAGTGAAAGCCCGATATATAAGCAAACCAGAGTCGGCAGACACGGCAAGGAATTTTGCATGTATAAATTCAGAACCATGCGCGGCGATGCAGATGCGCTCATAGACGGGCTGAGTGACAAAAATGAAATGGACGGGCCGGTTTTTAAAATGAAGGACGATCCGAGAATAACAAAAGTGGGTAAATTTTTGAGAAAGTTATCGCTCGATGAGCTTATGCAGTTTTTCAATGTGTTTAAAGGCGATATGTCGCTTGTAGGCCCGCGTCCGCCGCTGCCGCGCGAGGTGAAATATTACACGGATTATCAGAAACTCAGGCTGCTGGTTACACCGGGAATTACGTGTATATGGCAGATTTCGCGTAACCGAAATGATATTCCTTTTGAGGAATGGGTGGAAATGGATTTGGAATACATACAAAACAGAACTTGTATGAATGATATAAAGATAATGCTTAAAACGCCCCTTGTTATGCTTTCGGCAACGGGCAGATAGAAAACGGAGTGTTGAAATGAGAGTAGCGATGATAGGTCATAAGGTTGTGCCGTCGAGGCGCGGCGGAATAGAAAATGTGCTTACGGTCATGTGTCCGATGCTTGTGCGGCTCGGTGCGCAGGTGACTTGCTATAACCGCTCGTCCGATAAATCGGAGGAGGAGTTTTCGGGACAGGTAAAAAACAGCTGTTACGGCGGCGTTGTACTGAAAAACGCGCCTACCGTTAAAGCACGCGGAATTGCGGCAATGCTTGCATCATACACGGCGGCGGTGCGTGCGGCATTCGGAAAATACGATATTGTGCATTTTCACGCGGAGGGGCCTTGCGCGGCACTGTGGATTCCGAAGCTGTTCGGAAAAAAATGCGTCGCGACGGTTCACGGCCTTGACTGGCAGAGAGAAAAATGGGGCAAAGGGTTTGCATCAAAATATATAAAATTCGGTGAGAAAATGCTCGCGTCATATGCCGATGAAGTTATAGTTCTGAGCGCCGGTGCACAGGAGTATTTTAAAAATGAATACGGCAGGGAAACGGTAGTAATTCCCAACGGTATCGCAAAACCGCAGTGCAGACCGGCGAAAAAAATCACGCAGCTTTACGGCTTGAACGGCGGAGATTATATATGCACCGTATCAAGACTTACGGCGGAAAAGGGTATTCACTATCTTATTGACGCATATAACGCCGCAAAACCCGATAAGAAGCTTGTTATCGCAGGAGATGCAAGCGATACGGATTCTTATGCAGCGCATCTTAAAGAAAAGGCGGCGAAAAATCCGAATATTATTTTTACCGGCTTTGTGTCGGGTGAAATCCGCGATGAGATATACAGCAATGCATATGCGGTGTGTCTGCCGTCGGATATTGAGGGAATGTCGCTGAGTCTTTTGGAGGCGCTGGCTTACAAAAATGCGGTTTTGTGCTCGGATATACCGGAAAATACGTCGGTGGCGGAGGATAAGGCAGTTTATTTTGAAAAGGGAAATATCAAAAATCTTGCCGAAAAACTTAAGGAAATCTGCCGTGACGAACAGCTTGTGAGGGATTTAAAACGCGGAGCAGATGAATTTATTCTTAATAAATACACATGGACGGACGCGGTAAATTCCACATTTGAATTATACAAAAAAGTTTTAAACAGGAAAGGAAAGTGATGACGATGAGCAAACATGTATCTGATCTTCCGGCTCGGGAGGAAATGTCCGAAAATACGGAACAGCGCATAAAAGAACATCTTAAATCTATTGTCCCGGAACATGTTTACGAAAAATGGATTGACAGATTTGTATTTGAAAAGATTGACAAAAAGAAAATCATCATCGGATATTACGGCGGCGAATCGATAAAGGAGTTTGAAAAGAATTACGGCGAACAGGTATGGCTCGGGATTTGTTCAGTTGTCGGTTGTTCAAAGAAAATGAAAATCCGCAGACGAAAGAGCAAAGCGCCTGAATTTAACAC
This sequence comes from uncultured Clostridia bacterium, assembly GCA_934501535.1. GTDB lineage: Bacteria > Bacillota > Clostridia > UBA1381 > UBA1381 > UBA1738. Next base: position 9,176 of record CAKSUM010000019.1, read on the forward strand.
AGAAAAAAGAAAAAACAACATTACCGCGGCGAAATGGTTTGCGCTCAGTTTGGTTTTTTCGGTCATTACATTGATTACGGCGCTGCTTGCCGGAAACTATATCGCAAACCGCAATTTTACGGAAAACTTTTACAGCGTGAGCAGCAGCAAGGCAAACAACCATATGCGCATTATGCAGATTTCCGATTTGCACGGCAGCACGTTCGGCAGGAATAACAAGAAGCTGACCGACCGTGCGGCAAAGCTGAAACCGGACTTGATTTTGCTGACGGGCGACTGCCTCGATTCTTCCGCAGCGTCAACAAAGACTGTTGTTGATTTATGCGCTGAACTGGCTCAGACGGCACCGACATACTATATTTACGGAAATAACGAGGTAAAGCGAATTTATGATGTGCCGCTGCTGCAGGAACAGCTTGACAAAAAATTCGGGTTCAATGACGAAAACCGTGACCCGTCAAAGCTTACGGAGCAAAAAGACGATTTTGAAAAGGAGCTTGAAAAAAACGGCGTAAAGGTTCTGAAAAATAAATCGGATACAATTACGGTGGGACTGACAAAGGTTGATATATACGGAGTGCTCACGTCAAATCCGTCATCATTTTGGTCATACGCGGGCGAGAGCTTTAACGAATACCTCTATAATAACACAAATAACCTCAAAATCACTGCGGTGCATGAACCGCTGATATTTGAGGAATACAGCCCGGATACGTGGGGCGATTTGCTGGTTTGCGGACACACACACGGCGGTTTTGCCAGAGTACCCAAGCTCGGAGGAGTATACACCCATGAGGGCGGATTATTCCCGGAGCGCAGCGGAAAATATGTGTACGGAAGATATGACGTTGCCGGAAGTCCGCTGATTGTCAGTTCGGGAATGGCAAACGGAAATATTTTAAGAGTTAATAATCCGCCGGAGCTGGTTATTATCGATGTCAATAAATTCTGATAAAGAAAGGAAAGGGTAAAATGTATATTTCACTGTTACGCATGCTGCCGGCAGCAGCTGTCGCGATAATTCTGATTATCGGGCTTATACGGATATATGTGCGGTCAAAAAAAATGAACCGGAACGAATTTTTAAAGATATTTGAAAATACAAAATATATTCATGTGTGGGTTCTTGTTGTTGTATTTTCGCTGACAGCGGTATTCTCGGTTTTTAATCATTTCTATTTAAAGAAATTTGTACGCGCGGTTGTGGCTCTTAATTATTCAGAAGCATCGCAGGCGCAGAACTCAAACGGCACACGCTACAATATGGCGGAAATAACCTGTGACGAGGTTCTCAAACGCGCGATTGAAAAGGGAGCTTTTGAAAATGTCACGGCAGATGAGCTGAAAAAATGTTTGTCGGTATATCCGTATGTTCAGGGCGATGTGAGCGATAAATCCGCGTACCACATTTCAACAGAATTTGTCATAGACTATCATGCGTCGAAAAAGACGCAGCATTTAAATGCCGAAAATGTTATCAAGCTTGTTACCGGCGCATACAAAGAATACTACATTGAAAAATACACCGATAATTTTAAGATGCATGCAGACGGCGAAACGCCGGACTTTTCTTCAATGGAGTATATGGATATAGCCACGTATTTTGAAAAGGAAACCGACGAGGTTCTGAATTATCTGTACGGAATGGCGGAAAAGGGACCGGGATTTGTTACCAAAGACAATGCTACTTTTAATTCCATTGCCGGAAAAGTGTATCAGTTTAAGCAGACGCAGATTGAGCAGAATTTAAAATCACTTATTCTTCAGCATGGCATAGTCCGCGACAAGACCGGCTATACCGACAGACTTTCGTTTCAGAACACAAATACCGAATTTGACCGCAAAAAGAATGCGGTGTCATTTGATATATGCAATCAGGCAATATCCATGTATTCGGAGGAAATGACGAGAATCGTCCTTGTGCCGACGTGGGACGAGTCGGGAAAATATTACATGGGAAGAACAAAGGTCGGAATCGATGAATTGTCGGTAAAGGCGACGGATTACAGCGACCGTGTGGCGACGAATGAAAAAAGTATTATGGATAATAACCTGATTATCGCAAAAATGCAGGCAAGCCTGTGCGACCAAGCGACATATGAGGCGGCAGACAGCCTGATCGCGTCAATTTCGGACAGTATCGAATCGTTTGCGGCGGAAGCGATTGCGGCAGGCAGAGAATATTCAAATAAAAAAATGAACCGCTGTATAGCCGTGAGTATTTCCGGAAATTCGCTCATGAGCGAACTGAAAACAATCATTCTGTTTGCGGTTTTTGCCTATGCGGCGGCGATACTTTATGTGATTTCCAAAAAGGTTCCGGAAGAGGACAACAGTTACAGGGAGGTTTAAAATATGCAGAATTTTCAGATTTCAAGATATATAAAAAAGCTTTTGCCTCTCATACTTGTGTTCTGTATTGCGGCAACATATGCGATACATTTAAAATTAAAGGCATCAAATACCTATGTTGCTTCGGAGGTAATCCATTATAATGATGGACAGGCGGAAAAAGGATTGGCTCCCACGGGCGATAAGTTAGACGTAAACGAAATAAAATCCTCGGCTGTCATGTCCAAGGTTGTGGAGAGAATGGGACTTACGGGAACATATTCCGTGGATAGCCTTATCTCAAGAGTCAGCATAACGCCGCTGCCCGACCCGGACAAGGTTGCGCAAAAGGAGGCAAAGCTCGACGAGGGTGAAGAATACATCTATGAGCCGAGCACTTTCATAGTATCTTTTGCTGCGACAAACGGCGAAGGCGCCGGGTTTGCAAGAACAATTATTGATGAAACGTTAGATGTGTACTTTGCAGAATTCAGTCAGAAATACGTTAATATTGCTCCGGCAAACAACACGATAGAGAACCTGGACAATCAGAATTATGACTATCTCGAAATGCTTGAGCTGATAGACACCGGTATTGACAATACGCTGACAACGCTGTATCAGAGAATGGACAGAAGCCCGTACTACAGAGCAACCGGCACGGGCAGGTCATTTGACGACCTTGCTGACGATTTTAATTATATACGTTCTGTCAGAGTTTCGTCACTGTTTTCAAAGGTTTTCAAATATCAGATTACAAAAAATAAATCGGTGCTGGTGTCGGACTACACAACAAGAATAGATAATAACGATATTTCAAATGCAAAAGAAGCAAGCATTGTAAATGATGTTGTTAAGGTCATTGACGCATATGTAGCAAAGATGCGTCAGTCGGGCAACACAAACATTACGTCGGAATATATTCTCGATAATGTGCATGACCGCGACCTCACAGGCGACGGAAAATCAGCCGCCGGCGCTGACCAGACGGTGACTTACGACGAACTGATTTACAGCTGGCGTGACCACAGCGAATCGAAAGAGCATGCCATTATAGACACGGCGTACAGCAGGTATATTCTGGATACGTTTCAGAAATGTACGGGCGCATGTACGTCGGGGGAATGTGAACATTCAAATCTGACCTGTACGGAGCTTAGCAATCAGTATTATCCTCAGATTAAGGAGGAAACCGACGCAGAGATAAAATCACTGATAAACGATTTGACAGCCCTGTATAACACTACTACCGCAACAAATGACGAATATAACGAATATCTCGGCGCAAGCTATATTTCCGTTTTGTCATCTTCGTCGGTTAAGGAAAGCGTGAATGTAAATCTTTATACTATAATAGCGTTTATCTTCCTTATGATTTTGTGTTGCGGCGGAGCTGTTGTTGTCGGAAGAATAGGCGATATAGTCAATTACCTGTTCTACACCGACCATATGACAGGACTTAATAACCGCGCATATTTTGACAGATATTTAAAGTCCATGGATAAAAAACTTCTTGATGACGGAGTGGTGTACTGTGTGACGGACATTGTAAATCTGACCGATATAAATAATCTGTACACGCGCAAGGCGGGCGATGAAATAATAAAAATGTTCACTGCTCTTTTGAAGGAAGCCTTCGGCAAAACGGACGCGTCATTTATTTATAACGGCAACGGCAGTTTTATAATTACCGTAAAAAATCTGGATTATATAACCGCAGAGGATATATTCAACCTGTTCAGGCTGAGACTGGACGAAAGGGAGGAATATGCCGAAATTAAAATTGAGTATAAAATAGGCATAGCGGAGTCTTTCAGAGAAAATCATACTGCAAGAAGGCTGCTTTCAGAGGCGCTTGAAAATAAAAAAACATTCACGTCCGAGCCTTTAAAGAACGCTGAAAAATAAAGTAAAGGAGGGCAGGCGCATATGGAGAATGTATTTGTAGACAAAGTGAAAACGGTTTATTATGTGGCGATTGCCACGCTGATGTATTATTTTTTGACCGAAACAATCAACCTCGGGGTGTTTGTCACGTACCGTCATGCGTTTGCCCTTGTGATTGCATTTTCGGCAATAGCGGACTTTTTGTACCGTCCGGATATAGCGAGGGGCGCTGCTGCGGCAAAATCGGCACTGGTTTACAGTCTGCCGCTGGCAGTGACGCTGTTTGTATCGCTTTTTATATGGTTTACCGAGCAGGCGAATACAGCAATTATCGCAAGAGGCTTATCAGGCGCATTTATATATACAAATATGCTTTCATTTGCACTTGCTGCCGCGGCGTTTTTGTATATTTTCGGCGAGAGGGGCATTTGGTATAACCTGATTGCCGCGCTTGCCGCAAATTTACTGATGATTGTAACAATTATAGCTCAATACGGATTTGCCGGTTATTTTTCGGAGCTTATAATCCTTATACGAACTTTCGCGGCAGAGACCGGAGATATAATCGTTCATTCGGAGGTACATGAACTTGCGTTTTGCCTGGGAGCGTATCTGATTTATATGATAATGAAGCCGAAGAAAAATATTGCGTTCGCGATAATGTTCATACTGACGCTGTTCTGCTTTTTGACGGCATTCAAAAGAATTGCGATAATCGCGATAATTATTGCACTGGCGTTCGGATTTTTGCTTAAATTAACGGCGCGCCTGAGTAAAAAGGCGGCGGTGAGAGGGGCGATATTCTTATCGGCAGCGGTTGTTGTGTTGCTGATTGCATATGTCGCGGCAATAAAAGCGGACGCTTTTGATGTTCTGGAACATATGGGAATAGACACGAGCGGACGCGCCGATATATATAATGCGGTTGATAAGTTTTATAAATTTTCTCCGGCATTTATGGGCAGAGGAATCGGATTTCTTACTTATCAGCTGAGCACGAATATGCATGTCGGAGTAACCTCGGTGCATAACGATTTTCTTCAGTATTTCATAGACCTCGGTTTTTGGGGTTATATTCTGTGGCTGCTGTCGATGACGGTTGTGCGCGTATGCTTTTTCGGGTCGGGCGGCAAGACGGACGGCGCGATAACGGCATTTACGCTGACGCTGTACCTTATTATAGTGTCCATGACGGATAACACGATGAATTATCCGCTGCTCACTTTGGAGATGGCAATCCTGATGATCGGAAACGGGTTTAACGAAGACGTGAAAAGAACCGAGATGAAGATTTTCGGTTATATATCCGAAGATGGCGGAACGGGGGGAAAGCGGCTTTGAAAATTTTGATGGTGAACAAATTTCTCTATCCGCGCGGCGGAGCGGAGAGCTATATGCTTAAGCTGAGCGAGAGCCTTATGCGCGCTGGTCACGAGGTTCAGTTTTTCGGTATGTATGATGAGAAAAATACGGTCGGAAATTCGCTGAACCTGTACACGCAGAATATGGATTTTCATTCGGGCGGAGCGGAACGTTTTCTTTATCCGTTTAAGATAATTTATTCGAAAGAGGCGTACCGCAAAATCGGCAGGGTGATTGACGATTTCAAGCCGGATATTGTGCATATGAACAATATTAATTTTCAGCTCACGCCGTCGATAATTTATGCGGTGAAAAAGAGAAACATTCCGCTTGTTCAGACGGTGCATGACTATCAGATGATATGTCCCAATCATTTGCTGTACAGTTTTGATGAAAAATCTGCGTGTACAAGGTGCGTTCATGCAAGCCGCCTGAACTGCATTAAACACAGGTGTATTCATATGTCACGCGTGAAAAGTCTGATCGGCGTAATTGAGGCGCAGCTTTATTCCGCACTGAAAACTTACAAAATTGTCGACCTTTATATATGTCCGAGTCGTTTTCTCGAAAAAAAGCTGACCGATGCGGCGGATTTTTACCGCGGAAAAACATTCATGCTGCATAATTTTATAGAAAAAACAGGCGTATGCGAGGATTATGACAGGGAAAATCCGTATATCATTTTTGTCGGCAGACTGTCCGGTGAAAAGGGAATTTCACTTTTGGCGCAGACAGCGCGGCTAATGCCGGAATACAAATTTGTTGTTGCCGGAAACGGCCCGGATGGGGCGGAACTGGACGGCATACCGAACGTGCACATGACGGGCTTTCTCGGCGGTGATGAGCTGACGAAGGCAATATCGCGCGCAAAAGCTTTGATACTGCCGTCGGTATGCTATGAAAACTGCCCTCTCACAATTTTGGAGGCACATTCAATGGGCGTACCGGTGATAACGATGAACAGCGGCGGAATGGCAGAGCTTGTTGAGGACGGAGTAACCGGGTCGCTTATACAAAAGGCGGACGCAGAACATGTTGCCGACGCTGTCAGGAGAACGCTTGATAATGAGGATAAGTACATGCAGCTTAGGGAAAATTGCAGAAAAAAATATATAATGCCGGCGGACGATTACTGCCGTGCGGTAACCGACAAGTACAGAGAGCTTGCCGGACGGAGGAAAACGCAGTGATATTACCAAAAATCAGTATTATTGTCCCGGTGTATAACAGTGAAAAATATTTGAAAAGATGTCTTGATTCGCTGACAGAACAGACGCTTGAGGATATAGAAATTATACTTGTCGATGACGCGTCGACGGATAACAGTCCGCAGATATGTGCCGCCGCTACCGAAAAAGACCGGCGGATAAAGGTTATCCGCAAAGCCAACGGCGGGCCGGGTATGGCAAGAAATGCGGGGCTTGCGGCGGCAAGAGGGAAATATATCGGATTTGCGGATTCCGACGATTATGTAAGCCCGGACATGTTTGAAAAGTTATATAATGCCGCGGAAAAATACAGCGCGCAGCTTGTTATATCCGGGGTGACATACGTAGGCGGAAATATGTTCGGAAGCGGTGATGAATATTCGGACGAATATTTTGACAGGGAAACGCTGCTTTGTTCCGCGGAGGATATGCAAGAATTGATTTTGGGCATTGTCGGCGCGCTACCGCATGAAAAGCGTGACAGCCGTTATGGAACCGGCGTATGGAAAAATTTATACAGGCGCGATGTGATTGAAACCGGCGGAATAAAATTTATGTCCGAAAGGGAGATAATGTCCGAGGACGCGATATTTTTAATTGACTATGCCGCATGTATCACTAAAGCGGCAGGCATACCGGGTGCATTTTACAGATATTGCCGCAACGGAGAGTCGCTGTCAAAGTCATATGACGCGGACAGATTGAAAAAATGCATGACTTTTCTTGATAACGTTGAAGAGAAAATCGGGCGGAATGTGCCGCGGAGCACATATAAAATCTACATGGACAGGCTGACGCAGGCATACGGAAGAGTCATATGCGCACAGGAAATTATTTATGCGATGGACAATAAAACGGGTTATCGTGCGCTGCGGAAAAGACTCGGTGAGGTTTGCACCGAAGCTCGAATTAAAGACTCACTCAAAAAGTATCCATGGTATAAGCTGCCGTTAAAACAGGCGGCGTTTGCCTTTATGATGAAGTACAGACTGTATTTTTTGCAGATACTTGCGGTGAGGTTCCGGGGTAGATAAACGGAGGGTTTAAAATGTTTTTTTCTGTTATAGTGCCGGTTTACGGAGTGGAAAAATATATTAAGCGATGTATAGAGAGCGTTCTTAATCAGACGTTTACTGATTTTGAGCTTATACTTGTCAATGACGGCGCGAAAGACCGATGCCCCGAAATATGCGACAGCTATGCCGCACATGACAATCGGGTTAAGGTGATACGTAAATCAAACGGAGGACTCGTTAGCGCGCGTCAGGCAGGAATGAGGGCTGCATGCGGCGAATATGTGTTCAATCTGGACGGAGATGACGCAATGACGGGCAATGCGCTTGAGGACGCGTATAATATCATACTAAGTACAGGTGCGGATATCATTTCATTCTCATATATTTGCTGCAAAAACGGCGGTGAGTATGAAGTGATTAACGAGGCTGCCGATGAGGGCTTGTATGAAACCCGTGATATTGCGGAAAAAATATTTCCAAAGCTGCTGCTTGATGAGAATATGCATCATATGCTTTATTACGCATGGGGTAAAGCGGTCAGGCGCACGCTGGCAGAGCCGGCGCAGCTCGGCGTAGATACACAAATCACTATGGGTGAAGACATTTGCGCTATGCTGGGGTGTTATATGAACGCAAAAAAGGTGTATATAAGCAGAAAAACAGTATATTTATATACGCTGCGCAATGATTCCATGTCCTCGGGATTGGGAGCGGAGCAGCTGCGGCGGCTGGAAAAGCTTGTCAGTGCGCTGAAAGCACGGAATGTGCCGAAGGATTATAATATGCAGATTTCAAGATACTATTGTTATATGTGTTTTGTGATTTTGGCGGCTGCGGCGGAAAACGGACATTGCAGAACGCTCAGGGATATGAAAAAACTAATAACCGGCTCGCGGCATGCGGCAGAGCTTGAAGAAGCGAAGTTTTCGGATATTACGTTTAAAAGCCGTGTTGCAGTAAGCCTGATTAAGAAAAAACGCATATATACCGCATATTGTTTTTTATATCTTTGCGGATTGGTAAAACGTATTATTGGAAGGAAAGGTGAGCAAAAGTGAGAAAAGCGCCCGAAATATCGGTTATAATGAGTGTGTATAACGGTGAAAAGTATATAAGAGAGGCAGTTAAAAGTATTCTGTTTCAGACGTTCTGGAACTGGGAGCTGATAATAGTAGACGATTGTTCGTCGGACAGAACGGGCGTTACTCTTAAATTGTACGGGGAGCTTGATGACAGAATAAGAATTGTTACAAATGAAAAAAATCTGAAGCTTCAGGCGTCGCTCAATAAGGCGATATCGCTTGCAAGGGGAAAGTACATCGCGAGAATGGACGCGGACGATATGGCTTTGCCCGAAAGACTGGAAAAGCAATACGCGTTTATGGAGGAAAATCCGGATACAGCGCTGTCATCATGCAGATATATGACATTTACCGACGGTGTAATGTCCTCCGGCGGAGGAGGAAGCAGGGGTGACTGCGAATCGGTCAAAGCGCTGCTTTTGGTGACAAATCCCATTTTGCATCCGGGAGTGATAATAAGAAACTCGGTGCTCAGGGAGCTTGAATATGATACGGATTTTACATGTACCGAGGATTTGGAGCTTTGGTCACGCATGGCAAAGAAAAATTATAAAATGGCAATTCAGGACGAATATCTCATGATATATCGTATTCATAAAAAACAAATTACCGGCACAACGATGAAAAAGCAGTACGAAGAAGTAATGAAAGTGCAGGATAAATTCTGCCCGGAGATTTTCAAAACGATGAGCCAAACGGAGAGAAGATTTTATATTCACGGCATATATTTTAGGGAAGAGGCAGATATAAACGGGTTTTGCGAATTTTTCCGTCATGTAAAATCAGTGAACGGTGAACTTAAAATTTTCGATGCGGAGGCAATTGATTATGCTGCACTTGAAATTCTGGCAGAGTACCGAAGAAACGGAATTTCCCTGGGGAAAATATTAAAAGCGATACCGTGTTTCGGTTCGGGATTTTTGATAAAAGAGCTGTTTGCACGGAAACGCCGGGCGCGTGCGGACGGCATAAAGTGCATACAGGCGGCCGAGAAAATCGGATTTAAGTATTCCGGAGGAAACGTTGTATTTCCGAAGTTTTCAAAAAGTAATTGGTAAGTGCGGCAATGCCGGCTGTTTTGCAGCGCGGTATGCTGTCGGAGCGTGGGAATGGAGATTGATATGTTTATTTTTGATTACCCGTTTGTCATTGCGGGGTTATTAATAATATGCTTTATAGTTTTGGGGGTATTCGGTATTCGTTTTGCCGCGAACGGAATTAAGGCGGCAAAGAAAAATGATATGCCGGAATTTTTGTCCGTCAATAAAGTTAAAAATTTGTTTGAGCGTTTGTCAAAATCCGGAGGAAGCAGGAGTATTATATATATAGGCACATCGTTTGAAGATGTACGCAGACTGTATTCCGCCGCAAGGGCAGAATATATAATTTCGGAAATAAAACCGATTTTACTTAAGTATTTTGCCGCGGAGGAAAGCGGCGGAATTGCTGTTTATAACCGCACGGACTTTGCCGCGGTAAACAACTGGGGGCTTAAAACGGCGGAGAATAATCTGGAACGCTGTGCCGAAGAAATAAACCGATGCCTGCTGAAATTCCGTGCACTCAATGCGGTCAGCATAAAATTCGGTTCATATTCTGCCGTCGCTTCGGGGGTTACGTTCAGCGAGGCGCTGAACCGCGCAAAGCAGGCATACATTAAAGCGGAAGATGAAAAAATTCCGTTTGCCGAATGGAACGGCAGTGATGACAGGGCGCGAAAGAAAAAAATCAATATGGAAAATACGATTGAAACCGAAATTGACAATAACAAGTTTTTCCTTGAATATCAGCCGACAATAGACGCAAAATCGGGGGGAATCATCGGCGCTGAGGTTTTGTCAAGGCTTAACTCCGTGCAGGACGGAATTATCACTCCGAAAAATTTTCTGTCCGCACTTGATTCCGTGGGATTATGCAGCAAATTTGACTATTATATATTTGAGAAAAACTGCAAATGGATTGCAAATAATAAAGAGCAGAGAGAAAAATACAGATATACGGTGAATTTTTCAAGAACAACGCTGATTGACCCGGCGTTTGCAGACAAGGTGACGGAGATTGCTGAAAAACACAATGTAAATTACGGTTCGCTGGCGGTTGAAATTCTTGAAGATAAAGAAGTGACGGGGGAGGCAAAAAACAAAATAAAGGATAACCTGGAAAAGCTGAAAAGAAAGGGCATTGCTATATTTCTGGACGATTTCGGGAACGGATATACGTCTTTTGACGATTTGCAGACTTTTCCGGTTGACGCGGTTAAAATCGATAGGATGATAATAGGGAATACGAACACCGAAACGGGGTTGGTTATTTTCAATAATATAGTAAGAATGGCAAAGGAACTGGGGCTTAAGGTTATCTGCGAAGGCATTGAAACGGAGAAGCAGAGAAAAACGGCAATAGATGCCGGATGTGACATGCTGCAGGGATTTTATTACTACCGTCCGATGCCGGTTACGCAGCTTGAAAAGCTGTTTGAAGAGGAGAAAATCAAACGATAATACGAGGAGGTGAGCTGATGCTGTCGGTAATTATACCTGCCTTTAATGAAGAGGCGATGATTGAAAAGGCATACCGCAGAATATCGGAAATTTTAAAAGCGGCGGAAATTGACTGTGAGATAATATTTGTTGATGACGGCTCAACCGATGCAACATACGGTAAAATCGAGTATCTGGCACGAACGGAGAGCAATCTGTGCGGCATACATTTTTCGAGAAATTTCGGAAAAGAGGCGGCAATATCCGCAGGACTTGCAAGGGCTTCGGGGGACTGCGCGGTTGTTATAGACTGCGATTTGCAGCATCCGCCGGAAAAAATTGTAGATATGTACCGCTTGTGGCAGAACGGATTTGAAATTGTAGAGGGAATAAAAACGGACCGCGGCAGGGAAAGCCGTCTGCACGGGTGGGCGGCACGCAGATTTTACGCTATTCTCAGCCCGATGGTCGGATTTGACATGTCAAATTCATCGGATTTTAAGCTGCTTGACCGTAAGGTGATAGATATTCTGAATAAAATCCCGGAGAGAAAAGGTTTTTTCAGGGCAATATCCTACTGGGTGGGCTTTAATAAAACTTCTGTTGAATTTGAGGTGAATGAACGCGCGGACGGAGCATCAAAATGGAGTACGGTCAGCCTTATAAGGTATGCCGTTTCAAATATTTGCGCATATTCGGCAGCGCCTATGCAGATAGTGACGCTGCTGGGGGCGATGATGCTCATTATTGCGGTCATTTTCGGAGTATGGGCGCTTGCGGATAAAATCGCCGGCAGAGCTTTGGAGGGAATGACGACCGTGATAATCATTATGATATTTATAGGCAGCATCATGATGATAAGTATGGGAGTTATCGGCTATTATGTTGCGAGGATATATGAGGAGATAAAGGGCAGACCGAAATATATTGTTTCCGCACGGTGTGGAAGTGTTGAAAAGACTGACTCGTCACAAAAGATAATGAACGGAGTGAGCCGATGAAAAGAGATATTTTTGCCGACAGACTGAAGGGCTATGCGTGTTTTTTGGTTGTTTTCGGTCACGTTATAATGGGAATACGCCTTGCCGGGGTTGATGTTCCGCGGTCATTTCCCGTTATGGAAAAATTCATCTGGTCATTTCATGTTTCGCTGTTTTTATTCCTGAGCGGATATGTGTACAGAATAACCGGCGGAAAACAACGGAATAAAATGAAATTTATTATGCATAAGCTCATTAATCTGGGGATACCGTATATAATATTTTCGATTGTGTACATTCTGATAAACAACGCTGCGGGGGAAGTAAATACCAGGTTTTCGCTTTATGACATTCTGACTTTGTATAAAACACCGGTAGCACAATATTGGTTTTTGTACGCGCTGTTCTTTTTGTTTTGCATATGGACGGCTTTGGCAGATGTATTAAAGAATTGGCAGATAACGCTTATAATGCTGTCGGCAGGGTATATTGTGCCGATGTTAGGCGGCGGGTTCGGAGCTTTTGATATTGTTGTGTATTCGGCGCTTGCATTCGGTTTGGGAACTTTTGCGGATATTTCGCGCATAAAAGGAATAAGTCTGCCGCTTAAAATACTGTTTATGCTGTGTCACGTGGTTATCGGAATAATTTTTGCATATTGCGGAATAACCGATAAGCCGGTTATAAAAGAGCTGACGGCAGTATTCGGAATATATTCAAGCATATTGTTTGTTTCCTGCGCGGAAAAATGCGGAGCTGTAAAGCTGTTTTTGGATTTCATGAGCAAATATTCATTTCAGATTTATCTGCTGCACACGATTTTTACTGCCGGAATACGGGCGGTTTTACTCAGAATAGGTATAACGCAGTGGAGCATACATATAGTATGCGGTCTGATGTTCGGTATTGTGATGCCGTTTGCCTGTGCCGCTGCGGCTGAAAAAATAAGGATACTGAACATATGCTTTTTCCCGGAAAAGACGGTCAGGGAAATATTTTGGAGAAACTGAAAAATCCGCAAATCAAAAACCGTTTGACAGTTTAAGTCAAACGGTTTTATAATGCAATAAATTATTTCCTTATTTTTGCTTTTTCAAATTCGTCATATATTTGAGTGCTCGGTTTTTCGGTAAGCAGACTCACAATGAAGATGACCGCAATGCTTACGATGAATGCCGGCAAAAGCTCATATACGCCGAATACTCCGCCGAGCGGCTTAACAAGATATTTCCATACAAATACCATTATTCCGCCGGTAGCCATTCCGGAGAGTGCGCCGGGAAGAGTGGTGCGTTTCCAGAAGAGTGAGCAGATTACAATAGGACCGAAGCTTGCGCCGAAGCCTGCCCATGCAAATGACACTATTCCGAATACCGAGCTGTCGGGGTTTCTTGCAATAATCACGCCGAGAACTGCAATGACAATTACGGTAATTCTTGCGGCCAGCATGCTTTGCTTTGAAGTAAGCTTAAGACCGAGCTTTTCCTGCAAAATATTCTGTGAAACGCTCGATGCCGCTGCCAGCAGCTGTGAATCGGCGGTTGACATGGTGCTTGCGAGTATTCCGGAAAGAACCAGACCTGCAACGAGCGCAGGGAATATTCCGTATTCCGAAAGCAAATGGGAAATGCGGATAATAACCGTTTCGGTTGCCGAGTCGGAAAGTGTTTCGATAATTCCGGCGTTGCTCAGCGCTCTGCCCGAAATTCCTATACAAACAGCGACCGCCATAGCGATTACAACCCAGATAGACGCAACGCGGCGCGACAGTTTCAGATTTTTCTCATCATTGATTGCCATAAATCGGAGAAGAATGTGCGGCATACCGAAGTAACCCAGTCCCCATGATACTGTAGTGATTATGTGCAGAAGTGTGTACGGTACGCTGCTTTGTGTTGCCGGGTCATATGAGCTTGTGAGCGAAAGAAAACCGGACATGGATTTTACATTCTCGGTTACGGCGCCCACCCCGCCTGCCGTAATGGTTGCAAATATAAGTATAGCGAATATGGCGAGGGTCATGATTATACTTTGGATAAAGTCGGTGATGGAAGCTGCAAGAAATCCGCCTGCCGCGGTATATCCTACTATAACTATTGCCGAAATTATCATAGCGCCGACGTAATTAACCCCGAACAGTGAGGCGAACAGTTTTCCGCATGCGGCAAAACCAGACGCTGTATACGGAACGAAGAATACTATAATAATAATTGCCGCAATTGCCGACAGAATATTCTTCTTATCGTGAAAACGCTTTGAAAAAAATTCGGGAATTGTAATTGCGTCGAGAAGGTGAGTATAACGGCGCAGCCTTCTTGAGGTCAGCAGCCAGTTCAAATATGTACCTGCGGCAAGACCGATAACCGTCCAGCCGACATCTGCGGCTCCGGACAGATACGCAAGACCGGGCAGACCCATGAGCAGGTATCCAGACATGTCGGACGCTTCGGCGCTCATCGCCGTAACCAGCGGACCTAATGTTCTGCCGCCTAAATAAAAGTCCGAAACAGAGTTGTTTTTCTTTGTAAAATATACGCCGACGAGAAGCATACCGATAAGGTAAACTACAATTGTCAGCATAATACATACGGTTGACGTATTTATCATTTTATATCCTCCCTTTAAGCCGCATCGAAAGTGTTGCGGCAAAGTTTTATGGCTGTATTGACAAAGAAATCCCACAGCAGTGCTGTGGGACATTTTGCCGTAAAAATTTTATCTCTTTGAGAACTGCGGTGCACGACGAGCTGCCTTCAAGCCGTACTTCTTTCTTTCCTTCATTCTTGAATCTCTTGTAAGGAAACCTGCCTGTTTTAGTGCAGGTCTGTAAGCGTCTGAATCAACCTCAAGCAGTGCTCTTGCAATACCGTGACGGATAGCACCTGCCTGACCTGTAAAGCCGCCGCCCTCTACGGTTGCGATTACGTCAAACTTACCTGATGTTTCTGTTATTGTAAGCGGCTGACGTACGATGACTTTCAGTGTATCAAGACCGAAATATTCGTCAATATCTCTTTTGTTTATAGTGATTTTGCCGTTTCCGGGAACAAGTCTTACTCTTGCTACAGAAGACTTTCTTCTGCCCGTTCCGCAATACTGTTCTTTAGCCATGTCTGCAATCCTCCTTATTTAATCTCTTGTGTCCATGCTTCGGGTTTCTGTGCTTCGTGATTGTGCTCAGCACCCTTGTAAACACGCAGTCTTGTAAGTGCGTTTCTGCCGATTGTGTTGTTGGGGAGCATGCCCTTTACGGCATACATCATAGCCTTTTCGGGATTTTCAGCCATAAGCTTGTTATAGTGAATTTCCTTAATTCCGCCTACCCAGCCTGTGTGGTAGTAACGAACTTTCTGATTGAGCTTGTTACCTGTCAGAACTGCCTGCTCTGCGTTGATGATGATTACATGATCGCCGCAGTCAACGTTCGGTGTGAATGTGGGCAGATGCTTGCCTCTTAAAATGCTTGCTGCAGCTGATGCAACTCTGCCGAGCGGCTTGTCCGCAGCGTCAATGATATACCATTTTCTTTCGATTTCCTTTGGTTTTGCCATATAGCTACTCATTGATTTTACCTCCTTAATTATAACGGTTAATAACAATGTTTGCGGCAAATTATGCCTCAAACCAACAGTTCATATTTTACTACAATAATAAAATAAAGTCAAGACTTTTTTCTAAAAAAATCAATTTATAAATGTGTTGCTTTAAAATTCTTCGATTTTCTTCGATTTTCTTCGATTTACTCACTCTGAATTTTAAAAATTATATCGGCAATATCGAGGGGATTTGCCGCAATGAAGTCGGCGCCGGCGTCGGAAAGCTCCTTTTCCGTACGAAATCCCCAGCGTGCGCCTACGGTTTTCATGCCGGAATTTTTACCGGTGTATATATCGACGTTTGTATCGCCTATAAACACAGCGTTTTCGGGCTTTACGCCGAATTTGTCCAAAAGCAGCAGCGCACCCTCGGGATTGGGCTTGGTTTTAATTCCGGGACGCTGACCGTGCGCGGCGTCAAACAGTCCGGGGAAAAACAGCCTTACAACATCGCAGGCAACGTTATCCGGCTTGTTGGATAAAACGGCGGTTTTTATTCCGCGGCTGCGGAGCAGGCGCAAAAGCTCGGGTATTCCGTCATAGGGACGCGTTTCAAAAAGAGGGTCTGCCTCATATGCCGCGTCATATGATTTTCCCACCTTTTCAAAGTTTTCCGGCGTATCCGCACCGTTTTCCGCAAGCATGCGGTGAACGAGAAGGTCACGCCCGTCACCTACAAGATATTTATATCTTTCGGTTTCTATCTCGGAAAAACCGTGCCGGCAAAGCGCGGTATTTCCGAAATGAGCAATTGCCGGAAGTGTGTTCGTAAGTGTTCCGTCAAGGTCAAATATGCACAAATTTATCATAAAAATGCTCCTTTTCATGCTGAAATCATGTCAATTATATCAAAATACAGGTTTTTTGTCAAATAAATATAAGAATATACTTGCATTTTCTCCGATAATAATGTATAATATGTATAAATATACAGGGAATGAGGCTGTGCAGATGAAAAGAATTGCAATAATTCCAAATCAGACGAAAGACGTAAATTATGAATATACAAAACGTTTGTGCCGCTGTCTGCGCGGCAGGGCAGAGCTTGTAATGCAAAGCGGACAGCCGCTGATTGACGGAGTAAATTACACCGACGCGAGCGTGTATGCCGGTGCGGACGCGGTGATAATTCTGGGCGGCGACGGAACCATGCTGCAGGCGGCGGAGCCGTGCGGAAAGAACGGAATACCGGTTATGGGGATAAATCTCGGCAAGGTCGGATTTATGACAGAGGTTGAAACGGAGGATACCGAGGCGGCATGCGACAGGCTTTTAAATGACGATTACACGGTGGAAAAACGCATGATGATGGAGGTCTGCGTAAATTCGCCGGACGGAACCGGAAAAAAACACATTGCATTAAATGACGCGGTTATAAGCAAACCGGGCGCGAGAATGCTTGAGATGGAGCTGTATGCCAATAACGAAAAGGTCAGTGAGTACATGGCGGACGGGCTTATAATATCGACTCCGACCGGTTCAACGGGGTATTCGCTCTCGGCGGGAGGCCCGGTTGCAGACCCGGCGGTTGAGCTTTTTATTGCAACTCCGATATGTGCGCACACACTTTCGGCAAGACCGATGCTTTTGTCGGAGAAAAAGATTATAACGCTCAGACTCACGCAAAAGGGCTGTGAAACGGCAGCGGTTACCGTGGACGGCGAGGACAGGTGCATTATGGGAATTGCGGACACCGTCACGGTGAAAAAATCACAGCATTATCTTAAAATAATAAAGCTCGGAAAACAATCGTTCTATCACACAATGATGGCGAAATTATAATAAAGGCGGAGAAAGTAAAATGAAACAGAAAAGACATCAGAAAATTTTAAAAATAATTTCTGAAAAGGACGTAAAAACACAGGAAGGACTTACCGATGAACTGAAGGCGTGCGGCTTTTTGGTAACGCAGGCAACGGTATCGAGGGACATAAAAGAGCTTGGGCTTATCAAGCTGCCGCTTGCGGACGGGTCATACAAATATGCGGTGACCAAGGAAGAAAAATCGGAAAACTCCGACCATATCATGATATTTTCAAAATCGATTATAAATATACAGGCGGCAATGCACACAATCGTGGTAAAGGTGCGTTCGGGTATGGCAAATGCGGTTGCCGCGTCATTGGACAGCCTTATCGGGCATGAGGTTGTGGGTACGATTGCCGGCGACGATACTTTTTTAATAATAATGGAAAATCCGCAGGCGGCGGAGGAAATGGCGGCGCGTCTGCGCAAAATATTCAGCTGGAAGGAATAAACCTATGCTAAGGGAACTTGAAATTACCAATATTGCTCTCATAGAAAAGCTCAGTCTTGAACCGGGGGACGGCATGACAGTACTGACCGGTGAAACGGGCGCCGGCAAATCAATAATTATTGACGCCGTAAATCTGCTTTTGGGTGCGAGAACAAATAAAAGCCTTGTGCGCTACGGAACTGAAAAAGCGCGTGTACAAGGGCTTTTTGACGTATCAGACGGTGTTTTGAAAAATATCGGCGCGCTCGGGATAGAGGCAGAGGATAATCAGCTGCTTTTGTGCCGCGAAATTACCCGTGACGGAAAAAGCGTGTGCCGTATAAACGGAATTATGACGGCGCAAAGCGTTCTGCGCGAGGTCGGCGCGTATCTTATAAATATTCACGGTCAGCATGACAATCAGGCGCTTTTAAATCCTGCAAGGCATATTGATTTTCTTGACAGTTATGCAAAAACCGATTTGACGGCATATTCGCAATTATATAATGAAAGAAAACAAATTCTCAAAGAAATCGGGCGTCTTTCCGCGGACGAACAGGAGCGCATGCAGCGCATAGATTTGCTCAGTTATCAGGTAAAGGAGATAGAAGCCGCAGGACTGCGCATCGGCGAAAAGGACGAGCTTTATGAGCAGAAAAAAATAATCGACAATGCGGAAAAAATCGCATTTGCGGTGAATGAGGCGTACAGCGCGCTTTATGAGGACAATTCGGCATATGACGCAATAAGCCGCGCCGCGGACGCGCTTTTGGGAATTGCCGGTATTGACGGCGGAATTGATGAAACAGCCGCCCGAATCAGCGAAATGAAATACATTATAGAGGACAGCGCACATGAGCTGAAAAGTTTTGCAAATAATGTGGACTTTGACGAAAATACTCTTAACGATATTGAAGAACGGCTTGATTTAATCACGAAAATGGAGCGCAAATACGGCGGAAGTGAAGAAAAAGTTCTTGAATATTATGAAAATGCGGCGGCGGAATTGAACAAAATAAGCAATGCAGACGCGGCGATAGAAGAATTGAATAAAAAGCTTGGAGAAACGGAAAAAAAGCTGTCTTACGAAAGCGGCAAAATAAGCGAGCAGCGGCAAGCTGCGGCAAAACGTCTGCAAACAGAGATTGAAAAGTCGCTTTTTGAGCTGGATATGCCGAAAGTAAGATTTGAGGCGGCGATTACAAAAACGCCGGATTATACGCCAAAGGGTGCGGAAACGGCAGAGTTTATGATATGCCCGAACGTCGGCGAACAGATGAAGCCGCTGGCGGAAATTGCATCGGGAGGAGAACTGTCGCGTGTTATGCTCGCAGTCAAATCTATTTTGTCCGATGGCGCCGATACATTAATATTTGATGAAATAGATACCGGTGTATCGGGAAGTGCGGCGCAGAAAATTGCAAAAAAACTGTCGGCGCTGTCCAAAGGCAAGCAAGTGATTTGCGTGAGTCATCAGCCTCAGCTCGCCGCGGCGTGCGACAATCATTATTTCATCAAAAAGAGCAGTGACGGAGAGCGCACGGTAACGAATGTGAAATTGCTGAATACGCAGGAGCGCGTCATGGAAATTGCACGCATAATTGACGGCGACAACATAACAGAAACAGCGGTAAAACATGCAAAGGAAATGCTTGGAATATGAAAACGGAGGGAATAGTAAAAGCGGTAAACGGTGAAATGTGCACTGTGGCAGTGACAAGAGAAAACGCATGCGGCGAGGGGTGCGCACATTGCGGCGGCTGTGCGGAATCGGGCGTTCGGCAATGCGTGGCAAGGAATATCGCCGGCGCGAACATCGGTGACCGCGTGATAATAGAAACATCGGATAAATCTGTGCTTAAAACGGCTTTTTTGGTATATATGCTGCCGATTTTGGCGTTCTTCGCGGTGTTTGCGGCTGCGGATACCGTGCTTAATCAAGCTGCGTCGGCAGGCTGCGGAGCGGCTGCAATGATTGCGGTGTTCGCGGTTTTGCACGGTCTGGACAAAAAACTGGGGGAAAAGTGTGTTTCCGAGGTTACGGAAATAACGGGAGAATAAATCTACTTGCTTGCGTGCGGTCATACAGCGGATTTTCGGAATGATTTGCCGCATTTTATAAAAATAATCGGAAAATACTTGAAATATTATAGGAATTGTGTTAAAATATATTAATAACAGTTATTGAAAGGATTGATTTTTATGGCAACGGCTAAAAAGCCCAAGATACTGACATATAAAGATAAACCGGTTTACAGACAGGGAAATAGGATTTATTACGGAGATTTATCAAAGAAACTGATTCTCGTTATGGATATAACAGAGTCGGTTGAAAAAAACGGTGTTATAATTTCCCAAAAGGTAAAATTCCATGTTCAGGATAACACCGAGGAATTGGGTAAAGGTATAAATTACCGTTCGGGTGAACGCGATAACCTGTATAAGGCGTTTGACATCGGTTCATGGTGGCTTCAGGACGCGCTTGACGCGCTTGAGGCATAAAGACGGCTGTTTATGAATATAACCGCCCTGTTGTTTCGGGGCGGATTTTTTTGTAGATGAAATGAGGGATATTATGATTACACTGCGTTTTGCGGAGGAAAATGATGCGGAGGAGCTGCTCGGCATTTATGCGCCGTATGTGCGCGAAACGGCAATAACCTTTGAATACGATGTGCCGGAAGTTGATGAATTCAGAGAGCGGATACGCAAAACACTTGTGAAATATCCGTACATTGCCGCAGAACGTGACGGAGAGATTGTCGGATATGCATATGCCGGGGAATTTAAAAGCCGTGCGGCATATGATTGGGCGGTGGAAACGTCGATTTATGTAAAACGCGGCATGGGGCGCGGCGGAATAGGTAAAAAACTTTACTGTGCGATGGAAAACGTGCTGCGCGCGCAGAATATTCTGAACGTGAACGCATGCGTCGCATATCCCGAACCGGATGACGAATATCTCACGAAAAACAGCGTCCGGTTTCATGAGCATCTGGGCTACAGGTTTGTCGGCAGATTTAACAAGTGCGGATTTAAATTCGGCAGATGGTATGACATGGTGTGGCTCGAAAAATTTATCGGAGAGCACAGCAGCACTCCGAAAAAGGTTCGATGGTTTTCGGAATGTGACGTGAATGAAATGAAAAATTATCTTAATATATAAAAATGGGCTGCGGCAAAATTATGCTATTTTACCGCAGCTGTTTTAATTTAACCGTTGATTTTTTTTGTCCATGATACGATAGCCGCTTCCGGGGTTCTGAGATTATTTTCATCAAAACGGATATTCAGTCCGGGTTTAACTTCAGCGTCGCCGCATGCGGTTTTATAATCTTCAAATGTGTGACCTATCCAGCCGCCGTTGGTTGCAAACGGATATACCGTTTTGCCGGAAAAGTCCGTATTTTCAAGAAAAGTTTTTACCGCCGGCGCATATGTGTACCACCAAACCGGTGTCCCTATGACGATTGTATCATAATCGCCCGGATTTACGCGAAGAGGTTTTATTTCCGGCATAAATCCGCGGTTCACTTCATCATTGCCCTGTTTGACAATGGCGTTGTAATCGCCGGTGTACGGAGTAACGGTGTCAATTTGTGCAATATCGCCGCCGATTTCTTTTTGTATCATTTCCGCAATCCGTTTTGTATTCCCGGAAAGAGAGTAATATACAACGAGAGTTTTCATAATGCTCCTCCTTAATAACATTCCTTTAAAACCGTCAGAATGTCTTCCGGATTCATTTGTTTGTATCCGCCGCCGAGAACCGTCGAATTAGCTATAAGCGGGAGCATTTCTTCGGTTGCACCCAGCTCGCGGAGTGTGAGCGGCAGACCTAATTCCGCAATAAATTCACGCAGTTTTTCTATTCCGGCATTTGCTGCGTCTGATTTGCTCATGCCGTCGGTATCGATACCCCATACATTTTTTGCAAAACGCACGAATTTATCTATTCCGTATGAACAGATGTATTTGTAATACGGTACGGAAATTGCCGCAAGTCCGGCACCGTGAGCGCAGTCGGTATACGCGCCGAGCTGGTGCTCAATCATATGAACCTCCCAGTCCTGCTGCTTGGAAAGACCGGTAATTGTGTTCAATCCGATTGTGGCGCACCACATAATGTTGCTGCGCGCCTCATAATCCTGAGGATTTTTAACCGCGACTTTTGCGCTGTGTATCAGTGAACGCATAACGCCTTCAAGCAGGTAGTCGGAGGTGTTGTCATCATCGCCGGAAAAATACTGTTCCATAAGGTGCGACATGGTATCGAAAATGCCGCTGGACATCTGATATACGGGAACCGTGAAGGTGTATTCCGGATTTAAAACAGAGAATTTCGGGTTTACGTTCGCAGGGAATACTCTGCCGTTTTTCAGCATTTGTTCCTCGTTTGTGATAACCGAACCGCCGTTCATCTCCGAACCGGTACCTGCCATGGTGAGAATTGAACCCACGGGAACGATTTTGTTGTCAACCTCTGCAAAGTCAATCCAGTATTTCTGCCACGGGTCGCCCTCGCAGTATGCGGAAACGGATATTGCTTTTGCACAGTCGATAACCGAACCGCCGCCGACGGCTAAAATCAGGTCAACGTTATTTTCACGTACAAGCCGTGCGCCTTCAAGCAGCTGAGAATATGACGGATTGGACTTTATCCCGGCAAGCTCAACCACGGTTTTGCCTGCGTCATTTAAAATTTTCAGAACCTTGTCATACAGCCCGCTTTTTTTCACAGAGCCTTTGCCGTACATCAAAAGCACGGTCTTTCCGTAATTTTCAAGCTCGCCCGACAAATTTTCAAGCGCTGTTTTTCCGAAATAAATTTTCGTCGGATTGTAATAGGTAAAATCATATTTCATAATAAGTATCCTTTCCGCCGCCCGTGCGGCATAAATTATTTTTTCGGCATCCGCCGTTTGATATATATTCTTCCGCATTATTGACATTTTAGTATTAAAATGTTATAATGCATTTGAAAGTTCATTTATATTCTACTACTTAAAGTGCACTTTAAGTCAAGTGTTTTTTGAAAAAAATTTTAAAAATTTCGGAGGGACGGCAAAATATGTTATATACGGTTGGAGAAATGGCAAAAAAATAGGCGTTGCACCGTCAACACTGCGTTATTACGATAAAGAGGGGCTGCTGCCGTTTGTAGAGCGCAGCGGCGGCGGAATACGCATGTTTAAGGAATCCGACATGGAATGGCTTTCCATAATAGAATGCCTGAAAAAAACGGGAATGCCGATTAAGGAGATAAAGCAGTTTGTGGATTGGTGCATAGAGGGCGATTCGACAATCGAAAAAAGACTGGAGCTGATTGACCGCCGGCGGAATGCGGTTCTGGCGCAGATGGAGCAGATGAAAAAGACGCTTTCGACGCTTGATTATAAGCACTGGTATTATGAAACGGCAAAGGCGGCGGGGACATGTGATGTTCATAAGCATATGAAACCGGAGGATATTCCGGAGAAGTTCAGAAAATAGAATTACGGAGGACAGGGAAGATGTCAACAACGAAAGAGTACAGAGATTATATTTTGGAGCAGCTGGAACTGTGTGAGAATGTTACTTCAAGACAGATGATGGGCGAATATCTGCTTTACTGCGGCGGCCGGCTGTTCGGCGGCATATACGATAACAGGCTGCTGGTGAAAATAACCGGAACGAACGGGAAGTACGGCATGGCGGAGCAGCTGCCGTATGATGGGGCAAAACCTATGTATTTTGTTGAAGAAACCGAGGACAGAGACCTTTTGAAACGTATCGTCACCGATACATGTGCAGGGCTTGCGAAAAAGAAATAAACCGAGAACGGAGAAACTCGGTTTATTTTTTTGCCGCGTCAACAAAGGCGCGGAATATATTTTTGCTGTTTTCGTCGGATTTGTATGAAAACTCCGGGTGCCATTGTACTGCTAAAACAAATTTTTTATCCGGTATATAGGCCGCTTCGATAATGCCGTCCTCCGCGCGGGCAGCCTCCGAAAGAGTGGGGGCAAGGGTTTTGACTGCCTGGTGATGATAGCTGTTTACTCCGATTGTACCGGCGGTGATGATGCCGGACAGCAGTGAGCCGGAGGTTACGGAAACTTTATGTACTGCGCGGTCATACGGCGGTGACATGTGGTGCTGTACATGCGATGGACGTTCGTCCGGCAAGTCCTGATAGAGTGAGCCGCCCAGAGCGGCATTTATAAACTGCAAACCGCGGCATATCCCGAGAACGGGCTTATCCGCTTTGAGCGCAAGGGATAAAAGGGTGAGTTCCATGTTGTCACGCATATCGCAGACCTCGCCGCATGAGGGTTTTGTTTTTTCGCCGTAAACCGAGGGTGAAACGTCCTGACCACCGGTGAATAAAAAACCGTCGCAAATACTGCAAAGTGCTTCAAGCTCATCGCGGCTGTCGGTCAGCGGAAGCATGACCGGGATTGCACCGGCGTATTCAAGCCCTGTCATATATCCGGGCAGCATCCAGTAAGAACTGCGTTCGCTGTCATAAAGCGGCGTTATGCCGATAAGAGGTTTTTTCATATCTGTCACACTCCTTTTTTTATATTTTACAGCTGTATTTTTTTGATGTCAAGCCGCTTCTTTTGAATGTTCCCGTATATTGTACACCGGTAACATATAAAAAACCGAAAAAACAGTATTTTTTGTACGAATTGTATTGACTTTGACCGATAAATATGATAAAATCCCCGAGAAAACACGATTTAAAAAGGAGAGTTACCCTATGAAAATAACAGCAAAAGCAGTATCGCCTCTCGAAAAGGTATTTTATGATGACAAACCGGCAAAATTCAAAGCGTACGGAAAATCAACGGCGCTTATCGGAGAAAATGTTGCGTTTGAAACAATATATTTTGCGGAGGAATTTGCAGAACACTGCTATCAGACATATAACTGTTTTGCAAAGGCGCAGCTGTACTGCGGCGGCACGGAAGTTGACGCGTCATGTGTGACGGTCAGCGCGGTTGAACACATGCCGGCGGTATATGCTGCGGTTATGGAAGAGGCGCCGGACGATTACATACGCCGTATGCCCGGAATGTATCCCGATATGCTGGTGCCGATTTCGGAGGATACGCCGTTTGCGGTTTTGCCGCGGCTTACGGGGACTTTGTGGGTCAGTATTGATACCGAAAACCTTGACAGCGGAAAATATACGGCGGTTATAACGATAACCGATGAAAACCGCGAAAAAGCGGCAGAGGTAAAGCATGAATTTAAGATAATTCCGGCAAGACTTCCCAAACAGACGATTGCCGTAACGCAATGGCTGCACACCGACTGCATCGCAGACTACTATAATATAGAAGTTTTTTCCGACGAATACTGGACTGCCGTGCGTAATAATATCAAAACGGCGGTCAGATACGGAACAAATGTAGTGTATACGCCGCTGTTCACACCGCCGCTCGATACCAACCCCGGCGCAGAACGCACCACTGTGCAGCTGATTGACGTAAAGCAAACGGCGGACGGATATTCCTTCGGTTTTGACAAACTGCACAAATGGGTGAAAATGTGCCTTGAATGCGGCGCGGAATATTTTGAAATGTCGCACCTTTTTACACAGTGGGGAGCGTATCATGCACCGAAAATAATGGCGGGTGATAAGCAGCTGTTCGGCTGGGATACCGACGCTGCCGGGGAGGAATACACGAAATTTCTGTCACAGTTTCTGCCGGCGCTGTGCAGTGAAATAAAATCACTCGGAATTGCGGATAAAACCGTGTTCCATATTTCCGATGAGCCCGCTTTTGAGCATCTTGAGAGCTATCGTGCGGCAAGCCGGACAATGCATAAATATATAGGCGATTTTAAGGTTATGGACGCTATGAGTCACCCGGTATTTTTTGAGGAGGGGCTTGTAGATATTCCGGTGCCGCATGTTATTCATGATGAAAAGTTTGCGGGATTTAAACCGGAGCCGCGCTGGATTTACTATTGCGGTTCGGAAAAAAACTGTATGGGACGTGCTTTCGGAATGCATTCGGCGCGCAACAGAATAAGCGGCACGCAGTTTTATTCCTGCAATGCGGACGGATTTCTGTTCTGGGGCTTTAATTTCTATAATGCGGCGCGCTCGGTAAGAAAAATTGACCCGTTCGCAGTTACCGACGCCGGTATGAAATTTGTTTCGGGTGACTCGTTTGTTGTATACCCGGCGCCGGATTTTAAGGTATATAATTCGCTCCGCCTTGAGGTTTTCCGTCACGGCATAGACGATATGCGCGCATTGCAGCTGTGTGAAAGTCTGTACAGCCGTGCAGAGGTCGACGCGGTGCTCGCGGAATTTAATGACGGCAATCCGATAGCCTTGCGCGAAATTCCGAAAGACAGAGAATTTACGCTGAAAATGCGGAATAAGATTAACGGCATGATAGAAAAGGCAATAAAATAGAAGGAGAGATTTTATGTATAAAGTTTCTGTGCCGATAATGAATGCCACACTGAAGAGAGCAGACCGCGGCAAAGTTGCCGAACAGCTGAAAAGATTTGATGCCTCACGCGTGTTTCTTGCCCTTCCAACTTATACTCAAGATAAGGAAAAACGTGAAAAAATGCTCGCAGAGCTTGAAGATAACTGTTCATATTTTAAGTCATTGGGGTATGAAGTAGGTGCGTGGAACTGGGCATTAACCATGTCGGAAAGTAACAGCTTTACCAAAATGAAAGACTTGAGCGGAAATTCAACCGAACATTACCTTTGTCCGCTCGATGAGAAATTTCTGAGGTTTTCGGGCGAATATTTTGCGGATATTGCAAGAACCGGAGTTCAGATGATAATGTTTGACGATGATTTTCGTTTCGGACTGCTTTCAAAATTCAATCAGCCGTGCTGCATATGTGAGCACCATTTGAAGCTTATTTGCGAGATTTTGGGTGAAACTCTGACAACGGAGGAATTAATCAAAAAAATATACACCGGAGGAAGAAATAAGTACCGCGATGCATGGCTTGAGGCAAACAAAATGTCGCTCGAGGGTATGGCAAGAAATATCAGAAAAGCGGTTGATGCCGTAAATCCGGACATAGCTATAGGAGTATGCTCATGTACTTCGTCATGGGATATTGACGGCGGGACCGAGAATATCGACGCTGTTTTGTCACCCAAGACAAAAGCGTTCCGACGGCTTATCGGTGCGCCGTATTGGGCGACCACAGACCTTCCGAACTGCCGTATTCAAAATACTGTGGAACTTGAACGCATGGAGCGTTCATGGATTTGCGGCGGCGCGGAAATTTTTGCGGAGGGGGACACATGGCCGCGGCCGAGAAATATTTGCCCGTCGGGCTACCTTGAAATTTTTGATACCGCGTTGCGTGCGGACGGCAATTTTGACGGAATATTGAAGTATGGGCTTGACTATGTTTCGACCGCCGGATATGAACTCGGGTATGCTGACGCGCATGAACGGGACAGAGAACTGTATGCCGCGATAGAAAAGCATTTCGGAGGTAAAACCGCTTGCGGCGTCAGAGTATATGAATTTCAGAAAAAGGTTGCCGATATGGAGCTTGATGAAAGCGATATGAAAACCGGAGTGTTGGATAATTCATTTTTTTCGCCGGCAGCAAAAATTCTTACGGATAATTCTGTGCCGACAGTGTACGATGGCGGCGGCTTATGCGGAATAGCCTTTGGCGACAATGCATGGCAGATAGGCGATGATGAGATGAAAAACGGGTTAATTCTTGATCTTCGCGCTGCAAAAATTCTGAAAAAACGCGGAATAGATGTGGGGATTGAAGAAATCGGTGCAGCTGTCGATAAGACGTGCGAGCATTTTTTAAAACAGAACGAATGGATAAGAATTTCAGCGTCTGCACATGAACTTAAGCTGAAGGACGGCGCTGAAGTAATAAGCAAATTCTATAACGATTTCGACTGCACGGAGGGTGAACTGCCGGCGGTATACCTGTACCGTAATGATAACGGTCAGAAGTTTGCGGTATATAATTTTGATTCGCGCAGGGAGGGTGTGAGAAATAATTCCGGACTGTTCAGGTCATACGCGCGTTCGCGTCAGCTTGCCGGGATTTGCCGGTGGCTGTCCGGCAGTAAGCTCAGCGCGCATACGTCGGGTAATCCGGATATTTATGTTATGACGAAAAAATCCGAAGATGATATGGCAGTGGGGCTTTGGAATT
Organism: uncultured Clostridia bacterium; assembly: GCA_934501535.1. Classification (GTDB taxonomy): domain Bacteria; phylum Bacillota; class Clostridia; order UBA1381; family UBA1381; genus UBA1738. The sequence continues at coordinate 37,524 of CAKSUM010000019.1, forward strand.
GTTTTGCTGACGCGGCATATGACGTTGAGGTGACTTTGGAGCATGCTTTTAATGATATAGAATTTATCAGCTGTGAGGGCAGACTTTGCGGAGATAGGGTTTATATTGATAAAATACCGCCGTTTGCATTTGCGGGATTTGTTGTAAAGCCGTAATATAAATAAGAGTGATTTTTGATATACAGAAAAAAGGCTGTTTAAAAAGTTAATTGACTTTTTGAACAGCCTTAGCTTTTTTGAGGGAATACCAAACCGCACCGCAGCAGAGAAGCCGATAAAATTCAGCCCGGCAAAGGTTTGGTTATACCAAGCCGTTGCCGGGGATACGGAATTATATATTTTGTTTCAGTTCATTTAAAAGCTGAGGGTAGAGCTGACAGCTCATGCCGCCGTCAACGGTGATTTCGGTGCCGGTGACATTTTTGGATTCGTCGCTGCCGAGATACCATGCGGCATTTGCGATGTCCTCAAAGTCGGAGATGTCGCCGATAGGCGTCAGACTGCCGTCAACGATACGTTTTTTGCCCATGCTTTCCCATCGCTGCGTTTTTATGGCGCCGGGCAGGACTACGTTTGAACGTATGCCGTATTGTCCGAGGTCAACCGCAAGTGCGCGCGACATGGCATTTATGCCGCCTTTTGATGTGCTGTAGGCTATACGGTTGGGAATTGCGCGGTATGCCGTGTTGGAGCTGATGAATACGATTGCGCCCTTGTGATGTTCGCGCATGCGCAGAGCCGCTTGACGTATTATCATAAAGTTCCAGACAAGATTGGTTTCAAATACGCGCTGAAATTCTTCAATAGAGCAGTCAAACATAGGCATTCCTTTTGCCGGGTCGCTGCCGAATCCCATATCGGCTGAGTTTAATATGACCGTTTCAACAAATCTGCCTTGTGCGTCTATGTCGGCAAAAATATCCTTTACACGCTCCTCATTTCTTATGTCAAGCGCGTAGCCTTTTGCAAAAACACCGTATTTTTCAGCTACGGCGCAGGCAGCGTTTTCCGCGCGTTCGCCGCTGCGGCTTGTAATGAACACGTCATAGCCCTCTTTTGCAAAGCGTTCTGCGGCGGCAAGACCGGTGCCTGCGGTTCCGCCTGTTATAAATACTGATTTATTCATGATTTTTACCTCGCATTTTATATTTCATCAAATACCCTTACATAATCAACGGTGAAACAGTCCGGCAGAACTGCATTTTTCAGTTCATCGCACGGCTTGGGTGGAACATGGCGATAACCGTCGCATTCGGTTGTAAGCATGATAAACTGCGGTATCTTTGATACGCAGCCGCTTGATGAACGTGCGGTTTCTTTGCCGTCACAGTAGAATACATAGCCGTCGCTGCTCCAGTGTACACCGAAAGTGTGAAATTCATTCTGCTCAACTTTATACTCCACGCGTGCGTCCATGGTGGTGTCGGAATTGGTGTAATTGCCGAACCAATTTCCGCTTGTTATTGTTCCGTCACGCTTGAAATTTTCCATGACGTCAACCTCAATGCCGCAGTATGACGGGTCGGCTGACGAAAGACCCGGGGTTTGCGCCTGAATCCAGAATGCCGACCACCAGCCCGGCTGCTGCTGAAGTTTGCATCTGACCTCATAATATCCGCAGCTGTGCAGAAATTTCGGACGCGGAAGCTCATCAAACGGCCAGAACGGTGCGTCTTGTCCAAATCCTCCCTTCAGCTCTTTGCGGTTCAGATAATCAAAAACATTTGTGCCGGTCTGCAGCTGCGCAGAACAGTAATCATCGCCTTTTTTTACCAGGTGGATTTCAAGATTGCTGTTTCCGTCAAATTTAATTCCCTCATCGGTATATGCCGGAAAACGTTTTCCCCAGAAGTTAAGGCGAAAATCCCATTTGCTCCTGTCAAGCTCCGGCCCGTCAAATTCGTCATGCCATGTCAGCTTCCATTCTTTGCCCTCCGGAAGAAAACTCGGCAAATGTCCTTCTACTTCATACTTTTTCATGATTGTTACCTCCTTGTTTTACAAACAAAAATGCGTTTATATTTTGTTTTTTTAATTCAATTATTCCGTTTTTGCAGATAAAATCCCTGCCGCTTATCAATTCGCTGTAAATTCCGTCCTCGGGCAGATATATCTGCGCATATGCTCCTGCTGCATTATAAGCGCCGGTCATAACCGAATTAACGTAGGTATATACCCAGCTGTTTCTGCTGTAAAGAAAAATTCCGCAGCGGCCGATAATATCGCGGAGCAATTCCGAGGGCAGATTGCATGCGGAGCAGTATATGCTTCTGAAACCGCCGATGTTCTTTTCCGCCGCGGCGGCGGTGCCGTCCGCAAAACGGGCAAGCGGCAATGCGGCATCGTCATTGACAGAAAAATACGGCGCATTCAGCGGATAATCATATTCGGCTCCGTTATAAATCAGCTTGCCGTGCGGCTTATTACATTCAGATACTTTTATACCGGTTATTTCCGAAATACGGTTTACGTCTGTCCGTCCGCCGGAAACATAATCGGGCACATACAGCCACAGCACGGTTTTTCCGGCAGCCCTACATTTTTCATCTATATATTTGCGTGTTTTGTCCGATATTTCATATTGATTTATAAAGATATACATTTGATAATTGTCTGCGCAGTCAAGAACAATATCCGAAATCGAATATAAATCATACGGTGCGCCGCATTCTGCAAGAGTACGGCGCATATCGGACAGGCAGACCGTTGCGAGATTTGAGCTTTTTCTGGCACGGTACATCGATTCGCCATCGGCGAAAACTGCTATCTGCGCCGCACTTTTACAAGGGATTTGCGAGAGTGTTTGCGCGATGTCAATCATTTTGCTGACCGCGTCCATCATGCCCTTTGTGCGGAACCAGCCGTCAAACATGTCGAACCACCACATTGCGGCGCCGTTTGCCATACACAGCAGAAAATCGCGGTACATAAGATTCAGCGACTCGGCTTCGGTTCGGTATCTGTTGCCGGAACCGGGGATTTTCACCATTTTGGTATTTGCGGAATTTTCTCCGGGTTCGTCATTTACCGTTTCGGGGGCGACGTGAGTAATATGGTCAAATTCCAGAAAATACACTTTATTATGCGCATAGAGAGTTTTTTGAGTAACCATAAATGCACTCGGGTCGCGCAGGCCGCGGTAATAATATGATGACGGGCTTGAAATCATATCTATGTCAGGACTTAAAAATACTTTTTCATAACCCAGGTTGCCGGCGTTGTAAAGACGTTCGCCGCCGAGCTCGAAAAGATAACCGTAATACACTCCGAGGAGTTTGTTTTTGTGCAGAATTTCCTGTGCGCCGTGAGCAAAATACAAAATTAAATCAGCTATGAGTTCATTGTGAAATTTTCGTGCAAGATAAACTTCGTTTTCGTCAGCGCCGAGAAATACACCGCCCTTTTTTTCAAGGGCTTCCGGGGAAGGAAGGTTCGCTGTGTCGTCCTTTCGCCAAATTTTATATCCGTTATTTTTTATTTCGTTGGGAACCTCAAAATCATGGTCGGAAAGCCATTCCGTTGTAGTCCCGCAAAGCAGAAAATATCCGTAAACTTTGTCACTGTATTTTTCCTCGATATGACGGATTGCCGCTTTCATGTAGTCCAACGCTGCCTTTTTCAAAACTTCATCGCAGGCGATCTGCGACAAATTTGTAAAGGAATTGGGGATTCCGGGACGCTCTTTAAGGTACCAGCTGCGCGTGTCGAGCTGAAGCATGGGTGCAAAATATGCGTCCGGAGCGTCCGGAGCATTTTGAATAAACATATCCATCTGCCTGTCAATTGCGGAAAAATCGTATTTTCCGTCACCCGTCCATGACTCGCCGTACAGTGAATACGGTATGCCGAGTGCAGATGTTACGCCGCTTGAAAGTACGCTGAACAGACATACTCCGGCATTGTAAAATTCCGAAACGTTCTGCGGATTGGGGCGAAAGGATTTGAATGACAGCGGATTATACATTTTGCCGTTTATTTCAATTTTCAGTGTGCCGTTATGATTGACAACTTTAGTATTGCAGCTCATGATTTTCCCTCTTTCTAAAAATAAAATTCGGTCTTTTCCGGTCTTATGTCGGTCAGTGCGCCGGTATAATGTCTGAGTGTATGGGGCTTGTACGGATGTTTTAAACACTCCGTTTCATCAATTTCAATACTGAGCCCCGGTTTATCGGGGATTTTTATACAGCCGTCCGCATATTCAAGCAATTCATTTGTCACGCTTTTTCGCCATTCCACATCGGAATACATAATTTCAAGTATGCAGAAATTGGGGCAGCTTGCGGCAAGCTGCAATGTCGCCGCATTTGCGACAGGTCCGCTGGGGTTATGCGGTGCAAACGGGATATAACGGCTTTCTGCCTCAGCTGCAATTTTTTTCAGTTCCATTATTCCTCCGGCATGCGATATATCCGGCTGAATATAATCTGCTGCGGCTTTGTCGAACATGGAACGGTAGTCCCATCTTGTGTAAAGCCGCTCGCCGGCAGAAATCGCAACAGGCGATTTGTCTTTCACTTCGCGCAATGCATCAAGATTATCGGGCGGAACCGGCTCCTCGAACCACATCGGCTTAAACTGAGCAAGCTCTTTTGAAATTTTTATTGCCGTCGGAATATTAAATCTGCCGTGTCCCTCAATCAGTAAATCGACCTCGCTTCCGACTGCGTCGCGCACTGCACCTACACAGCGAATCGCTTTATCAAGGTCGCGGTTTGATATGTTCATGTAGCTTTTCCCGAACGGATCCCATTTCATTGCGGTCACGCCGCGGCTTACGGCAGCTTTTGCTTTTTCGGCAAATTCCTCCGGTTCTTTTGCGCCCGAGAACCAGCCGTTGACGTATATGCGCACGCTGTCATTGACCTTGCCGCCCATGAGCTGATACACGGGTACGCCCAGGCTTTTTCCGAGAATGTCCCAGAGCGCGGTTTCAACCGCGGACAGTGCGGACATGAGTACCGCTCCTCCGCGCCAGTATGCGTCGCGGTAGATATTGTGCCAGTGCTTTTCTATATCCAGCGGATTTTTGCCCGTGAGATACTCTTTGATGTGAGAAACTGCGCCCCAAAGCGCTTCCTCCTTGTATTCAAGCGTTGCCTCGCCTACACCGTCTATTCCTTCGTCGGTGTAAACCTTGACAAAAACCCAGTTTGTACGGAAACAGTCAACCGTAAATATTTTTATGTCGGTAACTTTCATATATAACACTCCTTGTTATTGCCGGAATATTCACATTGCAGATAATGTAAATTTCCGATTTATTTCTTGACTTGCGGCTGATTTTATTATATAATATATTTTATCGGAAATCTATATAAATCTTAGCATATTTATTAGAAATATTATTATTTTGGAGAAAAATATGAACATCAGGCTCCCGGAAATCGTAGCTGCCGGCATATATAACAGTGACATTGCCGTGAAAGGGCGTAATGAAACCAAAAACCGAAGAACAAAAATGTTTGAAATAGAAATACCGCTGGAAAAGGGAGGGATATCGTATATCAACGGCGAATCGCATATTATAACGCCCGAAACCGTGATTTGTGCAAAACCCGAGCAGCTGCGGCACACAAGGCTGCCGCATAAATGTTTTTATATTCATTTCATGGTGCATGACGGAGTCATTTTTGATTTGCTTGCCGAGATGCCGGATTTTATAGATATTGAAAATACGGAGAAAATATATAATATTTTCCGGGAAATAATCGCGTATTCGGAAAGTGTTTCGGCGGGGGAGGGTATTATGCTGCAAAGCCGTGTGCTTGAGCTGGTGTATATACTTTCAAAAGCAGCAAAAATTCATGGTGCCGGAATTTTGAACAGAAACGGCGGAAGAATTATTGATGAGATCATTGAATACATAAACGGACATATAACCGAGGATTTGTCGCTTAAAGCACTGGCGCGGCAGGCATGCATCAGTCCGATACATTTTCATAACTGTTTTCGTGCATTTACGGGGAGGACGGTTCATGAATATGTCGAGGAGCAGAGAATAAAAAAGGCGAAGGTGCTGCTTTTGTCTGCGGATATGACGCTTGCGGATATAGCTTATCAAACCGGATTTTCTTCACAATCGTATTTCAGTTACGCGTTCAGACGTAAAACAGGTATGACGCCGCGCGAATATGCAAAGACGGAGCTGAAAAGATATGAACGTTAAAAAAAGCATGGATTTTATGATTTTTTTTAAAATATGGGTTGCGTTTTTTAGCTTGATGTGATATAATAGAAAACGGTGTTTGAATATAATATGCTGAAGTTACAGTATCACATTGAAAACCGTTTGATTTGTAGGCATAGTTTAGCGGTAAAACGATGGCTTCCCAAGCCGTAGTCGCGGGTTCGACTCCCGTTGCCTGCTCCAAATATTTTACGGGGGTATAGCTCAGTTGGGAGAGCGGTTGCTTCGCATGTAACAGGTCTGGGGTTCGAATCCCCATATCTCCACCACGTCGGAACGGACTTTGCTCTGTTCCGATTTTTCTATGCGAAAAATCAGTCACACGCGCCGTCATTCCTCCTCTTTCGCAAAAAGGCACGCTCGGCTCACTTGTTCGCTTGTAAATACGCTCACAACGGTTCACTTTCGCTGCCGCCTTTTTGCGAGATGCGCCTGCGGCGCAAATATTCCGGCGGTTCGGTTTCTCTTAGTTAACTATTGATTTCCGACTTTTTATCCCTATAAAATCCCTTATTTTATCGGGGTGATGCCGGAGGGGTTGTTATTTTTGCGGAACTCCGACGGAGAACAGCCGGTGCTGTTTTTGAAAAAGCGGCTGAATGAATAAATGTCGGAAAAATTCAGCTTTTCGGAAAGCACGGTTACCGGAAGTGAGGTTGTCCGTAAATTTTCCTTTATATATTCAATTCTTTTATTATGATAGTATGCTATAATGTTCTGACCGTACAGTGATTTGAATTTTCGCATCAGTGTATATTTATTGAAATAAAATTGTTTTACAAGGGAGTTTAGCGTTATTACAGATAAAAAATTATTGTCAATATAATTTTTAACTGCAATTACGGGGTTGTCCGTGACAGCGCCGATTGCTGACGGCATGCGGTCAAACTGAGTCAGAATACAGTTTAACAGCTCCAGCATTTTTGCTTTGTACAAAATTTCATAATTATATGTTTTGTCTTGAAACAAACCTATTATCTCAAAAAATATTTTTTTGAACGCAACCAAATCAGCAGGAGTAAATACATCGGGAATCGGTACGTCTTTAAAAACATCAGCTTGAATTAATGAAAGCTCATATTTGTTCATTGCGTTTTTCGGCTTAAAGGATACGGGAGTTTTTTCGCTTTTACTGTTATATGTGACATCAAAATGAATATGCGGCTGAACAAAATCGCAGCCGTCCGCGCATTCAAATTTATGATTAATTCCGGGGCGCAAAAAAATCACGTCATTCTTTTTGCACAAATATTCGCGCCCGTCTATGGTAATCCTGCACGCACCGCCGTCTGCCAGGATAATTTCGTAGTCAAAAATCACTCTGTCGCTTATGGTGAACGGTGCGGTGAGCACAGAAAACATTGCAACCCTTATATAAGGAGAAAATTCTTTTTTGTTCATATGTTCAACGTCCTTTTGGATATGTGTCAACAAATGACAAATTTATTGTTATGATACTGCTATTTATTACAGCGGATTTTGTTGCTATAATTATAGCATAAAATCACAGTTTGGTCAAGGAGGAAGTCAGAATGATGAATTTGTCTGAAATGAAAAATTTTGAAACGAGGTCAATTTCTGCTGAAAATTTTAAAGGCGAAAAAGGAATGGGTGCAGCGGCGGAACACGGAACCGGCGAGGAGGCGGCAAGAGAGCTGGGAAAGGGGTGGAAAATATCGCCCTCCGTCATAATAAAGCCGGGTGAAACGTTTGAACTTGCCGATATAGACGGCAGCGGAATTATAAAGCATATATGGCTCACGGATAACTGTCCGATGAACAGAATGCTGATTATCAGAATGTACTGGGACGGCAGCGGCACACCGTCGGTTGAGGTACCTCTGGGGGATTTTTTTGCCTCTGCCGAATATCAGAAATTTGTACAGCTGACATCACTGCCTGTTTGCGTCAATCCGGGGCGGGCATTTAACTGTTACTGGGATATGCCGTTTTATAAAAAGTGCCGTATAACTATTGAAAATTTATATACGGAAGATGTTACGGTGTACTATCAGATTGATTACCTTATAGGTGAGCTGCACGGTAAATACGGATATTTTCATGCGCAGTTCCGAAGAGTAAATCCGCTCCCGTATAAAGAATGTTATACAATACTGGACAATGTCCGCGGTAACGGTCATTATGTCGGAACCTACATGTTTTGGGGCGTAAATAATTCCGGCTGGTGGGGCGAGGGAGAGATAAAATTTTATCTTGACGGTGACGGGGAATATCCGACAATATGCGGCACCGGCACGGAGGACTATTTCTGCGGCTCGTGGAACTTTGACCCGGACGGCGATTACAGGGAATTTTGTACGCCTTATGCGGGACTTGCAAAAATAGTGAGATCTGACGGCAGCTATGTATCGCAGCAAAGATTTTCTCTTTATCGGTGGCATATAACCGACCCGGTTTACTTTAAAAAGGATATAAAAGTAACAATTCAGGCACTGGGCTGGAGAAGCGGCAAACGGTATCTTCCGCTGAGGGACGATATTTCGTCGGTGGCTTTCTGGTATCAGGACAGCATATGCAAGGATTTTCCGCAATTTCCGTCTGCCGATGAGCTTGAAATTATATAAGCGGAATGTGCGGGATTTTTTGGAATAAAAAACGGCTGCGGCAGCGAAAATTACTTGACAGCATAAAAATTTTGTTGTATAATATAACCGTTCGGTTTTTACCGGATATGCCGACCTAGCAGATTGGTATATTTTTACCGTATGGAGGTAACAGAGATGAAAAACAAATATTTAATCGGCGTTTTGGAAAACGTTGAAAAGAGAAATGCAGGCGAGCCGGAATTTATTCAGGCTGTTACAGAAGTTCTTGAAACACTTGAGCCTGTTGTTGAAAAAAGACCCGACCTTGTTGAAGCGGGCGTAATCGACCGCCTTGTTGAGCCGGAAAGACAGATTATCTTCCGCGTACCGTGGGTTGATGATAACGGTAAGGTTCAGGTTAACAGAGGCTTCAGAGTTCAGTATAACTCGGCTATTGGACCGTACAAGGGCGGAATAAGACTTCATCCGTCTGTATACCTCGGAATAATCAAATTCCTTGGCTTTGAACAGGTATTCAAAAATTCGCTTACAACTCTGCCGATGGGCGGCGGAAAAGGCGGCTCGGACTTTGACCCCAAGGGTAAGTCGGACGCGGAAGTAATGCGTTTCTGCCAGAGCTTTATGACAGAGCTGTCAAAGCATATCGGTGCAGACTGCGACGTACCGGCAGGTGACATCGGAACAGGTGCAAGAGAAATCGGATATATGTTCGGTCAGTATAAAAGACTCAGAAACGAATTTACCGGCGTGCTCACAGGCAAAGGTCTTACCTACGGCGGTTCGCTTACAAGAACAGAAGCTACCGGCTACGGTCTGTGCTACTTCACAAATGAAATGCTGAAAGCTAACGGCAAGAGCTTTAAGGGTCAGAAAGTTGTTATTTCCGGTTCAGGTAACGTTGCTATTTACGCTACGGAAAAGGCAACAGAGATGGGCGCAACAGTAATTGCTATGTCCGACTCAAACGGATATATTCATGATGAAAACGGTATTGACCTTGCAGCTGTAAAGCAGCTAAAAGAGGTTGAAAGAAAGAGAATTAAAGAGTATGTAAAGGATCACCCGACAGCGACATACACAGAGGGCTGCAAGGGTATCTGGACAATTCCGTGCGACATTGCACTGCCGTGTGCAACTCAGAACGAAATTGACGGAGAAAGTGCGGAAATTCTTGCTAAAAACGGTTGCTATGCCGTTTCTGAGGGTGCTAATATGCCTTCGACTCCGGAAGCGATTGAAGTATACTTCAAAAATAACATGCTTTACGGACCGGCTAAGGCTGCAAATGCAGGCGGCGTTGCTACGTCAGGTCTTGAAATGAGCCAGAACTCACAAAGACTGTCATGGACTTTTGAAGAAGTTGACGCAAAGCTGCATGACATCATGGTAAGCATATTCAAGGCGTGCGAATCGGCTGCCAAAGAATATGGCATGGAGGGCAACTATATGGCAGGCGCAAACATTGCCGGCTTCCTGAAGGTTGCCGAGGCTATGAAAGCTCAGGGCTGCGTTTGATTTAAAACAGTATAAATAAAACCGAACCGGCGGCAGATTGGTTTATGCCGCAGGCTCGGGGCAATCCCTCATTTTGTGTAAACCTCAAAATTGGCTCCAAAATGATAATATAATCTAAGTGTTTTTTTGTGGGCTGAGAGCCGGATTTCGGCTTTCAGTCCTTAGTTATAATATAGCGTAAAATTGCCGGCATGTCAAG
>CAKSUM010000020.1 GCA_934501535.1 uncultured Clostridia bacterium
CAAAAAACTACTTAGATTATATTATCATTTTGGAGCCAATTTTGAGGTTTACACAAAATGAGGGATTGCCCCCGGAACGAAGCAAAGTCCGTTCCGACGCGGATGAGGTGAACCTTTTATATATTTTGATTTTTCTTCGCTGTATTAATTGACGCAATTAATATTTTCTTTACTTCAGTACATTTGGTAAGAATTGTTCTGTCTTCATAATATCCGCTTTCTATAAGCAATTCCAGCCAATACTCGCTTTCCGAACACTCTTTTAACGCTATTTGCAATTTGGCGATAAAATCATTTCTCCCATGTCCGTAAAAGGCTTCTCTTACATTCGCACCTATGCTCGTTCCGCTTCGAATAAGTTGGTTCGTTAATATGCTTTCTTTTTTCTCTCTTTTCACAGAATTGCAAACCTTAATTATATCTAATGCAAATTGCTTTGACTTTAAAATTAAGGGACTATCCATAACTTCTCCTCTTTATTAATACAAACTCGCCCCCGCGAGTTTGCACCTCACTTCTTCACTTTTCACTATTACTTATTACTTTCCAAAAATCGACATATTTTAGTGAAGAGTGAACAGTGAAAAGGTAACAAGTAAAATCGACAAGCACTGTCGCGCTTGTCGATTTTTTGGCTTTCGTGTTCATTACAGATGCATAAATATATCATTGGTTAACAACTAAAATATCTGCGCCACCATCAGGATTTTTGGCAAATTCCGCCTCTGCCAAACAAATCTGTCTCGGCTTAAAGCTATTGTGAGCATCACTATGACAATGATAAATGCACAGATACCTGTTATTTTCTTCTGTCGGTGCAAAGCTATGATGACCTGTTCCAACAATATCATCAAACTTGTGCAATATGGGATTATTATCATACTTCTTAAACGGTCCGTACGGTTTGTCAGAAACTGCATAGCCTACTGCATAATCGGGGCAGCGGGTGTGATTTGAAGAATATGTCAAATAATACACCCTGTTATGTTTTAAAACAAACGGTCCCTCAGCAATGCAGCAATCAACCGTTTCCCACCGCTGCACATCCTTATCAGCCGAAATCAGAACTGATTCATATTCATGTTCAATTCTTGTCAGATCATCAGACATTTTTGCAACCTTAATTCTATTACCGTTTTCCAGGGCGACAAAATATAAATATATACTTCCGTCATCATCAAAAAACAGATGACCGTCAATAGCTGAAAATTCTCGAAGCCAATCATTTGTCAGTTTCTTAAACGGTCCTGCCGGACCGTCGGATACTGCTATTGCAAGATGCTCGTCTGCAGCATAAACCATATAAAACATCCCATTATAATATGACACCTCAGGCGCCCAAAATCCATGGTTTCCCAAAACTTCCTCCTTTTTTAAGCAAAATCCGCAGTTTTCCCAGTTAGTCAAATCCTTTGAAATATGCACCTCAATTCCATCATCACCGTTTTCTTTGTATGTTTCAAAGAACGGATATTCATCAGTAAAAGCAGGCAGGTCATTTTCAGTTGTACAATAAACATAATAAATGCCATCATGTTTGAGTAGAAAAGGATCTCCGCCCCTAAATAATTTTTTGCCATATTTATACATTCGTTTTCTTCCCTTCGCAAATATTTCTTAACAAGCTTGTTTTATTAATTTTAACACTTGACAATTGTTTTTTCAAGATGTTATAATGTTATAAAACTATCAAATACTGCAAATTAGGAGAAGAAAATGGAATTTATATCAATAGGATACGATTTTCACCATAACAGAAACTTTCAAATATCACGACCTCAAGGGTTAAATTATTACCTTTTTTTAATCATACGTTCCAAGGCATATTATCTCGACAGTTGCGATAAAAAATTTCTTCATCAAAAATCAATCATCTTTTTTGATAAAGGAACTCCGCAATTTTTCGGTGCGATAGACGATGATTATACAAATGACTGGATATCATTTTCACTAAACAAGGATGAAGATTTACTGTTTCGTTCATCCGGAATAACAAGCAATAAATTCTATAATATACCGTCTTTTTGTTTTTTTGAAGATATTATAAATCTTATGAGTAATGAATTTCACCTAAACAATACAAATTCTTACAATTCATTATTAAGTGATTTATTAACTGCATTTTTAAAAAAATATATGGAAATCAGTTTGACTGACAATTCCAAATTGCTTTATTATAACGAGCTTGCAACTATAAGACGTATGATATATAGCTTTCCAACCGAAAAATATACCATTGAAAGTTTAGCTCATAAAAGCAATTTGAGTATTTCACATTTTTCACATTTATATAAACAATATTTTAATACTACACCGATGAACGATGTGATTTTGAGTCGAGTACAATATGCAAAGCAATTGTTGAATTCAACAAACTATTCGATTTCAGAAATTTCAAACATACTCAATTACAGCTGCGATACTCAATTTATGAAACAATTCAAGACAGTCACAAAAATGACACCAAGAGAATACAGGAAAAATATGACAAATTGACAAACTAACCCGTTGCGAGATCGTCCCCGGTTCAAGTCCGGTCAAACGCTATAGTGCATCTACTGTTTTTTAGTCAAATCGAATTTTTCAAAAATGCTCAAAAACCGCATAAGAATGCGGTCAAAACAGATTGCATCTATTTTGACCGCGAATTCTGGAGGCACCACCCGGATTTGAACCGGGGCATAAAGGTGTTGCAGACCTCTGCCTTACCTCTTGGCTATGGTGCCTTATATAAAAAGACGCAGATTTTATTTAAACATGCGTCTTTTGTAAATGGAGCGGAAGACGAGATTCGAACTCGCGACGTTCACCTTGGCAAGGTGACGCTCTACCACTGAGCCACTCCCGCTTATTTAATGGTGCCTCCGGGTGGAATCGAACCGCCGACACAGGGATTTTCAGTCCCTTGCTCTACCGACTGAGCTACAGAGGCTTATTTTTTTCCAAAAAAATTGGCGACCCGGATGGGGCTCGAACCCACGACCTCTAGCGTGACAGGCTAGCGTTCTAACCAACTGAACTACCGGGCCAAATTTTTAATGGTGGGAGTAACAGGGCTCGAACCTGTGACATCCTGCTTGTAAGGCAGACGCTCTCCCAGCTGAGCTATACTCCCATACGCTGCTCACTTGCGTGACAACAAAAACAATTATACCAGTATTATTTCTATTTGTCAATAGTTTTTTCAAAAAAATTTGAAATTTTTTCAAAAAAAATTTTATTGTCCCCATTTGCATTGACAAATACCGGGTTCAAGGGTATAATAATTGTATTATTAATAAGGAGGGTTACTCTGATGAACACAACATTAGTGGTAATGGCAGCCGGCATGGGAAGCCGTTTCGGCGGGCTCAAGCAAATGGAGCCTATTGGTCCGAACGGCGAGGTTTTACTTGATTTTTCCGTTTATGACGCAAAAAAAGCCGGTTTTAACAAGGTTATATTTATAATAAAAGAGGAAATTGAAAAGGATTTTAAAGAAATAGTAGGAAAACAGGTTGAAAAGCTGATTGATGTGGAATATGTCTTTCAGGACATGTCCTCCCTGCCCGAGGGAAGGAAAAAGCCGTGGGGAACATCACACGCAATCCTTTGCTGCAAGGACACCGTAAAGGAGCCGTTCGCGGTTATCAACGCAGATGACTACTACGGCGCAAATGCTTTTACCGAAATTCAAAAGCACTTAAGCGGCGCAAAGGAATTTGACTGGTGCATGGTCAGCTATGACCTCGAAAAGACGCTTTCGGAAAACGGAACGGTGGCACGCGGCTGCTGCGACGTGAAAGACGGATACTTACAGGACGTTGTCGAGCGTACAAAAATCAATTCTTCGGCGCAGTATACGCTTGACGGCGAAACATGGGTTCAGCTGCCGCGCGACCAAAAGGTTTCCATGAATTTATGGGGATTTACGCCGGACATATTCGGCGAGCTGCAAAAGCAGTTTGACGAATTTATGAACACCGCGGATTTATCAAAAGATGAATGCCTTATACCGGAACTTGTTGACAACATGATAAAGAGCGGCAGGGCAACGGTAAAGGTTTATTCCAACAAGGACAAGTGGTACGGTATAACCTACCGCGAGGACAAAGAAGGCGTACGCAGTGCAATCAAAAAACTCTGCGATGACGGCTTGTACAACGGAATATAATGAAAATACGGGGAAACGAACAGTCGTTTTTCCGTTTTTTTGTGCATAAAGCTTATGTAAACGGCGGATAATCCGCCGTCCTAAAGACTCAGTTGCCGCATGCGCCGCATTCTTCGCCGCGAGCCGGGTCGAAATCAATTGCGGCCTCCTCAGCCTTTGCCTTAACCTTGAATACTACCGGAATTTTTACCCGAATTTCCTGTGTGATTGTAAATCTGCACGACCCCTGGCACTTGCCCGGGCAAGTTGTGCAGCCGGGATTTATAACCGGTTTACCGATGCACTGCGCCTCGATTTTGCCGACGTCACCGCAAACCTTAACCTCCACCGGCATGCAGACTTTAACGTCCTGATAACCGGTTGCCGGAAATCTTTCGGTTATTGTTTCACGGTTGTTTGTGATATATTCGTCCATTTAAAGGACCTCCTCTGAAATTTTCGGATACGGCATGTTCTGCCGTCCACTATCATACTATGCTGCGGCATAAAAATCGTGCGCGCAAAAAATGTCATATATGTGTATGCGAAAAATTATTGACTAAAGCTCCGTAAAGTGGTATTATATAATAAGAAAGAATTAACTTGATTTATGCCGCGCCCGACGCGGCGCAAAGGAGATTGTTATGAAAAAAGTAATGCTTGTATTCGGGACACGCCCCGAAGCAATAAAAATGTGCCCGTTGGTAAATGAGCTTAAAAGCCGCAAAAATATAGAAACCGTGGTTTGTGTAACCGGTCAGCACCGTCAGATGCTCGACGTGGTTTTAGACGCATTTTCGGTTGTTCCCGACTACGATTTGTCCATTATGAAGGACAAGCAGACTCTGTTTGATATAACCACAAATATTTTAAACCGTATCAAAGCCGTACTGGAACAGGAAAAGCCATCGGTTGTGCTTGTGCACGGCGACACAACAACCACATTTGTCACGGCGCTCGCATGCTTTTATCTGCAAATTCCCGTAGGTCACGTTGAAGCAGGTCTGCGTACATACAACATATATTCGCCGTACCCGGAGGAATTTAACCGCCAGGCGGTAGGTATCGTGTCACAGTATAACTTTGCGCCGACAGAGCTGTCGCGGCAAAATCTTCTGCGCGAGGGCAAGGCGGAATCAACCATTTACGTTACCGGGAACACCGCCATTGACGCGCTTAAAACCACAATACGCAGCGATTACCGTCACGAACAGCTTGACTGGGCGGAGGGTTCGCGCCTTATAATGATTACGGCGCACCGCCGCGAAAATCTGGGCGAGCCGATGAAACACATGTTCCGCGCAATCAAGAGGATAATCGAAGAACACCCCGACATCAAGGCTATCTATCCTATCCACATGAACCCCGTTGTGCGCGAAACGGCAAACGAAATTCTGGGCGACTGCGACAGGATACGCATTATCGAACCGCTTGACGTTCTTGACTTCCACAACTTCTTAAACCGCAGCTACCTGATTCTCACCGACAGCGGCGGAATACAGGAGGAGGCTCCGTCACTCGGAAAACCGGTGCTTGTAATGCGCGATACAACCGAGCGCCCCGAGGGTATAAAAGCAGGTACCCTGAAGCTTGTGGGCACGAATGAGGAAACTATTTACAAAGAATTTAAGACCTTGGTGGAAAACGAGGAAGAATACAAAAAAATGAGCCATGCCTCCAACCCATACGGGGACGGACTTGCCTGCAAGCGCATCGCGGACATTCTTGAAAAGGAATAAACGCAGCATATTGGGAAATACTGTAAAAAGGGTGATATTTAAGTGACTGTATTATGGCTTGTTATTCCTTGTTACAATGAAGAAGAGGTTATCCGCGAAACTGCAAAACGCACCCTGGACGTAATACACGGGCTTGCGGCAAAAGGAAAAATCTCGCATGAAAGCAAAATTGCGTTCGTGAATGACGGCTCTGCCGACCGGACGCTCAGCATAATCAAGGATTTATGCGAAAAGAACAACACCTTTGTCTGCATAAACCTCTCGCGCAACCGCGGACATCAAAACGCGCTTTTGGCAGGGCTTATGACGGCAAAAAAATACGCCGACGCGGTTATTTCCCTCGATGCCGATTTGCAGGACGATATAGGCGCGATTGAACGTTTTACCGACGAATATCACAAAGGCGCCGACGTAGTTTACGGAGTTCGCTCCGACAGAAAAACCGACGGCTTTTTCAAGAAAACCTCTGCTGAGCTTTTCTATAAATTCATGCGCCTTATGGGCGTGGATATTGTATATAACCACGCCGACTACCGCCTGATGAGCCGCCGTGCGCTCGACGGGCTTTCCGAATTTGACGAGGTAAACACCTTTCTGCGCGGACTTGTTCCGCAGGTAGGCTATCCGTCGGCGACGGTAGAGTATTCGCGCGGTTCGCGTTTTGCCGGAAAATCGAAATATCCGCTCAAAAAAATGCTGTCATTTGCATTCGAGGGCATAACGTCTTTCAGCGTCAGACCTATAAAAATGGCTTTCGCTCTGGGCTTTTTCGCATTTTTAGTCAGCATATTCATGCTGTGCTACTGCATCGTGCAAAGACTCGGCGGCAATGCCGTCAGCGGCTGGGCAAGTCTGGGCGTTTCAATCTGGGCAATCGGCGGTCTGCAAATGCTTATGCTCGGAGTGGTCGGCGAATATATCGGGAAAATTTATCTTGAAGTCAAGCACAGACCGAAATATATTATCGAATCGGTCACCATCGACGGCAAAACCGAATAATCTGCCGCACCGCTTGTGCTTCCGCCGGTAACAGGAGAAAAATATTTCATGAAAAAAGAACTTATATTATATGTAATATTCGGCGCGGCAACAACCGCGGTCAATATTGCCGCATACTCGGTATGCTATAATCTGCTGTCGGTGCCGAACCTCGGCGCAAACATAATCGCATGGGTTCTGTCGGTCGCGTTTGCCTGCGTCACGAACCGCATATGGGTCTTTGAAAGCACCGCAAAAGGGTTCGCCGCCGTGAGAGAAACGGCGGAATTTTTCGCCGGACGCCTGTTTACCGGCATTTTGGATTCGGCGCTTATGTTCACATTTGTTGACCGCCTCGGATACAACGGAGATTATACAAAAATTGCAGTGAATGTAATCGTTATCATACTTAATTACATTATCAGCAAGCTGCTGGTATTCAGAAAAAAATAATCGTCTGTGCGCCTGTTCGTATTCATGCGGCGGCGCAGTGTTTTTTTCTTCAATACAAGACATCAGGGAGGAATTTGTTATAATATGAAAAGAACCGCAATTTTATTTATCGTATTTATGATGCTCGGGACCTGCGTTTTTGCTGAAAGCGGAAATGACATGATTTTCAAGCCCTCGGGAGGCGGAAAGTATATCTACTGCAACAATCCCGAGGAGCTGAAACGAAATGACCTGGCCGATGACGGCGAAAATCCGTCTTATCTGATGAGCAACGAAAATCTTCAGCCGGACAGCTACCGCCTGTATATGACGCATTTTAACAGAGTGTCAAAGACGGACAGCGCAGGAAATACATATCCGGGCGAGGACGTGTATTTTGACGCGGTATTCACGGCAAAAAGCGACTGCCGCATAACGCTGCGCAGAACCGCTTTTGAAATCCCGGCGGACATAACGGAATATCTGTACTGCGAAACGATTAAAACCGAAGATACATGGTCGGGTCTTTACGCCTGTGCAGACCTTATCGGCAAGCCGATTTACACACTGCATACTGACAAGGTATTTGCGCCGAAAAATGCCGTCAGCCATGAAATATCGCTGGCAAAAGGCGAAAGATTTTTTCTCAGCGACTACATTGAAAATTACGCCGCCGTGCCCTATCCGAAGCATGTGCTTATGGCGGCGGACTTTGATTTGAAATCGGGCAGCATGGACGTAAATCTGTTCGCGGCAAAAACACGGACAGAGGGTTCGGACGGGGCGGAATATCCGGATATTGATTTTGAAAACTGCGGATTCGGCGTCTACAAGCGCGACAGAACGTATAAAGGCATTGCGGACAGTCTTCCCGAGGTGACGGCGGAGCTTGAATATACGCTCGATGACACCCTCACGGACGGGAGCTCTCTGCCGGTTACGGTGTATAACCAGTATTATCCGAAAGGAACAACCGTCACCACATGGACGGGGAATTTGAACCCTCAGGACGATATTTACGCCCGTCATCTTGTGGCGGAAAACGATGTACTGCCGCTGTACTACAAGGACAAATCCAAGCTTGATTACTACGGCGAAAATGTATCGGAAAAGAACAAAAGCGATACTTGGATTTTTGATACCCTGCACAGCGACACAACCGACTATGACGGTGATGTGACCGGTTTTTCGGCAGAGGAATATATGCCGAACTACGAACTGAAAACCGACACCGACAATATCGGCAGAGCGTGCAGTCTGGGCAATTACGGCGTTGCGGTCGGATACAAACTGAAAGTGACGAACAACGGAAATACGGACAGATATTTTGATTATCACGTGAGCACCGCGGCAAACATCATTGTCGAAGTAACCGACAAGGACGGAAATGATTTGCAGCCGGTAATTTCCAAGGGACAAACAAACGAGCAAACCGATGAAATTATGGCAAGCGTTTTGCTGCCTGCCGGAGAAACCACGGAATTTTGCATAAAGATGACTCTGCCCGTGCAGAATTACGGCGGACAGCGGCAGTCATTCAAAATAAGCTCAACGAAAACGGAACCGGACTTTACGGAAAGCTATATGGTTAAACCGCAGCTTTATCCGCAAAATCCCATCGATGAGTACGGCATTGAAAAACTGCTTGAAAACTCCGACGAAAAGACAAAGCTCATCTTTGACGGCTGTCTGACCGATTATGACATAATCAAGACAGACAGCGGCTACGCGGCATATAACAAATCGGTAAGCAGCAGTCCCTACAGATACGGATATTACTGGAGCATCACCGGGCGCCTGTTTTTGCTCGACAGCGGATTTAATATTGAAAAGGAGCTTTATCCCGGCAGTCAGCCCATCGAAATGACATACGCCGGCGGCAAGCTTTACGTAAAAACTATTGCAAACGGCAGCTTTGCTATAGATTCGGACGGAAACCAAACGCCGTTTGACGGCTACATTCTTCCGCGTGAAACGGCGGAAGGCTTCGTGTGTGCCCGTGACGGAAAGCTTCAATATTCCGCGGACGGCGAAAAATACTACAATATATCGTTCCAGTCTTTTGTTCCGCCTTTTGCGGACATCGCCGGAACGGACGGCGAAAAACGCTTTTATTTTGCGGCAAACGATATCATGGGTGCGTCCGCAGACGGTGTGTACTGGGTGACGGCGCCTGTCGATATGCAAAACCTCTTGAGCCTTGAAATTCCGAAAAATTCTGTTAAGGTGCGGATAAATGACGAGATTGCGGCATTCGATACATTGCCGGTTATCAGCGGCGGAGCAACTCTCGTGCCGATAAGATATATTTTTGAAAAACTCGGTATGCAGCTGATTTACACGGACGGAAAAATTATTGCCGTGGGCACAAACGGGCTTATAGAAATGGAAATCGGCAGCAATTCCGCAAAAGTGAACGGCAATTCGGTGCAGCTTGACGTGCCGCCCGAAATCATTGACGGAAGAACCTATGTTCCGCTGCGCTTTTTGAGCGAAAAGCTCGGTATGAAGGTGTCATGGAACGGCGACAGGCGTTTTGCCGAAATTGACGGCAAAATCAGCAAGCCTATGGCGGACATCGAACTCGGCGGCAGCATATCCGTAAAAATTTTAAAGAATACAGAGCCTGAAAAAGAAGAAATTCCGTCCGCCGAGAATGACAGTCACGAAGATAATTCCGACAATGCGGCTGGGGAAAATTCGGGTGCGGCTGCGGAAAATCCCGAAAATAACAACGCAGAAAATATGCAGAACGCAGCACCGGAAAAAAATGAAGGTGCGGCGGAAAATCCGCAGAATGAAACGGACAGCAACTCAAAAATCACTGAAAAATAAAAAATCGAACAAAAAAACGGTCAGACGAGAATTTGCGTCCGACCGGCTTTTTTTATAACTGTTTATCGGGTCTGCGCAGACCTTCAAGCGTCTTTCCCAGACGCGACAGCTCCGCTTTTGTATCGGCTATTTCGCGGCGCGCCGACTCGAGCGCTGCCTTTAACGTTTCAAGCTCCGACTTTCCGGGCAGCACGTAGTCGGCAGCAGTGCTGAAAATATCCGGACGTGCAAGCAGCGTCAGCTCTTTCGAGTTATGGTAGCCGTAGCAGTTGATGAAATCCCCTCCCCGCTGCGCCGTGTAAAGCGATATGCGGCTCCCCGTGCTCATAAACCGCATCGGCTCGCTCCATGTTGCGCCGCCGTTAAAGCTGGTTATATACCGCACAAAGCTGCCGCTTTTCCACATTATGTACATTCTTCCGTCCGAGCCCGTCACGCAGACCGGCATTTCAATCCGGCTGTCATAAAGAATTTCTTCACCGTTCACGAACAGCTTTGACTCGCGTATAAACAGCATTATTTCTCTGCCGCCGAAATTTCTGACCGAACAGCTGTGCGCGTCATCGTACAGTTTGCTGAAACCGACGGGCTTTTCGTCCGCCAGCGAAACCCTGCCGAGCTGTCCCTGCGCGTTTGTGTAATACGCATTTTCGCCCATGATGTAAAAATGCGCGGAATCAAGACTGTCCACGGTAGACGGCTTTGCATGATCGCCCAGAATACAGTGTATCAGCAGAATTTCTCCGTTATACTGCGCGGAATACAGCAGATTAAGTCTGCTCCCCACGCCGTACAGCTGCATCTGCATTACGGAAATATCTTCATTCAGCGCGGAAAGCACATACTTCTTCCATATATTATCCTTGCGGACGGCGTAAATCAGCTTGTTTTCGGCATTAACGCATATCAGATGCACCGTGCCGCCTTTATCGGCATAAACGGCAAAGTTGTCCCTGCCGCGTTCAATTACCGGCACGCGCTCATTCCATAAGCCGTCCGGCTTGCGGCTGCGCATGCAGATTCCTTCGTACGGTCGGTAAAAGTAATGCTCGGCAGCACCGCCGGGCATAATCAGAAAATCAGTCATAGCAATTGCCTTTCCGTCCGCAGATAATATATGTCTGCACCGGCTGCGGACAGACCGGGCACCCGAAGCCTCAGCCTTCGCCGACGGCTTCTCCCCATTATTTATATGTTTTTTTTAATTCATGTATAACAATAATTTTTTCGGCAATAATATAAATAACCTCACAAAATACATTACCCCCTTGAAGATGAGCTGCAAAAAAAACCGTTGTTTTTATGCGGCTCATTTTCTTATACCGCAAAAATACGGATATTTTTTCATTTTTAATCAAAATTTTTCGTTATTTGCTTGATATTGGCGGCAAAAAGATGTATAATAAAATAGTATATTTGTAAATTGTCATACGGAGGAAAAGCATAATGGATAACAAAAAACTGGCAGAGCTGCTGTTTCCGGATATAAAAGAAACAACGCAGGATATTGAGAAACGATATCCCGAAAGAAATCTCGCCGAAGGAGCAAAGGTCACAAGATTTGCACCCAGCCCCACGGGTTTTTTGCATATAGGCGGACTGTTCGCCGCATTTGCGGCAGAACGCACGGCACATAAAACCGGCGGCGTATTTTATCTGCGCATAGAGGACACCGATAAAAAGCGTGAAATCGAAAACGGTGTTACGGGAATTGTAAGCGGTCTTAAACAGTTCGGAATAAAGATTGACGAGGGCATGATGACCGAAACGGAGGAAACCGGAAATTACGGCCCGTATACGCAGAGCCGCCGCAGGGACATCTACCGCACTTATTGCAAGAGCCTTGTGGAACAGGGACTTGCATATCCGTGCTTCTGCAGTGCGGAGGAGCTTGACGCAGTTCGCAAAAAACAGGAAGAAAACAAGCAAAATCCCGGATATTACGGCGAATTTGCTCATTGCAGAAACCTCACGTTTGAGGATATAGAAGAAAACATAAAAGCCGGTAAGCCCTACGTAGTGCGGCTTAAATCTCCCGGCAGCGAGGATAGGCGCATCAGCTTCGACGATGCGATTAAAGGCACCATCGAAATGCCGGAAAATGTCCAGGATATCGTGCTTTTGAAAACGGACGGTATTCCTACCTACCATTTTGCTCATGCAATAGATGACCACCTTATGGGCACAACCGACGTGATACGCGGTGACGAATGGATATCCTCCGCGCCGATACACTTGCAGCTGTTTGAAATTTTAGGCTTTAAAACGCCGTGCTATGCGCACATTTCGCCTATCATGAAAGAGGACGCACAGACCGGCGGCAAGCGCAAGCTGTCAAAACGAAAAGACCCCGAAGCCGCCGTTACCTACTATCACGAGGCAGGCTATCCGAAAGAGGCGGTTTTGGAATACCTTCTTACCATCGCCAACTCCGATTTTGAAGAATGGCGCGCCGCAAACCCTGACGTACCGTTTGACGACTTTGATTTCAAGCTGTCAAACATGAGCAAGGCAGGCGCACTTTTCGACCTGATGAAGCTGAATGACATCAGCAAAAACTACATTTGCCGTCTGAGCGCGGACGAGGTATATGACGGAGTATACGGCTGGGCGGAAAAATACAACACGGATTTTGCAAAGCTTCTGGCAGATAACGAGGAATATTCAATCCGCATTTTCAGCATCGAACGCGGAAACGAAAAGCCCAGAAAGGATATTGCAAAATGGCAGGACGCCGTAGGATATACGCAGTATTTCTTCTTTGCGCCGACCGAATACGATTGGCCCGATAATCTCTCTGGTGCGGACATGATTGAAATTCTGGAAACATACAAAAAGGTCTATTCCCCGCACGAAACCGCGGAGGAATGGTTCCCCAAAGTCCGTGAAATGGCTGAAAGCCTCGGATATGCAAAGGCTCCGAAGCTGTACAAAAAAAATCCGGACGATTTCAAAGGCCATGTAGGCGATGTTGCGTCGGTAATACGCGTTGCCGTAACCGGCAGAAGAAACACTCCCGATTTATATGAAATTTTGCAGACTGTCGGCTATAATGAATTTTTGCCGAGAGTGGATAAAGCTATAGAAAATTTGAAGTAGGCAGGTAACGATTATGGAAGAAACAAAAAACTTTATAGAAGAAGCAATCGAAAAGGATCTCGCAGACGGTGTATACTCGCATGTACAGACGCGTTTTCCTCCCGAACCCAACGGCTATCTGCACGTAGGTCACGCAAAAGCAATATGCATTGACTTCGGCAATGCGGAAAAGTATAACGGCACATGCAACCTGCGTCTTGATGACACAAATCCGTCAAAAGAGGACGTCGAATACGTTGACGCCATTATGGAGGATATTAAGTGGCTGGGCTTTAAATGGGATAAAGTCCTGTATGCGTCCGACTATTTTGACGATATTTACAACTGTGCCGTAAAGCTGATAGAGCTGGGCAAAGCATATGTTGACGATTCAACCGCCGATGAAATCCGCGAATACCGCGGCACGCTTACCGAGCCGGGAAAGGAAAGTCCGTACAGAAACCGCAGCATCGAAGAAAACCTCGAGCTTTTCAAGCGCATGACAGACGGCGAATTTGAAAACGGCGCAAGGGTTCTGCGTGCGAAAATAGATATGTCCTCACCTAATCTGAATATGCGCGACCCTGTCATCTACCGCATTATGCATCAAGCTCACCACCGCACCGGCGACAAGTGGTGCGTATACCCGATGTATGACTTTGCACACCCCATTTCCGATACGGTCGAGGGCGTTACTCACTCGCTCTGTTCACTTGAATTTGAGGACCACAGACCGCTTTATGACTGGGTTTTGCGTGAACTGGGCTTTGAGCACCCGTCGCGTCAGATTGAGTTTGCAAGAATGAATTTGAACTACACTCTGACCAGCAAAAGAAAATGCTTAAAACTTGTAAATGACGGAATTGTATCCGGCTGGGATGACCCGAGAATGGGTACGCTCTGCGGCATGCGCCGCCGCGGCTACACCGCAGCGGCAATACGTGACTTCTGCGACAGAATAGGAGTTGCAAAAGCTAACAGCGTAATAGATTTTTCACTTTTGGAATTTTGCGTGCGCGAAGATTTGAACCAAAAAGCGCCGCGCGCAATGGCGGTTCTGCGCCCCATTAAGCTTGTAATTGACAACTACCCCGAGGACAAGGTTGAACAGCTGGAGGTTGAAATCAACCCGCAGCAGCCCGAACTCGGCAAGCGCACCGTTGAATTTTCAAAGAATTTGTGGATAGAAGCCGACGATTTCATGGAGGAGGCTCCGAAAAAATATTTCCGCCTTTCAATAGGCAGAGAAGTACGCTTAAAGAGTGCATATTATGTAACCGCCACCTCATGCGTAAAGGACGAAAACGGCAGCGTAACCGAGGTTCACTGCACTTATGACCCGTCAACGCGCGGCGGTGACGCCCCCGACGGAAGAAAAGTCAAGGGTACAATTCACTGGGTATCGGCAGACCACGCGGTTGACGCAACGGTAAACCTCTATGAACGTCTGTTCAACGTCGAAAATCCGTCCGACGAAAGCAAGGTCGGCAGCTTTGTGGAGAACCTCAACCCGAATTCCGCAGAAACGCTCACCGGCTGCAAGCTGGAAAGCAATCTGAAAGACATAAAGCCCGGGGATACTTTTCAATTCCTGCGCCTGGGATATTTCTGCGTTGACAAGGACTCCGAACCGGGCAGCATAATAATAAACAGAACGGTTGCCCTGAAAGACAGCTGGGCGAAGGTTAAATCCGAATAAACTGTTATCGCGCGGCGAACAGGCTGTGCGCGAAAGGAGATTGAAATGGAATATACAAGTTTTTTTGCCGACAGAGTAAAAAACATGAAAGGTTCGGCAATCCGTGAAATGTTTAAAAGAATGGCAAATCCGGAAATAATATCTCTTGCCGGCGGAAACCCGGCATCCGAGCTTTTTCCCGGAAAGGAGCTGGCGGAAATCGCGGGAGATATTCTCCGTGAAAATCCGACGCTTGCGCTGCAATACGGCACAACCGACGGTCACCCGAGAATGAAGGCATGTGCCGCGGCACGCGCAAAAAAGGTTGATTCGTATGCGGAAAATGACTCGGTAATAATAATGACCGGCGCGAACCAGGGCATCGACCTCACCGCAAAGGCATTGCTCAACAAGGGCGATACCGTTATAGTGGAAAGCCCGAGCTTTATCGGCAGTCTGAACGCTTTTCGCACATACGAATGTAAGCTTGCCGGCGTTGAAGTCGAATCCGACGGTATGAACATGGAGGCTCTTGAGGCAGCGCTGAAAAACAACAGCAATGTGAAAATGATTTACACCATTCCCACATTCCAAAATCCGACCGGCGTAACCATGTCGCTTGAGAAAAGAAAGAAAATGCTTGAACTTGCGTCAAAATATGACGTTCTGATTTTGGAGGACAACCCGTACGGCGATTTGCGTTTTGCCGGCGAAAATGTGCCGACAATAAAATCGATGGATACCGACGGACGTGTAATTTATGCCGGTTCGTTCTCCAAAATTCTGTCACCGGGCATGCGTTTGGGATACATCGTTGCGGACAGCGCAATTTGCGGAAAAATCGAAATTTTAAAGCAGGTAAATGATGTGCACACCCCCGTGCTGACGCAGCTGATGTGCGCGGAATTTATGGACAGATACAACATCGATGACTATATCGAAAAAAACCGTCGGCTGTACGGCGAGAAATGCCGCGTCATGCTTGATACGATGCAGCGTTGTTTCCCGAAAGGCAAGGTTGAATGGACGGTGCCGGAGGGCGGAATTTTCCTATGGTGCAAATGCCCCGGAATTACGGACATAACCCCGGTTGTCGATAAATGTCTTGAAGAAAAGGTTGCAATCGTGCCGGGTTCAAATTTTGCGGTTGACATGAATGCACCCTCAAATCAATTCAGACTGAATTATTCATCGGCAACACCGGATAAGATAGAAACAGCAGTGGAACGCCTCGGAAAGGTGCTTTCCGAGCTGCTGTGACGAAAGGAAGATTTTTTAACATGGAAAATACTGAAAAAAAGGTCATATTCTCGGGCGTGCAGCCTTCGGGAAACATCACTCTCGGCAACTACCTCGGCGCGATAAAAAACTGGGTCGGTTTCCAGGACGAATACAACTGTATTTACGCTATGATGGACATGCATGCAATTACCGTGCGCCAAAACCCCACCGAGCTGAGAAAAAGAACGCTTGACCTTCTGAAGATATACATTGCATGCGGCATAGACCCCGAAAAGAGCCTGCTGTTCATTCAGTCGCAGGTTCCGGCACATGCACAGCTGTCATGGGCGCTGAACTGTTTCACGTACATGGGCGAGCTGTCGCGCATGACGCAGTTCAAAGACAAATGCGCAAAGCATGCCGACAACATCAATGCCGGGCTTTTCACATATCCGGTTTTGATGGCTGCCGATATTCTGCTGTATCAGACAGACCTTGTTCCTGTCGGAAAAGACCAAATGCAGCATATCGAAATCACACGCGATATAGCGCAGCGATTTAATGCGCTGTATCAAGGCGACGGAAAACCGATATTCAAAATACCGGAGGGCTTTTTGCCCAAAGCCGGCGCAAAGGTAATGAGCCTTACGGAACCCACCAAAAAGATGTCCAAATCGGACGAAAATCCCAAGGCATATATTTCTGTCCTGGACGATTTTGCGGTTATTGCAAATAAAATAAAATCTGCCGTGACCGATTCGGAGGGCGTAATCGAATACCGTCCCGACGATGAAACAAAAGCAGGCATAAACAATCTGCTTACCATCATGTCAGCCGTTACGGGCAAGGACATCGAAACGCTTGCCGCAGAATATTCAGGCAAGGGCTACGGAGAATTTAAAGCAGATGTTGCCGAAGCCGTTGTCGAAGAGCTTCGCCCCATAAAAAAACGGTATGATGAGCTTACGGGCGACAAGGAATACCTCACGGACATATGCAGACGCGGTGCGGAGCGTGCGGAATCTATCGCGCACCGTACAGTAAGCAAGGTATACAAAAAACTTGGATTTGTACTGTAATGGACACAATCAGCCTTTGTCCGAAAATATCGGCTATATGTTCATTTCGGTACGCATAGCCGAACGGTTGTTTTTTCCAAGCAACAATTACATAGGCAGAAATATATACTCTGCAAAAGCAGAGATTTTGAAAACACTGACGCTCCGGCGGCAGAATGGAGATTAAAATGGACACTAAAGAAATATTGATTTTGATACTGACTTTCGTGGTCGCGTTTGCATTCAGCTTTGCTGCAACGCCGATAGTGTATCGGTTTGCATTCAAAATCGGGGCAATAGATGTGCCGCGCGATTCGCGCAGAATGCATAAAAAACCAATCCCCCGACTCGGCGGACTGGCAATAATCTTCGGATTTACCGTTGCCATATGCTGTTTCGGGCATTTGTCGCGATCTCTGGGTGCAATCTTAGCCGGTGCGGCGATTATTGCGGTAATGGGCGTTGTCGATGACTGCAAAAACCTTGACGCTAAGCTGAAATTCTGTATTCAGATTATTGCAGCTCTTGTAGTGATTATCGGCGGAAATATCCGCATTACAGTTTTGACAAACCCGAACATTTTTTCCGACAACCCATATGTGATACTGCCCGATTGGCTGTCCGGCGTCACAACGGTTTTGTGGATTGTTTTTATAACAAATGCGGTTAATTTTATTGACGGACTTGACGGACTTGCCGCCGGAGTTTCGGCGATTATGTCTGTGAGTCTTGTATTTATCGCGGTTCGCGTCGGCGAGTATTCGGTTGCCACCGTCGGACTTGCGCTTATGGGCGCATGCTTCGGATTTTTGCCGTTCAACTTCAATCCGGCAAAAATATTCATGGGCGATACCGGCTCCACCTTTTTGGGATTTATGCTTGCAACGCTGTCAATACAGGGTGTGTTTAAAAGCTACGCAATAATATCCTTTGCAGTGCCGCTGCTCATTCTGGGGCTACCGCTGTTTGACGCGCTTTTTGCTATGATAAGACGAATTTATCACGGGCAAAGCCCCATGACTGCCGACCGCGGCCACTTGCATCACCGCCTTATCGATATGGGATTTTCGCAGAAACAAACTGTATTTATTCTGTACACAATCAGCGGTATCTTAGGTATTACAGCGGTTATTCTCGCAGAAAGCGGAACATTAAGAGCACTTATTCTTCTCATCTGCGTGTTGCTGTTCCTGATTATCGAAGGGCTGCGCAGCAGTACACCGCCTGATGACGATACGGGCGATGAACCAAAACAGTAAAAAATAAGGCTGTAAAAACTACAGCCTTATTTTTTATAGGTCATTATTTACTCCGCGCAGAAGCTTTGCAGCATAGTCCGAGTCGACAATCTCCCAGTCAAAGCTTTTATACTTCACACCACTTTGACGCAGCTGCTCCTTAACCGTATCGTATGACTGCATCGGTATCCGCGATGTATATAATTTTCCGTCACGCTTGTCCTGTACCAGAAATTCAAGCTCATCGCCGTCTTTTTTTCCGAACATGCATACGCGGTGCTCCATATTTTCGCTGTCCTGCATCAAAACCAGGAGTTTTAACAATTCAATTACCTTATCATGCAATCCGTTATCAAAAATCAGGATTTTTTCCATAAACTCGTTGTATGAGCTTATAAATCTTAGGTTGAAGTCCGCAAATCCGTCAAGTTCACCGGATTGTTTCGACGTTTTCTTAATGCTTTCAAAAGCAACTGCTCTTTCCGCATCACTGCTGCACGGTGCAAATGTAATCATCAGTTTTTTGTCGGAATCGGTGTATAATATCGGGTCGGGCATAAGCGCGGCATTTCCGCATGACGGACATCTGAATACATTAAGATTGCCTTTTAATATATCCTCTTTTAAATCCGGGCTGTCATGCGCTGTAACCGATTGCCATACCGTGACGTCGGACAATTCACTGCATTTTGGGCATTTCACCTGTTGTTTTGAATTTATACTCATTTTAAAAATCCTCCGAGAATACTGTTGCGGTTAAAAATCATCGGTTCGGTGTTCGGAAACATCAGATGCATACGCACTGCATATACTGCGATGAAAACCGCACACATGCCAATTATAAACCGTCGGTTTTGAAACGGTTTAAACAGCAATGCCGCCGGCAGCAAAAACAAAGGGTGCATTAAAAATGCCTCCCTGAAATATCCGCTGAGAAACAGGCGGTATGCGCGCGTGACTCCGCAAGTGGGACACGGTATACCGAAAATCCGATATATCGGGCATGAATATACACCGGATAAAAGTATCAGCCCGAAAATAATAATTATAACCTTCTTTTTCATAATTTTATTATACAATATTTTTTCGGATATATCAAGTATAAAATACATTCATTTTATAAAATACCTGCTATACATAAAAAACGTCCGTCACTCACCGTGCGGCGGGCAGCGGACGTTTTATTCAGTCTAAAAATATATTTCGGTATTCCTCTTTAAAACAGCCGGAAAGTTCACTTAAAGCAACCGGTATTTCCACAAAACCGCGTTCATAGTACGAAAGCTCATACGGCGGATAATAAAGCACCAGCGAGTCCGAATTCGCATAAAAACACTGATTTTGCGAAACCTTGGGTTTTTGCCACAAATCCGCATATTTGTCGGGATTAGCAGCTATCTCATTTTCAAGAAGTGCATTTAATGCATCAATGTAGCCGTCATCCTCAAAAAGGTCACCGAGACTGACTTCACAGCACTTTTCTGTGTTGATGTTTTTTGTTACGCGGCAGCTGTTTTTATGAGTTTTCCGCGAAAAATAGTCTATCTGCTCCACAACGGAAACAAAACCGTTTTTGTTGTAATGTTCGGCTGTCTGTATGTTAAATTCCGACAGCTCCGCCGTTTCCTTTGCGGATTTTGAAAAACTGTTCAAAAGTTCTTCCGAAGCAGAACGAAAATCTTTATTTATTGAATCCTGGAAATCCTTATCGGAAAGCCCCGAAATCTGAGGGATTTGGGCGTTGACATTTACGGAGTCCGTTGAATAGGATTTATCCAGCATATCCAGCGTAACACCGCCGCTGCATGAGCACATCAAAAGGCAGGCGGCAGCAGCGGCAATGAATTTTATAAAATTATGCAAATCAATCCTCCGCTGCCCTCATTTATAATCCGCTCGAGTGTTGTCGCAAGCTTTTGCCGCGCCTCATCGGGCATTTTTGAAAGCTTGTTATTCACGCCCTCATTCACAAGCTCATACAGCGATTTGCCGAAAATATTGGACTGCCATATCTTTGCCGGGTCACTTTGAAATTCATCGAGAAGATAGTGCACAAGTTCCTCCGATTGCTTTTCCGTTCCGACAATCGGGCTTACCTCCGCCTGGATATTGGCACGTATCATATGTATACTCGGTGCGGACGCCTTAAGCTTTACGCCGTAGCGGCCTCCCTGTTTCACAATTTTGGGTTCCTCAAGAGTCAGTTCATCGGTTGTCGGCGAAACCACACCATAGCCGCATTCACGCACCTGATGCAGCGCATATGCCACCTTATCATATTCTGCTTTTGTACGCGAAAGGTCGCGGATAAGTCCGATAAGCGATTCCTCGCCTGTTATTTCAAAACCCGATTCCTCGCCCAAAATCTGATAGAACAAATTTTCCGGCGTAGTAATGCTGATTACCGCATTTCCGCAGCCAAGGTCAATTCCGTCAATATCGGACGAACGGATAAATTCATATTCCGAAAGCCGCTTGCACATAGGACACACACTGCTGATTTTATCAACCGGCTGAATTTCATCATGAACAGCGCTGCTGATTTTTTTAGACAGCCAATGTTCGCCGCCGAGCTGCATAATCCATGACGGCAGTTTAATTTTGATTTCCTGCAAGGGAAACTCAAACAGCACCGTTTCGATAATCGAATGAATATCCTCGCCCGAAAGCTCCATGCAGTTGACTGCCACAACAGGCACGCCGTACTTCTGTTCCATATCCGCTTTTAATGCCCGGCAGCTCTGTGAATTTGGGTTTGACGAATTGAGCACAACAATAAACGGTTTATTAATCTGTTTCAGCTCCGAAATTACACGGTTTTCTGCCGGGACATAGCTGTCGCGGTCAATTTCACAGATTGAACCGTCGGTTGTCACCACAAGTCCGATAGTGGAATGTTCGCATATAACCTTCTTTGTGCCGACCTCTGCCGCCTCGTAAAAAGGCATCGGCGCGTCCGACCACGGCGTGGATACCATGCGCGGCGCATCGTCCTCGATATACCCCGCAGAACCGTCAACAACATACCCGACGCAGTCAATCATGCGGACATTCATGCGTGCATTATCACCCATATTTATCTCGACCGCCTCATTCGGGATAAATTTCGGTTCCGTAGTCATAATCGTACGCCCCTGCGCCGACTGCGGAAGCTCATCGCGCGCACGCTCCGCCTGATGTACATTTTCAATGTTCGGAATTACCAGCAAATCCATAAATTTTTTTATAAAGGTCGATTTGCCTGTGCGCACCGGTCCGACAACTCCTATATAGACATCGCCGCCCGAACGCTCCTTTATATCTTGATATATACTGTATTCTGCCACCTAATGTTCCTCCTTTTCCTTATACATAGTACAGGTTTACTACATATATATTTTGAGGAATTATATTTTAGTACAAATTTTGTGCATAAAATAACCGAGGTATAGCATTTTATATTGACTCACTGCCGATTATATACTATAATAATGTAAACAGATGTTTTTTTTAAAGGAGGCACGCGGTGGAAATATTTATATGCCGGATTGACACGCCGGTTGATGAAAAAGATTTTAAATATTTACTGCAATTTTCCGATTGCTGTCGGCAAAAGAAGATTTTAAACCAAAAGTCAAAGCCAAAAGCGGATTGCATGTTAATAGGCGAAACGCTTGCAAAAGCTGCAATCAGGCAGACTTTCGGTATCCCCGTAAAACACCAGCATATTATTCACGGTAACGGAAAACCGTATTTGAAAGATTTTCCGAATGTGCATTTTAACATCAGTCACTCCGGGAAATACGCCGTATGTGCAGTATCGGACACTCCGATAGGCGTGGATATTCAGAAAATTTACGGCGGATACACCCCGGCGCTTTTCTCACGCGTATGTACCGAGTCGGAAATTGCACAAATCGAACACAGTCCCGACCCGTCAGCGGCATTTATCCGGCTATGGACACAGAAAGAAGCGGTTGTAAAGATGTACGGCAGCGGCATTTCACGCGGCGATATTAAAAATTGCATAAAGAACGAAAATATCGTCACGTATCGGCTGGAAGATTATTTTCTCAGCGTGTGTTCGAAGAAATAGACATTTATTACGTGCATAATGAATATCCCGGTATAGCGATTTGTATTTTATTGTACAAAAAAAGACGGTGAAATCCGAAATACACCGTCTTTTGTCATTTTTAGCCCTCGGAATAATTCCGCATTTCACGCCACGAACAGTTTTTGCATGCGGCACACTTCCCCGACATGATTTCTTCGCGGTATTTTTCGCTCATGTCATTGAAAAATATTTTCTCAAGAGAATTTTCTTTTACGTTTCCTGCCGAGAAATCATAAAAATCGGTGCAGTAAAGCACATTTCCGTTCCATGCGATATGCGCATGCTTGAATGATGACATGCAGTATTCGTCGGTTTCACGTCTATGACGTTTGCATGAAATCTTAAAACCATACTTTTTTATATCTGTTTTCTCAAGCAGCAATTCGGTGTCAAAAATCTCAAGCTCGTTATTTTCCCACGAATTAATATCAACAGCATCAATATTAAATGCTGATTTCATCCATTGCTTATAGTCGCGAACCTCCGCCGAAGTAAGTCCTATCATATCCTGAAGATACAGTTCGTCTATGCCTATCTTGTTCATTTCGTCAAGAAATTCATCAAGCCGGCAAGCAAGCTTTGACGTTACAACCGACATGACAATTTTTCTGCACCCCGACAGCGACTTGAGATTGCCTGTTACAATATCAAATACGCCCTCACCGCGGATTTCATCATGAATATCACGCGGACCGTCAATTGAAACGTACAGCTTATCGATGCATTTTTCCACAACAGACTTATGCTCCGCAAGCATGGTTCCGTTGGTAACCATGCCGAGCGTAAATCCGTTTTCCTTTAAATACAATGCAATTTCGTCAAAAAAAGGCGCTGAAAGCGGTTCTCCGCCCCAAAGCATTATAAACGGCGAAATGCCGGTCTTTCCGCGATAAGCAATCAGCTCGTCCGACACCCTTTTCCAGTCGGAAAATGTCATCGGCATGCCGCAGTCATCGGAAAAGAACCCCTTCTTCCCCCACTGACCGCAAAACCAGCAACGCAGATTGCAATTTTTTGTTATCTGAAAATGTACCATTTCGATGCGTTTTTCCGGCATTATTCTCTCGCCTTTCTGTTTTATTATCTGAGCGTTATTTCCGTTTCAATGTAGTTTTCAGCGTTTGCTCCCGCCATAAGTCTGAATTTTCCGGGTTCCGTGATATATTCAAGGCTTCTTGTATGGAAACCGAGTTCCGCCGTATCCAAAACAATTTCAACCGTTTGCGTTTCGCCTGCGGCTATATGAACCTTTTTATAGCCCTTTAGCTCCTTTTTCGGACGTGTGACAGACGCAACCTCGTCGCGTATATACAGCTGAACAACTTCGTCGCCGTCATATTTTCCGGTATTTTTTACATCTACGCTTACGGTTATTTTATCTCCGATTTTCGGATTGATGTCCGAAACGGATAAGCCGGAATACTCAAATTCGGTATAAGACAGCCCAAATCCGAACGGAAACAGCGGCTTAATCGGCGCGTCCATATACTTGCTCGTCCAGAAAAATTCCTCAACGGGCGGCTTTCCGGTATTGTTTTCATTATAGAACAGCGGCGCCTGACCGACAACCGTCGGGAACGTATTTACAAGTCTGCCGCTCGGGTTAAATTCACCTGTCAGTATTGCCTTATACGCATTTCCTGCCTCGCAGCCGAGCGCACCCGAGAACAGAACCGCGTCCGACAACTCGCAAACCTCTGTAAGTACCAGCGGTCTGCCGCCGATAACAACGCTGACAATTTTCTTGCCGCTCTTTTTCAGTTCGCGCAAAAGCTCAAGCTGTTCCTCGGGAATTACATTTCTTGTGCGGCTTTTTCCTTCGCCCGTCATGGCTGCCGGTTCGCCGATAAATGCAATTATCACGTCATATTTTTCACATTCCGCGCATGAGCTGACAATCGGCATACCTAACGCGGCGGCAGGCGTAACCGCTTCTTCCGGTCTGCCCAAGCCTTCCCAGCAACCGAGCATTTCTCTGCCGTCATCGGCAAACGGACCGGATATTGCCGCATTCATATCTTTAAGCGGCAAAACACCGTCATTCTTCAGCAAAACAACCGATTTTTTCGCTGCCTCAAGCGCGAGCGCGCGGCTCTCCGGCAAATTGAGCACCGCAGACGCATTTTCAATATCTTTATACGGATTTTCAAACAAACCCAAGTCATATTTGAGTTCAAGAACATGCCTTACAGCGTTATCAAGCGTTTCCATCGAAACCTCGCCGTCGGCTACAAGCTGCTCCAGATTATCCTGGAAAGTAAAAATTCCAAAGCACATCTCAACGTCAAGTCCGGCATTAATTGCGGTCTTTGCAGTATCGCGGTCACTTTCGGTATAGCCGTGAATTTTAATCTGGTCACATGAGCCGGCATCCGATATAACCGTGCCCTCAAAGCCCAGCTTACCGCGAAGAACATCGGTAAGCAGATATTTGCTGCCTGTGCACGGTTCTCCGTTCAGGTCATGAAAAGCCGACATAACCGTTCTTACTCCGGCGTCAATCGCCGCCTTAAACGGAGGAAGGTATACATCAAAAAGAGTCTGCTCCGACATATCCGCCGTATTGTAATCTCTGCCGCCCATGCATGCACCGTACCCCACAAAATGTTTTGCGCATGCGGCAAGATGCTTTCCGTCCGAAAGACTGTCGCCCTGGATACCGCGAACGCGTGCTTTTGCAAATTCGGAAATCAGATATGTGTCCTCGCCGGCACCCTCAACGCCTCGGCCCCAGCGAGGGTCACGCGCAACGTCAATCATAGGTGCATAAACCCAGTTTATGCCGTTTGCCGCCGCCTCCATCGTCGATACCTCGGAGGTTCTGCGCGCAAGCTCCGGTTCCCATGAAAAACTCTCTGTCCACGGAACCGGAAAGGTTGTTCTGTAGCCGTGAATTACATCGAATCCCAAAAGCAGCGGTATGCCCAAACGACTTTCTTCAACAGCTGCTTTCTGCATTTCATTTGCTTTTTCAACATCGGCAATACCAAGAAAGGAGCCTATACGCCCCTCTCTCAGCAAATCCCAGCCAACCTTATAATCGTCATTATAGATAGAATTTCCGCACTGATTAAGCTGACCGACCTTTTCG
The DNA here is from genome assembly GCA_934501535.1 of uncultured Clostridia bacterium. GTDB lineage: Bacteria > Bacillota > Clostridia > UBA1381 > UBA1381 > UBA1738. The sequence continues at coordinate 25,577 of CAKSUM010000020.1, forward strand.
CGCACGGTCATTTTATCCATTAAATCCTTTATAAATTGCTGTTTATTCATTTTTGTTCCCCTCGAATTATTCTCCGAAATACTTAACGGACATCAGCAAATCATCGATTGCCTTAATCTGCGTATGCATAAGGTTCGGTGAATACAGACCTTTCTTATCGGCAATTCCGCCCTTTTCCATTGCAGCAGCAATTGCGTCATTTGCCTTATACATGTCATCAAGACTTTCACGAACGTTAAAGCGTCCCGGTGATGTAGGAGCCGGAGGCCAGCGGCTGTCCGAAACCCATGCGCTTGCAAGCGCCATCATAGCGTTGTTAAGGTCATTATCGAGAGTATCGATTGTTTCGCCGAGCTTTTCGGCAACAGCTTTGATACCGTTCAAAATTGACAGGCAAACAGGATCCATAATTCTTGAGTATTCGGTGTTAGCCCAAGCCTTTGCGGTGCCGCCGTGCCATGCAACGCCGTTTTCTATGCAGTCAACATACTTGTTTTCAATAACATTGCCCTCTGCGATGACTTCGCTCGGTGTAGCGTACTCATAGCCCGCTTCCTTAGCTGCGTCGAGGATTTCCTTAAAGCGAACAACACTGTCCGGTTCTTCCTCGAAAAAGCGTGCCTGGTTGAACTGTTTTACATAGAAATATGCACTGGAGCCGATATATTCCGCGTCCTCGGCATACGGCATGATAAAGCTGCCGCTTTCTTTAATTCTTTCCTGCCAGTTAGCAAGCATGGTCTTTATTTCGCCCATGTTGATCGGTTCTTCGCGAAGTCCCTCGGTTGCGCCCATCAGGTACCACAGGAGCAGGTTTGCCATACAGTCGGAACGGAAAATCATCTTAAGTCCGTTCGGTGCAACCGACGGATTGGTGATATATTTCAAAAATTCCGGCTTATCTTTTATGTACTCCTCAATCTTAAAGAGGTGATTTTTGTTTGAATGACCAGCAACGTCGAACTTCAAGCCGGTAGCTTTTCTGATTTCATCAAATGATAAAAGAAGCGAATCCGCGTCCATAACGAGCGCCTCCATACCTGCTTCTTTATACACATCGGGGATATAGCTTGCCCAGCCGCATTCCGGATTCCAACCGATTTTCGGGCGCTTGCCAACATATTTTTCCCATACATCGAGTGAATGTTTAAGCGAATGAACGCAAACTTCTTTCGGGATATTTGCGAGCATGAAGTGAATATACGGGCTTGAAACCGGCTCGATTTTGCCCTCGGCAACGAGCTTTTTCAGCTTTTCCAGACATCTCGGGCATTTGTTTGCGATTTCCTCGATGGTTATGCCGCTTGCTTCAAACGCAATCTTATAATCACCGCTGTCAATCAGGTCAAACAGCTTTTCGTAGCAGTTTTCGATAACCCACAGTCTTTTTTCCGGTGCCAGCTGCGAATACTGAATGTTCGCATGCGGCATAAATATAATTTTTGGCATAGTTTAAATTTCTCCTTATAATATTATTCTATTTTACGGGTACAATCCCTGTAAAAAGCTATTTCAGCAAGCCTTTAATGTAGTCATAGCAGCGTTTTGAGCCTTCTTCGATATCCTCGACATTCTCATACTCAAACAGTGCCGGACCGTCAAAATCCGCCAGAGCGTCAAGTATAGCGCTCCAATCCATTGCGCTGTCGCCGCATGCCGCAGGCTTTAAATGTCCCGACGGCAGTGAGGCAAAATCCTTTAAATGCACAACCGCAACGCGGTTTTTCAGCTTATTGTAAACCTCCTCCGGGTGTGTAACGCCGACAGCCCACAGATTTGCAGGGTCAAAATTGACCTTTATTTCCTCCGGCAGCTGCGCCATCATTTTATACAACGTTTCCGGGTCTGCCGACGTACTTTTGAAGTGTTCAACGCCGTCATCAAAACCGTTAACGCCGCCGTGTGTTTCCACAACCATGTAAACGCCCACACTTGCGCCGTACTTTCCGACTTCCTTAAGACACTCAATCATATTGTCCCAGCGCGCGCCGGTAACCTCCCCGACCGGAGAAAATCCGGCAAAAATACGAAGGTACTTAATTCCGAGCTTTGCGCACATATCGGTGACTCTTTTAATTTTAGCAACATCGTCCTTATTGCCGCACGAAAAATCATTGCCGGTAGACGCGCAGCACAGCTCAATTCCGTATTTTTCATACAGTTTTTTTACATTATCAAGCTCCGCATCGGTTGTGTCAAGCGGCAAATCCTTAGGCGCATTGGCAATACCCAGTTCTAAAACTTCAAGACCCAATCCCTTTGTGATTTTCAACTGTTCCTCAAGCGGAGTTTCACGAAAACCCCATGAGGCATTTCCGAATTTCATAACAGTTCTCCTTTACTCTGCGATACGGCGGATATAATCTGCAATCTGCTTTGCGCATGCTGCCTTTCCGTCATCGGAAAGATGTATATTATCACCGCTTATGTATCTGTCAATATCACTTGTTACAAGGGCGTTCAAATCGTTGATTACAACACCCTCCTTATTCATAAATTCAACAATGTGCTTATTGTATTCCGTTATAATTTCATTTTTCTGGTTCGGGTTTTCCGGCTTAACCGGTGTAGTTGTGGCAAAGATAATTTTGTCCGTCACTTTCCGCAGCTCGCGCAAAATTTTCGCCATATACTCAATATATTCGGGTATAGGCGTGAACGGACCGTCCTCCTCGCACACGATTGACGTATCCCAAAGACCGTTATTCCAATGAATTATATCCGGATATACAATATCGCCGCTTGCTTTTGCACCGGGCATCAGGAGAGCGTTATCAACCTTTTCGGTGCTGTTTTTGGAAAATCCCTCAAACATTCTTCCCAGCTCGTTAAGCGTATATTTCGCAAAACGGCAGTTATCCCCGGTTCCCCACACGGAAAATTCTCCGTCAAGCTCTTTTATTACATTATCCTGATAGCCCAGACGTATGGAATCGCCGATAAGCAATACTTTTTTCATTCTCTGCGCCCCCGATTATTTTGACCAGTCAAGCAAAATCTTGAAGCAGTCAGCGCCTGCCTTTTCCTGATGTTCAAACGCTTCTTTAACCTTTGAAACGCCCCAAACCTCATACGGAAGCTTTGACGTATCGAATTTGCCCTCGGAAATCCATTGCAGAACCTGCTCTTTGCAGCCGGCACGCAGTGCACATGTCATTGTAATTGTAGCGTTCTTTACGAACCATCTGTGATAATGGTCGAAGATAATTCTGTCGGGGTAGTCGCCCTGGAGGTGAATATGAGCCGGACGGTCATCATCTTCCCAGCCGCCGTCCTTGATATACTGATGCAAGGTTCCGACAACTTCCGGATTACCCGAACATTCCATAAGCTGGTCAGCCATCTTTCCGTTGGTCGCGTCATAGATAACGCTTACCGCGTTTTCCGGAGAGGTAACAATATCCGCATAATTATCGGCAATGCTTCTTCTGAACGCATTTCTTTCAATACAGATAACCTGCAATGTCGGCTCTAAAATTTTAAGCTCCTGGATAGCCGAAAGACCAACCATGCCGGCGCCTATAACAACGATTGTTTCGTTCGGGCGCAGCGTCAGTCTTTTAATTCCCTTAAGCGGCACGCATGCAAGATATGCCAGTACGCCCTGCTCATATGTAACGTTTTCCGGCAGCTTTACGCTGTAGTCAAACTGATTGTTGGTGGTGAAACTGTCCTTTATTGTAAATTCGCTTCCGCCGCCCCATGCTGCGCACACGTCGCCGTACTGACGGCATTCATTAATCATAACTCTGTCGCCGATGTTTAAATCCTTTCTTGCGTCCGGTCCCTTTGCAACAACAATTCCTGCTGTTTCGTAACCCGGCACAAGCGGATAATAGCACTGTTCGGGGTGCTGCATGCCTTTATATGTTTTCATATCCGTTCCCGTTGAAATTGCCGAGAAAAGCGTCTGACAAATGTACGCGTCATCTTTCGGCTCTGTCAGCGTGATTTCTCTCAGGTTTGCATAATGCGGTCTTTCGATAACAACCGCGCGCGTCTTTTTGTAGTCTTTGTAATCCATAATAAAACTCTCCTTTTTTATATTTTTCCGCCGTAGGGCGGTACTTTATTTAGCACTGCCGCTGCCCGAAATAAGCAGCTCCTCATCTTTCCAAATCAGCACAGCCTCAACGCCCTCGGGCAGATAATACGAAAATTCGCCGTTTTCATATTTTACTGCCATTTCGCCGTGCGGTGTGGGCACAACGCATTTATAGCTTTCCAGCTGAGTGGTATCCGGCTCGATTTCTATAAGCCCGAACCCCGGTTCAATCAGTGAAATTCCGGCAATTCCCATAGGTAAAAGCGAAACCGCCGCCGATGCCCAGCCGTGACAATAACTCAATGGGTCATAACCGTCTTTATTGCGCTCGTCAATTTTCGGAACCTCTCTTCCTTCATAGCCGCATTCACGCAGGCAGTCGGAATGTGAGTCAACCATAATCGCCCACTGTTCTCTGAGGCGCTTCATCATGTTTTCCGCGTCATGAGTCTTTGCATATCTTTCCGCAATTTCATATTGCAGCTGTATGTGGTGCGTTTTGTCAAATTCCTTGGCAACCGCCATTTCATTATCCCATTTTTCAATCTGCGGCGCAATTTTTTCCATTAATTCGGCATACTTGCGCACCAAGTCATTCTGTCCGGCAATTTCCGCAAAGAATTTTGCCGTTTCCAGTGAGTTATAATACAGACTGTTCAGATATGGGTCATAGCCGACATAATCGTTCAGCTCAACCATCCACAGCTTGCCCATCGGGTTTTTCGGCACATTTATAAGCCCGGTTTCATCGGTGATGCTGATAAGATAGTCAACCGCAGCCTCAAGGCTTTCAAGATGCTTCATAACGAAATCCAGCTTGCCGGTATACATGTAATAATCATAGTATGCGATAACGTACCACGCAATGTAGTCCCAAAGCGTCGAGCAGCCTTCGCCGTATGATGACGGTACGGCGCCGTTCTTTCGCTGAACCGATTCCAGGCGCTCCATGCAGTATTCAAACAGTGCGGTGTCCGCAAACAGGTAGTGATTGAAAAGTCCCTCGAGCCGTGCGTCGCCCGTCCATAAAAATCTGTCGCGGCGCGGTGCGTCAAGGTAATATTCCTGCATGCAAAGGTGCATTGTCTGCTCGCTCATTTTCCACAGCTTGTTTATCTTTTCATCGCTGCAGCTGAACCAGCCGCGCTTTGCAACGGGGTAAAGCGTTGTGCGAACCGAAAATTCGCTTGCCGTAACCTCCGCCTCACAGTCAAAAAATTCCACCTTAACATATCTGAAAGCGACCTTCATGTGCGATTCAAATTCCTGTTCGCCGCCGAAGATACGAAATTCCTCCTCATGCATGCGGTGCTGAGCGGTGTCGCGTGACGGCTCGGCGAGCGCACTGTCAAGTGTTTCCGCATAATACAGGCGGAAGCTCATGCTTTTTTCCGATTTAACCCTCATACGGAAAAATCCCATTGCCTCGCAGCCCATATCCGCAATAAATGACGGTCCGGTGCGCCGCTCGGTTTTTGCGATAACAATTCCGTTATCGGTCAGCTCGGCGCTGTTTTCCAAAATATCTTTATATGTAACAATATCGGGAAGGTCGGGTGAATTTGCGTAGTCCGCATATTCCTTTCCCACAAGTTTTACAACATTTTCATCAGGTGTAAAATCAGGCATTTTTGCCGTATAAAACGGTGAATCGCACCCCTTCGGCACACCGCCGGTAAAGAACTGCGAGCAGTCAAGCGGGTACAAAATTCTTTCTCTTTCAGTTCCCGGCTTGGTTTCCCACTGAACACCGCCGGCTGCGCTTGTATCTAAAATTGAGGCGTTTTCCCATGCGCTGTCATCAAATTCCGGTAAAGTCCAGTCCCATTTTGCCTTGGGGCATACACGCCATGACTCGTCCGAAACAAGCACGCTTTCTCCGTCCGTCACAAGCTCAAATGCCATAGCGCGGTGTCCGGCATGGTTTATTCCGTGAACCGCAATTGTATTTTCACCCTCGTACAGGTAAATCTTTACGGCGTAGTCGCGCGTATTGCACCATTCGTCCACGCCTGCAACAAATCTTCCGTTTATGTAAAGCTCATATCCTGTATCGGCAAAAATTCTCGCAAAGGCTTCTTTCGGTCTTTCCGAAAGCCAAACCGTCTGTCTGAAAAAACATTCGTCATTGTTTTTCCCCCAGATATTTTTTAACATTTAATCACCTCGTGTTTTATAATTTAAAGCGTCATCATTTCCACATTATATTTTACCATATTTTCTGCGTATTTTCTACCTTTTTTCTGCATTTTTTTGCAGCTTATATGTCCCCTTCTGTCACAGCGTATCGGGCACAGTTCTTATTCGCACAAAAAAAACGGAAAGGGGAATTTCCCTCTCCGTTTTTAATTACGGATTAATAGCCTGCTGTGCTCTGTTTGAGTCGAAGTTATAGACAATATACTGTCTTGCACCGCCCTCGTGCTGACACGCAAAGATTATCGAACACTTATCCGTGCCGTAATTGTCCGCACCGCGGAGCTGGTCTACAGAACCCTTTGTAACTTCAGGTTTTCCGTCATTCTGATTGTAAAGAAGCATTGAACCGCTCTGCCATTCAGTATTTCTGGTAAAACCGAGCGCCAGATTATCACGCATGTTAGCTTCCGCCGTAAAGCTTCCGTTTTGCATACCGAAGTGCGTTGATGAGTAAACCGAACGGCACTCGAACATGTAGTAAGCCGAAAGACCTGAGCTCGGAACGCTGAATGCGCTCGTGCCGGATACCTTAAGGTTTTCCCACGGCAGATTTGACGGGCCGAGAGGCTTATTATTGTACCTTACATACTCAAGCTGTGTAATCTCGTCACCTGCTCCGTACAATACAACCAGACAGCCTTTTTCAAGCTTATTAAGCGTATCTATAACGCTCTGCTCCGAAGTATAATATTCCTTCGGACCGGTAGGATTAACAACGTTGAACTTCATAATCTGGTTGTTGTCTTCATCAACGCCTATCACCTTTGAACCCAGCATTGCAGGATATGAAGTATTGTTATATCCGTTTACGATTTTCTTTGATGTTGCATCATCGGCATAGTGTATTGCCAGCGCAGCTCTCTGGTTTTCAACATCGTAGAAATCCATAACTAAGCTGCCTTTATTGGTAATTGTTTCTATTGCGTAATCGGACGGATCCGAGCTATCGGTGCTCGGCACCTTCATTATAACAGAGGGAGCACGGTACAGTCCCTGGCTGCCGAGTACACCGCCATAAGTATTGTTATAAGTCAATACGCCGCTGCTGTCCTGTGCACATCTGAATGTTGTTGCATCGCTTGTAGTCGAAATCGTAGCACGCGTCAGATGTGATTCGGGGAAGCCTTGGCTTTCTCTGTCCGCCTCATCAACAAACAGTTCAATATCGGTAAGCTCGTTTTCGCTTACTTTCATCTTTATCGGCTGTGCGCAGTTGAGATTAAAGGTCATTGTAGAAACGCCCGCTTTGCTCATCTGCAATGCAGCTGCCGATGCCTGAAGTTTCGGCAAAATGAGGTGTGGCTTTACCTTTACGCCGTTTATGCGCAGATTTTCCGACGCCGTATAGAGTTTCATTTCTTCGGTTGTCGTGAACACGTAAATCTTATCCATTCTCTCTGCGTCATCGTCATAATAGGCTTTTGCAAGATATGCATACTGCCAGTCACCCTCTTCGGTGCTCTCGCCTGCCGACGCGGTATCAACAAGCTTTCCGCGGAAGTCGGCATAATATGTAGCCGATGAACCTATCGGCAGTACGGACATGTTAAGGTACGTGAACTTAGGCGTTCCGTCGCCGTATGTTGCCGCCTTATATTCTTCTCCGTTAATTTTCAGAATATATTCGTCAATGTCGGTGCCTGTAATCGTACCCGAAACCTTGTTTGTCGAAACAACAATCTTCATATATTTCGAGTCGCCATTCGGCAAACCGTTTGCCATTTTGCCGTATTCGTTGTAAACACTGATTACGGAATCGGCTTTCAGCGAAGAGATATCTATAGTTTCCTGACCGTCATTTGTTGTACGGTAAATGCTCTGCTGATTGCCGTTTGCGTCGAATACCGTAAGGTATGTATCCGCAAGATTAACTTCAATGCGTCCGTTCTTGAGCAGAAGGTCTATCTTCTGACCCGAAAGACGTGCACCGGTTAAAATATAATCGCGATATTCCTCAATCATAATGATGTTATAGTGTGCGCCATTATCGTTGGAAATGAGCTTTACCTGACCTTCGCCGATATCGAACAGCTCCGTGTCGGTGTATCTTTCGGTCGGGACCATACCGTTATACAAAACGGTGTATCCAAGCTCCAGCCTTTCGCTTTTTTTTCTTCCGTCAACTTCATAGCTTACCGTTCTGTCCGCGGACATTCCGAGCCAATCGTCGGAATCTATTACGATTTCCTCAACCTTATTGCTCTTGTACATATAAATAAGGTTATCGTCATCATCATAGTAATACTTCACGTCATATCCGATAAAGAACTGATTGGACATCACATCTGTGCGCAGACGCTTGCCGTTGATAACCACGGTGTTTTCCGACGCGCTTTCTGTGCCTATGGATTCCTTAAAGCTTGTGGTAACAACGCCCTGGTCTTTGTATGCATTCCATACGTTGTACAGAATTGTTTTTCCCGTCATGGTGTAGGACACACTGCCGTCTTTTAACACTCTTTCGCACGAGGGCGTTTCGAGTGCATTATAGAGAAGCTGTGCCATTTCCATTCTGGTGATAGCCATTGAATTTTTAACATGAACCTTATCTGTCAGTTTCAGTTCCGACGATATTTTAAGGTATGTTTCAAATTCGTCCGTGTAGCCGAGCGCCCTTACAAGGCAGGTCTGTGCCTCGGCATAGGACATAACCGCTTCGGGGCGGAAACTGTTGTTTCCGTATCCCGAAATTATGTCTGCCGCCAGCGCATGATACACGATGCTGTAATATTCGCTGTCCTTGTCAACATCATAAAATTCGCCTGTATTAAGACCCGACGCGTCTGAATAATCAATATTCAAAAGCTTTAAAATGCCTTCAACAAACTGTGCACGGCTCACATACATATTCGGCTTGAACTGTGTACCATCTGCCGCGCCCATAATGTTCAGCGCGCCCAGAATACCTACAACCGAATAGTCGCTTATATCGCTGTAATACACTCCACCTGCTGCGTCGGTATATACAACCTCATCCTGCGGTCCCTCCTGGATACCGTCTTTATACTCATCACCGGCCTTCAAGTCGGTATTATCCTCTTCATAGGCTGCGAATACCGCTGCGGTGCTGCTGCACAAGAAAACAAGCGCCATTAGGCTTGCAATAATTTTCTTCATGTAATTCCCTCCTATTTAACCATCTTGCTAAGCTTATACATCACTGCCGCAGCGTCTTCCCTTGTTGCCGCACGGCTCGTATCAATATCGCCGAGTGACATTAGTTTTGAAAACAGTCCCTTGCTTACAGCATAAGCCGAAGGTGCGTCAAGGTGAGAACCGGCTCCTGATATTTCACCGCTCTGTGCGGCGTCATCGTTCTTCATGCAGATGTTTCCCGCAATTATCATAAGCTCGTTCACGGAAAGACCGTCTGCCGCGCGGAAATTGCTGCCCTGCATAACCTGCGCTATATAAAGCGCGTTTGCATACGGTGCATACCACGCGTCTGCCGTAACATCATCCCACATGCTTCCGTCATAGGTTTTGAGCTTTAACGCATTAACCAGCATAACGGCAAGCTCTGCACGGCTGATGTTATCTTTCGGCGCAAATTCGTTTTCGGTTCTTCCTTTTAACAGTCCCGATCCGGCAAGTGCAGAAATTTCATTTTTGGCATAGCTGCCGTCAATGTCCGCAAATGCCGCTTCTTCAACATCGGGAGCGTCTTCAACCTGACCGTCCGCAATCGCTGACGGATCCTCGCCCAGCTTTAAAAGCCTGTCGCTCGTTTTAAATGTCAAAACAGCCACACCCTCCGTAGGCGTAGTGTAGGTTGAACAATTGGGAATATTCAGCTCGTTGGTCGTTACCGTCACGAGATCCTCTGTTTCTCTGTCAATAGGATATGTAGCGGAGTTCGGAGCCTTCAGTATCGTTTCGTTTACCAGCGTGTAGTTTTTATGCTGCAGGAAGTCGAACGTGACATTTATGTTTCTGTACGGCTTCTTGCTGTTTAAGAACACTTTCAGTTCATGGTCGCCGTTCGCCGATACCATTACCGAGAAATCGTCTTTCAGGAAATACGGATCATCGGTAGGATCATATACGGTGCCGTCAGCATTGTACTGGAGCCATGATGACTTGCATATTCTGTCGCCGAGGTTCTCCATGTACAGTTTTTGCAGCTTTGCGGTCGGAGTCATAACAAATCCGCCGTAGCCCGTCTGCCAGAATGCACACCACTGACCGTCAAGGTTATGAAGTGTACCGCCCGTGAACCACGGTCTTTGATATACCAGATTCCAGAACTGCGCTACCGACATAGCCGAGTTGAAATCGTTGTTTATACCGCTCAGGTCAACAAATCTGTTGTGCTCCGTCGCGATAATTTCAATATCTTTCAGATTGCCGTTTTCATCACGGATATCCTGTTCTTCAACCATTTTATCAACGTCTGCCTTAACCTTATCGGCAAAGTACATGCCGCCGAATTCCGGCGAATAGCCGTCATAGTACGGGTGCATCGCAATACCGTCGATAATGTCTACCAATCCCGGCAGTATTCCCATGTGCCATGATGTCCATGACGCAGGCGTATATTCTTCAATATTCCAGAAGTCACCCCACGGAGCCGTAGGACCGTTTGCCATAATCTTAGCGTTCGGGTCAACCTTGCGGATAGCCTCTGCTGCGGCACGGGCATACTTTATGTATCCCTCGATACGCCATTTTTCTCTGGCTTTACCCCAGCCGTCAACTTCGTTGGCAAGCTCCCAGTACCAAACCTTTACAGGTTCTTCAATTCCGTCTGCGGCACGCAGTGCGCCCCATTCGGATTCATCTTTTTTATCAAGCAGGTAGTGAGCAAAATGCTCCATATCCTCCGGAGTCATCGAGAAGATGTTCACACACGGCATCAATTCTCCGTCCGGATTGTTCTGATAAAGCATCCTCAGGTATTCCGGCACGCCCATGCGGTATGCGCCGGCACCTCCGAAAGTCCAGTTCGGACAGCCCGGAACCTTTTCCTTCGGTGTTTGTTTTCTGTCGGAATACGGTCCGACATGGTTCATGAAGTTTACGCCCATGACCGAGCCGCCGCCCAAACGCAGAACCGGGATTTTACCTGTTCTTTCGGTAAAATCAATGTACTCCTGCTTGAGCATACCGTTTTCAAAATATCTCGAATAGGAGTCCGAATATTCAGCCTGAATACCCAGAACCTCTTTACTCGCCTTCCACATATCGTTTTCATCGATTGTGACTGTGATATTATCGGTCTCGGCAACATACGTAGAATAATCAAGCTTGCTGATTTCTTTCATTTTTGCCGTAGAATTTTTTTTGCGCGCCTCATTTTCCATATTTCTGAGTTCTGCGGCGGAGGGTGCCTCCGCACCCTCGATAACGCCGTCATTCGGGTTATAGTCCGCGTCCGCAAATGCTGTCAGCGGAGCCGCTATACAGCAAATTGCCGTAAGAAGTGCAATAATCTTTTTATTCATCACTCGGCACCTCCGTAGAAGCAGGCTTTTCATAGCCCTGCATAGTCTTATAAAGCATCTGTGCAGCCATTGCACGGGTTGCGTTGTCATTCGGCGCAAAATTGCCGTTGTCACCGCTGATTATGCCTGCCGCCTGCATTTCCATTACCGGAGTATATGCCCACTCGGAAATATCAGCCTCATCGTTAAACTTTGAAACCTGCGAGGAACGGCTCAGCGCCTTTCCCTGTTTCTCGGTCATGCGGTAAATCAGCGACGCCATTTCCTGTCTTGTGATAGGCTTGTTCGGCTCCGCACTTTCACCGTTACCCGAGAATATACCGTAAATATTTGCGCGTACGATTGAATTTGCAAACCAATCATCCTCTGTAACATCGTTAAACGGATTTACATAGTCCTCCGTAATCTCAACAGCCGGGTTGAAAATCTTCATAAGCATTTGAACAAACTCAGCCTTTGTAATCTGATTGTCCGGATAGAAGTTTCCGTCCTCATAGCCCTTAACCGCGCTCTTTGCATTCATGTATCTGATTGCCTCGTAGCCCCAGTATTCTACCGGGACATCGCCGAACACCTGAACTTTCGGTGCGACTGTCTTATCAGCCTGCGAGAATATTCCCGACGGAGTTTTCACGCTGCTGACTCCGCCGCCACCGCCACCGCCGCCCGGATTTACCGGAGAAGGCGTAGGTGTTGCCGGGGTAACCGTATATGACGCTATATACAAGCCGATTTTTGCCGGTGTATTGAAATTAGCCGGTGCAGCCGCCGCCGCAGCCTTAATGGACTGGGTGAATTTTGCCGCCTCGGTTGCGTCTGCGCTGATGGCGCTCAGTTTCGCCGCGTCCGCACTTCCGTCCGCAATGCCGAGAGTATTTCTATAGGTTTCAAGCATATCCAACAGGTATCCCGCATTTGAGTTGTTGTCAAATACCGCCATTACGGTTGCTTCGTCTATTGCATTGCTCAAATCCTCTGCCGACGCATATGTTCTGTTTGACAGCTTACCGCGGATTATTGCGGAAAGATCGCTGTCATCAAATATGCCGTCGCCGTCCTCGTCTGTATCTTTGCGGTAATATTTGTTATCAACCGGAAGATCAAGCGCTTCATAATTCTTGTTTATAACCGACGAAACGATTTCATCGGTGGTGTAATATACAGGGTTGCCGTCTTCGTCAACTACCGGGTTGCCGTCTACGTCAACCTTGGGAACGGGGGTTGCACCCATGTCATTAAATTCGCCTACCAGAATTTCCTTATACAGTATTGCCAAAATATCCTGGAGAGAATCAAACTGTTCCCATGCGTCAGCTCCGGTAATTACGAAGCTTGAATATGTCATGATACGTTCTGCATATTTTGCGTCAACGTTCTTGAAGTCATTTGCGTCGCACGCGTCAATATCATTGATTGAAAGGCGCGGCGAGCCGTCCTCTTCAAACTTTGTATTTGTATCCTTAAAGAATGCCTGAACCTGCGACTTTGCACCGATGCTGATTTTGTTGTTCAGCGCATCGAGTACCGCCTGCTGTGTTTGGATATACGCAGCCATGTCGGTAACATTGTCATTTTCTATAGCGTCGGAAAGCGGTCCCTTTACGCTGACGCCGATTTCATATGTATTATTCAGACCGTGCATATAAATTTTAATCGGTGTGCCTGCCTGTTCCTTTGCGTATGTTTCTTTCTGAGCTATAAGGCGTGAGTATCCGTTTGCAATAAAGTTTTCGTTATTAACGGAAACATAGTTGCTGTCTGAGGATACCGCGCTGAAGCCGGAGTTTGCCCAGCCATCGTCCTTAGATAGGTACAAATCCAGTGTTCCGGGGTTGCTGCCGACTGTTTTGCGCAGCGAAACCGAAGAATTTCTGGATATATTCTTGAATACCTTTACACTTCCTGTTTTCTGTCCGCGTATCACACGTTCGCCCTCGGGGGCTTTGATGTATTTGTATTCTTTAATATTGCAGGTGTTTACCCAGCGGTTTACGCCGGTTACCGCAGTATTTTTTGCGGTCCATTTTCCCTTGTTTTCGTCATTGTCCGGGTCCTCGTCCTCGGTGTTTCTGACATAATCTCTGTCAAATACATCCCAGTTTACGCCGTCCTCGGAAAGCTCGAATGTGCCGCCGCTGTAGTTCTGATATTCAACTCTTCTGACTACGGTCGGCTCGGTAAGTTCGTAAATTCTGTCCGTTTCGTTTACAACTTTTGTTTTATCAAATGTATTCAGGTATACCGCTTCGGCCGGTTCGGGCATGTCTTCGGTATAGATGTTGCCGGTTCTGTATTTGAAGTAGCTTATATATCCGCCGTGGTCACCGCCGCCGAAGAAGCCTGCAAGATACTTGCACTCGTCTATATAGCTGCTGTCAAGAGCATGTGAACCGGACCATGTTTTACCGCTGCCGGTAAAGGTCCACGAGATAATTCCGGCTTCCGCTTTTACTTTCCATGTTCCGCTCATCGGTCCGCCGAAAGTATATATATCGCTTGCTGACACGCTTCCGCCCTGGACAAACTGAACAAATGCACCGTTACCGCTCGGCAGACCGGAAACCGATTCACCGTTTCTTGTACCGAACTGTACATATGAGTTGTCCGAGCTGCTGACGAACAAGCCTACAGCAGCGGAACGCGAGCTTGAATTTGTATCAAATTCAAATTCCTGAACGTCCTGCGGCAAATCCTTAACCGTAAGTCCCGACGGCATTGCGTCGGTCATATCCAGACGCAGCATACCCTGATTTGCTCCTCCGCCCTTTACGTACAGGCGGTCATTGTCAATATCTACGTATGCGTCCGAATGAACGCCTCCGCCGGAGGATTTCCTTGTCGAAACAGTCCATTTTACACCGTCATCACGTTCAATTATCGGTGTACCCTCTTTCATGTCATAAAAATTAACCCAAGTTCCCGCATAGGAGTTACCCCCCTGCGCCTTGTTTGTACATTCCGAGAAATCCTCGGAAAATTCAAAATATCCGTTTTCGCTTGGCGCCGCAAACGGCACATACCCATCTGCAAATACTGCAGCCGTGCTGCTTACGGTTATAGCCAAAGCCGCCAAAATTGAATAAATCCTTTTATTCATTCGATGTATCCTTTCTCCAAAAAGTGTGAATATAAATTGCAGTCAAGGGGCAGCGAATAGTTCGCTGTCCCTTATCTGCACAGTCATACAACCGAAAATTATTTTACCGTGATGCTGCCCTGTACAGGCTCTGCGCCGGATATGGTCTTCCATACAAATATTTTTGCTGTCTGACCGTCTGCCGGGAGATCTACAGGCTTATCAACCGCTTCTGCGCCTGCTTCATAGTTGCCTGCCGATGTTACCTTAACCAGCTTACTGCCGTCATAGTAACCTACCCATACGGATATTGCACTTGAAGCCGCACTCGGGTCGATAGTAATGTTCAAAGCGTCTGTACCCTTTGTATAGGATATAATATCCTTGATTTCCGGAGTATCAGCGCCGTAGCTTACGTCAATCTTTTCAAGAGCAACGCTGCCGGTACCTGTTGTACTGCCGTTTACATATACCTGTGCGAGGAAGTCATAACCTGTCATATCCGCGTCGGTTATGGCAATTGTTCCTGTTGCCGGAACTGCGCTCGATGCGCTTGACGCTGACCACTTAAGCTCACCGTTTGCAATAGTTACTGTCCAGGCAACCGTTCCGTCAAAGCCGCAAAGCTCATTCGAGAAATCGAACTTAGACTCTTCAATCGGTTCATCTTCCGTTCCGGTTGTCTTTACAAACAGCATTACGCCGCCGGTTGCACCGGAATTGGTTGTTGTGAATGTAATCTTGTTTATTCCTGCCGGAACTTCCTTATATCCGGAGATATCCCAGTTTGCGCCCATCTTAGCTTTAGCGTCCGCAATACTGCTTACTACAAGCGCGCCGTTTGAAATCTTCGCATTACCGAACAATGTGTAGTCATTGTTGCTACCGATATTTGCAGTTGATGTCAGCCACTTTGTACCGTTTGTATTTGCAGCAATTTCCTTAGCAGCTACATTACCGTTATCATCCATTTCCGGTTCGATCGCGTCTGTATCGCTGTACTTAAATTCGTCCTTCAGAAGCTGGCTTGCGTTGCCCGAAAGGGTCAGGATAACCATGCTCTTGTTCGGAACAGTGAATACTCTGTCGCCGAATACTTCCGGATTCTCATACTCTATAGCATTAACCGTAGCAAGGTCTGCTGTATCGGTATCGAACATGAATGAGTACATATTCGGAGCCGAGTAGGTAACCTTCTTCGACAGCTTGAAGTCTTTGAACTCAGCCGGAAGTGTGATATTTGCGTCAACCTGTGTATATGCCTGGTTGTTTATGAGTATAAGATTGATTGTATCGTCCGAAACTTTAACGGTTGTTGCCTCAAATCTTCTCGATGTAGGTGCATTCTGATATGCGTCCGTAACGTCATTTGTTACGTCAAAGGTTGTCTTGTAGATACCATTGTCGCTCCAAGCGTCAGTGAGTACATTATATGCTGTTGTTTCGGGGTTCGCGTGGAATTTCTTATCCTTGCCCGAATACTGCCAGCGTGCATACATACCGCTTGTGCTTACTGTTGAGTGGTTGTAACCGGAATCTGTAAATCCGCCGTTTGCAGCCTTAACAATGAAGTATGCATTTGCCAGACCTGCGAACAGTCCCGAATTTGTTGTTGTTGCGTAGTAGTTGTTTTCTGCGTGCCAGAACACTGCATGCTCTGTCATTGAAAGCTTAACGTTGCCGTAGCCCTTGTTTGCCAGTATATCGTACAGCGGCTTTGCATAGCCTTCGAGTACGTTTTCCGGATTAATTCCGTAGTAGTAAGCATGGAATGCCATTGCGTCAATTCTGTCTGCAATGCCCTTATGCTGTCCGTCCTCTGTGCCGTCAGCAAGCTGAGCTACCCATTTCTTAGCCGAGGTCATGCTGCCCCAGTCGGAATCGGTGCCCCAAGGAGCTGTCGGTCCGCAGGCAATAATCTTAACCTTGCCCTCCGGGTCATTAGCCTTTATCTGGTCAATCATAGCGTTTGATATATCCAGATACCAGCCCATCAGGTCGGCATATTTCGACATACCCTTACCGTAATCGATTTCGTTACCAAGCTCAATTGCGTACAGGTTAATCGGTGTGCTGCTGCCGAACTTCTCAAGTCTGAATGCCTTTGATTCCTCATCGGTACCAATAAGTGCCTTAACCAGCTTACCTGTATCCTCCGCCGTTGTTGTGTTCGGTGATACTGCCAATACAAATGACATATTCGGGTTATTAGCCTTGAATGCCTGTATTGTCTTTGCAACGCCCATCTTGTAAAGCTTCGCAGACGTTGTGCCTATCTTGTCAACCTGCTGTGTGGTTTCATTTCCTTCTTCGTCCGTGATGGTAACTGTCTTGTAACGCTTGCTTTCCGGGAAGGAAACGTATGTTGAATCCAAACCGTTAAGGTCATTCCACATATTTACAGCGTTTGACGAACCGCCGCCGATACGGAGTGTTGAAATCGGGCTCTGAGCCTTTGCCCATGCCTTGTATTCATCTCTCAGGTTGCCGTCAGCGTCATAGAACTTATCGTAATTGTCGCCGAATTCGTAGTGAGTACCTGTCAGAACATTCTTTGCTGTATTGTCATTTTCAGCAGTAACGTTAACGTTAACTGCAGCTTTTTCATCGCTGATTACGTCTGACAAATCAAGCTTCAGCAATGCACGAACCTGAGCGTCTCTGCCGTAGTCGGCGTCTTTGAACATCTTAGAAAACTCTGATTGTGAGTATGCTTTCTTTTCATACATTGTATCATATGAAACGTCTTCTGTTGCACCGTAGAGTGCGATTTCGGAAAGCTGTGATCCTGCTCCGTCGCCGCCCGATGCGAATGCTGCCGGGTAAACCCAGTTAGCGCTTATAAGCTCTTTAACCTTGTCATCATTGATAACACCCGAGCTGTGACCGCCTGCAGAACCCTTAGCATCCCATGCAACCGTTCCGTCTTCGCGGATAGTGATTGTATAGGTAATCGCCTCGTCCTGACCCATCCATGCAACGTCGGTATCGATTGTTGTGTTTTCATTATCAACGCCGTTAGCGCTGCCTATAGTTCCGAATACTGACCAGTCATAGATAACCGTATCCTTGTACGCGTTCATTTCATCAGCAGTCCAGTATCTTGAGTCTGCCTGTATGCCCGGATTTACGCTCTTTCTGATCATCGGTGAACGCTTAGCGCGTACTTCGCCGTTTTCCATGCCGTAGCGTGACTGCTCATCACCCGTAAATCCGAATTCGAGGAAGTATTTTTCATTTCCGCTTACAAAGAGTCTTACACCTGCATTTCTTGCCGGCTTTTTCATTGTAAACGTAACCTTGTGCAGGTCGGTAAACTTCTTGTTTTCGCCCATGTCAAGGTTTACAGCCGCGATATGCGGGAAGTTGCAGCCCAATACCTGAAGTGCCTTTGCACTTGTATTGATGTATGCCTGACCGTTATGAGCTGTGGTATTTGTGTTTGCGTCGCCGTATGAACCCGTCCATACGCTCGATGTAATCCACTTAGCGCCGCTTGCAGCATTTGTGCCGAGCACTGCCGCGCCGGACGCCATTCTGTGACCTGTGTATGTGCCTTCGCTTTCAACACCGTCTACAATGGTCTTAACGCCTGTTTCGGTGTCTTCCTGTGTGATTGTATCATCGTCATTCTTGTATAATTCAAAATCATCATAGAACAACGGCTCTTCATATTCTTCGCTCTTTGTGTACCAAAGATTTACTTTGTTAACCTTCGTCCGGCCGTCACCGCCTGATCTGAATGCTATCGGGTAACGGAAATTGCTCATAAGCGATGAAACAACTTCGGCAGAAATTGTACCCGACATTGCGCCGCCATTGTCGCCCTTAGCAACATAGCTGATTGAACCGTCATTATTGACTGTAACTGTCCAGTCCATCGGTGTTGCAGTGTTTGCAAAGTCTTTTTCCAGCTTCGCTGTTACACCGTCTGCACATGTGTAACTCCATTCCTTTGTGGTTTCGTCCTGCTGAGCCTGTGCAAGAACCGTTCCTTTGCCGTTTACCGTCAGACCCACTGCCGGGTATCTGTTGTTTACGGCAAGCGTTCCGCCGAGAGCGTTATACAAGTCATTCTTGCTTCCGAAAGTAAGGTAAGTTTTCTCGTCATTGCTTACGAACATGGTCAAAGCTGACAATCTCGTACCGTTCGTCAGTTTTACATTAACCTTGTCAACCGACTTGACTGCGCCGTTTCCGAGGTCGAAGTTAACCGTACCGTCTGCGGTGTCACCGCGTCCACTGAATGTAAGCGTCTTATCGGTGATATTAATGTAAGCATCACCCGAAACTCCTGCAGCGTAGCTTCCTTGCCAAACTTTTGAGGTTACGTACTGCCACTTATGACCTTCGTCATTCGTGCCCGTTGCAAGAACCTTCTTGCCTTCGGTAAGTTTATATGCTGTTGTTACCGCATTATCTGCCGTATAATCTCTGAAACGGTCTGAAATCTGCGGCTGTGAAACTGCTTCATTCTTTGTGTACCAAACGTTTACGTTTGTGAATGTCGCTCTGTTGTCACCTGCGCCCATGAATGACATCGGGTAACGCATTGTTTCGAGCAGCGGTTCAACGATGTCCGCCGAAATCGTACCTGTTACCTTACCGCCCTTATCACATTCAGCAGTAAATGCAACGGAATTATCCGATTTAACTTCAATCGTCCATGTTGTGTTGTAGCTGCCGTTCCATTCGCCGCTCTTTGCCCATGCAGCGTCGATATTAGCTGTTACGCCGTCTGCACATGTATAGCTCCATTCGCTTGTATCAGCATTCTGCTGAGCCTGTGCGAGAATCTGCCAGCCGCTTGCCGTATAAAGTGCTACAACCGGTAAACGGTTAGCTACACCTATACCCATCGGGTTGCCGACATCGGCTCTCAGACCGAATGTAATGAATGAAGTTTCCGAAGCGTTTACAAATGCGTTCAGCATACCCATTCTGTCAAAACTTACAACCTTTGCCTGAACTTTTTCAAGCGACTTCATCATATCTTCGCCAAGGTCAAGCTTAACACTGCCGTACGTAGCTCCGCCGCGGCCGCGAACCAAAAGTGCTTTCGCCGATGTGTCGATGTACGCATCGCCCGAAATTCCTGCGGCATAACTTCCCTTCCACTTTGCGGAGGTTACATACTGCCATTTATGACCGTCGCTGTTTGTGCCGGTTGCAAGAACCTTTTCACCGTCGGTCAGGTTCCACACGTTGCCCTGTGTAACTGCGTTGTCTGCCGTATACGATGTAAAGTCATCTGTGAATGACGGCGGTGTCGGCAGGTCATTTGCGTCATATGTGATTGAGAAATCTCTTACCGCATATGCCTGGTTCTGAGTTGAAAGCTTTACAAACTCAATCGGAGCGCCTACTCTTGCAAGCGGTGCGGAATCAACCAGCTTACCGGCAAATTCCTGACCGTTTTCAATGTAGCTCCATACTACGCCGTTTTCAGTGTTTGTGATTGTTATATCGCCTGCTTTGTCATAGCTCTTGAGTGTAAGTGCACCCGCATTCCATCTGGCAAACCAATCTGTTGACAAAGGTGTATCCCACTTAATGTAAGTAGTAACTCCGTCTACAACCTTACGGAAGTAACGTCTGTACATATAATTTTGACCCTCAGGCGCTGTGTCTGACGGTACACCGTCTGTTCCTTCCTGTTCAAGACGAAGTCCCATTGAGCCGTATGACGAACCGGTTTTTCCTATTTCATAATAGGATTTTCCGTCTTCCGAAATGGCGAACTTCATACCGATAGAACCGTGCAGATACCAGTTGTCATTATTCTCGTAATTACCAAACTGTGAAAGCTTAGTCTTGATAATATTTTTAACCGGTAAATTCTCTGCAACAAAACCGTTCGGTCTGACTGTGATATTCTGTGATGTATAGTTGAAAGTTTTCAAAGCGCCGTTTGAAATTTCAGCCCAGCCGGTGCCTGTGGTATCAGTAATTGTCCAGTCACCGATATTACCGGTTGAACCGGTAATTCTTGGCTGATCCTCCGAGAAATCGGCTGTCCATGTTTTCCAATCGGGAAGCGGTTCTGAATAGATAGCAAGATTATCAAGTCTTACGCCGTCCTCATGATTGCCTGTTCCGAACATGAATGCTGCACCTGTTCCTGCAAGCGAAGTGTCTGCACAAACACCCGACAGGAACGCTGTCTTTTCAGCATCTCCAAAGTATTCGTCGGAGGGCATCATTTCAAATGCAACTCCGTCTGTGGTGGTTTTGAGCGTTACATGTACCCAATCGTTATTGAATACACCCTTTGTGCCGCTGTATCCGCTGCCCCATTTAACAAATACCGGAGCGCCGTCTTTAACCATCTTGAAGTATGTTCTTCCCTGATAGTCGCCGTTGCCGGTAATGTTGTATGTAACAGTTGTTGTGGAACCGTCATCATTCGTTGCGGTGCTGTCCTGCAAAACCGCCGTATCCAGCGTAAAGCGGTAATGCTCGTTTGTAGGCTCCGTAACAGTTTCGGTTACATTGCCCTCAGCGTCCTGTGTAGTTGTTGTTTTTGTGTACCATACCGGATAATCGTAGGTTTTTTCAACACCCTCCGAATTGGTATGCTTAACGATAATCGGTGTACCCTCGGACGTTGCCAAAGGTGCAGTACCTGAAACAGTGTCACCTACATGACCTATTTCATAGTAGGATTTACCGTCTGCCGACATGTTAATACGTGCAAAAACGTTTGATGCACCGTCTTTTTTGTTCGCCAGTGAGCCTAAATCAAACTCAACCTGATTTTCTTCCGGCAGAGTATTGATTCCGGCAAGCTTCATTCCTGTTGTACGTCCGCCGACCGTTTTGCGGCGAATAAATTTGTTACCGTTATACTCGCCTATCTGTGCCGTTTCCCATGTAGGATAATAATTTTCATGCTTTCCCCAGTATATCCAGTCGGTGTTTACTATATCGCCGTTTTCGTTCTCGATTTCAAAAATCGAGCCCTCCGCCATTGAAAGCGGATCCTTAACATAGCCCTCAAAGTCCTCGCCGTAAACCTTGACCCAGTTTGACGGCAGTCCCTCCGGAGCTTGACCCGAGGTGGTTTTTTCCGCACTCGCTGTCAATCCGGTAAAGGTTGACGCAAGCATCGTAACCGACAGCAACGCGGAAAGAATGTTCTTTCTCTTCATTTAGAAAATCCCTCCTTAATTTTTTTGCGAAAGCGGCACGCTTCCTCCTTCTTTATAAAAGGTAGTTAGTGCAGAATTTCATTGATACATAGTATCAATGAAAAGGCATGCCTTTTCA
>CAKSUM010000021.1 GCA_934501535.1 uncultured Clostridia bacterium
TTGAAAAGAAAAATATTTAATTTTTAGGTTAATACCGTTTATCGACTGTCTGAAACCCTTGATTTTACTGCATTTTTCGTTAAGTCCTGTAAGAACACTCGCACCACGTCTCGGCAAGCCTTTTGGCTTGCCGTATTTTTTACAAAAAATACGGCTCCGCTTTATCGGCTGCCGCTCCTCTTTCACAAAGGGTCACGTTCACGTCGGCTACTCATTTGCAAGCGCATTCGTAACGCCTTTGGTTCGCTACCAACCCTTTGCGAGTGTGCCTTCGGCACTGAAACCCTTGATTTTACTGCATTTTTCTTTATGTCCTGTAAGAACACTCGCACCATATTCAAAAGCTGCATAGATGCTTGAAACTACAGTGTTTATGCGGTTTTTGCGTGTTTTGAAAGGTTGCTGCTTTCCGCCGAATTGCTCCATTTTGCGTGTATTTGTGTAGTCAAAATGTAGTCAAAAATCAGTCACTCGCTGCAATGTTCCTCCTTTATTGCAAAGGGTCACGTTCATGCCGGTTACTTGTCTGTAAACTGTTGACGCGCTGCAATTTAATCGGGCAAAGCCTGCATATTCTTGCGGTATGCCAGCGGCGTAACGCATTCTTTTTGTCCGAATGTCCGTATAAATGCCGAGGTACTGTTAAAGCCGCATTTGTACGCGATTTCTTCGACGGAAAGGTTTGTTGAGCTCAACAGCTCCTTTGCGGCAGATATACGGTATTCCGATAGATATACATAGGGGGAACGGCCGTATTTTCGACTGAAAGCGGCGGTAAAATAACTGCGGCTGAAATTGAATGCTTTTGCAATATCGCTCACATTTATGTTTTCGGAGTAATGCTCGGATATATAATCCATAACCGCACTGACCCCGAATCCGTCGGCGGTGCGGCGCTTTTGCGAGATAATACCGATTAGTATTTTATATATGGTAAGAGAGGTCTGTTCCTCCGGTTTAAGATTTTTTACATCGTCGCAGATTTTGTCAAAATAACTTTCTGTTTCGGGACCGTCGCACAGAAAAACCGGAGAGTTGTAAAGCATGGTTATCAGCTCATAGTATTCGCGGCTCTGTCTGCCGTAGAAATGGATAAATTTAAAATCCCAGCCGTCATCTACGGGAAAATATTCGTGCGTTTGCCTGCAGTCAATAAAAGCAATACTGTTTTTCTTCATCTTATAGCTTGAATTATCGCAGTTCAATATTCCGCTGCCGTTTACGGTATAGATTAAAAGGTAACTTTTCATGTTGTTTCTTTTTATATAAAAATCCCGTTTGCATGTGAAATGACCTGCCCACTGTGCATAGAAATATAATTTTTCCGCAATTTCTGTCGCAATCCTTACATATTTCGTTTGCTTATAACAGCTTTCATTTAATATATTCATGATTTCTCCTGACAAATTGTATATTTTTAAAAACATATTGATATTGAAAAACACGCGTTTTATGCTATAATTATATCATATTTAATCTTGATTATCAATAAGAAAGGCGGATAAATATGAGTATATTCCAAAAATATAAAGCAAATCCGGTGTTCGGAAACAAAAAAAGCGGACCGGTGTTCGACGCATGTGTCATCATGGAAAACAAAAGGTATAGAATGGATTTTTCGTACAGGGATAAAAAGTCATGCGCAGTGGTTTTCAGCGATGACGGAATAAACTGGAGTGAGCCGATTATTACGCTGCCGCCGAACCCGGAAAGCGGCTGGGAGGACGATATTAACCGTAATTGCGTCCTGAAGGCTGACGGTATGTATAAAATGTGGTACACCGGTCAGGCGAGAGGGCACAGCTACATCGGCTACGCGGAAAGCAGCGACGGAATAAATTTTGAGCGAAAAGTATCGGAACCGGTCATGATTTCGGAATATCCGTGGGAAAAAGAATCCGTCATGAATCCGTGCGTTTTGTATGAGAACGGAATATACAGAATGTGGTACTCGGCAGGGGAAACCTATGAACCGAACGTAATTGCGTATGCGGAAAGCACGGACGGCATAAATTGGAACAAACGCCGTGCCAATCCCATTTTTGTGCGTGAGGGTGACAACTCATACGAGCAGGACAGAATAGGCGGCTGCTGCGTTCTTAAAACGGAGGATATGGGATATTTAATGTTCTATATAGGTTATGAAAACGTGGATACGGCGAGAATTTGCGCGGCACGTTCCGATAACGGAATTACGTGCTGGGTGCGATTAAAGGAAAATCCGATTGTTTCGCCCGAAGCCGGGGCATGGGACAGCGAGGCGTGCTACAAGCCTACCGTTGTATGGAATGAGGAGCAGAAAAAGTGGATGCTGTGGTACAACGGCAGAACGCGTTTCGAGGAGTACATAGGCTTGGCGGAATGTAACAAACGGCGTATATTTGATGATGAGAAATAAAGCGGCACCGGCAAAAAGGTGCTGTAAAATACGGCTTTGGTAACGGCAAAACATATTCAAAAACACCGCAGATTCGGTATCGGGATTGCGGTGTTTTCTACGCGCCGAAATACGCGGCGGTATTTGTCTGAGCCGGACGACGCAAGCATGCCCGGGCACAGCGGATATACCCGAGAACCGACCGCAAAAAGGGAAGAAATGTTAATTAACAAAAATTGCAATCCGGCTATTGAAAATTAAAATATTTTGTGATATAATCATGTCAGATACAGAAATTTACGGCTTGTCGGTTGTAAATAATAAATTTGCAGAAATATGTGCACAAGAATGGAGCTGCCGTGAGGCGGCTTTTCAAAAACACATCGGTTAGGATAACCTAACCGACACAAAGGAGCCGCAGCGCCGGCAAATACAGCTCTGTATATGCCCGATATGCAAACCTGCAATGCCGAAAATATCACACGGTTTATCTGCCGCAAGACATAAAAGCGGTTAATATAGAAATTATGAAAAGAGGAAAGCGTATGTCAAAAAAAGCAACCGAATTTCAGAGAAAAGGAATGAGCGTGATGTATCGCGGCAAAGAAATATTCAAGCCGCTGAATACGGGCTGGATTGATGAAAATGTTGCCTGTGTGCGCGAATGGGTGGCGAACATCTTTTTTTACCGCAAAAACGGCACAACAATCATGATAGACGCCGGTTACAACTATGACCGATTGGAGGAGAAAATGAGGTGGCTGGGGATTGAGCCGAAATCCGTGCGACACATTCTCATTACTCATCAGGACACCGACCACGTCGGCGCGGTGGAAGATGACAGCCCCGGACTTTTCAAAAAAGCAAAGCTGTATATCGGCGAAACCGAAAACCGCTATCTTACCGGTGAGGTTCGCCGCAAGGTGATTTATCACCTTTACAAGCTGCCGCAGGTGACAATCAACAATAAAAAACAGCTGCTCAAAGACGGCGAAACCTTTCGCATCGGCGATATTAAAATTCACTGTTTTCTCGTTCCGGGTCATACATGGGGACATATGGTGTATCTCATTGATGACAAATATCTGTTTACCGGAGATACCGTTTGGCTCGGCGCGGACGGCGGTTACAGCTTTATTTCCGCGCTGGCTGAGGATAACAAGCTCGCCGTAAAATCGCTTGCTGTACTTAAGGCGAAGCTTGAAAAAATGGGTGTAAGACCGCTGATAATTACCGGTCACACCGGCTGTACGGATAATTTTGAATTTGCATTTGCGCACAAAGACAAGCTTTGCTCGCCGTTCAAAAAGAGGGTTCATGACCCGTCTGCGCCGTATGACGCTTATGACGAATCGGACGATACCGAGAAAAAGGCAAAAAGCGGATTTTTGAAATGTGTTGACAGCTCGGGATTTATCGGGTAACGGCAGCTTTTGACGGAATGATTTTATTCGTTCCGTAAAGGAGATAATATTATGATATTTGACACGTTGGGGGATAAGGCAAACCCGGCAGTGCTATTCTTTCATGCCATGGGCGTGACGGGCAGGAGCAGCGAGAGGACGGCGGAACATCTGCAAAAGCGGTACTTTTGTATTTTACCCACCTCGTCGGTTTACTGCGGCGGACAAAAATACGTAAGCAAGGCGGACGAAATACTGCAGCTGGAAAATTTTCTGCGCAGCCGAGGCGTTACGCGTATTGCGCTGGTTGTTGCCTCATCCTTGGGGGCGGACATCGCACTGGCGTTTTTGGCTCGGACGGAGCTGAGCGTTGAACATGTTTTCTTTGACGGCGGTCAGTTCGCGCAAATAGGGAGGACGGCAAGACGGATTATGACGCCGTTTCTGTATATTTCACTGAAAAGTCTGTACCTGTCAAAGGGCGCGTTGCTGAAAAAAATGCTGTGGTGTGATGATGACGCAATCAAGCCGTACTTTATCGCAGCCGGAAAGGCGCTGAAATACGGAAATCTGCGCCGTCAGCTGTCGGAAAGCCTGGAAAATAAACCGTTTCCGCCGCTGATGCGGAATGTTCAGGAGCATACATATTTTGAATTCGGCAGCGCCGAAGAACATTTCAGATACCGCGCCGCTGTGATGAAAGCTTATCCGCACGGAAATTTCCCTGTGTTCGAAGGATATAACCATATGCAGTATCAAATCAGAAACCCGAAAGGATTTGCACAAATGCTGGCGCACATTATTGAGCGTGACTCGTTGCCGCCGCTGCCGTTTTTGAGAAAGTGAGGAATTTTGTTATGGAGTCTAAAATCACAAAAAACACCGTGCAGGAAACGCTGATAATTCCGCTCTATGCGCGGAAGATGTGCTCCGAGCTGTTTCCGGAACTGTACCGTGACGAAACTGCCGCGCAGATTATGGATAAGGTCGGCTATGACTATTCGGAAACCGCGAAAAAGTCCGCCGGCTTCATACACAGATTTGCTTTTCTGGAGGTTGCAATGCGGCAAAATGATATTGAATGGGAGATACGGGACTATTTAAAAACGCACCCGAGTGCGGCGGTTGTCAACCTCGGCTGCGGACTTGATAATACCGGCAGGCGCTGCGACAACGGCAGCTGTAAAATCTATAATCTCGACTTCCCCGACGTCATTGCGGTGCGGAACGAACTTTTGCCGCCGGGGGAGCGTGAGAAAAATGTGCCGTGCGATTTAAACGATAAAAAGTGGTTTGACAGGATTGACGCATCGGACGGAGCGGTATTTTTTGCCGCAGGAGTCTTTTTCTACTTCACGCCGGAGCAGGTCAAATCGCTTATCGGGACTATGGCAAAAAGATTTTCGGGCGGCAAGCTTGTGTTTGACGCGGCAGGAAAAGCGGCGGTGAAAATGATAACAAAAACATGGCTTAAGGCGGCTGAAATTAAAGACGTAAACGCATATTTTTCTGTTTCGGACGCGAAAAAAGAGCTTCGCATAGGAAGTAATGTCAGCGTTTCGAGCCGCGGATACATGCTCGGCTATGATGACTTGAAATCGCCGTCGGTAAACGGATTTTTCCGTTTATTGGCGAAAGCGGGGGATATCATAATGAAGATGCAGATTGTGCGCGTGGATTTCGGAGGTGCGATATGAAGATGCCGAAGGAAAAAAGAAATCTGGTTATAGGTATTGTCGGCTGCCTGCTGTTTGTAGCGGGTGATTTTCTCTATGCCGCTGTCGGATTGGGACAAAGCACCGAAACGATAGGAATTATGGTAAGAATTGCCTATCTTGATATGTCGGTATGGCGCATGGCGGCAAGTATTTTCTGCGGAGTGCTCGGTACGGTGCTGTATTATGTCGGATTTCATCAGATGTATAAGCTGCTGAAAATCCGTATCGTTGAGCCGAAAGACCGGAAGTGGGTAAAGGGATTTCATATTGCATACATTACCGGTACGGTATGCTGGGCTTATGTACATTCTATGTTCATGAATACCGCGCTGATTTTTAAGTTTGTGTTTGAAAAATACGGTGATATGCAGGCTGCGGCGGACATTGCAAACAGAGTGTTTTACTGCAATGCCGTACCGATGATTGCGGCGTTCGTTATCGGCGACGGTATTCTCTCCGTTGTTATGATTGCCATGGTGTGGAAACGCATAATTCCGCTGAAAAGCACCTGTGCGCGTGTTCTTGCAACATTTTGCAATCCGATTGTATGCGCCGGTATTATCGGAAATGTTATGACGCTTTTTCCGTGGCCGCTCAATCAGCTGGATATCGGCTCGGAATCGTCGGGACATGCATTGGTGTTGCTGCTGGGTTTGATTCTTTTGCGGGAAATGAAAACAAATAACGGAGGGAAACGATGATGAAATATATCGGAATACCGCTGGGTATGTGGGCGCTGTTTGCAAAACCGTTCAGAAAACAGCTTGTTTCCGTCTTTGGCTATGATAAAACTGCCGCAAAATCGGTATCTCATAAGGCAAAGCGGAGGTATCGGGAAATTATACGGGATTTGCCGCGGTTTGAAAAAGATGACCGTTTTCAGATAAACATTGTAAGCTGTGCGATGCTCGCCGCATTTGTTCTGTCCATGCCGAAAAGACCGGGGGTTGACGAGCTTACCGAATTTTATGCAAAAGCAATGATGACCGAGCCGATGAAATGGTTTTGCAGACAGAGCGGCAGGAATAAATTCAGCAAATCGGATATACGCGCGATGAAAGAAACCGCGGCAAAAAAGTTTGCCGACCGTAACCCGTATTCGTGGAATATGGACTATTACGAATATGCCGACGGCAGCGGATATGAGGCTCGTTTCACAAAATGCGGGATTTGCACGCTTATGAAAAAATGCGGGCTTTATGACCTGACGCCGGCTCTTTGCCGGCTTGACTACACAATGAGCGACGCCGGCGGTGCAACGGAGTTTGTGCGCGAATGCACGCTTGCCTCCGGCGGACCGTACTGCGACTGCGGATATAAAAGAAAAAATCGGAAAATGTCTGTGAGCGGACAGGCATAAAATTATACACGGGACTTGCGTGACGAAAAAGGCACGCAAAAAGGGCAGCTGCACATCGGCGGCTGCATTTTTTATCACACGCGGCACTTAGCGCACGCGATATTTGCACAGCGCAGCTTTTGCCGTATGCGCCGTGCCGCCGAGCACAAGCGCCGATGTCAGCGCACCCAAACAAAAGCTTTTTATTCGTTGGTTCATTTTTATCATACCTGTCATATTTTTTTAAAGCTGTATGAATAAACTATATCATAATTTGAGATAAACGCTAATATCTCGGTAGATTTTATTTTGGAATTAACAGACGAAAAAAAGCCGTATCCGCGAAAGAATGAAAAAGCCGGCGTTTGAGCGGAAAGTCGGCATTTGAGCGGTAAAAACGAGTGATACGGCAAACGCACCCTGCTGTGCCCGAGAGCATGCGGCAGAGTGCGTTTTTATGCGGTTTTTATTAAAGAATTAAATTTATATCGGTTATTTCGCCGCCGCGGTAAACGGTGATGACGAGTGTTTCTCCGGCTTTGTGCGTATTTTTGATTTTGTTGATTTCCGCAATGGA
Source organism: uncultured Clostridia bacterium (assembly GCA_934501535.1). Taxonomy (GTDB): domain Bacteria; phylum Bacillota; class Clostridia; order UBA1381; family UBA1381; genus UBA1738. The sequence goes on from CAKSUM010000021.1 coordinate 7,415, forward strand.
TTTTACCGGAGTGCCGTCAACTTTCAGAATAAGGTCGCCTACGGCTATGCCCGACTTTTGCGCGGGGCTGTCGGCAATCACCGATTCCACCGTAACGCCGTGATCCGCGTCGCTGCCGGTTATGCCGATAATTAATCCGGACGATGCCTCGCCGGAGCCTGACCCGGTCTGAGTTTCCGCAAGGCTCTTGATGTCATTGGAGGGTATCGCAAATGCGATTTTCTCCGAATTGGAAGAAATTGCCGAAGTTATCATGCCGACAATATCGCCGTTTTCGTTTACAATGCAGCCGCCCGTACTGCCGGAATCGGTTGTCGCGTCGGTTTGCAGAAGATTGATGGTATTCCCGTTTTGCAGCGTCAGATTGGAATTTACGCCGCAGATTATGCCGCGCGTGACGGAGGCGCCCATTTCGCCGCCGAGAATGTTGCTGACCGCGATTACCGGGTCGCCGGCACGGAGGTTGTCGGAATTGCCGAACTGCGCCGCCGGGAGATTTTCGGCGTCGATGTGGAGTATGGCAATATCCTTTGATGTATCCTGCGCAACCACTTTTGCGGCGTAGTTTGTTTTATTCACGGTTACGGTAGCTTCGTCGCCCGTGCCGATAAGCGAACAGCCGGTCAAAATATAGCCGTTGCCGGAAATGATTATGCCCGTTCCGTTTGCGGTTTGCGTGGATATGCCGAAAAAGCTGCGGTATGACGATTTTGCCGATACCGAAACCACGCTCGGCAGAATTTTGTCCGCGGCAGCGCGCACTGCAGTGATGTTTTCCGCTGTGCCGGATACCGAAGAGCTGTTATATGAAATTACTGCGGACGGCTTTATCCGCGGTACAATCAGAAGCGAATATATCAGCAGCATTACGGCGCATGTGCCGAAAGAAACAGCTGCGGTTTTAAGCCATTGCGGCACCGGCTTTTTCAGCTTGTCGGTGTTTTCGGGAGTGGGAAGATAATTTTCCAGCATTGATGCAAAATCCTCCGTGTTGCCGCCGCGTGTATTTTCGCTTTCGGCGGCAGGGGTTGCGCCTGTTGTATCTTCTGCACCGTCGGTGCTTTCGGGTTTGGCGGTGGCATCTGCGGTGTCCGCTGTATATTCGGGCTGTATGTAGCCGGCTGTACCGCCCTCCGCGCTGACCTCTGTGTATTCGGACTGTGTGTTGCCGTCTGCGGTGTCCTCTGTGTGTTCCGGCTGTATGCTGCTGTCTGTGCTGTCCACTGTGTATTCCGGCTTTATGTCGCCTGCTGTGGTGTCTGCGTTGCCGATTGTGCTGTCGGCTGTATACTCGGGCAGTATGCCGCTGCCTGTGCCGTCCTCTGTGTGTTCCGGCTCTGCGCCGTCCTCCGCCGTGTCGCAGACTGCGTTTTCATTTTCCGCCGCACACGGAACTGCACCGCTGTGACAGACATCATTTTCTGAATTGACCGTATTGCCGCCGTATGTATTTTCTGCGGCTGAATTTTCACTGCTTACATTTTCCGTACTGAAAATTTCATCGTGAAGCATTAATAACAATCCTTTCTTAATTAAAGAGTACAAGTATATTATAATACTATTTTCCGCAAAGTGTATGAACAAAATGTAAATTTTATTGACAACGGCATATAAAAATGATAAATTATATAGGAAGGAGATTTGTCCTATGTATACAGTTAAGGAAACAATAGTGGTTGAGGGAACGTATGATAAAATCAAGCTTTCGGGATTTATAGACAGCTTGATTTTCACAACGAACGGCTTTGCCGTGTTCAAAAATAAAAATGCGCAGAAAAGCCTGCGTACGCTGGCGGAGAGCACGGGGATTGTGATACTGACTGATTCCGACTCTGCCGGAATAAAAATACGGAATTTCGTGAAGCAGTTGACACAGAGCGGACGCGTCCTGCATGCGTACATTCCGGAAATTGCGGGCAAGGAAAAAAGAAAAACCGCACCCGGTAAGGAGGGGCTTTTGGGTGTCGAGGGGATTTCGGAGGAAATTATCATTGACGCGATAAGGAAAAGCGGCGCCCGGGTAGACGGCGCAAGCGGCGAAAAAAGAGCGGACAAGCCGATTACCAAGGCGGATTTTTACAGACTGGGTTTGTCGGGCGGTGCGGACAGTGAGGATAAGCGCAGGCGTCTTGCAAAAATGCTGGGTATTCCGTCCAAGCTTTCGGCAAATATGCTACTCTCGGCGGTTAACCGCCTGCTGACCGAGGACGAGCTATGCAAAATGCTTGAAAATCTGCAGTGATTGTGATATAATTATATACGGTAGTTCGATGCTGCGTACTGCCGCAAGTTTTTCGGAAAGGAAAAAGTACAGCGGTGAAAAAAAATACAAACGTATGGAAATGGATTATTGAAAACGGGAAAGGAAGTATCCCGGTAATAGTGCTTCTCACGGTGATGAGCATGGTGTTGTCGCTTATACAGGTGCGTTTTGCGACCGCCTCGAAAAGCGTGATGGATATTGCTACAAAGGCGGTTCACGGAACGTTAAGCTCGGCATTTTTTATGCTGATATTCCTTTTGGTGCTGCGGCTCGCAATGCAGATTGCAATGAGCTACACCGAGGTTCATGCATGCTCGCGGCTTGAAATTGCACTGAAACGGCGGCTGTTTAAGGTGCTTATAAACAAGGATTATTTGTCTGTAATGCAGTACCATTCGGGTGAACTGCTGAACCGTATCAACGGCGACGTTTCGGTAATCGTAAACGGAATAATCGCTATTGTTCCGTCCGCGGCGCTGTTTATGACAAGTATTGTCGGCGCATTTTACGTGCTTTACAATATCGACAGCCTTCTGGCGCTTATCATTTTATGCGTCGGACCGTGCGTGGCTGTAGGAGCAAGGCTTTATTCTCGCAAATATAAGGTGATGCATAAAAAATGTCAGGAATGTGACGGAAAAACAAAATCGTTTATGCTGGAAATTTTACAGAATTTGCTTGTGGTGAAGTCATTCGGCTGCGAGAAAAAGGTTCTTGACAAAAGCGAAGGGCTTCAGATGGACAGCTACCGGCTGCGCGTAAAGCGCGTTACAATATCGGTAATCGCGCAGATAGGAATGTTTCTGATATTCAATGCCGGATATTATTTCGCTATGGCGTATGCGGCGTTCAGGCTGTCGCGCGGTGAGCTTACTTACGGCGATGTTACGGCAATTCTGGCGCTTGTATCGCAGATACAGTCGCCGTTTAAAAGCATATCGAGCCTTATTCCGCAGGCGTTTGCGGTAAGTGCGTCGGTGGAAAGGCTGCTGGAGCTTGAAAACTTAAAAGACGAAAAGCTGTCGCACATGCCGCTGCCGGAAAATATTTACGCCAGAATGGACAGTATTGTATATGATAACGTGACGTTTTCTTACAGCGACGATTCAGTTGTTTCGGGCATAAATATGCGGATAAAAAAAGGCGAATGTGCTGTTGTTGCCGGTGAATCGGGGGCGGGAAAGAGCACGGCAATCAAGCTGATGCTCGGAATTATGTCGCCGTCATCGGGAAGAATTTATATGGATTATGACGGCGGTCAGCTCGAGCTCGGAAAGGACACGCGCGAGCTGTTCGCGTACGTGCCGCAGGGAAATCTGATTTTGTCCGGAACTATCCGTGACAATATTGCGTTTGCGAATGATTCGGCAAGCGAGGAGGATATTATCCGCGCGGCGAAAATTGCGCAGATTTGGGATTTTATATGCACGCTCGACCAAGGGCTCGACACCGAGCTGGGCGAAAAGGGACTCGGCTTATCGGAGGGACAGACGCAGCGTATTTCGATTGCAAGAGCAATTCTGCACAATGCGCCGATTTTGCTTTTGGACGAATCGACCTCGGCGCTTGACTCGGTTACAGAGAAAAAACTGCTTGAGGCTATCCGTGAAATGACCGACAAAACCTGCATAATAGTAAGCCATAAACAGGCGGCGTTTGACATGGCGGACAATGTTGTTTATATAGAAAAAAAGAGTATGCACGATGAAACGGCGGAAAGGGTATGACAGAAATGAAGAAATTTGACGGAATACTGCTCGGAACCGACCTGGACGGAACGTTGTTCAATTCCGACAGCCTTGTGTCCGAAGGGAACAGAAAAGCGATTGAATATTTTATGGAAAACGGCGGACTTTTTACCTTCACTACCGGACGGACGCCGCACGGAATAGGCGGACTGGCAAAGGAAATTGGCATAAATTTTCCGGCGGTTGTATTCAACGGTTCGGGAATTTATGACTTTGAAGCCGGAAAAACGCTTTATGACGCATACTTAGATGACGGCGTTGATGATGTAATTGACTTCATTGTAAGGGAAGTGCCTGACTGCGCGGTAATGGCAGCCGGTGACGATGTGCAGTATTGCAGCCGCGAAAATGATATAATGAAGGTTTATTACAAGGTTTCGCACTATGAAAAGCTTGAATTTAAGCCGCACCGCAGCATGACGGAGCGGAAAAAGAAAATAATCATTCTTGCGACTGAGGAAAACGTGGATAAAATTGCAAAAACGGTCAGAGGCTCGGAATATGCGGATAAATATAATTATATGAAAACAAACTGGTTTCTGTTTGAGATACTGCCCAAGGGAGTCAGCAAGGGCAGTGCGCTTAAAAGAGTGACCGAGATGTACCCTCCGTTTGACAAAATACTGGTTTGCGGCGACGGTGAAAACGATATTGAGGCAATCAAATTTGCCGATGTGGGAATTGCCGCGGGAAATGCCATGGACTGTGTGAAAGCGGCAGCGGATTATATTTCGGTACGCAATGACGATGACATTATCCTCGATGTTGTCGAAAAACTGGAGCAGGGAATAATATAGAACTTTGCGAAAAACGGACTGCAAAAATAATGCAGTTCTTTTTTTGTGCCGTATGCACGTGAATTTTAGCATTAACCGATATAGTGATTTTTGTCTGTTTTTGTCTAAATCGCATATTGATTTATTATTAACAAAGTAGTATAATTAAAACGTATGTAATATATTGCGAAGATAAAAAGAAATATCGGACAGGGGGTATGAATAAAATGAAATGGCTGATTGCATCCGATATACACGGAAGCGCGTTCTGGTGCAGAAAGCTGATTTTGGCGTATGACAGCGAAAATGCCGATCGCATGCTGCTGCTCGGGGATATACTGTATCACGGGCCAAGGAACGATTTGCCTGCGGAGTATGACCCGAAAGCAGTTATTGAGATGCTTAATGCGAGAAAGAATGATATTCTGTGCGTGCGCGGCAATTGCGACAGCGAGGTTGACCAGATGGTTCTGGAGTTTCCGATTTTGGCGGACTATGCGGTGCTTGACATCGGAAACCGGCTTATTTATGCAACGCACGGACATGTTTTCAGCGAACAGAAACTGCCGCCGCTGCACAGGGGCGATATTCTGCTGCACGGGCATACCCACATACCGAAATGTGCGGTACACAGCGAATATATCTGCATGAATCCGGGCTCTGTGGCTATACCGAAAGAGGGCAGCCGGCACGGATATATGACTTTTGAAAACGGTACCTTTTTGTGGAAGGATTTTGACGGCAACACCGTTCGGGAATACCGTCTGCCGCCGCAGGACGGTATCGAAACAGGGTATATCGATAAAAACAATACCGATATATAAAAATAACATTTGCGCCTTATGGCGAATTATGTTATAATATATTATAATAAGTATTTTGAGAGGTGTATTATGAACAAAATATCCATCGTAGGAACCGGAAGCGTAGGTTCCACAATAGCCTATACATTAACGGTTATGGGCATCGCATCGGAAATAGTGATGATTGACATTAACAACGAAAAGGCGCTCGGCGAAGCGCTCGACATACGCCAGGGAACACCGTTCTGCGGCGCATGCTCGATTTATGCGGGCGATTACCGCGACGCGGTTAATTCGGACATTGTTATCCTGACATCGGGAATTGCAAGAAAGCCGGGTCAGACAAGGCTTGAGCTTGCACAGACAAATGTAAACATAACAAAATCCATTATTCCGGAAATTACAAAGTATGCTCCGAATGCGGTTTATATTATCGTCAGCAATCCGGTTGATATTCTGACATATACATTTAATAAGTTTTCAAATATTCCCGAAAATCACATTATCGGTTCGGGAACAATTCTCGATACGGCGCGTCTGCGTGCAAGACTTGCGGAGTATTACAACATAAACCAAAGCAACGTGCATGCATATGTGTTCGGCGAACACGGCGATTCGTCCTTTATCCCGTGGTCGGTTGCAAATATTTCAAACATTCCAATTAAGCAGTGTGAAAAAATTATCCTTGAGCCGGGAATAAAAAGCCCCGAACTTAATCTTGAGGAAATCGAGCAGTACGTCAGAAAATCCGGCGGACGCGTTATTGCGCGCAAGGGTGCGACATTCTATGCCGTATCGGTATCTGTCTGTCATATATGCAAGTGCATTTTGGGCGGCATTGATACAACTATGACCGTTTCCACAATGATGCACGGCGAATACGGAATTGACGACGTGTGCCTCAGCACGCTGAATATGATAGGCAACAAGGGTGTGCGCGGAAAGGTGAACATTATGCTGACCGATGAGGAAGTTACAAAGCTTCATCACAGCGCGGACACCTTGAAAGAGGTTATAGGCAATCTGGATATATAAAGAAGGGTGGATTTTAAATGGAATACCGTATTGAACATGATTCTATGGGTGAAATGAAAGTCCCGGCAGACCGCCTTTGGGCTGCGCAGACTCAGAGAAGTCACGAGAATTTCAAAATCGGCGTGGACATCGAAACGATGCCGCGCGAAATTACTCATGCATTCGGAATTTTAAAGAAAGCGGCAGCTCTTGCAAATGCGGAGCTGAAGCCGGAGAAAATGACTGCGGAAAAGCTCGCGGCTATATCCGAGGCGTGCGACGAGGTTATCTCGGGCAAGCTGAACGGACATTTTCCGCTTGTTGTATGGCAGACAGGCTCGGGCACGCAGTCTAACATGAACGCAAACGAGGTTATCGCAAACCGCGCAAATCAGCTTGCGGACAAAAAGCTGTGTCACCCGAATGACGATATAAATATGAGTCAGTCCTCAAACGATACCTTCCCGACGGCAATGCATATCTCGGCGGTTATTGCAATCGAGGACAAGCTTTTGCCGGCGATTGAGCTTCTTATTGAAACTTTTAAACGTCTGGAAAAGGAAAATGACGGCATTGTTAAATCGGGACGTACGCATCTTCAGGACGCTACGCCGATTAAGTTCAGTCAGGAAATCTCCGGCTGGCGTGCAAGCCTTGAAAGGGACGTTGAATTATTAAAACTGGCGGTAAAACCGCTCTACGGTCTGGCGCTCGGCGGAACAGCCGTCGGCACGGGACTCAATGCTCCGAAAGGATTTTCCGAGCTTGTCGCAAAAAAGGTTTCCGAGCTTACGGGCAAGCCCTTTGTTACGGCTGAAAACAAATTCCACGCTCTCACCTCAAAAGATGAACTGGTATTTGCGCACGGCGCAATAAAGGCGGCGGCATGCGATATGATGAAGATTGCAAACGATGTGCGCTGGCTGGCATCCGGCCCGCGCGATGGTCTGGGCGAAATTCATATCCCGGAAAACGAACCGGGTTCGTCAATCATGCCGGGTAAGGTAAACCCGACGCAGTGCGAGGCGGTCACGATGGTTGCGGTTCAGGTAATGGGTAACGATGTTGCCGTGGGAATGGCTGCGTCGCAGGGCAATTTTGAACTGAACGTATTCATGCCGGTTGCCGCATATAATTTCCTCCAGTCGGCACGTCTTTTGGCGGAGGCAATTGTTTCGTTTAACAATAACTGCGCGGTCGGAATTACTGCCAATAAGGAAAAAATGTACCATAATCTGCATAATTCGCTTATGCTGGTTACGGCATTGAACCCGTATATCGGATATGAAAATGCGGCTAAAACCGCTAAAAAAGCTTATAAGGACAATATTTCGCTTAAGGAAGCGTGCGTTGAACTGGGCTTTTTGACGGAAGAAAAATTTGACGAGGTATTCCACCCCGAACAGATGGTTTGATATAAAGATAATCGTGCCGAAGCGTTTTTCGGGTATCCGCCCGAAAAACGTAAGGCAATCTTGACGAAAGGAGTAACGGTTATAACATGAAAGTAAGTTATTTCCCGGGCTGTACCCTGCGTACGAAAGCAAAGGAGCTTGACAGATATGCGCGCAGATGTGCCGAGGTTCTCGGCATAGAAATGTGCGAAATTGAAAACTGGCAGTGCTGCGGCGGCGTTTATGTCACCGCAAAGGACGAAATTGCGTCTAAGCTGCCCGCCGTCCGTGCACTCAAAGCCGCACGCGATGACGCAAGACCTTTGGTATCGGTCTGTTCAGCCTGTCACAATGTAATAAAACAGACAAACTATGCGATGAAGAATGATGAGGATTTTGCAAATAAGGTAAATCTTTATATGTCGCAGGATAAAGAGCCGACAGAGCCGTATCACGGCGAGACGGAGGTTTATCATTATCTTGAACTGCTGCGCGACGTTGTCGGGTTTGACAAAATCCGCGAGGCGGTAAAAAATCCGCTGACGGGCAAAAAAATCGGCGCGTACTACGGCTGCCTTTTGCTGCGCCCCGGTAAGGTGATGGCAATGGACGATGCGGAAAATCCGAAAATTATTGAGGATTTTATCAGAGCACTGGGCGCAGAACCGGTTATTTATGCGCAAAGGAACGAGTGCTGCGGCGGATATGCCGCGCTTGAGGACGCGGAGCTGACCAAAAAGAAAGCAAACGCGGTAAGCGGCGGTGCGGCAAAGCACGGCGCGGAAATGCTGGTTACGGCATGTCCTCTGTGTAAATATAATCTTGTTAAAAACGGAAGTGAAATTCCGGTAATATACTTTACGGAGCTTCTTGCAGAGGCACTCGGAGTAAAGGAGGATTGTCATGCAGAATAAAAACGAACGCATGCAGGAGCAAATTCTCCGCATGAGCGGCGTTAACCCGAAAAAATGCATGCGCTGCGGAAAATGCTCGGGAACATGTCCGTCTTATGACGAGATGGAATATCACCCGCACCAGTTTGTATATATGGTGGAAACGGGTGAAATTGACAAGCTTATGCAGTCAGATTCAATATATAAATGTCTGTCATGCTTTGCCTGTGTTGACCGCTGCCCCAGAGGGGTGGAGCCGGCAAAACTGGTTGAAGCATTAAGACTCAGCGTAATACGTCAGAAGGGCGCTAACCGACTGACGGCAAACGATATTCCGGCGCTGGCTGACGATGATATGCCGCAGCAGGCAATCATGAGCGCCATGCGCAAATATTCAAAATAAGAAAGGAAAAACAAACCATGCAGAGAATTGGAGTTTTTGTATGCCACTGCGGTACCAACATTGCCGGTACGGTCGATGTAAAAGCAGTTGCAGAGGCACTTAAAAATGAGCCGGGTGTTGTTTTCTCCACCGATTATCAGTATATGTGCTCGCAGGCAGGTCAGAACATGATTAAAGACGCCGTTAAAGAAAACAATTTGACGGGTATAGTAGTCTGTTCCTGTTCGCCGCGTATGCATGAGGCAACTTTCCGCAAGACGGCGGCGGCCGCAGGGCTTAACCCGTATATGGTCGAAATTGCCAATATAAGAGAACAGTGCTCGTGGGTTCATAAGGAAATGCCGATCGGTACGGAAAAGGCGATTATTCTTGCCAAAGCGGCTGTTGCAAAGGTAAATCTCAACGCGCCGCTGACTCCGGGAGAAAGCCCCGTAACAAAGCGTGCGCTGGTTATCGGCGGCGGTATCGCCGGAATACAGACGGCGCTCGACATAGCAGACGCCGGCTTCCCGGTTGATATAGTTGAAACCAAGCCTACAATCGGCGGAAAAATGGCACAGCTTGATAAAACTTTCCCGACGCTCGACTGTGCGGCGTGTATCCTTACGCCGAAAATGGTTGACGTTGCACAAAATGATAAAATACGCATTTTCTCTTACTCGGAGGTAACCGACGTAAAAGGATTTGTGGGTAATTTTGACGTTACAATCAAGAGAAAAGCAAGATACGTAAAGGAAGATATTTGTACCGGCTGCGGTCTTTGTACGGAAAAATGTCCGCAGAAAAAGGTTCCCAATGAATTTAATATGGGAATGGATAACAGACGCGCTATTTATATTCCGTTCGCGCAGGCAGTACCGAAGGTCGCAACCATTGACCCGAACTACTGCACAATGCTCAAAACCGGCAAGTGCGGCGTATGCTCAAAGGTATGCTCCGCCGGCGCGATAGATTACAAGGCGAAAGACGAATTTATTGAAGAAAAGTACGGCGCAATTGTTGCCGCTACCGGATTTAATCCGATTTCTATGGACAAATTCGATGAATTTGCTTATTCACAGTCCAAGGACGTTATAACCTCGCTGGAGCTTGAACGTCTGATGAACGCGGCAGGACCGACAGGCGGAACGCTTCTGCGTCCGTCCGACGGAGAGCATCCGAATACGATAGTATTCGTGCAGTGTGTGGGTTCAAGATGCGAAGCATGCGCGCAGAAAGGCAAGGAATATTGCTCAAAAATCTGCTGTATGTACACTGCAAAGCATGCTATGCTGATAAGGGACAAATATCCGGATACCGACGTATATGTATTTTACATTGACGTCCGTACGCCGGGCAAGAACTTTGATGAATTTTACCGCCGTGCCGTTGAGGAATACGGTGTGCATTATATCAAAGGAATGGTCGGCAAGGTTTCGCCGGAGGACGGCAAGCTGAAAGTGCAGGCGTCCGATTTGCTCGACAACAGACAGCTGCATATTGACGCTGATTTGGTTGTCCTTGCGGCGGCGATTGAGCCGGATAAGTCCGCAAGACCGCTTGCTACCATGCTGACAGCAAGTATGGATACAAACGATTTCTTCACCGAGGCGCACCCGAAGCTGCGTCCTGTTGAAAGCCCGACGGCAGGCGTATTCCTGTCAGGAACGTGCCAGGGTCCGAAAGATATTCCGGAAACGGTATCTCAGGCAGGCGCTGCCGCGTCAAAGGTTATCGGACTTTTGTGCAAGGATAAGCTTGTCGGCAATCCATGTATCGCACATTCCGACGAAATGATGTGTAACGGCTGTTCAACCTGTGCGAACGTTTGTCCGTACGGCGCGATTACCTATGAAAATAAGGAATTTCGCATGCCGGACAGAACCACAAAGGTTCGCCGCGTAGCGGTTGTAAACGAAGCGGTATGCCAGGGCTGCGGCGCATGTACCGTGGCATGTATGTCCGGCGCGATGGATTTGCGCGGATTTACAAGTAAACAAATTATGGCGGAGGTAGACGCAATATGCAAGTAAATGATTATAAGCCGCTGATTGTGGCATTCTGCTGTAACTGGTGTTCCTATGCCGGCGCAGACCTTGCCGGCAATAACAGACTGAACTATCCGGCTGATGTAAAAATTATACGCGTTCCGTGCTCGTGCAGAGTCAATCCGATGTTTATACTGCGCGCATTCCAGCGCGGAGCGGACGGCGTAATTATATGCGGCTGTCACCCGGGTGACTGTCACTATACCTCCGGAAACTACTACACACGCCGCCGTATGGCGCTGCTGTTCTCAATGCTCGATTATCTCGGCATAGAAAAAGAACGTACGCGTGTGGAATGGGTCAGCGCGGCGGAGGGCGCAAAGTTTGCCGCGACAATGAATGATTTTGCCGAAAAGGTTGCAGCCTTGGGCGAAAACAAGAGATTGGAGGATTTGCGATGCAAGAAATAAACCGCGAAATTCTCGTAAATAAGGCAACTGAATTGCTTGAAAACGGCACAGTTGACCGTGTTCTCGGCTGGAGAACCGGAGAATTTGACTATGATATTACGCCGGCAGTATTCCGTACTGCGGACGAATTTAAAAAAGATTTTGTTTGGAGCGATTTTTGCGGTGCCAACTTTTCAAAGTATTTGATAAAGGAAACCGCGAAAGCTGATGGCAAGGTTTTGGTTTTCTTAAAACCCTGCGATACCTACAGCTTTAACCAGCTGCTGACCGAACACCGATTTGACCGCGAAAAAGTATATGCAGTCGGTATTCCGTGCAGCGGCATGCTCGACGTAAACCGCATAAAGGAAACGGCGGAGGGGATTGCGTCGGTCAGCGAAAATGACGGAAAAGTCACCGTAGAAACGCTTTATGACGGAGTGAAAACCTTTGACCGTGAGGAGCTTCTGCCCGACAGATGCGTGAACTGTAAATCCAAAAAGCATGTCGCGTACGATGAGCTTTTGGGTGAGGACGGCGATGTTATCGATTCGGCGCGCTTTGACGAGGTTGAAAAATTGGAAAAAATGACCCCGGACGAACGTTTTTCGTTCTGGCAGAATGAGCTGTCGCGCTGCATAAGATGTAACGCGTGCCGCGATGTCTGTCCTGCATGCACTTGCGAAAAGTGCGTGTTCGATAACCCTAATTCCGGCGTGGAAAATAAGGCGGCGGCAAACTCATTTGAAGAAAAGATGTTTCATATTATACGTGCGTTCCACGTTGCCGGACGCTGTACCGACTGCGGCGAATGTTCGCGCGTGTGTCCGCAGCATATTCCGCTGCACCTGCTGAACCGTAAATTTATCAGGGATATTGATAATTTCTACGGCGAGTATCAGGCAGGCGCCGAGGAAGGCAGCAGAGCGCCGATTGTAAATTACACCACCGACGATATTGAGCCGGGCGAGGCTGTGGAAAGGGGTGACGGCAATGCGTAAAATTTCGGCAGATAAGCTTAATGAACTTTTTTCCGCAATAGCCGGAAATAACACCCTGTATTTGCCGGTCGATTCAAACGGCGGCGCAAAATACGAAAAGTGGGAAAGCGGAAAAACGCTGTCAAATGCGCTCAATACAGTAAGAAGCGCAAAGGATTTCTTCTTTCCTCAGACCGAAAATCTTATGGACTTTAAGATGGAAGGCAAAAATATCGAAGTAATCGACACACGCACCGAATGTGAAGATTTTGTGATTTTCGGTGTGCGTGCGTGCGATGTAAAGAGCTTTGAGGTTCTTGACCGCGTATTTTTGGCAGAACCGGCAGACAGCTACTATAAAAACCGCCGTGAGCATGCGGTGATAATGTCCATGGCATGTAACAAACCCCATGAAACCTGTTTCTGCGGCACATTCGGCATAGACGCGTCGGAGCCGGAGGGCGATGTTGTTTGCTACAGAACCGATGACGCTGTTTATATGGACGCAAAAACCGAAAAGGGCGAAAAACTTCTCGCCTCGCTCGGCGGTGTGACCGAGGAAACCGACGGCGCAGCTGCCTCAGAGCAGAAAGAAGTAATAAAAGAGCGCTTGGCAAAACTTCCGCTTGCGACGCTTTCGGCGGACGCTTTCGGCAGCGGAAAAACATCGGAATTTTTCAACGCTCCTGAATGGAGCGAGCTTTCCGAGTCCTGCCTTGGCTGCGGAACCTGCACCTTTGTATGCCCGACATGTCAGTGCTATGACATCAAGGATTTCAACACGGGTCACGGCGTAAAGCGTTTCCGCTGCTGGGATTCGTGCATGTATTCGGATTTTACGAAGATGTCGGCGGGACAGCCGCGTCTTACACAGCTGGAGCGTTTCCGTCAGAGATTTATGCACAAGCTGGTATATTATCCGACGAACAATGACGGACTTTTCTCATGCGTAGGCTGCGGCAGATGTATGGCGAAATGCCCCATTCAGATGAATATTGTAAAAGTTATGAAGAAGTTGGGAGGGCGTGGAAATGATTGATATGAAAGAACCCCTGATTCCGGTTGTCGGCGTTGTTACCGACATTCGTATTGATACGCCGGACGTGAAAACTTTCCGCGTGGTTACTCCGGACGGAAAAAAAGCGTTTGAGCATAAACCCGGTCAGTGCGCAATGCTGTCGATACCGGGCGTCGGAGAGGCGATGTTTTCAATAACATCGTCACCGACAAATGAAGAATTTATGGAATTTTCCATAAAAAAGTGCGGCTGCGTTACCGATTGGCTTCATTCCATGGAGGTCGGTCAGCAGATTACCATACGCGGGCCGTACGGCAATGCATTCCCGGTTGACACTGCGTTTGCAGGACAGGATATGCTGTTTATTGCCGGAGGTATCGGACTTGCTCCGCTGCGCTCGGTTATAAATTACTGCCGCCACTACCGCGACCGTTACGGTAAAATCGACATAGTATACGGTTCGCGCAGTATGCAGGATTTGGTAGACTATAAGGAAATTATAGATGAGTGGTCAAAGGACGAAGACGTTAACGTTTATCTGACTATTGACCGCGAACAGCCGGAATGGGACGGTCATGTCGGATTTGTACCGAATTATGTAAAAGAACTCGGTTTTTCGACAGATAAAACGGCAATTCTTTGCGGACCGCCTATCATGATTAAATTCACGCTTGCCGGTCTGCAGGAGCTTGGTTTTGATAAAACACAGGTTTATACGACTATGGAGCTTCGCATGAAGTGCGGCATCGGAAAATGCGGAAGATGCAATATCGGCTCAAAGTATGTCTGCAAGGACGGGCCGGTTTTCCGCTGTGATGAGCTTGATGAGCTTCCGGACGAATACTGATAAGGAGAAAATGATTATGGAAAATATGGTTAACATTTACCTGTTCGGCAAACAGTACAGCGTGCCCGATAATCTCACTATCATGCGCGCTATGGAATACGCGGGATACCAGCTTGTGCGCGGCTGCGGCTGCCGTAACGGATTTTGCGGCGCATGCGCTACGATTTACCGTATCAAGGGCGACAGAGAACTGAAAACATGTCTTGCCTGTCAAACTAAGGTCGAGGAAAATATGTATGTTGCAACACTGCCGTTTTTCCCGCTTGTAAAACAGGTATACGATATTGAAAAAATTAAGCCGACCGAGCAGATTATGATGCAGCTTTATCCCGAGATATATGCTTGCGTAGGCTGTAACGCCTGTACAAAAAGCTGTACGCAGGGACTTAATGTAATGCAGTATATCGCATATGCTCAGCGCGGTGAGTTTGATAAATGTGCGGAAGAATCGTTTGACTGCGTAATGTGCGGCGTATGTTCATCACGCTGTCCGGCAGGGATTTCGCATCCGCAGGTTGCCATGCTTGCAAGAAGGCTGAACGGCAAGTATCTTGCGCCGAAAACAAAGCATCTTGAAGACAGGGTTAAAGAGATTAAGGACGGTACTTTTACCGAGCTTATCGAACAGCTTATGCAAAAGCCGATTGAAGAAATCGAAGAACTCTATAACAACAGAGAAATTGAGAAATAAGGAGGGAAAATTATGTATTCTAAAGAATTTCAGGAGTCGCTTGAGGCGGTTGAGGCAGCAAGAAAGGATAATATTGCATATGAACCGAAGCGCATGACTGCAAAGGAAAAGGATGATTTGCTTGCAGCATATCACCCGGATTATAAAAAAGACGAATTTTCCGCTCTGAAAATCGGACCCAACAAGGGTGAGGCGGTGCCGCATGAACTGTGCGAAATGCTTCAGGCGCACAGCCGCATATCGGCGGACGATGTAAATCTTGACGATGTTAAATATGATGTTGATGTGCTGATAATCGGCGGCGGCGGCGCAGGTGCGTCGGCAGCTATTGAGGCAGACAATGCCGGTGCGAAAACAATGATAGTAACCAAGCTGCGTATAGGTGACGCGAACACCATGATGGCAGAGGGCGGTATTCAGGCGGCAGATAAGCCGAACGATTCGCCGGCTATTCATTTTGTGGACGCGTTCGGCGGCGGACATTATGCCGCAAAGCGTGAGCTTTTGGCAAAATTGGTATGTGACGCTCCCGAGGCAATAGAATGGCTTAACAATTTGGGCGTTGAGTTTGATAAAGAGCCGGACGGAACCATGATTACAACACACGGCGGCGGAACGTCACGTAAGCGTATGCATGCGGCAAAGGATTATTCCGGTGCGGAAATTATGCGTACATTGCGCGATGAAGTTTTAAACCGCGGTATTCCGGTTGTTGATTTTACCGCTGCAATTGAGCTTATTCTCGATGAAAACGGAAAAGCTGCCGGTGCAGTTTTGATGAATATGGAAACTCACGAACTGATGGTAGCGCGCGCAAAGACGGTTATTATTGCAACCGGCGGAGCGGGACGTATGCATTATCAGGGTTTCCCGACGTCCAATCATTACGGTGCAACGGCGGACGGTCTTGTACTCGGTTACCGCGTTGGCGCAAAGCTTTTGTATGCGGAAACATTGCAGTATCACCCCACGGGCGCGGCATATCCGCAGCAGATTTTCGGCGCGCTGGTTACAGAAAAGGTACGTTCATTGGGTGCGAAGCTGGTTAACCGTGACGGAAAAGTGTTCATGCATCCGCTTGAAACGCGTGACGTTGCGGCAGCGTCTATCATAAGGGAATGTTCCGACCGCGGCGAGGGTGTAGATATCGGCAGCGGTGAGGCTGTATGGCTCGATACGCCTATGATTGAGGCAATCGGCGGCGAGGGCACGATTGAAAAGAGAATTCCGGCTATGATGCGTATGTTTGCAAGCTACGGAATTGATATTCGCCGCGAACCGATTTTGGTTTATCCGACCCTGCACTATCAGAACGGCGGACTTGATATTGATGTAAACGGAATGACAACAAATGTTGAAAATCTGTTTGTTGCAGGTGAGGCTGTAGGCGGAATACACGGACGCAATAGATTGATGGGTAACTCACTTCTGGATATAATCGTATTCGGAAGAAGTGCCGGAAAAAATGCGGCAACGCGTGCAAAAGATGTTCAGATAGGAAAACTTACACTTGAGCATATTGCGAAATTTGACGCAGAACGCAGTGCGGCAGGTATTGAAACAGACGCCGTTTCACCGAAGCTTCTGCCCGATTACCGCAGAAAATAAAATTAAGAAGGGTTTGGTTAAATAATGGTTGATTTACTTGAGGCACTGACGATATTCTGTTTTGGTCTTTCGTGGCCTATTTCAATAAGAAAGTCGATAGTGTCAAGGACGGCAAAGGGAAAAAGTCTTTTCTTTGAGGTATTTTTGCTCATAGGCTATGCCTGCGGAATTGCAAGGAAAATAATACAAGTCAATGATGGAAGCAGCGGCTTTCTGTTTTATCTGAGCTTTTTCTTCTATGTGCTGAATTTTATTGAAATATCAATTGATGTGGCACTGTATTTCAGAAATAAAAAGCTTGATGAACTGGCTGACTTGGCGGCTGCAAAACGCGCATAAGCATCGGCGGTGCGGTAGGAGGTTTTATGAAACAGATTGAGGTATCACGTGCGGCGATGGGACGTATTCCTACTTATTTAGAGTATCTGAAAAGCATCGCACATAATACTGAGAATATTTCAGCGACCGGTCTTGCCGGGGCGCTCGGCATGGGCGAGGTTCAGGTCCGCAAGGATTTGGCGTCGGTCAGCGGTGCCGGCAGACCGAAAACCGGCTATAACGTAAAAGAACTGATAGGCGCGCTTGAGAGCTTTCTTTGTGATGATAAATCCGGTAGCGTGGTAATCATAGGTGCCGGAAAATTGGGCCGCGCATTGCTTGATTATGCCGGATTTAAGGATTACGGTCTTGAAATTACGGCGGCATTTGATATTGCGGTCGGTGACGGCAAAAAAAGCGAATGCGGCAAACCGATATATCCGATGGAATATTTTTCGGAGTTTTGCAGAAAAAATGATGTTAAAATCGGGATTATAACGGTTCCGAAGCATGCCGCACAGCAGGTATGCGACCTGCTTGTACAAAACGGAATAAAGGCTGTGTGGTGTTTTGCCGCATGCGCCCTTTCCGTGCCCGATGATGTTGTTATTCAGTATGAAAACATGGCTCTTTCACTGGCGTATCTTAACAAAAGAATTTAAAAATGCAGCCGTATTTATGCTGCATGGAGGGATAAATATGATATTTGATAATTATGACAGGATAGTTTTTGCCGGCGATTCGGTGACCGATATGGGCAGTGTTCAACCGGTGGGCGAAGGACTTTTTGACAATCTGGGACACAGCTATGTTCGTGTTATCGAGAATTTTCTTGTTGCGTGTTATCCGGAGTTGAATATTCGTGTGACAAATTCCGGTACTTCCGGCAATACGTCGCGCGATTTGCTGGAGCGCTTTGACAGAGATGTGGTTGATTTAAAACCCAACTGGGTGTCAATCTGCATCGGTATTAATGATGTATGGCGTCAGTTTGATACGCCGGCGCTTACAGACGCATGTGTTTTGCCAGATGAGTATGAAAAAAATCTCGAAACGATGATTTTAAAGGTAAAGGACAGCGTGAAGGGCATATTTATACTTTCGCCGTATTATATGGAACCGAACCGAAACGATATGATGCGTGCAAGAATGGACGAATATGTTGCAATCTGCGAAAAGCTTGCTGAAAAATACGGCTGTAAATTTGTTAATTTTCAGCAGATGTATGAAAATTTCTTAAAAATCCGTCATTCATCGTGCATTGCGTGGGACAGAGTTCACCCTAATCAAATGGGCGCAACATTGATGGCACGTGAATTTTTGAAGAAATGTGATTTTGATTTCACAAAATAAAATGAAGCATACTTTAATGTTCGGACTGAAATAAATTTTACGAAAATTTAAAGGGACTGTAAATGTATTTACAGTCCCTTTTTACATAGAGAAAACCATACGCTGTGCGAGTGGATAGTTATTACATGCATGAGAAATATGCGGTTGCTGCAGAGCTGTCCGAACATAAATGAAATATCCGTCCGCACGGCGTGCAGTTATTTGTCGGATTTGTCCGTAATCCGATTGTGGCGTGCGTATTATAGGGCACAGCGTGTATATGTTAAATGGGTTAATGTTTTTGCCGCCGCATGTGCGGCTTTTTGCGCAGAAAAGATTTTTTTCCTGCCCGGGCTGCTGAATTTGACGGAGAATGTTTGCGCTTTTTCGGCTTGCTTCCCGACAGAATGAAGTCAATCTGCCGCATTTGCATATCGGCGCGCACAACCTGAATATCGATACGGTCGCCGATACGGAAAGTCTTTCCGTGACGCTTGCCGACGATACAGCGTGATTTTTCGTCATATTCGTAGTAGTCTCCGTTGATGGTTTCAAGACGAATCATACCCTCGACGGTATTTTCAAGCTCAGCAAAAATCCCGAAATTCGTAACACCGGAAATAACGGCGGAAAATTCACAACCGATATAGTCGCGGATATAAGCCGTCTTGAAAAGGTCGGAAACGGAACGCTCACACAGCTCTGCCGAACGCTCGGTTTCGCTTGAATGTTCCGCTGCGTCTTTGACAAATTCGCCGTAGCGGGATAAATCCTTGCCGGCTAAAAAAGCCTTTAAAATACGGTGAACGGTGAGGTCGGGATAGCGGCGTATCGGGGAGGTGAAGTGGCAGTAATATTTTGCCGCCAGACCGAAATGCCCGGTACATTCGGGCTTATACTCCGCCTTCATAAGCGAGCGCAGCATGTATGTCGCTATCATTGTTTCATTGTCGGTGCCTTCGATTTTCGTAAGAATTTGCTGCAAATCTTTGGGGTAAATATCTTTGCCCTTCATTACGTAGCCGAAACCGCCTATAAATTTTCGGAAGCTGTCTGTTTTTTCTGCGTCGGGCTGCTCGTGCACACGGTAAACGAACGGAATATCCGACCAGAATGCAAATTCTGCAACCGTTTCATTTGCAATCAGCATAAATTCCTCAATAAGTTTATGCGCGCTGTTTCGCACTTCTTTTTCTATTGTTTCCGGCATGCCGTTTTCGCCGAGAATGATTTTCGGCTCGGGAAAGTCAAAGTTTATGCTGCCGCGCTCTTTGCGCCGCTTTTGCAAAAGCAGGGAAAGCTTATGCATATTCAGCAAATCAGCAGCTATGTGACGGTATTTTTCGGATAATTCGGTATCGCCCTCCAGAATTTTTGCTACATTACTATATGTCATTCTTTCACAGGAACATATAACGCCTTTTTCAATTGAATGATTTATTACATTGCCGGAGAATTTGTCAATTTCCATGATAACGGAGAGCGTAAGTCTGTCCTCGTGCGGATTAAGACTGCACAGCCCGTTGGAAAGACGTGCGGGAAGCATGGGTATAACTCTGTCGGTGAGGTAGACGCTCGTGCCGCGTGCGAATGCCTCGCGGTCAAGGCATGAGCCTTCTGTCACGTAGTGCGTTACGTCGGCAATATGAACACCAAGCTCATAATTTCCGTTTGCAAGTATTTTTAACGAAACCGCGTCATCAAAATCACGCGCGTCATCGCCGTCTATGGTAAATACGGTGTCACGGCGAAAATCCCGCCTGCCGATGTAATCCGAGTCTGAAAGTCTGTCGGGAAATTTTTGCGTTTCGGCGATAACCGCATCGTCAAAGTCCGTACGTATGCCGTTTTCGATTATGATTGCATCCGTAAGTGTTTTTAAATCACGGCTGTTTCCCAAGACTGCGGTGACTTCGCCGTAGACTGCGCCGTTTTGTTTAAACTCCGTCAGCGAGAGAAGTACACGGTCGCCTATTTTTGCTCCTCCCGTATCGGTGAGCTTTACGGGAAAGGGCATGCGCGGATTGTCCGGCTGTGCGGTGAAATCATCGGTCAGTACGGCACTTACGGGATTTTTTGCGCGTTCCGTTACCGACACTACCTTTCCCTCGCTGCGTCCGTGCGGACGGCTTGTGATTTTTACGAGAACTCTGTCGCCGTCGATTGCGGTGTTAAGACTGTTTGCCGGAATAAAAATGTCACTGTCCGAGCCGTCGCAGGAGGCAAAACCGAATCCGCCGCGCGGATTTATGCGCAGTATACCGGTAAACATGTTGTTTTTCTCGCATAATGCGTATCTTTTCCGTTTTGAACAAAATATTCTGCCCTCCGAAATAAGCTCGTTAAGAATTGCCTGAAGTTCCGGCAGGTCATTCTGCGGAACATCGAGAACAGCTGCCATTTCCTCAAAAGTAAGCGGAATATAGGCGCTGTCCGACATATATAAGTATATTTTTTCTTTTCTTTCCATAATTAAATCTCCCTGTTATGCTACTATTGTACAATATTTTTGTCAATTCATCAATAGTTATGACTAAAAAAATAAAATATTATCAATAAAATATTGACTAATCTGCAAAAAAGTTATATAATATACAGGTATGTTAGTTTTTACAATGAAAGGAAGGACAAACTATGAAAAAGAAAAGCGTTCTGATGCTTATACTCGTTCTCATCGTAGCTATTGCGCTTAATCTTGTGGCATTTATCGGTTTCGATATTTCCGGATTTAAGTACGGCGGTATCTTCGATGAAAACAGAGGTATCAGAAAAGGTATTGACTTGGCGGGAGGTTCTGTAATTACATTCCAGTCAAGCAAGCAAAATCCGACAGATGCGGAAATGGATATTGTTGAGGCAATTTTCAATGCGCGTCTTACAAATGCAGGTTACACCGAAGCAAGAATTTCAAGAGGTAATGAAGGACAGATTACCGTAGAAATTCCGTCTGTAACCAACACTGATGAGGCAGCAAGCCTGCTTGGCTCAACGGCAAAGCTTACATTCCAAGACGCTGACGGAAACGTTGTTCTGGACGGTGCGACGGATATTAAGGGCGCAGAATATAAGTACGGACAGACTTCAAATACGGCGTCTGCAAGCCAGGCATACGTTCAGCTGACACTCACACAGGAAGCTGTTTCAAAATTTGCCGAGGCAACAAAGACTGCCGCTGCACGTTCTGACGGAAAGAATTATATTTCCATTGTTATGGATGACAATATAATTTCCAGCCCGTCGGTTAAACAGGAAATTAACTCCGAAACATGTATTATCGAGGGTAACTTCACTCCCGAAACGGCACAGGAGCTTGCAAACCAGATTAAATCCGGTCAGCTGCCGTTTGAACTTAACGTAATTTCAAAGGAAACCATCGGCGCCGAACTCGGTGCGGACGCACTTCCTACTTCAATGATGGCGGCAGGTATCGGCATTATCATTATTATGCTGTTCATGATAATCATGTACAGAATGTCCGGTCTGCTTGCATCAATCGCTATGGCGGTATATGTAGGACTTATTTCGCTTATTCTCGGTCTTTTGAGAGTAAACCTGAGCCTTTCCGGTATCGCAGGTATCATAACCTCACTGGGTATGGCGGTTGACGCGAACGTTATCATATTTGAGAGAATGAAAGAAGAACTCAAACTCGGCAAGTCTGTAAAGGCTGCGGTTGATTCGGGATTCCATAAGGCAT
Organism: uncultured Clostridia bacterium; assembly: GCA_934501535.1. GTDB lineage: Bacteria > Bacillota > Clostridia > UBA1381 > UBA1381 > UBA1738. The sequence continues at coordinate 29,616 of CAKSUM010000021.1, forward strand.
TTTCGGCAATTCTGGACTCCAACGTTACAACAATTATATCCTGTGTTGTCCTGTACCTGTCGGGTATCGGTACTATCAGAGGTTTTGCCGTAACTCTGGGTCTGGGCGTTGTTATCAGTATGTTCACGGCAATTACGGTTACAAGATTCCTCTTGAAACAGCTTGTAAATCTTAATATTAAGAACCGCAAGATGTTCTGTGCGTAATTAAGGAGGGTGTGTTAAATGAAAAATTTTAAATTTACAGAAAACAGAATTAAATTTCTGCTGCTGCCTATCCTTATTTGCATAGCAGGTTTGGTAATGCTTTTCGTACGCGGTTTCAACTACGATACGGAATTTGTTGGCGGTATCAGAATGCAGGTAAATATCGGTTCTGAGTTTGATAACCAAGAGGTTGCAAAGCTGGTAACCGATGTTGCAGGAGAGGTTGCGGCTCCGGTTGTGCAAACAATCGGTAACGGTACGCAGGCAACAATTAAGATGTCCGAGCTGGACGAAGAAACCAAAACCAAGCTGACAGACGCTATTAAGGAAAAGTACGGCGAAGATGCAATAATGTCGCTGAACTCCGCTTCGGCAAGCTTTGGTACTCAGGTTCAGAGAAAGACGCTGATTTATACAATTATTGCTATTTTGTGCATACTTGCATATATTGCGGTAAGATTTGAAGTGAAGAGCGCGATTATGTCGGTTATCGCTCTTGCTATCAACATACTTGTTATGATTGCGGTATATCTTATTACCTATACTCCGCTTAACACAACATTTATCGCTGCAATGCTTACGGTTGTAGGATATTCAATTAACAACACAATAGTAGTGTTTGACAGAATACGTGAAAATATGCGCGGATTTAATGCGAAAAAGGGTGACACTGTTGCCGCAACCGTTGACAGAAGTATTTCAGAGTCAATGGGCAGAACATTAAATACCACAATTACTACGCTGATTACAATTATCTTGCTTTACATCTTCGGTGTAAACTCAATTAAGGGATTTGCATTCCCGCTGATTATCGGTGTATTGATTGGTGCATATACTTCAATCTTTATTGCAAGTCCGTTCTGGGCTGTTTGGAAACAGTCTGAGGTTGACGCTAAGCAGAAGAGAAAGTAATGAAAAACTCCGGATAGGGAGTATAGCTTAAAATGAAAAAGAGCAATTGTTTATGATTGCTCTTTTTTGATATTAAGTATTATTTTCGGATAGGAATGTAAAGTCAATTACAGCTTAATCCAAAATCGTTTGACTGTTATATTCTCATCAGGGTCATATAACTCGTTTTCAAGCACGCCGCCGTTTTTCAGAATAACTTTTTCTGAGGCAAGATTATCATTGAATTTTAGTATATTTCTTTCTTTTTCTGTTTTGAATAAGGCAATCCGCGCAAGATGACATCAAAGCTGCATTATGAAAGTTCTTTCATATAAAACTTATTCATTGTGCTGTGAAGAACAAATGCCGGGCGATAGATTTCCCTAAATCCGATTTTTTCATATAACCGTACAGCGGCTTTCAAATCCGAATGAGTTTCAAGATACAATTTTCTGTAATCCTTCTCTCTTGCAAACTCCTCTGCCGCTTTCATTAACATTGTTCCAAGTCCTTTTCCCTTTGCGGCATCGGTTAAATAGAGTTTTTGTATCTCGGCGCAGCAATCAATGTTTTCAAATTCCGCAACACCTGCGCCGCCTAAAATTTGCCCGTTACCGTCCTCCGCAATAAAGTATGCTCTTTTTTCGGGCAATGCCAAATAATATTTGCTTAAACAATCCAGTTCGGGGTCAAAATAGGCAGTTCCCGGAATATCAAGATTAAACTTCTTCAGATTTGTTCTTATGATTTCTGCAATTACAGAATTATCTGCATCTGTGATTTTACGTATTTTGATTTTGTCCATAATGTAACACTCATTCCGTCAAAAATTCCATGGCAGATATGCTGCCAAAACAGCAGGCAAAACAGCCGGAAGCATATTCGCTACCTTGATTTTTTTGCCCCAGACCAAATTTACTCCGATACAGAAAATTAAAACAGAGCCGATTAGGGACAAGTATGCGACGGCGGTTTCTGTCATAACCGGTGATATCAGCCGTGCAAACAGGGTTATACAACCCTCAAAGACAAACACGGGAATTGCGGAAAAAGCGCAGCCTTTTCCCATAGATGATGTCATAACCGCGATGATTATAAAATCCAAAACCGATTTCACCGCAAGCGTCGAATAATCGTTTAAAAGCCCGTCCTGTATAGCTCCGACTATAGCCATTGCTCCTATCGACACTGTCAGCGAGGCGGTTACAAATGCGTTTACAAATCCGTCATCGCCGCTGTTTCCGGTTTTCTTTTTCAGCCACTCTCCGAATTGTTCAAATCTTTTTTCAATACAAAGCAGTTCGCCGATTATTGTCCCTATCGCGATGCACAACACAACGAACATTGATTTGCCGCTTGAAATTTTCGTATTTTGTTCATTATATCACAAATACAGTGATTTTGCAACCGTTTTTCGCCGCACAAAGATGCCCCGGGCGGTAATGCCTGTGCTTAAAATGCCGATGCACGCGGCATAATCCAGCGGTTTACGGGTAAAAAAATATCCCGCGGCATAATCCGGCGGTTATGCCGGAATACATCACGGGATAAATTCGGTTTAAAAACTGTCTGTAATCAGATTTTCATAATTCCCATAGCGTCAAGAACGGAGGAAATCAAAATCAGGATAATGCATATCGGTGCGATATAGCGGATAACAACCGTAAACAGACCCTCTGCGCTGAATTTCTGACCCTCTGCCTCTGCTTCATCGATAATGGCCTTAGGCTTGATAACATAGCCGACAAATATGCTGATAAAGAATGCTACTATCGGCATAATTACGCTGTTGCTTATGAAGTCGAAGAAAGACAGGAAGTCCATTCCTATAATCTTAATGCTGCTCCATGCGCCGTTACCGAGCGATGACGGTACGCCGAGAAGAATTGAAAGTACCACCGTCCAGAAGCATGCTGTTGCACGGCTTGTCTTGAAGTGGTCTTTGATGATTGAAACAACCGCCTCCATAAGCGAAATGGACGATGTCAGCGCTGCAAACAGTACAAGTACAAAGAACAGTGCGCCGATAACCGTGCCGCCTGCCATGCTTTCAAAAACCTTGGGCAGCGTAACGAACATAAGACCGGGGCCTTTTCCGAGAGCGGATTCATCTCCGCCGGAGAATACGAACACAGCCGGAATGATTATAAGTCCTGCGATAAACGCAATACCGGTATCAAATATCTCGATTTGGCGTACGGACGATTCCAGATTTACGTCTTTTTTCATGTATGAGCCGTATGTTACCATAATACCCATTGCGAGCGACATAGAGTAGAACATCTGTCCCATTGCAGCAAGTACGGTTGTTATCGAGAACTTGCTGAAGTCGGGAAGAAAATAATACTTAACGCCTTCGCCTGCTCCCGGCAAACACATTGCGTAAATCGCAATTCCGATTGAAAGCAATACGAGTATCGGCATCATAACCTTGCTGACGTTTTCAATTCCCTTTTCAACGCCCATGCAGATAACAAGCGTCGTAATTCCGAGGAAGATTGCGAACCATATCATAGGCTCGGCAGGCTGTGCAATAAAATTGCCGAAATAATCGTCGGCTACCGTCTGCATTGCGCCGCCGCTCATAAAGCTTACCATGTACTTTGTTACCCAGCCGCCTATTACGCAGTAATACGGCAGAATGATAATCGGTACGATTGATTCCAAAAATCCGATAAACGCGTATTTCTTACTGAGCTTTTTGAATGCTCCGATTGCGGATAAACCTGTTTTTCTGCCGAGCGCAATTTCAGCGGTCATCAGGGCAAAGCCGAACGTAACTGCCAAAATCAAATATACAAGCAGGAATATTCCCCCGCCGTATTGCGCTGCAAGGTACGGAAATCTCCATATGTTTCCTAAACCTACAGCCGAGCCTGCCGCTGCGAGGACAAACCCGATTTTTCCTGTAAAACTGCTTCTTTTTTCCATAAAAAATACCCCTCTGTAAATTTTTTTTGTTTTGTCACGCAACAGAGGTGATGAGCGCATACATAAGCGGTATTGTTATTACGCACAGTGTATGCGAAATCATTGCCATCGACGCACCGGCATGAGTATCGCCGCCGTATGCCGCAGGGAATACAACCGTATTCAGCCCGAGCGGCGTTCCGAATGCAAACAGCGTCAGCACAAGCACGTCTTTATCCGCACCCATAATATACAAAACCGTAATAAACAGGAGCGGAAGTATTACCAGCCTGAGCACTGTTGCAACATATACCCTCCGGTTGCAAAGCAATGACCGAAATTCATAGCCGCCGATTACAAAACCGGTAAGCAGCATGGCAAGCGGCGCCATGCACGCGGCAAGCTTTGAAATTGCCGATGCGATAAAATCCGGCATATGACCGTCTGCGCCCGAAAGCCCCAGTATTACTCCGATTATAATTGAAATAAATATCGGATTAATAAGGCGCGAAAGTACACCTGCATTGTTTTTGCTTTTCGGAATAAGTATAATCATGCCCCACGTATAGACCGCAGCATTAAGCGGCAGAATGTAGAGCATATACCTGTAAAGCGCGTCATCGCCGAGAATAACCGGAACTATCGCATTCCCCATAAACGAAAAATTGGCAAAAGTGAGCGCATATTTATAAATGTTCCTTAAATATTCGTCCTTTGCAAATACTCCCGAAAGCGGAAAAGCGATAATTAAAGCAACAAAAAGTACAAAGGTGCAGTACAATATCATCCGATATTCCTCCATAAGCGATTTTACCGTACAATATTTCATGAAGGTGTTGATAATAAGCGCCGGAACTATCACACAGTTCTCCAGCCTTGAGAGCACAACGGCGGTATTATCGGGTACTGCTTTGCATTTTTTGAGAATAAATCCTATGACAATGTATGTGAACATCACCAACATGGGTGACAGCGTTGCGTTAAAGACAGCGAACATAATAAACTTTTCCTTTCTGTTTTTATTATCTTTGCCAAATATTTCGGAAATAAACTTATTTTTTGTCCAATGTCTTTAGTTCATGACTTGTAGATTATAGCATAATTTTAGACAAAAGTAAATATTTTACCGACAATTTTGTGCAATTTTATGAAAATGTCCTAAAATCAGTCAATTTTACTCTAATGTACGGGAAACGAACAGAATGATTTTTCTGTCTGTTGCGTGCGGAGGGAAATTTTTGTATACTGAATAAAAATATACATAATTTCCCGAATAAGGTGAAAAAATGTATACAAAAAGGAGTGAAACCAATGCCGAAGGAAAGTCTTGACAGAATAAAAGCTGCGGAGGAGCAGGTACGAAAAAATATATCCGCTGCCGAAGACGCGGCACGCACCGCGGCAGAACGGGCGGAACATTCCATCAGAAAAGAGCGTGCGGCTTTTGCGGAGCAGCTTGGGGAGGAGCGGAAAAGGCGCATGGGAGAAACTGAAGCCAATCTTGCGCGCCTTAACGGCGAGGCGGAGAAAGAGGCACAAATGCTGTATAATTCCGTCTATGAAAGCTACGAACCCGGTATAAGGGAGGCGGCGGAAAAAATCGCGGCAGCCGTTTTGAAATGAGGTGATAAATTGGCAATCGTAAAGACACGTAAAATAACCGTATATGCACTTTCATCACAAATAGGCGCGGTTATGGACTATCTGCAAAAGAGCGGCGCGTTTGAACCGGCAGCAGGGGCGGAGGAGTCTGAAAATGCACAGCTTCTGTCACGTTTGGACGGGGTCGTTTCAGAAACGGACGCGGCGATAGAGATTATAAAAAAGCGGTGCAATGAAAAAAAATCCCTTTTTTCGCGCCGTTCGCGTATTCCGCCGGACGCCGTAAAGCCGGACAGAAACAAAGCGCGTATGGCAAAGCATACGGCGCATGCGGCGGTAAAATGCAATGAGCAGATTAAGCGCAATATTTCCGAAATTCAAAAGATTGACGAAAAAGCGGCGCAGCTTTCGGCGTATGCAAAATCGGATTTGCCGATTGAAAAAAACACAACCGCATATACCGAATATATGACAGGAAGCTGCAGACTTTCCCCGGACAGTCCGGAAAAGCTTGCCGCCGAGCGCGGAGTGCCCGTATACATTGAAGAATTGAACAGAACCGATGCGGAGGTAATACTTTGGGTTTTGTATCTTAAAAGCGACAGAGAGTGTGCGGAGGAATTTTTGACGGAAATAGGATTTTCCGAGGCGGCTTATGCAGGGAAACTTACGCCACAGCAGGAATGTGCCCGTCTTGAAGAACGAAAAAAGAAGCTGACCGAAGAAAATGACGCGCTTGAAAAAACAATTGCAGGATTTTCAAAAAATCTGAAAATGCTGGAACTGTATCATGACAGGCTTGCCGTAAAATCGGGCAAATATCATGCTCTTGCGGAGGCGGAAAATACCGACGCGGTTTTTGCCGTTTCGGGGTATGTGCCGGAAAATCTTGCGCCGAAGATGATGTCTGCAATCGAGAATAAATTTCTTGCGGCGGCGGAGTATGAGGAACCCGATGAGAGCGAGGAAATCCCGGTAGCGTTTTCCAACAACGCATTTGCGTCGCCTGTGGAGGAAATCACGGCAAGCTACGCGATGCCGTCGGCGGACGATATTGACCCCAATCCGATTATGGCGGTTTTTTATTACTGGTTTTTCGGAATGATGTTTTCCGACGCAGGGTACGGAATTTTGATGATGATTGTTTGCGGAATACTCGGTTTTTCGCAAATTCTTGAAAGCGATAAACGAAGAATGTTTAAAATGTTCTTTTTCTGCGGCGTTTCGACCACCGTTTGGGGCATACTTTACGGCAGCTTTTTCGGTGACCTGATAGGCACCGTGTCATCGGTGTTCGGGAGCGGAGATGTCAGCTTTAAACCGATTTTGATTGACCCGGTAAATCAGGCGCTTCAGCTTTTGATAATTTCGGTGATATTCGGAATGATACACATTCTGACAGCGCTCGGAATAAGGTTTTATATTTTATGGCGCAAGGGAAACAAAAAGGACGCGGTTTTTGATATAGGTTTCTGGATACTTGTGCTGACGGGGCTGAGCGCATATGCAGCCGGAATGGGACTGAACATTGACGGTGTAAAAAATATCGGTGCATGGGCAGCTGTTGCCGGTGCGGCAGGACTTGTACTGACGGGCGGACGCGATAAGAAAAATCCGGTGATGAGGCTGCTGTCCGGAATAATGAGCCTGTATGACATAACGGGATATGTCGGCGATATTCTGTCATATTCAAGGCTTATGGCGCTCGGTCTTGCAACCGGCGTTATTGCGTCGGTGGTGAATGTGCTTGCGTCACTCGGCGGAAATTCCGTGATGGGCGCAGTGATTTTTGTTGTTATTTCGCTTGTCGGACATGCGATAAATTTCTCAATAAATATGCTTGGCGCATATGTTCATACGAACAGACTTCAGTATGTGGAATTTTATCAGAAATTCTACGAGGGCGGCGGCAGACGTTTTCGTCCGCTTAAGCCGGAAACAAAATACTTTGATTTTTCGGATAATTGAAAGGAGAGAATATAATGAATTTAGGTTTATTTTTTTCAGTTTTGGGGGCAGCTTTGGCGGTAGGACTTGCAGGAATGGGTTCGTCAAAGGGCGTGGGAATTGCGTCGGAGGCGGCAAGCGCCGTTATTTCGAATGACCCGTCCAAATTCGGAAAAATGCTGGTTTTGCAGCTGCTTCCGGGAACGCAGGGACTGTACGGACTTATCATAGCGATAATGATTATGTTAAATACCGGTATTCTCGGCGGAGAAACCGTAACCGACCTCGGAACGGGACTTGCATACTGTGCGGCGGCGCTGCCGATAGGCTTGGGCGGATATTTTTCCGGTAAAGCACAGGGACGCGTGTGCGCGGCAGGCTGCTCCCTGACGGCCAAACGCCCGGAGGAAAGCTCAAAGGCAATAGTTTCCGCGTCACTCATTGAGCTTTATGCGCTTTTGGGATTTATCATTTCATTTCTTATCGTAATAAACATTTGAGCGGAGGGGTAATATGGGAAACCTACAGCCGATAATCGATACAATTTTAGCGGACGGCGAAAAGAAAACGGCGGCAATTAAGGCGTCCGCCGACCTCAGAATAAGTCAGATGAGAACGGATTTTGAGAATGAAAAAAAGCGAAACGAAGAGGAGTTTAAGGCAAAGACCGACAGCGAAACCGAGCGCATGTATTCGGCGCAGGACGCACAGCGAAAGCAGCTTTTGAAAACCGCCAGAATGAATGCGCGTACGGCTGCCGTAAAGACTGCGATGAAAAGCGCCTGCGAGCATATTATTAATCTTGATTTGCCGGAATACAGCGATTTTCTTGCGCGGCTCTATGAGCAAATCGGGCAAACGGGAGGGGTAATATACCTCAATGAACGCGACCGCGGACGTATAGATAAAGACCTGTTCCGCGGCTCGGAAATATCGGAAAAAAGCGTGAATATTACAGGCGGCTTTATTATGGAATACGGCAAAATCAGTTATGACTGCACGGTTGAGGGGATAATTGAGGACCGCCGGAATGAGCTGTATGACATTGCCGGAAAAATTCTTGCGGAGGGCGTGTTATGACAAATTATACCTATGCGGCGGCATATGTCAGAAGTCTTGAAAACGGCATGCTGAATCAGTCGGAGCTGAGGGAACTGGCGCAGTGCCGTGACGCGCAGAGCGTAATGCAGTTACTTGAAAAAAAGGGATTTTCGGGTGATAACCTCACGGAGATGCTCGAAAATGAGCAAAAAAAGGTATGGGATACATGCATCGAACTGTGCGGAGATGACGAGCCTATGAAGGCTTTGCTTGACGAAAACGATTACTATAACATAAAGGCGGTAATTAAGGCAGCGCTGTCCGGGAAAAATGCGGAGGAATTTATGCTTTATCCGTCGGACATAGATGCAGATGAAATTTACAGCTCGGTGAAAACGGGCGACTTTTCCGCACTTGATGAAAAAACTTCAAAAATATGCAGCAATGCGGTGCGGATTTATGCGGAATCGGGCAGCGCACAAAAGCTCGAAACGTATATTGACCGATGCAGCGGAGAAGATTTTCTTGAAAAAAGCAAATGCAGCGATTTTCTGCACGGTTATGCGGAACTTATCGTCCTGATCAAAAATCTGCGGATTTTCCTGCGCGGAGATAAGCGCATATCGGAGGAGGCACTGATACCGTGCGCCGGCCTAGATATTGACGCCTTGAAAAACGCGTCATCAAAGCGTGACGCGCTGGAGGCTCAGGGGCTGGGAGCGGCATATGATATTTTTGACAAATCGCCGGGCGAATTTGAGCTTTTTTGCGAAAATATGATTGCCGATTATATCGAAAAAGCGAAAACCGATTTTTTTGGCTTCGGCGCCGTGCTCGGTTATTTCGTCGGGAAACAAACGGAAATTAGGAATATACGCATAATTGCGTCGGGAATTACATTCGGTGACGGCGCGGCGGATATTTCGGAAAGGCTGGTCAGAGGATATGTATAAAATTGCGGCAATCGGAGATTTTGAAAATACCGCTTATTTCGGTGCGATAGGAGCGGAGGTGTTCTGCCCGCAGTCGCAGAAGGACGCGGTTCGGCTTGTACACAGACTGAAGGACGGAGGTCATGCCGTAATATTTATAAGCGAAAAATACTATACGAAAGAGATTGCCGAAGTATGCCGCGACGATATTATTCCGGCGGTAATTCCGCTTCCGCTTGCGGCAAATTCGGAGAACAAGGCACGGAAAAATTTAAGCTCGCTCGTAAAACAGGCGGTCGGGTCAGATATTATTTTCGGAGAACAGGAAGGGTGATTTAATGGCAGAGGGAGTAATAAAAAAAATATCGGGGCCGCTGGTAATAGCGAAAAATATGGCGGACGCGAGCATGTTTGACGTGGTGCGTGTTGCCGAAGCGGGTCTTATCGGTGAGATAATAGAAATTCACGGCGGCGACGCATCGGTACAGGTCTATGAGGAAACCTCGGGACTGGGCACGGGCGAAAAGGTTGTTTCAACGGGGGCGCCGCTCAGCGCGGAGCTTGGTCCGGGGCTTATCGGCAGCATATATGACGGTATTCAGCGTCCGCTGGACGCCATTGCGAAAAAGGTGGGAACAAATCTGCATCGCGGCGTAAGCGTGCCCGCGCTTGACCGCGAAAAGAAGTGGGAGTTTGTGCCGTGCGTAAAGGACGGCGATGAAGTCAGCGGCGGCGATGTTATCGGAACCGTTGCGGAAACAGACGCCGTTGTGCATAAAATTCTCGTTCCGCCGAATATGTCGGGCAGAATTTTGAAAATCAGCGGCGGAATGTACACTGTAACCGACGCGGTGTGCGAGCTGGACACCGAAAACGGAAAAAAGCCGCTTTATCTCATGCAGAAATGGCCGGTGCGAAAGGGCAGACCGTATGCAAAAAAACTGCCGCCGGATATTCCGCTGATTACCGGTCAGCGGGTTATAGATACTCTTTTCCCCATAGCAAAAGGGGGCGTAGGCACCGTTCCGGGTCCTTTCGGGAGCGGAAAAACGGTTGTTCAGCATCAGCTGGCGAAATGGGCGGACGCGGACATTGTTGTGTATATCGGCTGCGGCGAACGCGGCAACGAAATGACCGATGTTTTAAATGAATTTCCTGAAATCAAAGACCCGAAAACGGGAAAAACTCTTATGGAGCGAACGATTTTGATTGCCAACACGTCGGATATGCCGGTTGCGGCGCGTGAGGCGTCGATTTACACGGGAATAACCATTGCGGAATATTTTCGGGATATGGGCTATTCGGTGGTGCTGCTTGCCGACTCCACATCGCGCTGGGCAGAGGCATTGCGTGAAATGTCGGGACGTCTTGAGGAAATGCCGGGCGAAGAAGGCTATCCGGCATATCTTGCCAGCCGTCTTGCCGGTTTTTATGAGCGTGCCGGACGAGTGGTTACTCTCGGCTCCAATGAGGAGGGAGCGCTCAGCATTGTCGGAGCTGTTTCGCCGCAGGGCGGAGATATTTCCGAGCCGGTTACTCAGGCGACGCTGCGTATAGTCAAGGTCTTTTGGGGACTTGACTCCTCGCTTGCCTACCGCCGTCATTTTCCTGCGATAAACTGGCTCAAGAGCTATTCGCTGTATTCCGACCGTATGCAGCAGTGGTATGATGAACAAATCGGCGCGGACTGGACAGAACTCAGAAAACGTTTTATGCATCTCTTGCAGGAGGAAGCGGAGCTTGAAGAAATAGTCAGACTTGTCGGTATGGACGCGCTTGCACCGACCGACCGTTTAAAGCTTGAGGTTGCGCGCTCGTTCCGTGAGGATTATTTGCACCAGGACGCGTTTCATGAGGTCGATACGTTTACCTCGCTGAAAAAACAGCTCATCATGATGCGGCTTATCATGCGGTTTTATGAATTGGGTGAGGCGGCGGTAAAAAACGGCGCACATGCGGAAATGCTTGCGCGTCTGGGTGAACGTGAACGCATGGGCAGGCTCAAATATGTGCCCGAGGCGGAATGTGAGAAAGAATTTGCCGATATAGAATCGTCGCTTGAGGCGAGCGTGAAAAAGATTGAAGCGGAGGTGACGGATAATGCCTAAGGAATACAGGACAATAAGCGAGGTTGCAGGTCCTTTGGTGCTCGTAAAGGGCACGGAGGGCGTGAAATACAACGAGCTGGGCGAAATTATTCTTGCGGACGGCACAAAAAAGCGCTGCCGCGTGCTGGAGGTAAACGGCAGTGATGTATTGGTGCAGCTTTTTGAGAACAGCTCGGGCATAAATCTGTCCGATTCAAAAGTAAAATTTTTGGGACATACTATGGAGCTTGGTGTATCGGAGGATATGCTGGGCAGGGTTTTTGACGGATTGGGAAATCCGAAGGGCGATTTTGAAATCATTCCGGAAAAGCGTATGGACGTAAACGGCGTCCCCATGAATCCGGTTATGCGCAGTTATCCCGAGGAGTTTATTCAAACCGGCGTAAGCGCGATTGACGGACTTAATACGCTGGTGCGAGGTCAGAAACTGCCGATTTTTTCGGGGAGCGGTCTGCCGCATGCAAATCTTGCGGCACAGATAGCGCGGCAGAGCAAAGTCTTGGGTGATAACGAAAAATTTGCGGTTGTATTTGCCGCAATCGGAATAACTTTTGAAGAAGCCGACTATTTTATAGAGGATTTCAGACGTACCGGAGCGATGGAGCGGACGGTGCTGTTTGTAAATCTTGCCGATGACCCGGCAATCGAGCGTATCGCAACCCCGAAAATAGCACTTACAACGGCGGAGTATCTTGCTTTTGAAAAGGACATGCATGTTCTGGTAATTATGACGGACATCACCAATTATGCGGACGCATTGCGTGAAATCTCGGCAGCGCGGAAAGAGGTGCCGTCGCGCCGGGGTTATCCGGGATATATGTATACCGATTTGGCGTCGATTTATGAACGCGCCGGAAGGCTCAAAGGCTCGGGAGGGTCTATCACGATGATACCTATTCTGACCATGCCGGAAGACGATAAGACGCACCCTATTCCCGATTTGACCGGGTACATCACCGAGGGGCAGATAATTCTTTCGCGCGAGCTGTACAGAAAAAATGTTGTGCCGCCGATTGATGTTCTTCCGTCACTGTCCAGACTTAAGGATAAGGGAATAGGTGAGGGAAAAACGCGTGCCGATCATGCCAATGTTATGAATCAGCTGTTCAGCGCGTACGCGCGCGGTAAGGACGCGAAAGAGCTTATGACGATTTTGGGTGAGGCGGCGCTGTCCGACGTTGATAAACTGTATGCGCGCTTTGCCGAGGAATTTGAAAAGCGGTATGTGTCACAGGGATATGATACCGACCGCAGTATTGCCGAAACTTTGGAGATAGGCTGGGAGCTATTGTCGATATTGCCGAGGGGCGAGCTTAAACGTATCAAGGACGAATATCTTGACCAATATTATACGGGAGGGGCGTCCGATGGCAAGAATTAATGTAAATCCTACGCGAATGGAGCTGGGGAGGTTGAAAAAAAGCCTTGCCGCGGCACAGAAAGGACATAAGCTGCTGAAGGACGAACGTGATGAGCTTATGCGCAGGTTTTTGGAAACGGTCAGAGAGACAAAAAACTTGCGTGAAGATGTGGAGCATGAAATTATGCGTTCGCAAAAATATCTGCGCTCTGCCGCGGCGCAGCTCGGGCCGGAAAAGCTGAAAACAGCACTGCTTTTGCCGAAAGATGCGTTATATACCGACGTTGATGAAAAAAGCGTCATGAGTGTGACTCTGCCGGTATTTACGGCAATGCAGCATTCGGAAAAGTCATATTCATACGGGTTTGCCGATACTGTCGGTGATTTGGATACGGCAGTGGATATTATCATGGATATTCGCGAAAAGCTGCTGCATCTGGCAGAATTGGAAAAGGGTGCGGAACTCATGGCAGGCGAGATAGAACGGACGCGGCGCAGGGTAAATGCGCTGGAATATGTAATGATTCCCGATTACCTTGAAACTATAAAATATATAACGGCAAAACTTGATGAAAATGAGCGTTCAAACAGTATCAGGCTCCTGAAAGTCAAGGATATGGTCATACGCGATAATCTTGAGGCGAAACACCGTGCAGAGCATGTGTGAGGACTATAATCAATTACCGATAAAATACTGCATGGCTGCGGAAATCTTTGCAGCTGTGCGGTATTTTTAAGGTGTTATCGAGTGTTCGGAAAAACAGTATAATCCGCATAACTTAGGGAATTGCGAGAGATTTGAATATGATGCCGCACATTCGTTTTTGCTTGAATGGCTTATCGGATTTTTACTCGCTTTTTTATCGCCGGCAGAGTTGAAAAATATCTTGAATTTTGCGGATACATGGTGTATAATAAATTTTGTTTGAGCAATCCGACAGGCAGTTCGGGAATGAACATTCCGTGGACGGCTCGCCCCAACCCCATTACATAATGGAAAGGGGGTGTTGCTTATGGGAAAGACTATATTCAGAGCATTGTTTTTTACAATTATCTTTATGATAGTTTTTACTATAAAAGCAAGTTAGTCGCCCACACCGTCAAATGTAGCGACTAACTTTTAGTTCATATTTGGCGAGCCGTTCAAACGGACTGCCTTTTTCTATTATCATTATATATCTGAAAAGCGATTTTATCAACCGTTTAACAGAAAATTTAATACTTGCAACAAGCAAAAAGCTGTCTTTTTCAATAAAGGCAGCTTTTTGTTTTATAATGAGGCAATGGAGGTTTAGCTATGGAAATATACTGATATGTGAGAGTGTCAAGCACAGACCAAAACGAGGACAGACAAATGCTTGCACTTAAAAAACAAAATATAGCGGATAAAAATATATACATCGACAAACTGTCGGGAAAAGATTTTAACAGACCTGCGTATAAAAAACTGATAAAAAAGCTGAAAAGCGGAGATTTACTCTATATCCTCTCTATTGACCGTTTGGGGCGAAATTATGAGGAAATTCAAAATCAATGGCGAGTGCTGACAAAGGAAATCGGTGCGGATATATGCGTTATAGATATGCCGCTTTTGGATACAAGGCAGGGCAAGGATTTAATGGGAACATTTATAGCGGATTTGGTACTTCAAATATTGTCTTTCGTGGCGCAGAACGAGAGGGAAAATATCCGAAAAAGGCAGATGCAAGGCATAGCCGCCGCAAAAGCAAAGGGTGTGCGTTTCGGCAGACCGGAAAAAGAAATTCCGCCGGAATTTATATCGCTCATAAGAGAGTGGGAACAGAAGAAAATCACATTAACCGAAATCCTTAATATGTGTCAAATAAGTGAATCGACCTTTTATCGCCGGCTTCGTGAATATCGGATAAAAAACAAATGACTGTCATAAGGTGTACCTTTTGACAGTCAATTTGCTACTCGTAAATTATAGCATATATTATCTAAAAAAGCAATAGTTTTTGGGAATTTTTGTATAAAAAGACAAGATTTTGTGCATTTTGCGTCTTTTTTAGCTTGAAAATGGGTAATGTCAAAAGGTACACCTTTTGACAATAGTGCGGTTAAAATTTTATGTCCATAAAAGCGAGAATAAATTTTTATGTCAGAAACTATTAAAAGGATTAAGGGTAAGCGACAATCTGCTCACCAAATTATGCGTTTTTTATTCGGTATATCTTTTGACGGGAAATAATAAAAGTCTTAAGAAAGGAAAATGAAAAATGTCAATAGGTAATGTAAATGAATTTTTGTATATTCTAAGTATCAGTTCTGAAAGTTGGAATAATATTGTACATAGAATAGGCAAGAAGAGGGCAGAAATTTGCCTTGACAACAATCTAATTCAAATTGTTTCAAAAAACACAGAGAATGAAGCTCGTTATGGTCTAACCAACCTGGGAAAGAAAATGCTTAAAGATGGGATAGCGGACAAATATATAAAAGAATTGGAGGAGGGTTAAGTGAAAATCAAGAGTGTAGATGTATGCAAAGAACAAGCAAAACAGTTTTTGTCATTAGCAAAGCAATGTGCAGAAAATTTAGATGCAGTTTTGTCGTATATGTATCCTTTGTCTGTCAATATAACTTTTGCGTGCGAACTATTTTTAAAGGCAATTTTACTTTGCGAAAAAACAAAAGAGAATATTGAAATACACGAATTGAGAAAGTTGTTCAGATTTATGTCATCCGAAGCACAAAATACTATAAAAAACAAATTTCAAGGCGATTTAAATAATCTATTGAAAGAAATAAATAAAAGTTTTGAAAATTGGAGATATGCCTTTGAACAACCGGTAGGACTAAATGTGACTATGGATCTGATATAAATGTTGCTCATGGAATTTATAATGCGTCGTATGGTCTGTCAAATGTAACGGATTCACAGATAACAATATCAGATTCCTTTACCAACTATACATTAAATAAGATTAATACATCGCAGTTTACGGAGGAAATAAAAAAACAATTTAGTGGTGTGCTTACACTTAGTCCAGAGGATTTTTACGAATTTCCATATACTTTTAGAACGCTAACTTCAATAACAGGTGTTGAATGTACTTATTCACTAAGTGAAGAAAATAGGTATTCAATAGACAAAAAAGAAGATGGATATATCCCAGGTTATGTATACTATAATTATGATATTCCGCTTGACGGAAAAAATTATTATGAGTTATATATAAATTATTTAGATAATTTAAACGGAATAAACAAAGTTGACAGAAAAACAGAAAGAGACGATCTCTATACATTCGTAACGAATATTTATGATTATCAAGGAATGTATCGCTTTGCAGTATCGGACTCGATATGGAAAATACCAGGTGCAGTAAGTTCATCAATTACAATGTCTTTTCAGCCCAAATAATTAAAACCTATTATTAAAATTTGGAAAAACTGAAACAAACTACTGATTTGTTTACTAAAGCAAGTATGAAAAAGAAGTTATTTTCTATAAAAGAGAGTAACTTCTTTTTTTATGCCCGAACGCTAGATAAGGGGGTGAATTTTATGGCAAACTTAAACAACCAAATCGAAAAAATCAATGAGCAGATTAAGCAGTTACAGTCGCTTTTAATCAAAATTTTTTCAAGCAAATTTGCAAATAAAAAAATCAAGAATTTTCGAAAATCTTGTTAAAAAACGGATGGCAACGGGAATACAATTCAATATACATATGACAGACGAAACCGGCAGCTGACGGAAACACTGCCGGACGGCAAGGTTCGCTGCCGCATATATGACAATACTAAAAATATCATAACAGAAATTGACGGAATTGGGAAAAACTTTTTTATTTCTGCGGAAAGTATGGTATATTGAAAAAGTGCAGTATGCACAGAGCAATTCATTTCTGTTAAAATAATTTTTAGACTTATTGTAATTTGAAGTTTGCTGTGTTATAATAATCACAAGCGTATTAACGAATTTTTAAGGCGATTGTATAGACACGTCTGCTTGGGATAATGCTGTAAATCTTATCCGGATTTCGCTGCCTGCGCAGAAACCGGAGCATGTCTTGCGGTAATTTGGCTGACAAAAAAGGCTTATTAAAAAATGTGAATAATGGGAATGACCCGCTGTTTTTGAAATACACCGTAACTCCCGTTCAAGACTTGAATTTATCAAACAGTATTATAAATTTCATAAACAGGAGGAAATAATGATGTTTCGGGAAATCAGGAAAAAGAAAAATAATATTGGTTCAGAAGCGGCAGAACAACTGCTGATCAAATGCCGCCGCGGCGTTCTCGCCGTAAATGGTGCGGAGGGGTACCCCTATGCAATTCCGATTAATTTTTATTATGACAAGGAAAACAAAAAAATCTATTTTCACGGTGCAAAAGCCGGGCATAAAATTGATGCGCTCCGTGCGTGCGACAAAGTGTGTTTTACCGTATATGGGAATGAAACCGTCAAAGAAGAAAAGTGGGCGCCTTTTA
Source organism: uncultured Clostridia bacterium (assembly GCA_934501535.1). Lineage (GTDB taxonomy): Bacteria > Bacillota > Clostridia > UBA1381 > UBA1381 > UBA1738. The sequence goes on from CAKSUM010000021.1 coordinate 47,076, forward strand.
TGCAGAGCGCCGTTGTGTTCGGCAGGTGCCGTTTGGTTGAAGCCGGAGAAAGAGCGAATACACTGTTAAAGAAACTTGCAATGAAATATTACCCGAATGAGCAGCTGGCGGATGAGGAAATTACTCGTGCGGGAAAAGCGGCACAAATGTTTGAAATCGAGGTTGAACACCTCAGCGGCAAGGAAATACAGGAAAAGTAAAAACAGATTGAGAGAATGAATATTAAGCTCCCGAAGTATTCTTTTGCTTCTTCACCGATGATAACTCCGTTTTCAATCGTAGGGGCAATCCCTCATTTTGTGTAAACCTCAAAATTGGCTCCAAAATGATAATATAATCTAAGTAGTTTTTGTGGGCTGAGAGCCGGATTTCGGCTTTCAGTCCTTAGTTATAATATAGCGTAAAATTGCCGGCATGTCAAGG
>CAKSUM010000022.1 GCA_934501535.1 uncultured Clostridia bacterium
CTGTTCGCCCATTAAAGCGGTACGCGAGCTGGGTTCAGAACGTCGCGAGACAGTTCGGTCCCTATCTATCACGGGCGGAGGAAATTTGAGGAGAGCTGTCCTTAGTACGAGAGGACCGGGATGGACGTACCGCTGGTGTACCTGTTGTTCTGCCAAGGGCATCGCAGGGTAGCTAAGTACGGACGGGATAAACGCTGAAGGCATCTAAGCGTGAAGCCCCCTTCAAGATAAGATTTCCCACAGCGTAGGCTGGTAAGGACCCATGAAGACTACATGGTTGATAGGTCGAAGGTGTAAGTGCAGTAATGTATTAAGCTGATCGATACTAATAGTCCGAGGGCTTGACCAAAGCCGAAAGGCGGAGGAGAGCGGAAGTTAGCGAGAGTAAAAGAGAGAGAATCTGTCAGAAGATGAAGCATTATTTAGTTTTGAGGGTATAACCCGAAATCCGGTGACGATAGCAAAGAGGATCCACCCGTACCCATACCGAACACGGAAGTTAAGCTCTTTCACGTTGAAGATACTTGGCGGGCGACTGCCCGGGAAAATAGATAGTTGCCGGAACTGAGTTTATACTCACAATAAGTAGATAGCTTTATGGTTATCTCTTATTTGGCCCGTTGGTCAAGCGGTTAAGACACCGCCCTTTCACGGCGGTATCGCGAGTTCGATTCTCGCACGGGTCACCATTTGTTAAAAGCCTTTCTGTTTGGAAAGGCTTTTAACGGATTAGGGCCATTAGCTCAGTTGGTTAGAGCATCCGGCTCATAACCGGACGGTCCAAGGTTCGAGTCCTTGATGGCCCACCACGTAGACCGGACGATTTAGATATTTTCTAAATTGTCCGGTTTTTTTTTGCGCCTTTGCGGGCTTTTGAGATTTTCGATTTCAAAAGAATTTGTGCATATATCCCCTGTTTTCGGACAGGACTTGAACGGGATATATGCCCACGAAATAGAATTTAGGGGATTAAATTTAAAAAAAATTCACCTTAAAATTGTATTAAACAATATAGATAGCTCCGTAAACAAACTTGATTTGAACGAGGGATACGGTGTTATTGAACAATATAGATATGTTTCAATTCGGATGGAATTTGAACATTAAATAAAAATAGATATATGAGAATAGTTTCTGTAAAAGGAGGGTATCCTTTTTTAACAAGAAGACTAAAACTTAAATAGGTGATATTGTAAAAGAAATATTATTTTCTCAATATCCCAAATAGTATAAAACGGAGCGAGAAGGAATATGCCGGGGAGTAAAATCCCCGGTTGTTTTTTTGTGCAAAGAGGAGAAATTATATAAAAATCAAGCGAAGTCTTGATTTTTGCGTCAAAATATGTTAAAATAAACATATCAAATTTCGGAGGCTTATGCTGTGGTAACATATCAAAGACTGTGGAAAACTCTTGAACAGAAGAAAATCCGCAAGCATGATTTAATGGAGCTTGCGGGAATATCGTCAACAACGCTGACGAAACTTAATAAAAACGAAATTGTGGCATTGACGGTGCTTGTGAAAATATGCAAGGCGCTTGACTGCCGCATTGAAGACATAGTGGAAGTTGCGGAATAAAATTATTTGAAAAAAGGAGATAATGATTAAACCGGAGATCGTAGCGAAAACGTTTTCCGGACAGTATATTATGTTCTTATTGACTTTCCGCTCACATTAGATGAATGCAGAGTAAAAACCTTGACTTAAAAGGCGGCAAGAGACATAAGTAAGGTTTTTGAATTTAGGTTGCGGATGGTTGCTTATGCAATTACGATAGACGAATTGGAGAAATGCAAAAATGAAAATATTGATAGTTGAAGATGACTGCGTACTGAATAACGGAATTGCATTATCCCTGACAAATTATGAGATTTTGCAAGCTTTTTCCTTAGAGGAAGCGGAATGTAAATATAATGCAGATATTGACCTTATTATTCTCGATGTGAACCTGCCGGACGGCAGCGGTATTGATTTTTGCAAAAAATTGCGAGCATACAGCCATGTGCCGATAATAATGCTGACCGCAAATGACATGGAAATCGACATTGTAACCGGTTTGGAAAGCGGTGCAGATGATTACATAACAAAGCCGTTTTCGCTGGCAGTTCTTCGGGCAAGGGTAAATGCCGTAACAAGGAGAAAACGGGAAGATAACACGGATTTCAAATATAAAAATTTCTCTTTCAATTTTGAAAATATGATATTTTCTTATGACGGCACTTTGGTTGAACTCAGCAAAACGGAACAAAGACTCCTAAAAACACTCATGCAAAATATCGGAAAAACAGTAAGCCGTGAGACGCTTATCGACAGGGTGTGGCCTGACGGTGCGGAATTTGTGGAAGAAAATGCACTATCCGTCTGCATAAAAAGACTTCGTTGTAAGCTGCCGGGCCTTCCAATTAAAACGGTCTACGGAATAGGATATGTATTGGAAAAACAAAAATGATTACTGCTGTTTTAATACTGATAATTATTTTGCTCACATCTGTGCTGTTGATTATGCGGCACAAGCACATAAAAATGCTTGACAGGCTTGATTTTATGCTTGATTCCGCAACGGAAAACAAGTTTTCCGAAACAGAGTTTACGGAAAGCAGGTTATCGAAAACAGAGACAAAAATGTACCGGTATTTATCCGCCGGAAAAACGTCGCTTGCACAAATAACCTCGGAAAAGGATGCGGTAAAATCGCTGATTTCGGATATATCCCACCAAACCAAGACGCCGATTTCAAATATACTGCTCTATTCCGAGCTTTTGTGCGACAATGCAAAATTAAATGATGATACCAAAAAGCTTGCGGAGTATATAAAAGCACAGACAGAAAAACTGAACTTTCTGATAGGTTCGCTTGTGAAAATTTCCCGTTTGGAAAACGGAATTGTTTCGCTTTCGCCAAAGGAAAACAGCATCGGTGACCTCCTTTCCGCTCTTGATTTCGGGGACAAAGCAAAAAGAAAAAACATTGGCCTTAAAATTGAAAGCAATACAGATACGACTGCAATTTTTGACTTCAAATGGACATCAGAGGCAATATCAAACATTGTAGACAATGCAATAAAATACACGCCTTGCGGCGGCAAAGTATCGGTTACGGCGGTTCCGTATGAAATGTTCGTTAAGATAGACATAAAAGATAACGGAATCGGAATCTGCGAAGAAGATTATCCCAAAATCTTTACTCGGTTTTACCGCTCGCAAAAGGTAAGCGGCGAGCAAGGCGTCGGCATAGGTCTTTACCTGGCACGCGAAATAATTTCAAGGCAAGGCGGTTATATAAAGGTTGAATCCACCGAAAACAAAGGCTCGGAATTTTCTGTCTTTATCCCCAAAAATGCAAATATGTCAAAACTGTAAGATTTCAGAAAGATTTGAGAAAGAATCGGCTGCTATAATGGTTTTGCGGAATCAAAACAGGAGGTAGTTTCAATGAACATCTTACAAACTCATAATCTAAAAAAATATTACGGCAGCGGAGATACCGCCGTAAAGGCACTCGACGGAGTTAATCTGACGGTTGCGGACGGCGAATTTGTTGCAATCGTCGGAACCTCGGGCAGCGGAAAATCGACCCTTTTGCATCTTCTCGGCGGGCTTGACCGCCCGACGGACGGAAAGGTTATTATAGCTGACAAGGATATTTTTTCGCTTGATGACAACGCTCTGACAATCTTCAGGCGAAGGAAAATCGGATTTGTCTTTCAAAGCTACAATCTTATACCTACGCTTAATGTGTATGAAAACATTGTTCTGCCGATAGAGCTTGACGGCAGCAGGACAGACAAAAAGCATACGCAGAACGTTATTGATATTCTCGGACTTTCGGGCAAGGAGACAAGGCTTCCCTCGCAGCTTTCGGGCGGACAGCAGCAGCGTGTCGCCATAGCACGTGCACTTGCGGCAAAGCCTGCAATCATTCTTGCAGACGAACCGACCGGAAACCTTGACAGTAAAACGAGCCTTGATGTTTTGGGGCTTATGAAAATTTCAAGCGAGGAATTTAAACAGACTATCGTTATGATTACACACAATGATGCGATTGCCCAGATGGCAGACAGGATTATCCGCATCGAGGACGGAAGAATTGCAGGTGATCATAATGTATAAGGTGCAAAGCGGCAAAACCATCCGTAAAATTGCAGGGCGTACGTTCCGGTATAACAAAACACGAAACATAATCGGACTTTTGGCAATTTGTCTTACGGCTGTTTTATTTACAACTGTTTTCAGCATCGGTATGAGTGCGTTAAATTCCATTCAGCAGACAACAATGCGGCAGGTCGGAACACAGGCACACGGCGGCTTTAAGTACCTGACAATGCCGCAGTATGAAAAATTAAAAAGTGACCCGAAAATCAAGGATATTTCATATAATATCATTGTCGGTACAGCGGAAAATCCCGAGCTGTCAAAGCTTTATACGGAAATCAGATACACAGAGGAAAAATCCGCAAAGTGGTCATTTTCCATGCCGACGGCAGGCAGACTGCCCGAAAAGGAAAATGAAATTGCAACCACCGTTCAGGTTCTTGACGCTCTCGGAATTGAACACAGGTTAGGTGAAAACGTGCCGCTTGAGTTTACTGCAAGCGGCAAAAAGCATAAGGATAATTTTACGCTGTGCGGATTTTGGAGCGTAGATGATGTAACGGTTGCAAATCAGGCGTTCGTATCGTATGAATATGCAGCCAAGGCTGCACCTGTCTGGAAAAGTGTCCCGGAAAAATTCGGCGAAATGTCATATGAGTCCGGCTCGGTAAATCCCTCGCTGTGGTTCTCAAACTCATTTGACATAGAAGGAAAGATGCAGGAATTAAAGGACAGGTGCGGCTTTGACGAGGAAGTGAACGACGGTGTAAACTGGGCATATGCAGGCTCGGAGGTTGACCTTGCAACCTTACTTTTAATCGTCGGAATACTGCTTTTGATTATGCTTTCGGCTTACCTTATCATTTACAACATATTTTATATTTACGTGTCCCGTGACATAAAATTTTACGGACTTTTAAAGACAATCGGAACAACAAACAGGCAACTGAGAAAAATAGTAAGAAAGCAGGCTGAAATCCTGTCCGCAATAGGTATACCTGTCGGACTGGTGCTTGGTTTTCTCCTTTCCTTTGTGCTTGTGCCTATAGTAATGCGGACAACGTCGATACATAATTACGGCGTGCCGGCAAATCCGATTGTCTTTATCGGCGGTGCATTGTTTTCGTTCATTACGGTTATGATAAGCTGTATCAGACCATGCCGGTATGCGTCAAAAGTTTCGCCGATTGATGCGATTCGCTATACCGAAATTCAAAGCGGCAGAAAACAGAAGAAAAGAACAAAAGGAATAAGTTCGATCAGTATGGCTTTTGACAACATAAAAAGAGTACCAAAAAAGACTGCTATGGTTGTTCTTTCAATATCTCTGTCGGTAATTCTTTTAAACACGGCGGTAACAATAAGCCGCGGCTTTGATATGGACAAATACATACAAAATATGGTTGTATCGGATTTTTACATCACCGATAAAACGATTACCAATCCCGTCAGCGGAGTTAAAGAGCTTGACAGCATAACCCATGAAATTGCCGAAGATGTGAAAAACTTCGGTGGAATATCGGAAACGGGCAGCACTTATATGAGACAGCAGATTCATATCTTAAACGACAACGGTTACGAAAATGCAAAAAAGGTATGCGAGGAATACAAAGATGTGCTGCCGGAAAAATATGTGGGTCAGCTTATTGATGATATCATTAATAAGCATCAAATAATCTCACGGAGTTACGGCGTTGATGGGGTTGCCTCAGATAAGCTTGATATTTATGAGGGAAAATTTGACAAAGATAAATTCAAAAGCGGGAATTATATAATTGTCTCCTCGTTTGCAGATGACGGAGGCGGACATTATTACGACATTGGTGACAAGGTAACGATTGATTTCGGAAACGGAAAAACAAAGGAATACGAGGTTATGGCAATCGGCAATGTTGCCTATGCACTGTCTCCGCAGTTCTCAAATCTGATTGATGTGTATTTTACAATGTATTCAGACGAATTTATCTCACAGACGGGTGAAAAAAATGCCCTGAATATTGCATTCAACGCAAAAGAAGGTGAATACGAAAGCCTGGAAAAATGCGTGAAAAATTACTGTGAAAATATAAATTCAGACCTCGACTTCAAATCCCGTTCGACTTATGAGGACAGTTTTCATAATATGCAGAATATGTACTTAATTGTCGGCAGCATTTTAAGCTTTATTCTGGGACTTATCGGACTTTTGAACTTCGTCAATTCAATGATAACCTCAATTTCCGCAAGACAGCACGAATTTGCGGTACTGCAGTCAATCGGAATGACGGGCGGTCAGCTCAAAAAGATGCTTGTTTGCGAGGGAAGTTTGTACGCAGCAGCTTCAATAATATTCACTTTGACCGCGGGCAGTCTGATAAGTTATGCTTTGGTTGCGGCAATTTCAAACCAAATGTGGTTTTTCACATACCACTTCACTTTTATGCCGCTGATTTATTCTGCCGTTGCACTTGCTGCGATTTCGGCGTTGATACCTGTTTTTTGCTATAACCGAATGTGCAAGTCAACTATTGTTGACAGATTGCGGGTAAATGAATAAAAACTACATATTATGTTGAAACGGAATTTGCGGTTATATGGATATTTACTCGGAACAAAAAGAATATGTAAAAGATATAAATGATATACGGTTGCATAACGGAATTTTTATGCAGACCCAAGAAAAGCCGCACAGGAAAATGAAAACCGTAATCAGGCATTCAAGAAAAAAACAGATAATAGCTTTTAAGGCAATCTTAACGGGTTGCCTTTTTGTTTTCGCAAAAAAAGCCTGACAATGAATTGTACAAAAGTAAAAGACCAAATCAGCGCCTATTCGTAAAATGTCCGCTTTGGAATCGGCATACTTCGTTATGTTCTGCAAAATAATCAAAAAAACAATTGACAACCTACCAATCGGTAGGTATAATATAAATATAGACTGTTTTTTTATGGTTATGGTTAAAATTTATGTATAAATACGGAGATAGGCAATGAGAAAGAAATACATTGACAATATAAGATGGATTACCGTGGCTTTGGTTGTAATTTATCATGTGTTTTATATTTTTAATGGCTCGGGGGTTCTTGGAGGCGTCGGTTCATTTTCGGATACACATTATCAAGACATTGTATTATATATACTGTACCCGTGGTTTATGCTGCTTTTGTTTGTTGTTTCGGGCATGAGTGCAAGATTTTATCTCGAAACGCACACGCACAGAGAATTTATTAAATCAAAGACAACAAAACTTTTAATACCTTCAACGCTTGCGCTGTTTGTATTTTGGTGGATTTTGGGATATTTTAACTTGAAAATCGGCGGTGCTTTTGAAAATATGCAGGCAGTTCCGAAACCGATATTGTATATAATTATGAGTGTATCAGGAACCGGGCCGCTATGGTATATACAGCTGCTTTGGATGTTTTCGATGGGTTTGGTGCTGCTTAGAAAAATCGAAAAGGACAGATTATGGAATTTTTGCGGGAAAACAAATTGTCTTATTCTGATAATGCTTGCTCTGCTTGTTTGGGGTGCGGCACAAATCGGAAATACCCCCGTTGTAACGGCATATCGATTTGGAATTTACGGCACGGGATATTTGCTCGGTTATTTTGTTTTTTCGCATGACGAAGTAATGAATCGGCTTGAAAAAATATATTTGCCGATTTGTGCGTCGGCAATTATCTTTGGCATAGCGTTCACCGCTGTCTTTTGGGGTAAGCCCTATGCCGAGCATATTGTGCTGGATACACCGCTTTGTAATTTGTATGCTTGGACAGCGGTGCTTGCGATATTGTCATTTATGAAAAAGCGGGGAAATTTTGAGAACGGCTTTACAAGATTTATGATAAAAAAATCTTGGGGACTGTATTTGTTTCATTATCTGCCCCTTGCGGCATGCGCATATTACATATACAATGCTGACATTCCCGTGGCTTTGAAGTACATAACAACAGCATTCTCAAGCTTTTTCGGCGGTGTGTTTCTTTACGGAATAATCAGCCGTATTCCTGTTTTGAGATACGTTGTATGCGGAATTACCGGGGGTGCTGAATGTAGTGATATAAATTCCGCACTATAATTATAAAATTATGTATTTTGCAATTATCGAAATAGAATACATCATGGATAATAGATATGGTGTCAATGCATTCTTTCAGATAATCATTAAAAAATTTTTTCCAAAACTCTTGACAAGTAACCGATCGTTTGCTATAATTATGGTAACCGAACGGTTACTGCTGTTTAAGGAGTGAAATTATGGCCGGAGATACTAAAGAGCGCATATTGGAAATTGCGCTTGAACTATTTGCACAGAGAGGATATTTGGGAACTTCCATGAGCGATATTGCAGGGGAGCTTGGAATTACGAAAGGCGCTTTATATAAGCACTATGCGAGTAAACAAGAGATACTGGACAGTATTGTGGAACGGATGAACAAAATGGATTATGAACGGGCCGAAGAATACGAAATGCCGGAAACGGAGCCGGACGGTTTTGAGGAAGCGTATTTGCACACGCCAATCGAAAAGATCCGTGCCTACGCGATGGCACAGTTTGACCATTGGACGAAAGAGCATTTCCCCTCTAACTTCCGAAAAATGTTGACATTAGAGCAATACCGTGATAAAAAGCTTGCGCAGCTTTATCATGATTATCTGGCGACCGGCCCCACCGAGTATATGGCGGCAATTTTCCGTAAGCTGACGGATTCAGATGATGCCGCTATGCAGTTGGCGCTTGAATTTTACGGTCCGATGTTCCTGCTTTACAGCGTTTACGATGGTACAACCGATAAAGAAAGCATTGCGCCGCAGCTTTGTGCACACATTGACCGCTTTATTGAGAAAGTCGAATCCGGTTACAGAAAGCCGGGAGATACACTATGAAATTTTATTTTGGAAATGCCGTTACCGCAGCCACAACGCTAATGATTCTTGCATTGCTTGGGTTTATCGGTCATTCGGTCTTTAATCGTGTAAATATTCAGTATTGGGGACGCAGGAGCGCGGTGGTATTGATTTTCGGTCTTGTTATCTGCTGCTTTGCGGCAGCACGGGACGGTTTGGATAAGACAATTCAGCACACTATCGATGACAGTTGTGCGGCAGGGATTTTTCCGCTGTTCAGCGTTCCTACCGTTGTCGGCTGTGTCTGCGCACTGCTGATTATAATAGCCGCCGTCGCCACGCCTATTGCAAAGACACAACATGCACGCGAGGTTTGGTTCTATGTGATGTCGTGCGGTGCGGTGCTGAAAATCGTGACGGTCGAGATTGCACGCATTATCATCTGAAAAGGAGCAGAATTAGTATGAATATTATTCCCTATGTTATAGAACAAACCAATCGCGGAGAGCGGAGTTATGATATCTTTTCGCGGCTATTATCGGATCGGATTATTTTTCTTGGTGAAGAAGTGACTGACGCATCTGCAAGCTCTGTCATTGCACAAATGCTTTTCCTGGAAGCACAGGATCCGTCCAAAGATATTCAGCTTTACATCAACAGTCCGGGCGGATCGGTTACTGCCGGATTTGCGATTTACGACACTATGCAGTATATTAAATGTGATGTATCGACCATTTGCATTGGGTTGGCGGCGAGTTTCGGTGCATTCCTCTTGGCAGGCGGCACAAAGGGTAAGCGAATTGCACTTCCGAATGCAGAAATTATGATACATCAGCCGCTGATCGGCGGAAACGGTATACAAGGTCCTGCCACGGATATTCAGATCGCATCCGAGCAAATGCAAAAAACAAAACAGCGGCTTACCCGTCTTCTTTCCGAGAATACAGGAAGAATTTTTGAAGAGGTTGCCGCCGCTACAGAGCGCGACAATTTTATGTCAGCCAAGGAAGCGCTCGCCTTTGGGCTGATTGATAAAATCATTGACAAGAGATAAGGAGAACAGAGATTATGATTGAGTCAAGATGTGGGTTATTATGCAGCGATTGCAGTTTTCGTGAAACAATGGACTGCAAAGGGTGCGTGAATATGGACAAGCCTTTCTGGGCAGATAGCTGCCCTGTTAAATCATGCTGCGAAAAAAAGGGGTTGCAGCATTGCGGAGAATGCGATGAATTTGTCTGCGATTTGTTACATACTTTTGCTTATGACATGGAGCAAAGCGACAACGGTGCAAGAATCGAGCAATGCAAAAAGTGGTGTAAAAATAATAGCCGCAAGTAAAGAATTAAAATCAAACGCAATATTGGAGTATACAAAATGAAACCGATTATTGTTGAACCTAAGACGACCACGCGTGCGGAGGCATATGAGCTTTGGATGAACGCGCCGAATCCCATGGTAACATTTTTTAAAACAATTGATGTTACGCCGCTTATGCGTATCAGTCGCAAATCCGGCTATAAATTCAATATGCTCATTTGCCGGTGTATCGGTAAGGCGGCAAGTGAAATAAAAGAATTTTACATGCTTCCCGTCGGAGACAAACTGCTGCAATATGACAGCATTGCGGTCAACACCATTGTAAAAAATAAAATCGGCGAGGTCAGCTCCTGCGATGTGCCGTTCTCAAACGATTTTGAACGGTTCAACGCTGACTATCTGCGTCTGACGCATCAGGTTGCCGAAAACTGTCAAAATCACGATTTGAACGACAGCATGGTCATCGGTACATCTGCTGTTGTGGATACCGAGATTGACGGGGCTGTCGGTATGAACAGCGGTATTTTCAATAATCCGTTCATCATCTGGGGCAAATATCATAAAGGTTTTTTTAAGACAACGCTGAAGCTGTCGTTTCAGTTCCACCACACCCAAATGGACGGTGCGCATGCAGGTCGGTTTTTACAAAAGTTGCAGGAAAATATCTTTGCCTTGAAAGCCGAGCCATTATCAAAGGAAAAGAAATCTGTTGATGCATGAATGAGAAGAAAGAGACAAATTGAGATTTTCTGAGCAATTGCGTATGCTGCGAAACGGTAATAACGTACATTTGCAATCTTAAGACGAAAAGCGTAAAAGGCTGATATATAGAATTGCAGACGAAGAAGATTATTTGTATAGTGAATCTAAAGGAGAACAAAAATGGAATACATTCGTGTTACAAGAGAAAATATTGAGAATGAGCACATTTGCTGTGCAATATCAAATAATAAGGATATTCAGGTTTCATCAAAGAAAGCATGGATGGATAAGTGCTTTGACGATGGGCTGACTTTCATAAAAAGTGCGGAAAGAGGAAAATGCTTTATTGAGTATATACCGGCTGAGAATGCATGGGTTCCTATTATTGCACCGAGATTTATGTATATAGATTGCTTTTGGGTATCAGGAGCTTTTAAGGGTCATGGATACTCAAATGATTTGTTAAACAAGTGTATTGAAGATAGTAAAGCAAAGGGAAAAGTCGGACTTTGTATTTTGTCTTCGGCTAAGAAGAAACCGTTTCTTTCAGATCCTAAACATTTAGCATATAAGGGATTCAAGGTTGCAGATGTTTCAGATGCAGGTATTAATTTAATGTACTTGCCGTTTGATGAAAAATCCGGCGTACCACAGTTTAAAGAGTGCGCTAAGCATCCTCGTATTGATGATAAAGGTTACGTTTTATACTTTACAAATCAATGCCCGTTTAACGGAAAATATGTGCCGATACTTGAACAGGTTGCAAGCGATAACAGTATCCCTTTTAAGGCAATTAAAATAGAAAGCAAAGAGCAGGCACAGTCCGTTCCAAGCCCGTGTACATCTTATGCCTTGTTTAAGGACGGAGAGTTTTTAACCAACGAGCAACAGAATGATAAGAGATTCTTAAAATTAGTACAAGGTTAAAAACAATGATGAAGACGCAATTGAAATACAGCACTGCCCGATTCGGATTTCTCGCTCAGGGAGGAATGTATTTTGCGAGATGTTTATTTAATAGCAAATTCCGGTTTATTGACCTGATGAGATAGGAGAGTATATAATTGCAATGAAGTCAATGGAAAACGACTGGTATAAAAAAATATGGACATTGGATATTCAAAATCAATCCTGGGTAGAAGATACCAAGCGCCAAGTGGATTTTATAATTCAAAAATTGCATCTTAAAGGCGGCGAAAAAATTCTTGATCTTGCCTGCGGTTTCGGCCGTCATTCCCTTGAGTTGGCAAGACGAGGCTTTTCGGTAACGGGAGTTGATATTACACCGTCATACGTCCGATTTGCTGAAGAAGAAGCGCAAAAAGAAGGCTTACAAGCGGTTTTTTTGTGCTGTGACATACGCGAAGTTCGGTTCAGTAATGAATTTGATGTTGTATTAAATATGGCGGACGGTGCAATCGGGTATCTTGAAAACGATATGGAAAACCAAAAAATATTTACTTCTGTATCAAAAGCTTTAAAACCCGGCGGCAGGCATTTTATGGATATTATGAACGGCAGCTATGCCGACAGTCATTTCCCGTGCAGACTGTGGGAAGCAGGTGAAAAGTGTCTGACACTTTCCGAGTTTGAATGGGACAGTAAAACGCGTGTGCTGCTTTACGGACAGCTTGATTTTGAATACGGTCAGTCCATTTCAAAGCCAAGTATAACCGAAGGAAATCCAATCAGGATATATACGCTGACGGAGATAACGGACATACTGTCTTCCGTCGGAATGAATGTTATCGACAGCTTTTCGGATTTTGACGGAAAACCCTCGTCAGACAACAATATACAGCTTTTAGTCTGTTCCGAAAAGGGTTAGAAACCACATAATATCTCCCACTTTTGAATATGGAGGCACAATAATGAACGAATTGCGTGCGAGAGTAATCTCGCAGGAAAAAGGAATGTATAAAATCAGCAGCGGCACGGAGGTAAAGGCAGCAACTGTATCCGGCAGATACAGATATGATGTGCAAACGGTATCCGACTATCCCGCGGTTGGTGATTATGTCATTGCCGAGTGGCCGGAGGATGACAGCAATACCGTAATTACGGGACTGTTTCCGCGAAAGAGCTGCTTTATCCGAAAAGCGGCGGGCACAGGAAATCGGGAACAGGTCGTCGCTGCCAATATTAATACCGCTTTTATCTGTATGTCGCTGAACAACAACTTTAATATCCGGCGTTTGGAGCGGTATCTGTCCGTTACATACGACAGCGGTGCGACACCAGTGGTGGTTCTGATGAAATCGGATCTTTGTTCCGATACAGAAAACAAAATCATTGAGGTGCAAAATGCCGCACCGGGTGTGGATGTTCTGGCAATATCTTCGCTTGCCGGTGACTATGATGCGGTTATGAAGTATATTCTTCCCGGAAAAACCGTGGCATTCATTGGTTCTTCGGGCGTCGGCAAGTCCAAGCTCATAAATAAGCTGACAGGTGCAGACAGTATTGCTACACGTGAAATCGGAAATGATGATAAGGGGCGGCATACAACGACCCATCGGGAACTGATTACGCTTCAAAACGGCGCTTTTGTCATTGATACACCCGGCATGCGCGAGCTTGGTATGTGGGACAGCGGCGACGGCATTGATACGGCTTTTGCGGATATTGAAAAATTGTCCCGCGCATGTAAATATGCGGATTGCACTCACACAACAGAGCCGGGATGTGCCGTCCTTTTGGCAATTGAGGACGGAACGCTTGATGCGGCCCGCCTTGAATCCTACCGTAAACTGAAAACCGAAAATGACTATGCGGCGGACAGCAGCCGATACCTTGAGGCTAAGAAGGCAAAGTTCAAGGAAATTGCAAAAATCAATAAATCGGGCAGAAAAAACAGATATTAACAGACAGAGCGGAATCATGCCGGTACGTAAAATGACAGCTTGCCGTGAAACAATAGTAGTGTAAAAATTTAAAAAAGGGCTTGACTCTCACACTGTGGCAGGTGTTATTATAGATATGAGCTCAAAAATAACAGCAAACAGGAGGTACCGCCATGCTGAAAATAGGAGAATTTTCAAAGTTATCCAGAGTCAGCGTCAGAATGTTGCGCCACTATGACGAGATTGGTCTTTTGGAGCCCGCTGAAACTGACCGTTTTACCGATTACCGATATTACAGAGAGGATCAGCTTCCGACTGTCTGCCGCATTACGGCACTGAAGGATATGGGCTTCTCGCTTGCGGATATCGTCCGAATCCTTGATGTTTATGATGACAAGAAAAAAATGGAGAGGTACTTTGCGGACAGGGAACGGGAACTTAAGGCACTCTCGCAGGACACAGCATATAAACTGATGCTTCTGGATACAGCCCGAAAACGGCTGAGAAAGGAAGAAAGCATGAATTACAATGTCACAATCAAAACCATTCCGGCGCGCTATGCCGCAACCGTACATATGACCATTCCGCGCTATGAAGACGAGGGAACGGTATGGAGCACCTTGATGTCCGAAACCGCTCATATGAATCTTACCGAGGCAGACCCGTGTCTTTGTGCCGTCACTTTTCTTGACGGAGAGTACAAGGAGAAAGATGTGGAGGTGATGGCATGGAAGACCGTCAAGGGGAGCTATCCCGACACTGAGCATGTCAAATTTACGACATTGCCGGAGGTCACGGTGGCGAGCTGCACATTCAAGGGCGGCTATCATTTGATTACGGAAGTCTATGCTGCTGTTGCTGCGTGGATAGATGCCAACGGATATGAAAGCGTTGACCCGATGTTCAACATTTACCATGTCAGTCCGCACGAAACGCACAATTCCGATGAGTTTGTGACCGAGGTCTGCTATCCGGTGAAAAAGAAACAGCACACCACAGATTAAACGGTTGCACCCAACCTCATTTCAGAGGTCGGGTGCAATTTTTATATGACGTTTTATCAAAAATGCTTGACAAATCCTATTTGACGATATATAATTAGAGTTATGTATAATTCAAATTATATATGGAGGTACAAATATGCCCGCGAAAATAAAAGCCACAAAAGAAATGATTATTGACGCAGCCTTTGCGGTTGCCCGAGAAACAGGAGCGGAGAACATTAACGCAAGGACTGTATCGGAAAGACTGAATTGCTCCACGCAGCCGGTAATGTATCATTTTGCAACAATCGAAGCACTGAAAAGAGCAGCCTATGAAAAAGCAGACCTTTATCATTCGGAATATCTGATGAATATGAAAAAAAAGCCAAAGGGCGCAGCGCTTGGAATCGGAATGAATTATATCCGCTTTGCAATCGAAGAACCTCACTTGTTCCGTTTCCTTTTTCAGTCGGATTTTTTTAACGGAAGTACCATGCTTGAACTGATAGATGCCGAAGAGCTTACCCCTGTTCTTTCGGCTATGCAGCGATCATTGGGAATTAATATGGAACAGACAAAAAAAGTATTCCTGACAGTTTTTCTGTTTGCTCACGGTTATGCAAGTATCATCGCCAATAATTCACTGAAATACGATGAGAAACTTATAAATTCCCAGTTGGAACGGGCATACAGAGGTGCAATATTGGCAGCACAGGAGGAAATGGCATGATGTGATCGAACTGATATTTGCAATGGTTTGCATTGCGTTTGTTGTTTTTAGATCGAAAGTGAAAGAAAAAGGAGGATGGATATGCATATCGACCGCCTATTGACTGATTGTTATTTTTTGAAAAGGTGTGAGATTTCAGATATTGACAGAATCAGTAAATTCTATCAATATGTCTGCGAAAAAACCGAGCACATGGAACGGTTCGGGAAATGGATTTACGGATTGCACCCTGCAAAGGAGCAAATAGAATACTATATCAAGTCCGGCTTTATGTACTCCTTTGAAAAAAACGGAGAAATATTCGGAGCCGTTGCTATAACGCCGTTTCAAGGAACAGAATACCAAGATATTGATTGGCAAATTGTCTGTAACAATAACGAAGTGAGCGTTGTGCATCTGCTTGCCGTAAATCCTGACCATCAAAGCTGCGGTATTGCACGGAAGATAATGCGCAATGCGGTTGATATCGCAAAGAGTAACAGTTCAAAAGCTGTCCGTCTGGACGCAATCTCCTGCAATATTCCTGCTCACAAGTTATATCGATCAATCGGATTTGAAAAGATAAGTATTCGCAATTGGTATGCCGATAATGTCGGAAACACGGAGTTTTATTTGTTTGAATTGCTTTTGTGAGATTAAATCTGTTTATGGTGTAAGAAAAAATATGGAGGAATATATTATGAAAAACAGTGCACTGGTCATAATCGACCTGCAAAATGACATCACGAAAAACTACAGGGACATCATTGAAAAAGTAAATGATGCCATCGAATGGGCATCTCAAAGGGAAATATGGGTTGTGTACATTCAACATAACAACCTGTCTGCGGGAACAAGAACATTCAAGCCCGGAACGCATGGCGCAGAATTTGTCCCGGAAATGAAAGTCGTGTCCGACAATATCTTCACAAAGTCAAAAAGCAACGCGCTGACGAACGAGGAGTTTGCCGCATTTATCCGGGAACACGGCATTACCGAGTTTTATATTGCCGGTGCGGACGCCGCAGCCTGCATCAAATCCACCTGCTATAACATGACGAAAAGCGGCTATACCGTTCATGTACTTTCGGACTGCATTACGAGCTACGATAAAAAGAAACTGCCCGAGATGCTTGCCTATTATGAAAGCAAGGGCTGTTCTGTCATGACGCTTCAAAAGACTATGCAGGCGTAAAGCCGGAATGGCGTATCGGATTTATATCCGGCATAAATCGTAATTTATTGCTAACTAAAGAGGTATAAATATGTCAACTGGAATTATGATAATTGGTCCATCCGGAAGTGGAAAGACAACACTTGGAAAAATTGTTGCACAGAAATTGGGATATCCATATTTTGATGTGGACGATTATATATGGAAAAAGAATACAGATAGTCCATATACACAGATGTATACACGAGATGAAAAGATTAGCAGACTGAGCAATGATATTGCTCCATATGAACATTTTGTTATGGCTGGTTCGATGAGTTCGTTCCATTACGCATTTGATGAGATGTTTGAAATGATGGTACTTCTTTATGTTTCACCGGATATTCGAATAGAAAGAGTTCATAAAAGAGCAATAGAGCGATTTGGTGAAAGAGTGCTTGAAGGTGGAGATATGTATGAAGCCCATATGAGATTTTTGAATGATAATCGAAGTTATGAAGGAGATGGTTCTCCGAATATGAGAGAACAGAAAGAATGGATGAAAAATATGTCGTGTGTAAAAATTGAATTGGATGGAGCTGCAGATCTTGAAAAGAACGCAGATATTATTGTAAACAATTGGAATGGGATAGTGAGATAAATTCCTATTTATGGAGTCAATGAGACCGTGAGGAATAAATGATAGGAGTGTGAAACTATGCCGATGTGGAATCCGTGGCGCGGATGTAAAAAGTGCAGCGAGGGCTGCCTGCATTGCTACATACATAAGGGCGATGCCAAACGAGGTGTCGATACGGGCATGATTGTTAAAACAAAGGATTTTGATAAGCCGGTAGCACAGCTCAAAAAAGGCGGTTATAAAATGAAGCCGGGGCTTGTATATCTTGGTTTTTCCACCGATTTTCTCATTGAAGAAGCCGATGAATGGCGCAGTGAATGTTGGAAAATGATTAAGGAGCGGTCAGACTGCACTTTTCTCTTTCTGACCAAGCGTATTGAGCGATTTTCACGGTGTATGCCGGAGGATTGGGCGGACGGATATGAAAACGTTACCGTGTGCTGTACAATTGAAAATCAGCGAAATGCCGATAAAAAGCTGTCTGTATTTCACTTGCTGCCAATCAGGCACAAGTGCATCACCGCACAGCCGCTGATCGAGCGCGTGAATTTGGAGCCGTACTTGGACGGCGTGGAGCTGGTCGTTGTCGGCGGAGAGTCGGACAGGGATGCAAGACCGCTTGACTATGACTGAGTGCTTGACATACGTGAGCAGTGCATTCGCAAGCAGGTCAATTTCGAGTTCCGTCAATGCGGAACGCACTTCATCAAAGACGGCAGGCAGTATAAGCTCCGGACCCAAGACCTGTGCAAGCAGGCGAAACTTGCCGGTATCAACTATAAATGTGAGCCGCATCAGTATTTGTGGGAGGGTCACCGTTATGATTAGAGAATTACGAAAAGCAGATATAAATAAAGTCGCAGATATATGGTTGGATACAAATATAAAGGCACATTATTTTATACCTGCTCAATACTGGAAAAATAATTTGGAATTAGTAAAACAAGTGCTGCCGCAGGCGGAGGTCTACGTGTATGAAAATGGTGAAGAAATACAAGGCTTTATAGGGCTGAATGGTGAATACGTTGAGGGTATTTTTGTTTCTGACAGAATGCAATCGCAGGGTTTAGGTAAAATTCTGCTGAATCATGCAAAAGATAAAAGGGACAAACTATTTTTGAATGTATACCAAAAAAATACGCGTGCAATATCTTTTTATAAAAGAGAAGGATTTGAGATCCGGTATAGCGGTTTAGATGAAGCTACCGGGGAAAAAGATTATGAAATGACATGGCATCGGAAATAGAGTTTATGGAGGTAACTATGAAAAACACAAATCAACTGATTGGCTGCTGCGGACTGGATTGCGAAAAGTGCGACGCCAGAACCGCAACACTTACAAATGACAACGCGCTGCGCGAGAAAACCGCCGCCTTGTGGACAAAGCTCAACGGTGTAACGATCACGCCGGAAATGATTAACTGTACCGGCTGCCGGATTGAAGGCGCAAAAACGCCATTCTGTGACAAGCTCTGCGTCGTACATAACTGCGTCAGGGAAAAGAACTTTAATACCTGTGCGGATTGCGAGCAGATGGACACCTGTCCGACGCTGGGGCGCATCGCCGCAAACAGTCCGTTTGTTTTGGAAAACCTGAACCGGCTTCGCCTGTCGGAGCAGACCGACGAAGAAACGGCGGAAACCGCGGCAAACATGACATCGCCGAGAACTATATAGGAGGTCGTTATGGATATTTGGGAAAAACTTTACATGCAAGCGAAAGAGGAATATCATCCGGAAGATGTAAGTCCATTTATCCAAGCACACCACGTGGTATGTGCCTTGGAAAGCGAGGACGGAAAGATTTATACGGGCTTTTGTATCGAAGCATGCAGCGGAGTCATGAATCTGTGTGCCGAGCGTGTTGCCGCCCTGAATATGTATCTTAGCAGCGGTCAGACAAAAATCAAGCGCCTGATTGCCTTTCGGGATAAAGCACCGCACGGCGGCGGAAGCGGGATGCCTTGCGGCGCTTGCCGCGAGTTCCTGTATCAGTTGAATGAAAAAAACGAAAACACGGAGATTATGGTGGATTACGAAAGCAGAGAAACCGTCACCCTAAAGGAGCTGATGCCGGATTGGTGGGGGAAAGACCGCTATCGGCATTCCGTCCAAAACGCAGGATAGAATAAAAATGGCAAGGAAAGTCGAGAAAAAATCCGTTTTGTACGATATAATATTGCCTGTAAGGAGTTGAGGTACGTGAAAGAACAGGTTTTAGCTGTTCAGCGAATGCAGGATTACATAGAAAAGAACAGAACGGAGGAAATCAGCTTGTCTGATCTTGCGCGGGCATCGTTATTTTCTCCGTGGTATTCCTACAGGCTGTTTCGGGACAGTATTGGGCTTACGCCGACTGAGTATATCAAAAAATATCGGCTCACGCAGGCGGCAAAACAGCTTCGGAGCGGAAATGTCAAAGTCATTGACGCAGCATTTGACGCCGGATTTTCAAATGCGGACACTTTCACACGGGCATTTTACCGGGAGTTCGGTCTGAATCCGAGCGACTACATAAAAAATCCCGTTCCTGTTCGGTTCTTCATTCCTTACGGTGTAAAATACCGTGAATTGAGAAAGGAGAATATCGACATGTCTAAAATTCAACCGATTTTCATACAGGCCGTCCGCAAGCCGGAACGCCTGTGCATCATCAAACGCGGCAAGTGTGCAGAGGACTATTTCCCATACTGCGAGGAAGTCAGCTGCGACGTGTGGGGCATCCTCATGAGTATGAAGTCGCTTTGCGGGGAGCCTGTTTCCATGTGGCTGCCCGAAAAGTACAAAAAGCCGAACACCTCCACCTATGTGCAGGGTGTGGAGGTTGAAACCGACTATAAGGGCATTATCCCTGAGGGGTTTGATATAATTCATCTGCCAGAGGCGGAATATCTGATGTTTCAGGGGCAGCCTTTCCGTGAGGAGGATTACTGCGAGGCAATCCGCACCGTACAGGCGGCGATGGACGGCTATGACCCGTCCGTCATCGGTTACCGATGGGACGATGAGAACCCGCGCATCCAATTAGAACCCCGCGGTCAGCGCGGTTATATCGAGCTGCGGGCAGTCAGGAGGGGGACTATCAGAAAGAAATAAATGTTTCCGAGCTTTGCGAGGAAACCGCAAGCCTTTACCGCAAAACCGCCGATTGGCGCAAGCTGTGTGAGCAGTTCGGAATCGGCGATAAGGCAAACACACCGGTCAAAGGTTTATCCGGCGGCGAACGTCAGCGGCTTTTTATCGTGCTGGCGCTGATTGGGCAGCCGAAGCTTGTGTTTCTGGACGAGCTGACAACAGGACTTGACGCAAAAGCGCGGCGCGGTGTTTGGAAAACGCTCGAACACTTAAAAAAGCAAGGTCTTACGATTTTTCTGACTTCACATTTTATGGACGAGGTCGAGGCGCTGTGCGACGAGATATGTATTCTGAAAAAGGGCACTTCGGTATTCCGCGGCACTGTGGAGCAGGCAAAACAGCAGTGCGGCTGCGAACACTTTGAAGATGCATATTTACAGCTTTCGGACGAGGAGGTGGACGCATGAAACGCTTTTACACTTTTCTGAAAACGGAATTAAAGCTCAGCCTGCGCGATATGAATATGTTAATTTTCGCCGTTATCATGCCGCTGATAATTTTCATTATCATTGGTATCATCTATGGCAACAAAACGGCTTTCGACGGTGCAGATTATACATTTTTGGAACAGTCATTCGGAGCTGTCAGCGCGATTGCGATTTGTGCGAGCGGACTTATGGGTCTGCCGTTGGCTGTATCGGGCTTACGGGAGATGAAAATTCTCAAGCGGCTGCGTGTTACGCCTGTCAGCCCGATTTTCGTTCTTGCCGTCGAGCTTGCCATGTATATCGTCTACTGTGCTGTGTCCCTTCTGACGCTGTCGGTTGCAGCGCTTTTTTTGGGAGTACGGCTGCACGGCTCACTTCTTGCTTTCCTCGGTAGCTGGGCACTTACCATGATTTCGACTCTGTCCGTCGGTATGCTGGCAGGCGGCGCGGCAAAGGACACCAAGCAGGCAGCCGTCATTGCTTCAATCCTCTATTTTCCCATGCTGATCTTTTCCGGCACAACATTGCCGCTTGAGATCATGCCAAAGTTGATGCAAAAAATCGTCAGCTTTTTCCCACTGACACAGGGGCTTACTATGATGAAAAATGCATTTTTAGGTATCGGTACCGGCAGTGTACTGCTGCCGATTTGCGTAATGATAGGAGTTACCGCACTTTGTACCGGTCTTGCCGTGCGTTTCTTCCGTTGGGAGTAGAATGGGATTCATACACGGACGGTAACAATTAAAATAATAAATTATTGGGCTTGCCGACAAGGTGTGGAATAATAATTAATTTGCAGGAAATGGAGGTGTTTTGAAAATGATAAGGTCGCCAAACACTCAAAATATCCGTTAATTTATGTAGGAAAATCAGAGATAATGTTTTTTTTAACACACATATTATAGGAGTTATACTGTAAAGGGTGAATCTCATAACACCTAATACAGTATATGGCTACGGCTCATTTGTGGTAGATTGAAAAGTGGTTATATACCAAATAAGGCGGTGATAACCGAAAACTAAAAGTATAACCACAAACTAATTTTATCACAAATGGAGGTCAAAAACAATATGAAAAACAAAATTACTTATTCAAAGTGCGGTGATTACTACATTCCTGATTTAAGCGTACCCGACACAAAGGAGTACATAATCGGAAAATATGGAAGATTACGCAGGCAGTTTTTGAAAGAACATCACAAATCTTTTTATACGGCTTTAATGATTGAAGGCAAGTTATCGGAACACCTTGCGGAGATAGACGAAACCTGTCACAATACTTTGAAAGATATGGTGTCAAAAATGGCAAAACAAGAAGCGGTTACAGAACAGTTAAAGGCTGATAATCAAATGTTATGGGTACAAAAAATGAACTCAATTCACAGCCGAGCGGAAGAATTTATTATGAGAGAATATGTGTACGGAGGTTATGCAGAATGAAGAAAATATCTATATTTTTAATCACATTGTCATTGACGGCAAGTGCAGTCACGGCAAATGCCGCACCTATTCCGAAAGAATCATTACCGTGCTATGCAACAACGGAACAAGTAGCGGTTACCGAAAATCTAATCAGCGGAATTTTAGACGAGGTTAAAAACGGTTTGGGATATGCGGACGCAAGAGCAAAATCAAATGTAATTATTTTCAATGCTTGGCTCAACGGACAAACGGGCGGATATGCTTATGGCGAATTAACCCCTATTGCAAATAACGCAATATATCAGTACAGAGCTATGTATTTAAGACCGAATTTCTATGTTGAAAATGAGAAAAAGGTCAGAGATATAATTGCAGGAGTTATCACGCAGTATGCAAACGGAGAGATTGACTATACAAAAGCGGAATTTAACGCAAGAGTGAAGCTTTATCAATCCGTCAACCCTACATTTAACCCCGATGAAGAATTTGCAAAAGACACTTGTTATCGTGATATACCACCGATTGACAACGGAATGTTTACAATAGCAAGAAAATTATTGCTTGAAATAAAGTGATTTTATCATATCCTATCGTATCACACAACCCCTTGTGAAATAAATTCCTCAAGGGGTTGTAATTAAAATAATTGACAAATCAAAATTCTTGTGATATAATATATTTGTAATTAAAACAGAATAAACGGATATAATATATCAGAAAGGAGTTTTGTTATGACTTATATAGAATATATATGCGATATAATAAAAAGGCAAGCTAACAGAGTCCCTATATATACAAAGCATATCGCTGAAAATGTAGCAGAGGATTATAACCTTTCGGAAAAAGAAGCGGCAGCTGCGGTAAGTGTAGCAATTAAACGGATTATTGATAATCACATTATTTCCGAACTGCGTTTTTATCAAAAAGGAATATATTACAAAACAGTAATAACGCCGTTTGGCGAAGCCGGAATCAAAAAAGAAATGTTGATTGCTGACAAATATATATTACCCGACATCGGGTACGAAACAGGTTTATCGGTAATGAATCAAATGGGACTTACAACTCAAATGCCGAATAAGCGGATTATCGTAACCAATGCTGCAAAGGAATGTGTGCGGACGGATAAAAGGCTTGATATAATGATTAAGCCGCCGAAAACGCCTGTTACGGCTGAAAATAAATATTATCTGCAAACTCTTGATGTGCTTGAAATGATGGATAAAGCACCAATAGACGAACAGCAGCCATATACTTTAATTGCAGACCATATAGAAAAAAGAAATCTGAGATACGATAAACTGCTTGCCCTTGCAGATGTGTATTATAATCAAAAAACAATATTACAGCTTGCTCATATTGCAAGTGCCGGAGGTGAAAAAGTATGAAACTGCATTTAGACAGAGATGCGTTTGATGTGTTTATAGAAAACATTCACGAAAGATGCTCATATCGCAGCGACGTTCTTGAAAAGGATTATTATGTCGTGCTTATACTTGAAGAATTGGCAAAATTCCAAAAGGAAAATGGATTACCGGCATATTTTAAGGGCGGAACAGCTTTATACAAAGCTCTGAAAATGACTAACAGATTTTCGGAGGATATAGATTTATCGGTTGATACAAGAGGAATGAGCCGCAGTCAGAATGATAAAAAGCTTTCGGATGCAACGAAAAAATATACGGTATTGCCGAGAGACGAAGGAATTACACATCGCTCGGAGGTTATCACAACATATATCTATGAGCCCGTTACTAACTATGATACAGACGATAGTTTGCAGCGTTTCGGCAGAGTTAAAATAGAAGCAACATCATTTACTATCGGCGAACCTGTTACTTCAATGGAAATTGCTCCGCTTATATACGAATTGGCGACAGACGAAGAAAAGCGAATACTTGAAAATCAATATGATATTAAGCCTTTTGAAATTAAGACAATCACAATGGAGCGAATATTTGTAGATAAGCTGTTTGCAGCGGAAGCATATGTCAGAAAATCCGAAAATGAGCACAGGGCATTTGAAGCTGCAAAGCACATATATGATTTAACGGTTATGGAAAATCAGCCGAAAATTGCTGCACTGTTGCAGAACGAAGAAGAACTGGCAAAACTTCTTGCAATTCGTCTTACGGAGGAAAAAGAACGGCGTGACGGTATTCCTGATGTTCTCCCCGGAGATTTCATATTTTTTACGCAAGCTGCACAGAATAAAAATGTGTGCGATGCGTATGAAAAAATGCTTCGGCAGTATGTAATGCGTAATGCGGACAGAATAAATCTTGCAGAAGTAAATAGCAGTCTGAAGCGAATTGAGGCAAAATTATTGAAAAACCTGGCGTGGCTTGAATGTAAATTGCCTAAAAAAGCAAAGAATAAAGAACAAGAACGCTGACCGTTTTGAAAAAAGCACGAAACTACCGAATTTTTAGTCGTTTCGTGCTTTTCTTGAAATTATTTATCTTTCGCTCTGCTCTTATACACATTATACTGATTTTTGCATTTGGAGCTACAAAATACGGCATTCGGTCGAGGCGGTATAAATGCTTTTGCACATTGCTTGCAGACACGAATAGGCTTTTTATCATCGGTAATTGACAGGCTGAACAACATTTGAACTGCAATAGCCAATGAGCCGAAATTCCACACAAGAACAGGTTTGTCATCACGCAGGGCAATATGATATGTCGGTGAATTGCTGTCAAATACAGTCATCATTTGACGGTATAATGTTTTGTCATCTTCGCTCAAGTCGTCCTCATAGAAAATATGTGCCGTTGTAAACAGCAGTGCCCAATCAATAAGCTGTGTTTTAACCCATTCATACGGTTCGGCATAATTACGCTGAAAGCTCATATTTACCGCCGTTTCCCTGTCCGAAAATGTCATAGCAAGTGCCATCATTGTTTTATCGCCGGATATATCCCAACGCATTGCAAGACCGTTTTTTGTAATCTGCGGCATTTCAAACGGAAAGAATTCTGCGATATATTCAAGCGTATCCATTGTTTCAGCCTTTATAAAACGATTTTTTATAAAATGTACCACTTCATAATCCATAAAAGCAGGCGTTGATGTAATCGTAGTCATCAAGCCGAGCAGACCGTAATGTGAAACAAATTCCATTACGGCTTTTTTCTTTTCTTCTTCATCAACGCTCTTTTTCATACAAAGCAATCCCGTGTTGAGTGCGTCAACGATTATTTGCTCTCTGCGTTGCATAATATTATATAAGTCGGGCATTGCATTTTCGGACGGAGTTATGTATAAAACCCCGTCCTTTTCTTTTAATTCATAGCCTTTATAGCATACCCAATTTGATTTTGAGTTTTCAAAAAAATCCTTCATATAGTTTTACCTCTTTTTTTATATCAATCAACTAATACCAGCTTTTATCTAAAAATGAGCAGGTCAAACAGACCTATGTATTTTTGCTCATTATAATTTTCTTGTTTTAGTCTTTTTTTCAAAATTATTCAGTTTTATAGTTTTCGACAAATTTCTTTTCGGCAAGCGTTATGTCGTGCTTTCTGCCATTTTGTGATATAAGATATTCATACGCTTTTCTGCGTATTTTGTTCAATACGGTTTTTCTCATAGCCCGTACCGCCCTGTCGGTTTTGCCTTGAAGCTCTGCAATTTTCGTAGCACTTAACCCCTTAACCGCTGTCAAATACAATAATTCTTTGTGCTCGTATTTCAAGTCTTTTAAGATGTCATATAAATATCCGTCTGTTACAAGCTCTTGTATTTCATAGGGACTGTCAAATATAGCGTCTAAAAATTCGCCCTTTCGTATCTGCTTTTCAAGAACAGTATTTAAGTTTTTCGGAAAAACTGTACCCCAACTCGTTTCGCCGTATTCGAGCGGATATTCCTCATTGTTACGGCATATCTCACGGTAACGCTCTCTGCGTTCACGGTTAGCGTCGAGCCTGTCCCACTGCTTAATGACTTTCTCAAAGTCTTTCGGAGTTTTTGCGGCTTGTTCAAGCCTTTCCAAAGCCGCCGCTTCAATATCCCGTTTAAGCTGTTTCTTTTGCGGTGTTTCAATATTTTTCGGAATATCAATCTCCGGTGGGGCGTTTGCGGCTTCAAGTGACAGTGCTTTTTGCAGTAATTCCGCTTCTCTTTGCTCAATTACATCATAGTCGAATTTATTATACACCGAAGTATCACCACCCGTCCGTATAAAGTTTTCAAGGTGCAAAATAAATTTTTCAAAACCTTTCCGCTTTTATATCCGATTTTCTCCGTAATATAGAGGGAGTAATCTGTAATAAAATAAAAGGATTACAAATTAAATTATACACCTATCCCTCGTATTTGTCAATAGTTTGGAGGAATAAAGATTATGAGTAATACTATTTTAACAAAAAAGATAGGTAATACAACTTTCAGAGTGTCGGTGTGTTTTTCAGCAACGGCAACTGAAACAATGGAGGAAAAGGTTTTGCGAATTATCCAAAATCACTTGGCAAACGGCGAAAAGTGTGGTATAATAGATGTACCACAAATGAGCCGTTCAGCCTGAAAGGAGTTTTTATGAATATCAGGCAAACGGAAACTGATAAAATCACGGCATTGTATGAAAGATTGTCCCGTGATGATGAATCGCTCGGAGAGAGCAACAGTATTTTAAATCAAAAGATGATGCTTGAAACCTATGCAAAGCAACACGGGTTTACAAATATTGCCCACTATACCGATGACGGATATAGCGGTGGTAATTTTGACAGACCTGATTGGAAACGCTTAATAGATGATATTCAAGCAGGTAAAATCGGAACAGTTATTGCAAAGGATATGAGCCGTGTCGGCAGAGATTATTTGCAGACCGGATTTTACACCGAAGTTTTATTCAGACAACAAGATGTGCGTTTTATCGCTGTCGGTAACGGAGTTGATTCCAATGATGCAAGCACAAGCGAATTTGCGCCCTTCCTTAATATTATGAATGAGTGGTATTTGAGGGATTGCAGCAGAAAACAAAAAGCATCCTACAAAGTACGCAGTAATGCAGGTCAGCGTACTACGAATCACGCTATCTACGGATATATGAAATCTCCCGAAGATAAACACATTTGGATTATTGATGAGGAAGCGGCAGCTGTTGTCCGCCGTATATTCCGAATGACAATCAAGGGCTATGGTCCATACGATATTGCAAGCAGACAGAGTGGAACGACCATCGTATTATCTTGCAAAAAGAAATTGCGGAATACATAAAAATCGTATAGATGAAACCGAGCCTTATTTTTGGAGTGGCGGTACGGTAAAATATATCATTTCAAAACCGGAGTATATGGGACACACTGTAAACTTTCGCACAGAGAAAGCACATTACAAGGATAAGCAAACTAAACAAGTGCCACAGGAGGATTGGGTTATTATAGAAAACACCCACGAAGCAATTATTGATAAAGAAACTTGGGAGCTTGCACAATCTTTGCGTAAAACACCACGCAGAACTGACACAACAGGCGTTGCGAACCCATTGACAGGTCTTGTATATTGTGCCGATTGCGGTGCAAAAATGTATA
Organism: uncultured Clostridia bacterium; assembly: GCA_934501535.1. Taxonomy (GTDB): domain Bacteria; phylum Bacillota; class Clostridia; order UBA1381; family UBA1381; genus UBA1738. The sequence goes on from CAKSUM010000022.1 coordinate 27,806, forward strand.
ACCATCGCAATCGAAATGCTTGTTTGCATAACGGAGATAAAATCGACCCCAAAACCAGACTTTACCCCTACGATAATTATAACTGCTCAACTTATGGACTTTCCCGAAATAAAGACCATCGTAAATGCTTTGGACATTATATCAGTACACGAGCTTTGCGAGAAATCATATTAGAGGTTATACGCACAACAAGTCAGTATGCAATTTCCAATAAGGAAGAATTCGCAGAAAAGGTCAGAGCCGCTTCACAGATAAAAAAACATGAAACGGCAAAGGAATTAAGGCGACAGCTTGAAAAAAATCAAAAGCGCTGCACAGAGCTTGACACACTTATTAAAAAACTGTATGAAGCCTATGCAAATGAGAAGATTACAGAAAAGCGTTTTGAAACTCTTTCCGCAAGCTATGAGCAGGAGCAGGAAGAACTTGAGGCTGTTATTGCAGATATTACGGAGCAGCTTGAAAGCTTTGATAAAGATACGAACAATGCAAATCAATTTCTTGCTATTGCTAAAAAATATACAGAGTTTGACGAGCTGACAACCCCTATGATAAATGAATTTATCGAAAAAATCATAGTACACGCAGTTGATAAATCAAGTGGCGAAAGAGTACAAGAGGTTGAAGTGTATCTGAAATTTATCGGAAAATTTGAAATTCCGTCCGAGGAATGTATCAAAGAACTTACGCCCGAAGAAATCGCTGCTTTGGAAAAAGAGCGTATCCGTAAACAAAAAGCCCGTATCGCTTCTAAAAAGTGCTACGAGAAAAAGAAACAAAGGAGATTAGAGGAACGAAGGCAAAAAGAGCTTGCCGAACAGCAGGCAAAAGAACAAAAACAGGCTGATGAAAAATCAGCATAATATTGGTAAAGCTACGGCGGTTTGCTATTCACAGCAGACCGCCTTTTCTTATGCAAAAATTTAATTTTGGAGGCAATAAATTATGATGAACTTTACAAACAATAATCAAACCATTATTATAGGCATAGACCACGGCTACGGCAATTGTAAAACAAGAAATTTTTGTTTTAGGTCAGGTGTGGCGGCTTATGACAAAGAGCCTACTTTTAAGGAAAATTTGCTTGTGTATAACAGTAGATATTATCTTGTAGGTGAAGAACACAAAGAGTTTTTGTCTGACAAAATGGCAGATAATGATTATTATATTTTAACCCTTGCGGCTATTGCAAAAGAACTTAATAACAGACACTTAACATCTGCAAGGGTGCATATTGCCGCAGGACTTCCTCTTACTTGGGTGAGTGAGCAGAAAGAAACTTTTAAGGCATACCTTATGCAGAATGAAAGTGCGGGCTTTGTTTTCAAAAACATATCCTATCATATCGAAATCGTTGGAGTAGATATATTTCCGCAAGGCTTTTCCGCTGTTGCGGACAGACTTCGGGAGTTTAAGGGTGTGAATATGCTTGCAGACATCGGTAATGGCACAATGAATGTTATGTATATAAATGAGTGCAGACCGCAGGAAAAGAAATGCTTTACCGAGAAATACGGCACTAACCAATGTATTCTGCAAATTCGTGAGAATATTATGCGACAGTTTGGAACAAAGATTGACGATACAGTTATAGAACGCTTTATCAGAACAGGCAAAGCGGATATAAGCGAGAGGTATGCAAAAGTTATACGGGAAACCGCAGCGGAATATGTAAAGGGTATATTTCGCATACTTCGTGAACACGAATATGATTCAGAGCTTATGCGACTGTATGTTGTAGGCGGTGGCGGTTGTATGATACGGAACTTCGGGGAATATAACCCCGACAGAGTTATTATAAATTCCGATATTTGTGCAACAGCAAAAGGCTATGAAAGACTTGCGGAAATCAAGCTCCGCAGAAACGGCGGTGCAGTATGAGCAGAAAAATCATAAATACCAATATCCGCTTTAATCTTGATAATGAAGATGACCGAAAGGCTTATGAGTATTTACAGAGTATGGATAGAAAACAGTATAAATCCTACACGAAAGCCGTTGTAATTGCCGTCAATGAATATTTTGAACGGCAACAACGGCTTGAAGCCGATTCATACCTTGAAACAAGAGAAAAAGAGGATATGTTTCTAAAAAAGGTACTTGATACCATAGAGCAAGGCTTAAAGACCGCCGGAAACATAGGCGGTCTTATACAGCTTTTATCTGCAACCGCAGAACAGCAGCCCGAAGTACAAACCAATACCGAAGATGACAACTCTGCTGCTCTGCTTTTTGCAGACAGTTTGTAACAGTAAATTTATATAAAATACTGTTACAAAAACCGATTTTAGCAGTAAAACACACGGCAGTAACCACCACTTTTTAATTAAAAGTGCAGTTACTGCTATTTTTATGTTTTCTACTGTTAAATATATAAATTTTAACAGAAAGAGGTATTGATTATGACAGAAAATGAGAAAAAACTATTACAGGCGAAACACAGACTTGAAGAAGTGCAGGCACGGGACAGAGCAAAAGAGCGAAAACAGCGTACACGCAGACTTATTCAAGAAGGTGCAATATTGGAAAAGGTCTTGCCCGATGTCAAATCGGTAGAGCTTGAACGATTAGAGGATTTTTTACGCAGTAAAATTTGATTTGGAATTATGCCGACCGGGACAAAAACTCTCGGTTGGCTGCTTTTTATATCCCGAAGGGCGCACTTACTCACCACTGCGTCGGAGCAAACACCGCTTTAATCGTTTCCGTATAAATACGAAAACTCATTCGCTTTGTTGCTCCTCCTTTTTCCCACAAAGCAGGCTTTGTGGGAGCCCTGTTTCAGCGGTGGTATCGCCTACGGCGAACGGCGCTCTTGCAGAGGGCAAGCAGACAACGCAAAAATTGCATTGTCTGCTATGGTCGGCATATCTGCAAATCGCAGATAAATTGAAATAACAACCTTATTCCAATTTGGTATAAAGTTGTACTGCCGACCAAAGATAAAACCTGTTTCACAGCTTTTATCTCAAATGTGCGTTATCTGCTTTGCAGCTACCGCCCACTTTCTTTTTTTAAAAAAGAAACAAAAATAGTCTGCACGGCAGACGGAAAGGAATTGAACAACTTGCTTGCAAGTTGTAGGCGTGTTTTTGTATAGCAAAAACAAACGCCGTAACAAAGAAATCGCTATGGCAATTTATCATTTGGAAGCAAAGGTCATTTCAAGAGGTATCGGGCGCAGCGCCGTTGCTGCTGCCGCATATATGAGCTGTTCCCGTATATATAACGATTATGACGGAGTGCAGCATGATTACACAAAAAAGCAAGGTCTTGTATATGAACAAGTGCTGTTACCGCCGCAAGCTCTGCCGGAGTGGAAAGACAGGGACATTTTATGGAACGCCGTTGAAGAAGCTGAAAAATCAAAGGATAGCAGACTTGCACGGGAATTTGTTGTTGCTTTGCCTGTTGAATTGAGCAAAGAGCAAAATATATCTTTAATATCCGAATATGTAAAGGACAATTTTGTAGCAGACGGAATGTGCGCTGATTTCTGTATTCACGATACGGACGGGCACAATCCACACGCACATATTATGCTGACTGTTCGACCACTTGACAAAAACGGCAAGTGGCAGAATAAAACTGAAAAAGAATATTTGTGCGTTAAAAACGGCGAGGAACGGGGTTTTACATCAGCGGAGTTTAAGTCTGCACAGGCTGACGGCTGGGAAAAACAATATCAGTATTTTGTCGGGAAAAAGAAAGTATATATGCCGCCCTCACAGGCGGAGGGATTGGAGCGTGTTTCAAAATATCCGAAAAGCACACGCTACGGCAGACAAAATCCCATAACGGAGCGTTGGAACAGCGAGGGACAGTTAAAGATATGGCGCAAAAGCTGGGCGGATATTTCAAATAAATATCTTGAACTCACAAAATCCAAAAGCCGTATAGACCACCGAAGCCATAAAGAGCGTGGGATTGATGAGCAGCCGACCGCACACGAGGGCGTTTATGCAAGAAGGATTGAGAAAAACGGCGGCGTTTCGGAGCGTTGCGAAATCAACAGACAGATTAAGGCGGATAACAAAGTATTGCGTGAAATCAAGGCAGCAATAAAGAAACTGCTTGAAACCGCCGTACATACTATATCATCACTTGCAAACGCTCTTGAAAAATTGCGCGGCACTATGATTCATTGCAGATATGTCATAAATTTTGCGGATAAGTGGAAAATCGCAAAGACAACAGAAGCCGCAAGGCTGAAAATTCATTGTGATGATTATTCTGCAATCATTGCTGAATTAAAATCAAAAATCAGCGAGCGCAAGCAGAAACAGGACGAAAAGGCAAAAACGCCGCCGATTAAGATTTTCAGACATAAGGAATTAACGCAAATTATCAATGAACTGTCGGAGCAAATCGAAGAACTGCGCATAGAGAAAAATACAATTTTAGCAAACCTCAATATAAATGATATTCAGACGGTCAAAACTAAAATTGCCGATATTCAAAAAGCCTTTCCCGTTATGGAAAGACACTCAAATGAAAGCAAAACAAGACTTGACAGCGCTCAAAAAGAATATACCGAGTTAAAGGAACAGGCGCAGAATTTTGACATTGACGAACTCTATGATTTACGCAGAAATATACGACCGCAAGTTGAATATGATACCGAAGCGGAATTGTATGAGATTTACGGCGTTTCATTTTCAAGAGGTATTTTCAACTCGGCAAAATCCGAAACCGACAATTCTATTGACGGAACAGAGATTTACTCTGTCCGCCGACAGCTTGAAATTTACAAGCAACGGCAAAATGAACAAAAACACGAGGAACATCAATTTTCCCACGATGATGAGGACGAGTTGGAGGTGTAAAGCGAAAAATTAGAGCAGTTAATCAAAAAGTAGACTAACTGCTCAATTTCTGTTTATTTATGCTTTTAAACAATATAATTGTTAATGCTATATAAAATTTTTTAGAACTTTTCGCAAAAAAACATTATTTACAGCATACTTAGGTTTGTTATCTAAATTTAACAAAATATCAACAAACGCAGTAAAAGGATTTTCACCAATTTCAAACCCAATTCTAAAAGTGCATATATCACTAATGTTTTTTTCAAGTTGAGAAATGTTATATTTTATTTGCTGTCGCAGCATAGACTTTTTATAGTTCCCGCCGTATGAAATCTCTTGCAACCCATTTCGAAAGTTTACCATATACTTTTTTTCTCTAAGTCGCAGGGCTTCAACAAGTACATCTTCTATCGAGTGACCTTTTGCTTTATAAACAACATATTCTGTAATAGCAGGCATTGATATTTCAAAATTATCATCATGTTCGTGGTAATAATTTTCTATGGCATGGTCTATCTCATTATGTTCCGAGTTCGAAAAAATAGGAATATCAATGTTTTCAGAAAAATATAATTGTTTGAAGTTTTTGTATAATTTATCCATATTGTCCTGTATAAATTGATTTCTTTTAAATGATGGGAAGTAATCCAATTCCAATAGTTACTCATCAACAAATACTCGATAGCTCCTTTTGTGATTACACTATCACCATATATTGAAGCAAATTTACTATAAAATTGAAACTTTGTCATATCAATTATTGTATCCACATTTTCTTTACGAAGTGGCTTCAAAATATCTTTCAATGATGGCGAAACAAGATTTTCAAGCCAAAAGTATTCAAATCCGTTTTCAATATAATATATGTCATCCCATAATAAGATTGCTTCAATTATGTGGCATAATTCATCTGAACAATTTTTAAAATCTCTTTTTTCTGAAATGTCATATGCTATTTTTTCAAGACTCCAATTATCTATTAATATCTTACTCTTCATAGGTTCTCCTTTATTTTCACTAACGGTTGCATTGTATTTAAGCTATCCCATATAAACAGCTTAGAGCTGTCAAATTCAACCGCTTTCAATGGTACGGATATATTTTGTCTGCCCGGTTTAACGGTTATATCCTCGCTTGAAAGCGTTATGAGCTTGCCGCTTTTATCGTACAGTGCAAGTATAGCAACTGCTGATTTTTCCTCATATGAATTATCAAAATACAGGTCTGCCGAATATGTTCCGTTTTCAATAGCTTCATCTTCTTTCGCAAAGCTGTCTGTCATTAAATAGCCCGTTTCATATTCTGCAATGACATCTTCACGCTTTTGATTACACATATTGTTTTCAGCCGCTACAATGCTGATAGGTGTTACTTGTTTATCACCTTCATCTTTGTATTTCACCTTAATCGTGAACAGTGTTCCATCTGTATTTATATTTTCGGCATTATACCATGATACATAGAGCTTTTCATCTGTTCCGAGATTAGTCATAAAGTTTTCGCTTATGGCATCATTCGGTGTTATGCTTAAAATATCAAGTGCATTTTTGTCATAATCAAGCTCAAAGCGGAAGCCTGCGACACCGGGATTGTTTTCAATGATGACAGGTATCTCGGCTTCATTTGCTGCATTTATTGACGCACTGCCGACCTTGACAGACGCAGCACTGTTATTCATTGCAAATGTATATATCAGGTCAGCACCTGTCCAGCCTGTTAAATGCTGAAGAAGCCTTACGGTGTCTTTGGTGTCGATAACCTTGTCCTGTTCGGTATCTGCCGCGAGAAGCTGTCTTTGAGATAGACTTTCAAGTCCCGATACATTTCTTGCAAGTAAATTCAAGTCGCGGAAGTCGATTTCGCCGTCCTCGAAAATATCGCCAAGCAACGGCTTTTCAACCTTGATAGAAGTGTTGTTCATAAAGAATGCTAACTTCTTTCCGCTGCTGTTTTTAATATCTGATGCACCGCTTGACATTGTAATCGGTATTTCTGTCCCGTATTCTGCGTTGTCCGCAACCTTGAATTTGATTGTAAATAAATCAGCATTTTCCGAAAAATCATCGGTCGAATACCATATAACATTTAGTGTGCTTCTTTCCTCGTCTTTTAGGTTGCTTGACAAGCTGCCCGAGATCTGTGAGTTTTTCACTATTTCTATCGGTGTTAAAAGTGAGCTGTCATAATCAAGATTTAGCTTGTATGACGATATTCCCGGATTTTTAACTACCGACACGGTGTACTCGGCAATTTCTCCGGCAGATGCCTTTGTTGACTTTGCTATAAATGCCGAGCCATTTGCCGCTACAACATCAATGTTACATTCATGATAGTATCCGTTGTTTGATGTCGCGGTTATTGTTGCATTTCCGGGCGAAACTGCCGTTACAACACCTGTATTACTTACTGTTGCAACCGCTTCATCAGAGGACTTCCAAACAATTGCTTTATCTGTTGCGTTTTCCGGCAAAACAGTTGCGTTTAACTGAATTTTGTCAGCTGAAGTCAAAACCGCGGAGGTTTTGTTTAAGGTTACTGATGAAACGGCAATCGGGTTTTCTGTTATGTTTACAGTGCAGTATGCTTTTTCGCCGCTGGTTGTTATTGCTGAAATAATAACCTGACCGACTGCTTTGGCCGTAACAGTTCCGTCATTTGATACTGCTGCGATATTTGAATTTGAGGTTGTCCACTTTATTTCATCGGTAGAATAGGTTGGTGTAAGACTTGTTTCAAGCCGTTCCGTCAATCCTTTTTGCAAATTAAGTTCTGTTTTATTAAGTTTTATTCCTGTTGCCGGAGCTTTTACCGTTACAGTGCATTGTGCAGTAATGCCTGATTCTGCTTTTGCATAGATGTAGCATATACCGGGATATTTTGCAGTTATTAAGCCTGTGTCATCAACTGCTGCAATATCTGAATTACTGCTTGACCATTCAATTTTACCTTGGTAATCACTTGGAGTGACATCTACAGTTAGTTGAACTGTGTTATTTATATTCATATTAACAGCCGATTTTGAAATATTTAATGATGTTACAGGTTTACCTGTTACTGTAACAATGCAGCTTGCAGTTTTATTGCTATTTGCAGTTGTAGCAGTGATAATTGCAGTTCCTGACTTTTTCCCTGTTATCAATCCACTTGCAGATACCGTTGCAATGTTTTCATTGTTAGAACTCCATATGATGGCTTCATTTGCAGTTGAAGGATATTGCTTTAATTCAGCTTGTACAGTTTTATCTATTGATGTTGTCAGGTTATTTTGAGTGAATTCTGTTGAATCAGCTCTTTGATAAACATAAACATGACATTTTGCTTTCATTCCTTCTGAATTTGTTGCAGTGATTGTACAATATCCCAAACTGTTTGCTTTGAGTGTTCCGTTTGCGGAAACAGAAGCAACAGCATCATTGTTACTTTTCCATGATACTACTTCAGGAGAACTTTTTATATACGCAGATAATGCGTCCATATTGCCTGTTTCAAGAAATACAACATTTTTATTCAAATCAATATGTCTTGGTAAATTTTTAAAAAATGGAAATCCATTATTAATTTTATTGTCTATCTCCCATATATTTTCAAAGTCAAATGTGATAAAATCGTTCTTCGAATATGTTTTATTATAATATATAGGATTTACATTACCCATATTGCTATTATTGCTATATATCATAAAATAATTATTATTGACACAGTAGTATAGTGACGAATCATTTTTACTAGGATCAGTCAATCCTATATTAATACTGTTATATATAAAGGAATTTTCTTTCAAACTACAAGAACTTGCATTATTTCCGATAGATCCATTGAAAAGCGTTCCATAGTTAATTGAGTCTGTTATTTTAGTATAGTAACCGGCACATGATATACCATATATATTTCCTTGTACTTTACTTAAATCAGTATTTCTTGTTTGTGTAACTAATTTCAAATCACCAAAGTTTATACATTTTTCAATAATCCCATTTCCTATTCCCGAAATTACACAACTATAATAATTTGAAGATTCAAATTCAATATTCCCGTAATTTATACAATTAAAAATACGCCCTTTATAATTATTTCTATAAGATTCACAATTTCCAACCCCATATAAATTAGTTGAATATCCGCCCCTTTTGCCTCCGACAATATTTCCGTAATTTACACAATTTTCTATATTGGTATTTTCGCAACATATGCCACCTATTTTATAGCCGTAATTCAAATCACCAAAGTTTGTAGCATTACTTATATTCCCGATTCCATCAAACGATATACCTCCTATATGTAATGCATTTATTGTTCCGTAATTTTCACAATTGCTTATATTTCCATCATTTGTTCCGGATATTCCACCAGCAGACCAATCACTATATATAGCAGCTTTATTAAAGCTATTGTCTACATTTCCATTGTTGTAACCGACTAATCCCCCTGTGCAGATTGTAGATTCTGATATTTGGCTTAAGCCTTGTATGTTACCATTATAATTGCCAACATTATAAATATTAGCAATTTTTGATGTATATGCTGCAACGATACCTATATATTTATATCCACAAATAATTGCGTTGTTAAAATATATATTCTTAATGTTGCCTTCCAAATATCCGACAAATCCTACATATTTATTACCCGGTAAATCTAAGTTCAAATTACTGATAGTGTGTCCATTTCCATCTATTGTTCCGGTAAATGCCCCCTCAGACTCATTTCCGATAGGTTCAAAGTCAACGCCTGACATATCTATATCACAAGTTAATCTGTAATAGCCTGACAAATCGTTATGTATATTATTTATATCACTTGCAGATGAAACGAGATATGGATCACTTTCGGTTCCGCTGCCTGTCATTGCAAATGTTTGAATAGGCAAAAATGATATTAGCAACGCAAGTGATATTAATATTGAGATTGTTTTTTTCATTCTATTTTTCCTCCTGCTTTTGTGTAATAGTTCCGGTTATATTTGAATTATGGGTATTCAGCGTACCGCAGTAATAAACTTGACTTGTAAAATTCACACCGTTTTTGCATGGATTATCAATGTTTAGGTTATCAAATATTGCACCGCTGCAAGAAATCACCTGTGGAGTTTTACCTGTAATGTTAAAGCTCTTAGGTTTATTTATGCTAAGAGAGTTACCGTTCAAATCCCCTTGCAACTCAAATATCCCATTCCCCAACATTGTAGCAGAAGTTATATATGCATCGCCACCGAATTTTATAATGCCATCAGATGTAATATTTCCTACATTTTGCATTATGGTTAATTTGTTAAATAGCATTTTTGAAGTATCATCAGCAAATATTGTGCTTGAATTATTAATTTTGCATAATCCATTTAGCAATAGTTCTGATTTGTTGATTACATTGATGTCACCATTGTTTAGAATTAGTCCTTTTTTAGTGCTTAATGTTGCGTTGTTTTCAAGAGAAAGATTTCCTTTTAAGGTTATATCATTTTTTGCGATTAATCTACCGCCGTTTTTTATAATTATGTTTCCTGTAACAGTTAAGTTTTTATTTGTAACCATTTCAGTACCATTTATCATCAAATCGCCGTCAACATTAACATCATCGTTATAGGTCTTATTTTTGCTGATATACAAACCATTTAATACTTTTATATTTTGCGTATTTATTCGTTTATTGTTCAATGTATAATTTTGCGTATTAATAATGGTGTTTAGTGAAATATTCTTATTTCCGTTTGTTTGGAAACTTTCAACTGTTATGTTCTTTCCGTTAATTGCAATAGGTGTATTCGCAGTTACTATAAATTCATTTATAATGGCAGTTCCGTTATTTGTAAAATCGGCATATGTATATAAGCTTCCGTTACACTGTAAATTCCCATTTGTGATAAAGTCGCCTTTTACAATTAATTTGCTTTTATCATCAATGTTAATTTGTGTATAATTTGATGAACTGTTCAGCAATCCATTTTGAGTAAGCTTTGAGCCATTTAAAGTCAGGTTACCGGAGTTAAATATCATAACACCATTCATCGTGAAACTAGCATTATTCAAAATAACATCCCCGTTTGAATTTTTAATAGTTCCTGTAAATGTTACAGAATTATCAGATATTTTCAGCCTTCCTTGATTTTCTAATACACTACATTTTGTACTATTGTTTAGAGTGTAGTCAGATTTTAAATATACCGTACCTTTTAATGTTGTCGGCAAATGATTTGTAAATCCGTTTAAAGTTATGTTACCGTAAAATGTAGATTTCGGAAAATATGCCGTTTCAGACAGTTCAATATTTTTGTTCCCGATTATTGATTGAGTGTCGCAAATAGCTCCATTTACCACAATAACATCATTTACAGTTAATCCCTTTTTGTTATTATTTGATAAATTATTTACACTTAGTTTTGTAGAAATGCTTTGTTTTATTACGCCGTTAATATTTAAATTCCCCAGCTTCTTTGCATCACTGTTTCCGGATATATCACCAATGATGTTAAAATTTTTATCCTGTATCTGAGAAATTGAGCCATTAAAGACAGCATCGCCATTTATAGTTACATCACCGTTGATTGTCACATTACCGTCAACTTGATTAAATAATCCTGTTTTTATATCATCAACAGTAGTATAACCGCTAATTTTCGTAGTTTTAGAGTCAAGCGCTACATTAGAAACATTTGTACTTGAAATGCTTAAAGTATTACATTTCAGACTTGCACCTTTGCTCGACTTAACCTCACCGCCGGAAAGATACAGGTTACCTATATCAAATGTACCGCTGCCAAGCACGAGAGTACCGCTATCTTGCGAAAATTCGGCAATCCCTTGCGTATTTGACGATACAAGCACTGTTCCGCCGTTATTATTTATAAACGGAATATTACAATTATTTGAAGTTGAAATTGTAAGCAGCGTACCGCCGGAATTTACCATAACACCGTTTGCAATTTTATATTGCAGTTCGCCGATACCGTACATTGTTTTATCCGCTTTTGTGTATCTGCCGACAAGACCGCCGCAGGATGAGTCATATTCGAGAGTAAGCTGTTCGCCGCTGCCGACAGTTATTGAATCGGTAGAGAAAGGCATTGCTGATGCTCCGATAAATGCGTCAACTCTTGCCTGATATGCTTCATCAAGATAATTCATCAGCATTTTATCCTGACTGAGTGTTCCGCTTGCAAGGAGTCTGCCGAGAGGAGAGTTCCATTGTCCCTGCGTCATTTCATAAGCTATCTTTTCGCCGCGAAGTCTTAATTTTTGGAGCATAAGCAAATCATCAAGGACTTTTCCGGCGTTTTCTTCTGTTTTATCTGAATTGTATACAGAGAGGTCGGATTTATATGTTGTCACTGTTTGTGCGATTAGCGTTCTCAAATATTTAAGCTCATATGTTTTTTTGCAGGTATCGCCAAAGCTTGCCGCTTTGTCCGCACACCAGGATGAAATGCCTGCAACCGCTGTTGCACTTGAAATTGTTTTGCCGAGTGCCGAGTTCAGCGCTTCTTTTTTCATCTTTTTCATAACGGCAAACTTGTCCGTAATCTTTTTTGCACTCCATTTGGAAAAATCAATTACCGCACTTTCGTCACGCAAGGTTTTCATAAGTGTTTGATAGCCCATCAGCTTTGCATCGCCTGCGTTGCCAACCTCGCTTGCAAAATCAACAAGAATCGGTTTAAGAGATGGGTTTGCCGTCTGTGACATTCTTGTGAGCGTATCGGAAATGGAATCTCGTTGCGTCGCTATGGAGTTTATAAACATATATGATGACATAGTATTCGATACACCGCTTATAACGGACTTATCAAATTTCATCTTTTTTAAATCATCATCCGAAACAAAATATGTAGCGGCATACTGCGGAATATCCGATCCGACGGCTTGAATTTCTTCGCAATACAAATCGTATTGCGCCACCGTACCCATCAGCGTTAAAAATGTGTTTATTTCGTCCACATCATCTATTTTCATAACCTTTTCAAAGCTGCTCAAAGCTTTTTCTATGCTGTCACTGTATGAGGTAAGATATGTTTTGAAATAGTCATATTTATTTTTAAAGTTTTCGTCCTTTTCATCATAGTGATTTGCTTTCCCGTAAGACAGTGCAAATGCCTGAAATGCCTTCAGGCATTTTAAACCTTTTTCAAGTCTGTCAAGATTTTCAAGCTCTATTTCCTTTGCGGAAAGCTCCGTTCCGTCAGATGCGGTATAGTCGCTTGCAAGAGCTTCTTTTAAAATGCTCTCATAATTAAGCTGGCTTTTACTGTATGTAAGGTCACTTGCAAAATTCGCTGCGTCTGTGCTGAAGCTTGACAGCAAATCCGCACCGAATTCGGTAACAAAGTCGGCTACCGTTTGCGCATACTCATCCGAATTGTATACCTTTTCCATAACATCAACAGCCGCTTTATATGTGGCGCTGTAATTCGGATCGTCCTTGTTCTGATATTGGCTCAGAACATTATCCATCATTGTGTTTTCGCTGCCGATATAATTTACCAATGCGTGCGGATTTGTTGAAAAATCAGTGTGAAATCCACTGTCACCGACCAACGTGTCGATAACAAAATACCTGTCGCCGTTTAGAATATTTTCAAGGATTGCTTTATCCGGTGTGTAGACAGCTTCCGCTGCGCCTGCTGTTATCGGTACAGCAGTAAACAGACTTGCGGCAACACTCAGCGATAAAGCAAGGCTTGTTATCCTCTTTTGTAATTTCATTTTCTCCCCTCCAATAAAAAAGTGCATAACCCATATTTCAGAGCTATGCACCGAAAAACGCACATACTCCGACTTTAAGGCTGCTATACTCTTAAATTCTCTCTGCGAGTTTTATCGGAGTGTACGCTTTTACCGAAGTTTGCGTACAACTCGCAGAAAAAATCATAAAAATCCTATTTTAATTTAAGAGTATAGCATAATTAGTATAACACATATGGATTATTTTTGCAACGGCTTTTTGGATAATTCATGAATATGATCAAAACATAATTGTGGATAATGTAGAAAATTATCAAAAATAGTTGTCTGCTGAGGAGAAATGTGGTACAATAAAAAAGACATGTTTTAATTAATCGGTATTATGTTTTTGAATTTATATGATGATAAAAATGGGAATAAAATTTTCTGAAGGTTTTAGAAACGAAGATCATATTCAGAATAATTCTAATTTAGATGGCTTGTTGAATGCTGATATAAATAAAATGTATTATTTTAGAAAATTCAGTAACAAAACAATTACATTTGTATAGTTGATGTTTGATAGTCAAGGATGACATTATGAGGAAAATGAGTTTTATTAGTGCAAACAAAATTGTATTTGTGAAGGTCTTGTCAATTAATTTAGATTAAGAGGAAATAGAAATTTTATTTAAAAGACTATTCTTATTAAAAATAATTAATAAAGGAACAATGCGTATGTTTAAGAAATGTAATAAGAAAAACAGCTTGAATAGGTCATGGAACAATTACAGAAAAAATGTAATGATAATTGAAATTGTTTTTATATCTGTTACCATTGTATTTGCAGCTATTGGGATTTTATTTGATTATGAAATTCAAAACAATATTATTAGATTTTATGTAGAAGATTTTAAAAGTTATATACTAACTATATTAGGAATACAAGCCACGGTAAGTACACTGACTATTGCTTTAGTTGCTCTGATTAGCAATAATATTTCAGAGTCATATATGGGGGTATCTGTCAGTTACTATTATCTAAATATACGCCCATATATATTTAAGCAAAATAGAGTTATATATATTTCATTTGCTTTAATTGGTATAAGTTGTATACTCTATGTTTTTGAATTATATAATTTGCTTATCAGCATTTTTGCAATAACAATAATGTTGGTGTTTCTTTCTTCATATGAAATTTATTTTTTGTTTCGTGGCTTACAAAAGGCACAAGAAGAAATCAAATTATATGTTTCAGAGAATATTATACAAAATATAATTAGTAAAAAAGAATATATAAAAACAAATTGTATCTTTTCGGATTTTATAAATGATTGGTCGTATAAATGTGGAAACCAAACATTAAATGAATATAAAACATATCAAAAGATTTTTATAGGAGCCTTTAATACATTGCTTTATACCAATAGACAAAATAATTTATTAACATTAAATGAGAATTGTTCAAAACAAGTATTAAGTTTTCTTCAAAATGATAGTGATAAAATAAAGGCTCGCGGCATTGATTTGATAGTTGATGTATATGAAGCTCTATGGAAATTTGTTATTAGTGATGAATTTAATAAAGAAAACACAAACGAATTTGGTCTTTTAGGGGAAGTGGATTATACATTGGATGAGGCATTGAAAGATATGTCTTTACAATTAATAAGAAAAACATTTAGTTGGGAACATCTAACGGATATTGTTGCAAGAACGGTTTTTTGCCTTGCTCCTGATGATACAAACCTTAATTTTTCATCGGATTTGCAAGCAGTATTAAGATTCTCATCATCCATGGCATCTATTGCTAAATTTAAAGAACAGTACAATAAAGAACCGATTGATGATATAATTGCGTCTTGGGGTAGGTATTTAAGCCGACCTTATCTCGATTCTGCCTATAATATACCTGAAAATAGGAAACAAGAGTATTTAGACTTTAAATGCAGAAATTATTTTTATTATTGTAAAGGATTTATTGATAATGAATATATGAATTTGGTAAAAGAAAATATTTTCTTTCGTGCAATCTCAAATTCGTTTTATAATATCCACAAATCGGAAATTTTGTATTATTTAGCTATTGACTGTTATCTGTACTATTTGTCAGAAAAAGAGTCTCCGAATTGTGTGGATATTAGCTTAAAAAATGCAGCGAAACAATTTTTAGAAGATACACGAGTTGTTAATTTAAACGAATACCTTTTTTCTAAAATTGAACGTTCGGTATTGGAATACATAGATTTAGAGAATGATTTACAGCAAATGTTACAAAAGTGTGAGTGGTTTCCTAAATATAGTGACTGTAAAACTATGATTATGGAAAATGTCGTGAGAGAATTCTATATTTTTATGCAAACTATTATGAATAATAACTACAGATACAAAAAGAATAACTTTAAACTGTCGGAATCACCATTTGTATATGCAAATCAATTTTTAGAAGGAAATGAAATCCATACAAAAGAGAATTTGAAACGTTTTTATATTCTTTTTCAAGGGCAGTCAAATAATGCTGACCGTGAAGTAGAAAAAATGTATTTGGATTTAGAAGGTTATTTGAAAACTGTATATAGAAATAATGAAATGAAAGAAGCAGAGGAAGAACAAAAAAAATATGTGGAAAATGTAGATGAAGAAAGCATTATTAATAATATGCAAGAAAAGGTGAACAAACATTTAAAATCTGTAGTTAGTGAATTAAATATAAAATCTAGCGAGAAAAACATAAAGTGGACTGCTAAATTTAATCTTTTAAACTGTAATTTATTTACGGAAATGATTAATAATGACGTTGTAGATAGTATGTACTCAGATATTATTGGGTCACTTTGTGCCAATATAATAAACGAACTCTTTAAGAAAAATTTAATAAACAAAGTATTAAGAGCAGATTTTAAAGATGATGTTGAATTTCTTTCATTTTTAAAAGAAAAAAATATTAAGACTTTGATTGGTTCAGAATATGTTTTTAAAAATTCGGATTACAGAAACGAAGACAAGTTTAAAACATTCTTTGATGACCTTCAATGTATCTTTTATGGATTCTATCAGTCTGGAGGTGTTGCCCTCAAAGATAACAGCGTTAAAGTCAATATAAAGAATGTAAAAATATCTATACGACCTGTATCCTTAAGTGCAGACAAATACACACCTGATGAGAATGATATTATATCTTATAATGTAACTAATGACATTATTATACCATTTCATAAAGATGAATTTATGGTATATATCAATAACAAAAGAAAACTATTAAATATTTCAATCGAGGTTGAGTTTATAGCTCAAAAAGATAATATTGGTATGTATATAGTCAGAAATGATGACTAAATTCTCCAAAGGGGCATATTGCTTTTGTGGTACTATGCCCTTATTTTATGTTTGCAAATGAAAAATATTATAAATGTAATTTGAATCATATCTATATGCAGAAGAAAAGAGCGACAACACGATAGGAATATATATGTGTGATATTTGTTTCTTGAGTTAACCCCAAATTTTGTGTAAAGTCTTTACGAGACCTCCAAAATGGTATATAATAAAAATATCATTTTGGAGGTTTTAA
>CAKSUM010000023.1 GCA_934501535.1 uncultured Clostridia bacterium
ACCTCCAAAATGATATTTTTATTATATACCATTTTGGAGGTCTCGTAAAGACTTTACACAAAATTTGGTGTTGACTCAAATTTGGGGTTGACTCGCTTGCCTCTGATTTTTTTGAAAAAAAGGGATTGCCCCGCTCCTTTTTATTTCCAGAAAAATTACTCATATGCGCCGTCATTTTTACTCATGCAAAGGCACACTCGGCTCAACTGCCCGCTTGTAAACGTGCTTGCAACGTTTCGCTGTCGCTGCCTGCCCCTTTTCCCGGGAAAGGCATGCTTGTGCAGCTGTGCGTTTGTAAACGCACGCATGGCATCTTCGCGGCACTATCAGCTTTTCTCGTTTATGCGCCTATGACGCTGCCTTGTATCTACAAGGTTTATGCTATGACTGATTTTATGTAATGAATATTAATAACAATAAATACGAAAGAGGGAAATACGCATTATGTCAAAGAAAGAAATAATAAAAAGGTACGTTTTATTTATTATAAGTTTATTTTTTGCAGCATTGGGAGTTGCAATAACAAAGCGCGGTGAGCTTGGGGTTTCCCCGATTTCATCCGTACCCAACGTTATGAGCAGCTACATAGAATCGTTCTCACTCGGAACTTGGCTGATTATTTGGAACTGCATTTTAATTGTCGATCAGGTATTAATTCAAAAAAAGGAATTTCAATTGATACAGCTTTTGCAGCTTCCGCTTTCTTTCCTTTTTGGGATTTTTACGGATTTTGGGGTATGGTGCATGTCATACGTTTCAAATCAGTATTATGCGGTTCGGATATTGCTTGTGATTGCCGGCATTATAACTCTCGGTTTCGGCGTTTCACTTTCCGTAATCGCCAACGTCATTATGAATTCCGGTGAGGCTTTTGTAAAAGCAATTTCAGATAAATCCGGCATGATTTTCGGTAATGTAAAAATTGGATTTGACATCGGCTGCGTGGTGCTGGCTCTTATTATATCGTGGTTTCTGTTTGACGGTAAAATTATCGGCACGCGTGAGGGAACAATTTTAACAGCGCTTTTGACCGGAGTTGTTGTGAATTTTTTTGTAAAACGAATATCCGGACCTATTAACAATGTATTGTCAAATTAAGCATGTTACTCAACGTAATTTTAAATAAAAACCTCAGGAACATAATGTTTTTGAGGTTTTTGTGTTTAAAAAAGTAAGCCTGAAACCATATATTGTGGTTGAGTTTTGGAATTATATATAAAATTTAACCGTATAACTATAGCATAAAAACATTTTTCAAAGTATATTTTTACGATTTCAAGCGGAAAATAAGCAGAAAAAATATATTTTTATTAATAATATACCGAAATTTTTTATTTTTTATGTATAAATAAAATAATTTTTAGCGCGAATTTTGTCTGATTTGCACCCCTGTATCCGTCGAATGCATAAATTGTCGGAAAAAATTGTCAAAACTGCTCTTTTTTGGGCACACGTTTCGTTAAATTTGTACATAACTCACTTTTTATGGATATATTTTTAGTTTTGTAATCATTCTGTGCTTTTTCAGCTTGAACAAGCGGAACTGATGTCAAAAATACGTTATTGCTTTTTATGCATTATGTCACACGTGTACAATCTTAATAAAAGGGGTTGAAATTGACAACATAACGGCATATAATTAAAATGTGGTTATATAGTTTTGTGTATTATGGGGATTTTTGTGGAGCAAAATCTTAGGACAACCAAGATGGAAAACTGAAAAGTTTTCGTAAAAAAGAGGACAAGCTGTCCCCTTTTTTGCGTTGCATATTCACATAATACACTTGCCTATAATTCTGTTTCCGCCTGAATTTCTTTTACATTTACTTCTTTAAGCGATATATTATTTTTCACCGAAATTGCAGCTGCTATGCCGGCTGCCTCGCCTATTGCAAGGGCAATCGTCATAACGCGGAAGTTTGAATGAGCAAGATGACTGCCGCTTATGTTTCGTCCCGAAAGCAACAGACCCTCAATATTTTCCGGCAGCAGACAGCCGTACGGTATCGTGTAATCCTCCGGCTGGTTCCACTTATGCTGCACGCCTGTTTCATCAAGGCTTGCACCCGACATATTATGCACATCAAAATTAAAGAACGCACGTTTTACAACCCAATTATCAAATTTTTTAGCCGTCAGAATATCTTCAGGCGTCAGCGACTGCAATCCTTTAAAATGCCGCGTTTCACGAATACCGATTAGCGATGCCGCACTCATGAGCCAACAATTTTCATACCCCGGCACATATTCGCGCAAAAACTTAACAATCGGTTCAATCTGCGAACGGCACACTTTTAGTCCGTTCGTTACGCTTTCTGCGTCTGTTCCGTCAATGTTTATGCAATTTGTCATGTTGCAGCACACCGTTCCCGGTGTCCATTGTTTATACAGCAGGACATGCCCTGCCGGAAAAGGAAGAAGTTCCTTAGCTAAGGCTTGCAGCTCACCTTTTTCGGTTTCGACCGTTGTTTCAAACGAGCCGGGGAATACGGCGCGGCTGAAATCTACGCCTCCGACTTTAAACATTATTGAACATGGCTGCATTTTTCCGTCTGTTTCACGCCCTTTGAAATACGGTACCCCGGCACTTGCGGCAACGTCGCCGTCCCCGGTGGCATCGACCACGCATTTTGCCTTAATCATGCCTCTGCCGTTTTTGTTTTGCACGATTACTCCCGTAATCCGCCCGTTTTCCGTAACCGCGTCGCAAACGAATGTATAAAACAGCGTTTTAACATTTGCCTCCTGCGCCATTTCGTCCAGAACAATTTTAAGCGCATCATGATTTATTCTTGTTTTATCAATGTCGGCTTCGGTGTCATGACCCAGGGTTTTGCACTTTTCGTATGACCTCTTATAGATTTCAAGCAAAATTCTGCTCGACGAGCGCCCTCCCCAATTTGACATCATTCCTGCGGTTGCAACGCCGCCGAGGCAGTCAAGCGCCTCGACAAGCAGAACGTCCGCACCCATACGCCCGGCTCTTATTGCCGCACCGATACCCGCCGGTCCGCCGCCGCATACCAGCACATCAACATCTGCAATCACGGGTATGTTCCTTGAATTTTCGGTGTATAAATCCATTTTTACATCACTCCTATTGACTTTATTTGATTTCTATTATAAAATAAAATTATACAGAAATCCTTTGATTTTTGATAAACTTTCTTTGAAATTCGATTATATAGAGGACTGTTATGAATAAAATTCTGAACGATATTACGGGATATATTGACTTTCTTCGCAGCCGCGGACTGTACGTTATGCTGAGCTGCTTCGGGGACAACTTCGGCGACTGTCTGCCGACACTGCTTGAATATGAGGTACACCGGCTGCCGATATGCGCGTATTTAAAATCTGACGCATGCATGCGGCGGAAATGCATCGGAAATAAGCGTCTGTTAGAGGGAAAAAACATTGAACATACATATTACGCGCACTGCTACGCCGGCGTGGAGGAGTATGTATATCCGATAAAATATGACGGCAGGGTCATCATGTGCGTGAATATTTCGGGTTACAGAGGGAAAACGGAGCGTGCGGCAAAATGCGCGGCAATTGCGCAAAGGCACTGCGGTGAAAAATTCGGACAGCTCTATTCGCAGCTTTCGGAAGATGTTCCCGGCATTGAAGAAATCAACAGGGTAATAAGACCGCTTGAATACATGGTTCGCGAGCTTTACAGGGAGTGCGGCGGAAATGACCGTGCGAAATCGGGGCAAAAGCTTGTATTCCGAAAGGCGCTGATTTACATATATGACAATTATGCGAGCAAAATTTCATGTTCCGATGTTGCGCACGCGGTGGGATATTCCGAGCCGCACCTGCGGCATATTTTTCGTGCGGAGAGCAAATGCTCGGTGATGGAATATATAAATAACGTGCGAATGTCGCGCGCTGCCGATATGCTCAAAAATACCGATTGCCGTATAACCGACGCGGCGTTTGCGTGCGGATTTACGGACTCAAACTATTTTTCCGCCGCATTTAAAAAGAGGCACGGCGTGCCACCGAAGCTTTTCCGCCGCGGTAACTCTGCGGAAAAAGGACATGACTGAAAAAACGGCTCTGATAAGTGCTGAGCCGGATTGTTGAATGTTAAAAAAACAATATTATGAGCGTTTGAGAGCAGCATACACAGTTCAGGCATTTTCTCTGATCAAGCTATAAATATAAAAAGCATTACGAAACTGTACGTAATGCTTTTATTTTATTTCTTGTTCAAGTTCGGAAAATTCTTTTGTATTAAAAAATTCTGTTAGGGAAATATCAAGCCCGTCACACAATTTCTTTAACGTTACTATTCCGGGATTGGTACTTTTTCCGTATAAAATATTCTTTATTGTTGACGGTGCAATCCCTGATTCGACAGCTAATTTATTAATTGTTATATTCTTTTCTCCGCAAAGGAAGATAATGCGGTTTTTGACCGTTGTATACGTATTCATAAAAAAATCCTCCGATTTACAGACCGGGACTTATTTTTCAAACACATCGTCGGGCAGCATAGATGCAGAAATAAGCGTTTCGGGCTTAACGTCCAATGCATCAGCAATGTTGAATAATATTTCAAGCGAAAACGGACGAACTATTTTAGGTGCTTCAACGGCACTTAAAAATGAACGGCTTATATTAGCCTTTTCAGCTAACCGTTCTTGAGATAAGCCGCGCAAACGCTACAGTGTTCCTTGTTATGCCTATTTGGATAAACCGGTCACGGTTTTTAAATTCAGATGGTTTACTCATGGCTCAATTATCCTCAATGTCAACCAGCTTATACATCGGAATATTTAAAACTTCCGCAATGGTAAACAGTGTTTTTAAAGACGGACAAAAGTAACTGTTCGGGCCTTCAAGCTGTGAAATGTAGCCGGCAGACAGATTGCAGCTCTCTGCAAGTTCTTCCTGTGTCATGCCGCTTAGTTTACGGTAATATGATATTTTCAACCCTATTTTTATTAAATTTATTTTGTATTGACTTTCTAACATATTATAAACATCACCTTTTATATATTATAAGATATTTACAAATTAAATATTATATTATAATATATAGTATATATTAGGTAAAATATAGGAAATAATAAGAAAGGCATTAGAAATGACTGATAATATTAAACAAACATGTTGTTTTACGGGGCACAGACCGGAAAAGCTGCCGTATTCCGGGATTGAAGTAAAAAGAAAGCTTGAAACGGCAATTAACGATGCAATCCGTGACGGATACAAAAATTTTATAGTAGGTATGTGCCGCGGCATTGACCTTTGGGCGGGGGAAATTGTTGTTGAGAAAAAACTTAAAAATCCGGAAATACGCCTTATTGCGGCAATTCCTTACCCGGGATTTGAAAATCGATGGCACGAAACAGACAGAAATTTATATCATTATGTACTTGATAATGCAGATACTGCAAAAATTGTGAGCAATGAATACTCAAGAGCCTGTTATCAAAGGCGGAACGAGTGGATGTGCGACAGAGCCTCGCGGCTTATATCGGCATATTCCGGCATAGCCGGCGGAACTCGGAATACGGTAAACTACGCAAAAAGAAATGGCTTGGACATTATAAACATATTTGAAAGCAATCCGATATGCGCTCACAAAAGGCGGATATAGTATGGGTGAAGTAAAAAGTGCCGGGTGTGCGGGACAAGCATTAACACCGCAGGCAGCGGCGGCGAAGTGCTCCCGGCTGTTTGCCGCATATTCCGCGCGACAGCCGATTTGTGCAAAAAAGTCAGCCGAAAAGTTATATACTGTTCCGATGTCAAAATATATAATAAGTACATAAAATTTATCGGAAACGGAGCAACAAAATGAAAAATTTACTGAAAAATCTTGAAGTACCGCAGAAAAAAATCGACGCTGTTTTGGATACCGACGCATACAACGAGGTCGATGACCAGTTTGCGCTCATGTACATGTTAAAATCCGATGAGCGCATAAACGTCAGGGCGATTTATGCCGCGCCGTTTTATAACAAAAATTCGGCATCACCGGCTGACGGCATGAAAAAAAGCTACGATGAAATTTTAAATGTTCTGGAAATTTCCGGATATGAGCAATACAAAAATTGTGTTTTCCGCGGCTCGGAGCACTACATGACCGACGAAAATACCCCCGTACCGTCGGACGCGATGAATGACTTAACAGCGCGAGCAAGAAAATATTCGCCCGAAAATCCGCTGTACGTGATATGCATTGCCGCAATAACCAACGTCGCGTCGGCAATTGCCGCCGCTCCCGACATCGCCGAAAATATCGTTATAGTCTGGCTGGGCGGTCATGACATAAACAACAATAACGCCTGCCGTGAATTTAACATGATGCAGGATATTGCGGCGGCACGCGTGATTTTCCGCTCTGCCGCGCCTGTGGTGCAGCTGCCGTGTCTGGGCGTTGTAAGCGGATTTGCCGTTTCAAAAAATGAGTTTGATTTCTGGCTGAAAGGGAAAAATAAAATCTGCGATTATCTGGTAGACATTGTTATGTCCGACCAACATGACCCCACGGGAAGAGTATGGCCATGGTCGCGCATTATATGGGACGTAACCGCCGTGGCATGGCTTTTGAATGACGGTGAGCAATTTATGGAATCGGTAATTATGCCCTGCCGTATTCCCGAATACGATATGAATTATGCCTGCAGCAACAGCGCAAAATTAATCCGGTACGTGAATTACATTCACAGAGACGCCCTTTTTGAGGATTTGATAAAAAAGCTTACAAAATAGCCTTTTCCGTACGGAATTTTTGCGGCGGCAGTTTATATTTTTCCGCAAACATTCTTGAAAACTGCGAACCGGTTGAAAATCCGCACAAAGCCGCAATTTCCGTGCAGTTTTTTTCGCTGCTTAATAGCAGTTCGGCAGCCTTTTTCAGACGGACGTCAATCTGCATCTGCTTCGGTGAAATGCCGAATTCGCGCGTAAACATGTGCCGGAAATAGTCGGGGCTGTATCCCGATATCGCCGCAAGCCGGTTAAAATCGATGGGTTGATTGTAGTATTCCGAAATGTACGAGCAAATGTAACCGAGATTTTTCGGCTGCGGCTCATTGCTTGCCGCATATCGCTGCAAAAGCAGGATTATTTCCGCAATCATGTGCGAAATGACGGCGCTGTAATTTTGCTTCTGCTCAATCGCCTCGGCAATGATTTTCTCGATAATATCGCCGATTTCTTTATGCCGCAGAATATTATATGCCGTTTCCGCCATGTCGCGGCGCGGAAAATTCGCGCAGTCGAACCCTAAAAATGACACGCGTCCGTCCCCTGTATGAATTTCACTGTGCGGCGTACCCGGATAGGCTATGTATATTGTGCCGTTATGCAGCGGATATGTCCTGCTGCCCAGCGTCAGGCTGCCGTTTGCTTTACGGAAATAAACAACCTCATAGCAGTTGTGCGCATGAGCCGTTATTTCCGTTCCGCAAGCCCTTGTACAATCCGTTGAAAAAAATCTTAAATTCGGAGAATACACAACAAATCACCTCATCGGTAATTATAGCAGATGCCGCAGCGCTTGTCAAACAAACCGTGCGGCTTCATTATAATACATATCGCCGCGGTAAGATAGGTTTTATCTTGCCGCGGCTTTTTTGCATGCTTTTTTTGCGTTTATGCCACGGCGGCGCCTCCCTGCGCGGCGCTGTGCGCTCTTATGAATTTTCCGCCTTCTGCCGCGCACAAAATGTTAACAAAAAGTGTAACTTGTTTGAAATATTTCATAATGCTATAATTAAATTATCCAATAAATAAAAAGGAGAGGAATATTATGAAAACATGTAAAAAAATTCTGTGTGCACTGCTGTCCGTGGCAATGCTTATTCCCGCGGCAGGCTGCGGAAGCACGGAAACCGGAGGAAAAATTGAAAAAATTACGGTTTGGTCGAATGACGCCGGCACCAAGGACGTTTTGGAACAGCTGATTAAAGACTATAACGAAAACGAGGGAAAACAAAAGGGAATTATGATTGATTACACCGTGCACGGCGGCGATTATGCACAGACGCTCGACATGGCGTTTGCCAATGACAGTGCACCCGATATCATGTCAATCCAGGGCGACAGACGCAAGTTTGTGGACAAAGGCTACTTAATGCCCATCGACGATCTTCCCGGCATGGACGAGCTGCTCGGCAAATATGACAGCCTGACAATAAAGAATTACACTATAGACGGCAGGGTCTACAGCGTACCGACAAAGGTTACGGCGGTCGGCATGATATACAACAGAGATTTATTTAAAAAAGCCGGAATTGTTGATGAAAACGGTGAGGCAAAGCCGCCGGTTACATGGGCGGAGATGGTTGAGGACGCAAAGAAAATAACCGATGTGCAGAATAAAATTTACGGAATTGCACTGCCCATGAAATGGGGCGGCTACTGGGACTGGGATTTCTCAAAGCCGGTATTTTCGGCGACGGGAAAATATACATATGACCGCACGGCGGACAAATACGATTACGAGCTGTACAGAAAGCCGCTTGAATACTTGCTGCAAATCAAAGAGGACAAGAGCTTTTATCCCGGCCCCGAGGGTCTCGACAATGACCCGGCGCGTGCGCAGTTCGCGGAGGGACTCGTAGGAATGATGTTTGCGGCGTCATGGGACGTTTCGGTTCTTACAAATCAGTTCCCCGCAAAATGCGACTGGGGCGTTGCGCCGATACCCGTAATCGACGAGGCGGATTTGGGAAAATATTATTACGAATCGACCGACGAATGTTCGTTTGACGTATCAAGCAAGGCTGCCGCAAAAGACCCGGCGAAGATTGCCGAGGTATTCAAATTCTTCAACAGCACCGAGGTTGTTACAAAGCTCTACGAAGAAGGCTGCATCATACCGTACAGAAGCGAATGTATAGAAAATGCAAATGCCGTAAAGGACATCAAGGGCTGGGCGGAATTCGGCGAAATCGCCACAAAATCAAAAGCGGTTCAGGGCTGGGTTACGCTTAAAATCGAGGGAGACAGCGACAATGACGCTCTTGCAAAGGTTTGGTTCGGAACTCTCAGTATCGATGATTTTATAAACGGCAGAAATGAAATATGGAACAGCGCATATCAAAAGGGTCTTGCCGAAGGCACGATAGACCGTCTTGCCGAATTCAAAGATAAGGATTCGGAGCTGTTCGTCAGAGAGATAAAATGAGGTGACTGAAATTGCGCAATGCAAAAGGAACGGCTGCGGCGGAGCATAAAAGCGGACTCCGCCGCAAAGATAACATTCAGGCGGTGCTTATGATACTGCCGCAGGTTATAGGTCTGATGCTTTTCAGCATCTATCCCATACTGTACGTGGTGAAATATTCTTTTTTCGATTACAATATGGTGACGGCAAAATTCTGCGGTCTTGATAACTTTATCCGGATTTTCACAAATGACCCGGCATATTGGAAAAGTATTGTAAACATCTTGATTATAGGCGGTTCAAAACTTATCGTTGAAATACCGCTTGCATTTGTACTGGCACACATAATTGATTCAAAATATATCCGCGCAAAGGGCATTTTCAGAACTATTTACTACATGCCGAGTGTTATGAGCTCGGCGGTAATCGGTCTGATATATTATTTCCTGTTTTCCGCGTCGGACGGCGTTGTAAATTCATTCCTGCTGCATATAAATGCAATCGCCGAACCGATACCGTGGTTTTCGGAAAAATGGAGCGCGCTTTTTGTCATTGCAGTGGCTTCGCTGTGGCAGGGCTTCGGCGTGAATGTACTCTTTTTCTCGTCGGGCATGTCCACAATCCCCAAGGATTATTACGAAAGCGCGGATATCGACGGTGCAACTACGGTGCAAAAACTCCTGCACATAACCATACCGTCGCTCGGCCCTATTATGCAGGTTATATGCATGCTTGCAATTATTAATACGCTTAAAATGATGGATTTGGTAAAGGTGCTGACCAACGGTAATCCGGCAGGCGAAACCGAAGTGCTCATGCTGTATCTGTTTAAGAAATTCTTCGCGTACGGCAGCGGCACCGAAGCGGAAATCGGCTATGCGGCGGCACTCGGAGTTGTGACGGCGGTCATTCTGGGACTGATAACCGTCCTGTACAAGAAAATGACCCACAAAATGGAGGAAAGCAATATATGAAACGTACAAATGCTCTGATTAAAACCGTACTGTATATACTGCTGATATTTGTTTCGGCAATTACGCTCATTCCGGTTGTGTATACGATTTTTTCGTCATTTAAAGATAATATGGAGATACTCAATAACAGCGCGAAAATTCTCCCCAAGGTTTTCAGATTTGAAAACTATGCCGAAGCATGGCGTCTGGCGGATTTTAAAACCTACACGCTCAACAGCGTTATTTTTGCAGGTGTGTCCGCCGTAGGCTGCGTGTTTGTTTCGGCAATTTCGGGCTATGTCTACGCAAGGGCGAGCTTCCCCGGGAAAAACGTGCTGTTCGTCCTTATAATATCCACCATGTTTGTATGCCTCGGCAGCATAACGCTTTACCCCACTCTGAAGGTGGCAAAGCTTTTGCATATAAACAACAGTATTCTCGGCGTGGCGCTGATTAACATTTTCGGCGCAAATGCCGCTAACGTATTTCTTGCAAGAAATTTCGTCATGGGGCTGCCACGCGAGCTGGAGGAGGCGGCAAGCATTGACGGCTGCGATTTCTTCACCACCGGCATACGCATTGTTCTGCCGCTTTTAAAGCCGGTTATGGCAACTATATCAATCCTGTGCTTCAGCGGCGCGTGGAACGATTATGTGCTGCCCATGGTGTTCACTCTCGGAAAGCCGCAAAGCTATCCGCTCACGGTGGGACTTGTGGCGCTGCAAAGTCAGGGCGAGGCGGCTACTTCGTGGAATTTGCTGCTCGCCGGCACAACCATGTCGATTGTACCGATACTTATAATTTATCTGGCGTTCAACAAATACTTCACAAAAGGCTTGACGGAAGGCGCGGTGAAAGGATAATGAAAAGGCTCACTGTCAGAAATTGTTTTTCGGTATTTCTTGCCGTATGCATATCCGCTGCGGCAGCGCCTGCGCAGGCTGCCGATTACAAACCGTCGGTTAAAAGCGTATATCAGGACACCTATGTTTATTCGGGCGGCGATAAAAGCAATTTTTATTCGTATGAACACCTGGAGGCGTCGGCGTCAACCTGGACATATATTTCTTTTGATATGTCGGATATAAAATACTTAAACTATAAGGCGACGCTGACCGTCACGCTGCGCGATACGGTACCCGCGGGCACGAATGCCTCCGCCGGAATTTACGGCACCGCCGACGATAACTGGGAACAGAGCGAGCTGACCGGCGCAAACCGTCCCATGCCGACAGAGAGAATTGCGGAGGTGGATTTTGAAGTAAACTCGCCTGCGCAAATCGACGTGACGCGGTATGTGCGCAGGCACGCCGGCAGACGCGGAAAAATATCGTTTGTGATTTTGGAGGATAACGGCGACGGTAAAACGCTCAGCTTTTATTCGGGCGAAAGCGGAAAGGGAGCGCAGCTTACGATTGACAGGAATGCCTACGATGCCGCCTTATACGAAAGCGAGCCGGACGGGGAAAAGGTTTTTTACCGTGACAGCTCGGAGGACCCCGAGGAAACCGAAGTTTCCCCGGAGCCATTTGACCGGGAGGAGCATGAATATTTTGTGCCGGAGCCTGATATTTCGGTTATAGACAAGGGCACTGACATCGATTCCCTCACAACAACGCGCACCGCACCGTGGATGGTTAATTATCATTTGACAAAGGTCGGGCAGGCGGCTGCCGGATATGCCGGCGGCGAGTGCGGACAGTTCATGTTCTGCGCGGATATTTCGCCGTCGAACCCCGACAATATGCTGATAGGGCTTGATACATGCAATGTTTTCAAAAGTGAGAACGGCGGCAAAACATGGTTTGACGCGTCGGGCGGACTTGCGCTTATGGGTACCACCGACATTCGGTTTGACCCCGACAATGACAGCGTCGCGTATGTTGCGGCTTGTCCTCATTCCGGGAGCGCCGACTACAATGAATTTTCGGGACTCTGGAAAACAACCGACGGCGGAAAAAATTGGGTACAGCTGAATGATTTTCAATACACAAAGACCCTGTACAACGGATACATAATCGATTTCGGCGAAAAAGACGAACGCGACAGGCGCAGATTATATACCGGCGTGTACAATCAGGGTGTAATGTATTCCGATGACGGCGGCGAAACATGGAGCAGCCCGGAGCTTGTAAACAAGGGTATCACAACACTGCATGTAATAGGAGAAACTCTTGCGGCGACAACCGCCGACGGAGTATATGTAAAGGAAAAGGATAGAGAATGGGTGCAATGCCGTGACGGGCTGGGTTCCGCCGAGATAACGGGTCTTGCGGTTGACCCGGCGGATAACTCTCACTGGTTCTGCACCGACAGGGACAACATTTACGAAAGCTGCGACCGCGGACAGCACTGGAATATAATTCAGACCGTGCAATCCGCGCAGCTGACCACAGGCGGATTTGCCGCGGTGCATTTTAACGCGCCGCAGCCGGGAGAACCCGTGATTTTGTATATCGTCTGCACGTCGCAGACCTATACGCTGCGTTACAGCACCGATTACGGAAAAACAATCCTTATCCCGGAATTTGACGGGCGCGATACCGTGTATCTGGAGGATAATCACGGCTGGTTCACCGAGGCGTTCAGGGTGAACCCGGCAAAGGGAAACGAGTGTATGGTATCGGTTGACGGCGAGCTGCATCGGGGCGTTTACGAAGCCGACGGCAAGCTGCATCTGTATCCGTCGGCAAGCGGTATTTCCGGAATTCGCGCAAGCGATTTTGAATTTTCTGCGGATAATCCGAACAAGTTTTTTATCGCCGCAATCGACCGCGGCGTGATAAAAACCGTAGACACCGGAAACGGTGAAAATTATCCGCTGTGCGACAATCTTCCGTTTGAGGACAGGTACAATATAAGGTTCGGCGGCGCAAAAACATCAACCGCAATTGCCGTTGACCCCAAAGATGAAAACAGGGTCATAGCAAGCGTCGGGACGTGGAGCGACTGCGTGCTCAAAGAGAGCAGAAACGGCGGACAAAGCTATGTCGAGCTTCCGGGAACCGAGTGTTCGCCCCCGAATTTGATAGAGTTTCACAAAAACAATCCGCAGATAATTTACGCCGGAAAGCTGATAAGCTATGATAACGGCGCAACCTGGAAAAAATCAAAGGCGGCGGTGCTTGCCGTTTCGCCGTTCAATCCCGACGTGGTGTACGGCACTTTGAGCGACAAGGTTTATGTTTCCTACAACTGCGGAAAGGACTGGGAATGTTACAACAACACCGTAATAAGCGGCATGCAGCGCATGTGTGCGGATATTGCCGAGGAGGGTAAGGTGTACATCGGCACCTTCACCGACGGAATGTACATAATTACAAAGGATAATTCCGTGCATGTCACCGAGGAAAACGGTCTTGAAAAAAGCGCCGGCGGAGTAATCCCCATAATGGACATTGCGCAGGATTTTGATAACCCCAAACACCTGCTCGCCGGCGGTGTTGATAATTACAAAAGAACGGTGAGCGCCGGACTGTTTGAAAGCTATGACGGCGGCAAAAGCTGGCGCGTGGTTGACGGAATAGGAAACGGCAAGGATATTTGGGTTATAGAATTTCACCCGCTGAAAAAGGCGGCATACATCGGAACATCGAGCGGAACGTATATTTACGAATATGAAAAATGGTTCGACCGCGGCACACGGTTTTTCAGCGACACCGCCGCGGAGGATACAGAAATTGATGCGCTCGGCCGTGACGGAACAGCCTCCGGTTATCCGGACGGGAGTTTTCTGCCCGACAAGGTGTTAACGCGCGCGGAGTTCGCGGAATTTATACGAAAAATTATTCCCGACTCGCAGCACACGGCGGCGGAATTTGATGATGTATCCCCCGGCGCGTGGTATTACGGCTCGGTAAAGGCTGTCCGCAGCGCCGGCGTTATGGTCGGAAGCAATGGCATTTTCAGACCCGATGATTTAATCACCCAAGAGGAGGCGTTAACCGTGCTTGCAAAGGTTCTCGGGTTCGGGAAAATATATAAAGATATTTCCGCCGATGACGCGCGCCGAGCGGATTTTACCGCAGATGTTTCGGATTATGCAAAAATAAGCGTTTACAAGTGCGCGCAGTACGGCGTTTTAAACCGCGCGGAGGATAAGTTTGATTTTTCGCCGCAGAAAGAGATGACAAGGCGCGATGCGGCAATTTTGATTTACAGGGTAAAGGAGGCGCTCAGGGGCTGATGAAAAAGATTACGGGTATATTGCTTGCGGCAGTGTGTTTGCTGCAGCCGTTCGCTGCGGTGCATGCGGATATATGCATAAGGGCGGATTTGGACGGAGGTTTGAAAATTACCGACTTTTCGGACGAAAACGCCGAAAGAGGTGTAGGCATAATGCCGTACGGCAGCGACATAAATTCCGAAAAAACGCAGACTGAAATTTTTGATGATATGCTGTACATAAATCAAATGGGTATCGGCGAAAAATCAGTCACACTTTTTCCGGAGCTTACGGAAAATGCGGTGTACCGCGCAGCTGTGCGCAGCGAAAATGCAGGCGCCGCTCAAACATGTGATTTTGAATGGATTTCGCCGCAGACCGTGGCAGGTACATTCTATCCCTCGCTGAATGCACAGAACATGCGTCAGATGATTACTTCGGAATACGGTCTGAAAATTCTCGATTTATACTGCGGTGATGTTTCGGGCCTGTCCGCCGAGGGAAAAGCGGCGCTTGCCGCGTATCTGGCAGGCGCGCAGACATTGGGAGCGGCGGATTTTATAAAAAAGTGCACGCGCGCTGCGGCGGCTCTGTCGATTTGCGACATTTCCGACGGCGACATCTCCGCGGCGGCAAATCCTGTTGATGAAAAGCTTGCGCGGCTGTGCGACGATTTGGAAATCTCCGCTTTGCCCGAGTATTTGTCATACCGTATCCGCGATAATCGGTTTAAATTAAATCTGTCAAAAAGGATTAACGGCAGCAGAAGCCGTGCCGCGGCGGATTTTGAGGATTATTTTACCGAGCAGTTTTATCTTGCGCGGATAGAAACGGCGCAAAATTACAGTCAGATTAATCCTGTTCTGACGGCTATGTCACAAAAATGCGGCTTGAATTTATCGCAGTACAATTTGCTCACGGACAAGAAAAATACGGACGAAAACCTCACCGGTAAAAGCTTTGAAACGACGAAAGCGCTGGAGGAATACATAAACGGATTTACAAATCCCGTATCTCCGGTAACGCCCGGGGGCGGCGCCTCTGCCGGCGGAACAGGCGGTGGAGGAACGGGCGGCGGAGGTGCAAAAATCTCCGTCGGAGCATTGCCGCAGCAGACGCCCGAACCGGCGGCGGGAAAATTCGGCGATGTTAATTCATCGCATTGGGCAAGCGACGCAATCAATGTTCTTTCGGAGCGCGGCGTGTTATCCGGCTACGGCAACGGGGATTTTTGTCCCGACAACAGCGTTACGAGAGCGGAATTTCTGACAATGCTTCTGCGCACGTTCGGTCTTGCCGAAAGCGGCGCCGACGGCGGTTTCTCCGATACACCGGAGGACGCATGGTATTACGGCTATGCGGCGTCGGGGAAAAAGTACGGAATTACCGGCGGATATGAGGACGGCTCATTCCGTGCGGACAACCGCGTGTCGCGCCAGGAGGCGGCTTGCATGCTGGTAAATGCGGCGGACGTTAAGGCGATACCGCTTGCGTCGGTACGCGGATTTGAGGATTTTTCGGACGGTGCGGACATTGCCGCATATGCCGCGGAAAAGGTGCAAAGGCTGTTTTGCGCCGGCATTATCAGCGGATATGAAAACGGCAGATTTTTGCCGCAGAAAGAATTATCGCGTGCCGAGGCGGCACAAATGATTTTTCTGCTTTTGAAAATCAGCGCTTAATGATGTTTTGAAAGGATATTGAACAAAATGAAACGGATAATATCAATATTATCGGCAATATGTATTGTTTTCGGCGGTGTGCACGCCGTATCGCCGCCGGTATCGGCTGCTGCGGCGGATATTTCAGCATACACCGGACTTTTGGATACCTTAAAAATAACCGACGGTTCTTCGGAAACCGCCGATGAAGAAATATCGCGCGGTGAATTTACGGCATTGCTCGCAAAGGCGGCAAAGGTGCCGTCGGCGGAGTACGGTAAACAATACTGGGACGTGAGCGCCTCCTTCGAATATGCAGGTGAAATCACCGCCATGACAAACGCCGGATTTGTTTCGGGATACAGCGACGGCTCGTTCCGCCCAAAAGCGGTTCTTGCGGCAAGAGAGGCGTATATTATGGCTGTGTGCACGCTCGGGTACAGGGGCAACGCCGCGGACAGCCGCGCGTACATTCAAAAAGCGGAGGAACTGGAGCTTGATGACAACGTCGGCAGCCCCATGAAAAAACGGGACGCATATGTTCTGATTTTCAATATGCTCTGCGCAAAAACGGCGCGGCAGGGCATGGATCGCGGCACGGCAATTCTGGAAACCGGCACCGAAACAATGCTGGAAAAACTGTACGGCCTGAAATTTGACGAGGGCATTATTTATTCCGCCGGCATACGCACCGCGCGTGCGGACATTATCGGCAGAAGCGGATACATAACAATCGGCACGGCGGCGCTGAAATACGGTACGCCGCTGTATAATGACTATCTCGGGTACAGCGTGCGGTTCTTCTATGACGAAAGCGACAGCCTTGTTTACTGCTATAAGCAGAAAAAGCAGGAATGTATAACCGTACTTGCGGACGATATAACCGATTTCAGCCAAATGACGCTGAAGTATGAAAGAAAAAAAGGCTCGGTGCGGCGCGAAAAGATTTCAGCCGGTACGGATTTTGTGTACAACGGCAGATATGTGGATTTTGAAACTCAGTTTTCCGAATCGCTGATGAAGCCGATTAACGGATATATCGATTTAATCGACAATAACGGCGACGGCATATTCGACGTTGTATCGATACATGAATGTTATGACCTGATTGTTCGGTCGGTGTACCGCGATAATGATTTGACGCTGCACATAACCGGCAAAAACAGCGCGGTTCCCAGCATTTCCGCCGCCGATGATGAAAACGTCAGCTTTGAGCTGACCGATTCCGACGGAAACCCGGCGGACGCAGCTTCGCTTTACGGCGGCGACGTTCTGACCGTTTACAAAAGTCTTGACGGAAAGGTAATCTCGGTATTTTTATCGGACAAAAAATTTGAGGGCAGCATACAGCGCTGCGACAACAGTGACGAACGCTTTTCAGTGATTTACGCAGACGGCGCAGAGTACAAAACCGCAAACGGCTTTGCAGACAAAATAGGCTTTAACAAATCCGCAGTAATATATCTTGACGTAAACGGCAGGATTGCCGCAATCGAGTACATAGATGGCGGAGAATACAAAACCGCGCTTGCGCTTGAGCTTAAACGGGACGATGACTCCGAGGAGGTCAGCCTTCGCGTGCTCACTGCCGAGGAAAAAATCGTTCGTATTCCGTTCGCGAAAAAAGCGGTTATAGACGGCGCGCAGAAAAAGACCGACGGTTCGATATACTCCGCAATTGCCGACAACGGCTGCACGCTGCCGTTTCCCGTGAGATACAACCTTGACAGTGCCGGCGGAATTATAAATATCGACACGCCGAAGGAATCCGCAGATGAGGAGGGCGACAATCTTGTATGCCGATACAGCGGCAGCGACAAGCTTTATTACAAATCGACCGGAACCTTAAGCGGTCATTATGTGGTTGATGACAGCACACTGATATTTTCACTGCCGGAGTCCGCGGCAACTACTGCGGACGCGCTGAAAAACTGGTCGGAATACAAGGTAAATCAGGCAGGCGATTTGAAAAACGATACCGAGTTTGCCGCAAAAGTATACAGCATGGGTAACAAGGGCTTTACGGCTGCTGTGCTGGTTGCGGAGGGAGGAGTATTTTCCGCAAATTACGGCAGCATGGCAATCGTCAGTCAAAAACGCACCGCGGTAAATGATGACAACGAAATTGTGAAAATCATGGAGCTGATGCAGGACGGTGAAACGGTTACCGGCTTTGCGCCGCAAAGTTCGCAATTCTATGCGCAGATTGACGGTCTGAATGTCGGCGACGTGATAAGATATTCAATGTCCGCAGACGGCGAGTACCGCGATATAAAACAGATATACCGCTATAGTGATGGCGCGCTCGTGTACTATCCCGACGGAAATGTTCCGTCATATATATCAATGTGGAAAAGCTCCGATATGCGCTTTTTAAAAGCAAAAGTATATGAAATTTCGGGCAGCTACATAGGCTTGGCTGACAGCAGTATCACCGGTCAAATTACGGATACCGACATTGAGGCATACAGACTTAATTCCCTGTATGTGTACAGCGTGGACGGCAAAAAACTGTCTGTGCGCAAGGGCTCCGCCGATGACATCACGGAAGCACGGTACAATGCAGAAAATGCCTCCGTGATACTTCTGCAAACGCAGTATGCACAGCCTGTCAGCGCATTTATAATCAAGTAAACAACAGCCGGGGGCTGAATAAAATATAAAGGAGAGAATTTAATGAAAAGATTTTTGAGTTTTATTCTGGCAATCTGCATGACGGCGGTAATCCTGCCGTGTGCAAACGCTGAGGATTTTGATGGCTATACCGTCTATGACAGCAGCGAATACCGTCTTGGCATGTATTCCGAAACGGTCGACCTCAGCGCCAATAAAGACGCTTATTGCTGGAACGTTAAGGCAGATGACAAGGTTTCCGCCGTTTTCTGCTGGGATTTGCCTGCAATTGCCGGTAAATCGGTAGGTAAGGCGGAGCTTGAGTTTATCGCCGGGGAGTATTCGCGCAATCTGCTGAGTCTGCACCGCGTACGGAACAATCCCGACAGCTGGACTCTCACCGACGGGTGGATTTGGACAAGCGATACGCCGCTGCAAACAGACGCGGCGCCGTTCATTACGAAAAATCCGTTTACCTCCTCCAATGCAAGCGAAACCGTTACATTGGACGTTACGCAGCAGATAAAAGAGCTTGCCGCTGAAAATGCAAACGTATTTCAGTTTGCGGCAAAGGGCGATACCTACGGTGTTTATGTAAACGGCAGCGACCCAAACCGCAGAGCACGGCTGAAAATTTATTATGCCGATGTGCCCGAAATTACAATAACATCACCGTCAAAAACCAACTTTGAATCGGGAAGCTCGGTTGATTTCCGCGCCCTGGTAACCGGCGGCGATACCGAAGTAACCTCGGTGACGGCGACATTAAACGGCGAGGCTGCCGCACTGCAAACCGACGGCAGCGAATGGTATTTAAGCACGGGCGTTCTTGCGGACGGCGCATATGAATTTATAATCACCGCCGAAAATGCGGCAGGCATAAAAGCACAGCAATCCGTTACCGTAAACGTCGGATACCGAAAGATTGAAAAACGCCTCGGCGCAGTTAATTTCGGCGCAAACAGTAATGACAACGATGTAAAATACAACGTTGCCGTCAGCGGAAATACCAACATGTGGTACTTTGCGTTTGACGCGTCCGAAATCGGCACCAACGCTCTGGAAAGCGCAAAATTCGTATTTACGGGAAATTCGTACAATTCCGTGCGCGAAACCCTTAAATTTTATGAAATTCTTACACCATACGGTCAATGGGGAAACACAGCCGCAGAGGGCGCAGACCCCAGATTTCCAGCTGAGCCTGCGCCGTTAATCGGCGAAACCCCCGTCGCTTCGGGTATTGTGCAGGAGGACGGCACATATGAAATCGACCTCACTGATTTTGCGGAAGAAAAGCTTGCACGCGGAGATACGGTGCTGCAATTCGGCGTAACCGCGGAAAACCGCATTACGATGGGCAGCCTTTCGGACAATATGCCCGTTCTTGCTCTTACGGCGTCATCACTCATGCGCCCCGGAATTACACCGGCTGCGGATTATTCATTTATAACGCCCGGAAGCAATGTATTTGAGTTTAATATTGACGGAAACGGCGAAGATATTTCAAACGTTTCAATCACGCTCGACGGCGAAGATATGCAATTCGGCGAGGATAACGGCGTATATTCGTTCAGCGCGGAGGTGACTGAGGGTAAACACGTTCTCTGCGTGACGGCTGAAAATGCAAATGGCGTAAAACGTGTGTTTGAGATTGATGTTCTTGCCAAGGATTACGCCGTTGCGGAAAGAGTGATTACCGTAGAAAACGGCGTTGCAAAGGGCGTGAGCAAGATTGTTTCATACACAGGCAGACTTGACAGAGCGCTGGCGATTATTGCCGTATATGACGCAAACAACAAGCTGCTCATAAAGAATTGTGCCGACTATACCGGACTTGCTGCCGGCGAAAACCCGGTTGAGGTGCAGACGGAGGTTCCCGAGGGCGCAAAGACCGTAAAAATGTTTATTTGGTACGATGCGGCAGGATTAAAGCCTCTGTGCAGCGCTGCGGCAAAAGTGCTGTAGTCACAAACCTGTATTCCGGCCGCTGCATGCAGCGGCTGACGCAGGCACAGATAAATAACAGGGAGATGATTTTATGAAAAAGAAAATAATTTCTGCCGTGACGGCGGTGCTCATGTGTTTGAGCACGGCTGCAAATGCGGCGGAATATCAGAGAATGGACCTGACCGCCGACGGTAACTGGGCAAGCAGCGAGATGGTCAGAGAAACACTCGGGGGTCAGACGGTTTTCAAGCTCAGCGGAAATTCGCAGACGCTCGGAAGCAAGCTGTATGTGACCTTCAACGGATTTGACATATCGGGGAAAAGAATTTCCGTTGATAAAAAATACATGGTTGTACATTACTTGCTGAAAAACAGCGTCGGAGAATCGCCGCTTGAAGGCAAAAGACCTTTCTTTCAGGTGGACAACTTCTACAAAACCGAGGACGGCAAGGACGTCCAGGTAAAGACCGCAAGCGGCAGCGTATCCAGCGGATTTATAACCGGCTCGACCGCATTCGTAAAGGACGAATGGGCGCCGCTTATGGTAAATCTCGAAAGGGACAGCATTAACGAAATCCGCAGCAACAACCCCGACGCGTGGTACAAAACGCTGAGAATGTACCCTGCATATGACGCGGCGGCAAACACAATGTCCGATGACGATACCGTATATATGAAATATGTCGATTTCTACACGGAGCAGCCGTCGAACGCGGTGTACAGCCCCTCCGTCAGCATAGAAAACGGCGTAATCAGCGGAAAAGCAAGGCTGTATCACTTTGCCGGCGCGCAGGAGGGCTGCGTAATGATGCTCGCCCGGTATGACAGCGACGGAAATCTGTCGGGCTGTGAAGTTAAGGAGATAGCGCCGTCGGAGCTTTCGGACGGATTTAACGATATTTCGATAGAAAAGGAATATGACGCTTCAAAGGACACTGACGTGAAAATGTTTATCTGGGACAGCTTAACCGGCATGAACGCTTTATGCGACGCTGTATCGGCAGAATACGACGCGCCGATATCGGGCGACAACGAGGTCAGCTACAGCGTATACGGCATGGGAGCGGTAAACCCCGCGGAATAAAGGAGAAACGGAAATGAAAAAATTACTCAGCTTAATAATATCGGCTTCGCTTGCGCTTTCCGCCGTGATTTTGCCGACCGCGGCAAGCGCCGACTATGAATATACATGGTCATTTGCAAAGCACGGTTTTACCGAAACGGTTTTTGACGGCGTTTCGGCATACAAGGCGACGTCGGCAAGCTTTTCGCTCAATCTGACAACCGACGACAGCGGCAGCAAAATCCCTGCACAGGATATTAAATACATGCAGCTTACGTACTATCATTACGTGCCGGACGGAGCGGTGTCCGGAATAACAAACAAGGATATTTTCGTGCAGACAAATTCAAACGCATACTCGGGCGTCAAAGCCGACGGCACGACCGGTACTCCGGCAAATACCGGCGGATTTATGGGGCTTGGAAGAGTTACCTCCGAAAACACATGGACTTCAAACGCTGCATGTGAAATGAAGAATATTCAGACGGCGGTTACCGATGAGGCTAACGCGGACTACAGTGAAATTTATCTTAAAGATCTGTCATTCCAGTTCTGGAAGGGCAGTTTCGCGGACGGCGAATGTGTTTATCTTAAAGATATTAAAATCTACTCCTCGGCTCCGTCTGAAAGAAATGCCGGCAATTCGACGCAGCACAAAGTCACTTTCTGGCTTGACGATTCCAAAACGGAAATTTATTCCGAGGGAACCTTCAGCAGCAATATCTCGGAATACGCGGATAAAATCACACTCGCCGCACCCGAGCGCGGCAAGGACGGTTTTGCGTTCGTCGGCTGGGCTAAATCCGGCGCGGACATTGTCTACCCGGCAGGCACGGTCTATCCGTTTACCGACGGTGCGGACACTGAATTTTACGGCGTTTGGACGGCGGACGAGGTGTATGTATCAGCGGACGGAAACGATGCCGGCTTCGGCACGCAGGACGCGCCCGTAAAAACCCTGACGCGTGCGGCTGAGCTGATCGGCAGCGACCGCAGCGGAACTATTCACATCATAGATACAATCGACTATTCCGATATTCCGCCGCACACCGGCACAATCACACTTGAGGGCGGAGCGATTAATTCATCGGACGCCGTAAAGCTCACGGGAAAAACGGTTTTCAAAAACACCGCGGTTAATGCGGAGGTGTTCACATACGCGAACGAAACCGAAACGCAAAATGCCGAAATCAACAGCTTATCCCTGGGCGGTGATATGTCTGTCGGCGGCAACGGCAAGGCGCCGCAGGACGAAAAAGCTGTTATAAACGGCGGAACATATCAAAATCTGTATTTCGGCGGTCTTGACGAAAACTACGCATACGGTACGTACTCCGGCGCGAATACGGTGTATGTAGGCGGCGGTGCGGATATACGCAATGTATACCTGAGCCACGGAGAAAATCCCGGCAAAAAGGACAACGAACAGCTCTGGAAAGGTGATGTAAGCATTATCGTTAACAGCGGAAGCGTCGACTCATTCACGCAAAAATCCGTAGGCTGGCTTGCGGGCGGCTTGCAGGTGCTCGCAAATTACGGCTCACAGGTAAGCCTTCCGCAAATCACCACGGAGCGGATTTCTTTCGGCAAATGGTACATGTATTCATCTGCCGGCGGCGGTCTTGACATTACCGAAAACGAGGGTGAATTTACCGTAAATGACGGCATGGGCGCCGCGGCGGTAAACCGTGAAACGGGCAAGACCTATTATTCCGACAAAGGCATACTCACCGTGCCCGAGGGAATATATGACGTCACATATTACAGCACCCCGATTATAGAATACAATGAGGATAACACACAAATCAAAGCAAACTCGGATTTTGTGCTTGATACCGAACCCCTTGCGCCTGCCGAAAAGGACGGAATGTTATTTATCGGCTGGACTTACGGCGACGGCAGCGCTCCGCAAAACGGCGACACGGTATCGGCAGGACGGGTGCTGACTGCGCAGTACACAAGCTTTGACAAAAGCCGCGGCGGTGATTTCTATATAGACAATGCGGAAATCCGTCAAAGCGGCGACGCGGAAAAACCGGCTTTGCGTTTCCCCGTATACGCAAGCGCAAAGATAAATCTTCCGGACAGCAAGCCTGTTTACGGAACGGTTTCTCTGCCGAAAGCGGTTGTGAAATTCCATGACCTTGAAATAGGCGCAGCATACGAATATCCGTACGGCAGCGGAAACATGCGCACCGCAGTGAATACCCCGGCGGCGGTAAGCACCGAAAAATCGGACGGCACGGTCTATACCCTCTGTCTGACCGATATTCCTGCCGAAGAATACACGCGCGACATCACCGTACGCGGCTACGTGACCTTTACCGACTGCAACGGAAACGAACGCACGGAATATACCGACAAAGTATCGGCAAATCTGTACGAGCTTGCAAAAGAAGCCGGCAAAACCGAGCTTTTGAGCGCGGCAAAAACCGCACATGACAGCTACGGCACATCGGAAAAGCCGTATGACAAAAGCTATTCTTCGCCCGAAAGGCAGGAAAATGCGTACATTGATAATTACAGCGGCACATGGTTCATGGAATCGACCATTGACTTAGGGCTGGTATCATCGGGCAAGATAACAAAACCGCTTGAGGTAATTTCCTTCGGCGACCAGCATTTCAATTACACCGACGATACCGATAAGGAAAATCCCGAGATTATGTACGCGAAATACAGGCGCGGCTACGGCGTAAATCCCGTTGACAAGCATTATCAGTCCGTTCAGACAATGATGGAATATGCGTCCATGGCGGACTACACCATCTTTACCGGAGATACCATCGATTTCTACATGCACGGCAGTCTGGAGCTGGCAAAGGACACCATGTGGGATAAATCGCC
Source organism: uncultured Clostridia bacterium (assembly GCA_934501535.1). Lineage (GTDB taxonomy): Bacteria > Bacillota > Clostridia > UBA1381 > UBA1381 > UBA1738. The sequence goes on from CAKSUM010000023.1 coordinate 24,386, forward strand.
GCAAAGTCTGACCGCTCTCGGTTTTCATGACTACGTTGTCTACACCATAAACGGACGCTCCGACAAGGAATTTGACCAGTCGGCGGCACGCGAGGTTCTGAAACAGTATATGAATACCGATGACGCTATTCAGACGCCCGACGGCAAAAATATAACTTATGCACGCTATGACGTCCCCGGCACGCCGCTGAGATTTATATATCTCGACGATTCGCGCAACGGTCAGTTCTACTACAGCGATGGAATACAGGACTATTTAAAAGCCGATATTGAGGACGCCAAGGCAAACGGAAAATATATCTTCCTGATGAAGCATGAAAATACATGCAACAATGACTCAGACAGCGAAAAAGTGCATGAATTTTCCGGCGGAACATATGACGCGGACGGAAATTATGTTCCGTTTACAAACAGCGACGGAACCGGTCAGAAATGGATTGACAGCAAAACCTCCGGCGGCGACGTATGGTTCAACACCAAGGCGGGCACCGAAAGCTATGACCAGGTTAGGGGAACAAAGGCTGTTTATGACCTCATATTCCACAATGCCGACGTAATTGCCGGTGTGCTGCACGGTCATGTTCATGCAAACTACATTACAACTATCAAGGCGGATTATACCGATGAAAACGGAAATGTTATCGAGCGCGATATTCCGCAGTATTGCTCGGTTCTGACGGGCGGCGAGCCGTACAGCATGGGTATTAAGCTGATTATTAAATAAACCGAACCGAAGGACGCCGCCCGAGGCTCAGTGTTTCGGGCGGTTTTCGAAATCTTGGAGTGGCTGATGAAAAAATTAATTTGTACTATTATCACGGCGGCAATGGTTTTGGGTTCATGTCCGGCATTGGCGCAGACGCACGCGGAAAACAAAAACACGGTCGATGTATGCGGAAATCATGTGAATGTATCCGCGCAAACCGAGGACAAATCCGGTGAAGTAACACTTGTTGTTACCGGCCCCGATCTCGATTATGACGGCTTTGCCGCGCGCAATGACATCAATTCCGCGGTTTACATCGACCAGAAAACGGCGGTAAACGGCAGCACGGAATTTTCATTCGCCCTGGACAGCGCCGACGGCGAATATGAGGCGGCGGTTCTCGATGATGAGGGCGGCGTGATTTACACCGACAAATTCACGCTCGGTGAAACCGACGGCATGGACAGCCTTACCGTGACGCGCACCGCTCCGTGGATGGTGAATTATCATCTCACAACCGAGGAGCAGTACGGCAGCGGCTATGCCGGCGGCGAATGCGGTCAGATGGTCTGGGGGATTGCGGTTTCGCCGCTTAATCCCGAAATTGTTCTTATGGGAACCGATACCGCAGGGATTTACAAAAGCACAAACGGCGCAAAAAGCTGGTATCAGGCAGGACTCGGCTTTGACACGCACGGCATTACCGGCATTGAATTTCACCCCGAATATGAGAATATCGTATTCGCTGCCGGAGCGGCACATTCCGCCTCGGGGTACAGAACCGAACTCGAGGGTATATGGAAATCCGACGACGCCGGGGAAACCTGGCGGCAAACTCTGACCTGCGGATTCGGAGGTCATAAAATGCACAGCTTTGCATTTCTCGGCGGACTGATTTATGCCGGCGCACATGACAGCATAACGGCGGAATACCCCGGCGGAGTTTACGTGAGCCGCGATTTGGGCGAAACGTGGGAAAATATCGGTCTTTCCGACAGAACAATAAATGCGGTTAAGGCTGTCGGCGAAAAGCTGTTTGTCCTCACGGACAATGGCATTTACGTGATGTCGGACAGCGGTTTCGGCGCCCCTGTGATAAGCGGTAATTTTCTCGATATTGCAGAATGTGACGGCGCGCTGTACTGCATAAATTCCGACAGCTTGTACAAAAGCGCCGACGGCGGCGAATCGTGGACTGTGATAAAACGCAGCTCGGAAATGGGATTCGGTGCAAGTGATGCAAGTCTTGAAACTCTCACGGTGTTCGCAGACGCTCTCGGCATTATGGCGAATGCCGTACCCGATAATTTCGTGTACACAACGGACGGAGCAAACAGCTTTATGCTGCCCGAATACTCAAAGAAAAACGCGTTTGTAAAAAACAACTCCGGTTACTACTCGGAGGGTTCCGCGGGACTTCCCGACGGCACCCTGATAATAGCCGCAGACGGTGAAATATACAAGGGCAGACTTGACGAAAACGGACTTGTGCTGCATGCGTCATCGAGCGGTATATCGGGAATAAGAGCGAAGAAATTCCTGTTTGACGCGGAAAATCCCGACAACGTAATGATTGCGGCGGTTGACAAGGGTTTTATAAAAACCTGCGGAAAAACCGAAACGCATTCATATTTAACGGTGGATTACTCGCCGATGGAGGCGGACGGAATACGTTATGCCGGAGAAAAAACCGTCTGCGGCGCCGCGTATGACCCCTGCGACAAAAACAGAATTTTAATATCCATAGGAAGCTGGGAAAAATCCGTTATCAAGGAAAGCACCGACGGCGGAAAAACCTTTTACGCCCTGCCCGGCTCGGAGGGTGCGCAGTGCGAATGTATAGAGTTTAACGCCGGCAATCCCGACATAATCTACGCAGGGGACAGAATAAGCCGCGACAACGGCAAAAGCTGGGAGAAGCTCCCCGGCGGAATGATTATCGACGCAGTTTCGCCGTTTGACGGAAACAAGGTATATGCAAAAACCGAGGATTGCGTCTATGTATCGGAAAATGCCGGAATAACATGGGGTTTGTTCGGCATCGGCGTGCCCGGTATTCAGAGAATACATGCCGATTTATCGGAGGACGGCAAGCTGTGGATAGGTACGTTTTCGTCGGGTATCGCCGTGATGACCCGCGGCGGCGTGCGATACATGAACAACGGTATTTCGGTCAGCAGCGGCGGCGTAAAGACCGTTTATGAAGTCGCACAGAACCCGAAAAATCCGCAGCACATGGTCGCAGGCGGTACCGACGCGCACAAATGCAGCGTTTCCGCCGGGCTGTTTGAAAGCTATGACGGCGGCGAAACCTGGCGCACCGTTGACGGACTTACCGGCAGCAAGGACGTGTGGGCGGTTGAATTTCACCCGGTACTGCCGAGGGTTTATATCGGCACGTCATCGGGAACCTTCGTTTATGAGTACGAAAGATACTCGCCGGCGGACAAAATAATATCCTGCCGCTCGGTTTCGGGATTTAACATTCGGTGCTTTGCGGAAAATAAGCTCATATTAAACGTGCTGACGGCGTCATACTCGTCCGAGGGCGTTTTGCGGGATATTATATCCGATGAAATCGAAGTGTTTAAAAACAGGGAGTATAATTACACCGTACCCGACGAAAAATTACCGGTCGGCGATGTGATAAAGCAGTTTATCTGGAAAAACGGTACATGCGAGCCGGCGGCTGCGGAGCTGTCGGCATCGGGCGGTTAAAATACATACCGGCGCCTCGGAAAATACGCGGAGCGCCGGTATATTAAAGCCGCGAAACGGAATTAATGCGGTACGCGGCTGCCGTAAAATACCGTTACATGCGTAATATTGACATAATACCGCATAAATGTTATAATTACAGTAGGCTTCGGGAGGTGCGTTCGGGTGATTTATGTATTGGTTCTTTTTGCGGTGCTCGCCGCACTTTTGCTGATAAACAATCCTAAAAACAAGGATACATACAGGTTTATATTTATTATTTTCAGCTTTTCGCTTGTTGCGGTTTTTGACACGATTGCCGCGTCCAAAACAATAAGCTACCAATACACCGGCAATCCCCTGTATGCTCTCGATTACCGTATCTTTACCAAGCTTTCGTCACGGAAATTAAGCTATTATTTCCTCATTCACATATCGTCGGTCTGCTGCATACTCTACACTGCCGCATGCTCGTTTTTTTCGTTCGGCTATATGATGCCGCACCTTAAAAAATACCGCATTTTTTCTACGGTGATTTCATGCGCGCTGTACCTTTTGTTCAATAACCCGTCGCTGAATACACGCATTTATCAGCTTATTTTTTATCACGGTCTGCCGCTTGATTTGCTCAGAGCATTTTCGCTCATGCGCAATATTTCGTGCATACTGCTGATTGCCGACGCGTTTGTGAACAACATTATACTTTTCGGGTATTGCCGCGGCACGTCCGTGTGGCTGAAAAAGTGGCAGATAAACTCATATAATATTTATCAGCTCTCGCTCAATATGCTGTTTTCGGTTTTTATCATTCAGGATACAGTGTGGAGCTTTGATACCGGGCTTCTTGCCGAAAAGGCATTGTCATTCAGCAGAAAATCATATTTCATGTCCGGAAATTCATATATTCTGCTGGGTCTGATTATACTCTTTGTGTCGGTATTCATGCTGTTTTCGGTGTTTCACTATAAAACATTCGGCTCTATGATAAAGCTGAAGGGCTTCTTTCTGAACCGCAGCGCTCAGAAAACAAAAAAACAGCTCAGAACATATTTTCATTCGTTTAAAAATCACCTGCTTACCGTAGAGTCGCTTGCCGACCAGGGACTGTCTGCCGGTACGGCGGCGCAAAAAGATGAAATGTTCAGGAAAATAAAAACTCTTTCCGAAAATTCTATGGCGAATATCAGCGCGATGCTCGATTCGTTTAACAGCGTCGACCTTGATGAAAATGATGACGATATTATCAGCTGCATCGAAACCGCAATAATCGGCTCGGACATTCCGCCCGATATAAGGATAACCAAGCACTACAGCACAAATCCGCGCATGCTGACGTTCGATTATTTTCACATTACCGAAATGTTTAAAAATATTTTTCGCAACGCCGCCGACGCGATTACGGCGTCCGGAAGAACCGACGGGGAAATTGCCGTATATATAAATTCGGACAAGGATATTTTTGAGGTGAGTATACGCGACAACGGCACGGGAATGTCGGCAAAAACGAAACGCCGTATGTTCCGTCCGCTTTACACCACAAAGGTGAAAAAGAATTACTGGGGCGTAGGCATGTTCTATGTTCATAACGTTGTTTCCTCGCACGGCGGATTTATACGCGTCCTCAGCACGCCCGGAAAGGGTACGCAGATAAGTATATTTTTCCCGTGCAGGCAGGGATTTTGAGAAAGGGATTTTACAGTGAATAATATACGTGTACTGATAACTGATGACAATGAGGCAATTCAAAAGCATTTTAAAACCATTCTCGAACAGGGCGAGAATATAGAGGTCTGCGGAATTGCCGCCTCGGGCGAGGAGGCGGTGCGCCTTGCCGGAGAACTGCACCCCGATATTGTGCTTATGGATATTCAGATGGAAACCGAGCTTGCCGGTATAAAGGCAATCGGCAGAATAAAAAAGGAACACCCCGAAATATCCGTAATTGTCTGCACCATGTATGACGATGATGATTATATATTTGAAGCGTTCGGCAACGGCACCACCGATTATATCACAAAATCAAGTCCGCCGTCGCTGATACTTAATTCCATTTACAGTATTAACAAAAAGCGGTTTAAGCTGAACGAAGAAATTGCCTCTAAGCTGATTTTGCAAATCCCCAAGGTTTATATGCGCAATCAGAGTCTTTTGTATTCGGTTAACATGATTTCAAAGCTGTCCAAGAGCGAGTATGAGATTTTAAAATGTATTCATGACGGAATGAGCTACCGTCAGATAGCCGCTCTGCGCTGCGTTGAGGAGCCGAGTATTCGCGTGCAGATAAGCCGCATACTGAAAAAGTTTAACAAATCGTCTACAAAGGAGCTTATGAAGGAGCTTAATGCGCTGTCATTTTTTGATATTTACCCGGAAAACTGATTGGAACAAGAAGCATCTGCCGGAAAATTTTTGCGGGGGGGGGGATAATATGCGTGCACAGAATGTGCTTGCGGCAGGGGAGCAGCGCCGCGGCACGAATGTTACGGCATCGGTTTTAATCCCAAAATCGGGCTTTTATTAAAAAAAGTGATGTTTGTATTAAAAAACTCTTGACAATGGCGGTACGGTTGTGGTATAATAATGTTTGTTGGTAATAAGCGCCGGTAGCTCAGTTGGATAGAGTGTTTGGCTACGAACCAAAAGGTCGGGGGTTCGAATCCCTTCCGGCGTACCACGTCAGAGCAAGCTATATAGCTTGCTCTGATTTTTTATGCAAAACTGTTTGCGGTTTTGACGATACTGTCAATGACAGGCTCCGACAGAAAAACTCCGCAACAGGTACAATCCGTTACGGAGTTTTCGGTTCGTTTTTATCAGCCGCAGCCGAATTATTCCCACATGGGTTTGCCGGTTACTGCGCTGATATACTTCATTGATTCATCATTCGTGGTATATATCGGAAATGCAGTGATTTTGTTATCGGCATATTTGCTGCCGTAGCAAAGGCTGAAACCGATTTTGTCCGCATATGCCTTTTGTGCGGTGTCGCGGCTTATGATTTTATTCGCCTTTTCAAATTCTATTCCCGTTGTATAGGTCAGAGAAAAATCCGTGAGCGTTTTCCCGTCCGAAGATACCGCAACATATCCGCCGTCGCCGCTGACCGGAATATTATTTTCGTACCGTTGAATATCAAAATAACATAAACCGTTTGCCGTATTTTCCGTATTTGTAATGCCGCTGATTTTCAGAGTGTCATATATATCGGGGTTCAACTGCTTTACATAGCCGCAGGCGGCTTTATACAAAGCGTCCTGCGAGGTTTCGGTGATTGACGGTTTTTGTTCGTCCGCATCTGCGCCGTCCGAATAAAGGTAACTCGAAATGATACCGTTTTCGTTTGCCGTAACCTCGATTGACTTATCATCATCTTCCCAAGAAAATGTGTATTCCGTACCGTTTTCGTCCGTATATGAATTGCATGCAGGCGCATCATAGCCGGAGGATACCGTTATCCTGTTTTTTACCGAAGTCAAAATTTTATCCGTTCTGCCCGACGGAGCCTCGGCAAAAACCTGTGCCGACATGCAGCACAGCATTGATACAGCCAATAATGATAAAACTGTTTTTTTCATAAAAATCTTCTCCTTTTCGATATTCGTTTAATTCATTTTGTAAATCTCACCGGCAAATGATATACTTTCTGCCTTATTTATATCAATGACTCTGTTAAAGCTCATTGTAATAAAGTCAGTATCGCTCAATATATCGGTATCTTCACTGCCCTCGGAGCTGAAAACACTGCCGTCTTTCATTGTAACCGTTATTGCGTCGTTGGGATTATCGCAATGCGGCTTTATGCCGCTTAAATCAGCCAGCTTCACGCTTACGGATACAGGGGAGATGCTTACGCTTTTCCACAGAGCGTTACCGCCGTATATGCTGACTGCCTTTGATACATCATAACTTTTTGCCGAATTTGAATAATCGATTTTCCAATTCAAATTCCAATTTGCGCTGTTTGATACAAAGGCGCTTTTTTCGTCATTCTGAGCGCTTAGATGAACGGAAATTTGCTTGCCCTGCAAATTTTCTGCGGACATAATGTGCAGCATAAACGCATCGGGATTTTCGCCCTGCATACTGATTATGTCCGAACATTGGTAAACCTCTGCGCCTTTGATTTTGACCTCCGCATCATTTACCGCAGCCCTTTTTATGATGTTATCCTTTTCGCTTACATCAAAAATTACATAAAATCCGTAATCGTCGCCGATTACCTGTCTTGCCGTTACGGTAATGCCGTTTGAGGTATCCTGCGCCGTAATATCCTCGCCCGAAACCTGCACATTTGTATCGCTGCCGTGCAGATATTTATAAAATATTTCATCGATTTTAAAATACCCTGCGGCAGCAACAGACGTGACAAAAGCCGTGCATACCGCACAAATCAACGCCGTCCGTCCGAATGTACTGCGCCGTGCCGCTTTTTGGGGTTAATTTTATCCATTACGCTGCTCAGCACCCTCTGTTTTTCATAATAGTTTAATTCAGGCACTTCTTTTTTTTGGTTAATAGCAAGATTTTCAAGAATTTCATCAATGTTATTCATAAAATCCCCCCTCTGTTCGAATAGTTTTTTTAGCTTTTTCTTGCCGCGATACAAGATATTCCGGACATCTTTTTCTTTAACGGAAAGAATGTCGGATATTTCTTTAATACTCATTCCGTTTATGTATTTGTATATAAATACCCTGCCCTGCGGAGGTTTCATATGCCTGATAATATCAAGCATAATTTCGGAATTGATTTTGCTTATGGCATCGTGTTCCGCATCTTGCTTTGTAACTGCCTCGTCCGCTTTATCTATCGGAATTGATTTCGCTTGCTTTTTTATGCGCCTTGCTTTATTGTTTGCGCAATTCCTTGCAATTCCGTATATATAGCTCTTGAATGAAGCCTTATTTACATCATATTTTCCTATATCGCGCCAAAGAGCAAAAAATGTATCGGATACAGCCTCCTCAACGTCCTCGTCATTGTATGCCGCAAGTATTGCCTTGCATATTACTCTTTTACAGCTCCGCCGTAAACCTGTACGGCATACTCAATACCCGTCTGCGGTGAAAGCTTTATTGCATTTATTATTTGTTCATCATTCATCTCGATTACCGCCTGCCTTGAAAAACGTTTTTCACTTATCTATTGGTCAGCAGATATAAAAATAACTCACTTTTTATAAATTTTTTTCAGGGTCGGTTCTGCTTTCCGCCTGTTTTATTTAATATTGTTCAATAAAAAAATGATAAACCGCCGAAATATCGACGGTTTATCAAATCCACAAAAATCCCCGTACACAAAGTACGTTAACAGATATAATTATATCACAATATAATCCTATTGTCAATGCTTTTTTACAAAAAGATTACAATATGTTGTTTTTTATATTACATTTTTCGATAAAAATATCCAAATGCAGCACGGGAATTTCATTATTCGACTTTTTACGGTAACTGCTTTCGGTTTCGGGGTAACCATAAGCCCCGACGCCGGCAGTTTTCGCCGCATATATTATTTATACAGCTCTGCTTTGCCGATGTCATTGAACAAATTCATCTTAAATTCAACCACTTCGCGCATTGCCTTTATGCAGGGCGGATAAATCGCATTCGGCTCAATCCATTTCGGATTTTCCGCAAGCACCTCGCGGCACTTTTTATAAAATGCAAACTTGATGTCGCTGGAAATGTTGATTTTGGAAATTCCGATTTTTACCGACTCCGCAATCTCTTTATCCGGATTGCTCGAGCCGCCGTGAAGTACCAGCGGAATATCTACCGTGTCACGGATTGTCTTAAGCAAATCAAGCTTAAGCTCGGGCTTCATGTTCTTCGGATAAATTCCGTGCGCTGTACCGATTGCAACCGCAAGCGAATCAATGCCGGTCTTTTCGATAAAGTCTTTCGCCTGTGCCGGGTCGGTATAGATAATGCTGCTTGTGCCGCCTTCGTATGACTCGCCCGTTGTTCCGATTGTGCCCAGCTCCGCCTCAACCGATACGTTTGACGGGTGCGCTACCTCCACAACCTTTTTCGTGATTGCAATATTGTCCTCGTATGACATATGCGACGCGTCAATCATTACCGAGGTAAATCCGCAGCGGATTGCACGCAGAACCTCTTCAAACTTACCGCCGTGGTCGAGGTGAATTACCATCGGCACACGCGATTTATTCGCTTCTTCGATACAGGTTTTGATAAAGCTGTCGCCCAAAAATTCAAGCTCGGTCGGGTGAATTGCCAGAATTACCGGCGCATTCTTTTCGTTTGCACTCTCTACAACACCCTTTAAAATTGCCTCGCTGCCGATATTGAAAGCAGGTACCGCAAATTCGTTTTTGTCTGCTACAGCCAACATTTCTTTCATATTAATCAACATAATTTTTCTCTCCTTTTATTTTAATTTCTGCCCTTTGAACCGGACAGCCCTATATAATATTTTACAAGCTCCCGGCTTTCTTTCTCGGTCGAATGTATCAGCTCAAAGAAATTGATGTCCGGGTTTTCGCGCAGCAGTTTCGCCGCCGCGTCGCGGTTTGCGTTCATGAAGTCGCAGCCCACGTTGATTTTATTTATTCCGTTAGCTACGGAATTTCGGATATTTTCTTCGCCCGAGCCGGAACCTCCGTGAAGTACCAACGGCGCGCCCGTCAGCTTTTTGATTTCTTTCAGACGGTCAATATCAAACTTCGGAACCATTCCCTCCGGATAATTTCCGTGCGATGTGCCGATTGATATTGCCAGCGCGTCAATATCGGTGCGCTCATAGAACATTTTCGCCTGAGCAGGGTCGGTATACATCGCCTCCTGCGTGAATTTTCCGCCCTCGCTTCCGCCCAGACAGCCGATTTCGCCCTCTATGCTTGCGCCGTGCGCATGCGCATAGTCCGCAATTTCACGCGTTCTTTTGATGTTTTCCTCAAGCTCAAACCGCGACATATCCGCCATGACCGACGAAAATCCGTCATCAATGGCTTTTTTGAGGTAGTCCTCCTCCTGACCGTGGTCGAGATTGAGCGCAACGTTCACCGACGCGCGGTTTGCAAGCGTTTTCACCAGCGGCGCAATAAGCTCGCTGTCGCTGTGCGTGAGCAGGTGTTCCCAGAATATATTTATGATTATCGGCGCCTGCTCCTCCTCCGCCGCGCCTATTACAGCGCGTGCGGTTTCCAGGTTGAAGCAGTTTATCGCCATTACCGCGTAGTTTTCCGCGTTTGCTTTTTCAAGCATTTGCTTCATTGATACATACATGGCTTTTATTTCCCTTTCCGTCAGCTGATTTTGATTGAGGATAAATCAGCATCTTCCTCTTCGTCATCGAGAACTACCGAGTCCTCCTCTTTTGCGTCCTTTTTGAGTGCTACCAAAAGCAGCGCCGTTACTACCGTTCCGGCTGTCAGCGCGAGCATGAAGCCCCACGGATTTATCATTGCCGGTACGATGAACATTCCGCCCGACGGTACCATTGAACCTACGTTCAGTATCATGATGAGCGAGCCGCCTACCGCTGCGCCGATTGAACATGACGCAATTACTCTTATCGGGTCAACCGCCGCTATCGGAATAACGCCCTCGGTAATCATGCATATTCCCATCGGGAATGCAATTTTGATGTTATCCGTTTCGCTCTTTGTATATCTCTTTCTGCGGATAAGCCATGACAGCGCTACGCCGAAAGGAGGTATCATGGAAGCACAGATTTTAACCGCTTCCGGCCCGTACACTCCGTCCATCAGCAAGCCGTCCGCAAACAGCGACGCAACTTTATTTACCGGACCGCCGAAGTCAAACGCCGCCATCGCGCCCATGATTGCGCCGAATACGCCGCGTGAGCCTGTCTGCATGTTTACAAGGAAGTTTTCAAGCGCTTCCGACGCCCATGCAATCGGTCCGCCGATTACAAAGAACATGATAAGTCCGATTACAACCGATGAAATCAACGGAATTATCATCATCGGCATAAGTCCCTGCGCCCACTTCGGAACCTTCATTTTCTGCTTTAAAAACTCTACGAAGTAGCCGGCAAGATAACCGCCGAGCATGCCGCCCAAAAATCCTGCGCCCATGTTCTGCGCTATCATACCCATGAGCAAGCCCGGTGCGATACCCGGTCTGTCGGCAATCGAATACGCAATCGCCGCGCCCATTACTCCCGGAAGCAGACCCATTCCGTATACGCCGAGCGTTACCGCCGCTTCCCAGATATTATACCCTGCCTTATAGTCGGTAATCTGCGACGGATTTCCGCCGAAAATATTACCTATTGCGATTAACAGTCCAGACGCTACCACCAGCGGCAGCATGAACGAGATACCCGTCAGCGCGTGCTTTTTCAGCTGTAGCTTTTTAAACATTACTTTTTCCTCCTTTTTATTATTTATTCAGTTCTTCCTGAATTTTGTTGAGCAAAGCTTTCGGTGATTTAATGGCAATGTGCGTCGGTACCTCGACAACTCTTTTGCCCTTAAATCTGTCCTTACCGCCGACCTTGATGTCCGCCGCAATGATTACTACGTCCGCCGCTGCGATGTCCGCCGCGGTCAGCTCGTCCTCTGTTCCTATTGTGCCCTGAGTTTCGATATGCACCTCATGCCCCAGCTCCTTTGCAGCCGTGACAAGCTTCTCCTTTGCGATATATGTGTGCGCAATTCCCGATGTGCACGCCGCAATTCCTACGATTTTCATAAGTTTCGCTCCTTTCGGTTTATTCTGAAAATATTTTAACGATTTCTTCGCTGTCCACCGCGTCGGCAAGACGGCGGCAAACCTCCTCCGAGGCAAGCTTTCTCGCCATCTGCGACAGCAGCCGCACGTGTGCGTTGCCTTTGTCGTTTTCGTTCACCGCCAGCAGGACAACAAATTTTACCGGCTCATCTTCATCTTCTTCCCACTGTATCGGAGTCATTAGCCGGGCAACCGCTGCCGCGGTTTCCTTAACATGCGCGGATTTGCCGTGGGGAATGGCTATTCCGCTGCCTATTCCCGTCGATGATACGCGTTCGCGGTTCATTACATCTTCGGTAAAGGCTTTTTTGTCGGACAGAACGCCGTTTCGGTACAGCGTGTTTATCATCTTTTCGAGAACCTCTTCCTTGCTTCCGGCAAACATGCCGAGCATGACGTTCTCACTTCTGAGTACTTGTGAAGCTTCGTTCATACTGCATTACTCCTTTCTCAATATCCTGATTACTTCTTCTTCATCTTCGGCTGCGAGAGCCTTCTGCGCAAGCGCCTCGGCGGCTTTTTTGCCGATTGTACCGATTTTGTGTTTAATCCTGCCGGCAACGGGGAGGGGAACACTGAATTTAGTGAGTCCCATTCCCAGCAGAACCTCCGTAAAATCGGTATTCGCAGCCAAATCGCCGCATACGCTTACGTCTATCCCTGCCTCTTTTGCGGACTTTATTACGTGGTTTATAGTCTTAAGCACCGCGGGGTGGTAGGGATTATATACCTCCTCAACATCGGCGTTCCCTCTGTCTGCCGCCGTTATATACTGCACCAGGTCATTGGTACCGATGCTGAAAAAGTCACATTGATGTGCGAATACGTCTGCCGTAATCGCGGCTGCCGGGGTTTCTATCATTATTCCGAGAGATACCCTTTCGCAGTATTTTGTATTTTCCGCATCGAGTTTTCTGCGGATTTCATCAAGCATTTCGCGTGTTTTGCGAATTTCTGCCAGTCTTGTTATCATGGGAAGCATGATTTTTATGCTCTTGCCCTCGCCCGCTATCAGCAATGCCTCCAGCTGCTCTGCAAAAATTTCCCGATTGTTCAGACACAGTCTTATTCCGCGGCTGCCCAAAAACGGATTTTCTTCATGCTTCATATTAAGATACGGGATTTGTTTATCGCCGCCCACGTCAATCGTGCGCACGGTTACCGGATTCGGATAAACCGCGTCGATAACCTTTTTATATGCGGTGATTTGCTCCCTGACCGACGGTTTCTCTGCCGCCGCCGAGTACAAAAACTCCGAACGGAACAATCCCACGCCGTCGATTTTTTCGCCGCCCAAATCTGCGGCGTCGGACGGCTTTCCGATATTTATGAGAACCGATACCCTTTCGCCGTCTGCCGTACGGGCATCGTTTTTCTTGATTTCCTCAAGCTTTAATGCGAACCGGCGCTCGTCCTCAAGCAGACTTTCGTACTGCTTTTCTGCCGCCGCGTCCGGATCGGTTATGAATTTACCGCTGTATCCGTCGATATACGCCGCGGCGTCCGTGTGCTGCGACATTATGCCGTCCGCACCCACAACCGCCGGTATGCCTATCGATTTCGCAAGTATTACCGTGTGCGATGTCGCGCCGCCTGCCTCGCATACAAGCCCGGCAATACGGCTGTGGTCAAACGCCATCGTATCGACCGGCGTAAGCTCATGCGCCGCAAGAATGAATTTTTCATCTCCCTCCGGGAACGCAAAGTCACTTCCTCCGGCAAGCTCGCTTTTCAGCAGTTCGCCGATATAACGTATGTCCTCCGCGCGCTGGCGCAGATATTCGTTCTTCTTTGACGCAAGCACCGCCGCCATTGCCGCGGTCACATGCGTTACCGCGTCCTCCGCGGCGCTGCCGTTTGCGATTTCGTCACGGATTTGTCCCGTCAGAACCTCGTCCTCCAGCAGCATCTTGTACGCCTCAAAGATTTTCGCCTTATCCTCGCCCAAGTCCGCATATGCCTTTTTTGCAAGCCCGGATACTCGCTGCACCGCATTTTCAATCGCCTCGTCTATCCCAATCGCCGCAGTCTTATGCGCGTTTTTTTCAAAATATAGCACCCTGCCCGAGGCTGCGCCCGGTGCGCCCGGTATGCCTTTATATACTTTCATAGGTGTCACCCCCGGTCCAAAGTTTCAACAAGCGCTTCTATTGCTGCGCCCTCGTCCTCGCCCTCGGCTTTGATTTCTATTGTATCGCCGCATGCCGCGCCTACGCACAGCACCATAAGAATACTTTTCGCATCAAAGCTTTCGCCGTCTTTGTTTACCGTGATTTTGCTCTTAAAGCGATTTGCCGTCTTGCAGAAATCCGACGCAGGTCTTGCATGCAGCCCTTCTTCGCTCTTGATTGTATACGTTGTGGTTACCATTATAAAACCTCCTATCGCAATTCAAGTATTTCCATCAGTTCGTCCTTGTCCGCAAGCTCCTTCAGCCTGCGGCACAATACGTTATCCTCCGTTAAGGATACCACCGATTTATAAAATTCAATTATGTCAGCTTTTACGCCCTCGTCCTCGTTGAGGTCAAACGCAAGGAGAAATACCGCGTCAACCGCGTCCTCGCCGTCCCAGTCAATCGGCTTGTCAAGGCTTGTAAACACCGCCGCCGAACAGTTTACGTACTCGCTCAGTCCGTGCGGAATGGCTATGCCGTTTCCTATTCCGGTAGATGTGCTGCTCTCACGTTCAAAAACGCTTTTCTCGAATTTTTCCGTTACATAGCCACCGATTTCCAGGTGCGTGCACAGAAAATGCAGAAGCTCGTCCTTATCCTTCGCCTTGCAGTGCGGAAAAATCAGGTCGCGGTGGAACAGTGTTTTGCTCGGCAGTATCTTTTGCAGATTGCCCCTGCGCGTTTTTTCCACCGTTTTCATCTCCGACTCTATCGTCGATATATCGGCAGTCGACAGAAGATGCCCTACCGTTACGGCATCGCGGTTTAAGTGGTATCCGTCAAGCGGAACGGTGGTTATGATAAAGTCGCACGGGTCGCTTTTTATGCTGCGCATATCACGCGCCGAGAATACTCCCGTTGTACGCAGCTCCGGTATTGCGCGGTTAATTTTTTCGCGTAGCAGCTGCGATATTCCTATTCCGTAATCACACACGATACATGCGCTCACCGCCGAGAGTCTGCGCTCTATTGCGCCGCCTATGTGCAGCGCCAGAAATCCGACCTCATGCTCGTTGATTTCCAGGGACAGCTCCTTTTCAAATACATTTCCAAGCAGCCACGCCGCCGCCATCATGTTCGGATATTTTGCCTTTATCATTCCGAGTAGCCGGTTCCGGAATGCAATTCCGTATCTCAGCCGCGCCGTTGTGACCTTGAGCTGCAGGAACAGGTGACGTATAAAAAATTTATCGTCCCTTAAGTCAACCCCGGCAATCTCGCTTATCAGATTTGCCGATTTTACCGTAAGCCTGCACAGCCCGATGTTCATTACCTCCATGCGCCGCCGCGAGTCCTCCGAGTCAAATTCCGATATTTCCGAAACTGCCGCCGCAAATTCGATAAATTCACGCTCACTTTCCGGAAACGTCAGCCCGAAGCGGCTTTCCAGCATCTGCGTCAGCCGCTCCGCCATGATTTTGTCGAAATCTCCGCTCACGGGACATGAATACAGCTGCGGCATCTGAACCGCGTGACCTTTTCGGCACCGCAATATGCAAAGTGAAAGCATCAGCGTCAGGCGCAGCCCCGAAAGGCAGTCAAATCTTATCCCGAATTCCCGTTCAAGCGCGGTGACCGCGGCTGCTGCCGGTGACGCGTCAAAGCCGTCAAGCGCGGCGCATACCGCTGTGTAATCCGCGTCGGAAAGCAGCGGCGACGGTGAAACTCTCTGCGGTGCGGATTTTGAAAGCAAGTCCGCAAATTCCGCCGCAAAGTTCACAAACGCCGCACGGTAGTTGAACTCGCTGTATTTTATCGATATTCCCTTGCCGCGCCGTCTTTCAAATACAATACGGTTCTCCGAAAACCAGGTGTGCGCCTGCTCCACAATCCGGTCGGTGCTGCTCCTCGACAGATAATACCGCTGTGCAAGCTTCTGCGCCGTTAATGTGTCTTTTTTGAAAAGGTATCGCAGAATGAAAAAGAAAATATCTCTGTCGGTATCTTCATTTTTGTTCTCGAGCTTTTGCAGTGCCTCGCTGTCGGATCTGACCAGCCGTATTCCGATATGCGGTTTTGTTTCAATCGTTCCGGCATTCGCCGAATCGAGCGACGCTTTTATCGCCGCAATATCGTTTCGCACCGTGGTGAGTGATGCATTCACCTGTTCGGCTATCTCCGCATAGGTCATGTAATTGCTGTTCTTATACAGCAGTCTGAGTATTGCGGTTTGTCGGTTGTTCATAGTATCAGCGCTCCCCTCGCTTCGCTATCCTTTGTACAATTGCATTATACATTGGATTTGCGCGGTTGTATTTTTGAAATTTTGACACATTAGACGAATTTCCTGCAATAGCTGCGCATATTTCCGCAAAACATACGGTTTTATGCGGTTTGCCGATTATAAAAAAATCCGGATTTTTCCCCGGATATATTATGTTTTTATTGCCGCATACCGTTTCGGACGCGGTTTTGTGTCAATTTATTTAAGTATATCAAAAATTTGATATATATGCAACCGGAAAAAACTTGAATATGTGTTGACACCGAATTTCTGCAATGATATAATTTGTGTATGCCGTACGGTTGCGGCGGAATTTAACGTTTTCGGGAGGGGAAAACAATGGATAAATTTAACGTATTTCCAAGACCGTCATCGGTGACGGAACAAAACGGAAGTTTCATATTTGATGAAACCGATACGATTTACCTTATTTGCGGAAAAAACGACGCGTCGGCGGAGTTTGAAAAAATTGCGCCCGAGCTGTGGCGCGGCTTCACCGCAGGGAAATCACGACTTGAGTTTGTGAAAAAAGACGGCGTATGCGGTGCGGCTGTCATATCGGCGGACAAGGACGCCGTGCCCGATAAAAAAACATCGGCGCATGAATATGAGATTGTCTGCGGTTGCGGCGGCATCTATATAAATTATAATGAAACAATCGGGCTTATTCACGCTTTTTCAACCGTGCTGCAGCTTATCGGCCCCTACAGCCGGCGCAATAAAAATTTTGCCGTGCCGTGCTGCGAAATAAAGGATTCGCCGCTTTTAAAGCTGCGCGGCGTACACATATGCGTATTCCCCGAAACATCGCTGAGGTTTGTAAAAAAGGTTGTCCGCCTCTGCGGTCTGTTAAAGGTTTCGCACGTTATTCTCGAATTTTGGGGTACGTACAGATATAAATTTATGAAGGAACTTTCATGGGAGAGCGCATTTACCGCCGAGGATATTAAACCCATTATCTCCGACGGCCGCGGCATGGGAATTGAGTTTATTCCCATGTTCAACCACATGGGTCACGCAAGTCAGTCGCGGTTTAAGGCAGGCAAGAACGTTCTGCTCGACAATGCGCCCGAATATGAGGAATTTTTTGAGCCGGGCGGCTGGACATGGAATGTGAAAAATCCGGAGGTGCTTGAGCTTCAGGCTGAGGTTCGCCGCGAGCTGGCGGAATTATGCGGCGACGGACGGTATTTTCACGTCGGCTGCGATGAGGTGTATTTCGCCGACGGAAACGATGACGGGCTTGACCCGCAGCAGAACAAAGAATTTGTTGATTATCTGAACATGCTCTCGCGCGAGGTTAAGGCGCTCGGCAGACAGCCCATTATGTGGGGCGATATGTTCCTTGACAGCACGGTGTTCAAATATCCGCCCTACTGCAACAATGTGTCGCATCGCTGTCACGATTTTGAGAACAACTTAAAGCGGCTTGACACAGATATGATTATTGATGACTGGCAGTATAACTCCGATAAGTCTATGGACGATACGGTGAAATTTTTCGCCGAACGGCGCAGCGCGGACAAACTTATCCTGTCCCCGTGGGAGGGAATGGGCGCCGTCAGCGCAGAGGCGAACATCGGCGGACGCTGCGAGCTCGCCGCGGAATACGGTATGCTCGGCGTTATCGCAACAACCTGGGATACGCTCCGCGCAAACAACAGAAATCTCGTTTATGCCGCATGCCGCATGTGGTCGCAGGATTTGAAATACACCGATATGCGCACATGGGAGGCATACAAGTGCATCGCTATGGCATATATCCGCAAGCTCCTCCCGAGCGGCGGTGATTTTGATGCCTCCGGCTGGTGCGAACATGAAATTTAAGTGAAAAATATAGGCAGCATGACGGAAAAGTTATCTCCGCCCTGCTGCCGTTTTTATCTGCCGTTTTCCATATACAGAACCGCCTGTATCATGCCGATTGCTTTCTGCTGCCCGTCACGCGGCAGCTCGCGGAACAAGGAAAGCATTTCCGCCTCTAAAGGCGTGGTCCTGTCTTTGAGTATGTCCTCCGCTTTGTAGCGCACATCACTGTTTTCTATAATGTAGTCCACAGATACATTAAATATCTCTGAAAGTTTCTTTAACGTGTCAATCCCCGGCTGATGCCTGCCCCGTTCATAAAAGCTTACCATGTTCTGCGTAACGTTTAATTTCATAGACAGCGCTGTCTGAGATATGTGCTTTTCTTTTCGCAGCTGCTCTATTCTCATTTTATCACCACCGTTATTAGTATTATTTATAATTATATAAATAATACTTGACTTTAATAGAAATATGCGTTATAATAATATAAATAAAACTTTTAAAAGGTTGATGCATATGAATAAAAATAACCGGAAAGAACAGGAAAAACAAAACGAAGATGAAAGGCTGCAAGATATAATTGCGGCAGGCGGCGAGCGAGCGGCGGCATACCGTCGGGCGGCGGAAGCCGGCAGCGTAAGGGCAGCGGGAACGTTTGACCGCAGCAGGTGGGAGGACAAGGCAAAGCTTGCGCGTATTCACAACGATTTGAAAAACGGGAAAACCTGCGTCAGCGAAACCGACGGCAGAGTTATGCACACAAACATTCAGGCGGCAAAAAACAAGCTCGGAGAACGCGCATGGTCGGGCAGAGTGCCGGAAATCGACCATGTTGTTCCGCTGAAAAAATGCTGGGAAATGTCGAGAAACAATCCTTTGTCAAGATATGTTTCGATGGAGAAAGCAAGGGAATTTGCAAACAGTGACGGAAACTTGCAGAAAATTGATAAGCAGACAAATACCCGAAAAGGAGCAATGACAAACAGGGAGTATGCTCAAAAAGAAGGCGCATCGATGTCCGAAACCGAAAAAAGTGCATGGATCGAGAAAGGTGATGCTGCCGAAAAGAGTATCCGCAGAAACTTTGTCAGAGAGGGAGTGAAAGGTTTTGCAAAGGAAACAGCCGGTGAAATAGGAGAATACGGTTTATATGCAGCGGCAGACGCCGGCATTGAGGCTGTAGCGGATTACAGGCGGAAAAGAAAGTACGGATATACAAGAAAACAGGCGGCAAAATCGGCGGTAAAATCAGCCGGCAATTTCTTAAAAAAAGCCGCACCGCTTATTGTGACCACGGTGGTGGTCGAAAAAGGCGTGAATTTGATTGCGGATATGATTTCAAACAGATGAAAAAATTCGGGAGGAGTAAACGGTGAAGAAGATAAACAAAAAAGATGTCGGGAAAATAATAAAAGATAATGGCAAGCGCGGTTTGGTGCAGATTGGTGTTGCAATAGTCACTGCGATAGTGATAAAAATACTTGGAGGGGACGGTTCAAACAGTTAAAGGGGGTGATTGTATGAGTAATAAAGTATTAAAAGTAGCGGCAACGTTGGGCATTGCGATTATAAAAATTGCGCTGAGCAGGGGAGCAGATAAAGCCGGAAAAAAGGTGGAAAATTACTTTGACAGGAAATGCAGTTAAGTTTATGCCGGGCATTATTAAAGGTTGGTGCGATTTTTTATTAAGAAAAAAAGCTTTGCACACGTCTGAAAAACTCCCGGAATGAGTCAACCCCAAATTTTGTGTAAAGTCTTTACGAGACCTCCAAAATGGTATATAATAAAAATATCATTTTGGAG
>CAKSUM010000024.1 GCA_934501535.1 uncultured Clostridia bacterium
AAAATGATATTTTTATTATATACCATTTTGGAGGTCTCGTAAAGACTTTACACAAAATTTGGGGTTGACTCTCATTCCGATTTATTTATTGCATAAAAAATCAGTCACACGCGCCGTCATTCCTCCTTTTTCGCAAAAAGGCACGCTCGGCTCGCCTGTTCGCTTGTAAACGCACTCACAACGGCTCACAGTCGCTACCACCCTTTTGCGTGAGCGACTGCGGTGCAAATATCTCTATGGTCTGCCTTTCCCGTTGTCGGAATGGAACTCTGCACCATTTCGATTTTTCTTATGCAGTTGAAAAATATGCCGAAAGGCGGCAAAATTGAATTAAGCCGCTGTTAACAGGCATTATAAATATGGGAGAAACTGATGATAAAACATACTATTGCAGGCAAATATTTTCTATGATATAATGTTTTCAGGAAATGAGGGATAACATGAAAATTTTTAATATTCTGGATTATGGTGTAAAAAGCGGCGCTGACACGCTTCAGACCAAAGAAATTCAAGCTGCGATAGATGACTGCTTTTTGAGCGGTGGGGGAGAGGTTATCGTTCCGGACGGTACATATCTGACCGGTGACATAAGGCTCAGAAGTAATATTACCCTTCATCTGCTTGAAAATGCACGAATAGTGGGAAGCCGCAATCCGTTGGATTATTTTAATCACAGGAACGATAAAATTGAACCGCTGGCAAAAGACCGGATTACCGATAAGCTGATAAATAACAGCGCTGCGATGAGTGCCGATATACCGAAAAATATCTCTGAACTGAAGGGCACGCAGGAATTTGAAAAATGGCTTTCGAGGCAATGGCTGAAGAAAATCCCGTCAAGCAGATGGATGAATGCAATTATTCGTGCCATAGATGCCGAAAATGTGAAAATAGTCGGTGAAAGAGGCTCGGTTATTGACGGTGCGAATTGCTATGACCCTTTGGGCGAGGGATATTGCAGAGGTCCGCATGCAATAAACTTTTTTGGCTGCAAGAATATCTGTTTTGAGGGATATGCGGTAAAAGACAGTGCAAATTGGGCACACAACATTTTGTATTGTGACAATGTTGTATTTAAAAATGTAACGGTAGAGGCAGGACATGACGGGATTGATGTTTCGGGTTGCAGTAATGTTAATATTATCGGATGCAGACTTTATACCGGTGATGACTGTATTGCAGGGTTTGCAAATACGAATGTATTTATCTCCGGCTGTGAACTGAATTCATCATGCAGTACGCTGAGATTTGGCGGAACAAATGTTTTCGTTTCAAAATGCCGCATGTACGGACCGGGAAAATTCGCTATGAGAGGTTTAATGACCGATGAAGAAAAGAAGTCATCCACGCCTTCAAAAAGCGGTTGGGGACCTCTTGCTGCGTTTACATATTATGCGTCATATTCATTGGACATAGATAATCAGCCGGGAAATATTATTATTTCCGACTGCAAAATTGAAAATGCGGATAAAATTCTGCATTATAACTATTCCGGTACGGAAAGATGGCAGCTTAACAGACCGCTTGCTGACATCACTTTTGAAAATACGGACGCCGACAATATTAAGTATCCTATGATACTGTACGGGGATGAAGTTCAAAAAATTACGTTAAAACTTGATAACATGAACATTTCATTTAGTGATAAATTCCCAAGCGACAGTCTGATTCATGCCTGCAACTATGAGCGGATTATTCTGAAAAATGTCAATGTCAAAAACTTAAAAGGCGAGAATGTAATCAAAGCGTGGTCGGACGGTGAAACGATTTTTGAAAATGTAGATGCCGGAGATGCAAAATGCGGTGTTGCTGTGCAGAAATCGGAATTTATCACAAATGTGATTTAGTGTTTTAATTTCGCGGATCTCACGAAACGGCAAATACAAATAAAAATCGGCAGGCACTTTCGTACCTGCCGATTTTGGAGCGGAAGACGAGATTCGAACTCGCGACGTTCACCTTGGCAAGGTGACGCTCTACCACTGAGCCACTCCCGCAAATCACTTACTCATTATATCAGATACTATGGTATTTGTCAATACGAAAGAGTAAAAAAATATATTTTTTTTGCAAAAAGCACGATTTTATTTCTTTATTGATTAAGTAAATTTATAAGTCTGATATTGACAAAATATATAAAAAAGTATACAATTATTATATATGAATAACGGAGGAAATATATATGGGATTGACGTTAACAGAAAAGATACTCAAAGCTCATCTTGTTGAGGGTGAGATGATTAAGGGGAGCGAAATCGGAATAAAAATCGACCAGACTCTCACGCAGGACGCTACGGGAACAATGGCATATCTTGAATTTGAGGCTATGGGAGTTCCGCGCGTTAAGACGGAAAAAAGCGTGGCATATATCGATCATAATACATTGCAGTCGGGCTTTGAAAATGCGGACGATCACCGCTTTATAGGCAGCGTGTGCAAAAAGCACGGAATATATTTTTCACGGCCGGGAAACGGCATTTGCCATCAAGTTCATCTTGAGCGTTTCGGTATCCCGGGCAAAACGCTTATCGGTTCGGACAGCCACACCCCGACGGGCGGAGGCATAGGAATGATTGCCATAGGCGCCGGCGGTATGGACGTTGCTGTTGCAATGGGCGGCGGAACGTATTATATAACATGTCCTAAGGTTGTAAAGGTAAATCTCAGCGGAAAGCTCAGCCCGTGGGTGTCGGCAAAAGATGTAATTCTTGAGGTTTTGAAACGCTTGTCGGTAAAGGGCGGCGTGGGAAAGGTAATCGAATACTGCGGCGACGGAGTTAAAACTCTGTCTGTTCCCGAACGTGCAACGATCACTAACATGGGAGCGGAACTTGGTGCAACAACATCGATTTTCCCGTCCGACGAAAATACGCGCGTATTCCTGGCGGCACAGGGCAGAGAAAATGACTATACACCGCTTTCGGCCGATGATGACGCGGTTTATGATGAGGTTGTGGAAATAAATCTGTCGGAGCTTGAACCGCTTGCAGCATGTCCTCATTCTCCGGACAATGTAAAGTCTGTCAATGAAATAGGGAAAATGAAGATTGACCAGGTATGTATCGGTTCATGCACGAACTCATCGCTGCTTGACATGATGAAGGTGGCGCACATACTGAAAGGAAAAACGGTTGACCCGGGCGTGTCGCTTGCTATTGCTCCCGGCTCAAAACAGGTTCTTAACATGCTTGCGGAAAACGGTGCCCTCGGTATCATGATTGACGCAGGTGCGAGAATTTTGGAAAGCGCGTGCGGACCTTGTATTGGAATGGGGCAATCGCCAAATTCAAAGGGAATTTCACTGCGCACGTTCAACCGCAACTTTGAGGGACGCTCGGGAACAAAGGACGGTCAGATTTACCTTGTTTCTCCGGAAACGGCGGCAATTTCGGCTATAAACGGATACCTCACCGACCCGAGAGAAATCGGTGAAATGCCCGATATTGAAATCCCCAAGCTGTTTAAAATAAATGACAACATGATTGTTCCGCCGATTGATGCGGATAAGATGGATACTGTGGAAATTTTGCGCGGCCCCAACATAAAACCGTTCCCGGTTTCCGGCCCGCTTGATGAAAATATTGAGGCTCAGGTAAGCCTTAAGGTCGGCGACAATATCACGACAGACCATATCATGCCTGCCGGTGCGAAAATTCTGCCGCTGCGCTCCAATATTCCGAAGATTTCGGAATACTGCTTTGCGGTATGCGACGAGCACTTCCATGACAGAGCGCTCGAAATGGGCAAATCAATTATTATCGGCGGCTCAAACTACGGACAGGGCTCATCACGTGAGCATGCGGCGCTTGCTCCGCTGTATCTGGGCGTTAAAGCGGTAATAACAAAATCGTTTGCAAGAATTCACATGGCAAATCTTGTTAATGCAGGAATTGTTCCGCTGACATTCGCCGATGAAAACGATTATGAAAAAATCGACCAAACCGATTTGCTGGAAATCCGCGATATTATAGGTCAGCTGAAGAACGGAGATACCGTTACGGTTACGGATAAAACGAAGGGCTTTGATTTTACCGCCAATGTTTCGCTTTCCGAACGCCAGCGCGATATGCTGTATGCCGGCGGACTTTTAAACTATACCAAAAACAACGCGTAAAATTATAAAAACACTCTCAGCCGATAAAGCGGCAGGGAGTGTTTTCTTTATGCAATGAAATACCGCCCGCTATGCAGACGGATATTTATGCAATAATGCCCGATGCGGTGCGGATGGGTATTTTTTGCGTGAGCGTATGCAAAATACGTTTTTCAGGGTTTAATTTCGGGGTTTATTTTTTCGGAAAACGGTTTTTAATTTGCGAAACACCGCAGATATAATTCATGTCCACATCATAGAAACGGGCGAGAATTACTGCACTTTCTATCGGCAGACGTATTCTTCCCGTTTCGTAGTCCGAATAGGTTCGCTGGCTTATATTAAGTTTATCGGCAATTTCTTTCTGACTTTTGTCGCTGTCCTCGCGCAGCGCTCGTATTATCTCGGCAATATCCATTTGCGGCAACTCCTTTTACGGTTATTATACACCGGTGTTTATTACACTACCAGCATTTAGCACAATATACACTATAATATATGTGTAAGGAGGGATATAATGAAAAGATTGCGGACTGAAATTAAGGCGGCATTTTATTATATTGTCAGGCGCATGTGCAATAATAAAAATCGATGCGACAGGCATAATGCTGACTCCGGGAAACGGCGGCAGAGATTGTGCCGGAAATGGGGAGCATGTAAATAAGAGGGGCAATGTAATCGAATGTTGCTGCGACGAGTGCGATTACCTGCTGTGCTGCGAGGGCGAACAAAGGTGACATGAAAATTATCATGCCGCTTTTTTTATTTTAAGAATAGGATTATGTTCTATTTTTATGTAAACAGCATAGTATAGAGGGAAAGAGGTGGACAACATGTTTACATTAGCCAAGGAAGATTACAGCACGGGGCAGGAATTGTTATCATCGCTGCCGGAAAGGATAGCGGCGTGCCTTTCGGGGGCGGAAACGGACAGGCTGATGGAGGTGCGGCTGCGGTGTGGCTCGGCACTCACTGTAATACGGACGGACGGCAGTTATTTTGTCGCGCCGGGCGGCAGGCTTACTCATGATTACGGGTCTGCCGTAAAAGTGACGTCACATGATATTCGCCGCGGAATGGAACTTATTACACGCTGTTCGGTGTATGCATATGAGAGTGAAATCAGAAACGGATATATTACGCTCGCCGGTGGTCATCGCGTCGGCATCTGCGGCGACGCGGTGTGCGAGAACGGTAAAATATCGCACATGCGCAGCGTGCAGGCTTTGAATTATCGGTATGCACGCGAAATAATCGGAGCGGCGGACGGTGTAATGGACAGAATAACGGACGGTAACACGATAAAAAATACCGTGATTATTTCACCGCCGATGTGCGGCAAAACCACGATGCTGCGTGATATTGCACGAAGCCTATCGCTCATGGGAAAACGCGTTTCGATAGTAGACGAACGGTGCGAAATTGCCGCATTGTCTTTCGGAGAATCGCCGTTTGACTTGGGTGCCGGCTGCGATGTGCTGTCGGGCGTAAACAAGGCGGACGGTATGCTTTTAATGCTGCGTTCCATGTCGCCCGATGTGATAATTACGGATGAAATCGGCGATGATAAGGATTTTGCGGCAATAAGAGAAATAAAAAAACGCGGAGTCAGCATAATAACAACTCTGCATGGCGGCATAAATGTGCAGCCGGAGGAATTTGATTTAATAATCAGACTCGGCGGTGTGGGAAAATGCTTAAACTGACAGGAGCACTGTTTATAATTCTGTCCTCGGCAATTCTGGGTTTTTACAAGGCATACACTCTCAAACAGCGATGCGACAGTCTGGACAAAATTATTGCGGCGCTTAAAACGCTTAAAACCGAAATCTTGTATACAAAAAGGGACATAAAAAGTATTTTTATGTCAATCGGGGACACACAAAATTTGCAGTTATTTTGTTGCGCCGCGGAAAAGATGGATACCGAAAATTGCAGACGGGCGCTCTGCGACAGTGTTGACGAACAAAAAATGTACTTATTAGGGACAGATAATAAGGTTTTGAAAATTCTTGCGGAAAACCTCGGCATGACAGATACCGAAACACAAACCGGAGCAATTGAGCATGCATGTATACGGCTTGAGGAAGCGCGTAAAAACGCCGGTACGGAGTATGAAAAAAACAGCAGATTATACCGCAGCGCAGGCATTTTATGCGGGCTTTTGACGGTAATTCTTTTATACTGACGGGAGGAAATATTATGGACGTGGATTTGATTTTCAGAATAGCCGGAGTGGGCATTGTGGTGGCGGTGCTTAACCAGCTTTTGATACGTTCCGGACGTGAAGAACAGGCTCTTTTGACAACCATTGCCGGACTTGTGGTTGTTTTGTATGTTCTGACAAAGGAAATAGGCGGGCTGTTTGAGTCAATCAAACAGATTTTTAATCTGTAGCTATGGAAATTACAAGAATTATCGGCGTGGGAATTATCGGCGTTATTCTTTCGGTCACAGTGAAAAATTACAGACCCGAGCTGGGCATTTGTACGGCGCTTGCAACCGGGATAGTTATTCTTGCAATGGTTATTCCACATTTGGAAAGTGCAATCGGGGACATATATTCTCTGTGCGGCAAATCGGAAATTAATGTCGGATACATAAAAATCGTTATAAAGATAATCGGTATTGCATATGTAACTCAATTCGCGGCGGAGCTTGCAAAAGACGCGGGGGAGGGGGCGGCTGCAAAGAAAATCGAGTTTGCCGGTAAAGTGTTTATGCTTGCCATGATGATGCCTGTTGTTAAAAGTTTGCTTAATCTTATTATAGATACTCTGTCTATGTTCTGATTAGGGACATAAAACATGACAAAAGGGGACATATAATGAAAAAAGTGTTTCTTGTATTGATGACGCTTATTCTTTTCCTGCCCGCGGTGCATGCCGAGGAAAATACGCACGAGTTTGAAATAAGCGGCGAAAGTTTTTATAACAGAAAAACGCGTGAAATAATAACGGGAAAACTTGACCTTAATCCGATAAATATAATAAACGGATTTGCAGACGATGTTTTCACTGAAATTAATGAAACTAAATCCATGCTCAAATCGATACTGATAATTGCCGCCGCCTCCGGAGTTTTGCGCGTACTTTCGGAATCCTTCGGAGGGGGCGAGGCGACCGGCGCTGCATTTTTCGCATGTTTTCTGATGATAACCGGTTCCGCCGTTAAAATTTTTTCCGAGGCGGTAGGCTACGGCGTGGAAATAATACACGCGCTGTGCGGATTTATAACAAAATTTGAGCCGGTTTTTATCGGATTTTTGGTATCGAGCGGCGCCGTCACGCAGGCTGCGGCATTCAGCCCGGTGATGACGTCCAGCATATACGTTCTGAGCCTTATTGTCGATAAATGCATTTTGCCGCTTACATATTTTTCGGCGGTTTTGGGGATTGTTAACAACCTCGGAAACAGAATTGAAATCGGTACGCTCAACAGCCTTATAAAATCGGTATCAAAGTGGATACTGACCGGTGTGCTGACCTTATTTTCCGCAATACTCACTCTGTACGGAATAAGCACAAGCTCGCTTAACAACCTGACAACCAGGGGAATAAAATTTGCGGTGGGCAGCTTTGTACCGGTGGTCGGCGGATTGCTGTCCGACAGTATCGACACGGTGCTGTCCGGTGCGCGGCTCATGAAAAACGCCGTGGGCACCGCCGGCATGATAACCGTTATCTCCATGTCATGTATTCCGATTATAAAAATTTGGATAATGTTTATGATGCTGCGGATAACGGCGGCTTTCTGCGAACCGTTTTCCGACAAGCACATAACCGGCGTACTCTTATCGGTTGCGGATTCGGTGCAGACGGTCTTTTCGATGGTAATAACCGCGGTAATGCTCTTTATAATATCGATAGGAATAATTCTGACATCAACGGGGGTGGGACTGTGAAAGAGTATATCATTACAATTGCAATTGCGGCTCTTGCGGCGGCAGCGGCGGACATTCTCGCACCGAAAGAATGGGATAAATACATACGCATCATAATCGGTTTTCTGATTTTATCGGTGCTTATTGCACCCGTCGCGGAGTTTCGGCATGTGCAGCTAATGCCGGTCACGGAGAATTACGAAATTAATGATGAGCCGCTGAAAGACAGTGTTTCCGAGGAAATGCGCCGCCGTGTGGAGGAGGATATAGAACAGAGAATACAAGATGAATACGGCGTCAAAGCAAGCGCCGCCGCGGAAATCGATATTGATGACGAACACAAAATCCGCGGCGTGAAAGCAATAAAAATACGGTGCTGGCAAAATCCGCGCGGAATGATTGACCGCATAAAAAATGTGTATGGGTGTGATAAGGTTGAACTTGACATTGAATGAAATTTTTAAAAAATATGCGAATAATAAGAGCATGTATATAATAATTATAATTGGGATTGTTTTTATGCTGCTGTCCGGAACGGGAGCAAAGCATAATAACGATATAAAAGCACGCGGCTATGACGCATATTCCGATGAGGAACGGCTGTGCAGAATTTTGTCCGAAATCGACGGAGTGAGCAATGTATCGGTAATGGTAACATATTACGGGACTACAAGCTACGATGTCGCTTTTGAACAGAAGCAGGACAGCTCGCAGTCGGAAAGGGAAACAACCACGCGCCGTGAAAATTCGGCTATTACCTCCGGGGGAGAGCCTATGGTGAAAGGCGAAGTTTATCCCAAGGCAAAAGGCGTTGTGATTATTGCCTCGGGAGCGTCTGACGCACGGGTGAAAAAATCCATAACCGATGCGGCATGCGCGGCGCTCGAGATTGCGTCATGCAGAGTGTGCGTTTTAGAAGGAAAGGAAAGGAATTAATTATGATGGTACTTAAAAAGAAAGAAATTATTGCGGCGGCACTTGTTGTGCTGATTGGTGTTGCGGGGTATCTGAACTGGTCATATCAGGATACCGTGCGCGTCGCCGACGGCGGAAGCTACATTGAGGACGCAAAAAAACTGGGTGAGGCGGAGTATGTTTCAAGCGACAAAAAAGATGTAGCCGACACGGGCGCACAAAAAGAGGCGCAGTCGGAGGACAGGAAAGCACAG
This sequence comes from uncultured Clostridia bacterium, assembly GCA_934501535.1. Lineage (GTDB taxonomy): Bacteria > Bacillota > Clostridia > UBA1381 > UBA1381 > UBA1738. The sequence goes on from CAKSUM010000024.1 coordinate 9,146, forward strand.
GCGGAGGAGAAAAAATCACAGTCCGGTAAAAATGGGGAAAATGCCGAAGAAACAGCCGCTTCGGGAGAATACTTTACAGAGGCGAAACTGGCAAAGGACAATTCGCGTTCAAAAGCGCTTGAAATTTTAAATCAAACCGCGACAAACGAAAGTTTTGAAGGCGATGTACGCAAACAGGCACAGAATAAAATCGTGTCCATAGCGGAGAACACCGAAAAGGAAACCATAATTGAAAATGTGGCAAAAGCTAAGGGATACAAGGATATTTCGGTGTATATTGACGGCGAAAGTGTGGAAATAATAGTAAAAAAGAATAACTTTTCAAGCGAGGACGTAAAGACGATTAAGGAAATCGTAACATCGGAGCTTGATACCTCGGCTAAAAATATTAAAATTATTGAGGCAAAATAGTTGCAAAAGCTGTAAATGTTTGGTATAATTAGCATAGGAAAATCATTGCTTTAATGCAGAAAGGAATGTAAGCGACATGGAAGAAAATAAAAATATCATAGACGAAATTACTTTGGAGAAGGATACGGGCAAGGTTAATATTTCCGATGAGGTTGTTGCGTCGATTGCCGGAATTGCGGCGAACGAAATAGACGGCGTAAGCGGAATGGCAGGCAGCTTTGCCGGCGGAATTGCAGAAATGCTGGGCGCGAAAAAAAATCCCCAGAAAGGCGTAAAAATTGACATTAAGCCGGAGGGTGCGGTGATTGACCTGTTCATCATTGTGGAATTCGGCAAGCGTATTCCCGAGCTTGCGTGGAGTATTCAGGAAAATGTTAAAAACAGCGTTGAAACCATGACGGGCATTGATGTGCTGAAAGTAAATGTGCATATCGAGGGAATAAGCTTTGAAAAGCCTGCCGAACCTCCAAAGACAGAGGAAACGGAAAGGGTTATCGATGTGCCGGAGAATATTGACGAGGACCCGGCGGACGAGATACAGTTTGACGAATAAAAATAATACGGCAACAACATTCGGTGCTGCCGTATTATTTTTTTGTTAAAATTTTTGCCCGGTCAAAGCCTCAAAGGACGCTTTGACTGCATTTTCCGAAATATCGCATGTGAGCCGGTAAAACGGAACAAGCTTTAAAAGCTTGTCGATATTTTCAAGAGTCTGACCGGTGCTTTGCGTATTTTTGGGGAGGTAGACCTGATGCATAACGTTTCTCAGAGCCTCCTGAGGGGTCTGACGTATGCACAGATTATCCGTTCCGCGATTTATTATACATGCGCCGGCGAGCGGCATAATCACGTTTTTGTGCCAGTTTTCCTTGCCTGCCCACGGGGTCGAGCATACGGATACACCGTCATCGTTAATGCGCAGAATGGGCTTGTCGCCGTTAATGATGTCAACACGCTTGCCGAGAAATTTGCGCCACAGACAGATATGCGTTGTTTTTCCGGTGCCGCTCGGTGCGGTGAACAGGTAGCCCTTTCCGTCGAATGATATTGCCGCTCCGTGGAAAACGAAACAGCCGAATTTCGGCAGCTGTTCCGCTATTGAACGGTAGAGCGCGAGCGTTTCGGTGTATTCCTCCGTTACATCTTCTTGGATTTCCTCTTTGACGCGGCACATTTCCTCCTGAACGCGCTCGGGTGTTACCGATGCAACTATATCTGCCATTTTTTCGGGATTGTCTATGATATAATCACGGCAAAAATTCTCGACATATTCAAATCTCGTGTTCATCTCTATTGTGAGGCCCGCCAGCCCCATGTAAAATTTTCGCTGCATAAATTTCCTCCTATATCAATTCTCCGATAAATGAATCGTTTTTTGTTTTTACAAGGCGAACGCTGCGGTATTCGCCGGATAAATCCTCGTCTGTTTTGACAAGCACATTTTGATAATTCGCTGTTTTGCCTTCAAAACAGCCGTCTCCGACAGGCTGCTCAAAAAGAACTTCGGCGGTGCTGCCTACAAATCTCTGCATAAATTCGTGCTTTGATTTTTCACAGATTTCGCTTATAATTTTGCTGCGGTGCTCCTTTACGGCAGGGTCAACCTGATTGGGGAAATGCGCTGCCGGAGTGCCCTCCCTTACCGAATACTGAAATATATGCGCGCCGGAAAAAGATACTTTTTCCGCAAAACGGCAGGTTTCATCAAATTCCGCGTCGGTTTCGCCGGCAAAGCCGACCATAATATCGGTAGTGATTGCGGCGTCGGGAAAATGTCTGCGCAGTCCCTCGACAATTTTATAATACTGCGCCGTTGTATATTTGCGGTTCATGCGCCGTAGGGTTTCGTCGCAGCCGCTTTGAAGTGACAAATGAAAATGATGGCAAAGCTTGTCGCAATCTTTAATTTTGTCAATAAATTCCTCGTTGAGGGTCATAGGCTCAATCGAGCTCAGACGAATACGCTTTATGCCGTCGATTGCATTGGCGGCGATTAGCAGGTCGGCAAGGCCCTTATCCTTTTTATCAAGCCCATACGAGGCGATATGTATGCCGACATATGTGATTTCGGTAAATCCGTGCTTTGCCAGACGCTCCGTTTCAGATATGACGCTGTCGAAATCGCGGCTGCGTATCGGTCCGCGCGCGTATGGAATGATGCAGTAGGAGCAGAATTGATTGCAACCCTCCTGAACCTTGATATAGGCGCGGGTGCGGTCACGGTAATCTGTTACCGAAAGATTATCAAAGCTGTGCGTGTGCATAATATCGCTGACGCAGCTTTGCTGTACGGCGCCCGTGTGTTTTTCGTAAAGTCCGACGATGTCGGCGCGGTCTTGCGTGCCAAGCACCAGATTTACACCGTCAATTTTCAAAATTTCGCCCGGGCTTGTCTGCGCGTAGCAGCCGGTGACAATCACAAAGGCGTTGGGATTTGTCTTTTTTGCACGGCGGATTATCTGCCGCGATTTACGGTCGCTCATGCCGGTTACCGTGCAGGTGTTGATTATATATATGTCGGCGAAACCGTCATAATCGCAGATTTCGTAGCCGCTTTTTTTGAATAATTCGCTCATTGCTTCCGTTTCGTATTGGTTTACTTTGCAGCCGAGCGTGTAAAATGCAACTTTTTTCATTTTTACCTCTTTATACCGCGTATATGAATACTGTGTAAAACTCATATTACTATTATATAAAATTTTTACAAAAAGTGCAATACCCTATTGACTAAATCTGAAAAAAGTTGTATTATATAAATACAGAATAATGCAAATAACGGAGGTATGGATTATGAAAACTTTTAATCTTCTTTTAAGTTCAATCAATGACGTTAAGGATTTTGTCAACGCTGTATCAAAATATGACTTTGATGTAGATTTGACATCCGGCAGATATGTTGTTGATGCAAAATCAATTATGGGAATTTTCAGCCTGGATTTGTCAAAGCCGATAAAGGTTGAGGTTCACAGCGATGACTGCGAACAGTTTTTGAACGATGTAGCAAGATTCAGAACCGATGACTGAGAGATTATCGGCAGGCTTTCGGGTCTGCCGATTTTTTATATGGGAGGAATACTATGATTATAGATTTTAACAGCATGAACTTTGAAAAAAAGACGGAATTTCTGGGCGGAAAAAAAGACTTTTTCGTGCGCAGCCACAATGACGGAATGAATAATATAATGAGCGACAGACTGGAACCGGGCGCGTCGATAGGCTATCATAAGCACGAAACCGGCAGCGAGATTATTTATATAATCAAGGGCAGGGGAAAAGTGCTGTATGACAACAATGAAGAACGTGTTGAAGAGGGACAGTGTCATTACTGCCCGAAAGGACATTTTCACAGCCTCATTAATGATTCCGACAGTGACTTGTATTTCTTTGCCGTAGTTGCCAATCAGTAGGCGGCGGAGAATATCTGTCTGCGCGGAGCATCGCATTAAAAAACCGGGGATATTGCCTGAAAAAAGACAATTTCTCCGGTATTTTTTTTCTTTAAATGTCAAGGTTAGATACGTATTTTGCGTGTTTTTCGATAAACTCACGGCGCGGTTCAACCTTATCGCCCATCAGTACGGTGAAGGTCTGGTCGGCTGCAATAGCGTCCTCAAGATCAACGCGGAGCATGGTTCTTGTTTCGGGATTCATTGTTGTTTCCCAAAGCTCGGGAGGATCCATTTCACCGAGACCCTTGTAACGCTGAACCTTTGCGCCGCTGCCCATTTCGGCAAGGAGTGCGGTGCGCTCTTCGTCGGTGTATGCAAATTTCTCGACAAGATTGTTGTTCTTGCCCTTGAACACCTTGTAAAGCGGCGGCTGAGCCAGATATACATTTCCGTTTTCAATCAGCGGCCGCATGTATCTGAAGAAGAATGTAAGCAGCAGTGTTCTGATGTGCGAACCGTCGACATCGGCATCGGCCATGATTATTATTTTTCCGTATTTCAGCTTGGTAATGTCAAATTCCTCGCCTATGCCGGCGCCGAGAGCCTGAATTATCGGCAAAAGCTTTTCGTTTGAATAAACCTTGTCAATGCGCGACTTTTCGACGTTGAGCATTTTTCCCCAAAGCGGCAAAATTGCCTGGAAACGTCTGTTTCTGCCCTGTTTTGCCGAGCCGCCCGCGGAATCTCCCTCGACGATGTAGATTTCTGCGTAATCGGCGCCCTCGTCGGTGCACTTCGCAAGCTTTCCGAGTAATGAGGCGTTGTTTGCCTGTGCGTTTTTACGCGTTGCCTCGCGTGCCTTGCGCGCAGCTTCTCTTGCGCGGCTTGCGGTAAGCGTTTTTTCTATTATCGCTTTGGCTATTCTCGGATTTTCCTCCAGGAATGCCGCAAGTTTATCATTCAGTGCGTTTTCGACAAGCGTTCTTGCCTCGGAATTGCCGAGCTTGGTTTTTGTCTGTCCCTCAAACTGCGGCTCGGACACTTTTACGCTGATAATTGCGGTAAGTCCCTCACGCGTATCTTCGCCGGAAAGGTTTGATTCCTTGTCCTTTAAGAGGTTGTTTTTGCGTGCATAATCATTTATAACTCGTGTTAAACCCGACTTAAAACCTGTTTCGTGTGTTCCGCCGTCCATAGTGTGAATGTTGTTTGCAAAGCTCAGAACCGTTTCGCTGTAGGAGTCGGTGTACTGCATTGCCACTTCTACCATCATGTCATTCCGTGACGCCTCAAAATATATAATATCATCATGCAGAGGGTCTTTATTTTTATTGATGTACTGAACAAATTCTTTTATACCGCCCTCGGCATAGAGGGTAACGCTTGCAGGTTCCGCCTCACGCTTGTCGGTAAAGATTATTTTTATTCCCTTGTTCAGGAAAGCCTGTTCGCGCAGACGTTTTAAAAGCACGTCATAATCGAAAACAAGCGTTTCAAAAATCTCGCCGTCCGGCTTAAAAGTTATTTTCGTGCCGGTTTTGTCGGTATCGCCGATAACCTTCAGTTCACATGTCGGCTTTCCGCGCTGATAGCTTTGATAGTAAATATGTGTTCCGTCGGCTATTTCAACCTCCAGCTTTTCGGAAAGGGCGTTTACTACAGACGAGCCGACGCCGTGCAGACCGCCGGAAACCTTGTATCCACCGCCGCCGAACTTACCGCCGGCATGAAGAATTGTAAGTACCACCTGAACCGTCGGTATGCCCTCCTGGGGGTGAATGCCTACAGGAATACCGCGGCCGTTATCGGTTACGGTTACGGAATTATCGGGGTTAATATCGACCTTTATCTCGGTACAATAGCCTGCCAGCGCCTCGTCTATGGAGTTGTCCACAATTTCGTACACAAGATGATGCAGTCCTGCCGCCGATGTTGAGCCGATATACATGCCGGGGCGCTTTCTTACCGCTTCAAGCCCCTCGAGAACCTGTATTTGACTCGCGTCATATTTTGTTTCAATCTTTTCCATGTTTTATCTCCTGCCTATATAAAAATATTTTCTGATTTTGACCGTTTTAACAGCGTGCGCGACGCCAGTGACGATATATATACAAAGGTTTTGCCGTTTCGGTTTACGATGATGAATGATTTCGGCAAATCCTCGGTCACGTCTATAACGGTGCCGTCTTTCTGCGCCGCTGCAAGAAAGCTGCGCGTTTGATAGGAAACAGTTGTGTTATCCATATCAAATATGCCGGTTATATCGCTGAGTGCGACGGCAACCTCGTTGCCCAAATGAATATACATGAAAGGCTGTACCTCCTAAATTATTATTTTCCCGGCGCGGACTTCAAATACGCGTGCCGAACCCGAGGAGCCGGCAGCGTCGGCGTCGGTGCAGGTCAGAATAACCTGTTTGTCCCTGATTTTTTCGGAAAGGTACTGTCTGCGCGAAAAATCAAGCTCGCTCATGATATCGTCCAAAAGAAGTACGGGGTATTCGTTTCTCAGCTCGTTTATACTCTCCATCTGCGCAAGTTTCATGCTGAGTATGACGGTGCGCTGCTGCCCCTGCGACGCATAGGTTTTTACCTCGCGGTCATTGATGAAAAACCGCAGGTCATCGCGCTGAATACCGTACAGACTTGAGCCGTTTTCTATTTCTCTTGCCGCGCTTGCTTCAAGCTTGGCATAAAACGCTTCTTTATTTATTATATCACATTCTATGCTCGGTGTATATAGCAAATTGAAATTTTCTCCGCTTATTTCTGCATGAATTTTGCCTGCATAGCCGTTCAGGCGCTGTGTGAAATCCTGTCTGTACTGCATTATCCGGTTTCCGTCATCTGCAATCTGTTCGTTCCAGACCGACAGCATCGGGTCGGAGGTTTTTCCGGAGAATTTCATTTTTTTCAGCAGACTGTTTTTCTGCGCAAGATTTTTGTGATAGGAAATCAGGCATTTCAGATACAGCGGATAAAGCTGGCTTATTGCCTCGTCCAGAAATCTGCGGCGCAGCTGCGGTGCGCCCTTTACTATTTCCAAATCCTCCGGCGAGAACATGACGGCGTTCAGATAGCGCATGAGCATGGATAGCTTTGTTATCGGAACATTGTTTATTTTGACCGACTTTTTGCCGGATTTGGTCAGCTGCATCACAGCGCGGTAGTCGCGGTTTTTGTCGGAAAATTCAAGGCAAAGCTTCATAAAATCGCTGCCGAACCGAATCATTTCGGTGTCGGATTTCGTGCGGTGGCTTTTCCCGTGAGAAAACAGGCAGATTGCCTCAAGCATGTTCGTTTTTCCCTGTGCGTTGTTTCCGAACAAGATATTCGTGTTTTCGTCAAAAGTAACGGATTCGCGTTCATAGTTGCGGAAATTATGAAGTGCAAGGCTTTTAATTTTCATCTATATCACCGTAATTTCAAAGCCTTCGTCTTCAAAATCGGCAAAAACAACATCGCCGCCGCGGATTTTTTTTCCGCGCATGAGGCAGGGTTCGCCGTTGACGGAGATGATACCGTCCGCAATCATTTCTTTTGCTATGGCGCCCGTATCGGCAATCTGTGCAAATTTAAGCAGCTGATCAAGCTTTATATATTCGGTTGTGATGCTGATTTCAAGCTTTTGTATTTCCATTGGTTCAGATAACTCCTTAGTTTCAGTTTGTGGTTCGCTTAATGTCCAGAACGCCCGGCAGCTGTGATATTCGTGTAACCGCGCGCTTTAAATCGTTGGTGTCGGATATTTCAAGACCGAGGTCGATTACCGACGCCTTGTTTTTAAATGTGCGCGCGTTAATTGACGCACAGTTGATTTTCAGGTCGGCAAGCACGGTTGTTATGTGCATGAGCATGCCGGGAGTGTCCTCTGTTTCAACGCGCAGCAGCGCAACGTATGAGGAACGGTTTTCGCCTGTCCAGTTTACTATTATAAAGCGTTTTTTATCCTCATCGGAAAGCACCTCAGGCTGAATATTCGGACAGTCTGCGCGGTGCACCGAAACTCCGCGGCCTTTGGTTATAAAGCCGACGATTTCGTCGCCCGGGACGGGGTTGCAGCATTTTGACAGACGCACAAGACAGTTATCTATGCCCTTGACCTCTATGCCGCAGGAATTTGTTTGCCTGCGCGGTTTTTCGGCTGCTGCGGTTTTTTCGGGCATTTTCTGCTTTTGCTCATGCAGGTAGTTTTCGCGCAGATGCATAATTACTTTCTGCGCGGAAAGTCCGCCATATCCGACGCTTGCATATAAATCGTCAATGCCGCTGAAGGTGTATTTTTTGTAAATCGGCGTCAGCCAGTCCTCGCGGAACAGGCTCGAAAACGGGATATTAAGGCGCTTAGCCTCTTTTTCAAGAATTTCTTTGCCGTGGACGATATTTTCCTCGCGGCATTCCTTTTTCAGCCATTGATTGATTTTTGTGCGGGCCTGCGAGGTTTTTACAATTTTCAGCCAGTCGCGGCTCGGGCCTTTTGCCTGAGGCGAGGTCAGAATTTCGATTATGTCGCCGTTTTGCAGCTTGTAGGTAATCGGAATTATTTTGCCGTTCGCCTTGGCGCCTATCATTTTGCTGCCGACCTGGGTGTGAATTGCAAACGCAAAATCAATGGCGGTTGAGCCGTTCGGGAGGGGAATAACCTTGCCCTGAGGCGTAAATGCAAAAACCTGGTCGGAAAACATATCGATTTTAAGGCTGTTCATGAACTGGTCTGCGTCCATGATGTTTTCTTGTGTTTCCATCAGCTTGCGAACCCATTCAAGCTCCTTATCCATGGCGTCAATCCCGGATTTGCCCTCTTTGTATTTCCAGTGCGCGGCGATACCCTCCTGCGCAACACGGTGCATTTCCCACGTGCGTATCTGAATTTCAAACGGAGTGCCGCCGGCGCCCACAACCGTGGTGTGCAGCGACTGGTACATGTTCGGTTTAGGCATGGCGATGTAGTCCTTAAACCGCATCGGGAGCGGCGTATACATCTCATGAACCATGCCGAGAACCGCATAACATTCCGCGACCGTATTTACGATTATACGGACGGCAAACAAATCATAAATTTCATCAATTGTTTTGTTCTGTGCGTACATTTTGCGGAAAATGCTGTAGAAATGCTTTGCGCGTCCGGTAATTTCACATTCTATGCCGTTTTGCGACATTTTTTCCTTGAGCGCCGCTATAATCTCCGAAACGAATGCTTCGCGTTCGCTTTTTTTCTGGTTAATGCTTTCGGCAATTTCCTCGTATGCGACGGGGTCGAGGTATTTAAGCGCCAAATCCTCAAGCTCGGACTTGATTTTTGAAATACCGAGCCGATGTGCGAGAGGCGCGTATACGTCGAGAGTTTCCTTGGCGATGTAAAGCTGTTTTTCGCGCGGCTGGAAATTGAGGGTACGCATGTTATGCAGGCGGTCAATCAGCTTAATAATGACAACGCGTATATCTTTGCTCATGGCAAAGAACATTTTTCTGAGATTTTCGACCTGCTGTTCCTGGCGCTCGCGGTATTGAATTTTTTTAAGCTTTGTAACGCCGTCAACAATATCCGCAACCGGCTTGCCGAAAAGCATGGCGATATTGTCGAAGGTGTAGGGGGTGTCCTCGATGACATCATGGAGCAGACCTGCGCATATCGCTACGCTGTCCATTGAAAGCTCAGAGGCGATGTAGGCAATCTGAACCGGGTGAATTATATACGGCTCGCCGGATTTTCTGAACTGATTTTTGTGCGCGGCTTTAGCAAGGCGGTATGCGACATAAATCATGTCGGTATTTGCCTTGGGGTTATAGCCTTTTACACGCTCTATTACCTTATCGACGATAACATCGGTTTCGTCGGCTATGTGACCGAGCTTGTCGGCAGCGGCAAAAATATCTGTTTTTTTATCCGTCATATTACCATTCCAATCTTTTTATTGTATCAATTATCTTTTTTTATATCCCTAATCATAAGCTGCAGACTTTCGCTGCCGCGGAATGAATTTATGCTGAGGCAAAAGGCGACGCTGACCCTGTCCCCGGGGAACAGACTTTCGCATAAATCTCCCATGCCGAACCCGACGGCACTGAATGTATACCCCTTGCAGGAAAGCTCCATGCGCAAGTGGCGTCCGTCGGCGCCCATGGCGGCTATGCGTGATACTGCCGCGCCGGTAAGCACAAATACCGGCATTTCGTTTCCGCAGCCGAACGGCTCCAGGGTGTTAATCATTTTTGCGGCATTGAGCGTTATATCTGCCGGGTTTAACCGGCAGTCAATTTTGAGTTTGGGAAGAAGCTTTTTTCCGTCCAGCTGTTTTTTTGCATATGCATTTATGCGTTTGCGGAATTCGTCGATATTTTCCGCGGATATACTCAGACCCGCTGACTGAGAATGTCCGCCGAACGCGGATAAAAGCTCATCGCTGTCGGAAAGCGCATCAAAGAGATTTAACTCCTCGATAGACCGTCCCGAACCCTTTCCCTTGCCGTTTTCGCAGGAAATAAGTATGCACGGGCGGTAAAATCGCTCGCAGATGCGTGAGGCAACTATTCCGATTACTCCGTGATGCCAGCCCTCGTGGGCCAGTACGTACACGTATTGTTCCGACTCAAAGGACTCTGCCTGCCGAAGCGCTTCCTCGAATATTTGCTGTTCAATCTGACGGCGCTTGTTGTTGGTTTCATTAAGATACATTGCGGTTTCCAGCGCCGCGGAATAATCCGTTTCAGTTAAAAGGCGTTCCGCCGTGTCGGCATGCTCGAGTCTGCCGGCGACGTTAAGCCGCGGTGCAAGCATGAATGCGACCGCAGTGCTGTCAACCGGACGGTTCCCGATTGACGCGGCTTCGCAAAGCGCGCGTATTCCGGGATTTTTGCCGGAGGAAATAACCGAGATGCCGCGGTCGGCAATAATTCTGTTTTCATCAAGGAGCGGCACAACGTCGGCGATGGTGCCGATTGCCGCAAGAGCGGCGTATTCATAGAACACGTCCTTTGAAGAATATCCGAGTCTGACCGCCAGCGCAAGCACAAGTTTAAATGCAACGCCGACTCCGGCAAGCTCACGGAAAGGATATGTACTGTCATCACGCTTGGGATTTATAACCGCAACAGCCCTCGGAAGAGTATCTTTGCAGGTGTGGTGGTCGGTTATGATAACGTCAAGTCCCTGCGTTTTTGCAAATTCTACCTCTCCGACAGATGTAATTCCGCAGTCAACGGTAATCATCAGCTTGGTTCCGCTGCGCGCTATGCGGTTGATTGCCGGAATGTTAAGTCCGTAACCGTCTTTGAAGCGGTCGGGAAGAAAATAATCCGCGTCCGCGCCGATTTTTTTCAGAAATCCGTACAAAACCGCGGTCGATGTAACGCCGTCCGCGTCATAGTCGCCGTAGACGGTGATTTTTTCTTTTGCGGAAACGGCGGCAAGTATGCGTGCGACTGCCTCCTCCATGTCATTCAGCAGAAATGGGTCATGTATGCCGTCAAGCCCTTTTTTGAAGTATGCGGCGGCTGATTTTTCGTCGCATATTCCCCTGTTCATGAGGATTGCCGCCATGGCGGGCGGTATATTGCAGCTTTTCGCAAAGTTTATAATATCGGCTCTTTCAAATTTTTCATTTTTATATTCCCAGATTTTCTCAAGCATAATTTTCTCCAAAATAAAAACAACCTTATTATATATTATATCATTTTTTTGCACATTTTTCAAGCGTTTATATGAATAAAATTTGAAGCGGCGGAAATAATAGTACACGGTAAAGGAATTTTCCCGAACCCTTACATGAATAATAAAAACGGAAGAATTTTCTGCTTTTATTATATTTTTCGGATAAGGCATAAAATATGCATTTTTCAAAAAACGTCTACAGATTTAATATGCGCGGGAGGTGATTTTAATGCCGAATAACAATCAGAACAATCAAAATCAGAATAACAACAAGAAGAATAATCAGAACAGTAACAAAAATCAGAACAGCAATCAAAATCAAAAGAACAATCAGAACTGCAACAAGAAGAACAGCAGTGAAAATTACTGAGGATTTGCCGTCTGCGCAAGCGTTTGAGCGGCACGCGGCGGCGAAATGAAAAAACAATACAATAGTGAGCGAAAGCCCGGAAGGTTTATAAAGCAGCTTTTCCGGGCTTTTACGCGTGAAAAAACTTTTTACGAAAAAAATAATAAAAAACTGTTGACAAAACTATATAACAGTGTTATACTGTTACCGTGATATAACACTGTTACACGGAGGAGAGCATATGGACAAGACAGAAAAAACAACGCTTGACGCCATACTGGCATCGGCTAAGGCTGAGTTTTTGCAAAAAGGATTCAAGTCCGCATCTCTCCGCAATATTGTAAAGACGGCAGGGGTCACGACGGGAGCTTTTTACGGATATTACAAAAGCAAGGAGGAGCTGTTCGACGCATTGGTCGGCAAACATTATGAAACGGTAATGACGAAATTCACCGCGGCGCAGGAGGAATTTGCGCAGCTGCCGCCGGAAAATCAGCCCGGCAATATGGGCAAAATATCCGGTGACTGCATGGAATGGATAACGGAGTATGTTTATGCGCATGCGGACGAATTTAAGCTTATACTGACCTGCTCCGAGGGCACAAAATACGAAAATCTCATTCATGATATGGTGGAAATCGAGGTCAGCGCAACGCATAAATTCGCGCACAATCTGGAAAAAATGGGTTATCCGCGGTACAATGTCGATCCTCAGCTTGAACACATGCTTTGCAGCGGACTGTTTTCCGCATATTTTGAGCTTGTTATTCATGATATGCCTTTTGAAAAAGCAAAGGGGTATGTTCGTGATTTAAGAGCTTTTTACACTGCCGGCTGGCAAAAAATTATGGGTTTTTAAAGCCCTTTAATTTTTGGCAATAAGTTAGTTAATGCTAACTAACGAAAGGTAACGGGAACGGCTGCAGCGTTTCCTTTATCATATAAAAATCAAATTTAGGGAGGAATTTGCCTTGAAAAAGCAATCGAACTTATCGCGGCTGATGGATTATGCGGGCGGATACAGGTATCTGACATATGCGTCGTGGATTTTATCTGCCGTCAGCGCGCTCATGGCACTTGTGCCTTTTTGGTACATATGGAAAATCATAAAAGAAGTATTGGAGGCAGCACCGGATTTTGCAGGTGCGCAAAATTTGCCGCACTACGGAAGAATGGCGGTTTTGTATGCGATTTTGTCTTTCCTGATTTATATTTGCGCGCTTTTGTGCTCGCATTTTTCGGCATTCCGTGCCGCGACAAACATGAGGATTGAAATAACAGAGCATATCGCAAAACTGCCCCTCGGATTTACCGAATCTTTCGGGAGCGGCAAACTGCGTAAAATCATCAATGACAGCACGGGAGCGGCGGAAACGTATCTTGCGCATCAGCTGCCGGATAAATACGGAGCGATTGCGACGCCGATAGGATTGCTTGCGCTGCTTTTGGCATTTGACGCGAGATTGGGGCTTTTGAGCCTTGTTCCGGTTGTTCTGGGGTTTGTAATCATGTCCGCGATGACCGGCAAACGCATGGAAGAAAAGATGCGGCAGTACGGAAACGCGCTTGCGGCTATGTCCAATGAAGCTGTGGAATATGTGCGCGGAATACCTGTTGTAAAAACGTTCGGACAGTCGGTATTTTCCTTTAAAAAGTTCAAAGATACCATTGACGAATATGAAAAATGGGTTATCGCATACACCAAAGATATGCGCTTGCCGATGATGCTTTATACGGCGGCAATAAACGGCGTGTTTGCATTTTTGATTGCCGGGGCGTTCCTGTTCACGCAAAACGGCGTTACCGATAAATTTTTGCTCAATCTCTTGTTTTACATAATAATCACACCGGTAATTGCGCTCACTCTTACAAAAATCATGTATATGAGCGAGAACAATATGGTTGTGGAGGACGCACTTGCGAGAATAGACAGTGTTTTAAATGCTGCGCCGATGAGCGAAAGCAGCGCGCCGAAGCACCCGCAAAATTCCTCGGTAGAGCTTGATGATGTTCACTTCAGCTATGACGGAAAAGAGGATGTTATAAAAGGCGTGTCGCTCAAAATAAATCCGGGTGAAACGGTGGTTTTCGTAGGGCCGTCGGGCGGCGGAAAATCAACGCTGGCAAGCCTTATTTCACGGCTTTTTGACGTCGGGAGCGGAAGCATAAAAATAGGCGGCGCCGATGTGCGCGACATTCCCAAAGAGGAGCTTATGAACAATGTATCGTTCGTGTTCCAGGACAGCAAGCTGATTAAGGCGTCCATATTTGAAAATGTGCGTATGGGCAGACCGAACGCAACAAAAGCGGAGGTTGCAGAGGCACTGAAAACCGCGCAGTGCATGGATATTATAGAAAAATTCCCCGGCGGCACCGACACCGTAATCGGAACGGGCGGAGTGTATCTGTCGGGCGGAGAGCAGCAGAGAATAGCGATTGCAAGAGCGATACTGAAAAATGCGCCCGTTATAATTCTGGACGAGGCGACAGCCTTTGCCGATCCGGATAATGAGGTCAAGGTTCAGAAGGCATTCGCGGAGCTTGCAAAGGGAAGGACGGTAATCATGATTGCCCACAGGCTTTCGACCGTTGCCGACGCGGACTGCATTTATGTGATTGAGAACGGAAAAATCGCAGAAAGCGGCAAGCTTGACGCCTTGTGTAATAATAACGGTTTGTTCGCTAAAATGTGGAAGGATTATCAAAATTCCGTTGAGTGGAAAGTGGCAAAGGAGGGCTGAATTATGATAAAACTGATACAAAAGGCAACGGCATCGTCTAAAGAGGGCGCGCACGGTCTGATTAAAGGAATAATTGCGTGTGCGTTTCAGAATGTTGCCTTTATGCTGCCGACCGGATTACTGTACTGCATAGCGGCGGATTTACTCGGCGGCAGCGCACCGAAAGATAAAATCCCGTTTTACGTTACAGGCTGCGCGGTGTGCTTTGCGCTGATACTTGCCGCGACGTGGTTTCAGTATAACAACACGTTTTTCACAACATATGAGGAAAGCGGAAAACGCAGAATAAACCTTGCGGAAAAGCTTCGCATGCTGCCGCTCTCGTTTTTCGGTAAAAAAGACCTCGCCGATTTGACAAGCACGATTATGGCGGACTGCGAGGTTCTGGAAAAGGACTGTTCGCATTACGTTCCGGCGCTGTTCGGTTCGGTTATTTCCACGCTGATAATCGCTCTCGGCTTGTTTGCGTTTGATGCACCGATGGCGGTCAGCGCGCTTTGGGTAATCCCGGTATCCGTCCTGATAGTTGTTCTCAGCTACAGATTGCAGGACAAATTTCAAAGAAAAAACATGGCGGCAAAAATGGCATGCGCCGACGGTATTCAGGAATATATCGAAACGGTGCGCGACCTTAAAGCCAACAATGCGGAAAACGGATACCTTGAGGGTTTAAAGAAGAAAATACGCGGCGTGGAAAAGGGTGCGATTTCCGCCGAACTTGTGACGGGAGTGATAGTTACGGCTTCGGGAATGGTACTGAAGCTCGGCATTGCTACCGTAGCGCTTACCGGGAGTATACGGCTTGTGAACGGAAAAATTGATGTTCTGACCATGTTTATGTTCCTTTTGGTTGCGTCGCGCCTTTATGACCCGATGCAGGCGGCGCTGCAAAATCTTGCGGCGGTGATTGCCATGCGGACGAATGTGGCGCGTATGAACGAAATACTTGACCACCCGATTCAGCACGGCAAAAATAAGCTCACAAACAACGGCTGTGATATTGTATTCGACCATGTCGGCTTTTCGTATGATGACGGTGAAACAGTGCTGAAAGATGTGTCATTCACGGCAAAGCAGGGCGAGGTTACGGCGCTCGTGGGGCCGTCCGGCGGCGGAAAAACCACGGTATCGCGGCTGGCGGCAAGATTTTGGGATAATCAAAAGGGTACGATTACCGTCGGCGGAATGAACGTGGCGGAAATTGACCCGGAAACGCTTATGTCGCTTTACTCGATAGTTTTCCAGGACGTCACATTGTTTAATGATACAATAATGGAAAATATTCGCCTCGGGCGCAAGGGCGCAACCGATGAGGAGGTTTTGGAGGCGGCACGGCTTGCAAACTGCGACGAATTTGCGGAAAAGCTGCCCGATAAATGGAATACCGATATCGGCGAAAACGGCTGTGCGCTGTCGGGCGGAGAAAGACAGAGAATTTCGATTGCCAGAGCATTTTTGAAAGACGCGCCGATCATTTTGCTCGATGAGGCAACGGCGAGCCTTGATGTTGAGAATGAAACAGCAATACAAAAAGCGCTTTCAAGGCTGATTAAAAATAAAACGGTGCTTGTGATTGCACACAGAATGAGGACGGTTGCCGGTGCCGACAAGATTGTAGTTCTGGCGGACGGCACTGCGGCGGAGCAGGGTACACCGGCTGAACTTATGGCAAAAGACGGCATCTTCCGCAGAATGACCGAACTGCAGATGCAGGGACAAAGCTGGAGTATAAAATAAAGAGATGTAAGGCTTTTTGCGGAAAAATACCGATAAAAATGCCGGGGCGAAAAAACAGCAAAGACATTCTGTTTGACGCTCCGGCATTTGCGGTTTTTGCGGATAAATATTTCGGGCTGCTGCGTCAGTGAATACCGTATAAGTAATTTAACACCTCCGCAACGCCGCGGGTGTTTTCCCAGCCGACGGGCTTACCGTACATGATATGCCCTGCAAGGTCGCCCGATGAACACCAGGTTGTTGCGAGTGTTCCCTCGATATTGCCGACATCATGTGCGGCGGCATATTCAATGAATTTTTTTGCATTGCCGACATCTTTCCACGGGCTGAGCAAAATTTTAAACCCATTTTCGGCAAATATGTCGACCGATTTATATTCCGGCATGTTCTCATAGTGCCAATCGCAGATAATAATATCTTTGCTGATTTTGTCTATGGCACTTTCGGTACCGTTGTCGGCAGACTCATACATGCCGTACCCCGTTTTTTCGTCGCTGAGCAGCCTGTCGCCCCATATGTACATTTTCTTGCCGTTTGCCGACAGATGCTCATGCAGTTTGTTGATGTGACCGGCGTATAAATCCGCGTTTGATTTTTTTCTGCATGACGGACATAAACCGATTTGGAACGCCTCGTCACAGCCGACATGTATCCCGTCTGCCTCAAAAACGCCGATAAGCTCATCTGTCATGGGGAAAAGTATGTCATATAATTTTGGATTGGTAAGGCATAAATGTCTGCAATAAGGTATTTCGGCGTCGGGTATTTCGGGTGTTTCGTCAAATTCCGGGTAGGCGGACAAAAGACCGTCCCGAACATGCGGCTCGTCCCCTGGATAGCCGTGCAGTATTCCGTCATGAGGCCCGGCATGTCTGCCGGACTGATGCCCCAAAAGGTTCATTTTCGGTATCAGCCGTATACCGTTCTTTTTACAAACGTCAAGCAAAAGCCCGACATCTTTTTTATCAAGAGGGTCAAAACCGGTACATTCCGGGTGACTTTCAAATTTGTATCTGTATCTGACCTGCATTACAATAAGATTAATCCCTGCGGGAGCAAGTTTTTTGTCAATAAATTCCGCGACCGTTTCGACGTCTTTGGTGAGCGGTGCGGTGAGCACAATTCCTTTTGTTTTCCAATTAAAATCAATCATGGTATTATCCGCCTTTCAAATTTTATTGTTTTTTCGTTAATTTTGCCTCGGTTCTGCCGGGCGTTTTACCGCCCGATTACCGATTTGTAATAATTCCCGAAAGCAGCGAGTGCGTCAATTATCGGCAGCATCTCGCGCCCGAGCTCCGTCAGCCCGTATTCCACCCTCGGCGGCAATTCATGATAGTCATGCCTGTACGCCAAACCGTCGGAAATCATCTCGCGCAGGCTGTCTGTCAGCACCTTCTGCGATATTCCCTCCAGATCGCGCTGAAGCTCATTAAAACGCCACGGGCGCGCCTTGAGATTACGGAGAATAAGAAGCTTCCACTTTCCGCCTATCAACGATACAGCCGTTGCTACCGGACAAGCCGGCAGCTCGTCTTTTGTTTTCATGTTATTATCACCTCGCAGATATATTATATCACATATTTTCAAAAAAGTATACAGTTATAAAAAAGTGCGTACTTGTTTTTGCATGTACATGATGATAAAATACAGTCATGCAAAGGAATTTTGCAATAAATTCAGGAGGTAAATATCATGAAAAACTACACTAAAACAAACATAGGAAATGACGGCAGAATCGAGCTTCACGAAAAACTTGCGCTGACAGGCGCGGAAATCAGCATAAATCGGCTTCCGGCAGGCGCAGGCGTACCGTTTGTTCATTCACACAAAAACAACGAGGAAATTTACGGTATACTTTCCGGCAAAGGCAAGGTTTTGATTGACGGCGAAGAAACAGCGCTTTCCGAGGGCGATTGGCTGAAGATTGCTCCGGCGGCAAAACGTCAGTTCTCGGCGGCGGAAGACTGCGGAATGACTTTTGTCTGTGTACAGGTAAAAGAAAACTCGCTCGGCGGCTTTACGGCAGACGATGCCGTAGTGTATTAAATCGGTTTTCAATAAAAGGCACAGCCGCGGATTTTTCCGTGACTGTGCCTTTTTGACCTTTAGGCGTTATTTTCCCAAACATTTTTCCATGCGCAAAAGCGCTTCTGCCGTTCTTTCGTTTGAACCGAATCCCGAAAGACGGAAATAACCCTCGCCGTTTTCGCCGAAACCTTCACCCGGTGTTCCTATCACATTACAATCATTCAACATAAGGTCGAAGAAGTCCCAGCTTTTCATGCCGCCCGGACATTTCAGCCATACATACGGGCTGTTTTTGCCGCCGTAGTATGCAAGCCCCAAGCCGGAAAAAGTTTTCATCATATTTTCGGTGTTTTTGCGGTAGTAACCGATGTTTTCAAGAATTTGCGCATAGCCGTCATCGGAAAATACGGCGGCGGCAGCGCGCTGAACCACATATGATACCCCATTGAATTTTGTGGACTGACGGCGCTTCCATAAATCCAAAAGCTTTACGCCGTCAAATTCAAGCTCATTCGGGACAACGGTATATCCGCACCGCACACCGGTAAATCCGGCGGTTTTGGAAAATGAACAAAATTCTATTGCGCATTTTCGTGCGCCGTCAACTTCAAAAATACTGCGCGGACAGTTGCTGTCGGTTATAAAAATTTCATACGCCGCGTCATACAGTATTACCGCGTTTGTGCTGATTGCAAAATCAACCCATATTTTAAGCTGTTCTTTCGTGTATGCCGCGCCCGTCGGGTTGTTGGGCGAGCAGATGTAGATGATGTCGGCTTTATCGGCGCCGGTGGGGAGGGGAAGAAAACCGTTTTCTTCGTTTGCGGAAATATATTTGATTTTGCGCCCTGCCATAACATTAGTGTCGCAGTAAACTGGGTAGACAGGGTCGGGGATAAGCACGGTGTTGTCTGTGTCAAATATATCGAGAATGTTGGAAACATCTTCTTTCGCGCCGCAGGTTACGATAATTTCCGACGGGTCAATATCTGCCCCGATGTGGTTTTTATAATGACGCTGTATTGCGCCGATAAGAAAATCCTCGCCATAGCTTTCGGGATAGCCGTGGAATGTTTCCGCATTGCCCATTTCTGCGGCGGCTTTTTTCATTTCGTCAACAGCGGCACGGCACAGCGGCAGCGTTACGTCACCTATTCCCATACGGATAATGTCCGCGTCCGGGTGCGAATTTTTATATTCGTTTGTCCTCTGCGCAATTGTCTTGAACAGATACGACTGCTTCAGATTCAGATAGTTTTTATTGATTTTCATAATATACTCTCTCCTTTTTGCGTAAATAAAATATTTACGGAACATATCTGCACCGTAAATATTTTATCATATACATATTCAGATTTCAACACTTCCGCTGAAAACAGTGACTGCCTCACCCGTCATTTCGATGCTGCCGCCGCAGTTAATGATAAGCTCGCCGCCGCGCAGCTTTACGGTTATATCCGTATTTTTTGAACACAGACCGTTCATGCATGCGGCTGCGGCTGCCGCGCACGCGCCTGTACCGCAGGCAAAGGTTTCGCCGCTGCCGCGCTCCCAGACGCGCATTTCAAGGTAAGTATCCGAAACCTTTTTTACAAATTCCACATTTACCTTTTCCGGGAAAAGCGAGTCATTCTCAATTTTGGGGCCGATTTTTTCTATTTCAAAATTCCGCAAATCAAAATCGCCGGGGACAAATATAACACAGTGCGGATTGCCCATGCTGAGGCAGGTGATTTTTTGCAGACTGCCGCCTACGAGCATTTCTCGGCCTATAACAGCTTCGTCCGAAAGTACCGGAATGAGCGCGGGCGCAAATTCCGGTGCGCCCATATCCACCGAAGCGCGGCTCACTTTGCCGTTTTCTATGAAAAGCCGCACCGTTTTTATGCCGGACAGTGTTTCGATTTTCAGCGGATTATTGCGGCAAATTCCGTTGTCATAGACATATTTTGCAACACAGCGAACGCCGTTGCCGCACATTTTTCCCTCCGAACCGTCGGCGTTGTACATTTTCATTTTCGCGTCGGCAATGTCGGACGGACAAATCATTATAAGCCCGTCGGCGCCGACCGAAAAATGCCGCCGTGACAGCTTTATCGCTGCTTCGCCCGGATTTTCCAATTCCTGAACAAATCCGTTGACATAAATGTAATCATTGCCGCAGCCGTGCATTTTTGTGAAATTCAAAAGCATATTATCATTACCCTTTCATTAAATTCCGCTTGCGCCGTAGTTTGACAGTACACGCGCCGACGGATCATTGACATTGCAGCCTTCCCATTCCTTGTTCGGCATCCAGAAATCAACAACCATATCGCTCTGACCGGGATAATATTTCTCAAAAATTTCGCGGTATAAAAGCGATTCCTTGGTAAACGGCGCCGCGTGAGTATATTTTTTTATCTTATCTTCATATTCTGCGTCGGTGTAAAATTTCTCGGCATAATCCTTAAGATACCACACCAGCGAATGTCCGACAGCGTCCGAAAATGCTGCCTTTTCGCGGTACAGAATATCGTGGGGAAGATAGTCGCCCTCAAATGCGTGACGGAGAAGATATTTTCCCTTGCCGTAGGTGTTGAGCTTCTTTTCAGGGTCGACCGACATGACGTATTCCACGAAATCCAAATCCCCGAAAGGCACGCGCGCCTCAAGCGAGTTTACCGATATGCAGCGGTCGGCACGCAGAACGTCATACATATGCAGCTCGTGCACGCGTTTTTGCGATTCTTTCTGGAATGCCTCTGCCGACGGCGCGAAGTCGGTGTATTTATAGCCGAACAGCTCGTCGGAAATTTCCCCCGTCAAAAGCACGCGAATATCGGTGTTTTCGTGAATATATTTGCAAAGCAGATACATTCCCATACTTGCGCGTATTGTTGTGATGTCATATGTACCGAGGAGCTTTACAACATCGTCGAGCGAGGCGAGAACATCGTCTTTTGTGATGATAACTTCAGTATGATCGCTGCCGATGTATTCCGCAACCTGTTTCGCATATTTTAAATCGATTGCGTCCTCGCTCATGCCTATCGCAAAGGTTTTTATCGGCTTGTCGATCTTACGTGCGGCAATTGCGCATACAAGCGAAGAATCAAGTCCGCCCGAAAGCAGAAAGCCCACCTTTGCATCGGCAACAAGACGTTTCTCTATTCCGCTCACGAGCTTATCGTGTATGTTTTTGCAAATTGCGTCAAGGTCATCATGACAAACGCTTTTTACCTCCGTCATGTCGCGGTAGCAGACAAATTTTCCGCCTTTGTAATAATGTCCCGGCGGAAACGGCATGATTTTATCACACATGCAAAGCAGGTTTTTCGGTTCGCTTGCAAAAACAATTTCGCCGTCCTTATCATACCCGTAATAGAGCGGACGTATGCCGATTGGGTCGCGCGCGGCGATGTATTCTTTATGCTTTGCATCATAGATAATGAGTGCAAATTCGGCGTCAAGCATACGGAACATATCGGTGCCGTACTCGAAGTACATCGGCAAAAGTATCTCGCAGTCCGAACCGCTCACAAACGAATATTTATGCGACAGTTTTTCTTTTATTCTCTCATATCCGTAAATTTCACCGTTGCAGACAACGTAGCTTCCGTCAAGCTCAAACGGCTGCATGCCGCTTTCGCCAAGCCCCATAATCGCAAGACGGTGAAAACCGAGATAGCCATCGCCGGTGTCGATGATGCGCGAGCTGTCGGGACCGCGCGATATTGTTTCGTCAAACCCTTTTTTAAATAAGTCAAAAGCGGCACTGCTGCCACAGACTCCCATTATAGAACACATACTAAATTCCTCCGAAAATTTCATTCAGCGTATTTGCAATAGGGCAAGTGCTGTAACTTGCGGTGCCACCTATATTTATACTCTTTTTTCGGGTCTCTGTCAAGACCTTGCCGTCTGACGCGCGGCAAGCGGCGCACCTACTGGGGCTTTCGCCTGTTCAGTTTGCGGCTCGCCGGGTGTTATTCATGCAAATTCATACTGTATGGCTTCCACCGTCCCATACTCTCTGTGAGCGATTTCTGCATTACTTCTCCCGGCTCAAACGCCTTTAAACTGTTATTCTACGTCCTGAAGAGCGTCATAACCCTCTTCACCCGTTCTGACTTTTACAACGTTTTCAACGTCGTATACGAAAATCTTACCGTCTCCGATATGACCTGTGTAAAGAACCTTTTTAGCGGTTTCAATTACCGTTCTTACCGGAATTTTACTTACAACTATATCTACCTGAACCTTGGGCAGAAGGGTTGTTTCAACCGGAACGCCTCTGTAATATTCCGGCTTGCCTTTCTGTTGTCCGCAACCCATAACGTGTGCAACCGTCATACCTGTTATACCGAGGTCAACCATTGCGTTCTTGAGTGCCTCAAAACGAACTTCCTTACAGAGAATTTCAATCTTTGTGAACTTCGGTGATGTGCCGTCATGTTCTTTTTTTGCCGGAGCGGACGCTTTTTCAACCGTTACCGCTTTCGATACCGGAACGTCGCCCGTAATGCTGCCTGTGTAATCAAGCGCTGTTGTGTCAGGCTCCATTGCGATGCCTGCGTATGCCGTCAGCAAACCGTGTTCTGTGATGTCAAGACCTGCGATTTCGTCCTCAGCCGATGCACGAAGCCCGATTGTGTGTTTCAAAATCAGGAATACGATTGTGATTATGACCGCAACGTATACCATTACCGATACAACGCCAAGCAGCTGAACACCGAAGAACTTTAATCCGCCGCCGTAGAACAGACCTTTCATTACCGGGAATGTGCCGTCGGCATCGGGTACGCCGCCTGTCGAGAATAAGCCCAGAAGAATTGTTCCGACCGAGCCGCATACGCCGTGAACCGAGATAGCGCCGACCGGGTCGTCAATCTTTGCTTTTTTATCGAAAAACTCTACTGCCAAAACAATCAGCAAACCGAATACAATACCCATTATTGCAGCGCCGACCGGGCTTACCGTATCGCAGCCTGCCGTAATTCCTACCAAACCTGCAAGCGCTGCGTTGTAGGTCATCGAAACGTCCGGCTTACCGTATCTTACCCATGTGAAGATAAGGGTTGTGCAGCATGCAACAGCCGCTGCAAGGTTTGTGTTGAAGAATATCAGACCGGCACGCGTAACCTGTGCGTCGGAGTCCATGCCGACCGTTGACGCGCCGTTAAATCCGAACCAGCAGAACCAAAGGATAAATACGCCGAGTGCCGCAACCGTTACGTTGTGACCGAGGATAGCTCTGGGCTTGCCGTCTTTGTCATACTTGCCGATACGCGGGCCGAGGATAGCTGCACCGATAAGCGCGCAGATACCGCCGACCATATGTACTGCGGTAGAACCCGCAAAATCGTGGAAGCCAAGCTGTGCCAGCCAGCCGCCGCCCCAAATCCAGTGTCCGGAAATAGGGTAGATGAACAGTGAAATCGCCGCCGAATAAATGCAGTATGCACTGAATTTTGTACGCTCTGCCATTGCGCCGGAAACGATTGTTGCCGATGTTGCGCAGAACACTGTCTGGAAGATTGCGTATGCCCAAAGCGGAACGCCTTCCGGAAGGATTGAACTGTAATCCTTCATAATAAACGGGTCAATCCAGCCGAACAGCGCCGTGCCCGTTCCGAACATAATTCCGAATCCGAACAGCCAGAAACAAGGTGTTCCGATACAGAAGTCCATAAGGTTTTTCATAAGAATGTTACCGGTATTTTTTGCTCTTGTAAAGCCTGCCTCACACATTGAAAAGCCTGCCTGCATGAAGAATACCAACGCTGCACCCAGCAGCACCCATATTGTATTTACCGCACTGAAAGTC
The DNA here is from genome assembly GCA_934501535.1 of uncultured Clostridia bacterium. GTDB lineage: Bacteria > Bacillota > Clostridia > UBA1381 > UBA1381 > UBA1738. The sequence goes on from CAKSUM010000024.1 coordinate 33,266, forward strand.
ATTTTAATCACTCCTTAATATTGTAGCTTTTATCTTACGCCGAACAGCAGGTCGCCGTATGTCGGGAATGGCCAGTATTCGCTGTCGGTGAGTGTTTCCGCCTCGTCTGCCGCAACTCGCAGCGACGCCATTTTCGGCAGTATGCTGTCGCGGACAAATTCCGATTGCTTTTGTATGTCATCGATACCGCTAAGCTCCGCTGCGGCTTTTTCGAGCTCTTCCGTTCTGTCGAACATCAGGTCGGCAAGCGTTGAAAGCTTGGAAATGAGCGTGCTCTCATATCTTGACGGAATTGCGGCGTCGAGCGCTTTTTTCTTTGATGCCAGGCTTACAAGCTTGGAAACGTATTTCTCGATTGCCGGCATGATTTCCTTTTTGGACATATCAATCATGGTCAGCGCTTCGATATTTACTGCCTTTACATAGTTTTCAAGCATAATTTCGCATCTTGATTCAAGCTCAGCCTTTGTGAATACCTTTTGCTCAATGAGCATATCGGCATTCTTTTTGTCAAGAAGATGCGGCATGCAGTCGGCGGTTGTCTTGTAGTTTGAAAGACCTCTTTTTGCTGCCTCGTCCATCCATTCGTCGCCGTAGCCGTTTCCGCCGAATATAATTCTCTTGTGAGCCTTGATTGTGTCTTTAATCAGGTCATGCAGCTCACTTTCAAAGTCCTTTGCGCCCTCAAGCTTGTCGGCAAACTTTTCGAGAGTATCCGCAACGGCGCTGTTTAACATAATGTTTGCGCATGCTATGCTGTTTGACGAACCTAACATTCTGAACTCGAACTTATTGCCGGTGAATGCAAACGGCGATGTTCTGTTACGGTCGGTTGCGTCCTTTTTGAACTGCGGCAGAATATCAACGCCGAGTTTCATTTTTGCTTTCTTGCCGCCCTGGTATGCCGAATCGGTTTCGATTGCGTCGAGCACTGCCTCAAGCTCCTCGCCGAGGAAGATAGAAATTACTGCCGGCGGAGCCTCGTTTGCGCCGAGTCTGTGATCGTTTCCTGCGGTTGCAACGGAAATGCGGAGCAAGTCCTGATATTCGTCAACCGCCTTGATAACCGCTACCAAAAACAGCAGGAACTGTGCGTTTTCGTAAGGTGTTTCGCCCGGCGTCAGCAGATTTACGCCCGTATCGGTCGAAATTGACCAGTTGTTGTGCTTGCCGCTGCCGTTAACGCCGGCGAACGGTTTTTCATGGAGCAGGCATACAAGCCCATGCTTTGCCGCAACCTTTTGCATAACCTCCATCGTCAGCTGGTTGTGGTCGGTTGCGATATTTGTTGTGGAATAAATCGGTGCAAGCTCATGCTGTGCCGGTGCAACTTCGTTGTGCTCGGTTTTTGCAAGAATACCGAGTTTCCAAAGCTCATCGTTCAGGTCTTTCATAAATTCCGCAACCTTCGGTTTGATAATTCCGAAATAATGGTCATCCATTTCCTGACCCTTCGGCGGCTTTGCACCGAACAGCGTTCTGCCGGTAAAGATAAGGTCGCGGCGCTTGTCATACATTTCTCTGTCAACAAGGAAGTATTCCTGCTCGGGTCCTACCGAAGTTCTTACCATATGTACACTGTCATTTCCGAACAGCTTTAAAATTCTGAGCGCCTGCTTGTTAAGTGCTGCCATCGAACGGAGCAGCGGTGTTTTCTTATCGAGCGCCTCGCCCGTGTATGAGCAGAATGCCGTCGGGATACATAAGGTTTTGTCTTTAATGAACGCATATGATGTCGGATCCCATGCGGTATAACCTCTTGCCTCAAAGGTTGCTCTCAGTCCGCCCGACGGGAACGATGATGCGTCCGGCTCGCCTTTAATCAGTTCTTTGCCGGAAAATTCCATGATTACGCCGCCGTCCGGAGCCGGGGAAATGAAGCTGTCATGCTTTTCCGCCGTAACGCCTGTCATTGGCTGGAACCAGTGTGTGTAATGAGTCGCACCCTTTTCAACCGCCCAGTCTTTCATAGCAAGTGCTACCGCGTTTGCAAGCGATATATCAAGCTGTTCGCCCTCATCAATTGTCTTTTTAATCGAATTATAAACCTTCTCCGAAAGACGTGCTTTCATCTGTCTGTCATCAAATACATTGCTTCCGAACATTTCCGGTACTGTTGCCATTTTTATCAACCTCTCTTTTTTTGAAATAAAAAATGGCAAGGACACCGAGAGAATTATCTCTCCGGCATCCTTGCCTTATGTTTTGCATTATATACCCTTTTTTTTGGTTTGTCAATAGTTTTTTTCAAAAAAAATAATTTTTTTTAAATTTTCGGCGCTTTGAAATATATGCATTAATAGGTAGTTTTTTGTCAAAAAAAGCTGCGGAAAAAATAAAATTGTGCGGAAGTGCGAAAAAAGCTGTTGACAAATAAAAAATTGTGTGGTAGAATGATTTTTGAAAATTCGGAAAGGAGAAAGCACCATGACGGCAAAAAGACGTTTTGGTTTTGCATATGCGTATTATTACTTTTACTTTTATTTTAGCAAAGTAAGAGCGATTTGTGATGCAAAAAACGGATTTACGCCGAAAACATGCTTTAATTTCTGAAAAAGCTTAAGCAAGTAATTACCGTATGGATCACAAGTCCATACGGTCTTTTGTTATCAGCCGTAAGGACGCGTGTTCTTTGGAATTGCTTCGGTCGAAAGGGGGACGGACGGTTCGGGTTCGGAAAATGATAACGAAAGGCTTAAAAAAACAGGAGGAATGAGTTATGAAAAAAATTCGTACAATTATTGCAGCGGTAACAGCTGCGGCTATGTGTCTGCCGCTGGCTTCATGCGGAGGAAAAAAAGAGGTTTACAAGGTGGGAATATGCCAGCTTGCACAGCACGAGGCGCTTGATGCGGCAACACAGGGATTTCAGGACGCGCTTAAGAAAAAGCTTGGCGAGGACAAGGTTGAATTTGACATGCAGAATGCGTCAAATGACAGCGCAATGTGCAGTACGATAGTAAATTCTTTTGTATCAAAAAAGGTTGATTTGATTATGGCGAATGCCACACCGGCGCTTCAGGCGGCATATAACGCGACGTCGGCAATCCCCATTCTGGGTACGTCGGTTACGGAATACGGTGTTGCGCTGAATATAAATGATTTTAACGGAACGGTCGGCGGCAATGTATCGGGTACGTCTGATTTGGCTCCGCTTGACAAGCAGGCAGATATGATTTGCGAGCTGTTCCCCGATGCGAAAAAGGTCGGACTTTTGTACTGCTCGGCAGAACCGAACTCCGAATACCAGGTTAAAAAGGTAGAAGAATATCTTTCGGCAAAGGGAATAACCTGCACGCGTTTCTCTTTCTCCGATTCAAACGACATCTCGGCGGTAACGACAAAAGCAGCGACGGACAGCGATGTTATATACATTCCGACCGATAATACGGCAGCTTCATGTGTTGAAACAATCGGAAACATTGTAAGAGCAAGCAAAACTCCGGTTATATCGGGTGAGCAGGGCATATGTGCAGGCTGCGGTGTTGCTACTTTGTCGATAGATTACTATGACCTGGGACAGAAAACCGGTGAAATGGCAGCTAAGGTGCTGACCGGTGAAGCAAAGATTTCCGAAATGCCGATTGAGTACGCAGATGCGGAAAAGATGTATAATCCTACTATTTGCGAGGAACTCGGAATTACGCCGCCGGAAGGCTACAAGGCGCTTAAATAACAGGAAGTGCGGGTGAATTAAGTGATAGAATTATTGGGAGCAATGCCGGGAGCCGTTGCCCAGGGGCTTATCTGGGGCGTTATGGCAATCGGCGTATATATAACTTTCAGAATACTGGATATAGCGGATTTGACGGTGGACGGAACAATATGTACCGGCGCTGCTGTCTGCACCATGCTGATGATGTCGGGCTGCAATCCGTATGCTGCGATAATCTGCGCGCTGCTTGCCGGCGTTCTTGCAGGAACTCTGACCGGACTTTTGCATATACTGCTCGGTATTCCGGCTATCCTTGCAGGTATCCTGTCGCAGATGGTGCTGTGGTCTGCAAACCTGAAAATTCTCGGAAAAGCAAACCAGGCGCTTTCGGCACGTGATAACCCTGTCATGCTTTCGCAAATGAATATTCCGTCGGCTATTGTTGTTCTTGTCGTTGTTGTGGTTGCCGTAATTGCATTTTTGTATCTTTTCTTCGGAACGGAAATCGGCTGTGCAATCCGTGCAACGGGCTGCAATCAGATAATGAGCCGTGCGCAGGGCATTAATACAAACCTTATGAAAATTATCGGACTTGCGCTTTCGAACGGAATTGTTGCGCTTTCGGGCGCGCTGCTGTGTCAGTATCAGGGATATACCGATATAAATATGGGCAGAGGTGCAGTTGTAATCGGTCTTGCGGCGGTTGTAATCGGCGAAGCGGTTGTGAGCCGGATTTCAACCAATTTCGCAGTGCGGCTTTTGGGTGTTGCTGTCGGCGCAATAATCTATTATATAGTATATCAGGCAATTATTTTTGCCGGATTTGATACCGATATGCTCAAAATGTTCTCGGCGATAGTTGTTGCGGCATTCCTCGGAATACCGTATATCAAAAAGAAAATTTCGGCGTCTGCAAAGCCTGCAAAAGGAGGTGTCGGCAATGCTTGAGATACGCAATGTTACAAAGACATTTAACAAAGGAACCATTGATGAAAAAGTTGCGCTTAATAATCTTTCGCTTACACTTAATGACGGTGATTTTGTCACGGTAATCGGCGGAAACGGTGCCGGAAAAAGTACCATGCAGAATGCAATCTGCGGAACATGGCTGCCCGATTCGGGTGAGATTATCCTGGACGGGATAGATGTTACGGCGCTGCCGGAATATAAGCGCGCGAAGTATCTCGGCAGAGTGTATCAGGATCCTATGATGGGTACGGCGGCAGGTATGCAGATAGAAGAAAATCTTGCACTTGCGGTTCGGCGCGGAAAACGGCGGACGCTGCGTGCCGGAATTAAGGCGAGCGAACGCGAGGAATACAAAAAGAAACTCGGCGAGCTTGATTTGGGACTGGAAACAAGACTGTCGGCAAAGGTGGGTACGCTGTCGGGCGGACAGCGCCAGGCGCTCACGCTTTTAATGGCGACGCTGCAGAAACCGAAGCTGTTGCTGCTGGACGAACACACGGCGGCGCTTGACCCGAAAACCGCCGCAAAGGTTATGGAACTGACACAGCGCCTTGTGACGGAACACAAGCTCACAACATTGATGATAACTCATAATATGCGTGATGCAATTAATTACGGAAATCGTCTTATCATGCTGCATGAGGGAAAAGTCATACTTGATATTTCGGGCGAGGAAAAGAAAAAGCTTACGGTTACCAATCTTCTTGAAATGTTCACTAAGGCGAGCGGCGACGAGTTTGTAAGCGATAAGGCAATTTTGTCTTAGTATATCATGGCAAGCAGCTTCTTTGTTTGATTAATTCGTAATGAATTGACCGCAAAGAAGAACTGCTTGCTTTTTGTATTTGGCGAAAAAAATTTTGTGTGAAAAAACCGGTAATTTGTGATTATTAACTATTGAAAAAGGTTGAAAAGTATGATAAAATAAAAAATAAGTATCACGCTTTGAAAGGAAAACTTAAATATGGATAATGAATTGGTTTTGGTGTTGGATTTCGGAGGACAGTATAATCAGCTGATTGCGCGGCGTGTGCGCGAATGTAACGTATACTGTGAAGTTATGCCGTATGGTAAGGGAATAGAGGCTGTCAAAGAAAAGAATCCCGTGGGAATAATTTTTACCGGCGGGCCGAACAGCGTATATGAAGAAGGCGCCCCCATGATAGATAAGGAGATTTTTGAACTGGGCATTCCGGTGTTGGGAATATGCTACGGTTCTCAGCTCATGGCGTATGCATTGGGCGGCAAGGTTGAAAGGGCGGACAAGCGTGAATACGGCAAATGTGAGCTTTGTGTAAAAGACAGCTTGATTTTTGACGGAGTTGATGAAAAAACGCAGTGCTGGATGAGTCATACAGATTATATTTCCGCGCTGCCGGAGGGATTTGAGATAACAGCGACAACCGAATCGTGTCCTGTGGCGGCATACGAAAATAAGGAAAAGCGGCTGTACAGCGTGCAGTTCCATCCGGAGGTTAACCATACGCCGCAGGGAAAACAGATGTTGCGGAATTTCCTTTATAATGTGTGTAAATGTAAAGGGGACTGGCTCATGAGCGACTTTGCGAAACGTTCAATTGAGTCACTGCGTAAGAAGATAGGCGATAAAAAGGTACTGTGTGCGCTTTCGGGCGGAGTTGACAGTTCGGTTGCGGCGGTTATGATACATAAAGCGGTAGGCAAACAGCTTACATGTGTTTTTGTGGATAACGGACTGCTAAGAAAAAATGAAGGCGATGAGGTGGAAAGCCTTTTCAGAAATGAATTTGATATTAATTTGGTGCGTGCGAATGCGCAGGATAGATTTTTGGGTAAGCTTGCGGGCGTGAAGGAACCGGAGCGAAAGAGAAAAATTATCGGTGAAGAATTTATCCGTGTATTCGAGGCAGAGGCAAAGAAAATCGGAACGGTAGATTTCTTGGTTCAGGGAACGATATATCCTGATGTAATAGAATCCGGTGCAGGAGATGCGTCGACGATAAAGAGTCATCATAATGTCGGAGGGCTGCCGGAGCATGTGGATTTTAAAGAGATAATAGAGCCGTTGAGAGATTTGTTTAAGGATGAAGTAAGACAGCTGGGAATAGAATTGGGATTGCCGGAAAAATTTGTGTGGAGGCAGCCTTTCCCGGGCCCGGGACTTGCGGTGCGTGTAATCGGGGAAATAACCGAGGATAAGCTGGCAATACTGCGTGATGCAGATGCGATATTCCGTGAAGAAATAGCAAATGCGGGTCTTGCGAGAAATATAAATCAATATTTTGCTGTAATCACGGATATGAAAAGCGTGGGCGTAATGGGTGATGGCAGAACATACGATTATACATTGGCGTTGCGAGCAGTTACAACAACTGATTTTATGACGGCAGACTGGGCACGTATTCCGTTTGATGTTCTTGAAAAAGTGTCAAATAGAATTGTGAATGAAGTTGACCACGTAAACCGTATTGTTTACGATATTACATCTAAGCCACCGGCTACTATTGAGTGGGAGTAGATTTTGACATTTTGTAACTTTTTATAAATCGTCGCAAACCCTTGTAAAATCAAGGTTTGTGGCGA
>CAKSUM010000025.1 GCA_934501535.1 uncultured Clostridia bacterium
TGCTTCTACCGCTTTTTCCTTCCTTAAGCTGCCTGCGTTTGTATTTTTACGCATTTAGTTTCATTCCTTTCGTTATGGTGATTATCGAATTTTATGAATTATACATAAAATTCCATAATTATCATATCACATATCAAACCCTTGTGAAATAGACATTTTTTGTCCTCTCCTTTTCGATTTAAAAAAACCGCTGTTCTATGCGGTTTTTTTTAAGGATTTTTTTGCGTCCTTTTCACGCTTGCAAACTTTGCTTTATAATGCAAATTTTATCTTTCTTCCGGTTTCCAGTTCGGGTCAATTCTCGCTTCTCTCTCGGAAACCTCGTCGGGGTGTGCACTGTAGTAATTTTCCACAGCGTCATTTGCGTTTTTGTTCATGATTGCAATACCCTCATCAATCGAAATCTGCTCCGAATAAATCTTGTTAATAAATGTTTCATACGCGCTTTCTGCGCCGGCATAATCCTGCGACGGTGACAGAGGCTGCATTTTTCCGTATTTTACAAGACCTGCAAATTCCGCCCAGCCGTGTTTTGCATTTTCAAGCGAAACGCCTTCAACCAAAGACGGGTCATACGGAATATCAACGCCCTCTTTGTACGATTCCAGCATGAAATGGTCGCCCGTGAAGAATTTCATGACCTCCATAAGCTTCTCCGGAGTAATCTTTGAATGAGCATTAAACATGTATGACATACCGTAATCCATGCGGTTTTTGTAAGCTACATTTTCGTCATATGTAGGATATTGTGTAACACCCCAGTCGCATTTTGCCGGGAACTGGTCATTTAAAACGCCTACATCAAAGGTATAGCCGAACTTCATGCCGATGCTACCCTCTGCAAACGCCGCACGCGCCGAGTCATTGTCAAGACTGTCGGCACCGGGATAAATACTGCCGTCATGCTTCATGCCTATCAGAACCTCCATAGCATGCTTCATGCCGTCATACTCATATTTTCCCGTAGCCGGATTGTAGTCAACAAATCCCTGTGATGACATAACCGGGTTTGACAAATCCGAACCGTACCAGCCTGTGCCCCATTTAATCGGAAAAACCATTCCGTATTGATTTTTTGACTTATCGGTAAGTTTCCTTGCGACCTCACGTATTTCGTCCCATGTCTTGGGAGGCTTTGCTTCGCCGTTTTCATCAACAATGCCTGCCGCTTTGAACATATCCTTGTTGTAAATCAAGCCCTGTGCGCCGGCATTTACCGGTACACTGTAGATTTTACCCTTATACATACCCTTGCCTTCACGCAAAATTCCGGAATTTTCGTATTTCTTTAAAAATTCCTCTCCGCCCGGCATATCTGAAATCGGGGTAACGTGCCCTCCTTCAACAAGGTCTTTCAGACCTCCCCCTGCCAGTAAATCGGGCGCCGTCCCGTTCTGCAGGGCAAGGTTAATGGTCTTTGTAAAGCTGTCGCCGCCCTGGACTTTGTAATCAATAAAAATTCCTTTTTCCTTACCGGTTGTATCATTCCACTCGTCAACCAGCTTGCGGACAACTTTCTCACTGTGCGAATTCATCGTCCAAACCGATACCGTTTCGACATCTCCCGACGCCGTTTCCTTGCCGCCGCAGCCGCCGACAGCTCCCACCATCAGTACCGCCGACAGCATCAGCGCCGCTTTTTTTAATAAATCAGCCATAAATTTCTTTCCTTTCTTCGTGTGCTTCACACATTCTCTTACATATATTTTAATACACCAAAAGACAAAAATCAAGCCGACATTTTGTAAACCTTTTTATCAAAATTGCAGTTTTTTGCCGCTGCCGGCATACTTTTTTATTCATTCGGAGCTGCCCTGCCGCAATTGCGAAACACCGTCCGTCTGTGTAATATCCGTAACCGAAATTGCCGAGCATGCAAAAATCAGTCCGTCGAGCCTGAAAAGGCTGTTTAACGAATACCCGGGCGTACCCGTTCACAAATATTTTATGGTTCTGAAAATACGAAAAGCCGCGGAATTATTGCAGAGCGGATACACCGTAAGCGAAACGGCGGACAGGCCGGACTTCAGTTCACAATCCCATTTTTCCAAAGTGTTTAAGGATATGACGGGGATCAACCCCGCCGGAATAAAACGCGAATCCGCAAATATAAATTTACATTTATAACCGTACACAGACGTAGCGGCAAAATCAAGGATTGTGCCTTGACAAAAGTATTTTTGTATGCTAAAATATTCCGGATTTGGTGCTTGAAATATTTGCGCAGCATAAAGGATATGCCTCATCTGAAATGTCCGCATAAGCACCAAAACGCATTTTTACGGCAATATCTGCATTTACTCGTATGCATTATTATGAAAATAAATCAGACAGGAGAAAAAAATTGAACTCAGACAAAAAAACTTTTTTTAAATATGTTATTCCGTCGGTATTAGGCTTTGCATTATCGGGCATTTATTCCATAGTCGACGGATTTTTTATAGGGCACTGCATGGGCGATGCCGGGCTTGCGGCAATTACGATAGGGTTTCCCGTTTCCGCATTTATTCAGTCGGTCGGAACAGGCATAGGTCTGTCCGGTGCAGTACACTTTGCGATTTTATCCGCGCGGAATGAAACAAAAAGCGAGCAGGAATGTTTCGCCGGGACATCGGTATTAATGGCACTGCTCAGCCTGCTTCTCACCGTAGTTTTCGTTTGGCTGACCGAACCGATTATATATCTGTTCGGCGCAAGAGGCGAGGTCCATGCCATGGCGGCGGAGTATGTCCGCGTCATTGCGGTCGGAACCGTATTTCAGCTGATGGCAACGGGATTTGTTCCGTTTATCCGCAACATGGGCGGCGCGCCGTTTGCAATGGCATCGATGATACTCGGCTTTGTAACAAACATCATTCTCGACTACGTTCTCGTTTGGGTTATTCCCCTCGGCATGACCGGTGCCGCCTGGGCAACGGTAACCGGCCAGGGAGTTACTCTGCTGTGCGCCGTCCTGTTCTTTCTGAAGAAGAAATATAAACTGCGTTTTCCGTCTTTCGGGCAAATGATTAAGCTTTGGCTAAAGGTTTTAAAGGTGTCCGTTTCGCCTTTCGGCATGAGCTTTTCTTCGCAGCTGACCCTGCTGTTTATGAACCGTTTTCTGCTGCTTTACGGAAACAATCGTGCCGTAGCCGCATTCGGCTGTATCGACTACATTCTGTCGATTATCTATTATCTGATTCAGGGCGTCGGCGACGGAAGTCAGCCGCTTATAAGCAATCGCTACGGAAAAAACGATAAAGACGGCGTATACGGTATGCGTTCCATGGCGTATAAATTCGCCGGCGCAATTACGGTTGTATGCATAATATTTGTCTTTCTGCTGCGAAAAAAAATAGGCATTTTATTCGGTGCGTCCGAGAGCGCAAACGCGGAGGTTATTAAATATCTGCCATGGTTTTTGGCAACAATACTGTTTTTATGCTTCTCACGTATGACCGCGACCTATTTCTACGCTACCGAAAAAAATGTCCTTGCTTATATCCTGGTTTACGGCGAAACCGCATGCACACTGATTTTCCTGCTGCTGTTACCGCTTGCGTTAAAGCTTACAGGCGTATGGCTTGCCATGCCGCTATCGCAGATAGCAATATTTTTAATCGCTCTGGCGGAAAAACATGCAGCGGACAAACATGAATTTGTGCACTGATTTTCAGTATATTCAAAAGGGATAATGCCGTTTATAAAACGGCATTATCCCTTTATTCGCAAACCGGTTCCGTACGATTTCTGCGCTATATAATTCTTTTCAAAACGTCTTTAATGTTTTCTGCCATACTCATAAATCCAAGGTCGGTCGGGTGACAGTTATCCACCGTGCCGTCGCCCTTTGCATACGGCAGCATGAGCTGTGCTCCGTCTATGTAGTACACATTTTTATCCCCTGCTGCAACTGCCTGTGCATAAGTGTTAAATACAATTCTTTTTCGTTCTTTCCACTCTTCGTTCGGATTGTATTTCGGCGCCGGTAAAATCAAAATCGGCAGTTCCGGCTGTGCCGCACGCACCGCGTCAAACAGCTTTTTATGTGTTTTTTTCAAATGCTCGGCATTAGGCGCGTTATGGTCATAATCAAGCACAAAAACGCTCATTTCAAGCCCCTTGATATACTCAATCATCGTGTCCTCCGCTTTCGCACTGCCAGAAAAACCAAGGTTTATATAATCAATATTCAGCTCGCGTGACAGTATGTTCTCATAACACATTCCCGGACGGCTTGCGCATCCGCCTTGGGTTATGGACGAACCGTAAAATACAACCGGCAGCGCGTTTCTGTACTCGCCGCTTTCCTCTATATGAGAGTTTTCATTAAGTCCTATGCACAGCTTTGAAACATGACTGTACAGCGGAAAATTAATAACAACATCATGCATACCCTTATCAGGGAAATCAATAACGCTGTCATACCCCGGAATCGGAGTATCCGACCACGGAGGTATAAAAGTTTTTACATACCTCTGTTCTCCGCCGATAATCTCGTACATATCAAAACCCATATTACCCGTATCCGCAAAATGAGGTGCGCGTCCCAATGCCGGCATCTCGGCATGAATTGCCACATACGCGGAATCGGTTTTAAACCGCAGACGTCCGCCTGCCGTGCACCAGTTCAAATCATAGACGTTGTCGCTTACCTTCGCCGCAATTTCCGGCGGCATACGCTTATAGCCGCGTTCGTTTTCCTCCGGCTTCATTATGCCGAAGATTTTAAACGGCTTGTCCAAAATGTCATAAAATCGCAGTCCGTCACGCTGTATCGTTTCCGGCACATACAAATTCGGGTCAATTTCTGAAATATTCATATCAATCTCCGTTCCGCCGCCATACGGTAGCTTAAGTTATTTACAATGCGGAAAACGCGTGCCAAAAAACCGCTTTCCCGAAAAATAACGGCTTTTGCGATTATCCTCATGACGCGCAGCGTATTTCCTGCATTATTTCATATTTATCTTACATCGGCAGGGTGGTTATCCGATACTTATAATATAGCACCAAAAGAACCGCATGAATTATCAAAAAAACCCTAACGCCGACTGTAAATTTTATGTGTTTTGTTTTATGGCGAAAAAGCTCCATAGCCAAAAGCGAGCCGAGCGAGCCTCCGAGCGCGGCAGCCGTCAAAAGTGCAGACTCGCTTATCCGCCATGAGCCTTTAACCGCTTTTCTCTTGTCAATTCCGTACATAACGAATGCCGCGATATTCATTATTATCAGATAAATCATAATCATGTTTAAAATACAAATCCCAAGCCTATGCCTGCCAAAGCGCCGATTGCGTAAATAAGTGCGATTACCAGCAGGTTTTGTTTCATGTTTTTATTCTGCTTAAAAAGTACCGTAAGTCCGACCCCGGCGCCGGTGCAAAGACCGCCTATAAGCGACGCAAGCGTAATTTTTCCTGCAAGGTACAGTTCCGTGAGCACCACTGACGCGGCACAGTTCGGGATAATGCCGAACAGCGGCGCAAGCAGCGCCTGCAAAACTCTATGACCGCTTATATACTGCATAAACGGCGCAATCCGCTCAGCCGCAAATCCCAAAACTATATTTACAATAAATATAAACGCAAAGATCTTTACTGCATGTATAATTGCCGATTTCAAAATTCCGTCATCGCAACTTTCGCAGTTTCCGTGAAAATGATGATGTTCATTCTCGTCATGCGGATTATCCGTATCGGTGCGGCAGAACAAATCAATTAAAAATCCCGAAATCACGGCAATCACCAGCTTTGCCGCAATGAGCGCGAACATATCGCCTATTCTGTCCGGGTGGGCAAGCATAAGCGGAATTGCCTCGTCCGACGTGGCAACAAATATTGCGACAAGTGTTCCGAGCGTTATTATATGTTTTGAAAACAGCTCCGATGCAATTACGGAAAATCCGCACTGCGGAATTGTTCCCAGCGCTGCGCCCAAAAGCGGCCCCAGTTTTTTTGACCTCGCAAAAAGTCTGTGCATGACGTTATTGTTTTTATGCTCCAGATATTCCACCAAAAGGTATATCACGAACAAGAACGGAAGCAGCCGCGCTGCATCCAAAAAGCTATCCAAAAGCAAATCCATTATATCAATCTCCGTTTCGCCGCGGTGTGCGGCACGATTTTAAATTATTTCAAAATCAGTCCGGCGTCCTTCATGCACTGAACCGACATTACTATACCGAGTTTTGCTGTTTCATAGGTCAGTCCGCCCTGCATGTACGCCATATACGGCGGACGCATGGGGCCGTCGGCACTGAGCTCTATCGATGAGCCTTGGTGAAATGCACCGGCAGCCATTATGACCTTATCCGTATATCCCGGCATATCCCCCGGCTCGGGCGCGGCATATGCGTCAACCGGCGAGCCTTTTTGTATTCCGCGGCAAAACGCGATAAGCGCCTCCGGGTTTTCAAGCCGTATTGCCTGAATTATGTCATGACGTACCTCCTGTGGTGACGGCTCAACGCAAAATCCGAGCTTCTCATAAACCGCCGCGCACAAAACCGCAGTTTTAAGCGCCTGCGAAACCACATGCGGCGCAAAAAACAGTCCCTGATACAGCGGCTTGTTCATGCCCAGCGTCGCCCCGTTTTCTCTGCCTATACCGACGCTTGAAAGCCGGCACGCACACATTTCTATGTATTCCGATTTGCCGGCAATATATCCTCCCGTCGGCGCAATGCCTGCTCCGGCGTTCTTTATCAGCGACCCTCCGCAAAGATCTGCTCCGTATGCCGTCGGCTCGCGGTCATCAACAAATTCACCGTAGCAGTTATCAACCAGCGCAAGCGTTTCCGGGGAAATCCGCTTTACAAACGCAATCATTTCGCCTATTTCCGCCGCTGAAAACGTCTTGCGCTCTCCGTAGCCTTTTGAGCGCTGAATCCAAACCGCCTTTATCGGCTTGGACTCAAGCAGCGCTTTAATTGCATCATAATCCGGCGTGCTGTCGGGCTTTAAATCAAGCTGCATGTATTCTATCCCGAAATCACGAAGTGAGCCGCTGCCGGGCTTCCCGGCAATCCCGACTACCTCCTCCAGCGTATCATACGGCTTTCCGGTAATCGCCGCAACGGTATCTCCCGGCCGCAGCACCGCAAAAAGCATTGTTGACAGCGTGTGCGTTCCCGAAATAAAATTATGCCGCACAAGCGCGTCCTCCGACTCAAAAATCTGTGCGTAAATTCTATCCAAAATATCTCTGCCGTAATCATCCGTTCCGTAACCGTAAGACGGCAGAAAACACTCGCTCGATACCCGGTTGTCCGCAAATGCTTTCATTATTTTCAGACTGTTCAGCTGCGCCGTTTCCTCTATATGCCCGAACTGTCCGCAGACGGATTTTTCCGCCTCGTCAACTATACGCAAAACGTCCTCCGACACCCCGAACCGTTCTTTATAAAATTCATCTTTATTCATTATTTTTTCCTTCCGTATTTGTCTTCAACTTCTAATTATATATCATTTTCCGTTATATTGCAATATTTTTTACCAAAAGAATTGTAAACGCCGCTATTTTATGATACAATCAAAGCATAAAGAATGAATTTATGCGGTGAACGGAGTGAGAAGATGAATATTTTAAAGCATTGCAGCCTGTGTCCGCGCAAATGCGGCATTGACCGCACATCGGGCGAAACAGGCTTTTGCGGCTGTGATGACAGGCTCAAAATCGCCCGTGCCGCGCTGCATTTTTGGGAGGAACCGTGCATTTCCGGCACAAAAGGCTCTGGGACGGTTTTCTTTTCGCACTGCACTCTAAAATGCGTTTACTGTCAGAATTACGGCATCAGCACCGAAAACCGCGGCAAATACATAACCCGCGGCGAGCTTGCCGATATATTCTGCAATCTTCAGAAACAGGGCGCGCACAATATAAACCTTGTAACTCCGACGCATTTTGTTCCGCAGATTATCGACTCGCTCGATGCTGCGCGCAAAAACGGTCTGTCGGTACCCGTTGTATACAACACCGGCGGCTACGAAAACACCGAAACTATCGATATGATGAACGGATATGCTGATATTTACCTCCCCGACCTGAAATATTTCGACGATCGGTACGCCGTTAAATATTCCGGCGCGGCGGACTATTTCCGCACCGCCTTTGCCGCAATAGAGCGCATGTACCGGCAGGTCGGCAAATGCGAATTTGACGAAAACGGGATTATAAAAAAAGGTGTAATCGTCCGCCATCTTATGCTCCCGGGGCTTTTGTTCGACACAAAGAAAATCATTGACCGCCTTTATTCACATTTCGGCGATGACATATTCATCAGCATCATGAGTCAGTACACGCCTCTCCCGTCGCTGCCGCGCGAATTTCCCGAGCTTAACAGGAAATTAAACCGCGGCTGCTACAATTCGCTTGTCGATTATGCCGCAAACCTCGGCATAACAAATGCGTATATCCAGGAATCGGACAGCGCGGACGAAAGCTTTATCCCCGAATTTTTCGGTGAACAGCCTATCCGCGGATAAAATTTACAAATCCTTAACATTATATACAAGCTTAATTCACCGATATTATGATACAATAATATTAGCAGATAAATGAAATATACATAAATGTGTTATAATAAATGTATAAAGCCGTACAGGCATACTATTATAATTGCAGAAGCTTTTATAAAGGAGGATTACCGATATGAAAAAACTAAACAGTAAATTCTGGCTCACGGCAGGAGTTGCAGCGTCCGCGGCAACCGCGGCTGCGGCAGCGGCGGCATACACTGCAACAAAACTGCTGGTAAGAACCGCACTCGACCGCGAACAGCCGCGGATTATGAAAAAAACCGGCGACCTGATTTCCGGCGGAACGAGAAATTCAGAGTTTGAAGAAGCGTGCAAAGCCGCTTCCGACCGCCTTGAGGCGCGCGAACTCGAACATGTCGAAATTGTCAGTCATGACAACATAAAGCTAATCGGACATTTTTACCCGTGTGAAAATCCCGAAAGAGTTATAATTGCATTTCACGGCTGGCGCTCGTCATGGCACACCGATTACGGAATGATTTCCGACTTCTGGCATGACAACAACTGCAGCGTTCTATACGTTGAGCAGCGCGGACAAAACGAAAGCGGCGGCGACTACATGGGGTTCGGGCTTACCGAGCGCTATGACTGTATCGACTGGATTAACTGGGTTCTGTGCAGATGCGGCAGGCAGCTGCCGATTTATCTCGCCGGCATTTCCATGGGCGCCACAACCGTTCTTATGGCGGCAGACCTTGCGTCACTTAAAAATGTTCACGGCATAATGGCAGACTGCGGATTTACGTCACCGAAAGCGATATGGCAGCACGTTGCGCAGAAAAATCTGCACATCTCCTACGGTATTCATGCAAAGCTCGCCGACGCAATCTGCCGCAGAAAAATCAGCGTGGGCGCAGGTGATTTTTCCACCGTAGACGCACTTCGCAACACCGAAATACCGGTTCTTTTCGTCCACGGAACAGATGACCGCTTCGTTCCGGTTGAAATGACATACGAGAACTACAAGGCCTGCGCGTCACCCAAAAGAATGTTAATCGTTCCCGGTGCAGACCATGCCATGAGCTACTATGTCGACCCTCAAAGATACAAAGAGGCAGTCCTGAATTTCTGGATGACATTTGACAAAACGGAAAATGACAAATAAACACTGTCCGCACCCGGGCTGAAATGCGTATGCTTTTCGGTTCCGGCGCGCGGATATTAAACACATATCAAGGAGAAAGTACAAATGAGTTTACTCGGAACAAACAAAAATACCCAAATCGCCCGCGTTCTTACACAGGCACTTTCGGGACAGGAGGTAAAAGGCTGGATAGAAAAATACGCCTCGCCTTTTCGGAAACTTATGTCCTATTACCAATGCGCCATCATGGAGGTGGAAACAAAATTCAACGTACTGAACGAAGAATTGTCCCTCCGCTATGACCGCAACCCTATCGAAACAATCAAAAGCAGGCTGAAATCCCCCGAAAGCATTGTGGAAAAGGTCAACCGCAAAAAAATCCCCCTGACCGTTGAGGACATCGAAAACAACATATATGATATTGCCGGCATACGTGTTATCTGCTCGTTTCAGTCGGATATTTACATGCTTGCCGAGGCGCTTTTAAAACAAGATGACATCACTCTCGTTGAAAAAAAGGACTACATACAGTCACCTAAGCCGAACGGCTACCGCAGTCTGCACCTGATTATCGAAACGCCGATCTTTCTGCATGACCAAAAGCGCATGATGAAGGTCGAGGTTCAGCTGCGCACCATGTCTATGGATTGGTGGGCAAGCTTAGAGCACAAAATCTGCTATAAGAAAAATATAACCGACTATGAAAAGATTGCCGGCGACCTGCGTGACTGCGCAAACATCAGCGCAAGCCTTGACGAACGCATGGAGCTTATTCAGCGGCGTGTTGACAATGACTCCGCCGCACGGTGATTTTTACCTTTTTTCCGAAAATCTATTGCACTATCGGAACAAGTGTGATAAAATGCAATCAAAAACCAAGGAGATTTTACTATGGATATTAACAGCTATTACATTTCGGATAACGAAAAGCCACTTGATAAAATTGTAAGCGACGGCGGTTTCTGCGGAATTTTCAGAAGTATCGCTTTCATTGGCGATAGTCTTTCTTCGGGCGAGTTTCAGACGGTTGACGAGGACGGAAACAATCATTATTATGACCTTTATGAGTATTCGTGGGGACAGTACATCGCAAGAATGACCGGCTGCAAAGCGTACAATTTTTCAAAAGGCGGAATGTCCGCAAGGGAGTACTGGAACTTTTTCGCCGATTACTGCGGTTTCTGGGGACGCGATAAGGCGGCGCAGGCATACGTAATCGCTTTGGGCGTCAATGACCTTTTCGGTCAGAAACAGGAACTCGGCACACCGTGCGACTACCTCGAGGACAAGGATACCTTTGCATGCTATTACGGAAAAATCGTACAAAAGCTCAAAACTATCAGTCCCGACGCAAAATTTTTCTTTATGACCATGCCGCGCGAGGACGCGGAACCAGGCGGTGCGGAGGGTGAGGAAATAAAGAAAAAACATTCCGCTCTGCTGCATGAGATGACAAAAATATTTGACAACTCTTACGTTATCGACTTTAACAAATATGCGCCCGTATACGATAAAAAATTCAAGGACAATTTCTATTTTAACGGACACATGAATGCGGCAGGATACCTGCTGACCGCAAAAATGGCTGCGTCATACATAGACTATATAATAAGAAGTAACCCGAAAGATTTTACAGCCGCAGGACTTATCGGCTCCGGGATTGACCCGCACATATAATAAAACACAAAGCTGCTCCCCCATAAAAAAGGCGGTGCGGCTTTATTTTTATGCTTGACATTCCGCAACCGCAGTAGTATAATTGTCATGATTATTTGAAACGAACGGAGAAAACGAAATGGGCTACATATTTTTACTTATTGCTCTGTTTGCCGGAGCGACCAAAGGCTATTGCGGCAAAAAAACCAGTAACTACGTCAACGAATACAAGGACGCAATGCTGGCAAATTCCGTAAGAATGGTGCTGTGCATATTAATCGGGCTGGGCACGGTCGCCGCAGGAACCGGCGGCATAAGTGCACTTGCGGTAAACCGCACCACACTGCTCATAACCCTCCTTTCCGGCACAGCCAATGCGGCATTTTTGGTGTTATGGCTTCTTGCCGTGAAAAAAGGTGCATATATGATGCTGGACGTGTTCTGCATGATAGGCATACTTATACCTATCATCGGCTGTGCAGCGCTTTTCGGCGAGCAAATTAGTATAAACCACATTATCGGCTTTGCAATACTCCTTGCCGCCGTATGCATTATGTGTTCATATAACAATTCCATTAAAACCAAAATCACATTTTCGTCACTGATACTTTTGCTTTTATGCGGTGTTACAAACGGATTGTGTGATTTTTCACAGAAGTTATTCGTTAAAATGTCGGCTGATGTTCCTATATCGGTTTTCACGCTTTCTCCGCAGTAATACTGATATGCTGCTATTTCTTCTTCGCGCATAAATCGGAAAGTAAAGAACCGATGAATTTCAAGCCGCTGATGATATATATTCCCATAATGTCGGTCTGCCTGTTTTTGTATTCCTACTTCAAGACGCTTGCAGCCGGTTATCTGCCGTCGGCGCAGCTGTATCCGCTTGCACAGAGCGGCGCACTGATACTTTCCAGCATAATGTCCGCCGTATTTTTCAGCGAAAAACTTACCGCAAAATGCATCGCCGGAATAGCAATATCCTTTGCGGCGCTGATTATAATTAACGTCCTTTAATACGGTCTGCAACCAAAAAACGGCAGTGAAACCCTTCTTCACCGCCGTTTTATTTTGTCTACTTCCGCAGCGCTATGCGGATTTTTCCTTTAAGCTCGCCGCTTTTTACATGGAAAATCAACCGATACACATAATCATATGTTTTCGATTTTACCAATTCCACGCGCAGTGCCAGTTCGCCGTCCCATACGATTGAACCGTTGCCCGCCAAAATGCGGTCACCCGATAGAATGGGTTTATCTTTCATCAGCAGAATTATACGCAAATCATCAAGCTTAGACAGCTCATAGTCATCGGTGATAATCACATACTTTTCCTCGATTTCCACGCTCCTCAGCCAGCTTACAACGCCTGCCTCCTTCGGATAGGTTCCCGAAAGGTCAACCGCCAATCCGTTTTCAAGCTTTTCTTTCTTTACGCCCTTTGTGTTCGTAAACTGCGAAAATCCGTTTATGACCGGCAGATTATGCGACTTTTCCAAATCGACAACATACGGGTCACTGTCAAGATATATCATGAAATTGCCGGCGGCATTAGCTCCGCCTTTAACTGCTGCCGAAAAGTCTTTCGTTTTCTTGACGAATATATCCATCGCGTCAACATAACCGCACTCCTCGCCGTCAAAATTATCGCCGTAGCGCATAATTTCCGACGCAAATTTTACCGAATACAGCTTATGAAACAGATTAAAGCTGTCCGGCAGGGTTTTATCGTTTATTGCAATAAACTCACTCGCGCCGAAATCCATGAGCTGCTTATGATCCATACGCTTGCCGAACATATATATGCGCGCGCCGTCGGCGTCGGTAGCCTTTTCCGAAAATCCGTCGCTGCCCAAATGAACCTTATAAATAAAATCCGCGCAGAGCTTTGCTTTTTCCTCGCTGAAAACCTCAAATTTCCTGTCGGTTGCATTATAGAGCATTTCCAGAATATCAAATATAAACGCCGTGCGGCTGTAAAGACTCTGCTCATTCCTCGCTTTTACCCGACCTTTGGCATACTCGTCAAAATATCCGTCAAGCAGTTCAAGCACTTTATCAACAATACTGCGTCTGAAGGTTTCATCTTCCTCGGAAAACAAACATGCAATGAGATTTTGCGCGCAAAGCTCCGGGTGTACGTTCTGTTTTGTTTCCGCGAACGGTTTCGCTGCGCGAATGTGTATCTCATGCGCCGCACGCTTTTTTACCGCAAGCGGCAGCTCCTTTTTAAACAGGTGCACTGTCTGTGCAAGCAGAGCCGCCGTTCCCGCCGCATTTACATCCGCCTTGACGGCCCCCGGCTCACGCAAACGTCCGGTTCCGTCCGGCAGCTCCCATGTGCTTTCTTCGCAAATGCACCAAATTCCGTTGATTATATCTTCAATATACCGTCCCTTGCGCTCCAGGTATTCCGCCAGAGCAAGCGACGCAAGCGCCTTGCGCCGCGCACGGTATACCTCGTCATATTTTTCATGCCGCGCATCAATATACATTGCCGCCGTCAGCACGCCCCAGTCATTGTTCATATATCGGCTGCCGTTGCTGCAAGCCGCATTGTATACATACTCCGGAACCTCCGAAATCCCGTACATATCCATTCCCTCCGGCGGCCAAAGCTCATATTCCGTAAAGAGCAATCCTATTCCTCCTATTATTTTAGTGATAACTTTTAATCTATCATTAAAATTTTTTTCGTAAATTCATACAGCGGCACGATTTTTCCCGGACAGCGACATACATGCAGAACCACATTTCGGTGATAAAGCCGCAAATATCCGTTCCGTACCGCTTTCTGCTATATTATATCAAATAATGTCGATATTTGCAATACATTCCGCTAATTATATCCCAAAAAGCCGCGCACGGACACCTCTCCCGAGGTTACCGTTTCACGAACGCCGTCATGTTCAATCACAAGACCGCCGTTTGCGTCTATATCCACCGCACGCGCCTCAAACTCCGCACCGTTCCTTACTATAATAACCTGCCTGTTCAGCGTGACGCATTTGAGGCTGTACTCGCGTTTAAGCGCCGAAAAGCCGTCCTTCAGATAAATCACGTAAAGCTCCTTAAATTCGTCAATAATATCACATATCAGCTTGTCACGGCGGTACCTTGTGCCGGTTTCGCGGTAAAGCGAGGTTGCCTTTTCAATCAGTTCAACCGTAAACAGCTCATTGTTCACGTTAATGCCTATGCCGATTATCACATGATTTATCCTGTCTGCTTCCGCCGTCATTTCGGTTAGTATTCCGCATATTTTTTTATTGTTCAAAAGCACATCGTTGGGCCATTTTATCCTTGACGAACGAATTGCGCGGCATACCGCCATTCCGGCAATCAGCGTCAGCTGCGATACCTTTTCGACCGGAATATCGGGTTCGAGATACAGGCTCATATATACCGCGCAGCCTTTGGGCGACGTCCATTTTCTGCCCAGCCGTCCCCTGCCCTCCGTCTGCGTATCGCTCACAAAAAGACTTCCGTCCGGCACATTTTCAGTCCGTTTGCAGACGGCATTGGTGGAATCCGCGCTTTCGTAATAATACACCTTTCCCGGAACATGCGCTTTTAACACCTCCGGATTGATTATATCCTGCTGCTTTTCCAGCCGATAGCCCCTGCTCGGCACCGAACTGATTTCATAACCCAGTTTCCTGAGCGCGTTTATATGCTTCCACACGGCATTGCGTGAAATTCCGAGCTTTTTTGATATTTCACCGCCGGAAACATATTCGTCTGTATTAAGCATTTCTAAAATTTTGTATTTCATACCGCACCGCCGTTTTATAATTTCTATACCATTATAATACTTCTTTTAAATATTGTCAAATTATTTCAGGTTTACATAAATCTGTTTACAAACGCATTACAGCCGTGTTACAATCCACTTTATCCGCGCGGTTATCCACATTTTCCCGCAATAATTTTGTCACAAAACAGCCTTTTTTCTGCCTATTCACATGCAAAATGTGGATAAGTGGATAACTTTATCAACTTATTCACGTTAACATAATATACTTATTTTAGAAAATTTTTCCGAAAAAAAGCTTTAATCTTGTTTTTGCAAGCATAAATAATCTTATATCGTCACAGAGAAATAAATGTAATGTTTTCCGCGGAAATTTGCCGTTTTCTATTGACAAAAACGCATTTTTTCTGTAAACTGTAATATGTATACATAATTATAGAAAAGGGTGTAATTTTATGAACAATGCAGAAAAAACAATGGACAAAATAGTCGCTCTCTGTAAGGGCAGAGGCTTTATCTACCCGGGCAGCGAAATATACGGCGGTCTTGCCAATACCTGGGATTACGGTCCGCTCGGCGTTGAATTTAAAAACAACATTAAAAAAGCCTGGTGGAAAAAATTTATTCAGGAATCAAAATATAACGTAGGCGTTGACTGCGCAATCCTCATGAACCCCGAAACGTGGGTTGCTTCGGGACACATCGGCGGTTTTTCCGACCCGCTTATGGACTGTAAGGAATGTCATGCGCGTCACAGAGCCGACAAGCTTATCGAGGACTTCGCCCATGAACACGGCGAGGACGTTACCGTTGACGGCTGGAGCAACGAAAAAATGGTTGACTACATTAAGGAACATAACATCGTTTGCCCCGAATGCGGCAAGCAGAATTTTACCGACATAAGACAATTTAACCTTATGTTCAAAACATTCCAGGGCGTTACCGAAGATTCATCGGCAACGGTATACCTTCGCCCCGAAACCGCACAGGGCATTTTTGTCAACTTCAAAAATGTTCAGCGCACGTCCAGAAAAAAAGTACCGTTCGGCATAGGACAGGTCGGAAAATCATTCAGAAACGAAATTACTCCGGGCAACTTCACATTCAGAACGCGCGAATTCGAACAGATGGAGCTTGAATTTTTCTGCAAACCCGGCGAGGATCTTGAATGGTTCTATTACTGGAAGGATTACTGCATGAACTGGCTGAAAACGCTCGGTATACGCGAAGAAAACCTGCGTTTCCGCGACCACTCCCCCGAAGAGCTTGCATTCTACTCAAAAGCAACGTCGGACATCGAATTTGTATTCCCGTTCGGCTGGGGCGAGCTTTGGGGCATTGCCGACAGAACCGACTATGACCTCATGCAACATCAGAACCACTCGGGCGAAAGCATGGAATACATCGACCAGATTACAAATGAAAGATATGTTCCGTTCTGTATCGAGCCGTCGCTCGGCGCAGACCGCGTAACGCTTGCATTTTTGGTTGAAGCCTATGACGAAGAACAGTTGGACGGCGGCGACACACGTGTTGTTCTGCACCTGCACCCCGCTCTTGCACCGGTTAAGGCAGCGGTTCTTCCCTTGTCCAAAAAGCTGAATGAGGGCGCGGAAAAAGTTTTCGCTGACCTTTCACAAAAGTTCAACATGGAATATGATGACGCAGGCTCAATCGGCAAGCGCTACAGACGCCAGGACGAAATAGGTACTCCGTTCTGCATTACCTATGACTTCGACTCGGAAAATGACGGCGCAGTTACCGTCCGCGACAGAGATACCATGGAGCAGCAGCGAATTAAAATCAGCGATTTGGCATCATTCCTTGAAGAAAAACTCGCGTTTTAAGGAGATACTTATATGAAAATTCTTGACGAATTTAAAAAATTCATATCACGCGGCAATGTTATGGACATGGCTGTCGGTGTTGTTATGGGTACGGCTTTCACCAAAATTGTAAGCTCGCTCGTTTCCAATATAATCACACCGATAATCAGCCTTATAACCGGACGTGTGAATGTTGCATCTCTGTCGGTAAAAATTAATGACAACCTATCTATAACCTACGGCGAATTTCTTCAGTCAATTATAGATTTTCTGCTGATTGCAATTGCAGTATTTATAATGGTAAAATTTGTGAACAGGTTTAAAGATACCTTTTCAAAGCACGAAGAGCCGGAGCCGGCACCAGAACCCAAGCTGTCGGACGAAGCGGCGCTGCTCACCGAAATCAGAGATATTCTTAAAGATAAAGAACAGTAAAAATACCCGGGTAAATAAAGGAGAATTTTATGAAACGGTCAATATCTGCTGTTATTGCCGCACTGTTTCTCACGCTGCCGCCTGCATATGCAGACGTAAATGTTATTACCGAAAACGGAGCTGTTGAATTTGATGTTCCGCCGCAGATTACCGACGGCAGAACTATGGTTCCCATGCGGAGAATTTTTGAAGCACTCGACGCCCGGGTAGAATGGTTCGGCGCATCTCAGCTTATCCTTGCAACGCGCAATGCGGATATTGTCGCAATGGTTATCGGCAACCCGGAAATCACCGTAACCAATGTGCTTTCCGGCAAGGTTAAAACAATTGAGCTTGACGTTCCGCCGCAGATTACCGACGGCAGAACCATGGTTCCGCTGCGCGCAATATCCGAAGCTCTCGGAATGGACGTAAACTGGGATGACGAAACACGGACAATTACCATTTCACGCAGAGTTATATGACATTTTAATTAAAAATGATTGAAACGGAGTTTACAGTCATGAATAAAAATCTGAAAAAAGTAACTCACAATGTAGATTTATGCATAGTCGGCGGCGGAATGTCCGGTATGTGTGCTGCAATTGCCGCAGCACGCCACGATTTGAAAGTTGTTCTTATGCATGACCGCCCGATGTTCGGCGGCAATGCGTCAAGTGAAATCCGTATGTGGATTTGCGGCGCGCACGGCGAAAACAACCGCGAAACAGGAATAATCGAGGAAATAATTCTTGAAAATATTTACAGAAATCCATACCGCACATGGCCGATTTGGGATACGGTTCTGTTTGAGAAAATCAAATCCGAGCCAAACATTACTCCTATTTTAAATTGTTCATGCAACGATGCCGAAATGGACGGTGATAAAATTGTAAGCATTTCTGGCTGGCAGACAACAACGCAGTTGTGGCATACCGTAACGGCGGACTATTTTGCCGACTGCTCGGGCGACAGCATTTTAGCGCCGCTCACCGGCGCGGAATTTCGCGTAGGACGCGAGGCTTGCGGCGAATTTGACGAAAGCCTTGCTCCCGAAACCGCAGACCGCAAAACCATGGGATTATCCTGCCTTATGCAGGGACGTGAAATGCCGCAGAAGCGCGGCTTTATCCCGTCACCGTGGGCACATAAATTCACGAAAGAACAGCTCGAAAAAATCAACAAATTTCCGACAGTGGAGCCTTTGGACAACTATTGGGCGCTTGAGCTGGGCGGCGAAAACGATTCCATTCACGATACAGAGGAATTGCGCGATGAGCTGCTCAAAATCGCACTCGGAATGTGGGACTACTTAAAAAATGACAGCGGAATAAAGGATGCGGAAAATTATGACCTTGACTTTCTGGGATTTTTGCCCGGAAAGCGTGAAAGCCGCCGATATGTCGGCGACTACGTAATGACGCAGAATGACGTCCGCGCCGAGGGAAAATTCGATGACCTTATCGCATACGGCGGCTGGTCGATGGACGATCATAACCCCGGCGGATTTTATTCCGAGGAACCGCCGACAATCTTTCATGACGCGCCGTCACCGTTCGGAATACCGTACAGATGCATATACTCCAAAAACATATCCAACCTGTTTTTTGCAGGAAGAAATATCAGCGTGACGCACATGGCGCTCAGTTCTACGCGCGTTATGGCAACATGCGCAACGCTCGGTCAGGCACTCGGAACCGCGGCTGCAATTGCTTCACAGCACAAGACCACGCCGCGCGGTGTGTATGAAAAATACATCGATTTGCTCAAACAAACGCTTATGGATGATGACTGCTATCTGCCGTTTAACGAGCATAAGGTTTCGGATATAACGAGTAATGCAAAAATCACATCAACAGGCGCAAATGCCGAGCTTTTGCGAAACGGTAACGAACGTAAAATCGGGGATACCGATAACTGCTGGGTCGGCAAACCCGGCGACACAATCACTTTTACCTTTGATAAGCCGGAGAAAATACATGAAATCCGCTTTGTTTTCGACAGTGATTTAAACCGCCGCACCACATGTCCCGACGGAATACCGGGAGTTCACGAACACTCGATGCTGTGTCATGTGCCGCTTGACAATCCGCCGCAAAATGTTCCGGCAACGCTTGTGAAGAACTTAAAAACAGAAGTTCTCACTAAAGACGAAAAATGGACTCCGGCTGCGGAAATAAAGGACAATCACATGCGGCTTGTTAAGCAGAAAACCGACGCGGAAACCACTGCCGTAAGATTTACACTCACCGAAACAAACGGACAGGACACGGTCGGGATTTACTCAATAGATTTAAGGTAACAACCCATAAAAACTTCTGATAAAAGAACACCTGCTGCCAATTGCAAAGCCTTCGCAATGCATTTAACAGCAGGTGATTTTTATTTTGACAAAAATATCAGCTGCGGCAAAGCAATTTCATCACTTTACCGCTCCCCTTTTAATCATTCAAAAGCTCGAGCAGCTTCGGTACCGCTTTTTCAAACTCAACGCCGTACCAATGCTTTTCACGGTCGGGCATAGTAATCTTAATACTTTCCACCGTGTAATCAGCAGCAATCTGAAGCGCTCTTTCAAGGCTCTTTCCGCGCATCAGCGCGCCCACGCATGCAGATGCAAAAATGTCACCCGTACCGTGGAATTTATCGTCTATCCTCTCATTAAAATAATAGAAGAATTTATCATTAACGCTGTCATACATAGCTACGCCCAGCTTGTCCGGTTCAAACCCGACTCCCGTCAGAACTGCATATTTCGGCCCGAGTGCAGCAAGTTTTTTCAGCATGTTCTCAATATATGTCTTGTCATATCCGCTTTCTATATACTCCTCGCCGAGCATGAATGACGCCTCCGTTATATTCGGCACGATAATGTCTGCTTTGGCGCAAAGCGTTGCCATATGGCGCGCAAATTCAGGCGTAAATCCCGGGTACAGTACACCGTTATCAGCCATCGCCGGGTCTACAAATGCCAGAGTTTTCTCAGGTCTTGCGCAAATAAATTCCTTCATTTGGTCAATCTGTTCGAATGAGCCGAGATAACCGGTATAAATCGCGTCAAAATCAATTCCTTCACTTTCCCAATGCTTGAAAATTTTCGGAATATCCTCGGACAAATCGCGGAACGTAAAGTTTTTAAATCCGCCGGTGTGCGTGGACAGTACGGCAGTGGGCAGAATTGCCGCCTCAACTCCCATCGCCGAAATTATCGGCAGCGCAACCGTCAGCGAGCACTTTCCGAAGCAGGATATATCCTGGATTGTAACAATTCTTTTCATATGTTTATACTCCTTTCTTACCGGCTTTTAACCGATTTAAACCATACTATGTTAACAGTATGTAAACTTAATTGATTGTACACAAAAAGCCGCTTAATAAAAGCGGCCTTTGCTCTTACGCGTCAATTTTAGCAAGCTTTAATGCAAGCTGTGATTTCTTTCTTGCAGCGTTGTTCTTGTGCAGGATACCCTGCTTAACGCTCATGTCAAGCTTTTTAACAGCATCGTTGAACAAAACCTTAGCCTCATCAACATTCTTATTTTCAACAGCAGTTTCAAACTTCTTAACAGCAGTTTTAAGAGCTGTTTTATGCATTTGGTTAATCAAAGTCTTTTTTTCTGTAACCAATACGCGCTTTTTTGCCGATTTAATATTAGGCATATTTTTCACCTCCGAATATTTTAATACATAACACTTAAATATTCTATCACATCTAATGAAAAAAAGCAAGTACTTTTTAATATTTTTTTGATTTTTTTCTTCAATAGCCGCGCGCACCCGACAGACTTTCGTCATTTTCCACCCAACTGTTCACGTCAATTATACGGAAATCGTGTTCATTGTCGCGGATAACAACCTGTTTGATCCCGGCATTTATGACCATGCGTTTACACATCGAACAGCAGCTGCTGTCGGGGACTATTCCGCCATTCTCCATTTCCAGTCCGACAAGATACAGTGTCGAATCTATCATTTCATGCCGCGGCGCGGAAATTATTGCATTTGCCTCCGCATGCACGCTCCGGCACATTTCATATCTTTCACCGCGCGGAATATTCATCTCCTGTCTAATACATACGCCTATATCGCTGCAGTTTTTCCGTCCGCGCGGCGCACCTACATAGCCCGTCGAGATAATTTCGTCATTTTTTACTATAATTGCACCGTAATTCCTGCGCAGACATGTTCCGCGCTCCGCAACCGTCTGTGCAATATCAAGATAATAATTATGTTTGTCCCGTCTTTCCATATGTACACCTCACATTATTTTTTTCAGATAATCAAGCGACTTATATCCGCGCTCGCTTTTATGCAGCAAATACGATTCTGCCAAAAGCGACAGATTTTTTTTAATTTCGTCCGAAACTGTAAATGCAAAAAGCTTATTTTCCGCCGCAGATAAAATGTAGCAAAGAGCACTGTACGTATCCCCCAAAAGCCGCATCATATCAGGCTTTTTGCAGTCTTCGCACACAATCCCCCCCGAAAAATCAAACGCTGCCGCCTCTTTTTTTCCGCACATTATACACCTGTCCGTTATCGGCATGTAACCGGCATACTGCATAAGCTTAAGCTCAAAAACCGCCTTTGCGGTGATTGCGTCAAGCCCTTTATAAGCAAGCATATAAAGAGTGTTCAGCAAAAGCTTCAGCGCACTGCGGTCATCGGGCGCAATATCGCATACAAGCTCGCAGAAGTAATTCCCCAGCGCCAGCAACTGCAAATCCTCGCACACCGGCAGAAATCCGTCAGCAATTTCCATGGATTCGATGCGGTAAATATCGCCTTTTTTTCTGCTCAGCACAAAATCGGAACAGCAAAGCACCTGTGCGCCTGCTTTCATGCGGCTTTTTTTGCTCTGCACACCGTAGGCGCACGCCGAAACAACTCCCAATTTATCGGTTATCAGCGTCAGTATTGCGTTTGCTTCTCCGTAATCCGACCGTCTTGCAACGATTGCTCTTGTTTTGACTGATTCCATTTATCCTTATCCTCAATTTCCCTATATAAAAGATACGCGTTTATATCTCCGGTATTCTTAAACGCCGTCCATGACAAATCTTTGATTTCCATATTAATTACCCCCTTTATATATTTAGGGTAAGTAAATCGGCGCAAGTTTATACTGCCACTTTTTACTACTGTTCAAAACCGAAATTTTTAAGCATTCTTTCCGAGTTGCGCCAGTCGTCCTTTACGCGCACCCAAAGCTCCAGATAAACCTTTTTCTGCAGCATTTCTTCAATATCGATACGCGCAAGACGCCCGATTTTTTTCAGCATCTCACCGTTTTTTCCTATAATTATGCCTTTATGGCTCGCTTTTTCGCAGTAAATCACGGCATAAATATCGGTTACGTTTTCTTTTTCATGCATTTTTTCTATCTCTATCGCGATACCGTGCGGCACCTCTTTCTCCAACAGCCAAAGCATTTTCTCGCGGATAATTTCAGCTGCAATCTGCTTTTCCGGCTGGTCGGTGACCATGTCATCATCATAAAATTTCGGGCCCTCGTCAAGCAATTCCTCAATATCCGCAAGCAAAATTTCCGCCCCGTCTCCCGTCTTTGCGCTTACCGGCACAATTGACGCAAATTCATGCAGATTTGAATAGTCGGCTATAACCGGCAGCAATGCGTCCTTGCGCACCAAGTCTACTTTATTTATCACAAGTATGCACGGCAAGCCCGTTTTACCGATATTTTTTGCAATTTCCCGTTCTGTCTGCGACATCTTTTTCGTCGCGTCAACAACAAAAATCAGTATATCCGTATCCTGCATGGACTCATTTGCAGCCTTAACCATCGCCTCGCCCAATTTATTGTGTGGCTTGTGTATGCCCGGTGTATCGGTGAATACAATTTGATAATCTTCTGTTGTGTGTATTGCGAGGATTTTTCCTCGGGTTGTCTGCGGTTTGTCCGAAATTATTGCTATCTTCTGCCCCGCAATCATATTTAAAAGGGTCGATTTCCCTACGTTTGGCATGCCGATTATAGCGGCAAACCCGGATTTGAATTTATTTTTCATTATCGTAAATATTAACTCCTTATTTTTCTTTAAAACAAGCGACGAACAAAATATCTGCCGCCCCCAAAATCAAGCACGGGATTAAAACCCTCGGCTCGGTAAATATATACGCCAGCGTCATTATTATTTTTTCCGTGTTGCCGAACAGGCATACACCCACCGCAACAGACGCGGCTGCAAGAACTAAAACGGCACCGGCAGCTGCGTCCTTTGCCAGCTTTGCCGTCGGTACACGCTCACGCGTCGCCGTGTCAACCGCGCGCTCAACCGCGGTATTCATAAGCTCCGCCGAAATTACCGCTGCAATATTCAAAATCAAAATTGCCCACTCCGCGCGCGTTATTCCGAAAAAACACGCAAATACAATTATGAGATTTGCAACGGCAATATGAAAACGCAGATGTGCCTCTGCGCGCACGGCGCTCCATATTCCGTCAAGCGCATGATAAAAGCTCATGACATTACCTCCGTTTTATGCCGCATATGCGGCTTTTGCACATTCACAATTTACGGTCTTTCCGCCGCTCCGGCACGCGCTCTTAATTATCCGCGCCGCGGCTTATACCGAGCAGATTTAAGATTTCCTCCTGCTTTGCGAACATAATGCGTTCACCCTCCGGGTCATCTACGTGGTCATAGCCGAGAAGGTGCAGCATGGAATGAACCGTAAGAAACGCCATCTCACGCCTAAAACTGTGACCGAATTCCTTTGCCTGTTCCATCGCGCGTTCCGCGGAAATGACTATATCGCCCAGGAGCAGCAAGCCGCCGTCGGTATCATAGTCACTGTCGATTATATCGCCGTTTTCGTCAAAGTACAGCATGGGAAACGACAGCACATCGGTTGCTTTGTCTATGTCCCTCTGCTGTCTGTTAATTTCGCGGATAGTTTCATTATCAACAATTGTTACGCTGACCTCCGCGTCAAAATCACATTCTTCAAATTCAAGCGTTTTTAATATGACGCGGCGTACGGTTTCCTCAATTTCTGCGGTTACCTCTTGCTTCTCTTGCTCGTTCTCTATTATTATCTCTGTCATTTTTCCGTTTTTTCTCCTGTTCGGTATCATATTTTTCATACGCTTTAATTATCTTCTGCACAAGCGGGTGCCGCACAACGTCTTTTTCAGTAAGAATCGAAAACTCAATGCCTTCAATGTTTTTAAGAACCTTCTGCGCCACCTTCAGACCGGATTTCTTTCCGTTCGGCAAGTCAATCTGCGTGATGTCGCCCGTAACAATCGCCCGTGAACCGAACCCTATTCGCGTCAAAAACATTTTCATCTGTTCCGGAGTTGTGTTCTGCGCCTCATCAAGAATTATAAATGCATTATCAAGCGTCCGTCCGCGCATGTACGCAAGCGGCGCAACTTCAATCATGCCGCGCTCCTGATAGCGCGCAAAGCCCTCTCCTCCGAGCATTTCATACATTCCGTCATAAAGCGGCCGCAGATACGGGTCTACCTTATTCTGAAGATCGCCCGGCAAAAATCCCAGCTTTTCGCCTGCCTCTACCGCCGGACGCGTCAGAATGATGCGGCTGACCTCTTTGCTCCTGAGCGCCGTAACCGCTTTTGCCACGGCAAGATACGTCTTTCCCGTTCCGGCAGGTCCTATTCCGAATACTATCGTGTTATTGTCGATCGCCTCGATATATTTCTTTTGTCCGAGCGTTTTCGTCTTAATCGGCGCGCCCTTATGATTTACGGCAATGCAGTCATCGCCGAGCAGCTTTAAGTCCGCTCCGCCGTTTTCCTGTACCATTGTTACCGCGTAGAGAATTTTCTGTTCGTCAACCGTTTCGCCGCGTTCTGTTACCTGCAAAAGTATTTCCAAAACCTCAGCGGCTTTGTCGATGCAGTCATCTTCTCCCGAAATTTTAATCACATTCTCCCTTGCCGCAATTGTTACTGCAAGGCTTTTTTCCAAAAGCTTCAGATTTGCGTCAAAGCTCCCGAAAAGTGCCGCAAGGTCAATCTCCGGCGGCAGTGTTATCTGTCTTTGGTTCAATAAATTCCACCTCGTCAATCTTCTTTTCCGTTCCGATTTGTTCAACAAACGTCATTGTAACCGTGACCGAAACGGTTTCTTCATCTATTTTCTGCACATCTGCATGTTTTTCCGTAAGCTGCGCCGGCTGAAGAAGCTCTTTTGATATTTCACGCTCCAGCTCGTTTTTGGCAAGCTCAACCGCAGCATCATACGAAATCGGCTCCTTTGTGACCGTGTACTCGCGGCACACCGTTGTTTTCAGTCCGATGCCTATTAAATCTATGCCGTAATATTTCACTTCCGAGTCATAGTTTTCAAAGCCCGGTCTGCCGAAGGACAGCGGGATTTTCCACCCGAAAATCCCGGCGGACGCAAACCTACGTACCCGTCCGGTATATTTTTTGCTGCAATAAACCTGTTTATAAACGCCGGTGCGGCTGTGCTCGCAGACAGCCTCCACCGTTCCGCGCGAATGTACCTGATACCCGGGTTTATCCTCAAACTCATACGTCCCCGAGATAATTACATCGCCCGGCGCCACCGACATATTTTCTGCGGCAAGGCAGCGGCCGCGCTCGGTTATCACTCTTTTTATTATTCCGCTGCGCATGGCAATAATATCGCACGGAGTATCGGGATCAAAAATTTCCGGCGGCAGTATATCCTCATGCACGCGGACAACTGCCTTCGTCCCCTTAATATAAACCCACGCCCAGCATATTCCGTCGGTATTGCCGAGAATGATATTTTTCATTTCAAGCGGCGCACGCAGGCTGTGTTTCCATACTCCTTCACGGAGTCCGGCAAGCCGCACTGCCTCCGAAACCTGCGCCATGTTCTGCTCCGAAACACCCTCATAAGTAATCGTCCATACAAACTGCGAACCTATTATAAATGCAAGCAAAAATGCACACATTCCGATTAAAAAACCTTTACGCCGTTTCAGTCTGTCCATGACGAATACAATTCCGTGTTTTTCGCATATATGCAAATCGGTGC
This sequence comes from uncultured Clostridia bacterium, assembly GCA_934501535.1. Lineage (GTDB taxonomy): Bacteria > Bacillota > Clostridia > UBA1381 > UBA1381 > UBA1738. The sequence continues at coordinate 26,272 of CAKSUM010000025.1, forward strand.
GCACACCGATTTGCCTGATCAGATAAAATTCGTCCAGCGGCAGTTCCGCGCGTATGCTGTCGCCGCAATACGTGACGCCGCGCAAATGCGCACCCTCCGACGCGAGTGCACCGATAAATTCATCTTTATTATTACCCGATACTGACAGTATAACATATCCTTTTGCAAAATGGAAGATTTTTATTAAAAACAATTTGAAAAACCTCCGATTTATATAAAGCGGACGGCATTTATTTTGCCGAATATGACAATATTTCCGTCCGACACGGCTTTAATTTCAAAATCAGCGCCCAAAAGCTCCATTACACCCTTGTTGTATTTAAGCTTAATATTGTCGTGCTTATACTCCAAAAGCGCCGTGTAGTTTTCTATATAAAGCTGATTTGAGTCAATAATTTCCGCATGCAGCGCACCTCTTGCAATTTCCGCAGGAAACCCGAGCGAGTCGGACACTGTTTCAAAAATATTCAATAATATCTCCCCCGTTTTGATGTCTGCACAAATGCATGCCGTTTTGCAGATGTTTTTATAAAATAATGCGCCGCATATTTTTTGCGTCAATGAATTTATATGCTATAATTTCGATATTAATGCATATGCATTGTGTAGGAGGCGACATTATGAAAAAATACTTACCTTATTGTATGGTGATAATTTCTGTGATACTCATGATAATATTTCCGAAAGTATCGGTAGAATGCGCGAAAAGCGCATCAAGAATGTGCGGCGAAATAATAATCCCGTCATTATTTCCGTTTTTCGTGTGTTCGGGGCTTCTGATACGTTCGGGGCTTGCCGAACGGACATCTGTAATTGCCCGTCCGATAATGCGGCCGCTTTTTAACATAAACGAAAACGGCGCGGCTGCATTTGTACTTGGGATACTCAGCGGCTATCCCCTCGGCGCCGTGACGGCATGCGAGCTTTACGAAAACGGCAGTCTTTCCCGTTCCGAAACCGAACGCCTGCTGGCATTCTGCAATAATTCCGGCCCCCTGTTTATCCTCGGCGCAGTCGGCTCGGCAATGTATTCAAGCGTCCGCGCCGGACTTGTGCTTTACATTGCCCACCTTGCCGCCGCCGTGAGCGTAGGCGTTATTTTCCGCTTTTACGGCAGAAACGACATCGCCCCTCCGGCAGCGTCAAAGCAAAGTTTAAAAAGCTTTTCCGATATATTCCCGTCCGTTTTGTCATCATCTGCCGACAATATGATTACCGTCTGCTGTGCTGTTATTTTTTTCAGCACCCTGTCCGGACTTATTACAAGCATACTTCCCATCAGCGGCATCCTTCGGGCTGTAATTTGCGCGGCAGCCGAACTGACAAGCGGTACAAAAAATATCAGCGAGCTGAACATTCCGCTTTATGTACGCCTTACGATGTCCGCATTCACCGTCGGCTTTGCCGGTTTATGTGTGCATCTTCAGGTAATTGCTGTGTGCGCCGGACACGGTCTGAGCCTGAAACCGTATGTGTTCGGAAAAATTCTGCACGGCGTTCTTTCTGCGGTGTATACATTGACAGCGCTGTATTTCTTCCCCGTAACGGAAGCCGTTTTCCGCGAAATACCACAGAAGAGCGCGGCTGTTCTTGCCGGCTCCGCATATCAGGCAGTGACAATTATTTTTGCCGTTTTGCTCGCTTCGGGCATTATGCTCCTCACCTCATGCACAAAAATAAATTTTTTTTCAAAAAACTCTTGACAAATCAGAAAATTGTGCTATAATAGTAATTGATAATGATAATCATTATCAACAAGGAGACCGAATATGAAAACAAGAAATTCAGAAAAACGCGATGCTATACTGAACATTTTAAAGCACACAACATCGCACCCGACGGCTGAATGGGTTTACGAAAAACTTTCTGCGCAGTATCCGGACGCCGGAATTGCAACGGTTTATCGAAACCTGAAAATTCTGCTTGAACACGGCGACATTATTAAAATCGATGTCGGCGACGGCATTGACCATTATGATGCCGATATAAGCGAGCATTATCATTTTTTATGCCGCTGCTGCCGAAAAATATCGGATATTCGCACGCATGAGCTGAATTTCGGCGCTGTACCGAAAAAAGTCAATGACATGACAATCGAGGATATGTCGGTTGTATTCACCGGACTTTGCGGAGAATGTTCGGGCAAAAATTAACACTGTATTGTAACGGGCACAAGCCCGACAATAATAAAACCAACAGAAAAAGGAGAAATGTATTATGAAAAAATTTGTATGTCCGGTATGCGGTTACGTTCACGAGGGAGAAACGGCACCTGAAAAATGTCCTCAGTGCGGAATAGACGGTTCAAGATTTACTGTTATGGAGGATAACGCGCTGAATTTTGTATGCGAGCATGTAATCGGCGTAGGAGCAAAGGATAAGGTTGACCCGGAGGTATATGAGGGTCTCAAGGCAAATTTCGAGGGCGAGTGCTGTGAGGTCGGTATGTATATTGCGATGAGCAGACAGGCTATCCGCGAGGGTTATCCCGAGGTAGGCGAGTTCTATATGAGAGCAGCGCTTGAAGAGGCAGAGCATGCAGCAAAATTTGCCGAACTTTTGGGCGAAGTTGTGGTTCCGTGCACAAAAACAAATCTGACGATGCGTGCAGAAGCAGAATGCGGCGCAACAGCAGGAAAACTGGAGCTTGCTAAAAAGGCAAAAGAACTCGGTTATGACGCAATCCATGATACCGTTCACGAAATGGCAAAGGATGAGGCAAGACACGGAAAAGCATTTGAGGGACTTTTAAAGAGATATTTTGGTTAATCGCAGATACAAACAGATACGATTAAATACACCTTGAAAGCCGCTTGAATACTGCGTTTCTAAGGTCAGAACACGAAACACGATTAGCTGATTTTAACTAATCGTGTTTTTTGTATTTATGTGTATTTTTACTCCTTGTGGGCAAATGGTGGGCAAATGAAGAATTTTGAGAAAAATGCTTGCCCACTGCCCACAAAAAGGCTCAAAACCTTTGTATTTATGCGGTTTAGAGCGGTTTATAAATTGCAAAAAAACACTTGTTTACTTGGTAAGGTTTTTGCAACTTAAAAGTTATAATAAGATTAGATAATACAAGTTTAAGGAGAAAAATCTTATGCAAGGAAGCGTTAGAAAAAGAGGTACAACTTGGTCATACAGAATTGATTTCGGAAAAATTGACGGGAAAAGAAGGCAAATTGAAAAAGAGGCTGACAAGGCACTTGCAGATGCTTTATCGGAGGCAGGTGAAGGGAAAATCTTGTCTTTGACAGACTTATGGCTGCGTGTCAAAGGCTTAAAACGGTTGCATAGCTCAGTCGGGAACTGCCCAATAAGGAATGGGCTAAATTTATAGACCGCATTAATGATCTGTGCGATAAATACGCACGAAAATCTAAATAATAAACAAAGCTCCTCATTGTGCATAACAACGAAATTACAGGAAAGAGTTGAAGACTTTCGGAGTTTGACTTGACAAAAGAAAAATTTTACTATATAGTTTTATTAGGAATAGTTCCTAATAAAAAGAAGGCGTATATACTGACGATGTGCTGCTGTATGGCCATATATGACCTGTCTGCAAGTATGAAACCGGTAATTTCGAACTATTGTAAAAGGAGGCGTATTATTATGAAACAACAGTTTTATGAGTGCGATCATTGCGGAAATATGATTGCGTTTGTCAAAGACAGCGGATTTTCCGTCATCTGTTGCGACAAGGAAATGCAAGAGGTAATTCCCGGCGCAATTGACGCATCCACCGAAAAGCATATTCCGGCATATTCCGTTAAAGACGGAATTGTAACTGTGGAGGTTGGCTCAATGCTCCATCCGATGACTGAAGAACACCACATCGAGTGGATTTCACTGCAAACAAAATATGGCAATCAGCGTAAAGAACTGTGCTCGGAAGGCGAGCCGTGTGTGACTTTTGCCGTCTGTGAGGGTGATGAGGTTGAGGCAGTGTTTGCCTACTGCAATCTGCACGGGCTGTGGGAGGCAGGTGGACAGAAAAGAAGGTACAGTGTAAATATGAAAAATGTTTCCGAAAAGCATAACGAAGAAGCAGAACCTTTCTCCCAAGCACTGCATTTCG
>CAKSUM010000026.1 GCA_934501535.1 uncultured Clostridia bacterium
GCATAAAATCACCGACAAATCAAGGGTGAAATACACGCCCTCCTACGAGGGCGCCCTTGACATGCCGGCAATTTTATACTAAATTACAGCTAATGGCTGAAAGCCGAAATCCGGCTCTCAGCCCACAAAAAACTACTTAGATTATATTATCATTTTGGAGCCAATTTTGAGGTTTACACAAAATGAGGGATTGCCCCTATTGCATTTATTCCGCACCGCTTCCCTGCTGCTTTGTATTTACCGTTATGGTTTTTGTTTCCTCATCAAAGGTCAGCGCACCCTCAAAATACGTGTCATGCTTTGCGTCATTCCACTGCACGTTATCATCGCCGCCGACAACGGTCGCAACGATGCGCAGAGGAATATATGCCGTGCCGTTTATCAGCACGGGCGCAACCGCATAGCCGGCGGAATATTCTCTGCTGCCTATCTGACAGTATTCCGTTTTGCCGTCCTTTGTCATCTCTATAATCGGCAGCTGCATGTTCATTCCCCCGGTTGCACCGTAAATATAGTTATCTGCATCATTTGTGATAAGCGGCTTATGCCACACATAGGAATTTTCGCTATTGACATATGTATTTCCCTCATCATCGGTAAATTCAATATGTACCGGCGTATCATAAGCCGGGAATGTGTACCTTCTGTCCATCAGCCTTTGATACTTCGACTTGTCAACATCATAGCTTACCTTGTATCCGAGTGCCTCAAAGGTTTTTCTGAGCGGAACAAAATAGTTATCCGTATGCGTCGCAAGCTTGTTTTCTATCAAAACCGGTTCGATTGCATACCCCTTTCCGTTTATAAAGAAGTTCTTTTCCTCATTCCCCACAGCCGCCATGACAACAACTCCTCCGAGTATTGCCGCGGCAACCGTACAGGACACAACCGCCGCCGTGATTTTTGAAATCCGTCCGTTTCCTCCGCGGATTTTTGTAAATCTGTTCTGCAAGGTCTTTTTATTTGCACTCATTTTAGTTGTGTATAAATTTTCAAGCATTGTTTTAACTCCTTTCCTCATATGATTTTACAACCCATATTCCCAATTCATCGGTTTGTACAGGCTTGAAAAGCTCGACAAAATATGTTTTTTCACCAACAACGTAAGTCGCACTGCATTTTGCTCCATCTCCGGCAAGGGCTGTTATCTCGCCGTTTTCCGTCCCCTGATTTGCAAAAAATGCTTTTATCACTTGCTGTGGGTCTAACCGCCACGAAAAATGACCGTTGTAAACCTGGTATTGCAGATAACAAATGTCGTAATACCTCATTTTCTCCGCATTATCCAAATAGGGCGTATTACTGTCAATATCATAAAATGTATACCTTAAATCATAAGCTTTATCATATCTGTTCAATAAATAGTCAAGATATTCAAACGGTATATATGTTACTCCGTTCATCAGCATAGGTGAATTATATTCAAGAGCAATTTGCGTTTCCTCTGCACCCGTTCCGATAACCCCAAATGTTATCGAATTATCTCCTATACCCATTTTGTAGTAATCATTTCTGATATAAACGGTTATTCTGCCGTAGTTCCATTCGGTTTTATTATTTTCCGGGCCGACGCTGTTCAGCATTTCCCTTAACGGAACATATATGCTGTTCTCATAAAAGAACGGTTTGTTTGAAAGTTCTAAAGTTTTATCGTTGTAATACACATGTATATTGTAGCTTTCAAATCCGTCAACCGCCGCCATGACAACAGCTCCTCCGAGTATTGCCGCGGCAACCGTACATGACATAACTGTTGCCATCATTTTTGAAATCCGTCCGTTTCCTCCGCGGATTTTTGAAAATCGGTTTTGCAAGGTCTTTTTATTTGCGCTCATTTTTGTTGTGTATAAATTTTCAAGCATATCTTCAGCTCCTTTCCTCAACCAAATCCAAAATTGTTTGCATATACAGCTTTTGCTCACCTTCGGACATATTTTTCGTCACTGTCATATCGCACGAAACCTCGCATGCCTCGCTCAGGTTTGCGCAGGCAAGATAGCAAAGCGGATTAAACCAGTGAACGGAGTTTACCAAAACAGCAAACCATTTCACAAGCAAATCCTTTCGCTTATAATGTGTCAGCTCGTGCAGAAGCACCATACGCATATTATCGTCGGGAATACCGCTGCACGGAAGATATACCGTCGGGAACAAGATCCCCGCAAGCATAGGCGAGCCTATATCCGGTGACGCTTTCAGCCTGATATGCCTTTTAATTTTAAGTTCATTTTTCACCTCCGAAAATATTCTGTTATCGGAAATTTTAACCGCATTTTTATTTTTACGGCGCAAAAATCTAAAATAGCTTATAATCACCGTCAGTAAAAATATGGAAACACCTGCGCCCCATATATATGCGATAAGGTCAAAAAGCCGTATTTGAATTTGTGGCGACAGATTTACTTCTCTGTTTTTAATCGGTATATCATAAGTCATAACCGTATCGGGATTGTTTTCCTCCTGCGGAGGAATTCCGACCGTCTGATTTTGCGGCATCATTGATATTTTTTGCGCCTCTTTTTTGGGTATCAGCCTGTATGCCGGCAGTACCATGGAAATCAGCACAACAACCCATGCGCAGTATTGCCACTTCGCCGGCAGTTTCTTTGCGGTGAGGGGCTTTAAAAGCAGCAAAAGCGCCGTTATCCCAAAACCGAACAGACTTAATATAAGCACCGTTTTTAAAATGTCCTGCAAAATCATCACTCCAAATCAAACATATCTCTAAGCTCCGACATATCCTCTTTGGAAAGCTTTTTATTCTCATAGAGTGCCGCAACAAGATTTTTAACCGAGCCTTTATATATTTTTGATAAAAAGCTCTCGGTTTCGCTCATATCATAATCATTTTGTTTCAAAATCGGATAATACAAATTTGTGTTTCCCTTTTTTTCGCAGGATACAACCTTCTTTTTTAATAATCTCTGCAAAAACGTAGAAACGGTAGACGGCGTCCAGTCATTTCCGTCAAGCGCCGCAACAACGTCGGACACCGTCATTTTCTTTTCCGAGTTCCACAAAATTTTCATAATACTGTATTCCGAATCGGTAATTGTGTGTTTTGAATTTGACATATAAAATGCCCCCTTATGCGTCATAAGATTTTGTTAAGTGTAATTACACTTGTAGCTACTACAGTCAGTATAGCATGTTCAGCTACATTTGTCAATACATTTTTTTAATTTTTCTGCCGCAAATATACTTATTTCCGCCGGAAACATTCCGCATATATCGGAAAGCATATTTCTTCCGATGCCTTTTTGCGCAAAGTCCCGCAAAATTTACACATGCGCAAAAAAATCATATGACACGTAACTGCCTTTTATTCTCACATTCCCCCTTTTTTTACAAAAAAACATCCAAAAACACACCGCGATTGACGAACAGTACGGCAAATTGTCATTTTGCGCGGAGGATTTATGTGGATTTTCATATGAGTGTGTATTATAATAGTAGATACGGAAAGGTTCTTTCCGATACAGCATAAGGAGGAATTATTTTGCAGAAGGAATTTTACGGTCAATCCTTCACGGACGTTGCCGGCAATCCCGGATACACTATGAAGCTTACATACTTTTTACTTATTGACAATGTACGCGAAAAATATTGTGATTTAAAGGTATACGGCGCGGAAATTGACAGAGAAAACATTTATGATAACGGCAAACGCCGCCGCGAATGCAAACTTATACGCGACCTGTTTTTTAATCGGTGCGAGGCGGAAGCGTTTGTACGGACGCTTTGTGATAACCTCGTAACGCCGATGGGACTGAAAGATGTTTTATCGGAATATATTGATGAAAAAATCAGCATGTTATCATATGAAACACAGAAATAACTCTTTTTTTACACCTCTCTTTATAAAAGATGACCAATAGGTCATCTTTTTTTTGCCGTTTTGTATAAAATATGCACAAACTTTAATATTTTATCACTTTATCACTTTACAAGGCTAAAGTATTGTGCTATAATAGGCTCATAAGTTAAACAAACACGAAAAGGAGAATAAAAAAATGAAGAAATTATTATCAGTTTTACTTGCGGGAATTATGTGCATGGGCATGGCATCATGCGGAAACAAAACAGCAGACAGCGATACTGCATCAGACCTTGCGTACATAAAGGACAAGGGCACAATGACAATCGGTATCACACTGTTTGCGCCGATGGATTACAAAGATGACAACGGAGATTTGATTGGTTTCGACAAAGAGCTGGGCGACGCGGTTTGCGAAAAGCTGGGAGTTAAACCGGACTTTGTGGAAATCAACTGGGATTCAAAAGAAGTTGAGCTAAGCTCCAAGAACATCGACTGTATCTGGAACGGCATGTGCATCACGGAGGAAAGAAAGCAGAACATGAGCGTTTCCGAGCCGTACCTCAAAAACACACAGGCACTCGTTATGAAAAAGGACAAAGCGGCAGATATAATGGCAAACATTGACGGAATAACTCTTGTAGCCGAGCAGGGTTCAACGGGCGAAGGCAAGATTACAGGCGAAATTGAAGATGATGATACCGTAGTTGTATCGGCAAAGGAATTTTTCAAAAACGCTAACTACACCGGCGTTGATTCAATGGCAAAAGCGCTTATGGAGGTTAAATCCGGAACAGCTGACGCAGCGCTCGTTGACAGCGTATGCGCACTGGCTATGACGGGTGAAGGCACAGACTACTCCGACCTTGTATGCAACATGGACAACAACTTCGGCGACCAGGAATACGGCATTGCATTCAGAAAGGGCAGCGACGTTACAGAAGCCGTTAACAAAGCAATTTCCGAGCTGTATGCTGACGGAAAGGTTGAAGAAATCGCAGCTAAGTACAAGCTGACCGACGCACTTATCAAAAAATAAAATTTGAAACAATCGGAAAAAGCTTACCCGGGTGTAGGCTTTTTCCTTGTATCTGAGGCAGAACGGAGAACAGGATATGAAAGAAAACATTTTTTGCGGCTACACAATCGGAACAGACGCATTCGACGCAATAGGCAGAATATGCGCACCGCTCGGCAGACGCGTTCTTATAATCGGCGGCGAAACGGCACTTTCCAAGTCGCTGGACGAGCTGAAACCGGCACTCAAAGGTCAGTTTGATATTATCGATACCGTAATTTACGGTAAAGAATGTTACTCGCGGCGCATGCATGAGCTATGTGATAACTATAAAGACAGCGGCGTTGATTTCGTTATCGGAGTCGGCGGCGGAAAGGCTATCGACACCGCAAAGGGTACGGCATTTCTGCTGGATTGTCCGGTTGTCACCGTCCCCACCATCGCCTCGACCTGTGCCGCTTCCTCCGCGATGTCGGTAGTATACACCGAAAATCACGTCTTTGAGGGATTTTGGCACTACAAAAAACCGGCATATCATTGTTTTATCAATACGCACATCATTGCCGATGCACCGCTGAAATTCCTGCGTGCGGGAATAGGCGATACGCTCGCAAAATACTACGAGGTTGAATTTTCCTCGCGCGGCGCCGCAAAGACATTTTCGGACGAAACGGCGCTTTCAATAAGCCGCATGTGCAATACGCCGCTGTTTGCCGACGCCCCCGAGGCGCTTGATGACTGCAAAAACGGCAAAATCACCGACGCGCTTGAAAATGTAATTCTCATCATTTTAATCAGCACCGGTACGGTATCAATGATGATAAACGAAAAATTCAACGGCGCCGCCGCACACGCTCTGTTTTACGGACTTACAAACCTTGACGGCTTTGAGGAAAAATTTCTGCACGGCGATGTCGTAGGCTATGCATCAATAGTACAGCTGATACTGGACGGCAAAACGGACGAGGCTAAACGCCTGCAGGCATTTCTTAAAAGCATCGGCATCGAAACCACTCTTGCCGAGCGCGGAATTACTCCCCGGCGCGGCGAGTTTGAAAAGATATTAAACTCGGCGATTGCAGATCCGGACATGGAGGTTATTCCGTACGAGGTGACTGCGGATATGCTCTTTGACGCGATTATAAAGACAGAGAACCTGTAAATTTGGAGGAAATATTATGAACGAAATAACAAAATCGCTGCTTTCGGGCTTTGGACAGAACGGAATTATATTTGTAATGACGCTCTTGTTTGCCATTCCGCTCGGACTTGTAATAACATTCGGTTCGATGTCAAAATTCGCACCACTTAAATGGCTTACAAAAACATTTGTCTGGATTATCCGCGGAACACCGCTTATGCTTCAGATTATGGTTGTTTTGTACGCTCCGGGACTGTTGTTCGAGATACCCATGAAATCACGTATGACGGCAGTTCTTATAGCATTTATAATCAACTACGCCGCATATTTTTCCGAAATATACCGCGGCGGAATAGAAAGCATACCAAAAGGACAGTACGAGGCGGGTCAGGTTCTCGGCATGACAAAGGTGCAGGTATTTTTTAAGGTTGTGCTGTTCCAGGTAATCAAGCGCATCACGCCGCCCATGAGCAATGAGGTAATCACGCTTGTTAAGGACACTTCGCTCGCACGTATCGTCGGCGTTGCGGAAATCCTGATGTGCGCCGAACGCTTTACGAAAAAAGGTCTTATCTGGCCGCTTTTCTCGACAGGTATCTACTTCCTTGTGTTTAACGGACTTCTGACCATTCTGTTCGGATACATCGAGAAAAAAATGAACTATTATAAGGGTTAATGCGCTGAAAGGAGCAAAACAGTTATGCCTATTCTGGAAATCAAAAATATAAAGAAAAACTTCGGTAAAACCGCGGTTTTAAAGGATGTATCCTTTTCAATGAAAAAGGGTGAGGTTGTGTCGGTAATCGGCTCGTCCGGAAGCGGAAAAACAACGCTGCTGCGGTGCATAAACTTTCTTGAAAAAGCAGATAAAGGACAAATCATTCTTGACGGCGACACGATATTTGACGGCAGCGACAAACAAACGCTGTCACCGAAAGCGCTCAGGAAAAATCAGCTGAAATTCGGTTTCGTATTCCAGTCATTCAACCTGTTTCCGCAGTACACGGCGCTTGAAAATGTTGTGCTTGCGCCGAAGCTTTTGGCAAAAGAGCGCCCGGATTTTGCACAGAATAAAGACGCAATCTATGCCGAAATTACCGAAAAAGCTAAAAATCTGATGAACAGCGCCGGGTTGTCGGAAAAATACGATAACTACCCGTGTGAGTTGTCCGGCGGACAGCAGCAGCGCGTAGCAATCTGCCGGGCATTGGCATTAAGCCCGGAAATCATGCTGTTTGACGAGCCTACGTCGGCTCTTGACCCCGAAATAACCAACGAAGTTCTGAAGGTTATAAAATCACTTGCCGACAGCAAAATGACCATGATTATTGTAACGCATGAAATGGCATTTGCGCGCAACGTTTCGGACAGAGTAATTTTTATGGATAAAGGCGTTATTGCCGAGGAGGGCACGCCGTCGGAAATATTTGAAAATCCGAAAAGTCAGCGGCTCAGAGAATTTTTATCCAACGTACGAATGTAAGTATATTAAAACGGAGTGCAATTGCCGCACTCCGTTTTTTGTATAAAGAAATATTCTCGCTATTCGGGCAGATATTTACTGTGTCTTAAATCCGCAAATTTACCCTCGGCATTTTCATCTCCTACGCCCGCGGATGCGTGCGTTCATAAACTTCCTTTATGCGGCTGTCAAGCATCTTGGAATAAACCTGCGTAGCTGAAATATCCGTATGACCTAAAAGTCTGCGTATAGCCTCCAAATCGGCACCGTTTTCCAAAAGGTGCACCGCAAACGAATGACGCAGAGTATACGGCGTTATATCTTTTTCTATTCCGGCTTTTTTGCGGTAATGCTTAATAATCTTCCAAAATCCCTGGCGTGAAAGCTTGGTGCCGTTTCGGTTTAAAAACATATACGGTACGCTTTCGTGCGGCAAAAGATTGGGACGTGCGTTTTCCATATAATTTTCCACCGCGGACGCGGCAATATGTCCTATCGGCACAACGCGTTCATGCGCAGCCGTGCGGCAGTGCAGCAGTCCCATCTTGCAATTCACATCATCAACACGCAGGTCAATAAGCTCCGAAACCTTAATCCCGGTAGCATACAAAAGCTCAAGCATCGCGCGGTCGCGGCAGCCCTTCGCGTCGGCACATTCCGGCTGTGCAAGCAGCAGCTCCACCTCGGCGGTTGTGAGCACTCCCGGCTCTTTCCTCGATTCATGCGGCGTTTCAAGATTTACCGTCGGGTCTTTCATGGCAACGCCGCTGTCAATGATATACATATAAAATGACCTGAGCGACGCCAGATTGCGTGAAATAGTCGAAGCCGCCCTGCCGTGCCGTTTTAAAAACAGCAGATATGTAATAACCGTCTGACGGTCTGTTTTTGAAATATTTTCTATCCCGTTACTGTGCAGATAATCTATATAATGCGATACGTCACGTTTGTACGATAAAACCGTATTGCGCGACTTCCGTTCGGCTGCAGACAGCGAAACCACATAGCCGTCCAGCAGTTCCTGCATGGCAATCCTTCCTTTCCGAATTTTTATAGGCTTTTGCCGACAAAAATAATCAAAATATTCTGCTATTCTATATTTTATCACGTTTTTCCGCAATAAACAACACTTTTTTTCAGGCAGATTTTGTTACCGATGCGGCAAATTTCATAAATATTGATGAAAAAAAACCTCTTGCAATACTGTCAACACAAAATATTGCGGTCAAAAATAATAATAAAAAAATATAATATTTATAAAAACTTCTCTCTCCCCTGTTCCGCCGCAGATTTTCGGCGGACATTCCGCCGTAATAAGCCAGCGCCGGCACAAGCAGCATCACCGACAAAAAATTTGCCGTACACATTATTATCCCTTTGACCCCGAAAAGCCGCAGCATAGCCGTCACCGAAAATCCGGTCGCATATCCCTTTACCGCCATCGCACAGACGCCCAGCGCCGGCAGCGGACGAAATGCACCCGACAGTGCAAAAATCGCCAAAAGTATGAGATTGTCCCTCGCCACGCTCTTTATACTCGCCGCCGCGGTCACATCGTACCCCGATACCGCCCCCGACAAATATTCGTACATCTCCGCCTGAGCGCCCGTTTTCACCTGCCGCACACCGCCGATACACACCCCAAGCGCATATGCCGCCAAAAACGCAAAAAATACAATTGTCCTTATGTTCTTCATCATAAAAAAACTCCTTTGCATGCAACAAAAAACCGATTGCAAATATGACAGTACATACATATTCGCAATCGGATTATTTAATTCCGTTTTTTTATTTAAAAATTTGCCGCCTGAAGGAATTTTTTAAGCCGTTCTATTCCCTCAACGATGTTATCCATGCTTGTTGCATATGACCAGCGCACATAATTGTCAACGCCGAATCCCGTTCCCGGTACAACCGCAACCTTGGCAACGTCCAGGAACAGCTGTGCAAAATCATCGGCATTACGGATTGTTGTTCCGTAAAGTGTTTTGCCGATCAGCTCATCAATATTCATCATGATATAAAATGCGCCGTGCGGCTTTCTGCATGATACACCGTCGATGCTGCCGAACATATCCACCATAAAATCGCGGCGGCGTTTAAACTGTTTGCGCATTTTTTCAGCCGCCTCCATGCCTCCCTCCAAAGCCGCGTATGCCGCCTCCTGAGCGATTGAGTTCGGGTTCGAGGACGCATGCGACTGGATATTCGCCATAGCCTTTGCGATTTCCGGATTTGCCGCCGCATAGCCGATACGCCAGCCGGTCATTGCGAACGTTTTTGATACTCCGTTTACAACAACGGTCAGATTTTTGATATCCTCGCCGAAAGACGCAATGCTGACATGCTTTCCCTCATATATTAAATGCTCATAGATTTCATCTGAAATTACATACAGATTATGCTTTACCGCAAAATCCGCAACGGCACGCAATTCCTGCTCCGTATACACCATTCCGGTAGGGTTTGACGGGCTGTTTATTACCAGAGCCTTCGTTTTGGGCGTAAGCGCCGCCTCCAGCCGCTCCGGAGTTACCTTGAACTCCTCATCCTCGCTCGTACTGACGGTGACCGGAACTCCGTCCGCAAGCTTTACCATCTCGGGATAGCTCACCCAGTACGGTGCCGGAATAAGCACCTCATCGCCCGGATTTAAAATGGCGGTAAACGCATTTATAAGCGAGTGTTTCGCTCCGTTTGAAACCACAATTTCCGAAGGCTTATAAGAAAGTCCGTTCTCACGCAGAAATTTATCCGCAACCGCCTGTCTGAGCTTGAGCGTTCCGGCAGCCGGCGTGTACTTTGTTTCTCCGCGCATAATTGCCGCAATCGCCGCCTCTTTTATGTGGTCGGGCGTGTCAAAGTCCGGCTCACCGCAGCCAAAACCGACTACATCTTCGCCGTTCGCTTTCATTTCCTTAAATTTTGAATCTATTGCAAGTGTCGGTGACGGTGACACCTGCGCCGCTTTTCTTGATACCATAACGCCCTCCTGATGAATTATTCAGAGCACAAAAATTTCATTTATGCACACATTACTTTATTATTATAGCATATTTCTTTTAAAAATGCAATATCATAACGCATAAAATTTCAAAATTTACTTCACAAAATAATACGGAAATTTTATACATATCTATGCAATTTTAACAGTCGTATTCTTTGAACAGGCGCATAAAATTGCGGTATGCAATTTTCTCACGCACTTCGGTGCCGTACGGAAGCGACTTTATAATCTTATCCATATCCTGCACGCCGCCGATACCGTCCGGGAGCCGTTCAACACCGTCAAAATCACTGCCCAGCCCAATGTTATCCTCTCCGCCGAGGGACATGAATCTATCGATATGCCGCGCAATATCGGCAATGTCGCCGCCGAGAAATTCCGGATAAAAATTAATCCCGACCACGCCCCGCATATCCCTGATTTTGCAAAACTGCTCATCGGTAAGGTTGCGGATATGGTCATGCACCGCCTTTGAGCACGAATGACTTGCGATAATCGGCCGCTTAGATACTTCCGCCACGTCCCAAAACGATTTCGGACTGAGGTGCGACACATCGGGAATTATGCCGAGTCTGTTCATTTCGCGGATAACGCTTTTTCCGAATTGTGACAGCCCGGTATCCTCCTTTTCGCAAACTCCGCAGGCAATTTTATTTTTATAATTCCACGTCAGCGCAATCATGCGCACGCCCATTTTATACAGCTTGTCAACATCGCCGAGGGTTTCAATCGGCTCGCCGCCCTCAAGACTCAAAAATGCCTTTACCGAGGTTTTCGCATTTTTCCAATCGGTATAGCTTTTACATACGGTAATTCCGTTTTCGGCGGTTTCACGGTAAAAATTGTCAATTATCTCACACGCGCGTTCCATTGCGCAGTCTTTGTACTCCGGGTCAATAAATGCTGCGAAAACCTGCGTGTACGATTTATATTCCGACAGGCGCTTCATATCAATGTGCATGTCATTTTCCGACAGGCGCGCACCGCGGTTCAAAAGCTCGCTCATAGTGTCCGAATGAGTATCAAAAATAATACAGTCCTTCATCACAAAATTCTCCTTATGCAATATTCTATGCGCCGAACGCATTTTTTATATAATTAATTGTTTTCACGTACATTTTGCCGAAACGCAGCTCATACAGCACCTCCGCAACATCGAACCGCATCTGCACATCGTCCCTGCCGAGATAGAACAGCGCCGTTTTTATCAGCTTTTGACGTTTTCTGTAATTTACAAATTCGCTCGGGTTTCCGTATTCGCTTGATTTCCGCGTCTTTACCTCGACAAAAACGGTGGTTCCGCCGTCTCGTGCGATTATATCGATTTCACCGCCGCGTATACGAAAATTGCGTTCGGCAATCTTCATGCCGCACTTCTGTAAATACCGGCACGCCGCGTCCTCCCCGAAATCTCCTATTTCTTTTGTTGTCATACTTCTCCCTGCTTTCTGCCGAGCAACTTTTTCAAAAAGCTCATTCTGTGTATGGGGCACGGGCCGTATTTTAAAATGGCTTCGGTGTGCGCTTTTGTGCCGTAACCCTTATGCTTTTCAAAGCCGTATTCGGGATATTTTTCCGCCATTTCGGTAATGTATCTGTCCCTCGATACCTTAGCCAAAATCGACGCAGCCGCAATTGACATGCTTTTCGCGTCGCCGCCCACTATCGTTTCATGCGGCAAATTCATGCCCCTTATTCCGTTTCCGTCAATGACGGCATAATCCGCCTGCGGCGACAATCCGCGAACCGCTCCGTTCATAGCCATATACGTTGCGTTTAAAATATTCACTTCATCAATAACCTTTTCATCTATCGGGCATACCGAATACGCCACGGCGGTTTCTATGATTTTATCAAAAAGCTCATCACGCTTTTTCGGAGAGAGCTTTTTTGAATCGTTTATTCCGTCCAGCCGCACATTTTCCGGCAGAATAACCGCCGCCGCATACACAGGCCCGGCAAGCGGTCCCCTGCCTGCCTCATCTATCCCTGCGATATATGTATATCCCATGCCGCGCAGCCTGCGTTCCGTTTCCAGCATTGCCGCCTGGCGCATCAATTCCTCTTCTTCGGTAAGTCTTGCCATTTTGCTCTCCGTTCCGCCGCCCGTATGCGGCTGTAATTTTTTTATTTTTTATATATCTTTTTCCGCGGAAATGTGATATAATATATATAATCCATTTTCTCTGAGGGAGGAACCTATATGTATATGAGAGAAGTAGATAACCCCGTAATGATACAGTACATCATTCTTTTTACGCTTGCCAAAGCGGCGCGCAGGGTCACACATTCGCAGCTGACCTGCCTGACGCTTGACAACTGCAATATAAATTTTGCCAATTTTCAGATTGCCCTCGACAACCTTGTACAAATCGAGTATGTCCGCAAGCTGCCCAACGGTTATGATGAAAACATGCCGATTTACGAGCTGACGGAAAAAGGCGAGCAGGCAAACGGATTTTTTGAACATTCCATACCCATATATATCCGCGAGCAGATTGCGGAACACATTAAGCCGTACTTCGAGCAGGAGCAGCTGAAACACAGTGTCAAAGCCAAGCTTGTGGAAATAAACAAGCGCGAATACGGCGTGGAGTGCGCACTGTATGACAGCACCTCCGCCCTTATGGAGCTTACTATCTATGCCGGCGCGCGCGAAACGGCGGCGCAGATGATACGGTGCTTTAAAGCTCACCCCGACGAAGTTTACGCAAAAATAATGAAAGCGCTGCTCGGCGACGGGATTTCCGCGGACAGTTAATTCTTCTGTTATTTTACCATATTGTACGGGAAATTGCAATATTAAAAAATTGAGCAAAATTCTTGCTACATAATGTCTTTTCCTTGTAATGGTATTGTCACCGCACGGCGGAATATGTTAGAATAGCCGTAACAATATTATATATCGGAGGAAAAGACAATGAATTTCAATATCGGCGGCATTAATTTTACCGCAAAAACCGACTATAAGCTAACCATGACCGGGGCAAAGTCAGAGGACGGCTGCCTGAAAATCAAAATTTCGGCGATGCTCCCCGAAAAGCGCGTGCCCGAGAAGGTGCGTATCGACTGGGATATTCCCCTCGGCGATATAATATCGCAGTGGTCGCCCGCAATAGATTTTGACAGCATGCTCAAAAAAGAACTTATGCCGGAATGGCAGCCCATCAAAGTACGTTCGCGCTCGGCAGCGGGTATTCCGATGCTTTTGCACCTCAATCCTGCCGGCATAAGCCGCATCGCAACGGCTCTTAAGGATATAAAAACACCCTGCGAAATTCATGCCGGCGTAAGTGAGGAAACCGCATGCATACATTTCAGGCTTTTTCTGTTTACCGAACCGATAAGCGAAATTTCCGAATATGAAACCGAACTTTGGATTGACACGCGCGCACTTCCGTTTTACGAGGCTGCGGACGCGGTACAAAAGCGCTGGGCAAATGATTTTAAAGAGGCGCACGTACCGCATGAGGCGGCAATGCCGATGTATTCAACCTGGTATTCGATGCATCAGCGGCTTGAAACAAACGATTTGATTGCGGAATTAAAGCTCGCAAAGGAATACGGCATGGACACCGTGATTGTCGATGACGGCTGGCAGACGGACGATAACAGCCGCGGCTATGCATACTGCGGCGACTGGGAGCCGACTCCCGGCAAAATCCCCGACATGAAAGCGCTTGTTGACGCGGTTCACGAATTGGGAATGAAGTACATGATGTGGTATTCGGTACCGTTTGTCGGAGTACATTCAAAGGCATACGAGCGCTTTAAAGGCATGTACTTATCCGACCTCGGCAACGGCACATGTGTGCTTGACCCCCGCTATCCCGAGGTTCGCAGCTATCTGTGCAAAATTTATGAGGACGCGGTTAAAAACTGGGGACTTGACGGTCTTAAGCTCGATTTTATAGACGCATTTGCACTTTCCGACCAAAGCTCGTCACCAAATCCGCGCATGGATTACGCGTCGCTTGAGGATGCCGTATGCGCACTTCTGGCAGAGGTTAAGCAAAATCTGGCAAAACTCAATCCCGAAATTCTGATTGAGTTCCGTCAAAGCTACGTAGGACCGGTTATGCGCAGCTACGGAAACATGTTCCGCGTAGTGGACTGTCCTGCCGATGCAATTAAAAACCGCGTATGCGGACTTAATCTGCGTTTCTCCTCCGGCGGCTCCGTAATACATTCCGATATGCTTATGTGGCACGCTGACGCCTCCCCCGAGGCAGCGGCACAGCAGATTTTAAATATTATGTTCCTTGTTCCGCAGATTTCGGTGCGCATAGAAAAACTGCCCGAGGAACACAAAAAAATGCTCAAATTCTATATGGATTTGTGGCGCGCAAACCGTGAATGTCTGCTTTTCGGCAAGCTTACCGCCGAAGCCCCCGAGGCAAGCTACAGTCTTGCCGCAGCGGAATATAACGGCGAATACTTTGCCGTTACATACTCCAAAAACTATATCCGCACGGATAAGTCCTTTGATAAAATTACGGTTATTAACGGCGCATGGTCGGATATTACAATCCTGGACAACAGAGAAAGTGCATATGCGGCTCATGTCCGCATAACCGACTGTATGGGAAATGTCACCGCTGAATTTGACGGGGAAATCACCGGCGGACTGAACACATTTGAAATTCCTTGCTCCGGCACTGCGGAAATTATAAAAAATCCGGCATAATAAAAGCCGAAAACTATTGCTTTTGCTCATATTTTATGATATAATGTCGGTAAGAAAGCTCTCCGCGCGCCCATAGCAGGAGATACATCACTATTTTATGGGCAGAAAGGCTATGTGATTTTAATGAAAAAGTCAAAATTACTCGGAATTGTTCTTTCGGCGGCAATTGCCGGCTCATGTACCTCCGCATTTGCGGCAGATACGGACAAGATTACCGTAAACCTTAACGGCAGCGCAATGAACTTTGACGTTGACCCCGTTATCAAAGACGGCAGAACCCTTGTTCCCATGCGTGCAATTTTCGAGGCGCTCGACTGCGCGGTATCCTATCAGAAATACGGCGTTAACAAATATATCGAGGCACAGCGCGGCTCGGATTACATTCTGCTGCAGGTAGGCGAAAAGAAAATAGTGGTAAACGGCGACGAAACCGAACTTGATACCGTACCGCGGATTTTTAGCGACCGGCTGCTCGTTCCGCTACGCGCCGTATCGGAGAGCCTTAAATGCAATGTAGATTGGGTTGACGAAACCAAAACCGTCAATATCACCCGTCCGTCGGGGCAGTACGCGATTACCTCCGGACATCTGGAAAAAACGCTCAGGCTTGACGGCACCAATACAGATCTTGCGTACATAACCTGTGCGTATCCCATCATTGTAAATGACGGCAAAAACAAAGAATATACGGACGAAATAAACAAAATGTACCGCGAAGAAGCAGAGAAATTCATTGCGGATACAGAGGCCGAATATGCCGATGACGCTGCTGACGAGTGCAAATCCCGCGGTGATGAATACACACCGATGAATTTCTGTCTGTCATTTGAAGTAACGCTGAACCGCAAAAATATGCTGTCCTTTACCACATACAACTACGGTTACGCAAACGGTGCACACCCGTTCAATGTATGTGAATCACGGACATTCAATATAAGCGAAGGCAAGGAGCTTGCCCTTACCGATATTTTGGACGAAGAACAGACCGACATTGACAAAGGGGTAATCGAAAGCTTTACGGGCTGGTACAAGGAACAAGGCATAGAAATAAATGACACCTATGCCGACTCTACCTATGCCGAGGTTCTCAGAGACAGTGCGGTAGACGTGAACTGGTGCCTCACCGACAGCGCTCTGAGGCTGTACTTCAATCAGTATGACATAGCGCCGTATGCGGCAGGTATGCCCACGATTGAAATTCCGTACGAACCTAATGCAAAAATTTTCAAGGCAGACCTTTCCGAGGCAAATCTTGATAAACTTGAATTTGAACTGGACGGAAATCCGACAACCGGCTACACATGGGAGGAAAATGCCGACAGCAGCATGCTGGACGTTGAAATCGAGTACACTCCCGACGATGCCGGATATGCTGTCGGCACCGGCGGAACATACAAATTTACGATGACCGGAAAATCTGCCGGAAATACAACGGCGGAATTTAAGTACCTGCGCACATTTGAGGGTGACTCCTCAGTTTTAAGAACAGTGACCTATAAACTGCTTATATCCGAGGACAACAAAATCACTGTTTTGGACAGAACAGAAACTCAAAGCTCTGCCGGCGCTGCCGATGACGATACGAATATCGCCGGCGCTGCTGCTTCTGAAAAATAAAGCCGAAATATCCGTCCTGCCGGGCGGATATTTCTACATATCTAAGCAACAGTATACAGAAAGCGGATAATTTTTTTGATACCATGATAGCTATGCCTATTATGATTATATAATTTTATTGGAAAAAAGGTGAATGAAATGAGAAGACCGTTTGAAAGGGATATCAAAAAGGAGATACTGGGAAAATGCTTTGGGTATCTTACACAAAAGGGCTTGGAAAATGCGTCTATCAAAAATTTGTGTGAGGAAACGGGGATCTCGAGCGGCAGTATCTATTACTGGTTCAAGGATAAGGACGAAACGATTTTGGACTCTGCGGAATACGGATTAACCGTTGTTACAAACGAACTGTTCAATTATGTCTTTTCGCACATAGATGACGTCGGCAAAGTGCTTAAATCGTTTCCCGAAAAACTGATGGAATACAAAAAGGAGCTTAGATTTATCTATCAGATTACAACAAGCAATCAATACGGCGAGAGAATGAGGCTGATTGCAGATAAGCTGGACAGCGTGTATATCGCCTATGCGGAAAAGCTTTCAAAGACTTTGAATTGTGATTTTGAAAAGCTTTTGCCGCTGGTATATCTATTTATATCGGCAACGCTTGACTACGTAGTTTGGGAGGATAAAACCAAAATGGACGATGAATTGCGTGCTATATACATAATTTTCCAAATGCTGTTAAAAAACGGAGAAAATATATAAAAATCTGCCTGTTTTTAAGTAGCAGACCGCAAAATACCAAACTGTACAAAAAGCTGCAATACAAGATAAATTCTTGTTTGCGGCTCTTTTTTTGACTATGATACGTAAATAAGGCACCGAATAATTCTTTTGCGTATTTTCTCGTAATTGCACTCGTCATTTGCTGAAAACAGCGGTTCTGCCGCTTGCCCGATAAACGTTTGCACGTATCTTGACACTTATAACCGCAATGTGGTATGATATGGTAGAAATTTTATGTTTTGTGCAGTTCGGTACTCTCCGAAACATAAAGCCACCTTCAATTCCGCTCGGCATTTTGCACTCGGGCAAACCGTCGCCTGTCATAAATGAGCTTTCAGCCGCGGTATCAAAACTGAAACAGTAAAATTGATTACAGTAGTATAAATCGGGATTTGATGGAGGAAAATATGGAAAAATATACATATATCAAATTGAGAGAACGTCCGGATTTGAAGCAAACCGCCGCCGATTGGTTTCACAGCAAATGGGGTATTCCGGCTAAGGCTTATCTTGACTGCATGGACGCCTATCTGAGCGGAGAAACAGAATACGGTTGGTATCTTTGTCTGAATTGCGACAAAATAATAGGTGGTATGGGCGTTATTGAAAATGACTTTCATGACCGAAAAGACCTTACCCCAAACGTCTGCGCAGTCTATACCGAAAAAGACTATCGTTGTAAAGGAATTGCAGGTCACCTGCTGAATATGGTTGTAAAAGATATGAAATCCAAAGGAATTACCCCAATTTATCTTATTACAGACCACACTGCTTTCTATGAAAGATACGGTTGGGAATTTTTGTGCATGGTACATGGCGATGGCAACCCCGATATGACCAGAATGTACATTCACCGATAGATTGCAATTTTTTAACGGTTTTTAATACAAGTTATCTTTTTAATGTAAACCTTTTAGTTTGAACGCGGAAACCAAACGATACTTCTTATCTGAAAATAAATGTGTTATACTAATTACATAAAGCGAGAAAAATAACAAAAAACAGTCTGGTGAAAAGAAAGGAGAAAATAACAATGGAATTTGTAACATTAAACAACGGAATAAAAATACCGTCGGAGGGTTTCGGCGTATTTCAGGTGCCGGACAGCAACGAATGTGAAAAAGCGGTGCTTGAAGCAATCGAAACGGGTTATCGCCTGATTGACACGGCAGCGGCATACCGGAATGAAGAAGCGGTCGGAGCGGCAATCAAAAAATGTGGTGTCCCGCGCAGCGAGCTTTTTATCACAACAAAGCTGTGGGTGCAGGACGCAAGCTATGACGGAGCAAAAAGAGCGCTTGAAACATCTTTGAAAAAGCTCGGTACAGACTATCTCGATTTGTATTTAATCCATCAGCCTATGGGCGATTATATCGGCGCTTGGCGTGCTATGGAGGAAGAATACAAAGCCGGCGTGCTCAAAGCAATCGGCGTTAGCAATTTTTATCCCGAAAGACTTTGCGACTTCTGCGAAACCGTTGAAATCACACCTATGGTAAACCAGGTTGAGCTGCACCCGTTTTTCGGGCAGGAGGACGCGCTGAAACTGATGAAAGAATACGGCGTTGTCCCCGAAGCATGGGGACCTTTTGCCGAGGGCAAATACGGAATTTTCACACACCCCGTTTTAACCGAAATCGGCAAAAAGTACGGAAAAAGCGCAGCCCAGGTCGCACTCCGCTGGAATGTTCAGCGCGGCGTTGTTGTCATTCCAAAATCCACGCATAAGGAAAGAATGGAGCAGAATTTTGATATTTGGGATTTTGCACTTTCCGAAGAAGATATGGAAAAAATCTCAAAGCTCGATACGGGCAGGAGCGAAATCGTAAACCACTATGACCCGAAATTTGTGAAAATGCTTCACAATCTGAAACTTCACGAATAAAGAAAGTGAGGAGAATGTGAAATGAGTAAAAAAGTTTTAATTCTGTCCGGAAGTCCTCGAAACGGCGGCAATTCCGATATACTCTGCGATGAGTTTATGAAAGGTGCAAAAGAATCCGGAAATGAAGTCGAAAAAATCAGAGTAGCCACAAAAAAGATTGCCCCCTGCTCCGCTTGTTACTATTGCAGCGATAACGGCGGAAAGTGCGTCCATAAAGATGACATGGCAGAAATCTTACAGAAAATGATAGATGCAGATGTTTTGGTGCTTGCAACCCCTGTTTACTTCTATTCCGTCAGCGCACAGTTAAAGGTAGTTATCGACAGAACCGTAGCCCGCTGGCTTGAAGTAAAAAACAAGGAATTTTACTATATTGCAACTATGGCGGATACGGATAATTCCGCTGCCAATACAACACTTGCCTGTTTCAGAGGGTATGCGGATTGTGTTGACGGCGCTGTCCTAAAAGGCGTTATCATAGGAAGCGGCGTTTCCGATCCCGGCGAAGTTAAAAGCACACAGGCAATGAAAGACGCCTATAATATGGGCAAAAGTGTTTAATGGAAGGAAGATTATAAAATGAAAAAGTTAATATCAATTCTGCTGACATTCGCTTTTGTTATGTCTTTTATGACAGGCTGCGGTGCGGCAGAGCCGGAAAAAAATAATAAATTTACACTCACAATGCAAATCGGTAACCCCGTTATGACGGTAAACGGAGCCGACAAGAGCATTGACGAAAACGGCACCGCTCCCGTTATCGAAAACGGAAGAACACTTGTGCCTATAAGAGCCGTTATTGAGGCTATGGGCGGCAATGTTACCTGGGACGCCGAACAGAACGCGGCGGTTCTGACGCTCGGCGATGATGTTATAACTCTCGTTATCAGCAGTGAAACGGCGTTGTTTAACGAAGAAAAATATACGCTTGATGTCGCACCGAAAATCATAAACGGCAGAACCATGCTCCCTATCCGCTTTATTGCCGAAAGATTTAAATTTGAGGTCAATTGGGACGGAAAAACCGAAACAATAACCATAACAAAGGATTTTGCGGATAATCCCGAGGTAACAACGCCCGACACCTCCGAAGGCGGCAAAACGCTTGTTGTATATTACAGTGCAAGCGGCAGCACGGCAAAGGTTGCGGAGTACATTAAAAATGCGGCAAATGCGGACATATTTGAGCTTGAACCGGTAGACAAGTATTCCGATGCAGACCTTAATTGGACAGATAAATCAAGCCGTGTAAATACAGAACACGAGGACGAAAGCAAGCGGGATATTAAACTCAAAAGCACAACCGTTCCGAATTGGGATAATTATGACACGGTATTTATCGGCTATCCGATTTGGTGGGGTATCGCAGCCTGGCCCGTAAATAATTTTGTGAAAGACAATGATTTTTCGGGCAAAACGGTAATTCCGTTCTGCACCTCGGCAAGCTCAGGCTTGGGCGAAAGCGGAAAACTGCTCTGTGATATGGCAGGCACGGGCGACTGGCAAACCGGACAAAGATTTTCGTCAAGCGCATCGGAAAGCACAGTCAAATCGTGGGTCGATAGCATCGAATAACAGCACAAAGGCTAATGTATTGTTCTAAATAATGTGAAAAAAATACCGCAGTATCACCGAAAAATCAGTAATACTGCGGTATTTTGTGGCACCCCCAGCGTGAGTCGAACACGCGACTAGCCCTTAGGAGGGGCTTGTTATATCCACTTAACTATGGAGGCATAGAATATTTTTATTATATCATAAATGTCAATCTATTTCAAGTGTTTTGTAAAAATAAAAAGTATATTATGAAAAGAAAGGAGGTAACTATATAAAAATCCAACATGTTCCGGTACAGGGCAGTAATGCAGTTGCTTATCTGTACAGCGGCTCTGCATGCCGATATATTTTTTGCTTATAAAATATTTTATAAATTTTAAAAAAACACTTGATTTTTTACGAACTTTGTTGTATAATGAATAAGTTGATGTATGTAATGTGACATATGTCAGCATTATGCAAATTCAATAAGGACGGGTATCGAAGTGGTCATAACGGGGCTGACTCGAAATCAGTTTGTCGGTAACTCCGGCACGTGGGTTCGAATCCCACCCCGTCCGCCAAAAGCCTTGAAAGTACAACGCTTTCAAGGTTTTTTACTTTTTATTTTTTGTGTCAATATTTTTTTCTTTTTCCGAAATGGTACCCTTGTGTTCGTATGAAACACAACTTAAAATTGCCGAATATGTAAATCGGTGCCAAAATGGTGCCCACATTCCTCTTATTTTAAGAATTAGTGAGGCAATAGTTTGTATAATTTATTTTCCTATATAGCCTGATTTTTTCTGAAATCAGTCGGTGAAACCCCATAGTTCTTTTTGAAGCAATGGCTGAATGAATACACATCCGAAAAACCGCATTGAAATGCAATATCCGAAATGGTTTTTGATGTGTTTAAAATTAACAGCTCTGCCTTATTCAAGCGAAAATCCCTCAAAAATTCATGCGGTTTCTTCTTGTATATATCAAAAAACAAACGTCTGAAATGTTTTTCGCTCACGCCTGTTATTTCCGCCAATTCACCGATTGTCAAATCGGAACAGCTATAATTTCGGTTTAAATAATCAAGAGCAATTTTAATTTTATTTGTCATTTTATAATTGATATCACTATAAACAAGGTCATTGTAAAGCCGACCGATAATCTGACATAAAATCCCATTGCATATCATTCGGGAGCCGGGCAAACCCAAACTATACTCATTGACAGCTTCCCGAAATAATTTCTCGTACCGATATGCGTTTTTTCCCGAGCAAACAGTTTCAAACGGCAGATTACTGTTTGATGATGTCGGGCTTGTGTCAAAATTAAAATTGACGGCAATGTATGAAACAGCGCCGCACCCATATGCACTGCTTTTATCTATAGAACCTTTCGCTATATATGCAACCTGTCCTTTTTTTATCTGAACGGTCTTTCCTTGTTTTTCGTATCCGAGAGTTCCGTCTGTAACAAAGGCTAAACTGTCATGATTTCTGGGTTTATCGGAGATATAAGGAGTGCTGCTTGTTAGGGTGTCACAAAAAAATACTGCATCATGAGTATATACCATCATTTCTGTTTGCATTTTTCTCTTTTCCTCTTTTTAATTTTATTATATCATATATTTTTTAGCATTTCAACAAAAATGTCCGTTTTAAACAAATTTATTTTTTTTAAACATTTACAATCCTGAAATCTGTTATATAATTAAATACAAAGATAAAATTTTAAGGAGTGAATAACATGAGAAAGGCTCTGGTTACAGGAGCAAGCAGAGGCATCGGATATGCAATTGCAAAAGAATTATCTCAAAACGGCTGTACCGTTGTTATAACGGGACGTAATCTTAAAACACTTGAATGCGTTGCACGGGAGCTTGGAGAAAATGTATTCCATATGGTTTGGGACGCTGCGGAATTCGATAAAGCAGATGAAAAAATAAATAAAGCTGCCGAGATACTTGGCGGGCTGGATATTGTGGTAAATAATGCCGGGATTTTTGCACAGAGAAGCGAATGGGACAGAAGCAGCCTTTTGAAAACAACGGTAAAGGAATGGCAAGATGTTATAAATGTTAACTCAAGTGCAGTATTTTTCTCTATGCAGGCTGCTGTTAATTATATGCTTAAAAACAATATAAAAGGCAATATACTGAACATTACATCGTTCGCCGGAGAAGAGCCGATTTACGGTGCATACGGAGGTTCTAAAACTCTTGCGACAGGTCTGACACGCGGTTGGGGCAAAATGTTTGCGCCCGATGGAATAACAATAAACGCAATTGCACCTGGTCCTGTTGCAACAGAAATGAACAATTGGCATGAAGGGGATTCTATGATACATGACAGAATACCTTACGGACGATTTGTGACCATAGATGAAATTGCCGATCTTGCAATGTACCTTTTGAGCGACAATGCAAAGATGATATGCGGTGAAACGATTATTATTGACGGCGGATATTCAATAAGATAATATGGAGGAGAAACGAAATGAATGAAAGAATAGAAAGTTTGGTTAAGAAAACTGTTTCAGGTGAAATGTATGTTTACCCTGTAAAAACAGAATATGACCGATGTGACTTGTTTTTGCCGCCGATAGAAATGTCGGGCAAAAGAGTGTGTGAGTATATAAGAAATCAAGAACCGTTAATTGTTTCCGAATCATGCTTTACAGGCTTAATTAATTTTGACGGCAGTGTGGAGGGCAATATTTTCGACAGAGGCGGTCACGCGAATTTTTATATTGCAATGAATAATTTTTATAATAAGCCGGTAGATAATCTGCTTACTTTTGAATGGCAGCATTCGGCAGGCGATTTCGGTAAAATTATTAACGGCGGTATAGTTGGCATTAAATCGGAAATAAGAAAATCGATAGAAAATCACAAGCATGATGCAAAATCAATTCAATTTCTAAAAACACAATCCGATATATGTGACGCTTTGGTTGATTGGGCTGATAAATGCTCCGAAAAAGCACTGAATTTTTCTAAAACCGTGTCAAATCAAAAGTATAAGAAAAATCTGGAGAAATTATCTCAATCACTTAAAATTGTGCCGAAAAAACCTGCAAATAACTTTTATGAAGCGATTTTATCGCTATATGTTTGTTACAGTTTAATTCCCGACAGTATCGGTTTGATTGACCGATATTTATATCCGTATTACAAAAAAGATGTAGAAAGCGGGATTTTGACCAAAGAAGAAGCAGCCGAATATTTGCAAGAATTATTCTTGATGTTGCAAGCGAGAATACATATTTCCAGTGATAGATTTTATCGTGGCGGTGAATCTCATTTTTGTGTGGGAGGTTATCTCGAAAACGGCGAGGACGGATTTAATGAGCTGTCAAAATTGATAGTTAATTCTCTTATGGAACTGCCGACATGGATTCCGCAGATTTCACTACGTTGGACTTCAAAAACACCGCATGAGGTTTTGCGCTATATGATGGATTGCGAAAGAAAGGATCCGAATAAGCGTATTGCATTTGTTAATGATGAACCGCGCATAAAAGGATTAATCAAATACACAGGTCTTTCATATAAAAAAGCGGTAAGCTACACGATGATCGGCTGCAACGAGATTGCATTGCCGGGAGGAATTGTGTTTGGTTTTGACCCGATGAATATTGTCAGATGCGTTCAAAATACATTCTTCAACAGAAGCGATGATATTATAAAAGCAAAAACATTTGATGAATTTTATGATATATTCCAAGAAGAAATGTTTAAAGATTTATATGAAGCAGACAAAATAGGAAACGGCTTTCAAACTATACGCAGCCGCGACTGTAATTTAGTGAGCAGTATGTTGATTGACGGCTGCATAGAAAATGCAAAAAGTGTTACTCAAGGAGGAACTGATACTTATATTGCCGTAGGATTGCTTATAGGAATTTCAAATGTGATAGACTCTCTTTCTGTTACAAAGCAATTGATTTTTGATGAAAAACGAATAGCAATGAAACAATTGGTTGAAGCACTGAAAAACAATTGGAACGGTTTTGAAGAGTTACGGGAATATATCTTAAAAAAAGGAATGTTTTTCGGAAATGATGACGATTGTTCAAACGAGGTTGCAAACAGATTTTTTGAAAGTCTTGAAAATTGGAATGACGGCAATAATTATTTAAAGAAAAAGCTTGTCTTCGGAAATCTTGTAGGATATAATGAGCATCATAAATTTTTCGGTGATAATACAAAAGCCACGCCCGACGGAAGATCTGACGGCGATATGATAAGCTTCGGAATAGGTCAGTCTGAGGGCAAAGACAGAAACGGGCTTACGGCATTGCTATCCTCAGTTGCAAAATGTGATCCCTATTCGATATTGACAGGTCCGAGCGTTACAAATGTTTTGCTTGATGAGCAATTGGTGAAAAAAGATGAAAATTTTGAAAAGCTTGTTTACCTGTTTGAAGCATATTTCAAAATGGGCGGAACACATTTTCAGCTTACATACGTTTCAAGGGAAGATTTAATAAACGCAAAAAAGTCTCCTGATAAATACAAAAACTTACGTGTACGGGTTTCGGGGTTTTCAGACTATTTCGTATTTTTAAACGAAGGTTTGCAAAATGAAATAATACAAAGGACCACGCACATAAGATAGGAGGTATTACTCATGAATACAGCTGTCATTTTTGATATTCAGAGAAATTCATTTGTCGATGGGCCCGGAATACGAACCACCGTATTTTTCAAGGGTTGTAACTTAAAATGCAAATGGTGTCACAATCCCGAAAGTCAGTTGTCAACACCACAGATAATGTTTTATAAGGATAAATGCACAGGTTGTGGCAGATGTAAAGATATAACCGAAAAAGATGCGGAATTTGTCTGTTTTAATAATGCAAAACAAATCTGCGGAAAGGTGTATACTGTTGAGAAAGTTTTTGATATTATACAAAAAGATAAAATGTTTTATGAAAATTCCGGCGGCGGTGTGACCTTTTCGGGCGGTGAATGTATGCTGCAAATTGATTTTCTGTGTGAACTACTGAAAAATTGCAAAGAAAACAACATTCATACCGCTGTTGATACCGCAGGATTTATTCCATGGGAATATTTTGCAGAAATACTCCCATATGCTGACCTGTTTTTATATGACATCAAAACATTCAACAATGATGTACATAAAGAATTCGTCGGCGCAGAAAACGAATTAATTTTAAATAATCTAAAGAAACTCTTGGAGCGCGGAGCGAATGTTTCGATAAGAATACCTGTTATTCCAACAATTAATGATTCAACAGAAGAAATGAAACATATCAAAGATTTTCTTACACCGTATAAGCCTAACGTTGAGCTTTTACCATATCACAAAATGGGAGAGCATAAATATAATGCACTTGGAATGCACATGACATCATTCAATATTCCGTCCGAAAAAAAGATGGAAGAATTAAATAAAATTTTTAATAATAAATGATTTAGCGTAAGAAAAACTGCAAGAATTAAAAATCTCATTACAAATAAATTTTGCAAAAGATAATAAGGAAATATTGGGGGCAATCCCTCATTTTGTGTAAACCTCAAAATTGGCTCCAAAATGATAATATAATCTAAGTAGTTTATTGTGGGCTGAGAGCCGGATTTCGGCTTTCAGTCCTTAGTTATAATATAGCGTAAAATTGCCGGCATGTCAAGGGCG
>CAKSUM010000027.1 GCA_934501535.1 uncultured Clostridia bacterium
GAATAAAGGAGCGAATAATATGAGCAAGGAATTTCTGACTCCGAAAAAAATAATAACGGGAATCGGTGCAATCGAAGACTCAATAAAATACCTTGTTACAATGGGCAAAAAACCGCTCATTGTGACAGGGCGGATTGTATCGGAGCTTGACGCTTTCAAAATGCTTGTATCAAAGCTTTCCGAAAACGGACTTGACTGTGTTGTGTTTAAGGATATTACGGGAGAACCTACAGATGTTATGATTGAAGAAGGTTTAAAGGTATATCGTGAAAATAACTGCGACTTTCTTATCGGAATGGGCGGCGGCAGTCCTTTGGATGCAATAAAAGCAATTGCAGCACTGAATGTATGCGGCGGAAAACTCAGCGATTATATGGGAAAAGAAATCAGCGGCGAATTTCCGCCTATGGCGGCAATCCCGACAACAGCCGGAACAGGCTCGGAAGCAACAAAATTTACCGTTATAACAGATGCCGAAACAGATGTAAAAATGCTTTTAAAAGGTGCGGCGCTGTTGCCTGATTTAGCAATCGTTGATTATACAAACACATTAAGCTCGCCTAAGAGCATAACGGCATCAACCGGGCTTGACGCTCTCACTCATGCTGTTGAAGCATACACGTCTAAGCAGGCTCAGCCTCTTACAGACGCATTGGCGCTATCTGCTGTAAAACGGATTTTTAAATATCTTCCGATTGCATACAATGACGGAGAAAATGAAACAGCAAGATATGAAATGTCAATAGCAGCACTTGAAGCGGGAATTTGCATAAATAATTCATCTGTTACAATTGTGCATGGTATGAGCCGTCCGATCGGTGCATTGTTCCATGTGCCGCACGGCTTGTCAAACGCAATGCTTTTGTGCAAGTGTATGGACTTTGCAAAAGACGGTGCGACGAAAAGGTTTGCTGAGCTTTCAAGAGCCGTCGGAACGGCAGCGGCAGCAGACAGCGATGAAACGGCGGCAGATAAGTTTATTGACGGACTTTTTGAAATATGCAAAAAGTGTGAAGTTCCGACAATAGCGGAATATGGGATTGACACTCAAAAATTCACCTCCGCAATTCCCAAAATGACATCTGACGCACTCGCAAGCGAAAGTCCTGCGAATACTCACAAAAATGTCAGTGAAGATGACATTTCTGCAATATATAAAGCGTTAATCTAGTTTTATTATATAAAAATGTGATGTCAAAAAAACTCCGAAGCTATTTTTCTATTTCCTCGGAAAGCAGCAAAGGCTGTTTAAAAGGTCAATTGACCTTTTAAACAGCCTCTTTATATCTTTTCAAAAATCTCTTGACCTTTTATAGTTAGTCACTCTGTTTTAAACCGCAGATTTTATCAATCATCGCTAACTCCTCAGACGAAAAATCAGTATTTTTTACTGCTTTAATATTGTCAAGTATCTGTGATGCCTTTGATGCGCCTATCAATACCGATGTAACAACTCTATCATTTAATATCCATGCCAAAGACATTTCGGCAAGAGTTTGTCCTCTTTCCTCCGCAAGCTTGTTAAGCGCCTTTATCTGCGACAGCTTTTCATCGGTCAAAGCCGATGACGACAAAAATCTTCCGTCCGTTTTTATGCGGCAGTCATCGGGAATACCGTTTAAATATCTGTCGGTAAGCATGCCCTGCGCCAGCGGGCTGAAAGCTATTATGCCCTTCTCCAGCTTTTGAGCTGTATCCTTTAAGCCGTTATTTTCTATCGTTCTGTCAAATATAGAGTATCGGTTCTGGTTTATTATAAACGGGCATTTCAATTCATCAAGAATTTCACACGCCTGTTCAAGACGTTTTCCGTCATAATTGGACAAACCGACATACAGTGCCTTGCCGCTGCGAACAATTTGTGCCAGCGCACCCATCGTTTCTTCAAGCGGCGTCTCCAAATCAGGACGATGATGATAGAATATATCTACATACTCCAAGCCCATACGTTTTAAGCTTTGATCAATGCTTGCTATAAGATATTTTTTGCTTCCCATATTTCCGTAAGGGCCGTCCCACATCTCATATCCGGCTTTTGTGCTTATAATCATTTCATCACGATATGCACTCATTCCCTCGCACATTATTTTCCCGAAATTCTTTTCCGCACTGCCCGGTCCGGGCCCGTAATTGTTTGCCAAATCAAAATGAGTTATGCCGCTATCAAACGCCGTAAAACATAATTCTTTCATATTTTCATACTGCGCCGTATCCCCGAAGTTATGCCACAGTCCGAGAGACACCGACGGTAATAGCAATCCGCTTTTGCCGCATCGGTTATACTTCATATCGTTATATCTTTTTTCACTTGCCATGTACATAATACATTCTCCTTTCAGTTAAATCTGAACACCATTTTCTGAATATCTTTATCAAAAAGATTCTCCTTATTTATCGCAACCGTATCCGTGTAAATTTCCTTTTGAGAAATGCTTTTTCCCGAAATTAATTCGGCGGCATTCTGAACACCCAGATACCCTATCGCAAACGGATTCTGAACTATAAGCGTATCTATTTCGCCCGATTCAAGCATACTTACAGCTACAGTATTTGCATCAAACCCTACTCCGTGTACCTTTCCTTTCAGTCCGAGATTCTGTATGGCAGTTCCTATTCCGAGAGTCATCCATTCATTAAATCCCACAAGAACATTTATCTGAGGATTTTCCGCCAAAAGCGCCGTTATTGCGGAAACAACGCTTTGTGTATTGCTGTTTACATTTACCGATACCGTTATATCGGCATCAGATACACCGTCAATATAGCTTCTGAACCCGTTTTCACGCTGTATTCCGTTTTCGGTACTTTTGTAATAATTTATCAGACCTATATTTAATTTTTCGCCGTCCGGAACGCATCCGACAGCCGCCTTGCCGGCTTTCCTGCCCGCCTCTTCATTATCTGTTCCTATAAACATGCTTACTTGCTTTGAATTAACATTACTGTCAATCATAATTATCTTTACGCCTTTTTCGGCTGCCTTATTTACCGTATCGGCTGATTTTTCAAAGTCAATTGCCGATAAAACTATTGCATCTGCGCCGTTTTGCACCGCAGACATAATCAGTTTGTTTTGGTTGGCGTAATCCTCCTCGTTTTCCGGTCCGTCAAACGTTACATCAACATTATATTCCGCCGCTGCCGAATCCACTCCGTTTTTGACCCTGTGCCAGAAATCCGAATCCAAAGCCTTTACGATAACCGCTATTTTACTTTTTTCTTCTTTCCTGTCCGCACACGCCGACACCGAAAAAACCAAAAGAGGTATGCACAAAAGCATTGATAAAAGCTTATTTGTTTTCATTCTAATCTCCCTTTGTTATTTTGGGAATTCTCGCAGTAATTTCCGTACCCACATCAAGCTCGCTCTTTACTGTAAGACCGTATTTTTCACCGAAATATATTCTCAGTCTGTCGTTTACGTTCTTTACGCCGATACCGCTTGAATCGCTCCGTTCCTTGCTGAGTATTTTGCTGCACTGTTCCTCGGTCATACCGACTCCGTTATCGGAAACCGTCATAAGAATGTCATTTTCGTCATCTGTCGCCTGTTTTACCGTAACCTTGATTTCACCTTCGTCGACCATGCGGTCTATGCCGTGATAAATCGCATTTTCAACAAGCGGCTGCAAGGTAATTTTATTGCACAGATATTCCTCCAGTCCTTCGTCAACCTCAAGACTGTACGTGAACTGTGAACGATAACGAAAGCTCTGAATTATAAGATAATTCCGGACATGATTTATTTCGTCCTTTATCGTTATAAGCTCGTGTCCGCGGCTTATGCTTATTCTGAAAAGTCTTGCAAGAGCACCCACCATTTTTGATGCGTTCTCCGTTTCTCCGCGTTCACACATCCATTGTATCGAATCCAGCGTATTATACAAAAAGTGCGGGTTTATTTGCGCCTGGAGAGCCTTTAATTCGGTTTTGCGCAGTTCGTTTTCTTCACGCCGCACCTTTTCCATAAGATTTTTTATTCTTACCGACATATGCCCAAACGAATCAGACAGAGTTTGCAGCTCGCTGACGCTCTCCCTGCCTCCCGAAAAACTGAAACTGTCCGCATTGTTTTCAAAGCTTTTCATTGCCTGTATCAGTGTTTTTACGGGTTTATTCACAATTTTTGAATATACTAAAAGTATAGCAATCGATATAAGCACACAGCATATGAATGAAACAAATATGCTCACAAAAATCTGTCTTGCGCCCTCCGCCGCAAGCTCATCGGTGAAGCTCACACCGACAATGCGCCATGCCCCGCTGTCCGTTGTTTTTACTGTATAAATAACGTTTTTTTCTTTTCTCACACCGTCCGGCAGCGTACTTATAAAATCTGCATTCTCACTTCTTAACCCCGAAAATAAAATCTGCTGCTGAGGATGATAAATTATTCCGCCGTTACGGTTGATTATAAAGCAATGTCCCTTTCTGCCTACTCCAACATTGTCTATATATCTCGCAATTTCAGAAAATCTGAAATCTATCGCAATATACGCCGCCTTTTCGATTAACGGATTGCGTGCCCTTACGGCAGCCGTTATTACCCAAGGGTATTCGCCCTCAAAAAGCGTCTGCACGTGCGGCTCGGAAACGGAAAAACCTGCTCCCTCATCAAATAAAGTTTTATCAAAAGACAAATCCTTATATATATTTTTCTTTAATTTTGCACCGCTACGGGTACTGCTTATGATTTCTCCGTTTTCACCGTAAACGGTCACTGCGTAAATATCGCTCTGCACAAAGGTCAGTACCGAAAACTCATTCTCCAGTTCCTGTATATTTTCCGCTTTTTCAGCCTCATCTTTTACAAGCGTCAGTTTATCCCTTACCGATTCAAAATAATTATTTACCGAAAGCTCCGTTTGTCCTATTATCTGCTCCGAATTTACCTGTGCATCACGAAACAACGCACTGCTGTACAGCGGCGCAAACACCGCAATACACACAGACACTGCGGCAATCACCGCAACTGCTATCGACATCACCGTAATTGTTGACAATCTTACGGACGGACGGCGGTTTTTATCTTTCATAACAATCGAAAATCCCTTTCGCAAATTTATTCGGTTCTGTTCATATTTCTAATTTTGTTCGGCGACTCGCTGTAAAATTTTTTGAAACAATAACTGAAATAATGCTGGTCGCTGTATCCGCATTTTTCGGATATTTCCAGAACTTTCATATTTGAACATACAAGCATATCGTATGCGGCACTCATTCTCCGTTCCGTAAGCAGCGTGATAAAATTCTTCTTTTTGGTCTTTTTTATCAGCGCACTCAAATAGTTCGGGCTGACCGCCAGCTCATTGCTCACCACAGTAAGCGAAAGTTCTTCATCGGAAAATCTGTCGTCTATTATCTGCACAACCCTGTCACATAAAATTTCGCTGTCACGCTTTTGCAGGCTTGCAATAAGCGTCTTTGCATTATTGCAAAACGATATAAGCTCGTTTTTCATTCCCGCTTCGCTGCTGTATGATGTAACCCGCGCAAAAATGGGATTTGACGAAAGTAATCTTAATATTTCCGACTTATCGTCCGTAACATTGCTCACAACACGGTATATCGTGGCAATTATTTGTACAACAAGCAAATCGGCGTTCTCGGGAGTGCTGTTTGCGAAAATTCCATTTATAAAATCTTCAAGTTCCTCTTTCTTTCCGACTTTTAACAGCTGTTCAAGCTTTAAGATTGTTTTTTCAACCTGACCTATTTCCACCTCACCGTTGTGCTCCTGATCGTTTATAAAACGCACCTCGCCTGCACCGTCCGTTGTGTATCTCCTTGCCGTTACGGCCTGAAAATATGCTCCGGCACAATCCGACAGTGCTGAAAATTCACGGCTTATTCCTATTGTACATCTTTGCTTTAACATTCTTTTTGCCGTCTGTACGATTTCTCTTACGGGAAGCTCCATTATATTGGCCATCTCACCCTCGCCCTCTGTCACGGACAGCGTTACGACACGCCCGTAAACAATAAAGCTTGCGGAATACATATAATGTGACAGCACCGTATCCACAAAATCGGAGTGTTCACTGCCTGTACAGGCTGTGCCGTCAAAATCTTTAAATTTTGAAATAAGCACACAGAAGCGGGGAGTCGTTCCCTTTTTTATAATCCCCAGTTCCTCCGCTTTTTCCGTCAGTTCCCTATTGTCGGGTTTTTCTTCATTGCTGCCCAGCATAAGAGGCATCAAAAAATTATCAACCGACATTCTGTGCAGCTGTTTTTGAATATCTGCATCAGGCACAGAAATAACGCTGCCTATTCTTTCGTCCATACGGCGGCGTATTTCAAACAGTTCCTCTGACATCTCCGCTGATGAGATAGGTTTTAAAAGGTAACTGATAATATTACAGTTTATTGCGGTTCTTGCGTACTCAAAACTGTCGTAACCGCTTAGAATAACAATCTGCGTTGCAGGACGCATTTCGCGTACTTTTACGGCAAGCTCCAGTCCCGAAAGCATCGGCATTTTTATATCGGTAAGTATAAGGTCGGGTTCGAGAGTTTCGATTAAGTCAAGAGCCTCGACGCCGTTTTCCGCCTCGCCCACAACTTCAAAACCGGCGGCGTCCCAGTTTACTCTCTCTATGATTGCACGTCGCTGCTCAAACTCGTCCTCAACTACCAGAACAGTATATTTCATCATAAATTCCCACGGCATTTCAATAATTTTGATTAAAGTATATCATTAAACACCGGGAAAGTCAATATTTTTATTTATCCAATCTTTTCCCATCCGGCATACAAGGTCATACTGTCCGTCACCTTGTCGCTGTCCGGATTCCATTTTTGTGTACAGCCGCGATCCGTGTACCAGCCCGTAAAAACAAATCCTTCTTTCACCGGATTTTCCACATCTACCGTTTCGGAGTGCATCGCTTTTACCGGCTCAATATGCGAACCGCCGTCAGTATCGAATTTAACGGTAAATCCGCTGTGACTGATTACAAATATCATAGCCGCAACCAAGAGTGCGGTAAGAGATGCAACCATTATATCGGCACTTTTAAGCGACATATTTATTTTGGCATACAAACCCCCATTGCGGTGCACATTGCTCACCGCACAATCAGTTTCGTTTTTCATTGCAATACCTCCTGTTTTTAGTTACTTGCGTGCAAGATACTTTCTCATATCTATCGCACACGCTACGAGAATTATAAGACCTTTGATTACATAAAGCATATTTGCGTCTACCGAAAGGAAATTCAAACCGACAAAGATAATTTGCAGCAGGAATACTCCGATTACGATACCGCTTATTTTACCTGTACCTCCGACAAATGATACACCGCCGATAACGCAGGCTGCGATTGCGTCGGATTCGTAGTTAAGACCCGTATTTGCCGAACATGAGGCAATGCGTGCACCCTCTATAAAGCCTGTGATGCCGTACATTGCTCCGGCAAGGACAAATACCATTATTATTGTCCGGAACACGTTAACTCCCGATACGTTAGCCGCCTCCTCATTTGAGCCTACCGCAAACATATTTTTTCCGAATTTCGTTTTGTTCCAGATTACCCACATAACAGCGGTAAGTATTATCGAATACAGTACATATTTCGGCACAGCGACATCACCTATTTTAAACAGCGTTCCACGCACAAAATCTGTATACGATGCGTCAAGACCGGAAAGCGTCTGCCCGTTGTTTCCGCCAAGCATAAGATACATAAGCACCAGACCGAAAACAATAAGCTGCGTTGACAGCGTTACTATAAACGGGTGCAGTTTGAATTTTGCTACGAAAAATCCGTTTACAAAGCCTATAACAGCACCTACCGCAATTACCAGCAGCAACACCGCCCACAGCGGCATAACGCCCATATTGGGGAATATTTTATTTGCATACCCAACCATTTGCAGCAGCGATGCCGCAATACATGCGGTAAGTCCCACGCATCGTCCTGCCGAAATATCCGTACCGGTAAGTACGATTGCACCGGCTATACCCAGAGCTATAGGCAGCTTTGCCGCCGTCAGCGAAATTATATTAACCACCGACGGAACCGACAAAAATGACGGTACGCGTATCGCTATATAAATCACTGCGATAAGTATGATTATATACATTGCGTTATTGAAAAGCAAATCCGTTATTACTCTCCGCTTATCCGCTCCCGATTTACTCTTAAAATCATCTATCCAAGCAGACAAACGGCTTTTTTTGTTTAATGATGTGTCTGACATTTGTATTTCCTCCCATTTCTTAAAATTATACGTATTTTGCTGCCAGGGTCATTATTTCCTCCTGTGTGGTATCTGCCGCATTTACCTCTCCGGCAAGTCTGCCTCCCGACATAACAAGTATACGGTCACACACTCCGAGAAGCTCCGGCATCTCCGATGATACCATTATTACCGTTTTTCCCTTTTCGGCAAGGTCTATTATCAGCTGGTATATTTCATATTTGGCACCGACGTCGATACCTCTTGTCGGCTCGTCAAGCAGCAGAACCGTCGGATCTGTCAAAAGCCAGCGTCCGAGAATGACTTTTTGCTGATTTCCTCCCGAAAGAGTACGTATTTTTGTTTCCTGGTCCGGCGTTTTTACCCTCATTGCCTTTATACACCAGTCGGTATTTTCCTTTAATTTTGCCTTGTTTAAAAACGGACCTGTTTTGCATTTGTCAAGACTTGATATTGTTGCGTTATCACGTATGTTGAGTATTCCGAAAATACCTGTTGCGCGCCGTTCCTCCGTAAGCAGCGCAAATCCGTTTTTGATTGATTCGCCCGCATTTTTGTTCTTTATGATTTTTTTGTTAATCTTAATCGTACCGGATTTTTTTGTTGCAATCCCGAAAATATTTTCAAGCAGCTCCGTTCTGCCCGAGCCGTCCAGTCCGGCAACTCCGAGAATTTCGCCCTTGTGTGCCTTGAACGATACGTCTCTGAGCTTTGAATAAAGCGCCGTAAGATTATCAACCTCCAGCAACACATCGCCTATTTTATTCGTTTTCGGCGGGTATACATTTGTCAGCTCACGTCCTACCATAAGTTTTATTATTTCGTCCATGGTAAGATTTTTTGCTTCTTTTGTCGCTATCCATTTACCGTCACGCATTATCGTAACTTCGTCGGATATTCTGAGAATTTCAGCCATTTTATGCGATATATATATTATGGCACAGCCTCTGTCACGAAGCATATTTATTATTCTGAACAGATGCTCAACCTCTTCCTCCGTAAGCGATGATGTCGGTTCGTCGAAAACTATGACCTTTGAATTATATGAAACCGCTTTTGCAATTTCCACCATTTGTCTTTGTGACACCGGCATGGTACTCATTACGGTTTTAGGGTCAATATTAAGCCCGAGCTCCCTGAAAATTTTCTTTGTGGCGCTGTACATTTTCTTTTCGCTTGTAATAGGAATACCCTTTGCCACAGTCGGAAAGCGTCCGAGCCACATATTATCCATTACATTGCGTTTTAATGCCTGGTTAAGCTCCTGATGTACCATCGCAACACCGTTTTCCAGCGCTTCCTTGGAATTTTTAAAGTTTATTTCCTCGCCGTCAAGATATATTTTCCCTGCATCTTTGTTGTATACACCGAAAAGACATTTCATAAGCGTAGATTTTCCGGCTCCGTTTTCCCCCATAAGCGCATGAACAGTACCTGCTTTTACACTTAGGTTTACCTTATCCAGCGCCTTTACGCCGGGGAAAGCCTTTTCGATATTCTCCATTTTAAGAAGAATGTTTTTTTCTTTATTATTTGCATTATCAGTCATAAGCCTGTACCCCGTTTCTTTATTAATCAGATACAAAATGTACTTTCGCATTTTACTTCACCCAAAGGCGTATTCAGATACACCTTCGGGTGAAGCCTGTACATTCTGTGCTGAAATCAGCTCCAATCGTGTCAGTTATTCTCTTCCGTATATGTTGAATACGGAATGTTTATTCTCCATGTGCCTACCGTTTCACTGCTGTCAAGACCGTCAAAGGCGCTCTTGCCATTCATATAGTTCTGCGCAATGTTTGTAATTGCATCTGCCATACCGTCAGCGTCCTGCTTAATTGTACCAACCATATTGCCCTTTGATATTGCCGATTTCGCCGCATCTGTTGCGTCAACTCCGAACAGCGGGATGTTTTTGCCGCTGCCGTTGTTGTAGCCGGCAGTCTGGAGAGCGGAAAGTGCACCCAACGCCATTTCGTCATTGTTTGCTATAACAAGCTCTACCATATTATTGTTTGCAACGCTGTACTGAGCAAGAATTGTACTCATATAATCCGTAGCGGCAGCCGATGACCACTGACCGTTCTGGTCAACAAGGTACTTATTATTGTTTGAGGGATCGTAAAATTCCAGTTCGGGCTTGCCTGCCGCCGTTAATACTTTGTTTGCATCTTCAACACCGTACTTTGTACGCGCTATTGCCTCCATGTTTCCTTCCTGACCTTTGAATATTACATAGCTGATTTTGCCATCGCCGTTAAGGTCAACTTTGTCGTAATTGTCTACCAGATACTTGCCTATCATTTCGCCCTGCATATGTCCTGCCATTTCGTAGTCCGTTCCTACAAATACGCATTTATCATAACTGCTTACAACGGATTCTTCTACCGAGCGGTTAAAGAATATTACCGGGACATTTCTTTCCTTTGCCTGGTTTATGATGTTCTGTGCCGCATCGTTTGAGCCGGTATCAACTACATTTACAACCAAAAGCTTTGAACCCTTTGCAAGCGCTGTTGTTACCTGCTCGGTCTGAGTTGTCTGATTTCCGTTTGCATCATAGTTCTGGAATTTTATTCCGCTTCCCGTCAGAAGCTTGTCCATGGACGAACGGACGCTTGAAATATAGGTGTCGCTGTAAGTATAATAGAATACCGAAACTTCACCCTTATCCGATGAGCTTTCACCGCCCGTACTTCCGCATGATGCCAGCCCCGCCGCCATCACAAATGCCATTGCCGACGCCAATAATTTTTTGATTTTCATAATAACCGTTCCTTTCCGTGCCTAAGGCACAAAACATTTTTTCCCTAAATCAATTTTTCCGTATACCCTGTACGGTTGATTTATTTTGTTGTTTTTATTATAGTACATAAAAAGCGTAATTTGAATGTGATTTTTTATTTAAAATGTACAAAAAATTATTATAATTTCAAAAAAATTCAAATACCCGTCAGATATTTCTTTTTCAATAATGAATTTGATTGTGCACAACGATAAAAATTATTTGAGCAAGGACCGGACTGATTATATTATAGGGTGTAAAATTTGTACATATATACATAAGGTAATAATTCTGTCTTATTTTCAGAAAACAGAGTCTGACACGGTATTTCAAATTCAGTCTATGCAGGGAGAGCGTTGCCTGTGAAAGAGCGGAAAGCCTACAATTGCATTTCGGCAAATGACATTTATTGTGATATAAACATTTTTTTCAAGAAAGAGAAACTCAATATGAGTAAAAGAGCTTAAAACAAAATAGAAAATCACAAAAATCTTGCAATTATTTACATAATATGATATAATTAATAATTGGTACAGACATCCAATCGGGATTTGCCGATTGCTTGTCCGTGACCGTAACTAACTAAAAAAGGAGATGAACACACATGAAGAAACTCACAGCGTATGCCTGTGCAGCGGCACTGCTGTTCACATCGGCGCAGATACCGTTACCTGCCGCATACGCTATGACCACTGTAAGCGACGCGCAAACAGCTGTCGAAAACAGCATGGACGCACTGATTTCATTACTTGACAAAACGGATATTGATGAAAACTTTACCCAAGATGATTTGGAAAATATGATTTTCAGTGTTTGCGGCTACACCGTCGACGGCAGGGTAGGAGTAGGATTCCTTGTTGAAAGATTCAGAATTACAGGTCCCGAGGCAGGCGAGCCCGGCTACATGAGCGCCGTGGTAAGCATCTATTTGGACGATGCCGAAGAGGCTTATGAGGTAAAAAAAGAATTTTCTTCTTCCGGAAGTTTGAGTCTTAATGACGGAAATAACGATTCCGAAAACACCGAAAATACTTCAAATCCGGAAAATACCGCCGAGGCAAAAAAGAGCATCGCAGCGGCAAAACACGCCATAAGTGCGGCAATTTGGGACTTTGATGTTTCAAACAATACCACCGCGGATGACATTTTGAATATGGCTAAAGCAGCCATCGATGAACAAAGCGGCGTTACAGTTTCAATCAAAAAATCCGACTTCAAGCTTACCAAGGCAAGCACAACGGTCACGGGCAGTGTTTCCGCGACGCTCACGCTTGACTGCGGCGGAATCTCGGACAGAGTTGCGGTGGGCAAAACGGTTCCCCTTGAGGTAACGGCAACATCAACCGCAATCGACGAGGACAGATCGCTGATGGACGCTGCAGTTGACCGCATTGTCTACACAAACAGAACAACCCGGGAGGAGGTACTTGCCGCAGCGGAAAAGGCTGTAAAAAACGGCTCAAAGGTTTCCGTAAAGAGCTTCAACAAAACGAACGCAACCTTCCAGAAAGACGGCGAAATCATCTGCTACCTTACTCTGACTTTAGAAAATGAAGAAAGAGAAACGCGCTTTTCCGAAAAATTACCCATGCTTGAAAGGAAAATTCCGAAAGATAAAATTTCGGTCAATAAGGAAGAATGGGAAATTTTAAGGCTCACCAATATTGAGCGCGAAAAGGTCAGAGTACCACTGCTGACAATGGTAAGCCAGCTTCAGGATGCGTGCAACATCAGAGCGGCTGAACTTGCAGAGAAATTTTCTCACGAAAGACCGAACGGACAGAAGCCGTTTACTGCAATCAATGACTTTTCCTTTTCGACTGCCGGCGAAAACATATACCTGTGTGATGCGCCGTCAATGGCAGTATCGGCAGAACGGGCAATGAATTCCTGGATGAACAGTGACGGTCACAGAGCGGCAATCCAGAAAGACGGTTTCAATTACATCGGTACCGGCACATATAACGACAAAAAATACGGCACCGCCGTTCAGCTTTTTGCCGGTACTTCGCAGTATGAAATTACATCCGCAGTAACCTCGTCCGGCAAAACAAATTACATAAATGAAGATGAACTCCAGAAAGATTATCTTATTTGTACCGCCACAGACGGTCAGATTTCATATGTACCTCTCGATATTGAGTATTTGCGCAAAACGGATAAGGGATACACGCTTAATATCCGCACCGAAAATCCGATTTATCTCACAGTCGGCAATACAACTTCGGACGCATCTCCCAAAAATGAGGAAACAAAAAAAGATACAAATTTCGAGGTGCCGTTCACTGATGTAAAAGCAACGGATTATTTTGCACAATCAGTCAGCTGGGCTGTTAAAAATGCAATCACCGCCGGCACAAGCAACACTACATTCTCGCCGGAGCAGACCTGCACAAGAGCACAAATCCTGACATTTTTGTGGCGCGCTGTAGGCTCGCCGAAAGCAGATTCAAAAAATCCTTTCACGGATATTTCTGCAAGCGATTACTACTACGACGCTGCAATCTGGGCGTACAGCAAAGGTATGGTTTCGGGCAATAAATTTGAGGCAAATACCCCATGCACAAGGGCTTCTACGGTTGAATACCTCTGGAAGAACGCAAATTCACCCGAAAATTCCGCTTCAAGCGCATTTGAAGATGTTGCCGGGAATGCGGACTATGCACAGGCTGTTTCGTGGGCTGTTGAAAACGGCGTTACCGCCGGCACAAGCAACACCACATTCTCGCCCGATACTATTTGCTCAAGAGGACAGATTGTTACTTTCCTGCACAGAGCAATAAAATAAAAATCTTTCGGCAATTTATTTTACAATTGCAAACTGATTTATTAACGTATACCGAGGCTTACAGCCTTCGATATAAAAAAAGATAAAAAAAGGAGAATAAAAATGTTTAAAAAAGTATTCAGTTTATTACTATCGGTATGCCTATTATTGGCGATACTGCCCTGTTCGGTTTTCGCACTTGATGAATTAGGTGAAATCGATGCTGCAAAGAAAGCAATAAGAGCAAGCGAAAAAACTTTCCCGTGCTACAACGATATGCCGCTCGAAGCCTTCTTGGGAGCAGCTAAAAAGCTTCTTCCCGAAGGAAGCAGCGTTGAGCTTTCAATCCCGAAAGAGTCAGACTACAGAA
Source organism: uncultured Clostridia bacterium (assembly GCA_934501535.1). GTDB lineage: Bacteria > Bacillota > Clostridia > UBA1381 > UBA1381 > UBA1738. The sequence goes on from CAKSUM010000027.1 coordinate 14,128, forward strand.
TTTACAATGCAACAAGCGAAAAAGACGGTTCGATTTTTGCAAATATCACATTTACATGCGATGTTTACACCCGCCAGGATATGTACACAATGGTAATTCCTATGCTTACAGGGGACGCGGCAGCAAACAATGCCGACAAGGAAAATCTTGCAAAAGATATTTCTGCTGCAAAAGCAGTTTTCCAGAACATCTCTCTCGACCCGGATATTACCGCTGAGAAAATACTCGAAATGGCAAAGTCAGCCGTTAAATACGGCAGCCAGCTTGAGCTTACCGGCGAATTTGAAAAGGTTGACTCAACCGAACAGAAAAAGGGTTCCGCAAAGTGCTACATTAAGTTTACTTTGAATAACGAAACCGACACATTAAGAGTTTACAACACTCTTCGCCTGCTTGATGCAAAGGATGACACTGAAACAAAGCCGGCTGAAGATACAAAAACAGAAGAAACAAAACCGGCTGCTGCAATATCATTCACTGACGTTGCAGACGGTGCATACTATGCCGACTCGGTAAAATGGGCAGTTGCAAATTCAATTACCGCAGGTACGAGCGATACTACTTTCTCTCCGGATCAAACCTGCACAAGAGCACAAATCCTGACATTCCTGTGGCGCGCTGTAGGTTCGCCGAAAGCAGATTCGGAAAATCCTTTCACAGATATTTCTGCAAGCGATTACTACTATGACGCTGCAATCTGGGCATACAACAAGGGAATGGTTTCCGGCGATACATTTGAGGCAAACACTCCCTGCACAAGAGCTTCCACGGTTGAATATCTTTGGAAAAATGCAGATTCTCCCGACATGGGCAAATCAGACTCTTTCGATGACGTTGACGAAGACGCTGAATATTCTCCCGCTGTAGCATGGGCAGTTTTCTATGAGGTTACAAGCGGTGTTTCCGAAACTGAATTTGCACCCGATACAATTTGCTCAAGAGGACAAATCGTTACATTCCTCGACAGAGCACTTAACTAAAAACAAACACTATGCAAAAAGACCTCCGCCAAGCGGAGGTCTTTTTCAGATTTCAACTATCCTGTCTTTTGCAATTTCTAAACATCGCATCAGGCTTTTTTCGATTTCGCATTCCTGAGTAATTCATGATAATAATTTACCCGGCTGTAAACCCTGCAATTTCTTGCTCCAGTAATTTAAATACCTTTGCAACCAGATAACCGTCCGCTATGGCATGATTGAGCCGCACCGTAACAGGCATCATAAACCGTCCGTTCTCCTCTCTGTATCTGCCCCAGTTGATAATCGGCGCAAAAAACAAATGTCCGTCGGGCAATTCAACGTTCAACGAATCGTAACTCAGCCATGAAATGTATGACGCATCAAACCAGTTCGGGTGATTTGCCGTATCAAGACCGTATTCTCGGTTTTGTTTAGCTTTTTCAATATCCGCCGAGCAGTTTTCATAAAATGTTTTGTAATCCTCAAAATATTCCGTATACACAGGTGTACAGGTTTCGGTGTCATCATGAAATATATACTGTGCGGGATTGATTTTATCATAGCAAATAAGTGTATCCGTTTGCCACAAATACCCCATTTTGTAATCATCGCGCGAATTCAGCACCTTTGCCAGCAGGTATAAAAAGTTTATGTAAAACTTCGTGCCCGTCCGTCGGGAATATTCCTTAAGCGCTGTCACGTCAATTCTCGACGTGACTGATGTTGAACATTTGCAGTCCTCCGAAAAATGTCGGAACACATCCTTTCGGTAATATTTTTCTTTGTCTATAATTCTGTAATTCATTTTAATTCTCCTATTTTAATTCATTGTGTTTAATCGCAATATAGAGATAACAGTGTGCTTTTCCGTCCTTCGTATATTCGCCGGGAACACTGCTTTCATAGTCGCAGGTAAAGCTTCGTTCAAGCTCTCCGCTTTTCGCGTCCTCCCAAACCCTTTCCCACGCCTTTTGCGTGCACGTCTTTATGTCACCGTTGTCATCGCTTACATCGTATTTCTTAAAGTGTCCGCTGGCGGTTTTCCGCTCCATTTCCGCAAAAAAGTCCGCTGTTACGCCCAATATGCTCAGGTCATAATCTCCCGTTTCATCGGCGGAATAATTGCTGTATCTTGAAACAGGAGAAATTCCCTGCCTGAAATTATGTTCACTGTCAAACAAAATCGGCAGTTTTCCGCTTGTCACATCACGCCATACTTCATCAATTTTCTCCATTCCGCCGGCAGTGTTATTGGTACGGAACGTAATTTCATTTAATACATATGCCATAATAATACCTCACTGTTTTTTTTACCATATTTTTATTCTTTCAACGGGCGCAACCCACATGCCGTCCTTTTCAGTTATGCCGAAAGCCTCGTAAAATTCATCGCAGTTTACAACAACACGGTTTACGCGCAGTTTATCCTCCGAATGAACGTCCACGCCCGCCGCATACTTTGCATATTCGCGCGTCTTCGTGCTTGCCCATGCCTTTGCCATAGAATGATAAAGTTTAGTATAATCGGGATTTTCGAGCTGCGATACAACCTCGGTGATACACTGCACGGCGCCTTGGTCAGCCACATTTTCACTTAATGTCTGCCGCCCGTTCATCGGCACGCCCGGTATTCCCTCCTGCCTGTCATAAAAGTATACCATTTTTTCACATCGCTTTTCAAATTCGGCATAATCCTCTTCTGTCCACCAATCGGCGGCATTTCCGTTTTCATCAAATTTTGCGCCGTTATTGTCAAAAGCATGTGTAATTTCGTGCGCGATAACATATCCGATTGCACCTAAATTTTCTTCATAAGACGCATTTACATCATACATCGGCGGCTGAAGTATCGCTGCCGGGAAAGTGATGTCATTTTCGGTCGCACTGTAGCAGGCATTTACCGTGTAGGGGTACATTTCCCATTTTGTTCTGTCCGGCGATGTCCCCTGCAGCTCGGACAGATACTTCACTGAAGCTTTTGCTATTTCGAGAATATTATCAAAATAACTTCCGCCGTCGGCTTTTGAGTTTATCTGAGCGCTGTCAAGATACGTGTCCCATTTATCGGGGTAACCTATTTTTATCCCCATCTTGTCAAGCTTATTAATTGCCTTTTCTTTTGTCGCGGCGCTCATCCAGTCAAGATTATTTATTCTTTCCTTATAGACCGAAATGATGTCATTCACCATCTTGAGAACATTTTGTTTTGCGTCCTCGGTAAAATATTTTTCCGCATAAATCTCACCGATATAATCCGGCATAACACTTGCAACGTTCATCGCTGCGCGTTCTTCATCGGAATATGTTCCCGAAATGCCGAGATATTCCTGATTAAATGTATTTGCCGCGTCGATAAACGCCGTATTGAGCGCACCTCCGTAATTAAGCAGTACGCTTAATTTTGCCGCATTTTTCAGAGTTTCAAGGTTTTCATCCGAGAAAAGCCCTGCAAATTCTTTCATAAGCTCATTATCCATAACAAGGATTTTATCCTCTTTTTTAAGCCCCGAACTTTCCAGCACTTCGCCGAAATCAAAACTCGGGAAAATCGACTGAATTTCATCAAATGTATAGATGTTATAAATCTTATCAATGTTATTGCCGTCCTCGGGGTTAAGCTGCTTCTCCGCCAGCGTTTTCTCAAGATTGTAAAAATCCTCAATCTGTTTATCGGTAATATTCTCTCCGGCAATCTCACAAATTGTTTTTAAATATTTAAAGTAACTTGCCTTTTGTTCGTCCGTACCGTTTAAATAGAAATCCTTTGTCAGATACGGCTCCATTGTTCCGAAATACATGATATATTTTGTGTTATCCTTAAAATCCGTGGTAATTGAAAATCCCGTGAACGGCGCTGTATAAAGATTTTCAATAAGCTTTATCTGCACAGCGGCAAGGTCTTTTACATCTTTCGCCGAGTCAATATCCGCAAGATACGGCTTTATCGGAGCAACGCCGATTTCGTTTCGGCTGTCACTGTCCAATATGTTTTTGTAAAAATCCGCTATTTTCTGTTCTTTGCTGCCCTTTTCACCGCCCTTTTCTATCGTTTCTTTGATTATGGTGTTAACCTCCTCCATACTTTCGTCCTGAAGGTCATAAAGTGTTCCAGACATCATTCGTCCCGGCTTTAATTCAAGCTTATTCAGCGCGTCCTTGTTGACCGCCGCATAAAAATCGTCCTTTTCGTTCGTTCCGAAAAGCGCATAGGCGCGCTTTATAAAAAGTTCCAGCTGCTCTTTCGTTACATCGTCATACGGCGAAAAAATACCGTCTGACGTACCTGCCGCAATACCCGCGTCGAGAACAGGCTGAAGTTCCGCCTTTGCCCATTCGGGAATATCGGAAAAGGCGTCGCTTTTAAGCGCAACTCTTGCATTATGCCCCGTAAGCTCGGGTAATTTTCCGAACGCGCGCGAAAGCATAACAAGCGCCTCGGCACGGTTGATATTCCAATCTTCGTGAAGCTCGCCGTCACCGCCGTAGCCCTTTATAATGTCGCTGCGCTTAACATCTTTGTTGTAATCGTCCGCAGCAGACAACAGCATATCCGCAGTTTCGCCGCGCGTTGCATACATATCCGACGCGGATACCGTATTTGTGACCAGCAGCGCGGCAGTCATTCCTGCCGCAATAATTCTTTTTGTTTTCATAATTCTATCCCTCTTTCTTTATTTTTCTCAGAATAAACCATTAACTGAATTTTATTATCCGATGACGGCTGACCGTCAAAATCCGAATAGGTTTTACAGACTGTCATTTTAAGACCGGAAAAAATCTCTTTCACTTCATCTATCAAATATTTAGCCGTCTGCCTTTACGTATTTCAAAAGCAGTATTCCCTTTATCGCAAGCAGCAGAAACGCCGCACTTATTGCATATGCCTCTCTTGTGAGCGCCAAAAGTAGCACCGTGAGCATACCAAACAGCATTGATGTAATGGTCAATGCTTTTTGCCCTCCCGTGATTTTAAGGCACGAAAGCAAAATTTTTGCTGCACCGCATATCATAAGCAGCAAAAACATTGCCCAGTAAACCATATGATTGAAAGATACCTTTTCAAGATATGCAAATAAATTTACCGCATAGATGCGCTCGCCCACCGGATTTGAATAAAGCGGCAATACGATAAGCACAAAATAAAGCACATCGCAAATCCCCAAAAGAAGGTCGCAAATATTTTTTATATTGGTTTTGTTCTCTTTTTCCGCAATTGAAATTATTTTTTCTCCCGACAACAGCCCGTCTATAGATACGGAGAAAAATTTTGATATCTCTTTTAATGAATCAATACTCGGATAGCCCCTGCCCGATTCCCATTTTGAAATCGCCGTCCTTGACACATACAAAGCCGCGGCAAGTTCCTCCTGCGTAAGTTTCCTGTTTTTCCTAAGTTCACAAAGCTTTTCACCAAATTCCATTTTACCCTCACAATCATTTTCTGTTCTTATCAAGTATCAATACACTGCCTTTATAGATATAAAACAATCCGCAGCTTAAAAATACTCCACCCAAAATATCGGTTAACCAATGGACGCCGGAAATGAGCCTTCCTATTACCGTAAATGCGGAAAATGCAGCCGTCATACACACAATCAGCTTTACCGCCGCTTTATTTTTCAGTCTGCGTTTCACCTCAAATGCAAACGTCGGCATAACGCTTAAAACAAGGAGCGTAGTCGATGACGGATATGACGCTTCCTGTCTGCCGTCTATGAGTATCGGTCTGTAGTTAATCGGTATTGTTTCAAAAATCAAATAGCCGAGTATTACAGTTATGTAATAAATTCCGAGAAGAATTATATCACGGTCAACCTTTAACAGACTTTTTCTCTTTATCATCTGAACCAAGCCTACTACGCCAAACGCGATACACACAAACAGCGGAACAAGTCCGAGCCAATCGGTTAATGTATAAATTTTCATATGAACGCCCGTCAGCGCAAAAAACGCCGTGTTTATCGCCGCAAAACCTATATCGGTTCCGTTTTGCCCGACGGGTTTTACATCTGCCGTTTGTATAAGTACAGTCCATATTACAAATACCGACACAAGCCCAATTCCCAAAGCCAACAATTTTTTTCCGTTTCTTTTCATTTTTTCTGCTTCCTTTTCGTTTGATTTTGCCGTAAGGCTAAGTCAAGCGTATCACGGGATTTAGAAAAAATAAAGAATTTGGGCGTCACATAACCGATACGAATAGTATCATATCAAAATATCGCTGCGTTTTGCATACTTCACGCAAGGTTATTTAATTGTTTCAATCGGTATCAGTCTTTAAGGTGTTAAACGTGCGGTAGAATAATCCGACATGCTCCTCCAGCTTTTTAATACATTCCTCCTCACGCTCCGGCTGACGGTCGCAAACACCGAGCAAGGTAATAACCGGCGCAACATACATCATCGCAAGGGTTTCGGGATTTTCGTTTTTTATTTCACCCACTGCAATCAGATTTTTGAAAATCGCGGCATGATACCCCACCATACGTCCCACATACCTTTCGGTGTAAAACGCCGACAGTTTTTCCGAACGAAACTGCTCTATCGTCATCATGCGCCGAAAGCGGCTGATTGCTTTATCGTGCAGAGAATACAAAAAAATTTGTCGCACCTTTTTAACAAGAAATTCTTCTGTAATGTCCGAAAATACTACCGTATCTTTTTGAGCGTTCTGAACATGAATATTAATTCCGTCGGTATATTTTTCGTATTGCCGGGCGGTTTCCTCAACAATAGCGTCAAAAATTGCCTGCTTGCTCGGATAATGGCTGTACAGCGACGGAGCCTTAATCCCCACCGCCCGCGCAATTTCGCCGACGCTTACCGCGTCGTAGCCGTTTTCCGCAAACAGTTCAAGCGCCTTTTCGAGTATTTTCTTTTTAGTATCTGCTTTTTCCATAAATTCACCTAACTAATGTTCGTTAGGTATATTATACTATGGCATTATCAAAAAGTCAATATATATTCTCAAAAATTCCGACAACTACCCTCGCAGCACAAAAAAACGGCGGCTTTGAAATCCTTGCCGTCGTTTTTATAAATCGGAATTTACACCTATTATCTTATTGCTGTTTTAAAAACACGTTTTTAACAGCCTCCAAATATTCGTACCCGTATAGGTCATCAGGCTCCAAATAACTTGTTTCAGTCCACTCATTCCAGCTGTTTACCGTAATAAGCGAAACATTGTGTTCGTCGGCAAACTTTTTAGCATACGTTAACATCTTCTCAAAATTTTCGGGCGTATTATTCCTCAGAATATCGGGTCTTAAGGAATTATATCTCGGATTATTGTCCCAGCCTATCGAAACATGCGGAAAATACTTCAGCTTCATATTGCTGCAAACACTTTCCCATTCAGCAATAACATCTTCATAAAGCATTTCATAACTCATATTTATATCGGCAAAATGAACGAATTGATAGTGCGTAACGGATTCAAAGCCCAGGTCTTTTATATCCTTGATTAATACTGTCTTTTCGCCGCCGTCAACTCCCGACAAATTGACAGGTTCATTTCCCCATTTTATATATTGTAAATGCACACCCGGCAAGCCGTGTTTTTTTGCCTCATCATTCAAAAAAACAAATGCGTCCTTTGTGTTCTCAATGCCGCCTAATCCGTCGATTAAGTTTTTTAAATCATATATGCTTATTACGGGCTTACCGTCTATTCTGTAATAATTATCTAACAGCAAATATTGCTCTGTCCACCTTTTTGCAATAACCTTAAACTGTTCAAAAGTCACTCTGCCCGTCCAAATCATTTCTTCATTTTCTGCATTTCTTTTATCCCAGACATGAGTCGCGTCATGATTTGCCCACATTATATAAAATTTCATTTTTCGGTTATTTTTTGCTTTCAAAAACCCGTTATTCAGACATTCTTCAAGAAACGGACGGTTATCGTACCAATACCAGTCATAAATAAATGTATTTATACCGTGGTCAACAGCGGCTTCGATTTCCATTTCCATAACATACGGGTCTGCCTCATCAACATAGCCCCATAACGGTTTTCTCGGCCATGAATGACCCTCAAATTTAGCTTTTGCCGCTTTTACGGTTTGCCATTCGCCCATTCCCTCCGGCCAAAATATTTTTGTCCGTGCGGAAGCGCCTGTATACGCAGGCCATATGTACGCTGCCACATCATATTTTTTCATAAATTCAACTTCTTTCCGTAATTTTATTTTTAGCTATATAATGAATTTTACATTGAAAAATGCGAGCATGTATGACGAAAATCCTGCATAATGCTTTCAGATACTCTACCGACAAGATTTTTTATATTATGCTCCCTGCTAATTATACACAAAAACCGGTTAATTTGCAAGGTTTTCGGTAAAAAAACAGCTTTTGAATTTTTCTGTAAAATATGCATAGACATACCCGAATTGAGTAAAACCTGCGCAGCGCCGTTTCCGCGGCATTTCGGGGGTTGCTCCGGCAAAATTTCGTTTGCCGAAATACATTACGTCCTCCGATAAATTTTTACTCTGCAATACAAAAATTTACTAAATCCATTGACAAAAGCGAAAACATATATTATAATTAATATGCGTATTAGTTTGTAAAGGAGGTTTGTATTTTTTATGCGTAAAGACGGCATTAAAACGAAGAAAAAAATTCTCACAGAATGTGTCCGTCTGTTTTTGGAACAGGGCTACAAGGAAACATCTATTACCCAAATTACGGAGGCGGTAGGTATAACACGGGGCAGCTTTCAGAACTTCTTCCCCACCAAGGACGCCGTTTTGACAGAACTTGCGGAAACGATGTTCGGCGGACAATTCGGCGCGGCAAAGAGCATTGCGGGCGATAATCTGCCGCCGGTTTATACATACGCGGCGGAAACAGCAATACAGCTCACGCTGACAGAGCTGAACGAAAACCTGCGCGAAATTTATATCGAGGCATACACAATGCCCGGCCTGGCGGAGTACATCTATCTGCACACCACGGCGGAATTAAAGCAGATATTCGGCGAAAATTTTCCCGATTATGCCGAAAGTGATTTCTATGAAATGGAAATCGGCACAGCAGGACTTATGCGCGGCTATATGGCAAGAAAATGTGATATTCATTTTCCGCTTGAACACAAATTGAACCGTTTTCTGACGGCGGCAATGCGTGTATACAAGGTACCTGATGCCGAGCAGGAAAAGGTACTTGCCTTTGTCGCATCACTGGATATAAAGGCTATTGCTGCAGATGTTATGCATAAGCTGTTTGCAATGTTGGAAATGAAATTTGATTTTAAGCTATCGGGCAGTGAAACGGAGGAATAGAAAATGAAAAAATTTTTGGCAGTATTTTTAGCGGTACTTCTCACATCATTTATATCTGCCGCATACGCGGACGGAGAAACACCCGACTCACACAAACATTGTGTGTGCGGCGTATCGGACTGCACGGAAAATCACACGGAAAAGGAGATAGCGTGGCAGGCATGGAACGGAGATACCTCCGTCGGCACAACGGCGGACACCTCTGTGACTGCATTATATCTGTATCTTGAAAACGATGTCACCATAACCGATACTCTTGAAATAACCAATGTCACCGTGCACCTTTGCTTAAACGGCAACACACTGACTATAAACAAAGACGGAAATCCGGCTGTACGAGTATGTGAAAATCAAAAGTTTGTACTCTGCGACTGTAAGAAAACAGGTAAAATCACCGGTACAAACGGCACCGTGACAGCCAATGTTGACGGGGATAAAACCCCATACTTCGGTGCAGTAAATTGCCGTCCGGGCAGCAATTTTGTTATGTACGGCGGCAGCATTTCAGGCAACAAAACTACAACAGCAAACGGCGGCGGTATTTATGTCAGCGGCGGAACATTTACCATGTACGGCGGCGCAGTAAACGATAATCAGATACTGGAGCTGGGTTCCGGCGGCGCAGTATCCGTCGAAAACGGCGCAATATATACATACGGCGGCGAGATGTGCGGCAACAGCGCTACAAACGGCGGAGCAATACACCTTAAAGGTAGCACCGTCTCGGACATTCAAAACATAAAGGTTAACGGCAACACCGCGACAAATATGGGCGGGGCAATATTTACCGAAACAAGCAAAAACATAAAAATTACCGGCGCTGAGTTAGGTGATAACACAGCGGCAAAGGGCGGCGGCATGTATGTTAAATATTCAGAGAACCTCACTCATACAAACATATATACCTCAAACATACACGGCAACGATGCCCTGAACGGTCACGGCGGCGGCATGTATTTTGACGGCAACGGAAAAACTAATACTTCTGCAAACATGTACGGCTGCGAACTGTACCGAAACACTTCTGCATCTGACGGCGGCGGTATCTATGCATACTCTTATAATCGCGAGGAACTAAGCGTGCTTAATGTTAATATATTTAGCGGAGATTTCATCGGGAACTCTTGCGCAGGCGGAGGCGGCGCTATACGCGTAGCAGGCAGCGATGTATGCTTTGGTATTCACAGCTATGAAAATAAAACCCTTCACATAAAAGAAAACCAAGCAAATTTCGGCGGTGGTATTTCCGTAAGTGCCGACGCGTTTTTAATAACCGGTCAGAGCCTAATTGAGGACAATATTGCCGCAGTTTCCGGCGGCGGTATCTATATTGGCGGCTCTTATTACAACAGTCTTATCTTAACAAATATTACAGTGACTAAAAACATTGCTCAGCAGGGCGGCGGTATTTACTTAAACAATAACATCACCAACTACACCAAAGCACTTGAAATCGGCAGCGGTACAACAATAATCGGAAATACTTCATCGACTAACGGCACGGCAAACAATCTCTATCTTAACAGCGGCAAAAAATTTGTATTCCGCAACGGTATCGGCAGCAATGACAGAATAGGCATATCCTTAAGTGAAACACCTACGCTCAAAACCCCGGTAGAAGTAGAAATAAAACGTGCATTGCAGGCAAGCTCACATGCAGACGGAGATCATTCGAGCCTCATAATACCCGACAACGATGATTACGCGGTTGTATACGAAGACAATGCCCATCTGATTGTTCCCGGCTACACGGTCATATTCGACCCGAACAACGGCGAACCGCCTCAAAAAATAGGAGTGCGGCTCGGCGACAGTTTTGATGTGGCGAAAATCCCCCAGCCTGTACGCGATGATTGCGAGCTTGACGCCTGGTATGTAAACGGCGCGGCATATAACTTTGATAAGCCCATAAACAGCAGTCTTACCCTCACCGCAAGGTGGATTAGTTACACAGAAACCGCACTGCAGGTCAGAAGTGATTCGGTAGTTGTCACCGGTCTTGACAAACCGGCAGCGCTGTATGTGGCAAGCTATGACGGAAACAGACTTTTGGATATAAAGAAAACGGAGCTTACCGGCAACGAAAAAGTGTTTATGTCCATCGACGAAATAGGCATAAACACATCGAACGCAACCAGAATAGCCGCATTTTTGTGGGGCACTCACTCAGGCGGCACCACCGATGACGGCACCGCTTATGTACGACCCCTTTGCGACAACGCGGCAGCAGAGCTGTAAAAGACAATCAAAACATCATGAGATGAGCCATCCCTGAAAGGCTCACACGGGCTATAAGGCAAAAAAGAACTTCAGGTTTGAACATAAATTGTTCGGATTTGAAGTTCTTTTCAAATTTCGGGGCAATCCCTCATTTTGTGTAAACCTCAAAATTGGCTCCAAAATGATAATATAATCTAAGTAGTTTTTTGTGG
>CAKSUM010000028.1 GCA_934501535.1 uncultured Clostridia bacterium
TTATTTTGATTACCGCAAGTGTAATCATTAGGTGATTTTATTGTAACACCGAAAAAGATGATTTTCAATTCTCTATCTTTGGCACTTTATGCTGTTTTTTTATATTTTGCCAAAATTGGGGCTAAAAATGCAGCGGCTGAATAATCTCAACCAAAAGCCCGCCGCCCTTGGGAGCAGAGATAAATACGCCGTATTCTTCGCCGAAAATAAGCTTGATGCGCTTATTTACGTTTTGCAGACCGATATGACGGCTTTCTGCGAATACGTCGCTGCTTTTGAGCCGCGACTGCATTTTTGAAAGCGTCTCGGACGAAACGCCGCTGCCGTTATCGCGGATAATAATATGCAGCACGTCATTTTCGGCAGATATGGTGAGGGTAAGCTTTGCCGGGAGTGCGGAAATGTTTTTAAATCCGTGCTCTATCGAGTTTTCCATAATCGGCTGAAGAATAAATTTTACTGTTTTGCAGTCCAAAAGACTCGCGTCGATATTTTCTTCATATTGAAATAAATTTTCGTGTTTTAACTGCTCGATTTGGATATATTTTTGCGTATAATACAACTCATCGCGAAGGGAAGTTATAAAATTATCGGTCTTCAGCGAGTAATAAAGCACGTCCGACAAAAGCGCGAGTATCTGTGCCGGCGGGCAATCCTTCTGCGTTATTCTGATAATCATTATATTTACAAGATTTAACGTGTTAAATATAAAATGCGGGTTTATCTGCGTCTGCAGCGCCAATGCCTGCGAGTCCTTAAGCTGCTTGATTTTCGAGGTAAGTTCGCGTTCAATTTCCGAGTTCCGCGTAAGTGTGCGCATAAAATTCTCGGATATAAAGTCAATTTCGTTCGTGTTGCTGTCGGCATGATTTCCCGACAATCCCATTGCCGACACCATAACTGCAATGGATTTGTATATCGAAACCGACACTAAAAATGAAAGAACAATCGTAAGCAAAAGAGTGCACAAAAGGGTGATTATAATACTTCCGATACTGTTTTTCAAAACGCCGTACATACTGTTTGACAATGTTTGCGACAGCAGCACAATATTTTTGTCCGGGTGGGGGATAAGGCAGTAAATGCTGCTGCCTTTATTGCTTGATATGTATTCTCCGGCGTTGATTTTTTCGGCATTATCAGCAAAAACCGCGGAAATTTTATCCCCGGATAAAGGGACAGATTTAATATCGGTAAGCGGAATCCCGCTTTTTGTGAAAAATGCAAGAGTTTCGCCCGAATTTACATCGCTTACAAGATATTTGTACAGTTCGTCATAATCGACATTTATAATAAGGTAGCCGTCGGTGATATTGTAATTGACGGTACGCATATCATACGCAATGGAAAGATAATTTTTTTCGTCGCGCGATGAAAAATAGAGGATTTTGTCCGCCTTTGAGCCGATTACGCGGTCAATAACCGTTCGGTCCGAAAATTTGTCAAGGCTGTTAAACCCCGTATTCGATATAACGTTGCCTGTCTCGATTGAATACATATACACCGAGGCGATGAAGTCATTGGTATGTACAAATGAGCTTAACTCATCATTGAGCATCGAATAGTTGGATATGTCATTAATGCTGTTTTCCTCCATTCGGTTATGGAAAAAATATATCGTGGCGGGGTCTTGCGAGAGTCTGCTGTAGAAAATATCGGTTTTGTTTGTCAGCAGCTCAAAATTGCTCATGCTTTTAAGCGATGAAACGGTAAAGGTGTGCGTGTATTCCTTCAGATAGTCCGCCGACTGCGAGTAAGAAAAAAATACAAGACACAATATGGAAGGTATCGCAACCGCAATTGCCAGAAGTTTCCAATAATAAAAGAACAGACTCTGCCAGCGGTAATTTTTGACTATATTAAATGTTGACTTAAAATCCATTAAAACATTCCTTTCGTGCGCAATTATTAAGAATATTATAGCGCAAATAACGCAAAAGTTCAATAAAAAACGGAAATTACAAAAATTGAGCATAAACACCCAAAAATAGAGAATTGAAAAAGTAAAATATTGATGTTATAATTTTAGTATCAAGTTTGTTCGGAACGATGAACGAAAATTTACGGAAAAGAGGTATTTCTATGAAAAAAATTGTTGCAGCATTGCTGAGCGTGTGCCTGTGCGCGGGCATGAGCGGGTGCGGGAAAAAAGAAACCGTTTCAAACGATTCGGGAACGACAACGCTCACGTGGCTTGTCCCCGGCGATACGCCGCAGGACCTTCCGCGCGTTCTTGAAAAGGTGAATGAAAAGCTGGAAGAAAAAATTAACGTGCACCTCGATTTGAAATTTATCGACGAGGGCGCATATCAGGAAAAAATGAATACATACATGGCGTCGTCGTATAAATACGATATTGCGTTTGCGGGATATAATAATCCTATGGTAAATGCGGCGTCAAAGGGCGGCATTATCAGCATTGACGAGTTGCTTGAAAAAACGCCGGATTTGAAGGAAACAATCCCCGATTATGCGTGGGAGCTGACAAAATACGACGGAAAGATTTACGGCGTGCCGAATTTGCAGGTTTTGCCGACGGCGCTCGGCGCGATGATGAACCCGGAATTGCTGAAAAAGTATAACTACAGCATGGACGATTTCAACTGCATAGACGATTTGGAGCCGTATCTTGAAACAATAAAAAATAACGAGCCGGAATATATTCCGTACGGCGTTATTGCGTCGTCGGGTGCGGAAATGTTCGACTACGGAAAGGACTATGCAAAGGTCGAAAAAATATGGTTCAAAAAGGGCGACGACGGAAAATGGCACGGTAAAATGAAATATGAAACCGAGGAATTTATAAAAGGCGTTCACCGCGTACGCGAATGGTATGAAAAGGGTTACATCAGAAAAGATGTTGCGACGTTCCAGGACGACGGCTCGGGAAAAGAAAAGTACGGCGTTACTTTTGCCGTATACAAGCCGGGAATCGAAACTTTGGTTAAAAATTCGTATAATAACGACTGCGTCTGCAAGGTTATCCAAAAGCCGGTTATAAAATCATGCAATGCGATGACGGTTATAGGGAAGGATTCAAAAAATCCGGAAAAGGCAATTCAATTGATAGAGCTTGTTAATACCGATAAGGAGCTTTTCAATCTTCTGACGCTCGGATTTGAAGGCGAACATTACAAAATGGTTGATGAAAATACCTTCGAATACATCGGCGATAAAAATACAAACAAGTATTTCGTAAATGCGGCATGGAAGTTCGGCAACGTATTTAATTCTTACGTAGCAAAGGGCGACCCGGCAGATGTTTGGGAACAAACCAAAAAGTATAATGAATCCGCGGAAATCAGCCCGCTTAACGGATTTGCCATCGACGATAAAAATATCAGAACGGAACTTTCGCAGATAGAGTCGCTTGTGAGTCAGTATTCAATGGTGCAGAACGGCGCTGTCGACCCGGATACATATTATGATGAATTTTTAGCAAAATTAAAAACCGCGGGTTCTGACAAAGTGGTGGCTGAATATGAAAGACAGGTCGAGGAGTTCATGAATAATAAATGAGGAGCGGAAATATGGTAAGAAAATTTATTGCGACGCTTGCTGCGGTGCTTTGCACTGCAGCGGTTATGCCGCTTTGCGCGTCGGCGGACAAAATTTTTGACGAGAACTTTGCGTATGAAAACGGATATGACTTACTGTCGCTCGATTATATAGCGGCAAACTTAAACAACGGAACGGTCAGTGCGTCGGCTGTTGATGATGCGGGCGCGGTTGACGGAAAAGCTATGAAAATCAGTGTTGACAGCACAAAATCATGCAATTTGGCGGTTGTTTTCCCGGAAGAGTGGAACACGAATGATGGCAGTATGACCATGGAAATAAGAATGAAACTGGATTCCGGGATAAATGCGGCGTTTCAGACGCTCGGACAGCTGTACGGCGCGGCTGCCGACGGCACGGAAATGAAAAGCTGGGGACTGTATGCGTGGACGAACGACCCCCGATTCGTATTTTTGGAAAAGGGCGGCGGTAATATCTTTGGCGGGGTTGAGCGTGACGATATTTTGGATGAGTATGTCACAATTGTGTATGAGGTCGATACTGAAAAGAAAACCTTTTCTTTTGTGCTTCTCAAAGAGGACGGAACGACAGCGTTTGCAAAAAACTCGATAAGTATCGACAGAGCGCCGTATATAATTAAAGAACTGAGGTTTTACGCAAACGGTAAAGCGGATATTTATATAGACTATATTAAATTTACACAGGAAAAGTATCCAAAAATTATTTCAAGCAGCGTTAATGACGGGGACATTAATTTGCCGGAACGGCCCGAAATAAAACTTTATTTCGACATGCCGATTAAGGCGGAGAGCATTAACAAAACAAATTTCAGAATTATTGATAAGTCCGGCACAGCCATTTCGGAGGATATGTATGACCTATCATACGCCCGCGCGGAAAGCGGCGAATATGAGGTAAAAGTGAATGTGGCTGCCGACCTTGTAAACGGCGAAACATACACGCTCGCGGTAAGCGGTGTGGCGGCGGATTCGGAAACCGAACGCATTATGAAGGAAACAAAAGAAATATCGTTTACCGTGATAAAATATTTTAATATAGATAATATCGAAATTACGGATAACGATGGGATTTTAACGGTAAATGTTGATTATTCCGCAACTGTTTCGGACGCGGCGGAAAAACCGTATTACATTATTGCGTCGCTGTTGTGTGAAGAAAACGGAAAATTCAGAATTTACAAGTCCGCATTTGACGCGGGAATTTTTTCGGTGGGAAACAACAGCAAGGCAATGACGGCGCAATTCGAAAAGCCTGCGGCGGAAAAGTGCTTTGTAAATATAATGCTGTGGGATTCGATGAATAATTCAAAAAGCTATATAAAGAGTGTGCAAAAGGAGTTTGGCTTACGGTAATGTGCAGTACGGAAAGGGATTTGTATGGTGTTTAGGAGAATAATCGGCGGAATATTATCCGCCGCAATACTTTTACCGGCGTATTCGGTCGGATATGCGCAAAACGATGCGGAAACGACAACATCGATTTTTGTGTCGCCGCTGGGCGATGATAATGCTGCGGGAAATAGCGACAGCCCGTTAAAAACAATTTCCGCGGCGCAGAAAAAGGTGCGGAAAATATTAAAGCAGAACGGCGAAACCGAGATAAACGTGTTTTTAAGAGGCGGCGATTACAGATTGACCGAGCCGCTTGAATTCGGCAAAGCGGACAGCGGCGAAAATTCTGTTATCTACAGCGCATATGACGGCGAAAAGGTAAGAATAATGGGGTCGAGAATTATTAATGCCTCCGCGTTTACCCCGGTTAAGGAGCAGAAGGTTCTGGATAAATTACCCGAGTCCTCAAGGGAAAAGACGGGGGTATATGACCTTAAAAATATCGGCGTGAAAAAAATAAAAAAATTCAGTCCGCCGTCAAAATATTCGGATAATTATACCGAAAGTGATTCGATGAATATCGCCGTGTATTTTAACGGCAAGGAGCAGACCCTGGCGAGATATCCGAACGGCGAAAGCAGCTATATGGCTATAACAAGCGGCGGCGGGGATAAAATAGGCTATGAAGATTCAAGAGCGGACAGGTGGAAAGACGCCGCCAATGCGTATGTCGTGGGCGGTCTTAACATAAGCTGGGCTTTTGTAAGAAGGAAAGTTGAGGATATTGATAAAAATAATAAAATCATACAGCTTCAGCCGATAACCGATTACGAGACGGGAAAGGTATCGGCCGTCAACGGACAATACGCCATAGAAAATCTGATTGAAGAACTTGACGTACCGGGGGAATACTATGTTGATGAAGACAATGCGCTGCTGTATTATTATCCGCCCTATTCCACCAAAAATATCAGCTTGGAGATTGCCGTTGATGATATAGATTTGCTTTATTTGGAAAATGCGAAAAACATACAGTTTAAAGGAATTGAATTCTGCAATGTTCGGCGTTCCGCCGTAAAAATGACAGGCTGTGAAAATATCACATTTACCGATTGCAAAGTCAAAAATACGATGATGAACGGGATATGGATGAAGGATTGCAAAAACTGCACGGTAACGGGGAGCGAATTTACCCATATCGGCGCTACGGGCGTTATTCTGGACGGCGGAGACAGCCAAACACTGGAACCGGGCAATAATGTTGTTGACGGCTGCTCTTTTTGCGATTTCGGATATAAACAGAGGACGTATTGCCCAGGAGTGCGTTTGTGGGGCGTAGGAAATACGGTTAAAAACAGCGAAATACATAATTCACCTCATGTTGCAGTTTATTTTAAGGGCAATGACCATAAAATACTTAACAATGAAATATACAATGTTGTAAAGGAAACGCTTGATTCGGGCGCCATATACACCGGGCAGAATTATGCTTACTGCGGTACCGAAATAGCGTATAATTATTTTCATGACGTAAAATCTTCAATTGAGGGCGGACGCGAAAGCGGGTCTAAGGCTGTGGGCGTATACCTGGACGACTTCATGTCGGGGGTTAACGTACATCACAATTTATTCTTAAATGTGCACTGTGCCTTTTTGCTCGGCGGCGGTTCGCTGAATAAGGTTACGGATAACATCATTGTAAATTCAACCAACGGAATAAGTGCCGATTCGCGCGGCGTCGGCTGGGCGAGGGCGGCGGCGCTGCACAGAAAACTTATCGACATTGTCCCGATTATGGATAATCCCGCGTATGATAAATACGAACATTTGAAGGAACTTCCGGATTTGTTCGACAGTCAAAAGGCGGCATATCCGTATTACAATGAAATCAGGGATAATTTGCTGTATGATAATACAGATCCTTTGGATATAAGCGAGTTCTACGGCCCGAAATATTATTGTCGGACGGAAAATAATATTTTGGCGGACAGCGGCGATTTGCGTGTTGAATTTGCGGACGTGGAAAACGGAAATTATACAATTAAAAAGGATAGCGAAATACTGAAAGAACTTCCGGAACTGGCGAAAATCAATATTGACGATATCGGCGAAACAAAAAACGGCGGGGCAAGGCTTTTGGGCGATTTCAGACAATATTATCCGCTTAACCATACGCAGAATATTTCCAATTTGGGCACATATGCGGAGTGGGAAAGTGCGGAAAATGCGGATAAATATGTGCTGACGATTGCAAAGGACAGCGGTTTTACCGATATTTTGGAGGAAAAGGAAGTCAGCTATAATCACTGCCGGTTGGATAACATCAGGACAGGGCTTTTAACGCAATACTGGAAGGTTGAGGCAGTAAGAATGGGTAGCAGATGTAAAGAACGGAAAATTTGTTCGGGCGGAACATACGCCTTTACATCGTCCGAATACGATATAGTAAACAAGGATTTGTTTAATGCGGCAATGAGCAATTTAAACAGATATGCCGAAAAAACAAAAGAAGGCACGGACGCGGGAGAAGTCGCACGGGGAACAGCCGACATACTTCTTACGATGCAGAAAGAGGCTGATAAAATCGATAAGACCGAACATATTTCGCAAGCTGAAATAGATTTTGAAACAAACAAGATAAATCAGCTGCTGGAAGATGTGGGTTATAAAGCAAATGTAATTTATTCGTCCATCGGGTTTGCTATGAGCGGCGTAAGCGACTGGAAAAGCAATTTTGAGGGTTCACAGTTAAATATTTCGGATAACGCCTTCACGCTGCGGGGCCCGAAGGACGGTTCGACCGTTGCGACATATGCGGCAAAACCCATAAGCCGTGGCGAGATACTGTGCTTTGATGTCAATTTTGATATAAATGAAGGTTGGTCGGCGTTCGGCATACAATCGGAAGATACTGTGGGCAAGGCAATTTGGAGCGGCAGTAAAAATAGGGGATTTTTGGTTGTAATAAAAAAATCCCAGATAGAATTGCAAAAATGGGACGGCTCCAACACGATATATACTGTTGAAAATACGGCATTTGTACCCGGTGAAAAGAACAGCGTTCAATTCGGCGCTGTGGATTTCGGCGGCGGAAACAGAGTTATTTTGAATATTAACGGTAAGCCGATTTTTGATTTTATCGATTATGAAAATCCGATAAGCGATGAACTTTATTTCTCGCTGTATAATATGCCGTCGGCAACAGCAGAACCGGTATATCTGACAGAATCCGCAAATCTCCCCGATAAAGAGATATACGCGTGGAACGTTACCGAAAAGGAAAGCATTGACTTATCGCAGCTGTTCAGCCGATTTGACGGCGAAATGGCAGTAAATTCAAAAGTATTATCGGATAAGCCGGCGGACAATAACAGTGATGTTGCGTTTACTCTTTTGCGGGACGGCGGTAATAAAAACGTATCGGTATATCTCAGAGAAATGGAAACGGCTGACGGTCGCACGGGGTATGAAATCAGAATAACCGATGATAAGATAATTCTCGAAAGGCATAAAGTGGGGACCTATCAGGTTATTGCGGCTGTCAAAAACAACTTTATTCCGAAGGATAAAGACGTCAGAATACGTTTGAGTCAGCAGACAGCAAAAGACGGAGTTCATATTTATCTGACGGTTGACGGAGAAAAAGTGTTTGACGTTACCGATATTTATCCGATAAAGTTGAAAGGATATTTCGGATTTGAGTCGGATTCATCTGTTGTGATAGGAAAATAAAATAAGGAGACAGACTATGAAAATAAACAGATTATTAGCTGCCGGAATAATTTGCCTGCTGCCGACTGCCGTGTGCAATGCGGAGGGAACGGCTCTCGACAAAATTGTTTCGGAAAATAATTATGCGGAAATTACCGTTTCGGGCACATGTGATGCGGGCGGTGATGTGCTGGTGAAATTAATTCCACCGGGAAAAAGTATAGACGACATCTCGGTGGATAGTACAGCATTGTACTTTGCAGATCAGTTTACGGCGAATACAACCGGGGCTTTTGCAAGAACGTATATTCTTCCGGACGACCGCCCGGAGGGGAAATATAAGGTTTACTGCAACGATAAAGATACGTCATTTTGGTATATAAGTGATAAAAACACGGTGCTTGCAGAGTTAAAACAGAGTGTTTCGCAGGCGGAATTAAACGCAAAACTTTTTACCGAACAGGACATTATGCAAAACGGTGAGACGTGTACCTATGCGGAGCTGCTTGATTTGGTAAATACGTCGGACAGCACATCGCAGCAAACAGTTTCCGAAATTGTATTTAATTCGTTTGATAAAATTACAACCGTTTCGGACTTGGAGTATGCGTCGAAGATTGCGGAAACATTTCTTATAATAAAGAGCGGCGATTATACGGGATTTGCCGATGAGCACTATAAAACGCTTTCGCCGCTGTGGACAGTCGGCACAGGCTGTGCGGATATTGAGGAGATATATAACGCAACACTTAATGATGCGGGAAGAAAAGCGGTTTTGGAACAGCTTGCAAAAAGCAACATAACAAGCACAACGGCATTTGAAAACGAATATTGCAAAGCTGTGTGTATGAAATCCGTAAATAACAGCGAAAAGGGCGGTCACGGTCATATTGACGGCGTTTTGCAGAAGGTAAATGCGCATGTTAATATGAATACGCCGACATATTTTGCACTTGCTCAGGATAAACGCAGCAATGTTGCGCTTGCACTGCAAACAAGCAGTTTTGCGGATTTCAATTCAATGTGTACCGTTATTGAAACGCTTGCAAATGCGGAGGCACAAAAGGGAACGGGTTCAAATACATCACCCGGCGGCGGCTCGGGTTCGGGCGGTTCAAAGGGAAGTACGGGACTTGCGGTTGTTCCGGTAGACGTAAGTAAATTGCCGTCCGCAAGCACCGAATTTACCGATATCGGTAATTATGCATGGGCGAAGAATGCGATAGAATCTCTTGCCGCAAAGAAGATAGTAAGCGGCGTGGGCGACTCCATGTTTGAGCCGGCAAGAAATGTTAAGCGTGAAGAATTTGTAACCATGCTTGCGCTTGCGCTCGGTTTATCGCCGAGCAATGACGAAAGCACGTTCAGCGACGTAAAAACAGAGGATTGGTTCTGTAAATATGTAATGGCGGCGAAAAATGCGGGCATAGTTTCGGGACGCAGCGACGGCCGTTTCGGTGCGGGTGAAGAAATAACAAGACAGGATTGCTGTGTGCTTATCGCAAGTGCCAAAAATCTGTCATTGACAGACGCAAAGGATTTTGCCGATATGGCGGATATCTCAGAATATGCGAAGGATAAGGTTATGGCGGTGCGCCAAAGCGGCATTGTTTCGGGTGACGAAAACAACAATTTCAACCCGTTAAAATCATGCTCGCGTGCAGAGGCGGCGGTTATGATATTTGCAATGCTGAATTTAAAGTAAGAAGGGAGCGACGGCATATATGATAAAAAAGCTTTATTCAATAATACTGGCAATATGTATAGCAGCGTCATGTGCAGGCACGGCAGCATTTGCAGCCGGTGAAGGCGATACCTCTAAAGCGGTAAAGGTGCTCACGGGGCTGGGATATTTTGATTATGAACAGGATTTGCTCACGGGCGAAATGACGCGTGCCGAATTTGCCGATATCATAGCGGCTATGACGGGATTGAGCGAAAATATACATTTGCAGAAATGGTACGAAACGTTTTACGGCGACGCTGCCGAGGATTTCGCACCCGAGAAAACGGGCGGAATTTTTGCCGATGTAGGCGGAGGACACTGGGCGCATGATTCAATAGAGGCTGTAAAAACTGCCGGATATATGAACGGTGATACCGCGGGAAATTTCAATCCGGACAGACCTATTACGTATGAGGAATCGGCGGCTGTTATAATAAATGTTTTGGGTTATGACACAATCACAAGCCAATACGGCGAATGGCCGAACGGATATCTGTCGGTTGCAAACAGTATAGGATTGACAAAGAAAATAAGCGCGTCGTACGGGCAAAAGCTGACAAGACAGCAGGCAGGTCAGATGCTCTATAATATGCTTGATATTCCGCTTTTCAGTGATTATAACTACAACGGCGGATATAAGCAGAGCGACGAAAAAACCTTTTTAAATGATGTTTTAAAATTGGAATTTGTAAAAGGGCAAATGACGGCGAACGCAGTAACAACATTGTCGCTCGATGTGCAGAATGCCGATGATTATATCGAAATTGACGGAAAAGCGTACGCAAGTGATGATGACACGGTGCAGGAAATGATAGGCAGGCGCGTCGAGGCGTATTACTCGATTGATGACGATACCGACGGCGATATTGTGTTCGCATACACAACCGACGATGATGATATTACGGTAATCGACCTTGCAAAAGACCATAACTTTACGGGCGGACGCCTTACCTATAAATCCGACCGCGGGAATAAAACGGTGAGTATTCAGGGAAAACCCGTAATTTTCAACGGCGCGGCGCTCACGGTATATGATGACAGCTTGTTCGACTATGATAACGGTTCGGTTATTATTACCGACGGTAATGAAACAGATGTTGTTATTGTAAAGGTTTGCGAAAATATATACATTTCGGTTGTTGATGCCGAAAACCAAACGGTATATGACAGAATAAGCGGCAAAACGCTCAGTTTGAAAGATGATGATAAAAAGATTATAATTACGGATAATAACGGAGAAAAGCGGGAGTTTGCGTATTTGGTTCCGGGCTTGGTTTTGTCGGTAATGCAGAATAACAAAAAATGCACGGTGTATGCGAGCGACAAAACTGTTTCGGGCGAGGTTAAGTCAATTAATGATGATGAAAATACTGTCGGTATTGACGGAACGTCATATAAAGTATGCCGTGAATTTAAGGGAAATTCGATGTATAATGCTTTAAATATCGGTCAGACGGTAAAAGCGTTTATGAACATTGACGGCAATATCGTATGGGTAGAGTTCCTGTCAAAAACGGGTATTCAAAATGCGTATATGATGCGTATGTATAATAATGAGGACGAAGAAACCGTTTCCGCAAAGGTGTTTGACCGCACCGGAAAGGTTGTTAAGTATAACCTTAAGGATAAGGTAAGCATTTTACGGGCGGACGACACGAAGGAGAGACTGCATTGCAGCCTTATATATGATGAGCTGAAGAATTACACCGGTTTTTTAAAGATAAAGCTGAATGATAAAGAGGAAATCACCGAATTTGAAATCCCGGGGACGAAGGAGCCGGAAATAGGCGAAACGAGAGACTACCTGATGTATGAGGACAGGGACGGAACGGGAATGATATATGCCAGCGATTCGTGTACATTTACAAACATGGCGGCGCTGGCAACCGATACATTTATTGTAGGCGTTCCGTCAGACCCGGCGAATGAGAGCAAGTATCAGCTTTTGTCAAGAAGTGATTTCAAAGACCAGCAGCATTATATGGTTAAATGTTACGGAAACCGTTTCGGCAGCTTGCGCAGTGAGGCGGTGGTTACATCTCAGATAGAAACCAACAGTTACGGAAAGATTGCGTCAAATATCTGGGTTGTAATGAAACGGTACACGGGCATTAATGATGACAATGAAATCATTGATTGCGCGCTGCTGTCCAACGCCAAGGAAGAAAAGACAGTTTATGCAAGGCGGGAGGAAACCGATGCAAGCGGCAATACCTGTTCGCTGATGGATTTATCGGAATATCCGGGGAAAAACGGCACGCTTAAAATTAAAAAGGGCGACATGGTACTGTGTATTACCGATTCGGATAATTACATAAAAAGAATATGTACGGTATTTGACCATGACCAAAGGAATACCGAAAACGGAAAATCGGGCGGAGTACCGGGCGTAAATAACGATTTGTTTTATGTGCCGTCGGAATATGTTGACACTGTGGCAAAAACGCATACGGCAAGAGCTGCGTCCTTCGGCGCAACGACAAACAGTAATCCGTTTGCTGTCGGTACCGACCCCGTCACATGGAATGTGCATCTTTTTTATCCGCAGTCGTCGGTAAGCAGAATAATGCTGGGTTATGTATATTACAACAATGATGATTCTTTGGTTTATACGACGCAGGATTTGTCAAACTCGGCTTATGTTTCCGGGGGTGTGCCGAATGAGATAAGCACGATTGTAAGGGGCACAAAGGAATATACAGGCATATATTTCAAGGATTTTTGGAATAAGCAGGCGGTTGTAAAGCCGTCAATAATGGTTGTTACGTATGACGGCGATTCAAACGTTTCGGTAAAGTCCGGCTCATATAATGATATACGTGATTACATCTCCGCCGGAAGGTCGTGTTCGCGGATTTTGACGCGGGCATGTAGCAATACGGGATATCAGGCTGTGATAATTAATGATAACAGATAAGAGGTAGCGGTATGTATAAAAAAATAATATTATTTGCCGCATTGTTTTTTATGCTTGCCGGCAGGGCATTTGCCGATGAAATCATAATGGATACATCAAGCGGCTGCAAGCTGAGCGGACAATGGACGCGCAGCGGGCAAACGGGGTATGGCGAGCAGAATGTTCTGCGCGCCGACGGTGCGGAAAATGCGGAGGTTTTGTGGAATTTAAGCAAGCCGGGCGTGTTCAGGCTGTATTATTGGAAAACGGTCGACCCGGAAAACGGCGCATCAGACACGAAACTGACGGTTTCGTCGGAGCGGACAAACAGGGAATTTAATGCGGATTTTTCACAAGGCAATGCGGGCTGGAATGAAATCGGTATTGCGGAAAGCGGCGGTGCGGGCACAAAAATAATTTTTGCCGGCGGTAACGGCATTATATACGCATCTGCAATAAAGGCAGAAACTCTCGGCGCGGAGTACAGCGATTTGTTCAGCTATAACAATCGGTATAAAAAAAACGTTTTGCTTTTGGCGGACAGTAAAAACGCCTATGTGGACGGTGTGCGGTATAAAATCGACGATGCCGTTCCGACCATTGTCGGCGGAACAACATTTGTGCCGATAAGATTTGTGTCGGAGGCGCTGGGCGCCGATGTCAAGTGGGATACGACGAAAAATATTGCGGCTGTTTCATATAACGGCAAGCAAATGACGTTCGCGCCGAACAGCACGCAGTGCACAATAGACGGTGAGGTTCATAATCTTGCGCAAAGTACGTTTATATCGAATGACCGAATGATGCTGCCGCTGCGGTTTATATCGGAAAATATGGATAAAATGGTATTCTGGAGCGACACCGGCGTAATTTCGATTACGGAAGGCGGTATGCCGGACGCGCAAAAAGACAGCAAAATGATAAACAACATTTACAGAATACTGAAAACAGAATAAAAAAATTGATGCGAATATTCGCATCAATTTTTTTATTTCTTGGATTTTTTATATTCGGCGGGGGAAAGACCGGTGAATTTTTGGAATGTTTTATAAAAGTATGACTGACTTTTATATCCCAGCAGTGTTGCGAGCGTGCTGATTTTTATATCGGAGTCCTCTTGCAGCATCTTTTTGGCGTGCTCCATGCGGACGCTCAGCAGATAATCGGAAAAGCTGTCGCCCGTCTCTTTTTTGAAATAGTAACTGAAATATGACGGGTTCAGCATTACATATTTTGAAATTACTTCAAGCGATATATCGTCGCTGAAATGCGCGTTGGTGTAGAGCATCGCTTTTAGTATAATATTCTTTTTCAAATCGGTTGATTCGCTGTCAGCGGCGTAATTCTTGTAGCTGTCAACAATGGTTTCGCAGTAGTCGTACAGGGTTTGCGGGTTGTTAATGCAGTGTATTCCTATTTCATCGAGAAAGTCGTGCTTGTATTCCGCGTCAATTGAGTGTATCGCCTCGGACAGCTTGATGCAAAAATCGTGCTGTTCGCTGATGGAGTCTGATGAGAAGAACTCTTTTAATATGCCTTCGGCGTCGGTGTAATTTCCGTCAACAATACATTTTATTATCGACCTTACCTGATACGATACCGATTTCGGTGCATTTTGCCGCAAGCCCGAAAGAGAGTCGGATGTTGATGAAACCGATATATCAACATTAATTTTAAGCAAAGAGTGGAGTCTGTGTTTTACGCTTGCAATCAGGTCGGAAAGACGTTTTTCGTATTCCGAATCCTTTTTCATATCCATAGCGATAAATTTCAGTGTGTTTGCGGAAAATGACAAAAGCGAAAAAAAGATATCACAGATTTGGGTTGAGAGTATCTGAACTATGGCATAGCTTAATCTGTCATGACCGTATGACCATGTTTTGGACAGGTAATTGTCGATTTCAGGAATACTGATTTCAATGACGGAGCAGTTGCAATGGTTAATGTCAATGCGCGGCATAATATCCGAAAGAATTGATACAAGCTCCGTTTCAGATGATACGTTATTCAGATAATCGCATAATCCTTGCTGCAGCTGCAAACTGGTGTCCTCGTTTAAGGCAAACGTTCTGTTCAGATTATCCAGTTCCTCTGCCGCTTTTATGAGAGCATTTGTGTAGTCGGAAAACAGTATGGGTTTATTAATGTATTCAAATGCATTGTAGGTAATAGCTTGCTTGGCATAAGAAAAATCGCGGTACGCGCTTACCAGAATTACAATAATATACGGAAATTGTTCGTTTACGGTTTTTAAAACCTCGATTCCCGACATTGCAGTCATCTTGATATCGGTTATAATTAAGTCCACATGATTTTCGGCGATATACGCAAGCGCCTTTTGCGGGTCCTGAAAGACTGCCGATACGCTGAAGTTGTATTTTGAGTAGTCGATAAAATCCGCAAGCTGAACCGACGCCGTTATTTCATCATCAATAATAATCAGTTTATACATTAAAAATCCCTGCCTTCATTAATAATTATATAATAAAAATTCGTTTAATGCAAGTAATGAAAAAAATAACAAAAAATTGAGCATAAAGAGCCAAAGATAGAGAATTGAAACGGCCGTTTGCCGATGTTATAATATTAATATAAAACTATTGAAAGAAGGATAAATTGATGAAAAAGAGGAAAGAAGTCGCACTAAAAAGCAAGAAAAAAATAACTGCAAATCAGCGTCAGCTTTTGTCGCTGTCTGCCATACCGCTGCTTTTTGTGTTAGTATTTTCATATTTGCCGATGTTCGGCATTATAATTGCCTTTAAGGACTATCGGTACGATTTGGGAATATTTAAAAGCCGATGGGTGGGGCTTGAGAACTTTGTGTATTTCTTCAAAACAAACGATTTTTGGCGGATTACAAAAAATACGCTTGTCATGAACTTCGGATTTATTGTTATCGGCATGATAAGTGCGATTGCGCTTGCCGTAATTTTATATGAAATTTCAAGCCGCAGAGCCGTAAAACTGTATCAGACAATAGCGATTGTGCCCAACTTTCTTTCGTGGGTTGTTGTAGGCTGTGTTGCGTACGCGTTTTTGCACCCGACAAACGGATTTATAAACCATGTGATAGAATCTTTGGGCGGCACTGCGGTAGACTGGTACAGTACGCCGAAGGTGTGGCCGGGGATATTGATAATGGTGTCGGTGTGGAAAAATGTCGGCATGGACTGCGTTATCTATTATGCCACCATGATGGGTATTGATTCGGAGCTTTATGAGGCGGCGGCGATTGACGGCGCAAATAAGTGGAAACAGATACTTCATGTAACTATTCCGAGCCTTGTACCGGTTATCGTAATTCTGGCGATAATGAAAATAGGAAATATATTCCGCGCGGATTTTGGACTTTTTTATCAGCTGACGAGAGATGTCGGAACGCTTTATGAAACGACGGACGTTCTGGACACATACATATACCGTACAATGCGTGTTATAGGCGATACGTCAACATCGTCCGCAATGGGACTTCTGCAGTCTGTGGTAGGCTTAATTATGGTTATTATAGCCAATACGGCAACGCGAAAAGTTGATGATTCACTGTCACTGTTTTAATTGGAGGAAATTATGAAAAAGTTAAATAAATGTAATCAAAACGGCGCTGCACAGATTGCGCTTAATATCGTTATGATACTCTTGTGTATCGCATTTGTTGCGCCGCTTTTGCTGGTTCTTACAACGTCGCTGACGAGCGATGAGGATATTATAAAATACGGCTACAGCTTTATTCCGAAACATATTGATTTTTCGGCGTACCGATATGTTTTGTCCAATGCGGACGCTTTGGTAAGAGCGTACGGCGTGACATTTGCATTTTCAACCATATCAATGATATCGTCGCTGCTGCTTATGGCGATGGTTGCGTATCCGCTGTCGAGAAATATCACGCCGGGACGGAGATTTATTTCGATGTTTTTGTATTTCACGATGCTGTTTAACGGCGGACTGGTGCCAACATATATTTTGATAACGAAATATCTGCACCTGGGCAATAACTTTTTGGTTTACATACTGCCGGGAATGATAAGCCCGTGGTATGTGTTTATGATGCGCACGAATTTTCAGGGATTGCCGTCGGCTATTGTGGAGTCGGCGTATCTTGACGGAGCAAGCGAATATACCATATTCTTTAAATTTATTCTGCCGCTTTCCAAGCCGGTTCTTGCAACTATAGCGTTGTTTGTATTTCTGGCGCGCTGGAACGACTGGTACACATGCATGCTTTACATAGATGATGATAATTTGACGAGTTTGCAGTATCTGCTGCAAAAAATCGTTCTTGAAATGCAGATGCTGCAAAACCCCGATTATGCATCATCTGCCGTGACGGATATTCCGGGCGAAGCGGTAAGAATGGCGCTTGCAGTATTCGTAGCGGGGCCGGCACTCTTTGTTTTCCCGTTCTTCCAGAAATATTTTGTAAAAGGTATGACGGTGGGTTCAGTAAAGGGCTG
>CAKSUM010000029.1 GCA_934501535.1 uncultured Clostridia bacterium
AAAAAACTACTTAGATTATATTATCATTTTGGAGCCAATTTTGAGGTTTACACAAAATGAGGGATTGCCCCCAAAATCTTGAGTAAAACATCGGATTACATATTAATATATTATGATCTATGTGACTTTCTGAAATTGCGGGGCGATTGACCAGTTATACTAATAAAAACCCTTCTAAAGTAATTTGTTGAGGAGAACCCCATTTGAGATGTTATTTCCTCAATGGAATAATCCGTATTTACCAGCATGCACTGTGCATATTGGACTGCAATTGCATTTTTATATTTTATCGGGCTGATTCCGGTTGCGGATTTGAAATGTGAAAAAAAACTCGACAAACTCATATTACACATAGACGCAAGATGCAGCATTGAAATATTGCTGTTATAATTCGATTCTATGTATTTTATTGCAGGTTCAACAGGCAGCGTGACAGGCGGACGAACAAATCTCGGGCACAAATCTGACAGCAATAAATAAAGATATCCTATAGACGCTTTTTGATTGCTTTCATATGTATCATACATTTTGTCAAATATTTCGCGCGGATATTGATGCAGAATGTTAAATTCATAATCAAACTCCGAGGAAAAGAAATCATAGCTGATAGAGTAAAAACTTATTTCCGGGTTGCCCTCTACAACGGCGTGATGAATTGAATGGTGCGGAAAAAACAAAAGATCGCCGCTTTTTGCATGAAAAACTTTTCCGTTACGAAAAATCTGCATGGAGCCTTTTAAAATGTAGTCAATACAATTATAGCCAAAGTCAATATTTCCGTTCATGTAATAATCCCTGTGATGATATTTGCTTATTATATACGACGATATAATGTTATTTTTATCCATTTTTTCCCTCCATAAAAAAATAATGCTCCTATTAAACTTATTTTAGCACAAAAATGATTGTTTTTCAACGGTATTTTGAGTATTTTTAAAAAAAATTAGATTATTGTGCTAAAAATCTTGTATAATAATATATTGTTTTTTATATTTTGTTGGTATATAATTTTTTTAAAGATTACAGAATGTTTGGGTGAAAAAACAAAAAAAATTGTGATAAATGCACAAAAACATTCGAAAGCTAGTTAAAAGAAAATATTAAAAAAGGAGCGTGCGGACATGAAAAAGAATGGAGTTATATCAGGAATGGTTGCCTTTGCAATGGCATTTTCTTTGATTGTTTCTCCGGTTGCGGATGCAAAAGAAAGTGAGTATGCAACCTCAATCACCAATCTGTTTGAAGGCGGAGATTTTGAGAACGGTATTCCGTCGGGGTTTGATATGGCAACCGGCAGCGTGAACCTCACCGTTGAAGAAAGTAACGGAAACAAGGTTGGATGCATTACTCTTACAGATAAGGGAGATACGGTGGGCAGACTGCATACAGAAGCTGCTGCAGGCGATAGAATAGGCGCATATTCTATAAAAGTTGCGGCATTGAATCATAATGGTTTGTCGGCTAAGAATGTTTACGAATGGACGGATCCGCTCAAAGAAATAAGTTCCTCAAAGTATCCGACATTTACCGAGGTCAGCGGAATAGCAAGAATAGGGCAGTGGCCGAGCATATTCGGTCAGGAAAACAGTTTTTTGTATCAATTCGGAATACCTAACGCAAATTCGGAAATAGGTGCAAAAATATATATTGATGATATTGCATTTTATGATATTACCGATGCAAAAGAAATTATTGTCGACGGTGATGCAAATCTAAATGACGCATCATATATAAATATAAATGGTAAGAAGCTTGCAAATCCGGGCGATATGATCGCTTTGGAAACATCAGTGCCGCGTGCGGTTGTGACGGTTAACGGTCGAAATGTCGAAAACGTCAACGGAAAATATATATTTACCATGCCGGATGTAAACGCGGAAATAAAGGTAAGCGGAGGCGCAACCTCAATTGTTAATCTGTTTGAAGGCGGAGATTTTGAGAATGGTATTCCGTCAGGGTTTGATATGGCAACCGGCAGCGTGAACCTCACCGTTGAAGAAAGTAACGGAAACAAGGTTGGATGCATTACTCTTACAGATAAGGGAGATACGGTGGGCAGACTGCATACAGAAGCTGCTGCAGGCGATAGAATAGGCGCATATTCTATAAAAGTTGCGGCATTGAATCATAATGGTTTGTCGGCTAAGAATGTTTACGAATGGACGGATCCGCTCAAAGAAATAAGTTCCTCAAAGTATCCGACATTTACCGAGGTCAGCGGAATAGCAAGAATAGGGCAGTGGCCGAGCATATTCGGTCAGGAAAACAGTTTTTTGTATCAATTCGGAATACCTAACGCAAATTCGGAAATAGGTGCAAAAATATATATTGATGATATTGCATTTTATGATATTACCGATGCAAAGGAGATTATTTCCGACAGTGATGTAAAACTAAACGACGCATCATATATAAATATAAACGGTAAGAAGCTTGCAAATCCGGGTGATACAATTATATTTGAAACTGTCGTTTCTGATGCTGTTGTAAAAATTAACGGCGAAGTTATTGAAGGGAACAATGGTGAATACGCATTCACCATGCCGGGGTCAGATGCGGAAATAACTGTAATTGATAATACTTCAGCGCCTGATTTTTTTGATGATTTCACGGGCTATACAATCGAAAAAGGCGACTGCGTCGGCGTACAAAACAGGTGGAAGTTAGCCGACGGTATAAAAGTTTTAGCCAGAAATGAATCCGGTGCGCGATGGATTACGTCCGGTGTATTTAACGGAGCGGCGGGCGATTATCAGAATGGATATGCATATATTGATGCTGAAAATAAAATGCTGAAGATCCAAGGCGCATATTCATACGGCTGGTCGGGCGTGAATTTGGACATTCCCGCAATCGATAAAATCAATAGGATAAGATTTACCACGGGAACCGGAAACAGAGCTGTCGGCGTTGGGCTGTTTTGCAGTAAAAGCGAACAAAATGCACTGATCTTCGGCTCAAAGACCAGCAGTGAGTTTGTACCCAGTATGAACGGTGCTGCGGAGGGAAAGCCGTTTGTTGCGATGATGGCATATGATAGTGCCTTCGGACTGGGAAAAATGTTTGCTACCGAAGATACGATACGCAATGAATGGGGAACAGATGCAGTTAACATTAACTGGGATGTGCAGGTGGTTTACGATCAGGCGGGAGAAGCGACAGCGATTGAATGGGCGGCTAAAGGTCCCAACGGGGAATTATCAGAAGGGACAATTACGGACAAGGACGCTCTAAGCTTGGTAAAGAGCAGTAAGTATCCGATTGCGGCATACAGTGTGGGTGATGCATACTCATTTATCAAAAATGTAAATATATGGTATACTAAAGACCAATCATATGTAGCACCATATTTTTCAGATGACTTCTTGACATACAATAAAGCAGATGGGAGCTCATTTGTGGCAGATAGCTTTGATGAAGCTTATATGATGTCAAAAGGGAAAAAGGTTATTGCCCAAAATACATCCGGGGCAAAGTGGGTTACCTCCGATGTGTTCGATGGTGAAACAAACAATGTGGACGGCGTTGTATCGCACGTGGGCAGAGCTTGTATTAATAACGGAAAACTGTCATTGGCAGGCTATTCAAAGGATTGGTTTATGACTGCCGCAGTAAACCTTGAAACCCCGAAAAAAACGGGAAAAGTAACAAAATATAAATTTACGGTTGACAGGGCACCGAGAAGAGTTGAGGCAAGATTATTTGTCGGAAATCATGAAATGAACTATATAACTTTTGGTCAGACCGGTGTCGAATCATCGGTTTACGGTCACAGCGGCAGCGGATGGGAACCGGGAGAGGGAGAAATAATATACAGCCGATTTACACCTTATGTTGCTGTGTCGGCAGGAGATTTTGACGGAAACTCGGTTGAATCAGTCAGAGGAACGAAGAAAGACAATATAAAGATGCTGTACAGAGGCGAGGGAACGAAGGGACTTTTTGTTGACTATAATGATGAAGTAATTCCCGGAGCCGAAACATGGTCTGTTTCAGATACAAAGATTTACTGGACTGTTGAAATAGATTATGACGAAAACGGTAAAGCGACTGCGATTAACTGGGAGGCAAAAGGTAATGCGGACGGAAGATCAAGCGGTGTCATCACTGATGTTGATGCATTAAAGATTGTGGACGCTAACTGGGAATATCCGTTTGCTTTTGCAGCCGGCGGAGACGGTGCATTCGGTGTACTGTCCGATGTGGAATTTTGGGCAAGTGACGCTGAGGAAACGCAGTATGAAACAAAAGATTATTCAGAAGCGGATTTTGAAAAATTGTATAAGGAGGCTGACTATGGCGGTACAAAAGAGCTGTATAAACTGTTAAGCCTGGACTTATCCGATGTAATTAACAATCATGCCGGTGCTGATATAATTGTCAATTCAGAGGCTGTCAGTAATTATGGTGCATTAATCGGTGCACAGGTGGAGTTTTCTGATGACTATGAATTGTATTATGATGACAACGGCAATTTGAAACCCGATTACATAGCATATGCGAGCGAAAGAGCACCGATTTCGGCATTTCGTATTGGAGGCGGCTCGTCATTGACGGCAAATTTTTGGAATACAATCAATCATGAACCGTCAGTTTACGTTTCAATTCCGGATGATATTAATCTTGAAAAGCTTGATACCTCGGAATTGCCGCAACAGAGAATTGAAGAACTGTCAAAATATGTAATCGGCGGACAAGCTCAGGATACGATGAATATGGGCTTGGCAGAGCTTTTGAAGGCGTTGAATGAAAATAATCCCTCCGCAGAATATACGCTTTGTGTGTCTATGCTGACAACAACGCCGCAGGATACACAGAAGATCATTCATTTCATGACCGATACAACAGGAAGCTATGCCGATAAACGATATGAGATGACGGGCGTATACGCCCCGTTCAGACTGAGAGCGATTGAGCTTACAAATGAATGTGACGCTGAAACCGCTGCAAGAAAGAGCTGGTATTTGCAGGAGGCTAAAAAACATATATCGGCTATCAGGGAGATCAGTAATTCGATAAAAATTATAGCATGCGGACCAACAGCTCCGTGGGATTATTCCTATGAAGAAAGCTGGGTTGACGCCTTGATAAACGGCGTATCATACAACGGAACAAGCGAAAGCGGTATTGCCGGATTAATCGACGCTATGTCGTACCATCCGTATTATTACGGATACAAAGTTGACGGGTTGTTTGATTATGCAGCCAAATACAGAAGAATGTTTGTTGATTCGGGATATGATGTAAAAATAAGCATTACCGAATATGCTGTATGGTGCAAACAGGAAAATAACTACTACGATATTCAAAAAACCACAAGCCTGAGAGGCGCATTGACTGATTCGACATTTATCTCAAGGGCTTCACAGCTTGATTTTATTGAGGCTTGCTACAGCCATG
Source organism: uncultured Clostridia bacterium (assembly GCA_934501535.1). Classification (GTDB taxonomy): domain Bacteria; phylum Bacillota; class Clostridia; order UBA1381; family UBA1381; genus UBA1738. Next base: position 5,401 of record CAKSUM010000029.1, read on the forward strand.
ACTTGGCGCAGGAGGGGGCAATGTGGTCAAGATGGCAATATGAAAACGGAAAATTCGTCAAAAACCCAAGAACCATTGCCTATGATGTACTCGGAGCTAATTCCGGTAAAACAATTTTAAAGACGAAGGTGACCGTAAGCAACAATGTTGATGATAAATACGGCAGCGCTCATGATAGATTTTCAGCCTTTGCGACTAAAGTTGATGACAGCACAATTGCATTAGTCCTTACAAATGCAATGGCATATACCGATGTTGATGTTAATGTCAGTTTGCCGGCAGAATACAGCGGATATTCACTGGTCAGCAAGACCGTGTTCACCGCCCCGAATATGTACACCTTTACCGCGGATTCAAGCATGGAAAATTTATCGGTTGTTTCTAAAACGGTATATGAGAATGCCGATACGCTCACGGCATGCAATATTCCTAATAAGAGTATTGTTGTTCTGATGTTGTCCGGAGCAAGTGCGCAGTCTGAATTGTCAGAAAAATTCGATTATGCGGATAAATCAATAAACTATGCGAGTATAATCGGTGAAGAAACCGACTATACCGAAGCAATACTTGCCTCTAATGCGAATGGCGTTAAGTGGCTCAGCGATACGTCAAAAGGCGGATATAACAGCGGCAGAGATACTTTCGGCACTATTGAAATTATCGGAGGAAAACTGAAAATTACAAATGATTATGCAGGCTCGGATGAAACGGCGGTCAACCTCTCTACTGCTGAATACGGCATTGTTGACAATGTCAGCAAATTTACATTTAAAACAAACTTCAACGGTGCGTCGGGAGGCGTAAGGTTATTTGTTGATGAAAACGGAGTCGCTGCAGTTGATTTAAACAATACTTTATCAGGAATTAACAACGGTGTTGTAGATTGGACAATTGAAATCACCGACGGAGAAATCTTTTGGACAGCTGTGGGAGTTGCTGCGTCCAATAGCGGAAAAATTGCAGCAGGTAATTTGAATAATTGGAAATATTTGATACAATGCTACACTGACGGTGCAAATTCGGGCAGTATTACATTTGATGATATTATCGTTAAATACGGCAATGCAGGAGAAAAAGATGTTGTTTATACGGTGAACGACGGAGTTTTAAATGTTACGGTAAACAAAAGCTTGAGTGAGTCGTATAATGTGATAATCAGTCATTATAAAAAAGGCAGACTGATTAAGTCCGAAATAGGTACCACTTCCGAAATTCCGCAGGATATTGATTCTACTAAAATTTTTGTGTGGGGTGAAGATATGATAAGCCCGCTCTTGGGTACTACAGTTTTGGAATAAAGTAATATGAGCAGGGCAGATAAGCTTGATTTGTCTGCCCTGTACGTTTGATTTTGAAAGGAAACAGATATGAGAAAAAAATTGTGTATCGCATTGATAATATCTATATTAACCGGTTCGTCCGGAATATTTGCCGAGCCAAACATTGCTGATAAAACGGTTTCTGAATTTGAAGAAAATGTCAGCATGAATAAGCCGTCAGATGAAACAGAGGTGGTCGAGAAGCTTTTCGATGAAACCGAATCTGAATCGGAAAATCAAACAGTTTCTTCTTTAGAGATAGATAAAAACGGTTATTTTATATATGATGAGGATTTTTCTGCGGGACCTTTGGGCGGATATGGGACTATATTTGACGGCACCGTTGAAAAGCCCGCTACTTCAAAGAAATGGAACCTGAACGGAAACGGAGATACGGTTTTTTATAAAAATCCAAACGGCGCAGCCTGGAAAATTTCAACAAATACCGAGTATCAGGCGCATCAAAACGCAGGAATAGTAGGATTTTATAAAGAGAACGAAAAAAATGCCATGACAATATGCAGTTATGGCGGATATTATAAAGGTCTTGCCGTTGCTGATTTGGGTAATGATATTGATATTAAAAAGCTGGCATCAAAGGATAAGCAAAAGTTTTCTTTTACTTTAAAAGATATGGGCAGAGTGCATGCGGTCGCATTATTCGTAAATGATGATGAAGGTTCTTTTATTCTGTTTGGCTCTTCAAACGGAGAAGATGTGACGGATTTTGGTCACAAGGTGAAATATGGTGTATCCGAAAGCTATTCGGGAGCTTTTGTAACTTTTTTCAAAAATGGCAAGCCTGACGCCGAAAGACTGTATTTTTCCCGAGATGATGTCCCGGAAACAAATAAAATGTTTGCTTCGGGACAAACTGTTAATTGGAATGTTACGATTGAAAGCGGAAAACTGTTTTGGACTGCCGTAAACGGAGGATATAAGTGGGAGGGATCTGCTCCGATTGATATATCCGATATGGAGAATTCAAAATACATTGGCGGATTTTACGGAATCGGAGATACGGACACATCAAGATTGTATAATTTTAAGTATGAAGCGGGAAATTATTATACCGCTCGGATTGGCGAACCGAAAGAAACCATTTACAGCTGTGTTTCGGAGGACAGTAAGAAGAAAAACGATGAAACTATAGGTGATTACTTCGAATTGAAGGAAAAATCCATAATCCGCAGAGCAAAAATTAATAGAAGCAATTATTTTTCGGATACAAAGTTTTATCTGTCGGAGGGAGGAGAAGGAAATCCCGGGAATTGGGTATGGGACGAATTTGACTGCGCAGACGGATGGGTTAATACAGTCAACGACAAGGAATACCGTTATTACAGAATACCGAAAGTAAAAAATGAAAAATTTGCCAAATTTTATTTACTCAAAAATATAGAAAATAACCCCGAGATCAGCATAGAAAAGCAATCCTATGGTAATGTTTACAGGTATTTGGACGGAATTGAAACACCTTACTCGGCAGAAACCGATGATGATACGGTTGTAAGCGTAAATAATAATGGTTATTCTTTTGACGGAATTAAAGACGGCGCTGCAAAGGCAGTGATAAAAGGCGAAACAAAGGATTTTGTAATCAAGATCAATGTAATAGGTGACTATTCAAAGCTTATATCCAGGGAGGATAAAAATACAGAGGATTTCAAAAATGCAGAAAAAAACTATCTTGACCGGCAAAATAGCATACTAATGATATTAAATGATGCAATACGTGCGGAGGATAAGGAGAGAATAAAAGAGTTTTTTGCATCAAAAAGCAATGAAAACGGCGTAAACGGACTTGACGGAATATCATTAAAAACATTTACCGTTAACGATCATGGCATATATAAGCTTTCGGTTGATGATAAATTTGTTGATAGAATATTAACCTACAAAAATAATTTCTTCCGTTATGAAACTATAGAGGATATTTCAAAAGTGTGCGAGCTGTTAAAACAGGAAGTATATACAGGTAAGCTAAACAATATTGACGATAAAATCGAAGAAGTTGAAGAAACAAAAGAAAGATTTGTCTATGATGATGAGGGTAGGCATGTTATCGAAAATGGCTCATGGAAAAAAGAAACATATACCGAAACGGTAAGAAAGCTTACGCAAAAGTCCAAAGTTGTTCAGGATATTATTGAAAATAACAATGACGTTCTAAAGCTGAACATAGATAATGAATATTATTTGAATTATAAAGATGGAACCGGAGAGAAATTATCAGGAAAAATTTTTTTGAATTATGAAGATCTGAATAACGAGTATAATAAAGCTCTGATTCTGTCTTCGTTTGAGAAAATATACAGAGCGGAGAACATGCTTGCGTTTCTTAATTACTTTGCAAATGAAATCAAGTACAGCGGCTATGATGCCGGCAGCAATAAAATAACCTTGCTGAAAACGGCGGATGGTACACAAAAAAATAAATTTACGCAGGAAATCAAGAAACTAGTACCTCAAAGTGTAGAAGATATAAAAAACTTTATTGATAATTACTCAGTAAATAATACTCAGCCTCCGACACCTCCGACACTTTCGGGAGGTTCTTCAGGGGGAACATTCAGCAGAGGCGGTATAAGCGTAGGCGTTGATACAAAAAACATTAACAACAGCGGAAATGCCGTAGAAGGAACAGAGGTAATTTTTGCAGATGTTCCTATTGATTTTTGGGGATTTGAAGCAATCAGATATATGCACGCGATATCTGCTGTCAGAGGATATGCAGATGGTATGTTCAAGCCGGACAAAAACATAACCCGAGGTGAATTTATTCAAATGTTGATGAATGTATTTAAACCTGATGTTGAAATACCTGATGATTTTAAGAAAATTTTCAGAGATGTAGACGACGGCGCATGGTACGCCGAAAGCATAAATAAAGCGGGTTTGTATGGAATTGTAACGGGAGATGGCGGATATGCATATCCCGAGAAAAATATAACAAGACAAGAAATGGCGGCAATAATTTTCAGAATACTTGAAAAACAAGGAAAAACGATTAAAACAAACAAAGAGATATCTATGTTTGCCGATGCCGGCGAAATCAGCCCATGGGCATATTCTCCTGTTTTAAAGCTTCAGGCTGCGGGGGTTATAAGCGGCACCGGCGGAAAATTTATGCCGTTTGAAAATGCGACAAGAGCAGCGGCTGCACAAATGCTGTATAAAGCTGTAAACAGTGTCGAGGAGGTATCACAAATTGAAAAATAGGATTATTTCAATATTGATAACGCTATCTGTTTTATTGGCTCAGGTAAATGTTTTCGCAGCTCTGGATTATGATGAAAATTATGGTTCCGTGGCATCAAGCGAAGTTCCTTCGTCATCAGAAATAAGAACGCAAATGCAGCTTGCGAGGGACAAGGCAAACATTGACCTAATGACAGAAATCGGTTCAAGGGATTATTCCCAATATATTGCAAGAACCGATAATATTACAGTTGATGTTGATGAGAATAATCAATGGAGAATGAATAAAGAAGTTCTCGGGATTCAGTACGAATTTAATGATAAGTATAATACATATTACGAAAATGGCGAGTTAAAAGCTGATTATGTTGAGTTTGCAAGCAGTGACCGTGTGGGAAAGATACCGTTGATAAGATTTGGCGGCGGCTCGTCCAGTACGATTAATATGATGCACAATGTCGGTCCCGAATCGGAGAGGACCGCAACCGATGTGGTTAAGGTACCGGGCGTGCCCGGATTGGGCGGCAGAGGAGGCGCTGCCGCTTACAGAATGGGTCCGGCAGAAACTCTGAAAATGATTTATGTTAACAACCCGGATGCTGAGCTGCTAATGTGCCTTTCAATGTATGCCACTCCCAAGGAGGATGTTGTAAATCTTGCACACTACCTTTTAGATGACAAAGATGAGTCGGAATGGGGTGCATTGCGTGCAGCAGATGGCATTGAAAACCCTGTAAAAGTGTGGTATTGGGAATTAGAAAATGAATCGGACGGATGGGGGGCGCCAAGAACCGAAGCAAGAATCGATCAATACGTACTAAGGGCAAATGAGGCAATCGATGCTATTCGCTCAGTGGATCCCGAGGCAAAAATTATGGTGAATGGACCGACTGCTCCGTGGGGTGATTATTGGGGGATTGAAGAATATACCCCTGCTTCATGGACGTCGTGGCATATGGGGATTTTGCCGCAGCTTATAGAAAGGGTAGACGGAATATCAATGCATCCGTATTATGATGGTTATGCGGCAGAATTCGGAGCAATGTATTTTGCGGACAAGGTTAAAGCAGATGCACAAAAGATGATTGAGGAAAAAGATATTCGCGATAAAAGCGGCAATTTAAAGGATTTCGAGATAATAATTACAGAACATAACAGGTGGGTTGATGTAAGTAAAATCAATTTTGATTTTCAGTCCGCTATGTCTGTGGCACATTTTTATAATTTGTGCTTTGCGCGGGAATGGATAACGGGAGCTACACTTCATAATCTTGAAGGAGGTTGGTGTTCTTTTTGGTATACCGACAGCGGCGAATTTGTAATGACTCCAACAGCGAAGATGCATAAGGCATATTTGGAAAATTTGGGCGACAGAGTATGTGAAGCTAAATGGATAAGGCAAAATGATGATGGTACAATCTACAATCCTGATGACGATCCTTATTTTGAAGGAAATGATTTTTCTGTTGTTGCTATGCCAAGCGGAAATCATGAGTTAAAAATATTTATGACTAATAAAGTTGCATACAGAAATATTAATATTCATTTTACTTTCAAAAATAACTATACGCTTGTTTCGGAAACTGTTGTAAAAGCCCCCAATTCAGCGACATTAGCCCAAACGCGTGATATGGAGGACTTGACAACAATCAAAACTACCGAAAAAAACATACCGAATTTCTCGGAATATACCACTCCGACAGAGGGGTTTGTTGTTTTGACTTTAAAAACAAATGACTATATCCCAAAACTTGGAGAGGAAAACACTTCCGGCGAAGGTGTAAACATAGAGGCACCGGAGGTAACGGAACTTGCATTTTCAGATATAAATGACAGTTATGCGAAGAATGAAATTTGTGCGCTGTATGAGGCGGGAGTTATAAACGGAAAAGGGGAGGGAATATTCGCACCTCTTGATTGCATTACAAATGCTGAATTGGCTGTGTTTATCGGAAAATGTCTGGGATATAAGCAGTATTATGGGAATATATGGAAAGATATAACTCGGAATTCATGGTATGAGGGCTATGCAAATGCCGCGGCAGTAGAAAATATTATGCATGGAGAATATTTTAATCCCTATGAAACCGTAACGATAGGAAATCTTTTGAAAATTGCAGGAAAGATATGCATAAATCATGATGCAGCGTATGAAAATGGTTATATATTTGGTGACAATGAATTTTTAAATGCCGATACGGCATATGCCATAAATAAAGGACTTGCGTCAAAACTTTTTCAAAATGAAGTTGATTTAACCAGAACGGCAACAAGAGAAGATGCAGCGTCTGTTGTTTATCGACTCGGAAGAATTGTTAAATAGGGAGGCAAAAAATGAAGCATTTAGTAAGTTGTATATTGATTTTGACAATGCTGACAGGAACAACTGTCGCTTTTGCCGATTTACAGGCAGGAGATGAATATAAAGACGGGATAGTTGATATTAAACAGGAGAGTACGGCTTATAAAGAGCTTACCGGCAGAGTATATTATGATGATATTAATGATTACTCAAAGGTTGGTATTTTAGGAGCATTGGGAATAGTAACAGGGAAAGAAAACAGTTCTTTCAAACCCGAGGAGAAGGTATCGAGAGCGGAATTTTTCGGAAGCTTGTTAAAAATGATCAGGATTGACCCTTCTTTATCTGACGGAATAAGCAGCAAAACAGGAAAATTTTATGATGTTGATAATAACAGTCAATACTACTCCATAGTATATAATGCATTGTCTGCCGGAATTACTTCGGGTTATTCGGATAATAGTTTTAAGCCGGAGCAGAATATTACATATGAAGAAGCGCTGCGCGCTACACTGCGCTCTCTCGGCTATGAGGGGAACGGTCAAGAATTTTTGAAAATTGCGTATGAAATCAAACTGACAAAAAGTATATCGGTTTCGTTAAGCGAACAGATTAACAGATTCGATATGGCAAAGTTGATTTATAATGCAATTAATGCGCCCACAAAGCAGCGATTATACAAAACAGAAGAAACATACACCCACACCGGTGAATGTATTCTTAAAAGTAAATGGGGAGTTACTTCGGACACCGGCATTGTATCAGGCAGTTTTGTCGAAAGCATATGTGAATTAACGGCAAGCAGACAATCCGTTATTATTAATAATCGCAGATTGTATACGGAGGATGAAGCAAACAATTTCCTTATAGGATACGATGTTAAGTATTGGTATGATGAAGATGACAATCTGATATATATGCTTAAAAGCAACAAGGTCAGCGAAATAATTATTCCATCGGAGGAGTATGTTGATTTTGATGAAACTACGGGCACATTAACATATGAAGAAAATGGAACTGCTAAAAAACAAACTCTGTCCGGCGGATTTACGCTGTTGTACAACGGTATTAGACCAAGATGCAACTACGATAAAAGTATTTTTGATATAGCAGACGGTAAAATCACTCTGGTTTCAAATGATAATGGGGCAACATATGACATTGCTTTGATAGAGGAATACCGTGATTATGTGGTTAAAAGTATCTCAACGGAGGGTGCCAAATGCAAAATAGCTATTAATAACGGCGTTTTTAACTTTGATTTATCGAGTACATACATGAAAATATTTAACAGCGACGGAAGACCGGAACAGGTATATAAAACCACAGCCAAAGGCGAGGAGGTTATTGATGTTTCAGCGATCAAAAGCGACAATGTAATAAGTATTTATACCGAATATGGCGGCTATGACAACGGTATGCCCAAGGAAAACACACCGTTTGTAAAAATACATGTTTCCAAATCAACGGTTGAGGGGACAGTGACAGCGTATAACCCGGAGGAACAAACTGTAAAAATCGAAGACAAGGAATATCGTATTGCATGTTATCGTGATGACAACGGTATCTATAAATATATAAAAACAGAGAATATATCTCAGGGAACGGAAGCAAAATTCTACCTTGACAGCAGTAACAAAATTGTGGATATTGCCGGCGGTATTTCAAAATCGGAATGGAATTACGGATACCTTGTAAAGGTGTATTATAACCCGGACGATGAACTTATTGAAAAAATAATCATATTTAATACAAATGAAGAAATGGAAACCGACACGATTCCGGAAAAACTCAACATAAACGGCAAAAAAATCAAGCATAGAAATGTTATAAGTACATTGATGGATTCCGGCAGATTGGTTGGAAGAAGTTTTGACAATGGTGACGGATTAAAGCCGATTGAGATTTCACAGGTTATAAAGTATAAAAAAGATAATGGAGTGGTTACCGATATTCAGACAATTGTAAAAGAGATTGGTCAAAGCTCCGAATACTCGGAAGAGCATTTAAGAAGAGATGCTTCAACTGCGGAAATTGGGAAAACATTAAATCGTGCAAGTGACACAACAATTTTGTATTACTCAGATGATGAGAATAGAGTCGGCAGGTATTATCCGCCGGCAATTGTCTTTAAGGTACCGACCTTTGAAACCGCAGACCCTAAGTATTATTCAATAGCTCCTATTGTACGCGGAAGCTCAAATGTTGATTTGGACTTCTATGATATGGATAAATTAAAAGCACGGATTGGAGTCTGGTATCAAAACAGCGCGGAATCAAAGGCAATCAATACCGGCTATAACACAAATGGAACATTTGTTGTAATGTTTCACTCAAAATCAATGAGTGTTGATGAGGATAATAATCCGGTCATAAAGTTCAAAGTAGCCCGTGCGGGAGCGATAAGCGAGTACATTGTTGAACAAGAGAACTTTAACATTTTAGACGGTATCAAAAAAGGCGATTTAATCCGAATTTATGGGCAGGATTCCGCCAAAATTGTTGACAGTATAGTCCCATGCACCTATAACGGGAAAAATATAGGTCCCGACAATCTTCCGTGGGATTGCATAAAGAATGGAACTAGGGTTAATTTTAAATGCGGAAATTGGGAAAACGGCGATGGCGTGGATATGTTTGCAATGGAATGTTTGAGCAATGTCGGAGCAAATTACGCGCAACTTCAATACGGTGATTTGATTTCATCGTATGAGCGTAACGGCAAAGCGATTTGCTATGACGAGGGAGATGCTTGGTCTATGGGCGGAATACTGATATATGATGAAACAGATGGAAAACCGCGGATATCGGCAGGTTCGTATGAGAATTTGAAGGGTGCAGACAAATATGGTATTGACCAATGCTCAATTGTGCTCTATTTTCTCAACAGCGGTTCTGCACGTGAAACGATAATCTATAATCTTGAGTCAAATAACAATGCAAAATTGCGGTAATTGTTCATTACCAACGGAACAGGAAGCTATAGATTAATTATATTAAGCAGTAGCTGCAAAAGAAAAACATTTTTTGTTAGATAAGCTTTGGATGTTTGGGATGCAGACAACAAAAATGAGAACTAATGATATTATAATAACAAGAGATATCGGATATGCTATCCATTGTTATCAATAATGGCTTTATGAAAATTGATAGGAATAAAGATTTCGGCAGAATAGAGAATGAGAAAAATAACCGATGAAAAAACATAAAATTATCATCTTTTATGTAGTTGTTTTTTTATGATATTCTTCGGCGCGATGCCGGTATGTGCAATGTCGCAGCAGAAAGTTGATAACTATAATAATCCTTGAGAGCGTGAAAGAAGTCTATAAAAAGATTCCTTCTATGATAAATATCATTTTGGAGATTTTAATTATGCCAAGGTACAAGTTAAGTCCCGAAGAACGGGCAGCAGAGCAAGAACGCAAGGAGAATTTGCGTAAT
>CAKSUM010000030.1 GCA_934501535.1 uncultured Clostridia bacterium
GTGTTATATATGGCAGCAATCAACAATACAGAAATTATGTTAAAAGACATAGGAATGGTCTATCGCACAAATGACGGCAGAGATGTAACTGCTTTAACGGGTGTTACGCTCAATATAGAAAAAGGCGAATTTGTTTCGCTGGTAGGCCCGTCCGGATGCGGCAAGACAACACTTCTCCGAATTATCGCCGACTTGCTTACTCCGTCATCGGGAGATATTAAAATATCGGGAGAAAGCCCTCATGACGCGAGATTGAAGAGAAGGTACGGAATTGTATTCCAAAATGCGGTGCTTTATGAATGGAGAACCGTGAAGAAAAATATTATGCTTCCGCTTGAAATAATGCACGTTCCGCTGAAAGAGCAAAACGAGCGTGCGGAAAAAATGCTTGAACTTGTCGGGCTTACCGAATTTGCAAACCATTATCCGCATCAGCTTTCGGGCGGTATGCAGCAAAGAGTCGGAATTGCGAGAGCACTTGCAATTCAGCCGGAAATTCTTCTTATGGACGAGCCGTTTTCCGCACTTGATGAGTTTACAAGAGAAAAATTACATATTGACCTTTTAAAGATTTGGAGAAAGACAAACAAAACAATTGTATTTGTAACTCATAATATTCAGGAATCGGTTTTCTTATCCGATAAGGTGTGCGTGCTCTCACCGCACCCGGGCAGACTTTCGGCGGTGGTTGATATAAACCTGCCGCGACCGAGAACGATGGAAATGAAAAGCACACCGGAATTTACCGAGCTTGTGGCGAAAGTCAGAAACAGCTTTGAAGGCGTATAATTTGTTTGGAGGTGATACTGATGAAAGGCATAAAAAAGCTTGCCGATAAGAAATATTTTATGACAATTGTATGGATTATTCTTATTATTGCGGTTTGGGAAATATTTGCATTCATTGTTGCGGCAACAAAGAGAACTCCCGAAAACATTCTGCCTCACCTTTCGGGAATAATTGAATCGGTAATCAGCAAAAGAACAATTAACGGCGGACAGACAGCAATTCAGATGGTCATGACCAATGCGGCGGCAACACTGTCCCGTGCCGGAATCGGATATGTTATCGGAATTGTATGCGGTTTTATACTTGCACTTTTGATGAGCCTGTGGAAACCGATTGAAAAAATTGCTTTTCCGTATCTTATGCTGATTCAGATGATACCGATTTTGGGAATGGCACCGATTATAAACGCACTCACCGGCGATATAACGATGAGCCGCGTTGTAATAGCGGCAATATTGACGTTTTACCCGGTTGCAACAAATACTCTTGCAGGCTTTAAATCTGTAAGCCGTGAAAAGCATGAACTTATGTATTCATATGCGGCGAACAAATTTCAGATATACATTAAGACAATGATACCTGCGTGTGTTCCGTACTTTTTTACAGGCTTAAAAATTTCCGCACCTATGGCAATCACGGCGTCAATTCTTGTTGACACGCTTCAGGGCGGAGTCGGACTCGGATGTTTGTTATCGCAAGCACTGAAAGGCGCAATGACAAGGTATGTTTTCTGGCAGATTGTATTTTTCAGTGCTATAATCGGAATACTCAGCTTTTCGGTAATGGGACTTTTGGAATATATCCTATGCCCTTACAAAAGAAAAGCCAAATCGGGAAAGGAGTGATTTGAATGATAAAGAAACGGATTGACTCTGTTACATCGATTCTCTATCCGTTAATATTCGGTATTTTAATTGTCGGAATGTGGCAGAACGGCTTTTTACATGAGCTACTGAAAACAGACGAATACATATTGCCGTATCCGACCAGAATATTCAGCATTGTTGCGGACAACACGGATAAGATAATGCCTAATGTCGGAGCCTCGATGTTCGTTATAATAATCGGTTTGTTGTTAGGCTCACTGCTTGGATATGCAGCCGCAATCGGAGCAACAATTTCACCGAAATTCGGCAAAGGCGGACTTACGGTTATATCGGCATTTAATGCAATTCCGATAGTCGCTATGGCGCCGGTTATTATGAACTGGACAAAGGATGTGAGCTCCGACGCGTCGGTCAGAAGTACGGTGGCAAAGATAATTGTTGTAACGCTTATGTGTATGGCATCAATGAGTATCAACGCATACCGCGGTCTTACCGAACTGAAGCCGTTTTCGCTTGATTTAATGAAATCATATGCGGCGGATAAGAGGACTGTATTTTTAAAGCTAAGATTACCGAACAGTATTCCGTATATATTCACGGCGTTAAAGGTAAGCGTTCCGTCAAGCGTTATCACGGCGCTTGTAAGTGAATACTTCGCGGAATACCGAGCCGGTGTCGGCAGGCAAATCCGTGAAAATATTCTTATCGCACAGTATGCGGCGGCATGGGCGTATATCGCAGTAGCTTGCATTATAGGAATCGTACTGTTTGTACTGCTTTTAGTAATAGAGGGTATATATTTAAAGAAAAGAAATACTTAACCGGCTTTTCTTTAACTTATATAAATATTAAACACAAAGAAAGAGGGAATTAAAATGAAAGCAAAAAAAATATTGGAAATGTTAACTATAGCGGCATTGATTATTTCAATGTTTGCCGGTTGCGGAAGTAAGGAAACATCATCAGACGCAGATACATCAAAAACGGAAATGACAGATGAAGATCGTATTATATCCGCCGCTGATGAAGGAAAAGTCGGAAACTGGGGACTTGGAAACGAGTATGAAATTCAGGCACTTTTGACAAAGTACGGAAAGAGTACCGATTATCTGGTACAGTCTTTTGATATGGACGGATTTGACGACGGTTCGATTACTCTTGCGTCGGCAATGACATATAATGAGCTTGGATTGGTTGTCAATGATTATGAAGGCGGATACGGATACGGCGATACGGTCGGAACGATTGATATGAACGATCAGGGAGTTGCAATGCTTGAAGATAACATATTCTGTACAAAGGAATTTGCAAAAAATAATCCGAACACGGTAAAAGCATTTTTGGCAGCATCGTTAAAAGGCTGGGAATATGCCTGCGAAAACCCCGATGAAGCTGCGCAGATTGTTTTTGAAGCAGGCTCATCTGTATCGACAGACCACCAGAAATATATGGCAAAAGAGGTTGCGAAGCTGATTAAGACCGATACGAAAGGCAACAGTGTTTCGGACTACGGCAAAATGGACGAAGAAGCAATGCAGCAGACTCTCGATTTAGCTAAAAAGTATATTAAACTGGACGACTCGGCAGCAGCGGACAAGCTTAAATCTCTTACACTGGACGATATTCGCGATGCAACATACCTTGACGCGGCGAAGAATAATGATTTCGGCACACCCGAAAAGAAGGATGTTTCAATTCAGCTCAAATGGCTGCCGCAGGCACAGTTTATGGGATATTTCGTTGCAAAGGCAAAGGGTTACTATGACGATGTCGGCTTGAATGTAAATATTGTTTCGGGCGGCGGTGACATAGGTGAAACAACGGCTGTAAATAACGGTACGGTTGATTTCGGCGTAACTTGGGTATCGAACCTGATTTCCGCAAACTCCGGCGGTATGGATTTGTTGGAAATTGCACAGATTTATCAGAGGTCGGGACTTGTACTCGTTTACAAAAAGTAAGGAGGATGCTTTATGGATTTACTTATAAAAAACGGAACCATCGTAAACGGTTCGGAAAGTTTTAAGGCGGATATTGCCGTTGAAAACGGGAAAATAACACAGATTGGAGCCGATATTTCGCCGACTGACAATGCAAAAATTGTTGACGCTGACGGGAAGCTTGTGCTTCCCGGAGCAATCGACGCACATACGCATCTTGCAATGCCGTTCGGGGGTACGATTTCTTCAGACGATTATTTTGCCGGAACAAGAGCGGCAGCCTGCGGCGGCACGACAACGGTGTTTGACTTCGTTTTGCAGGATTTCGGTGAAACGATGGTTGACGCGGTAAAGCGGCGTGACGCAATGTGTGCACCGGTTGCGGCGGTCGATTACTCATATCACGTTGCGGTAAAGGACGTGAGCGGCGATTTGCTTGATTCGATTGAAGACGCAGTTAAATTCGGTGTTCCGTCATTCAAGGTGTTTATGGTATATGATTTCGGAGTTACCGACGGCGTGTTCTATAAGGTACTCAAAAAGGCGAAAGAGTGCGGCGCACTTATAGGTGTTCACGCAGAAAACAATGAAATGGTAAAAACACTTACTGCGCAATATTTAAACGAGGGCAAGACAAGCGCATGGTATCACTATATGTCGCGTCCCGAATTTGTCGAGGCGGAAGCAGACATAAGGGCAATACAGTGGGCAAAAGCACTTGACGCTCCGCTTTATATCGTTCATCTTGCAAACAAGGAGGGCGTAAAGGCGGTCACGCAGGCAAAGGACGAGGGCTATAAAATCTATGCAGAAACCTGTCCGCAGTATCTTGAATTTACTTGCGATGTATACAAGCGTGAGGACGGACGGAATTTTGTCTGCTCACCGCCGATGAAGGGTGAAGAAAGCAGACAGGCTCTTTGGGAGGCAATCAAACGGGGCGATATTGATACAATTGCAACTGACCATTGCCCGTTCCAATCATACGAAAAAGATTGGGGCAAGGACGATTTTACAAAAATTCCGAACGGCTGTGCCGGTATCGAAAATATGTACCCGTATATGCTTTCCGCTGCAAACGAGGGCAAAATAACATATGAAAAGGCAGTTGAAATATGCTCCGAAAATCCTGCTAAAATCTTCGGCTGCCGTGACAAAGGCAGCATATCAATCGGAAAAGATGCCGATATTGTCATTTACAACCCGAAAACGGAGTTTACCATAACTAATGATAAAATGCACTCTGACTGCGACCATACAATCTGGGAGGGTGTAAAGCTCAAAGGTTATCCCGAGCAGACCTACTCCAGAGGCAAACTTGTATATGACAAAGGCGAATTTGTAGGAGAATCAGGCTGGGGTAAATTTGTGAAATGTAAATTATAAAAGTATAAAATAAAGCAATCAGAAAAGAGTTGATTATAATGAATATTCGAGATGAAAGCGCAAGATGTCTTTTGTGTGCAAATGCTAAATGCACAAACGCCTGCCCGAAACATTTTGACCCGGCAAGAATGATAAGGTCAGTAAGATTTGACAATGCACAGTGTGCCGTAAAATATGTAAATGCCAATATTTGCGCCGAATGTGACGGCAAGTGTGAAAGCGTTTGCATACACCCCGATTTTGCATTAAGAATCCGCAATATAGCGTCAGCTCTTCCCGATTGTGAATACACGGACGATGTAAGTCTTGAAATTGATTTTATGGGCATAAAATGCGAAAATCCATTTTTCCTATCATCGTCAATAGTTGCCGGGAACTATGAAATGTGTGCAAACGCATTTCGCATGGTCTGGGCGGGAGCGGTTTTTAAAACAATCGGATTTATAAAACCCGAAGAAACCTCGCCGAGATTTGATGCGATAAGAAAGGAAGGAACGCCGTTTATCGGTTTTAAAAACCTTGAACAGATTTCAGACCATAGCTTGGAGGAAAATCTTTCAGACCTGCGGCGGCTTAAAAAAGATTTTCCGAGCAAAATAATCGTTGCATCAATTATGGGCGAAACAGACAATGAGTGGACTTCTCTTGCCAAACTGGTAACAGATGCCGGAGCGGACATTATTGAATGTAATTTCAGCTGTCCGCAAATGGTCGGTGAAGGACTCGGCTCGGATGTAGGACAAAATCCCGATTTGGTCATGCACTATACCGAGTGTGTTAAAAAAGGCACATCGCTTCCGATACTTGCAAAAATGACCCCGAATATCGGAAATATTGAAATTCCGGCAATAGCCGCCGTCAAAGGCGGTGCGGACGGCATTGCGGCAATAAACACAATAAAGTGCATCACGGGCTTTGACCTTGAAAATATGCAGCCGTATAATGCGGTAAGCGAAAAAACATCGGTTTCGGGATATTCGGGAAAAGCAGTAAAACCGATAGCGCTGCGATTTATAAATGATATGGCAAAATGCAGAGAACTTAAAGATGTACCTTTAAGCGGTATAGGCGGAATTGAAACATGGCACGATGCGGCAGAATTTATTGCGTTAGGTTGTGCAAATGTTCAGATTACAACTGCCGTTATGCAGTACGGCTACCGAATTATTGATGACTTGATTTCGGGACTCAAGGCATATATGAAAAGAAAAGGCGTAACGCAATTGCGGGATTTGGTCGGTATCGGACTAAAAACAGTAACAGAGCCCGACGATCTTGACAGAGCTACCGTTACATATCCCGTATTTGACAAAAAGATGTGCATAGGCTGCGGAAGATGTTATCTTTCCTGCCGTGACGGGGGTCATCAGGCAATAGATATATCAGATGACGGAAAACCGATTTTTAAGGCAAGCAAATGTGTCGGTTGTCATTTGTGCTCTTTGGTTTGTCCCAACGGCGCAATCGGAAAGTCAAAAAGAGTTCAAAAGAAAAGGTAATACCGGAAAGGGGGACTTATTATGTCGATTATACTGAAACAGCTGTGCAGCGATACCGAAACAAAGTACAATTTAAAGCTTATTGCCGGCAAAAACGGTATGACAAATACCGTGCGCTGGGTACATATGGTTGAGGACAGACAGGTTCCGGACTTTCTGCACGGGGGCGAGCTTGTTTTTACAACAGGTATAGGGCATGTCGGAAAGGATCCGCTGCTTGCGTTTGTAAAACGTCTGATAAACCACGGTGCCTCCGGCGTTGTGATTAACATCGGACCGTATCTTGCAAGCGTTCCGCAGGAGGTGATTGATTACTGCAACAAAGAGAATTTTCCGCTGTTTACATTGCCGTGGAGTGTTTATATCATTGATATAACCTATGACTTTTGCAGAAGAATTATAGAAAATGAAAAAATAGAAACCACCGCGGCAGAGGCATTTAAAAACATAATACTGTCCCCTGAGCAAGGGAAAAAGTATTATTCGTTTTTGGAGCAGCACGGATTCGGCAAAAACGGCATGTACAGAGTATTTACGCTGAATTTATTCAAGGACGGCAAAAATATAACCGAAGATTTTGAACGATGCAATCATATTAAATTATGGAGCATTCTGGCAAAATCAAAGGATTATCCGTCGGCAATGTTTGTTTTGGAAAATACCGTGGCGGTTGTCAGGCAGGAGGCAGACCGTAAATTTATTAAAAATATTGCAGACACCCTTGACGCTGTTTCCGAACAGAAAAATATTACTTATACTATGGGTATATCAACACAGCGAAGCGGATATAAGTCGGTTGCCAAGCTGCTTTCGGAGGCGGACGCAGCAAGAAAAACCGCCGCTTCTGAAAATAAAAGTTTTGAATTTTATTCGGAAATAGGGGTTAATAAAATTCTCTTTGGCGTTAAAGACAAAACAGTATTGAAAGAATTTGCGGCAAAGCAGCTTGATGAGATTGTTGCCTATGACAATGAATACAAGACAGATTATGCAAAAATTTTGTATGAATACCTTATATGTGACGGTTCCGTAATTGCTGTTGCCGACAATTACGGGATTCACCGAAATACTGTAAATACCAAAATCAAAAACATTAAATCAATTTTCAATATTGAGCTGACAGGCGAAAAGAAAACAGAACTGCTGTTGGCTTTTAAAATAAAGAAATTATTAAATGAAAACGGAGGAATTTAAAATGAGTGAGAAAGCATTTGAAATCAAAAAAAATCATACCACCTATAATTTGCAGTCATGGTCAAAGCAAAAGGGCTTAAATCCCATACCGATTGAAAAGGCAGAGGGGATTTATATGTGGGATTTTGACGGAAACCGTTATACCGATATGTCATCACAGCTGGTAAATCTTAATGTAGGTCACGGGAACAGACAGATAATCGACGCAATAAAGGAGCAGGCAGAAAAATACTGTTATCTCTCACCGGCATACGGTTCGGAACCGAGGGGCGAGCTGGCAAAAATGATTATTGAAAGAATGCCGGATAATATGGGCAAGGTTTTCTTCACAAACGGCGGTGCGGACGCAAACGAAAACGCTGTTAAAATTGCCCGTATGTATACCGGCAGGCAGAAAATATTTTCACGCTACAGAAGCTATCACGGCTCTACATACGGCGCAGGAAATCTTACCGGTGAGCCAAGAAGATACCCCTTGGAGCCGGGCGCACCGGGATTTATAAAATTTTTTGACCCATATGTATACCGCGAAAAAATAGAGTTTGAATCGGAAGAAGCGGCAGCGGATTATTATGTCGCAAAACTCCGTGAACAGGTAATCTATGAGGGCGCCGACAATGTTGCGGCAATAGTTATGGAAACAATTACAGGCTCAAACGGCGTTATTATTCCGCCGAAAGGCTATTTAAACGGCGTGAGAAAAATCTGCGACGAGTTTGGAATTATGATGATTTGCGACGAGGTTATGGCAGGCTTCGGAAGAACGGGTAAAATGTTTGCATTTGAAAATTTCGGCGTAAAGCCTGATATTGTATCGTTTGCAAAAGGCGTAACCTGCGGTTATGTTCAACTCGGCGGTGTAGTTGTAAGCAAAAAAATCGCCGAATACTTTGACGACCATCTTCTCTCCTGCGGTCTTACCTACAGCGGACATCCGCTTGCGTGTGCAGCCGGTGTTGCCTGCCTGAAATTCTATGATGATGCCAAAATTCTTGATAATGTAAACGCATCCGGCAAGGTTTTGGGAGAAGAGCTTGAAGCGTTAAAAGCTAAATATGACATCGTGGGAGATGTAAGATATATTGGTTTATTCTCGGCAATCGAGCTTGTCAAAGACAGAAAAACCAAAGCTCCGCTTGTGGAATACGGAAAAGACCCTGCGGGAATCATGAAATCTATCATAGGTAAGCTTAAGGAAAAAGGCTTCATGACATATTCGCACGAAAATATGATTCTCATTTGTCCGCCGCTTATCATAACGCCCGAGCAGGTTAAAGAGGAAATGAAGAAGGTTGACGAGGTAATTTCGGAAATTAACGGAATATATTAAAAGCCGCATATGAGGAGGTGTAATAATGCCTGAGCGTTATAAAAATGTAAAGTTCGGTTCGCTCGATGAGTATATTACTCCGGATAAATTTCGGACAATTGGTGATGATATGCGCCACATTCCCTCGGGAATTACAGAATTTGCTGTTGAAATACATATGAAATATGAATTGAAAAGCAAATTGAGCTTTAAAACACCGTGGGACGGAATTATATACGGCTGTGCAAGGGACAAAAGAGCTTTAAAAGAGAAATTGGAATTAAAATCGGATATAAAAACAGCGTACCTGATTGACTGGGACGATAAATATCTGTTTTTGATTGAAATGGAAAATCAGGGTGAATGTCCTGTGGCATATGTTCCGAGTAAAGATATTATAAATCTCTTGGAAAATTGCATGAGAGTACCGGAACAGAGATAAAAACGAAAGGAATGATAATGATGTATGTATGCAGCAAAGAAAGAATGGAAGATAAGATAAAAACCTTCAGCAAATTCGGCGATGCAGGGCATGGGGGTATCACAAGATATTCCCTGTCGCCCGAGGCTATTATGGCGAGAAATGAATTTTTGAAAAGAATGAAAGCAATCGGCGCAGAAATTGAAATTGATGATGTGGCAAATATCTATGCAACACTTCCGGGCAGTGATCCCGATGCAAAAAGAATCGTAATGGCGTCCCATGTTGATTCGGTTAAAAACGGCGGTAACTATGACGGAATTTTGGGTGTAATGTCCGCAATGGAGGTTTTGGAAACGGTTGCCGAAAAGAAAATTCCGCATAAGCACCCTCTGACGGCAATGATATGGACAAACGAAGAAGGTTCGCTTTATCCTCCGGCTATGATGATTTCGGGAGTTGTGTGCTATGACTACCTTCCCGAGGACATTCGTCAAAAATTCAAATACGAGGATATGATGGCGTCAAAAAGTATTCTCGACCCGACAAAAACCTTTGGCGAGGCTCTGGAAAAATCGGGATTTAAGGGTGATAAAAAATACAGACTATCTCCCGACAGATATAAGTATATGTTTGAAACGCATATCGAACAGGGGCCGATTTTGGAGGATAACGGCAATGACATCGGTGTTGTTGACTGTGTTCTGGGAATGTTTAACTACAGGCTTAAATTTTACGGACAAACAACCCATGCCGGTACATTTCCGATGCCGAAACGCCGTGACGCATTTTATGCTGCAGCATTGGTGCTTGATTATCTGCACACGGAAATTGACAAGCTTGGCGTAAAAGATTTGGTTTATACAACCGGCGAGGTTGTGTGTCATCCGTGCGTACATACCTGCGTTCCCGATTACTTTGACTTTTCGTTTGACTCACGGCATGAAAAGCCGGAAGTTCTTGAAAAAGTGCTTGCAATTGTAAAGAGCTGTGCCGACAAAGAGTGGGCCGGCTGCACATGCGAGGTCGAAAAGGCTTGGAACCGCGATACCGTATATTGGGACAAAAAGCTTGTCGGATATGTTAAAGAAGCGTGCGAGGAAGCCGGAATTAAACATCAGTACATTCATTCGGGAGCGGGACATGACGCACAGTTTGCGTCATATATGCTGCCGACAACAATGATTTTCGTTCAGTCAAAGGACGGACTTTCACACTGCGAACCAGAATTTTCAAGCGTTGAACATTGCACCGAGGGCGCAACGGTTATGCTGAACGCAGTATTAAAGGCAGACAGCGAATAAAGGAGCGAATAATATGAGCAAGGAATTTCTGACTCCGAAAAAAATAATAACGGGAATCGGTGCAATCGAAG
>CAKSUM010000031.1 GCA_934501535.1 uncultured Clostridia bacterium
AACTGTCCGCGTTTATAAGGGAATCTTGCCCGAGAGCGCTGTCACGGCTTTATATAATAAGGATAAAAGTAAATATAACACAAACAAAATTTATTGCGAGGATTTCTCGGGAAGTGAGATTAATCCGAATATTTTCAGCATAAACACGGCAAAGGGCGGAAGTATGTCCGCAAACACGGCAAAGGACGGAGATGTGTCGGCGCTCAAGGTGGTGTCGGTGCCGTCCAAGCAAACGGGGACGAACAGTTTGAAGGTGGTTTTCCCCGAAAGTTTTTCGACGGACGACGGCCCGGTGGAAATATATGCAAGAGTAAAATTTACGGAATACCAAACTTGTTTTTTATGTAATATGTTCAATATTAACGGGTATGATTCCGCGGGAAATTCCGCAACGTTAGCGGGGTTATACGGAAGTTTCGGTGATGAAAAACTGCTGCTGGGATATGATAAAGATGCGGTGAAATCGGCTGATTTATTCTGCGGCGATTATGTTGTTCTTAAATATACTGTTGATAAAATCCGAAATATCTATTCCGTTGCAATAAGCCGTGACGGCGGGAATATTTTCAAGACGGCAACGGAAAAAGTGCCGTCGGTATTCCCTAAAAAGGTGACGGGAATTACGATGGGAAATCTGTATAATTCCGATATAGGCGGCGACGGAAAAGCCAAATATTTAATTGACTATCTGCAAGCGGTCCAGATAAAGTATCCGGCGGTTATCGCATGCAATATTAATGACGGCAGTAAAAATGTTTCGGAAAAACCGTATATTAAGGTTGATTTTAACTGCCGTATAAATACCCGCGCGGTTAATAAAAGCAATATAAAAATTATCGATGAAAATGACATACCCGTACCCGAAAGTAAATATGAATTAACTCAAATTTTCGGTAACGATACGGACAGCGTTGGAATAGCATTTGCGGAAAACCTTGAAAACGGAAAGCACTACACTTTGATAATTGAAGATGTGGAAAGCGACGCGTCGGACGGGCGAAAGATGCGGGAAAAAAGGGAAATCGGCTTTACGGTTGTTAAGTATTTTGACATTAAAAATGTGAATGTTGAAAGGGACGGAAATACAGTAAATGCAACAGTTGATTTTTCGGCGTATAATAAAGATAATGCGTCCAAACCGTATCTGCTCGCGGTAATGCTTACCGGAAATGAGGGCGGCACGGAAAGGTCATACGGCGTAAAATTAAAAAGCGGAGTTTTTCCGACGGGTGAAAGCAGCGATACCTTTACCGCAAAGTTTGAAAATCTGCCCGAGGAACTATCGGACGAGAATTATTCCGTAAAAGTAATGCTTTTAAATTCATCGGAACAACTAAAGCCGTACACCGAAAGCGTAACAAGGGACGGCAAAGCGGGCGAGACGGAAATTTTTGTTTCCGCAGACGGAGATGACGCATCGGCGGGGGATATTGAAAATCCGCTCGGAACCATTATAGGTGCGCGAAATCGTGTAAGAGAAATTTTAAAGAAAAAACCGAACACCAAGATAACCGTTTATCTGAGGGAAGGCGAATATCGGTTAGACAAAACCGTCGGTTTCGACGAAAGGGACAGCGGCACGGAGCCTGTAATCTACAGTGCATACCAGAATGAGAATGTACGTATTCTGGGGTCGAAGGCGGCGGATATATCAGATTTTGAAACACCGGAAAAATCCGCAGCGTGGTGGAAAATACCCCAAGAGGTGCGGAATAATGTTAAAGCGCTGAAGTTAAATAACATCGGCATAAACAAGGTTGATAAATTTGCACCGGCGGCAGGATACGGCGATTCGGATGTGGAAAACGGAACGATGAGCATAGGATTGTATTGTGACGACACCGAGCAGACGCTTGCGAGATATCCGAACGGAGAGAGCAATTTCATAAAAATTATAAGCGACAGCGAGGGTGAAATTGCGTATGAAGGCACGCGTCCGAACAGGTGGAAAAATGCGGATAATGCGTATGTTGTGGGCGGTATTGGTTATAGCTGGTCGTATGAACGCAGAAAGCTGCAATATATCGATGCGGAAAATAAAAAACTTGTGCTGGGACCGGGCAGCCATGCCGAACCGCTGGCGCAGTACGGTTCATACGCCGTTGAAAATCTTATAGAAGAACTTGACGCACCGGGCGAATTTTATGTTGATGAGGATAATGCGATTTTGTATTTTTATCCGCCGGAAGATGCGGGGGCTGTTGAGATTGCGGCGGATAATATCCGGCTTTTTGATCTTAACAATGCAAAAAATATAACATTTAAAGGAATTAAATTCGAAAACGTGCGCCGTTCGGCTGTGAAAATGACAGGCTGTGAAAACGTCATGTTTGAAAATTGCGGAGTTAAAAATACCCTGATGCACGGGATATATATGACGGATTGCAGAAATTGTACGGTTACAGGCTGCGATTTTAACCATATCGGTGCAACGGGTGTGATTTTGCACGGCGGCGACAGCGAAACTTTGGAACCGGGCAATAATATTGTGTATAACAGTTATTTTGACGATTTTGGATACAAGCAGAAAAGTTACAGTCCCGCCGTACACATTTTGGGCGTGGGCAATATTGTAAAAAACTGTGAAATGCATAATGCGCCGCATAACGCGATTTATTTTAAGGGCAATGACCACAAAATACTGTATAACGAAATATATGATGTCGTCAAAGACACAATTGATTCCGGCGCGATTTACAGTGTGCGGAGTTACCGTAATCAGGGGAATGAAATCGCGTTCAACTATATTCATGATATTGCCGGTAAAAATGAGGACACATATGTGCCGTCGGGCGTGTATATAGACGATAACAGCTCGGGCGCGAATATTCATCACAATGTTTTTGCAAATGTGGCAAACCCGATTTTGCTCGGCGGCGGCTCGTTTAACAGGGTTACCGATAATATGGTGTTAAATTCCGCACAGAGCATAAGCGCCGATGCACGCGGTGCGGACTGGAATAAAAACGGTGCGCTTCATCAGATTTTGTACAGCGATATTCCGCCGATAATGGAAAATACCGCATATGACAAATATGAGCATTTAAAGGAATTGCCGGAATTGGTAAAAAAATCGGGCGCCGCATACCCGTATTACTGCGTTATAGAAAATAATTTGTTTTACAATAATGAAACAAATCCTTCCGTAAGCAGATATTATGCCGAGGAGTATTTTTCAAGCAATAAAAATAATGTTATTATAAATGATGTTCCCGATTCGCGCGTGATATTCAGCGATGCCGAAAACGGTGATTATACCTTAAAAAGCGAAAGCGCAATACTTGACGAATTACCGGGACTGGCAGAAATTGATTGCTTAAATATGGGAATGAAGGACTGATTAGAGGATTTAATGAAAGTATATTTTAACGAACAGCCGTTTGAAATTTATGAAACGATAGTCTATCCCGCGCCGTATCTGCGGCACGAGGTGGGGAGGTTTGTAAATTTCAGGCTTTTGGAAAAGAGGAAAACGGATATTATGACACAAATACTCAATCGGCAAATACTCTTGCACTGTTTTTTGGTTTTTGCCGTGACAGGGAACGTGTTTTTAAGAGCCTGACCGACGATATAGAAAAAAGGAATATGCTGACGGTCGGCGTGTTTGCAAATGCGTGGCTTTACCGCGTTCTTGGCGAAAACGGCAGAAATGATTTGGCATATCGACTGCTGACCGATGAATCGGTAGAGGGATCAAGCATGCTGAGAATGGTGTATAGGCTTAAAAATGAAACATTGAATGAAAGTTTTACCCGCATACGTGATTCATTAAATCATATGTTTTTGGGCGGAGGTCCGCAAGCGTGGATTTACAGATGCTTAATGGGTATAAGTGCAGTTGAACCGGGATTTAAAAAATATCGGCTGCAACCGTATTTCCCGAATAAACTCGATAACTTAGATGTCAGATTTAACTCTCCGAACGGAACAATCGGAATTTCGTGGCGGCAAAACGCTGACCAAATAGTGCTGAATGTAACAGCACCGTATAACTCTTTGGGTTGTATTGTTTTGGACGGAAAAGAAACCGCATTAAAACCCGGTATAAACAAATTTGTAAAAATAAACGGCAGTTGGAAAAGAGAGGAATAATATGAGAGTAGACATAATAGATTTTGGTGCAAAATCAAGAACAGATGAATTACAGACGGAATACATACAGAAGGCAATAGATCACTGCTTTAAAAATGGCGGCGGTGAGGTTATAGTGCCGGCAGGAGAATACCTTGTCGGATGTATTCGCCTACGTAGCAATATTACGCTGCATCTTATGGAAAATGCAGTTTTAAAGGGCAGCAGAAATCCCGATATATACGCAAATTACCTAAATGACATATTAGAGCCTATACCGGAGGATGTAAAAACCGACAAGCTATGGTCGCAGAATGTTGTGGAAAAGACACCGGTACGCGATCACAGCTTTGCAAAATTTGCCGCAAGTCGCTGGCACAACAGTATTATTAAGGCACTGTATGCTGATAATATTGCAATAATCAGTGAAAAAGGCTCGGTAATTGATGGCTGTGATTGTTTTGATGAACTCGGTGAAGAAGGCTATCGCGGACCGCACGCAATAGATATGGACTATTGCACTAATATAAAGCTGCAAGGTTACACCGTGAAAAACAGTGCAAACTGGGCGCATTCAATATACTATTGCAAAAATATAACAGTTTCTGATGTAGAAGTACATGCCGGACATGACGGTGCGCACTTTCGAGGCTGTGATAATGTTACGGTCACAAACTGCCGTTTTTATTCGGGTGATGATTGTGTTGCCGGTTTTGATAATGTAAATATGACGGTTACAGGCTGTGAGTGCAACACTGCGTGCAGTGCTTTCAGGCTTGGCGGAACAAATGTATTCATTACGAATTGCCGCATTTGGGGGCCGGCAAAATATACATTCCGCGGTGCATTAAGTGACGAGGAAAAACGCAGCGGGATAACAAATCCAAACAGCGGCGGTAAGAGATATAATATGCTCAGTGTCTTTACATATATTGCATCGTTTGAACTTGATATACGATATCAGCCGGGAAATATTGTTATGTCAGATTGTACGGTTGAAAATTGCGACAAACTCTTGCACTACAACTATTCCGGCAACGAAACTTGGCAGAATAACAGACCTCTTGCCAATATACGTATAGAAAACGTCAAGGCGTTGGGACTTGTTATGCCGTCGGTAATCTACGGTGATGAAGATATTAAAGTCAGTGCAGAAATTGAAAACTGTGAACTGTCATATGAAAATGAATGTGACAGCTTTGTTTATGCCGCAAACTTTAAGGAAATAAGCCTTAAAAATACAAAGATTAACGGAAAATGCACCGATGCGGTAATAAAGGTTTGGGGTGAAGTCGGAAAAATAGATGACAAAGGCTTAAAAACGGACGCAAATTGTCTTGAAATAAAAGCAACGGACGAATTTACCTGCCGTCCGATATAAGGTAGAATGTATAATGAAAGCATATTTTAACGAACAGCCGCTTGAAATTTATGAAACGATAGTCTATCCCGCGCCGTATCTGCGGCATGAAGTGGGTAGGTTTGTAAATTTCAGGCTTTTGGAAAAAGGGATACTTAAAATTGTGTGCGACACTTCCGCTAAAAGCGTAATAATTTGCCCGAGAAGGCTTGGGCTTGATGCGAAAATCATCGGTAACACTATAGAAATTGCACTCGATAAGCCATGCAATTTCTCGGTCGAGCCGAACGGCGATATTGTCGGCGGACTTATGGTATTTGCAAACGGTGAAAACGACATAAATGCGTCGGACTATGAAAATGTGATTAAATTTGAATGTGGACGAAAGTTTGTCGACGTATTAAAAATTACAGAGGACAACA
Source organism: uncultured Clostridia bacterium (assembly GCA_934501535.1). Classification (GTDB taxonomy): domain Bacteria; phylum Bacillota; class Clostridia; order UBA1381; family UBA1381; genus UBA1738. The sequence goes on from CAKSUM010000031.1 coordinate 5,857, forward strand.
CGCTTTTGTACCTTGATGACGGTGCGTATCTTGACGGCAAGGTTATCATAGAAAATTGCAGTAACGTGGCTATCTGCGGCGGTATAATTTCTATGGAAAAATACTTCCGACGGTGCAATCGCAACAACTGCGTGCAGATAATAAACTGCAAAAATGTAAAGATACGGGATTTAACCGTTCTTGACAGCTGCAACTGGAGTATGCAGCTTATGGGGTGCGATAATGTGTCGATAGACAACTGCCACATAATCGGTCATAGGGGTAATTCCGACGGCTTGGACGTGTGCGGCTCACGCAATGTCCGCGTGACGAATTGTTTCACGCGTGTATGGGACGATTCACTTGTGGTAAAAGCGTTTGACACAGGGAACGTTGAAAATATCGTGTTTGAAAATTGCGTATTATGGAATGATTTTGCACGTCCGATTGAAGTGGGAGTGGAACTACGCGCCGATAAGGTTCACGATGTGCATTTTAAGAATATTGATATTATCCATTCGCCGACAGGTTACCCGGTTTTGGGTATTCACCACGGCGACAGGGCGGAGGTGTATGACATTTCATTTGAGGACATCAACATCGAGGACGCGCCCGGTGCACAGATTTTTGATATTCGCATAACCGATTCGGTGTGGAACAAGGACAGCACAAAGGGCGATATTCACGATGTTCGGTTCAAAAATATCAATGTCGACAAAAATGATATATCCCTTTCGCCGCCGCGTATTCACGGTTTTGATGAAAAATCTTCGGTTAAAAATGTCATAATCGATAATGTCCGCGTGGACAAAATGGCGGTCAGAAACAGCGATGAACTAAAACTTATCACAAATGAATTTGTCGAAAATGTCAAATACATAGCCGAAAATCCGCCGTATATGAACACGGTGAAAACCGATATTCAAATTGGTGAGTATATGTTTAAAGACGGATATTATCATACAAAAGTGACACTGACTGCAAAAAATATCTCAGCTGAACAACTAAGAGGCAGTGCAATATTGCAGATTTTGCCGTCACACAGAGCAAAAATAAGCGGTGAAAGGCTTGAATTTGACTTAAATCCGCAAGAGGAAAAAAATGCGGAATATGATGTAATTCTGCCGCCCGGGAAATTCATCTTTGCGGCACAGTCGGCGGACACATTTGTGGATTGTGCGTGGGAATTTGTGAGCCTTGATATGGTTTTGGGCGAGGATATAGAAAATGCGGCGGAGTATGAATTTATCAACTGCCGCGGTGAATCGTCGGGAAAAATTGCATTTTCGCTTAGGGGTGATTTGCTGACGGTAAAATCCGAGCTTTTGAAAACGAAGAAAATAACGCTCTATGCAGCGAATCCGATTGAAACAGCACCGGGACAGGTGATGTTCTCATGCGAGGAAACGGATTTTGCAAAAGCCCCGGCGGTGATAAACGGTGCACACGGCTTGGAGCTTGCGCCGCAGCTGCGCTGCCCGGCGGAGATAACGTATGTGTTTGAAAACGAGCCGAAAACAAAGGTAACAAAACTTGAACTTACGCCGTCATTAAGCGGCGAGATGATGGTGAGCCTTGACACTCTCGGAATAGAGAATAACAAGATATTCTGGCTTGATGCAGAAATAGAAACGGATATAGAAAAACGCTATCCGCTGTGCCTGTTTGCATCGCAGGTACCGGAGGAAATTTGTCATATGTTTGTGAATGTGAGGAGAGATTAAAATGGAAAAAATAAAGATTGATTACAACAAAATTATAGGAAAAATAAAGCCTATGAATGCGGTAAATAACGGTCCGAAGATACCGCTTGACCCGGCTGTCGGACAGGATACGGGCAATATGAGAGATTATGCAAATCTGCATATACCATACGCCAGAACGCACGATGCGGCGCTGTCATCGGCGTACGGCGGAGAACATGTAGTTGATATTCACTGCATATTTCCCGATTTTGACGCGGACGTAAATGACCCGGCATCGTATGATTTTGAGCTTACCGATAAATACTTGCAGACGATCGAAGCGGTGGGGACAAAGGTGTTTTACCGTTTGGGCGAGTCTATAGAGTTCAGATTGAAAAAATATGCGATAAATGTTCCCAAAAGCTTTATAAAGTGGGCGCAGATATGTGAGCACATAATACGTCATTATAATGAAGGCTGGGCGAACGGTTTTCATATGAATATAGAATATTGGGAGATATGGAATGAGGCGGACGGCGATATGGCGGACAGCGGACTGAACCGCCGTACTTGGATGGGAACGCCGGAGGAATTTTACGAACTGTACTGCGTTGCTGCAACACATCTGAAAAAATGTTTCCCGAATCTGAAAATCGGCGGGCCCGCCATGTCTACAATTTATGCGAGTTCATGGGTGAAGGATTTCGATAATACGAGCGGAAAATGGCTGCATGATTTTTTTGAATACATAACCTCAAAGGATGAAAGAGTTCCGCTTGACTTCTTTTCGTGGCATTGTTACGGTTTTGAGCCCGGGTGTATTGTCGAGTCGGCGTACCGTGCGGACGAATATCTGAAAAAGTACGGCTATGCCGGGTCAGAGAGTATAATGAATGAGTGGAATTATGTCAAGGATTTTTCGGAAGATGATTGGACATACAGCCTTTATACAATGAATAATGTTAAGGGTGCTGCGTTTGTGGCAGCATATATGATTGCAGCACACAATTCACCGGTGGATATGCTTATGTATTATGATGCAAGAGTGGGTACGGGAATGAACGGTCTTTTTAAACCGCTTGACCTTAAACCCGGAAAAACATATTATACAATGAAAATGTTTGATGCTTTAGTTGGGCTTGGGAATCAAGTGGCGACAGAATGTGCTTCTGAGGACATTTATGCACTATCTGCCGCGGATGCGAATAGTTATGCAAGTATGATTTCCTATTTTACCAATGATGTTAATGCGGAAAATAAGGTTGTTGAAATCGATGTTTCCTGTGCAGACGTTAAAGAATTTGATTTTATATTGCTCAGTGAAGAAAAGGATTTCGAAACGGTAAAGAAGGAATTTTCATCTACGGAGCATACCGTTTTGTATCTTGAAATGAAACCGAACACCGTAGTTTTGATGCAGTCGAAGGACATAGATTAATTTCGGCAAGCCTTATAGAAAGGAGCAAAAAGAATGAAGAAAAAAATAATTTCAATGTTGTCGGCGCTTGCAATGACGGCGTCGGCGGGTACGGCTGTTTTTGCCGAGGAAACAGCCGCGACACAGACGCTTGAAAAGG
>CAKSUM010000032.1 GCA_934501535.1 uncultured Clostridia bacterium
ATCAAGGACTTTTGTGCCGAAAATACGGCAGTGATAAGCTGATGAAATTTTTAGTTTTAGCTTGACATACGGGTGTCTGAAATCATGAATACGAATGCGAGGGAGGCCCGCCTGCTTTGCGTAGAGCTCGTTGCGGTTTGCAATACCGGTGTCGCTGAGGCAGTCCGCTCCGCCGCAAATCCTGTAATCATCAGAAAAACCGTCCGCCTGCTCACAGCGCTTTTTGTGTTCATCCAAAATCTTAATAAGCGGCTTGGGCATTTGTAAATCGCGGTAAGATGATTTATTTTTGGGCGGCGTTTCAACAATCTTTTTCCCCTTGATTTTCTGCGCAATGCTTCTGCGGACGTGAATAATATTCCCGTCAATGTCCGACCATTTCAGTGCGTTAATTTCCCCCTTGCGCATGCCGGTGTAGAACGCGATGTTAAAAAACACGTAATATCCCCAGTCGGTCAGGTTTTGCGTATGAGATTTTGCGGCTGCGATAAACTTCTTAAATTCTTTTGCGGTGTAATATTGCATCTTATCTTTCGGCACCTCAAAATACGCGTCTTTAAAATTCCCCAGGCGTATAAGAGGATTGCTTTGCAAGTATCCCATTTTCACGGCATAGTTAAGCATAGTGCGAAATTCGCCGTAGATGTTTTTTCTGGTTGTAACCGAAAGCCCCAGCTCCGAAATATCGTTTTTCCAGTTTTGCAAAACGGTGTTGTTAAGATTATCCAGCCGGCACGCGCCGAGGTACGGCAGTATTTTTGCCTTTAAAATCCTGTCGGTTTTGTCGAGGGTAGTTTCTCGAACCTCGTGCCGCTTGTTTTTTATGTATTCGCCGTAGAGCTTTTTTACGGTAAACCCGGACGGAGCCGTGCTTTTTTCAAGGTCGCTGCGAATCTGCATTTCAGCGAGTACCGCATCGTCCCTGCCGTAGGCGGTGCGTTCTTTCTGATGAAACCTGCCGGCGCTGTCCTTGTAGGTAACTCTGACGCGGTACTGCTGTTTTCCGTTTTTCATTTTTCCCGTTTTAGTAATAGACATTTGCTTCACCCCATAGCAAAAGAATACCATAAAACGAATGCGATGTCAACAGATTATTGCTGCTTGCCGACCTCGCGTTCTGCCTCTTCAAAGGCGCGTTTTTGCAGTTTTTTCTGTAGCTTTTTCTTCATGCTGTCATCACAATCGGAGTATGTGTCAAAGACGTAGTTTCTCACTTCAACCTCAATTCTGTCATGCGAAAAATCGTCCCACCACTTTGCGTACTCCTCGGCGGAAATCTCGCCTGATTTCTCTTTTTTCTGCATCGCCTCGTCCTTAGCCCGGCGCTGCTTGGAGGTCAGCTGAGAATACGTCCGCTTTTCCTCCGTGTAAGCTTCAAATACCGGCATCTCAAGATTACCGTCGAGGTATGCATTAAATTGCCGGCGCGCCTCCTGTTTCGTGATTTCCCCTTTTGACAGCTTGGCGACAAAATAGTCATGTACGCGCTGCTCCTGTGACCGTGATGTCTTGTCATCGTGCTTTGCCGTACCGTCCAGAACGGCGCTGATGTTTTCTCCCGATGAAAAACGGTCGGACATTTCGCGGAATTTCTTCTGCCCGACTACGGCAATCGCCGCTGCTGCCGCGTCCGCATTGTTCTGCACCTCTTTTAAATTGCGGTTGGAATACGCGTCCTGCGCCTCCTTTTCTGCTGTATTTGCCAGACTTGCAAGTACAGCCGCTTTGTCCTCATCGGATAAATTCGCATAGTCGCCGTGTTCGATTGCGCCCTTAAGCAGCACATGCGTGCGCTTGCCGACCGCCTTGCTGTACTCCTCGTAATCATGCCCGTATAGCTTGAACTCGCGACCGTCAATTGTGAATTTGCTTGCCGGAACATGCGGCAGAACGTCGCTTGAAACCTCTGCCATGCGGTATAGCTCTTCGGAAATATCCCCGGGCTGATATACCGTCATGTATCCGCGATTTACGAAGTTATTGAAAAATCCCTTGGCTGCCTGCTTTTCCTCGCCGTACGGCGTGATAGACGCCGGCACGCTTTTGCGCATAAACGGAATTGTCGCCTTGATTTGCTCAATGCCTTTATTAAGCGGCGTTCCCTCCTTGTAGGGATTGCGCTGAATCGGGTCAAGGAAATTGCCGGTCTGCCGAACCACCGACGGAATAAATCCGGTCGCACCGGAGGCAAGTATGCCGATAGCAATATCGACGCAATTGCCGCCGTAGTCAATAGTGTTCTGAAAATTTCTCAAAGACTGCATAGCGGGTATTTCGGCAATCTGTTCAAAAACCTGTGCCGAGCAGATGTCCGCCCAGTTTTTTATGCCGAAATCTTTGCCTTTGGATAACTCGTAACCGATAGCCATTTCAACATTTAAGGGTTCCAAAAAGCCGATACTTTCCAAAAGGTCGCCCTTTTTCAATTTCGGATCTTCTCTTTTTGCCAGCCGCTCCAGCGCCGATAAATTAATCTGAAAACCGGAAATGCCCTCCGCCTTTTTCAGCTTTTGCAGCTGCTTGCTGTCATCGTCGCTGTCATCACCGACGAAAATCCCGAGCTTGGATAAAACCGAGAACAGCATAATAAGCCCGGTGCCGGTTGTCGCTCTGCCAATGCTCATAGCAATGTTGCGCTGCATAGCCGCCGTCATTTCATTTTTGCGCAGGGCGACCTTTGAAATACCGTTCAGCGCCTTGATATATCCGAGCGGCGTAAACTCTGCCGAACGCGAAATGATAGCGCCCGGCACCTGCGTGTATTTCTGTATGATGTCACCAAGCCCGAAATCCTTGATACCGATTACGTTGAATGCCTCTTTTAACTTTGTCATGAACTGCGACGGCGCAGTGGTGTCCTGGAAAGTCCTGTATTTTGCCTCATATTCCGCAATCTCGGTTATTTCCTTGTCGGTAAAGCCGCAGTTTTTCAATTTTTCAAGGCTTTTTCTCACGCGATCTTCGGCAATTCCCTTTTGCCATTCGTCGGTCACCTGGAGTCCGTATCCCATAGCGCGCTCAAAGGTGCCGAGAGATTTGTTTTGAAAGGTGCGCACGGCGGAATTAATATCATATTTCCCCTTGCCGCTGTGGTCTACGGCAAGCGCAATATCAATGTACTGCGTCGCCGCACGCTGCGCACCGGCTTTGTAGTTTGAGAGGCTGACTTTTTCCGCTCCGACAGTCCTTTTGCGCGTAAAAATGCTCATAAGCTTATCCACGGGAGCCGCCACCCATGACGCAACGGTGTTCGTGCCGGAAAACGCCGTGTTTGATGTGATGTTTCCGGTCATTGTCCTGCCGTTTAATAGGTGCGACATTGTCTGGTATGTGGAAATCTTTCGCCCGACAGATACACCCTCCGCGTCGGTTATAGTGTTAAACAGCTGCTGCACGGCAATGTCCTTGAGGAAAACTATTTCCTGTCCCTGCAGGGCTTTTTTAATGCCGTGAACCTGTGTTTTCCGCTCTTTCGACTGTTTAATAATCAGATTTATCAAATCCTCTTTTGAATTAAGACCGTTTATGACGTCGAGGGTTTCGCGTGCTCTTTGCATGTCCACGGTGTCAATGTGCTTGATTTTGTATTTGTCATATACATGGTCAAGCGCGCTCTTTTTCTTCGGCGGAGATTTGCGCAGAAGCCGCTTGGGGGTACCGTCCGGAATATCCTCCCCCTCCATTTGATGTTTTATCATCTCAAATTCCTCGCCTTTGGATTTAGCGGCGGCATTGTCGCCCCAAACACGGCGGACGAGCTTGCGTGCGTCCTCCGCCTCCGCGCGGATTTCCTTTGCAAGGGACGGCTTGCGCTTTTCAAGGTCATCAAGTTGGTTGTCAACGAGCGCGTCGGCACGGTTTAAGAAAATTTCAAATTGAGTCTGAGCGTCCAGGTAGTCGATAACGTCGGGGGTTGCCGCGGCATTTCCGCTTGACTGAAGCTTTTTTAAGAGCGCATTAGCGGCAGCTGCCGCCTTTTTGTAGTCCTTTTTGTTTTGCAGGCTGCGCAGGTTTTCAATCTCGCCGGCAGCGTTAATATCATCGCCGACGATTTTCTTTTTAAGGCTGTCAACGGCGTTTTCATACCGCTCCTGCTCCAACGCACGCTCACGCATAAAGTCCCTTGCCTGCCCGACTTCGTGCTGCCATTCCTCATTTGATAACTTTCCTTTGTGCCGCTCGCGGATTTTGCGCCACCCAAGCGCGGCAGCTTTCATTTCAAGCGACCAGTCCTCCGGCATTTCCGCCATTTTCTCGGGCATGTCCGTGTCAAGTTCGTAATCCTCGCGCAGATTACCGAAATGCTTTTTCCGCTCCTCGGGGCTCATCTCAAAGAAAATATCGGTCAGACTTTTCTCGCTGTCTGCACGCTCGCGCGCATTTCTGCTTTCTTGGGTTAAGGCAGCCTCCGCCTTGGCGCTTGCCTCCAATGGGCTTAAATTGCGCCGTTTTTCCCGGTTTTCCTCATAAGTTCCCTCCTCAATCTCTCTTGCTTTCCGGGCTTTGTAGTATTGCATTCTGCGTTCATCGCTCCATGTGTCCGGCCCGTTCATCAAATAGTCCTTTGTTTCGCCGGGGTCAGCCACCTTGTACCGAATATCCGGATTGCCTTTGTCAAAATTTTTATTGACATTTGAGCGTTTATGTGATATATTAGTATTAGAAGCAACGTCTGTTGGCGATGTGACTAACTTGTTAGCCCCCGCCGTTTCAGCGTTGCTTTTACTTTTATATACAAAAACACTCCCATCAGGCATCAATATACGATGAATTTTATAATAATTGTTACCCTCATTTTGACGAACAACAACTCCCATATTGCCCCGCACACCATTAATAACAACCGGTGCAGCAATAGTAACCGTACTATATCCTCGCTTTTTGTGGTCTTTGTGCGTTGCTATAACTATTCCTTTTTTTATAACAGAGGGTAAAGCCGAATAAGCTGCTAATTCAGCATCGGATTTAAGGTAACTCAAACTTTTGTTAATTCGTTTTTTGTCAAAAATGACTTCCCCTATATCTTCACGAACCATTTTGTATCCGACAACAGATAATTCTTTCATTATCCATTCCCTATTCATTGATTTTCCTTTATGTTCAACGTCAACATCGTCATCAAACACAGGCTCCATTTTAGAAATTTTATCTGAACTGTCATTAATTTGTTCTTTAATGGACGTCTTGTCAGCATTATCACTCGAGCTGATTAAATACTTTACATCATAATTTAAACTGTCATTATACCCCTCATTAACCGCCGCGCGTACGGCATTTTCCCATTTCTTTTCCGCCTGTTCCCAGGGGGACAAATCCTTGCGCGAGAATACGCCCTTTATCCGCTCTATCACATCGCGGACAAAATCGCGGACTTTGGTAATCATGCCGGGTTTTTGTGTTGCCACGCGCTCAATAAATTCATCGGTGTTAAATTCCTGGGCAAACTCCGCCATAGTTTCGCTGTCTAACATGCTGTCCGAAATATCAATGCGCTCAGACTCGCTTTTTCGCATGTTAATGCGCTCGTATGTGTCGGCAATGCTCTGCCGGCGTGAGAGCCAATCGTCGGCAAAGCTTGATTTCATAAAATCAATAAGCTCGCCGTATTGACTGTTGCCCTCCAGGACGTGAGTAATCTCATGCTTTAGGATAACGCTTACCGGGTTTTGTGCATTGGCGTTGATGTGCAGTTCGCGCGTGCGCGGATTCCAGTAACCGTCCTTACCCTCTATATTCTCGTCTATAACGGAGGTGATTGATAACTTTTTGCTAATGCCGTCAATAACCTCAAAATATCTCGGGCGTACGCCTCTGAACCTCTGTGCCGCCTCTGTCCTTGCCGCTCCGAATACTTCGCCGCTATTTCGGATAAAATTACTATTGACATCAGCTGCATTTTGTGGTATATTGGTGTCAGAAGATACCTTTTCTTCTCGGGCAAACTGATTATTCAAGGCTCGTATCGGGCTCAAAGGATTTTCCTTTGATTCGGATACGGTCTTTGAACCGGTTACGGCTTCGGAGTCAACAGCGGATTGTATACCGCTGTCGGCTTTGTAGCCGGTGACGTCCTTTGGGGCAACTGTTTGTCCGGGGAAAGGTATCTTTTTTATTTCCCGGGCATTTTTTTCACCCTTTTTTATAAAATTCCTATTGACATCTGTTTCATTTTGTGGTATATTGGTATCAGAAGAAACCTCGAGTACCCGGGTGTTAGTACCGTCGGTAATAATGCCCTCTTGGTCTTTGAACCGTGAAGAGAAAGGGGTTTCTTTTTTTTGGTTCAAATTTTCAGAATTATCCGAAGGGTTACGCATACCGTCCATTCTTCCAATATTGTATACGGTGTTTATCTCGCCGTTTTTCCCGACCGATAGGGTCAGTTTGTAATATTTGCCGTCAAAGTCCTGAAAAAATGCGGTTCTGTAATTAAAGCCGTCCTTTGCAAAGGGGTGGTCTTTTGTATCCGGCGAAACATACTTTCCTCTTTTGGAAACGGCACTGATTTCGTCAATGTGTCCCTCTGCATTGAGTTTCGCCTTAAATTCCCTGTTTGTCATTTCTCTTTGCGTGCCGTCCGGGAGAGTGACAGAGTTTCTGAACCGCGCTTTTCCTGAGGTGTCCCGCGTAATGGTGAGTATGTCCCCGTCGGAGGCGATAACGTTAACGTCGCGGCCGTGCCTGATATTTTCATCAATGTACTTTTTAATTTGCGACTGCCATGCACCGGGCTTGTTTCCTTTTATAACCTGCCTGTCCGCCTGTACATAACGTCCCTTTTCGTTCTCCTGTATTTTATACCGAATATCATTCTGCGCGGCGGAAGCGACATCGGCGCATAAGCGTCCTATTTCTACATCGGAGGGAGCTTTCCCCGATTTAATATCGCGTGCCATTTTGTCAGCGTTTTTGTACGCCTCGGAGCTTTCGTCCAGGGATAATCCCTGCTCGATAACGGTGTTAACCTGTCCGCTTTTTCGGATTTCCGCTCCGGCAGACTTGATACGTGCCGCATTAATTCCGCGGTACACACCGCTCATAGCCACACCGGAAAAACCGCCGGCGATACCAGCGATAGCGTCGTCTGTAAGACTGTCCGCCACAGCCATTTTGATAGCATCTTTTTTGCTGAATCCGTCCGATATATAGTTCTTGATGGCGATACGAATTTGCGCATCATCCCCGTTAAACATCGCGTCCATAGTTTTGTTAAGTACATTCGACGCTATTTCTTCGCTGCCTTCCGAAACAAACCCTTTTAAGAGTCCTTTTATCACAGTTTTCGGCTCTTTCATAATTCTCTCAAGGCTGATTTTTTCCGTCAACATTTCTATAGCACCGGTCGAAAAACCTTGCGCAAGCGCTTTTTCGTCGCTCATACCGCGTCGCTTATTTTCCACAATAGCGTCGGCTGCCGCAGATGAACCCATTAATATTGAAGCGGCACGCGGCGCCCCAAGAATACCCGTCATCGCTGTGACAGACGCAGAGTCACCCATGGACATAAGCACATTGTACGCAATCTTTCCGATGTTTTGTCCGCCCAGTTCCGCTCCTCCGAACCATTTGGACGCATGCTTGTCCGATATAATGCCCCTTGCCATGTTTATGTCATTTCCGATGCGGTGAGCCTCCGAATCGGTGTCAACCGGTTTTCGTGCAGCCACCTTTGCCGCGTCGTCAATCACGGCAACGATACCGGCAACACCTCTTGAGGGTGCTCGCAACCGAATATCCGACGCAAATGTAACCTTTTTCGAAAGAAGATGAATGACAGTGCACATAACTGTTTTTTCTTTGCAGAAAAATCGGAATGGAGCAAAGTCCATTCCGATGCGACAACGCCGAACCATAGAGATAATCTCTCCGAAGGCATAACTCGCAAAAAGGGTGGTAGCGAAAGTGAGCCATTGCGAGTGCGTTTACAAGCGAGCAGGCGAGCCGAGCGTGTCTTTTTGCGATAAACGAAGATCTGCGGCATGAGTGAACCCTGATTTTTTGCATAACAAAAACAAAGCAAGCGATATATAGCTTGCTCTGACGTGGCGGAGAAGGGCAACTTCCCACTATTTGCGAGTTTTTTATCTATATTCAAAACTACTGCAAAAAACTATATTTGAGAAGAGGTTTTAAAATAGAAGAATTATATTCTTACAATAACTTAATTTAATTCTAAATAAAAAAGGAGTTTATGTTAGCAGGTGTAATATAAAGAGTATCACTCCAAATATTATATCAACTAACAGATTGCATATAAGGAGCAAAACTCCTTAACTCATTATAGATTTGAACTTTCAAAAGACAGTTATAATTGAATAACTTATATTTACAGATTGAAAAACTGTTTTTAATGCCCTTTGTCTTTTTTTATTATACAATACTCTACGTATAAAAAGTGGTTAGGGGTTTAAACCTAAACACTTTTTTATAGAACAGAAAAAATTGAAATTAAAAGAAAAAAAATTAAAATAAAATCAGAAAAAATGTAAAAAATCATATTTCTTGCAATTTTCAAGAAATATGACAGTAAAAAGGGGGTATTTATGGGAAAATCAAAAAGTTTAGGTTTTCAAATACATAGTGCATTATTGGAAATTAACCTACAAGGCAAAGACAAAAGAACAGATATTTTTAATAAGGAAAATGACACTAATTACAAGACAGTAGGCAAAAGAGAGTTTAAGCAAAACAAAACAAGCATTAACTATATTTTCAGTAAAAGGAGTGCAGAAAATATAACAGAGAAATCAAAAACCTTTACAAAGTTTTTGAAAGAAAACTATAATGTCAAATGGGGGGCAATCCCTCATTTTGTGTAAAGTCTTTACGAGACCTCCAAAATGGTATATAATAAAAATATCATTTTGGAGGTTTTAATTATGCCA
>CAKSUM010000033.1 GCA_934501535.1 uncultured Clostridia bacterium
CCACAAAAAACTACTTAGATTATATTATCATTTTGGAGCCAATTTTGAGGTTTACACAAAATGAGGGATTGCCCCTCAAGGTCCGAATATCCCGAACTGTATTCAAATACTTTTTTGTTGTCTTTATAAACCGTTATGCTGTTGCCTGGTATTCGCCACGCCGTCAGCCTGTCCATAAAGTTTTTAACTTCATCAAAATTCATATGTATCTCCTTCTTAATCTCGCACTTAACCATGCACAGCCTCTATCAATGCAGCAGATGTATTTTCCGCCAACCGTACCTCCAGCTGATTATTCTGCACATCAATACTGCAACCATGAGTTGAATACGTTATTTCCGCACTTTTAACGTTATCCAAAGGAATTGAAAGACATTCGTTCGTGCTGTTGACTCTCCAAACTTTCAAAAATGTTTTACTGTCATTTCTAAATCCTATACAAAGCCATTCGGAATCATATTTCGGCAGTCCTAACGGATAAAACGGAATTAACGTAGGAATTAATCCGCGTGTCTGTTTATAGCACTCAACGCCCTTCTTCACAATTCCAAACTGCTCTTCATCAAGCCCTGCAATCTCTCCGCCCAAATGCATTCTCATCAAAAGAGCATTTACCATATTAAACATAACCTCATTTTCGGTATTTCTATGTACGGGATATGTCCATATTGCACCCTGTTCCGGCAATACAGCCGTCGGTGCTCCCGCGGATATCACCGCCGTCACATTAAATCGTTCCTGGTCGCTGACCGATTGAATTGAATACTGCGAAAGCATAGCATAGTCCATTCGCATACCGCCGCTCGCACAATTCTCAATAATAAGATTCGGATATCTGTCCATGACAGCTGAAATCCATCCAAGATATGCACGGCAATGTCCTAAAAGTCCGTCACCAAAACTATCGGCGTCCGTTTCCGTTCCTATACCCGCATCAATATTATAGTCCATCTTTATATATCCCACGCCGTATTCATTAACAACGCGGTCAACCACTTCATCAGCAAAATCGCGTACTTTTTTATTTCTGAAATCAAGCTGATATCTGCCATGATCAATTATACGTTTTCCATGCCGCATAAAAAAGCACGAATCATCAAACTTGTCAGCCGCCGGACAATTTATTCCCATAACCTCTATTTCGAGCCATATACCCGGAGTCATTCCGCGGCTCTTAATGTAATCAAAAACTGCCTTTATTCCGTTTGGAAATCTTTTTTTACACGGCTGCCATTCGCCGATTGAATCCCACCATTCACCCTCCGAATACCAGCCCGCATCCATACAGTAATACTCCGCACCGACTTCTGCTGCTTTGTCAATCAAAGGTTTCATATTTTCTTCGGTAGGATTCGCCCAAAGGCAGTTCATATAGTCGTTGAATATCACCGGCAACCCTGCATCAGCTTTATTTCGGCGGATTATTCGGCGGCGGTATTTTGTCATTTCAGCAAGTGCTGTTTCAAAATCAGTCCCCACGCATACTGCCGACTTCACGCTTGAAAATTCTTCGCCGCCTTTGAGTTCCTTGTGCCAGTGGTTTTCATTCTCGCTCGGCCCTGAAAGCTTTAAATACAGCATATCGGAAATATCACCTATTTCCCAGTTCCATGAACCGTTATTCTCAATCTGCCACATATACGAATGAGTATTGTCTTCTACGCAACCCATAGGAAGGAATTCCTTTGTCGACCATGTTCCGCTGTTTAATATACATATTCTCTTTGTTGAAAACGGCGACACTCTTTGCATACCTAAATCCTTGAGTGTGTAACTCATCCAGCCTGTTTCGTTAACCCACGAATTTGACGGGATATAAACTTTTAAAGCATCACTACCGATTCCGGTCAGAGAAAATGAGGATATATATTCAATGCCGACAGTCTCAGATGATATGTTTTTAATGTCCGTCCAACATCTGACAACGCTTACACCACTATATAGCTGATAATTTAACACCACGCTGATGCACTCGTCCGCAAGTTGAATTTCAAGCTTTTTTCCAAAGTTGTTTTCAGATACACTGTGCGAAATATATTTTAATCGCTCCCTGCTGCCGCAGCAGGTGTGTTTCGCACCGTGGTGATCATTTTGATTGTCACCGGTTATCTGTATTTCAACAGCTTGAGCATATTTTTGCTGTTTTTCAGACATTGCATTTTCCACACTGTCATCAGAAAAATTCAATAATCTTAACTCGTTGTTTTCCGTTACCTCAAACACCATATGGATTCTATTTTCTTTAATCTCAAATCGCATACTTTTTATATCCTCTCATAACCTTTCAGTAAAATATATCACATCTTTTATGTTATACACAAATTATTATACCAATTTATCAAAAATAAGTAATCCTAAAAATTATTATTTTATATTAATTATTTCAAAAGCAATCATATCACAATATAAAAACCATATTAGAACATCATATTTACCCGTATTGGTTTTAATCTTTTCTTTAATATTAGTTTAGATTATGCATATATAAAACCCTCCGCAGAACGTGCCATGCAGCCGTCCCCGGAGGTCTTTTTTTATTCGCCGCAAAATACCGACATTGCTTTTTTTACATCGGCTTTCATTGCCGCTATTGCATCATTTGCCGCGTCGTGGAACTGTCCGTAGGTTTTTCCCGATACTGCCTCTCCCCCGGCTTTTGCCATGTATGTGTAATAGTTGATTTTACGCACGCCCAGCGCAATTACCTTTTTGTAATCCTCATGACTCACGCCGCTGCCGCCGTGCATTACTATCGGCACGTTCGTGATTTTGTTTATCTCGTCAAGGCGTGCAAAGTCGAGTTTCGGCTCTTTCAAATAAATTCCGTGTGCCGTTCCGAACGCGCATGCTAAAGCATCAATTCCGGTCTCTTCCGAGAATTTCTTCGCCGCCTCCGGCGTTGTGTAGATGCTCTCGCCGCCCTCGGCTCCCGATTCTCTCGCGCCCATCGAACCGATTTCCGCCTCAACGCTCGCGCCCGTTTGCGCCGCCATTTCAACCGCAATCGCGGTGTTTGCAAAATTTAATTCGTCGGGCAACGTCGAGCCGTCATACATAACCGACGTAAAGCCCAAGTCAAGCCCCTTTTTTACATAATCAAGGTCGGTGCCGTGGTCCAAATGTACGCATACCGGCACGCTCGCGCGGTCTGCCATAAACAGCATTATCGGCGCGATTTCGCCCATTTTGCAAAGCCCCATTTCCTCGTGAACCTGCGCGTGCATTATGATTACCGGCTGATTTAATTCCTCCGCCGCGCCGATTACGGCTTTCAGACTTTCAAAATTCGGTGTGTTGAACGAGCCGATTGCACACTTTTTCGCCTCGGCGATTTTTAATATATTTTTTAATGTTACAAGCATTGTTATCTTCCTTTCCCGGCAATTTCAATCTTCCGCATTTTCCCCGGCACAGCCGCACCGTACGGGAAACCGCGGTTTATTCCTCAGTAAAATTAAATTCCAGATGATGCACCTTTTCCCCGTCCGGCTGTAAAAATTCGAGTATGCCTTTCTCACGCATTACATCGCGTCCGTCCGGCAGACAGTTGCCCGGCTCCAAGCCCAGCACATAATCATGTTCGCCCATCATCTTCCACTCTGTAAAATACGGCAGCTCCTTTGTGTCAAACGCGATTGTGACGCGCTTTTTTATGTCGGGATTATATGCCGACACTCTGCCTTCCGAAAGCGTGTGATAATAGCACATTTCCTCATAGCCGCACTGCGGTTTCTCCATTTTCAGGCAATCGGCAAGTCCCTCTTTCGCGTGGTCGTTCCGCGGTGCGGTCGACATTGCCGGAATATCCAGAATTGTGTTTTCCGACAAAAGCGGATAGCCCATATTGCAGTGGTAAAGCACCTCAAGCGGCGTTTTGGCTGAGCCGATATTTTTGATTTTGTCGCACAATGACAGCTTGTTTTCGGTTTTTGAAACTCTGTATTCTCTCTCCAAAATCAGCTGATGTGCAAATATTGCCGCGTCGCGTATCTGTGCTTTTATGATTATCTCCGCGTCTGTTTCCTCATACAAATAATTCTCGCACGGTGTGTTTGCGATTGTGCCGTGCAGCGGCAGCTCCTCGCCGTCATCGGTGCAGGGCGAGCCGACAGCCGTGAGTCCGCATGTCGTCATAAATCCGGCGGTAAAGGATTTTAAAAATCCCGTGCCGCGGTTATCGTAAAAGCCGGGCGCAACATATCCGCACGGCGAAAAATAGCCGAGGTTGCTGCCCTTTAAGCTGACTCTTGCAATATCCATCGCACGGTCGGCTGAAAAGGTGATTTCAAGTCCCATGCCGTTTCGCACCTGCAAAAGCGTCATGCCCTTGCCCTTGCCTTTTGCCAGAATTACCTCATCAACACCGCTTATCTGCGATTGATGTCCGATATATTTATTCATCGCGCATTACCTCCCTTGCCGCCGCGTAAATTTTTTTATACTTTTCAAGCTGATTTTTGTAGTATGCATGCCGTTTTTCGTCGGGATAAAATGTCTTTCGCGGCCTTGCAAGGATTGTGTTTTCATCATACACGCCCACCGCGCGCCCCGCCATTATCGCCGTTCCCGCACCGCCGATTTCCTTTCCGTCAAGTGCCGTTACCGCAAGCCCCAGAACGTCCGCCTTGATTTGCAGCCACACATCCGACCTTGCTCCTCCGCCGGTTGCTATAACCGTTCTTGCCGAAAGTCCGTGCTTTTTAAGTATTTCAAGATTAAGTGTAATTTCATAAGCCGTCCCTTCCATTAATGCCTTATAAATATCGGTTTTTGTATGCTCAAACGTCAGCCCCAAAATCGCCGCCTTCGAATTTGCGTCCATATACGGCGTTGCTGCTCCGGCAAAATGCGGCATGATTAACAGCTCTGTCGGCTCCTCACCGACAGTTTTGTCAAGTTCGGCATAATCCGCGTCTGAAAAGTTATCGCGGAACCATTTCAGTGTCGCACCGCCCGTGTATGACAAGACATAGCACGCATATCCGCCGCCGGGGTGCGGTGCCAGGGAATAGCCCATATCATAAAGCGCAAAATCTTGCGGTACGCTGTCAAACAGCACCGGCACACACTCAACCGTGCCTGTTCCGTCCATGACCTGTTCATTTGTGCGGATATTCGCACCTTGCATCGCAGCAATCTGATCATGTGCACCGCTTACTATTACACAATCCGCCGAAATTCCAAGCTCTCGTGCAAGCTCCGGCTTGATTTTCTCCGCAGCCGTGCCTGTCGGAACAGGTGTGGAAAGCAGGTTTTCGTCAATCCCGGCAAATTCTAAAATTTCCTTGTCCCAACGCTTGTTTTCAATGTCAAAACAGATTGTCCGTGCGGCAAGCGATACGTCAATCTGCCTCACGCCGCACAGCATATACACGATGTAGTCCTGTATCAACAGGATTTTTTCCGCGCGCGCAAAATTCTCGGGCATATTTTCTTTTATCCACATTATTTTCGGCAGCGAGTACATTTCATGCGTTTTTGCGCCGGTTTTAAACGCGAGATTTTCCGCGCCGAATTGGTTTATCAACCGCTCGCACTGCTCTTTTCCGCGCGGATCGGTGTACAGCATTGACGGCGCGCACGGCTCGTCATTTTTATCAAGCATGGCA
>CAKSUM010000034.1 GCA_934501535.1 uncultured Clostridia bacterium
AAAATTATCTCTGCTTGTATCAATGCGCATTATACTGTCGGTGATCGGAATATTCATTACAAACATTCCTCTCTATGAGTTTTACCGTACATTATCCTCACGCTCCTTAAACGGATTTTCTCTTGCGCTGTCAAATTCACGGTATCGCTCTGTAAGCTCGGTTATCATACTTTTAATACCCTGCATAAATTCTTTCGGGCTTGATTCGCCTTTTGCAATCTCGGCAAGTTTATTTTCCCATTCTGCCGTGAGCTGTGCGGATATAAGAGTGTCAGGCAGAACGGAAACAAGCAGTATTCCGTTTTTGGTGGGTGTTATCTGCCGTCCGTTTCTCTGCACGAATCCCGTTTGTACCAGCTTTTCCAAAATGGCGGCTCTGGTTGCAGGCGTTCCTAAGCCTTTACGTTCTGCGTCGTCTGCCGTCTCTTTTGCGCCCGCCGTTTCCATTGCAGATAACAATGTGTCCTCCGTGTACGGTTTCGGGGGCTGGGTGTATTTTTCTTTAAGCTCCGGTGCTGCTCCTGCGAATAACTGTCCCTTATAGAATTTCACAAGCGGCGCTGATTCCGAATTATCCGCCTTTGGATATATCAGCTTTTCTATTGCACGAAAGCCCTCCGAAACAATTTCTTTTCCCTTTGCCGTGAATGTATATCCGCCGCACTCAAACACAGCCGCAGTATTTTCATACACATAGCTTTCCGCCGACGCTGAAATTATCCGGCATAAAACAAGTTTCAGAATATTCAGCTCGCCTGTCGGAATTGCCGACAAATCCGCCTTTTCAATTTCAAGCGTGGGAATAATGGCGTGGTGGTCTGATACCTTGCTGTTGTTTATCATACGGGATATTTCGGGGAAGAAATCGGGTGCCTTGTCAAACGGCGGTATATCCGCACCGAGATGAATAACCGCCGCTGCCGTTTCTGCCATATCCTCCGTCAAATATCGGCTGTCCGTTCGGGGATAGGTGATAAGTTTCTTTTCGTATAATGCCTGTGCATAATCAAGTGTTTGCTTTGCGGTGTAGCCATAAAGCCTGTTTGCCGCCCTTTGCAGCGTTGTTAAATCAAACAGCTTCGGCGGCTGTTCGGTTTTGGTTTCTTTGGTGACGGAAACGCAAACGGCCTGTGAGTGTTCACAAGCCGTTATAATCTCTTTTGCCGTATTCTCATTGTCAAGCCGTTCGGTTTCAGCTTTCACGCCGCCGAGCGTGAGTTCAACCGTAAAATACTTTTCTTTTCGGAAATACACTATTTTGTTATGCCTATCACATAAAAGAGCAAGCGTAGGCGTCTGCACTCTGCCGATATTTAAGGTCTTGTTATACAAAATCGAAAACAGCCTTGTTGCATTGATACCGACTATCCAATCCGCCCACATTCTGCAAAGTGCGGAATAATACAAATTGTCATACTCGCCGCCGTCCTTTAGGTTTTCAAAGCCCTCACGGATCGCTGCATTTTCCATTGATGAAATCCAAATCCTTTTGATAGTTTTTTTGCAATTCGCCATATTGTAAACGAGCCTGAAAATCAGCTCGCCCTCGCGCCCGGCATCGCAGGCATTCACGATTTCGGTAACATCTTTTCTGTGCATAAGTCTTTTTATAACCTTAAACTGTTTTTGTTTATCGCCGTAGATTTTGTACTTGAAGCTATCGGGAATGATAGGCAAATCGGCATAATCCCACTTTGAATATTTTGTGTCATATTCTTCGGGAAATGCCGCAGATACTAAATGCCCGATACACCAAGAAATGATATATTCGCCGTTTTCGATATATCCGTCACGGCCGCCCTTGATATTAAGCGCTTTTGCGATTGCAAGGGCAACTGACGGTTTTTCCGCTATAATCAGTTTCAAATTAAATTCCTCCTTTGAACGCAAAAACAGCACCCAAGTTAATGAGTGCTGTTTTATGTGATTTTTATCTGTTATCATACAATGCTTTCATTCGTTTTAATATAATAAATGTATTCAAAATAATTACAAACATCAAATAGTATAAAACAAAACTTACTATAATTATTGTTTTTTCTCCGTCATAAGTATCTACAAAAAACTGTGCAAAAGATATAATCAATGTCACAACACATAATACAGACTGAAACATAATTGAATTATTTGTCTCATCTAATACTTTTACATATTTTGAATCATTCCTTTGATAACCATTTATTATACTCAGCATAGCAAAAAGCATAGATAGCATAATTGAAAGAACTATAATTATATTGTCTATAATATCCTTGTCAATGCATTTAGTTCTTGTTACAGCATATGCTAAAATAGCTGGTACAATATAAAATACAATAATTTGGCTCTTTGTCTTGTCAAATATTCTAAACTGTTCTAAAAAAATATTTCTTATATCAAAAAAGTTGTTATTTTTCTTTATGCAATAAAAAAACAATATTAGTCCGGCAACAGAAAACATAAATTTTGATGATAAAAGAAATTGTATAATTTTTGATGCCATCGGCTGAGCCTCCGTTTCATTTTATTTGTAAAACCATATCTTCTAAATATTCGTTTGCAACTTTTGCAAAATATTCGAGCAACAATTCTTTTTGTGGGTGTCCGTCGAAGCCTTGTATTTCATCTGGTATCCCCTCAATAAGACTTAAATTGTCTATATTATTCATGTTTATTGTTCGCAATCTACCACCTATTTCAACATTTAGCTTTAATCCATCGTATTTTACATTGTCAAATTCAAACAAGTTACATTTGCCTTCTGTAAAATAATCAATTTTTCGTTTAATTTTTTTCCACTTATTTTCATCAAATGATAAATTACCAATAACTCGTGTTTCAACCCCATATCCTAAACTCAGGTCATCTGCAGAATCTCCAGATTTGTGATTTCTTGTCATTATAATTTTTGATATTTTGTCTTTTTTTATCATTCGTTCAAGAAACAATTTTGAAGCTATTGTTTTACACTCAAGCGTAATATTGTATTTGGTGGAAAAAAACTCACGCATATAATCTGTCGTAATTGTCTTTATTCCATATTGTCCAACATTTTGAAAGAAAAACATTCCTTTTTGTACTTGTACTCGTCTGTTATCCTTGGGAATAACAATATATAAGTAAAATGGTTTTTCGACAGTTTGATTAGGCTTCAAATTATGTACCACTTTTTTTGTATTATTATCGACAACTTCTGATGAACTTCCATATGTTCCGGATTTTATGAGAGTATATATGTAACTATATGTTTCGGTTTCTCCAATATTAGTATTTTCATATAAACAATGAAATGTTTTCTGTTTATCCGTATCATCAACACTATTAGTATATGCATCAAAAAATTCGACAAACATATCTTGAACAGAAAATTTTTTAATATTATTATCTATTTCAATTTCATTATTCAGGTTATAATATTTATTATGCGAATATGGCTTTTTTAACAGAAAACTACAGGCAGTAAGACTTAAATTAAACAAGCTCATTCCCTCCAAACTGATATTTTATTTAAATTATACCACAAATCACTCCCTTTGTCTATTGGCGAAATATAAGAAAATTTGTGTTCGGATTTATTCATTGTCAATATCGTCCGTTCCGTCATCCTCATTTACAACGGTTTCGGTGTCCTCGTCCTCAAAATCGAAGTCGTCCAAATCGTCCGCCTGTTCAAGTTTCTTTTTCGGCAAGATTACCTTGTAATAATATCCGCCGATTCCGACAGCCGCCGCAAGCACCAACACAATAAGCAATCCGAAATTGCTTTTTTGCTTGTTTTGCTCCGTCTGTTCGGATTTTTCAGCTTTTGTGTCGGAGTTGTCTTTTGTATCGGTTTCTGTTAAATCTTTTTCGGTATCGTCCGTTGTGGGCTTTGCGGTCGCTGTCGGTTTCTTATCCGATTGCTCGACAAGAGCCTCAAGGTCGCTTTCATCAACGGTATTCAAAAAATACACATTTTCACTCTGCGCACCCTTGTCAATTACGAAATAAAAAACATTTCCGTCCCGTGCGGTCACGGTGATAAACTGCAAATTTTCATTATCCGAAACATCATCAACAAGCTGTGCGTTGCCCTTTGGTGTAAGCGTTCGGTTGTCCTCGATTATTGTTTCGGTCTGCACCGAATTATCATTGCCTTGTGCAAATGCCGTAATTCCCGATAAAGCGAAAACGGCGGTAAATACCGCCGCCGCAAATTTAATTCTGTTCGTTTTCATTGTCCGTGTCCTCCTTATTTTCAAGCTCTGCCTTGTATTTTTCGGGCAGCTCAAACTCGCCCGTTGCATAGGCTTTGAGCAGCGCCGTCAAGGTCTTGTTGTCGATATTGACCGTCTTAACCAGCTTTACAATCTGCAAGTTTTCAGCCTCGACGCGCTTTGTTTCAAGCTCTCTGATTTTCTTTTGCAGCTCCGCAATTTTTGATTTTGCCGCCGCAATGTCCTTATCAATTTTTGTTACTGTTGCCATTGTATAAAATACCTCCGTTAAATTTATTTTTTAGTTTAGTCGCCCATAGGCGTAAAAGTGCTGCGTCCAATAATTTGAATTGACGCTTGCGTACTGAATGGGATTGCCGCAATGAATCATCATACCGTTGCCAACATAAATACCGACGTGTGATACCGGACAGCCGCTGTTATATGTCCCCGTGAAGAAAATAATATCACCGGGCTTTGCGTCCGACGGTCTGACGGGAGTACACAAGTCGAAAATACCTTGTGCCGTTGTTCTGCCGAGAGGATATACGCCGGAGTTTTTGAATACCCAGCACACAAATCCCGAGCAGTCAAACGAGGTCTGCGGACTGCTGCCGCCCCAAACATACGGATAGCCCAAATACTTCTCGGCTTCGGTTATCAG
>CAKSUM010000035.1 GCA_934501535.1 uncultured Clostridia bacterium
TCTTTGAGGGGTTACGCCACTTCTATATAAAAAGTTTCTGTCTTGTTACAACCGTATGTACGGTAGATTTGGAAATATTATATTTTCTTGCGGCTTTTCGCACAGTAGTTTTGTTTTCAAGAATGTAGTATGCGAGCTCCAAGACCCGCTCTTCAATATAATCCTTCATTTTTTGCCCCCTAATAATACTATTGGTACAATATATGAAACGGCGCTCCTGTATATGAATAGTATTTGTTATAATCGCCTCACACGGGGACGGTAAAATATCTGCCCTCGCGCCGATGCGGACGAATACGGTGCGCATCTTGACAACGGTATGAAAATGTGATATATTAAAATTTGATTGGTATGGAGGTGAGAAAATGCTTGTTTCGGCAATTATGCTTATATTAATAGTAATGTGCCTTTTTATTCTTTATAACACCAACGGATTCATAAAGGTTGTAAGCATGTATTTTCTTGCCATTTCCGCGACCATAATAATAGGAATGATTTATCTGTCCAAATCGTATCAGACATCGATGCAGTTTGGTATCGAGTACAGGATTTTTTACTTTTTAAACCGCGTCAAACTTCCGCTCAGTACGATAGTGCGGCTGTTTAACTTCTCCGTATTTCTTTACATGTTCGCGGCGGTGTTGTATATCAGATATTTGTACCGCCTTAAATGGGGTAAAACGATACTCCTGCTGATACCGTGCATGTGCATGTACATCGCGACGGAACCGCAGATTACGCAGATAATCTATTTCCGCACAACCGGAATAGGTTTCGGCGGCAGATATTTTTGGGAACAGCTTATGCACATCAATATGACGGCAAACAAAATCCTGCTCGCTGCATATATGATTGTTCCTGTGCTTTGCGCGCTGTGGCGTCTCAGGAGCATATCTATTTTCGTAAAACGCAAAGACGTACTCATCTCGGGCTGCTGTGTTGCGATTATCAATCTGTTCGTTTACTTTGCGCTGTTCGGGAACGTTTTCAAAAGCATAATGTTTTATAACGTCAACCAGGCAAAGCTCCCGATTAATCCGGTGTTCAAAATTGAGCTGCTGTTTCCGCAGGCGCTGCTGTGGCTCACGATTGTGGTACTTGTCGGAATTATCGTGCTTTTCCGTCCGTTCAGAGTCCTGGAAAAAGCGGGAGGAGTCGGCACATTTCCGTGGAGCAAGCGACATGACAAGGACATGAGCATGGTTTTGCATACATATAAAAATGCGTTCTTGGGTGTATTGCAGCAATTTACGCTCGTGCAGACATACATTGAAAAAGGCGCGTATGACCGAGCGCTGAACAATGCCGGGATAGGGAAGAACATCGCGGCGGAATATATGGAAATGCTGAACAAGACGCTGAGCCTTTTGGGCAAGCCGAACGCAAAATTCAAGCAGACCGATTTGCTGTACTGCATAAACAAGGCGATGCAGAGAGTATCGCTGCCGTCGGACGGAAGCATAAAACTTGACCTGGCTACAGACACCGTGGATATATCGGTCTACGGCGATGAGCGGCATTTGACCGAAATGTTTGTCAATCTTCTGCTGAACGCGGCGGAGGCGCTTGAAAAAAAGAAAAATCCCGACGCGCGCATACAAATAACCGTATTCCGCGAGGAGGATCTCGTGCAGATAAGCGTGCGAGACAACGGCACCGGCGTGGAACGCGGTAACCGGCGGCGCATATTCAGCCCGTTTTTTACCACAAAATCAAGCATGTCGGGCGGAGTCGGACTCAGCTATGTGCTTAACGTTATACGTCTGCACCGCGGCGAAATACGCGTAAAGAGCGTGATGAACGAATTTACGGAATTTCAGATAGTTTTGCCGGTGTATCCGGAGAAAAGGAGAAATGAGTATGTCAGATAAGATAAAGGTTGCTATATGCGATGACGCAAAGTTTTTATGTGACGGATTTCGTGAACAGTTCAGCGATTTTCCGGATATTGAGCCGGTCGGCGCGGCGTACTGCGCAGCAGACTGTCTTGACCTGCTGGAGGTGACATCTCCCGATGTACTGCTTTTGGACATACGCATGGAAACGGAAACTGCCGGACTGGACATAATTCCCGACATTAAGGAAAATTATCCGAAAGTAAAGGTCATAATGCTTACAAGTTTTAATGATGACGATTATGTTTTTGCGGCTTTTGCAAACGGAGCGGACGATTACTGCGAAAAAACCACGCCCATAGATGAAATAGTGGACGCTGTAAGAAAGGTGTACAGCAATGCAGGCTCGCTGCGGCCGGAAATTGCGCAAAAGCTCGTACAGCGCACGCAGCAGGTACAGCGCAACCAAATGTCGCTGCTGTATCTGTACAACAAGATTTCGCAGCTTTCTACGGGCGAGTATGAACTGCTGCGAGAAATGTACTACGGCAACAGCTACAAAAAAATCGCCGCGGACAAATATATTGAGATCGACTCGGTGCGTAAAATGGCAAAGCGCGTTTTAAAACGCATGGAGGCAAGCTCTATGAACGAATTGGTTGCACAGCTGCGCGAACTGAAAGTATTTGAATTTATAGACCATCTGGACTGATTGGTATTCCCGCGTCTGCCGCGCTCGGGTACGGCGGACGGTGAAGCGTCTGAATTTGTAAAAATTCGGGCGCTTTTTTTATGCTGAATTGAATTTCTACATTATAATAATGTGTTATCGCTGCCTTGTCTGCGCCGGGACGGATTTTTTCGGCAGACCATGCGGCGTATTCTTCGGCATTTTAAACAGAAAAACGGGTAATAAAAGTGACAACAAACAGTAATTTATATGTAATATAAATAATGAAAAAAATTGCCAATCAAATTAGGGACACAAAAATAAGGCTAAAAAACCGCATGAAAAGGCGGTTTTTAAAATTAGGGGAAAAACAGGGGACAAAAATTGTCCCCTTTACAAATTGTTCAAAATGTAGTATGATAATCATAGAAATTTATGTATAATGCATAAGAAAGGGAGAGAATTTTATGAAAAAATCAATCAAAATGCTATCACTGGCTATGTCGACAGTGATGCTGGCGGGCGCAATGAGCGGCTGCGGCAAAAAGGAGGCGGTGGATCCGAACCTTACGGTTGTGACAATCTGGTCGGGTAATTCACACTCCAAGGACGTTATGACAAAGCTTTATAACGACTGGAACGAAACAGAGGGTAAGGCTCAGGGAATCAAGATTGAATACACCGTTCAGGGCGGAGACAATCTTACAAAGACTCTTGAGCTTGCACTTCAGAACGGAACAGCGCCTGACATTATGGGCGGCGGCGACATGAAGAAGCTGGCTGCAAACGGCGATATTCTTGCATGGGACGATGTTCCCGGCGGACCGGAACTTATACAAAAGTACAAAGATGACGGCGTACTTATGGAAGGCAGAGGAATGTACAAGGGTAAGACATATCAGCTGCCGGGAGGCCCCGGGCCGCAAGGTATGGTTTACAACAAGGACTTGTTCAAAGCAGCAGGCATTGTTGACGAGAACGGCGAAGCTAAACCGCCTAAGACATGGAAAGAAGTTCGCGAATACGCAAAGATTTTGACAGACAAGTCAAAGAATCAGTACGGCATCATCGCTCCGATGAAGTGGACGGGATGGTTCAACTCCGACATCACAAACCCGGCTATGACGCTTGCAGGTTTTGTAACGTACAATCCGGCAACAGATAAGTATGACGTTTCACACTGGAAGACACCTATGGAAACATGGATGGGCATGAAGGAAGACGGAAGTATTTATCCGGGCGCAGAAAGCCTTGACAATGACTCGGCACGTGCAACATTCGCAGAGGGTAAAATCGGTATGAAGTTTGCTTACAACTTCGACGTAGGCGTACTGAATGACCAGTTCCCGGCTAAATGTGATTGGGGCGTATGCGCATACCCGGTAGGCGAAGACGGAACAGCTTATAAGCAGAGAGAAGACCTCGGCTGGGGCTCATACATGAACGCGCACACAAAGGTTCCGCTTGATAAGCTCGTTATAGCTATGAGAGCATTAAGCGGTGACAAATATCAGACAGCTATGTTTGAAGAAGGTATAGGCATGCCGTACGATACATCAATTATCGATAAAGCAGATACATCTGACGCTAAGGTTGGCTGGGTTGAATTTGCAAAGCTTGCTGACATCAGTGCACAGGAGCCGAGAGCGCCTAAAACAGACGCTGCAGGTCTTGAAACAGCAGGTGATGTATTCCTGAACCACGTATGGACCGGAGAAATCAGCGTTGACGAGGGTCTTAAGAGAATTCAGGAAAATCAGGAAAAGGCAAGAGAAAATTACTATTCCGTACATACCGACGAAGATCCTGCGGAATATGCAGACCCGAGCTGGAAACCGGCAAAGCAGTAATCACGACATAACGAAAGGAATGAAACTAAATGCGTAAAAATACAAACGCAGGCAGCTTAAGGAAGGAAAAAGCGGTAGAAGCA
>CAKSUM010000036.1 GCA_934501535.1 uncultured Clostridia bacterium
GACCGGTATTTACCGCAAGCGTACCGTCAAATGTGCTGATATACAGATTTAGTACAGAAAATGCTTGTATTAAGTTGTCAATGTTCATTAAAGGATATCGCATGAATGATCAGATTTTATTTTTTTAAAAATTTCTTTTCATTCTTATAGAAATCAATATACCGTATAAAATGTTGTATATCATCATGGGTAAATTCTGACATAACCTCAAGTATATTACTTATAGTGCCGGGTTTATCAAAAGCACATCGGTCGGATAGGAGATAATTGATTGGTATTTCCAATACACATGATATTTTTATAATATTATTGTATTTTGATACAATCTTTCCATTTTCAATATCAGATATCGTTCTTTCTGAAATTTCCGCGAGTTCTGCAAGCATTGCCTGTGTTAAACCTTTTTCTTCTCTGAAGTGTCGAATTCTGTTTCCTATCAATTGCTTATCCATACTTTATCCTCCTTATGTATATATTTTAACACGGATTATATTTAAAGTGAAT
This sequence comes from uncultured Clostridia bacterium, assembly GCA_934501535.1. Classification (GTDB taxonomy): domain Bacteria; phylum Bacillota; class Clostridia; order UBA1381; family UBA1381; genus UBA1738. The sequence goes on from CAKSUM010000036.1 coordinate 505, forward strand.
GCGGCAAACTTCATATTTTATTGTGTTTTTATGAAGTACGTTTCATATTTGAACATTTAACAATTTTTCTGTAAATAAAACAACGACACCACCCATAAAGTATAGGCAGTGCCGTGTATTAATATCAACTCGTTAAAATTAAATTGACATTTTTTCAAAAACTCTCTTTCTGTCAGGTTCGCACTAATTCTGTTAAAGTGTATTCGTCCCATGTCGGATATTTCCTAATCCGTTTTCATGCTCACATCTATTCAATGTTTTAATTAATTTTATACCAGCCGTAAGAGCCGTCGGGATTCTGTTTCTTTCCTCCATCTATGACCGGCATGGTCGCCTTGATAATCGACCTTACCGGCACTTTAAACGGCGATTCTCTCTTTGCTGACGGAACAGGCTTTTTTTCTGCAATAGAAATAAAAATATTTCCGAACGAATAAATGCTGTAATATCTGTCCCAAACCGTTTTACCGTATTCCTGCAATACATAATGGTGTCCGACGTATGCCAAAAACGCCTCATCATGCTCCAGATTAAGTATTCCCATATCGGGATTTCTGACCTGCTCAGTCGCGTTAAATATCTCATCATTCAGGTACGGGTCACAGTAAAACACCCTCTCCATTCGCCATAGTTTTCTGCCGTCGGGAAACCGTTTCAGATTTCCGCCGATAATATATTTTTCCGCATCGGCATCATCTATTTTCTCGGGTGTTTCCATGTAAATGAACACTTTATCCTCAAAATATCCGATAACGGAAAAATGCACGTTTTTATCCTTCTTTATACGGACATTTTTTGTTCCGATAAACCCTGTAAACATATATCTGTTCATACTTTTATCCCTCTTTTATCATTCCATTTCAATAAACATTCGTTTATTTTCGGTAATTTCAATCTCGTACCGCTTTCCGCGGAACACACGCGTCACTTTTGCCGGCAGCATCTCCTGAGGCAGGCACGGGTCGATTTCGAGTCCGTTCCACCTCGGTTTTATGCCGAACATATACTGCGTCACCGCAACATACATCCACGCCGCAGTTCCGGTCAGCCAGCTGACATTCGCCAAACCGAACTTATCACTCTCCGGTCCGAAAATGTTCGACGCATACACATACGGTTCTGCCTTATACCGCCACTCCCCGGCTTTTTCCTGTGCTATCATCGGCAGCAGCTGATGGTAGTATTTATACGCATTTTCGGGGCGTTTCAGCATACATTCCGCAATTATCGCCCATGTATTCGCATGACAGAACACACTTCCGTTTTCGCCGCAGCCTTTGTTATAGCAGGTCAATGCACCCTCTTTTGACGGATAATCGGTCGTCATTGACGGCTCAATTTTCTTTATACCGAGCGGTGTATCAAGATACTTTTTCACGCTGTCCATAGCGGAAATCTGCTTTTCTCTGTCGCCCATACCCGATATTACCGCCCAGCTTTGCGCATTCAGCCAAATTTTTGCCTGCGGTTCGTCTTTTGAGCCGATAAACTTGCCCTCATCGGTTATACATCTTCTGAACCATTCGCCGTCCCATGCGGCTTTATTTACAAGCTTTTTCTGTTCTTCGTAAATATCAAGATACTTTTGCTTATCCTCGCCTTTTAATTCGGCAAGTTCGGCAATTTGGCGGAGTACCGTTCCGAACTGCATCGCCGTCCATATGCTCTCGCCTTTGCCCTTTTGGCACACACGGTAGAGCATATCGTTCCAGTCGGACGCAAGCATCAGCGGAAATCCGTGCACGCCGCGGTTTGCCATACAAAAATCAATCGACTTTTTGATATGTTCCCAAACTGTCGCACTTCCGCCGTCATAATATTCTACTGTTTCATCAAGATAATCAAGTTTTCCCTCTTCCATAATGATATGATAGCAAGCCATTACAAGCCACAAATGATTATCCGAGTGTATACGTGTTACAGGTTCCCAGCCTTCGGTCGGGAAACAGTAATGATTGCAGTGACCGTCCTTATACTGTTGTGTAAAGAGCAAATTCAGTTTATCTTTTGCACGTCTTATGTCAAACGGCACCATAGCCAAAATATCCTGTGCGGTATCGCGAACGCCCACACCGCGGAAAGTTCCGGTTGCATAATAGCTGATATTTCTTGAAAATTGGAAATTCCTCTCTGCCTGATACGGATTCCATATATTTATCATTGTCTGTGCGTCTTTATCGGGTATTTCACATCGGAAATGCGACAGGTATTCTTCCCACTGTTTTGACAGTGCTGAAAATGACTTTTTGACAAAATCATTTTCTCTGCAATGTGCAGCGCTCTTTTTAATATCATCCTCCGTCATTGCCGTGCCGAGGAAAATATTGATTTCCTTTTCCTCGCCGGCTTTTAAATCCACATCAAGCTGAAGTGCAAAGCACGGATCACCGCCGTACATGTTTGAGTTTATGCATGTACCTTTTTCAACATTCTGCGGATTTTCCTCACTTCTGTATGAGCCTACAAATTCGTCGCGGTCGCAGTCAAACGCCGCGGCAGGCACATTTGCCGCAAAATACACAAGCGGCGTTTCATCGGGTTTCGGCTGATTTTCCACGCCGTATTT
>CAKSUM010000037.1 GCA_934501535.1 uncultured Clostridia bacterium
ATGCCGCAGAAGTGTATCTATCACATCGTACCACCGTCCTGACCGAGATTGGTCCGTAATCCTTTGTGCCTTGCCGCCGCCTTTTTGCTTGAATAGTGCCGTTCCGCCATGGCTTCCTCTACACGGAAACTGCCATCGGGGATGTCTTTCCTGTTGCTTTTATCGTCCGCCACATGATATTTGTTGCAGATGGCTTCGCTCAGTTCTTCACGGCTTGCGTAGCGTCAGTCGCAATCTTCTTTATTTATAAAAGCCTCCTGTTATAATAGAATTTCCGTCTGATGTACATTAACCGGATATACGAGGTAGGGCCTTATTTTTTTAATCTCTGTGCTAAGGGGGATGTCAAAGTAAAATTGGGTGTAAAAACTCATTTTGAGTTTTTTACACCCATGTTTCAAAAGAAATTTGTTTTATAAGTTTATAAGTGCGTCCTCTTCAAGCAGGAATTGCTCGACACCAATATAGAGGATTCCGCTATCATCGCGCCACGGTTCAATGTTGTCCTTTACAACAACGATTTTTTTGAAGAAATCGGGAATCTGGATCAGGGATTCGGTTTCTTGTCTGCGTTTATCCGGGTCGTCAATCGTAAGCGCTGACTGAATATAGTATCGCTGATTTCCGCGGTTGATGACAAAATCCACTTCAAGCTGTTTGCGTATTTTTTTATCGTCCTCATCCCGTGTATTATATTCGACAACACCGACATCGACATCAAATCCACGGCGGATCAGATCATTGTAGATGATATTTTCCATAATGTGATTTTCTTCCTGCTGCCGGAAGTTCAATCGCGCATTGCGAAGTCCGACATCGGAGAAGTAATATTTGAAGGGTGTTTTGATATATTTTTTCCCCTTGACATCATACCGCAGGGATTTTTGCAGCAAGAAAGCATCTTCAAAATACGAAAGATAGGTTTCAACGGTATCGGAGGAAATGCGCACCTGTTTTTCCGTTGCGAATGTATTAGAAAGTTTTGATGGATTGGTCAGTGATCCGATGGATGAGGAGATGACATTCAGAAGATCTTCCAGGACCTCTGTTTCATTGCGGATATCGTGGCGTTCGACAACATCCTTGATATAAGTTTTGGTAAACAGATCCTTTAGATACTTGCTTTTTTCTTCGTGTGTATCAAAGGAGAGAACAAGTGGCATTCCCCCGTAGGTGTAGTATTCGCGCCATGGATTCTGCGGTTTTCCGGAGTATGCAGAGCAGAATTCGGCATAGGACAGCGGATAGACACGAATCTCATCGCCCCGGTCCCGAAATTGCGTAAGGACATCCGAAGAGAGCATTTTAGAATTGCTTCCGGTTACATAGATGTCTGCATTCTTGATTTTCATCAACCCGAGCAGAACATCGGAAAAGCCGATTTTGGCAGAATCATCATTCACATAAGGATTGGGTACTTCGCTGACGAATTGTATTTCGTCGATCATCACATAATACTGCTTTGTTTTGTCGGTTATTTGCCGGCGAATATAAGCGTCCAGTTCGAATGGGTTGCGATATTGGAAATTTTGAATTTCGTCCAAAGCCAATTCAACGATCTGATCGTCTTGCACTCCGTTTTCGCGTAAATACTTTCCGAATAATTCAAACAGAAGATAGGACTTCCCGCACCTGCGGATGCCCGTGATGATTTTTACACGACCGTTGTGCATTTTTTTGATAAGCTGATTCAAGTACTGCGAGCGCATGATTTCCATGGTCAAAGCGCCTCCTACAAGATATAAATGCGGCGTGCCGCAAAAATTTCGTGTACTAATTATAGCATAAAAACGAAGGTTGTCAATGTGTATCTGAAATTTTTGCGGCAAACCGCAAAAAAATCTGGAGTGTTATAAAGTGCTTTATGTTTATAAGTTTTTAAGGTCAAAACAGAAAAACTGCTTGATTATTTTCATTTTTTATGGTATACTATAAAAGAAAGGGGGCGATTTTATGATATTCAGACCCGATTATGTGGAAGCGGTAAGACCTTTTAT